>NZ_CM149983.1:2360000-4202500 GCF_056312215.1 Microbulbifer sp. ABF4_107
ACACACCTAAGATCAGGAGGCTCCCATCCGGTCGGGATGGACTTGAAACACGCTTAGGCGCGTTTCAACCCTACGGGCTCGGCTGCGCCTCGGTCTCAACTCGCTTGCGCGAGTTGATCGAACCCGCGAGGGCTCTCACCCCCCTCACCGCCATACAAAAAAGGCCCCATGCTTTCGCATGGAGCCTTTTTTGTATGGCGGTGAGGGAGGGATTCGAACCCTCGATGAGTTTAACCCCATACGCCCTTAGCAGGGGCGCGCCTTCAGCCACTCGGCCACCTCACCGTATAACTTTCCGCACTGCTTTAGCAGGGCCACAGCAACTTCGAACAATTGATCTTGGCTGCTGAAAGTGAGCGGCATCATACCAACGGCGAAGCAAAAATCAATGGGGAATCAATAACTTTTTGGGATTTCTTCACCGGCGTTCACAAATCATACAGGCACAAAAAAGGCCGCTCTGCGGCCTCTTTCTCATCGACGAAAACTGTCATTCAAGACACTTCTCAGTCGGCACTGCCCTCACTGGAGGACTGCTTTTCACGCTGAATGCGCTGATAGATCTCTTCACGGTGAACCGCTACTTCTTTCGGCGCATTGACTCCGATACGTACCTGGTTGCCTTTCACACCCAATACGGTAACCGTCACATTGTCACCAACCATCAGTGTTTCACCGATACGGCGGGTTAAAATTAACATTACCTACTTCTCCTTGATCATCCTGTGATTTGGTACGACCGGTTATCCCTGGCCCGCACCTTGGGCCATAATAACCCGAGATTGCTGCAAACCGAGAATCTTGTCCGTCACTTTATTCAGTATTGCCCAGACGCAGAAAATCTCAACACGTCGTACCGTGCGCCAAACAACCGAATTGCTATGGTCGCCGGCGGTATCCATCACTCTGGTTATAGTTACGCAGAGGCCTTGGGTTCCGAGAGTTCAAATGCGCTGTGGAGCGCACGCACTGCGAGCTCAAGGTAGCGCTCATCGATGATGACCGAAATCTTGATTTCGGACGTGGTAATCATTTGGATGTTGATGTTGTCTTCACCCAGCGCCTCAAACATGCGCGAGGCAACATTGGCATGCGAACGCATACCAACACCGACAATGGACACCTTGGCAATCTTGTCGTCAGACACCACCTCTCGAGCACCAAGCTCACCCGCCACCCGCTCCAGAACCTTGCGGGCTTTGCCCAGGTCATTGCGGTGTACGGTAAAGGTGAAATCGGTGGTGCCGTCGATCGCGCTGATATTCTGCACAATCACATCGACTTCGATATTTTCAGCACCCACCGGCGCCAGGATGCGGCAAGCCACCCCGGGGGTATCTGGCACACCGCGGATTGTCAGTTTTGCCTCATCGCGGTTGAACGCTATGCCGGAGACTACAGGCTGTTCCATATCGCTCTCTTCCTCATCCAGACTAATCAGTGTGCCGTTGCCGTCCTCAAATGTGGAAAGGACACGCAGGGGGACTTTGTATTTACCCGCAAATTCAACCGCGCGGATCTGCAATACCTTCGAACCCAGGCTCGCCATTTCCAGCATTTCCTCGAAGGTAATGCGGTCGAGACGGCGAGCACTGTCTACAACTCGTGGGTCAGTGGTGTAAACACCATCAACATCGGTGTAAATCTGGCACTCGGTGGCATCGAGGGCAGCGGCAAGGGCAACACCGGTGGTATCGGAACCACCGCGACCGAGGGTTGTGATATTGCCTTCGTCGTCGACCCCCTGGAAGCCCGCAACAACGACCACTTTCCCAGAGTCCAGATCCCGTCGCATGCGCTCCACGTCGATGCGCTGAATACGGGCCTTGGTATGTGCGTTATCCGTGAGAATCTTGACCTGACCACCGGTGTAAGAACAGGCATCGTACCCGCGCTTTTTCAGCGCCATGCTCAGCAGTGCAATGGTGACCTGTTCGCCGGTGGAAACCAGTACATCCATCTCCCGGGGGTCCGGGTTTTCCTGGATCTGGCTCGCCAGGCCGATAAGACGGTTGGTTTCTCCGCTCATGGCGGACAGCACGACGACCATATCGTGGCCCTGGGCCTTGAAGCCCGCCACTTTGTCGGCCACAGCCTCAATACGCTCGATGGAGCCTACCGAAGTGCCGCCGTATTTCTGCACGAACAAACTCATCGCTCTAGTGTTTCCTTACTACCTGACTATCTACCTGAGTGCGCGGTACCAGATCCGCAGGAGCCGCGCACTAAATCACCAATCTTCGGGCAAATCAACTGAAAAATTGCGAGTTGTAGCCAATAAACTTCATCTGATTGCCCGGCGCCGAAATATTCGGCGCCTGGTTTCACTTGATATTGCTTTCCACCCACTGGGGAATGGCTTTGAGCAGCGCTGGCAACGCCGCCACGTCGGTGCCACCACCCTGCGCCATATCCGGGCGACCGCCGCCCTTCCCTCCGAGCTCACCGGCGGCATACCGCATCAGGTCACCCGCTGCCAGTCGACCAGTGAGATCCTTGGTAACCGCGGCAACCAGCGCTACCTTGTCGTCGCCTGGCGCCGCCAACAACACTGCACCGCTACCCAGTTTGTTTTTCATCTGGTCAGCCAGGTCACGCAGGGATTTGGCGTCCGCGCCATCAATCGATGCGGCGAGCAACTTGATACCAGCCACCTCCACAGCCTGACTGGAGAGGTCTCCACCAGCACCACTGGCAAGCCGGGTCTTCAGGGTGGCCAGGTCTTTTTCCAGCTTGCGGTTATTGGCGAGTAACTGCTCCACCTTCTCCGCCAGATTTTCCGGACGCGCCTTGAGCAGTGCCGCCGTGTGATCCAGACGCTGCTGGGCCTGATCAAACAAGGCCAGAGCGTGGGCACCGGTTACAGCTTCGATTCGACGCTGGCCCGAGGCAATACCACTTTCCGCCACAATACGTAGCAGCCCGATATCACCAGTGCGCTCTACGTGGGTACCGCCACACAGCTCCACGGAGAATGCTCCGCTATCGTTGCGCTCACCCATGGTCAGAACACGTACGGAATCCCCGTACTTCTCACCGAACAGCGCCATGGCACCTTTGGCCTTGGCGGTTTCAATATCGGTTTCTTCGGTCTCCACCGCGGTGTTCGCGCGGATCTGACTATTTACCAGCGCTTCGATCGCACGCAACTGCTTACTGGTAACCGCTTCCGGGTGGGAGAAGTCGAAGCGCAGGCGCTCGGAATCCACCAGGGAGCCTTTCTGGGTGACGTGATCGCCGAGAACTTTGCGCAGTGCCGCGTGCAGCAGGTGCGTGGCTGAGTGGTTGAGCGCGGTGGACTGACGCACATCACCGGCAACTTCCGCAGCAACCTGATCACCAACCGCCAGATTGCCGGACAGCAGTTTGCCCTGGTGCAGATGGTGCGCGCCGTGCTTGATACAGTCGCCCACTTCAAAACGGCCGGAATCGGACTGCAGATATCCGCTGTCGCCAACCTGACCGCCGGATTCGGCATAGAAAGGTGTGCGGTCCAGGACGATATCTGCAGACTCGCCCTCTTCAATGCTGTCGACCAGCTCGCCATCTTTAATGATGGCAACCACCTTGCCCTGTTCGCTAACGCGGTCATAACCGAGAAACTCGGTAGCGCCTTCAAGATCCAGATTGTCGGTGTAATCCTGCTTGAATTTGCCCGCCGCACGGGCGCGTTCGCGCTGGGCGTTCATGGCTTTTTCGTAACCAGCCATATCCAGGGTCAAGCCGCGTTCGCGGGCGATATCCTGGGTAAGATCCGTGGGGAAGCCGTAAGTATCGTGCAGGGTAAAGACCAGCTCACCGGGCACTTCGGAGCCATCGAGTGACGCCAGCGCCTCATCCAGCAATGCAAGACCTTTATCCAGGGTCTTCGCAAACTGCTCTTCTTCTTTGCGCAGCGCCTTTTCGATCAGCGCCTGCTTCTCTTTCAGCTCCGGATAGGCTTCGCCCATCTCCGCGACCAGAGCGGCTACCAGCTTGTAGAAGAAAATATCCTTGTGCCCAAGCTTGTGCCCGTGGCGAACCGCGCGACGAATAATGCGGCGCAGCACGAATCCGCGGCCCTCATTGGACGGCATGACACCGTCGGCGATCAGGAAAGAACAGGAGCGGATATGGTCCGCAATTACCCGCAGAGACTTCTCTTCGGTATCGCCACAACCAACGACTTCCCCGGCGGCATTGAGCAGCGCCTGGAACAGGTCGATTTCATAATTGGAGTGCACACCCTGCATAACCGCAGCGATACGCTCCAGCCCCATACCGGTATCCACAGACGGCTTGGGCAGCGGGTGCAGCTCGCCATCGGCGGAACGCTCGAACTGCATGAATACGAGGTTCCAGATTTCGATATAGCGATCGAGATCGTCGTTTTCGGAGCCGGGAGGACCGCCGGGCACGTCGGCGCCGTGATCATAGAAAATCTCGGAGCTGGGACCGCAGGGGCCGGTATCGCCCATCTGCCAGAAGTTGTCTTCATCCAGACGGGAGAAGCGGTCGGCACTAACGCCCACTTCTTTCAGCCAGATATCGGCGGCCTCGTCATCACTGATGTGAACGGTTACCCACAGGCGCTCTTCCGGCAGGTTCAACTCTTTGGTCAGAAACTGCCAGGCAAACTGGATGGCTTCGCGTTTGAAGTAATCGCCGAAGCTGAAGTTACCCAGCATTTCGAAAAAAGTGTGGTGACGGGCGGTGTAACCGACGTTTTCCAGGTCGTTGTGCTTACCGCCGGCCCGCACGCAGCGCTGAGAGCTGGCGGCGCGAACATAGGGCCGGGACTCCTGGCCGAGGAAGGTATCCTTGAACTGCACCATACCGGCATTGGTAAACAGCAGCGTCGGGTCATTGCCCGGCACCAGGGAGCTGGATGGAACACGAGTGTGCTCCTGCTCGGCGAAATAGTTGAGAAATGCTTCGCGTATCTGTGCGCTCTTCATTCGGGCTGTGTCCACATCGTCGGTAAATTCCTGTCGGCCCCGGGTATCCCCAGGCCAACGTTTCAGTCTTGCAGGTCTTCAACAAGGCCCGCTTCTGGCAGCTCGCGCTGCGCCAGCAAATGTATGTGCAGGTGAAACACCGTCTGGCCAGCTCCGCGGCCATTGTTGATCACCAGGCGGAAGCCGTCTTCCAGTTGGAGACGCGCCGCCATTTTTGAAGCCACCCACATCAAATGGCCGAGCAGCGGCACATCTTCTTCGCGGGCATCCGCCACGCTAACCAGTGGCTTGCGGGGAATAATCAGCAGGTGGGTGGGCGCCTGGGGAGCACGATCCTTGATGACGATACAGTGATCGTCTTCATACAACCGCGGGGCAGGAATTTCCCCGGCAATAATGCGGCTGAATACACTGACTTCTTCCATGCCTTTCCCCAATGCCCACAAATACCGCTAACGATTACTTGTCCAGCTTTTCGTCCACGGTCAGCTGGCGCGCTTCAGACTCCAGCATCACCGGGATGCCGTCGCGTACCGGATACGCCAAACCGCTGGCCTTACACACCAGCTCCTGCGCCTCTTCGTGATACTCGAGAGGGGCCTTGCTGACTGGGCAGACCAGTAAACTCAGTAATTTCTTGTCCATGTCGATCTCGGTGTTTCACTCAGATGACGCCCGCCGCCCTGAAAACGGGATGCCCCGGGGCTTGGCGGGCAAAAATGACCGCGTATGGTACAACGCTTTTTCGGGCTTTTCACGAATGACGGGAGAATTCCGCGGCCACTGGTTTGACCGCGGGCAGGAAGGGCTAGGGAACCTCTGATCAAGTCCGTGATGCCTCAGGCTTTCAGAGCGATTCACAATCAAGGCGTGGCTTCGCAGGAATGTCTAGACCTTTCAAGAAGTCACAACGCAGAGTATGAATCGCTCTGAAAGCCCCGTAGGGCGCGACCTGAAGACAGCATCTGCTGCGTTGCAGCTCTTGTAAAGGGCCAGCCATTCACTGCGAGCTGCGCCTAACAGCTACTGCCTTCAGGTCACGCTGAGGCATTACGGACTTGATCAGAGTTTCCCTAGGCGCCTGGCAACGGGATAGCTAGAAGCTGCGGCAGGCGGATACCGCCTTGCGCCAGCCATCGAGATGAGACTGGCGAGTCTGGGCGGACATCTGTGGCAGAAAGTCCTGCTCGATGTCCTGCAGGCACTCGGGAAGCGCATCGCTCTCCCACAGGCCGGCACCGACACCCGCGAGCAAGGCGGCGCCAACGGCGGTCGATTCTATCTGCCGGGGCCGCTCCACACGCAGATTGGAAATATCCGCCTGGAACTGCATCAGGAAATTATTCGCGCTGGCGCCGCCATCCACTCGCAGGCACTGCAACTCGACCCCCAGGGCCTGGGCCATCAGCTCTGCCAACTCGTGACTCTGAAAGGCAATGGCTTCGAGCGTGGCGCGGACAATCTCTGCCCGCCCTGCACCCCGGGTGAGACCGAACATGGCACCGCGGGCATCGGCATCCCAGTGTGGCGCCCCCAAACCGCTGAAGGCGGGCACCATATACACACCTCGGGTGTGCGGGATGGACTGGGCCAGCTGCTCAGAATCTGCCGCCTGCTGAATAACCCCCAGGTCATCCCGCAACCACTGTACCGCCGCACCGGCATTGAATACCGACCCTTCAATCGCAAATTGCGGCTGACCGTCTGCACCACAGGCAATGGTGGTGAGCATGCCATCCGGCACCAGCGGGCGGCGCTTGCCGGCACTGGCCAACATAAAACAGCCGGTGCCGTAGGTATTTTTCATACTACCCGGCGCAAAACAGCCCTGCCCGTATAGCGCCGCCTGCTGATCGCCCGCGACCCCAGCGATGGGCACCCGGGCACCGAAGAAAGCGGTGGGATCGGTAGTGCCAAAGTCACCGGCGGACGGGCGGATTTCCGGCAGTATGGAAGCGGGGCAATCGAACAGTTCCAGTAACTCGCTGTCCCACTGGTGGCGATCCAGGTCGTACAGCAGGGTTCGGCTGGCGTTGGTATGATCAGTGAGGTGCTGGCGTCCACCGGTGAAGCACCAGATCAGCCAACTGTCGATGGTGCCGAAACAGAGATCCCCGGCCTCGGCTCGGCGATGTAGCTCCGGCGACTCGCGAAAGATCCAGCGCAGCTTGCTGGCGGAGAAATAGGCATCCAGCAACAGACCGGTTTTGGCGCGCACCATGGGCTCGGCCCCTGCCCTGCGCAATTCATTGCAGATTCCGGCCGAGCGCCGGCACTGCCAAACGATGGCGGGATGCACTGGCTCGCCGGTCGCTCGATCCCACAGCACTGTAGTCTCGCGCTGATTGGTAATCCCCAGCGCACTCAGCTCGGACGCCTCAATGCCCGCCCGCTGCATCGCCGCCGCGCACACCTTCAGGGTCACCTGCCAGATCTCACTGGCATCGTGCTGTACCCAACCGGGCTCGGGGTAATACTGGGAAAATTCCGAATAACTGCGGCCGCGCAGCTTGCCATTGGTATCGAAGATAAAGGCGGTGGTACCGGTAGTACCCTGGTCGATGGAGAGAATCATGAAAGCGCGCCAGATCCGGGGTCGTTCTGTTTATGGATGGTTATTCACAAAACAACAGCCCCACTAGGCCTAGTGGACTCCGGCTGAACTAGTGCCAGTATATACGACGCGACAAGTCGACTCAGTCTTGCGGCCGGTTCAGCTCTTCAATGGCGTACTGGATCGCATCGCCATAGAAACCGCGGTAGGCCAGATACCGCTGGCGCCGCGCGCGCTCCTTCAACAATTGCTCCCGCGGCAGCGAGTCGTCGACGGGGCGGCGAAACTTGCGCTGCAATTGCTCCAGGGCAAGCTCGAACCAGTCCATTTCCTCCTGCAGCTTGTCCATCGCCTCCAGGGCCAGCACCCCGCGAATTCCACGGATCTGCAATTCCTGCCGGATTCGCAGCGGCCCCTGCCCACGGTTTACCCGGGAGCGGCAGAAGGTCTCGGCAAAACGCCGGTCACACTGGTAGTTCAGCTCCTGCAGCCGCTGCAGCACGCCGTCAAAATCTGCATCGGGGTGCTTTCGCGCGAGCTTCTGGCGCAGCTCTTCGCAGGAGTGCTCGCGGCGGGCAAGTAGATCCAGCGCGTGATTGAACAGCGCCTGGAAAGCATCGGCAGGTGTTTTATGGGGCTGAGGGGCAGGCGATGAGAGCGAGGCGTCTGAAGAGGGGCCTGAGGAGAAGTCTGGCGACGGGAAGTCGCAGTCTGCACTGCCCCCGTCGCCATTGGGATTGCGAAAGAAAGACAAGATCAGTCTTCCGCAGCTTCCACTTCTTCGGCCGGAGCCGGAGTCACGTCACCGAGCAACTGGGCGCGCAGCCCGGATTCGATCTCGTTGCGGATATCTTCGTTCTCTTTGAGGAACTTCACCGCATTGGCCTTGCCCTGGCCGATCTTGTCACCCTTGTAGCTGTACCAGGCGCCGGCCTTGTCGACCAGGCCCATTTTCACGCCGTAATCGATAATCTCGCCCAACAGGTTGATGCCCTGCCCGTACATGATCTGGAACTCGGTCTGCTTGAACGGCGGTGCCACCTTGTTCTTCACGACCTTGACCCGGGTCTCGTTACCCACCACCTCATCGCCTTCCTTCACGGAACCGATACGACGGATGTCGAGGCGCACAGAAGAGTAGAACTTGAGCGCGTTACCGCCGGTGGTGGTTTCCGGGGAGCCGAACATCACACCGATCTTCATACGAATCTGGTTGATGAACACGCACAGGGTGTTGGTGTTTTTGATGTTACCGGTCAGCTTGCGCAGGGCCTGGGACATCAGGCGGGCCTGCAGGCCTACGTGGGAATCGCCCATTTCGCCTTCAATTTCCGCGCGCGGCGTCAGCGCCGCTACGGAGTCGACCACCAGTACATCTACGGCACCGGAGCGCACCAGCATATCCGCCACTTCCAGGGCCTGCTCACCGGTATCCGGCTGGGAAACGATCAGCTCGTCTACGTTCACGCCCAGCTTCTCGGCGTAGATCGGGTCCAGTGCGTGCTCCGCATCCACGAAGGCACAGGTGCCACCTTTGCGCTGGGCTTCGGCGATCACCTGCAGGGTCAGGGTCGTTTTACCAGAGGATTCAGGACCGTAGATCTCGACAATACGACCGCGCGGCAGGCCGCCAATACCCAGTGCCACGTCCAGACCAAGAGAGCCGGTGGAGATCGCCGGGATGCGTTGCCGCTCCTTGTCTCCCATACGCATGACGGTGCCCTTGCCGAACTGGCGCTCGATCTGAGAGAGCGCTGCCTGTAAAGCCTTGTCTTTGTTGGAATCCATGACCTTTCCCATATGTACCTGAAATTTGGTGAGTAATGACTGCTATGGAAAGGGAGCTTAGAGAAAAATTACTGTATAAGCAACCAGTAATCGGGAATGGCGGGTATTCGACGGGCCAGGATAGAAAACCTGGCACAGCAGTACCGGACAAACGGGAATGAGGGTCAGGCTGGGTGACTGCGGGTAATGGCCAGCAAGCCCTGCAGGGCTTCGTCTACGGTTTGCAACTGAATGGCAGCGCGGTTGCCGGTGAAGTGCATTTGCCGGGCCTCGACGGACAGAGGTTCCTGCCCCTCCCCGTGTGCCCAGGCAATCCACACAGTACCTACCGGCTTATCTTCACTGCCGCCATCCGGACCAGCGATACCGCTCACCGCCACGGCCAGATTGGCATCCAGGCGATTGAGTGCCCCCACCGCCATCTGCCGAACCACCGGCTCGCTGACCGCGCCGGCGGTATCAAGGTCTCGCTGATCGACGCCGAGAAAGCTGCGCTTGATTCGGTCTGCATAGGATACAACTGCGCCATCAAACCAGACCGACGAACCGGCAACGGAAGTTATCGCTGCGGCAATGGCGCCACCAGTGCAGGACTCGGCAGTGGTCACTTTCCAGCCAAGCCGGACCAGCTCTTCGCCGAGTTCTGCCGCTAACGCCATTCGCGGATCCGTGTCGCTATTCGCCATAAACTTCTGTTCCGCCTCACAGACACACTTCTGCCAGCCCTACCGCAACGGCTCGAGCAGACCATTCAGATACTGGGTTTTACCGCTGTCGTCCGCAACCCGGAAACCGGTTGCCAGCTCCCCGGTGACACACTGGAAGCGCACGGACGAAGGCAGAAGTACCGGGCGTTTGTACTCCACACTCAACCGGAACTGCTGCGGCAGCCCCGCGCCTTTCTCCAACGAGGCAAGGCAGGCTGCTTTGGTCCACATACCATGCACAATGGCACTGGAAAAGCCAAACAGCCGCGCCGAAGACGCGAACAGGTGAATGGGATTCCAGTCACCGGATACCCGCGCGTAGCTGCGGCCAGCAGCCTCCGGAATAGCCCACGCCTCTGCACTGCCAGCCGCCATATCGGGCATGACTCCCGGGAAGGCAGCAAACCCGGACTGCAGGGGCTTGTCTTTACCGCCGTGACGCGCACGGCTCAACATCACGCTTTCGCACTCCCACACAAGGTCGCCCGCGACACTGACCCGGGTAACCAGCGCGAACTCATAACCGCGTTTGACCGCCACCGGTGACAGCAGATCACAGCGAATATCCAGCGCTTCGCAGGATTCGACAGGGCGGTGTTGGGTTATCTGGTTACGCAGGTGGACCAGACCGAGAATGGGGAAGTGAAATGCATCGGAAACCAGTAATTTCAGATGCAGTGGCATAGCCAGAACAAACGGATAAGTGGCCGGCAGCTGGCTACCAGCGTTAAAGCCACATACCTCGCGATAGGCGCGCACACGCTCGGCATCGACTCTCTGCCCGCGCAGGCTGACACTGGCCAGAACTGCTGGCCCCTGGGCGGCCGAAGCCCCCTTTTTGCGAGCCGTCAAAGCGCGGAAATACAGAGGAAGTATGGCCGGGCAGGCGCTCAGCTCAATCTGCAGGGGTGAAGACCGGTCGGTTGCCTTGGGCACAGCGTTAAGTCTCGGCATAAATCTATTGGCTCCAAATGATACCTCGCGACAGAGCGATAGACCAATCAGTCATATCATCCTGTCAAGCCATTATCTTGCCCCCGATTCATGCCGAAACGATGACAGAAGGTTGCAGGATCAACTTTCCGGCAGTTCGGTGACCCCCATATTGAACAGGGTAAAGCCGAAAATATCCGCGTACTGTTCGATGGTCTTGGAAACCGGGGTTCCGGCACCGTGGCCTGCGTTGGTTTCGATCCGAATCAGTGTAGGCGCAGCACCCGCCTGCTTGCTCTGCAATTCTGCGGCAAACTTGAACGAGTGTGCCGGTACAACGCGGTCATCGTGATCCGCCGTCGTCACCAGAGTCGCAGGATAGCTGGTATCGGCCTGCACGTTGTGTACCGGCGAATAGCCTTTCAGGTACTGGAACATTTCTTCACTCTGCTCCGCAGTGCCGTAGTCGTAGGCCCAGCCGGCACCAGCGGTGAAGGTGTGGTAACGCAGCATGTCCATCACGCCCACCGCAGGCAGTGCCACTTTCACCAGGTCCGGGCGCTGGGTCATTACTGCGCCAACCAGCAGGCCGCCGTTGGAGCCACCACGAATCGCCAGATAGTCGCTGGAAGTGTAGCCCTGCTCAATCAGGTATTCGCCCGCCGCGATAAAGTCATCGAATACATTCTGCTTCTGCAGCTTGGTACCGGCGTCGTGCCAGCGTTTGCCGTATTCACCGCCACCGCGCAGGTTGGGCACCGCGTAGACGCCACCCAGTTCCAGCCACACCGCATTAGCGATGCTGAACGACGGGGTCAGGCTGATATTGAAACCGCCGTAGCCATACAGGATGGTCGGGTTCTTGCCGTCGAGCTTCAGGCCTTTCTTGTGGGTAATCATCATCGGCACCTTGGTGCCATCCTTGGAGGTGTAGAACACCTGCCTGGACTCGTAGCCCGCCGGGTCAAACTGTGCACCGGACTCGCGGTACACACTGGACTCCCCCTTCTTCACGTCGAACGCGAAAATGGTGGACGGGGTTTTGTAGTTGGTGAAGGAGTAGTAGAGGGTCTCGTCTTCGTACTTGCCGCCCAGGGAAGAGGCGCTACCGGGACCCGGCAAGGCAATTTCACGTACCTGCTTGCCGTTGTAATCGTACTGATACACCTTGGACAGGGCGTCCACCATGTATTCTGCGAACAGATAACCACCACCGGTTGAGGCGGTCAGTACGTTTTCGGTTTCACCGATAAAGTCCTGCCAGTTTGCCGGAGCCGGATCTGCCGCATCGACGGTGACGATCTTCTTGTTGGGCGCTTCGCGGTTGGTGACCAGGAACAGTTTGCTGCCCTGGTTATCGAGCACGTAGGTATCGGAATCGAAATCGGTCAGCACCGGCACCAGCGGCGCATCGGCCTTGGACAGATCCTGGATAAACAGGTCATTGCCTGAGGTTGACGTCGCCCCGGAAATCACCAGGAAGCGGTCATCTTCAGTGACATAACCGGAAACGTAGCGGCGCTTCTCTTCCTCGCTACCACCAAATACCAGAGCGTCCTTGGACTGAGGCTGGCCGAGTTTGTGGTAGTACAGCTTGTGCTGGTCGGTTTTCGCCGACAGTTCGCTGCCTTCCGGCTTGTCGTAGCTGGAGTAGTAGAAACCTTCGTTGCCTTTCCAGGAAATACCGGAGAACTTCACGTCCACCAGCGGCTCTTCGAGCACCTTCTTGGACTCCGCATCAATGATGTAGATTTTGCGCCAGTCGCTGCCGCCTTCGGATACGGAATACGCCGCGATGGAGCCGTCTTTGGAGAATTTCAGGGTCGACAGTGACGTGGTTCCGTCTTCACTGAAAGTATTCGGATCGAGGAAGATTTCCGCTTCGCCATCGCCCTTCTTGCGCCACACCACGTACTGATTTTGCAGGCCATCGTTGCGATAGAAGTAGGTGTAGTCACCCTCAGTGAATGGGGAACCCACTTTCTCGTAGTTCCACAGCGCTTCCAGGCGCTGCTTCAGGCTATCGCGGTAAGAAATCTGATCCAGGTAGCCGAAGGTGACTTTGTTCTGCGCCTTGACCCAGTTTTCAGTCTCTTCACTGCGGTCATCTTCCAGCCAGCGGTAGGGATCCACCACCTGAGTACCGAAATAGGTATCCACCACGTCATCCTTGCGGGTCTGCGGATAGGACAGTGCAGATGCGACGGTAGAAGGCGCACTCGCAGTCTCAACTTCACTCATGGACGTCTCTTTTTTACTCGCATCCGGGGATTCCCCCGCGCAGGCCGCCAGTACACCGGCCACCGCCAGGATAGTTATTTTTTTCACGTTCGGGACTCCTTCCGGTCGTTAACAGGAACATAGGTAAGCCGTCTAGGAAACCCAATTCGCGCCAGCAGATCAAGGTATTGAATCCACCGGCCCACAGCCCACATATTCGGCAAGAAATTCCCCCCAATGAAGAATTAAAACCCGGAAAAAGCCAAGCTTAAAGATTAATTGTCTGCGATATTTCCTAAGTCAGCATCAACCAGCACACCCCGGCAATAATCAGGGAGGCCAGCACACTGAGCATGGCCCCTTCCCGTACCATTTCCTGGATGCGAATTTTGCCAGTGCCATAGGCAATCGCATTGGGGGCGGTGGCCACCGGTAACATAAACGCACAACTGGCACACATGGCTGCGGGGATCATCAACACCATCGGATCGAAGCCGGCACTTGTGGCAACCACCGCGAGAATTGGCATAAGCAACGTCGCCGTGGCGGTATTACTGGTAATTTCGGTCAGGAATGTCACCGACAGGCACAGCAGAACAAGCATCAACCACAGCGGCATGGCAGTCAGGAAGGTTAGCCCCTGCCCCATCATGTCGCTAAGTCCCGATGCAGCAAAGCCCTTGGCGATGGCAATACCGCCGGCAAACAGCAGCAGCATGCCCCAGGGGATACTTTCCGCTGTCTGCCAGTCCAACAGCCGGCCCCCTTTGCCGTTGGGTACCAGAAACATCAATACCACCGCCGCCAGCGCCACGGTACTGTCGCCCGCATCGGGCACACCCAACAGTTCACTCCAGCCCCCGAGCGGTTCGTTGCGGGTTACCCAGAACAGAATCGCTACACCAAATACCGCAAGAGTGCGCACTTCTTCAGGGCGCCAGTCCCCTACTTTTGGTGTCTCCAGAGATTTGTGCAGTTCAATCCCGCGGGTTAACCACAAAGCCATTAATGGGAGAGTGATCAAAACCACCGGCAAACCTATTTTCATCCAGCTGGCAAAGCTGAATTCACGGCCGGTGACCTCTTCATAGATCCCCATAAAGATGACATTCGGTGGCGTCCCAAGAGGACTGCCAACTCCGCCGAGGCTCGCCGCGTAGGCGATTCCCAGGATAAGCGCGACGGTAAGGCGATGATTATCCGCACGAGAAAGAATGGCGAGGGCGATGGGCAACATCATCAGTGTGGTGGCGGTATTCGAGATCCACATACTGAGCAGCCCCGCCGCAAGCATAAAGCCCAGCACGAGTCGACGCCCGCTGGAAATACCCACAACACGCAACATATACAGGGCCAATCGCTCATGGGCGCCACTTTTCTCCAGTGCCTTGGACAACATAAACGCGCCCATCAGCAAAAGAATCACATGACTGCCGAACGAGGATGCCACCAGTTTATGGTCTGCCACGCCGAATAGCGGCAGCAATACGAATGGCACTATGGAGGTAGCGGGGATCGGGAGCGCTTCCGTCACCCACCAGATCACAGTCAGCAGCGTGATGGCCGCCGTAACCGCAGGTAAATACGCCATCCCCAGCGAGGAAAGTAGCAGGTAAAAACCTGCCGACAGTAGCGGTCCCAAGAGGATAAACAGCGTTCTCGACATGGCGATTCTCATTTCTTGTCTTATTTTTCGTACCCGGAAATTGCCAGCCGGCGATCAACCGGCTTCCGCAGCTACTGGCTCCGACTCAGACATACTCGCGTCCGCGCAATCTGCAAGCACACGCTTGCGGAGTACCAGGCCTGGCACCTGCCAGTCGACCTTCGGTACACCAAAGGCATCACGGCGACTGATATTCCAGCAAATTACTTGCACCGAGATTTCATTTTCAGTAGTGCCGGGCGTAAATCCCAGGGTCACGAAATTGTTGTTACCTGCCGCCTGTTCACGAGCAGTCGGCTTGCCATCCTCGGGCCGCAAATAGTGCACAGGGGCCTGGATATCGTCGGTGGGGCGATCCGGAAAAATATCCGGCGTCAGCTCCCGGGTTGCGGCGGCGCTCGGGAGACAGGCCAGCGGCGAAGAAACCACCTCCACCACCTGTTTACCGCCCAGATTAAAATGGGCAAAGCGGCTAAAGTGCACATCCCCTGCCAGAATCAATACATCCTGTGGACAATCGCGCAAGGCACGCACCAGCTCCTGATATTGCCCGGTATCCGCCAGGGAATGATCGCCGAGCCCCAGCCGGACACGCAGAGAATTTCGCCATTCTTTCTTGCGGAATTGCCACGGTGTCAGTAACGGAGCTGGCAAAACCAGTACGCCAGGACAGTCCAGTTCCCGAAGCCAACGGGTCACTCGCGCGAAGGTCGCCTCGTCGGTAAATCGCCCGTCACGACCGGGTGCGCGCTGCAAGCGGGTATCCAGCACGAAAAAACGCAGTGATTCACCAATGCTAAATTGACTGGATGTAGGTCCCGCGGGCGCCTGGTAGGCATCGAAGAGGCGTCGGGCACACTGCTCCCAAACCTCGCGCACTTTGCGTGACCACAGAACCGGAAGAAAACCGGGGGGGTTTGGGTAATCATTCCAGAATTCGTGGTCACCGGCGAGAAAGTAGTGAAACCCAGAGCGTAACTTCGCACCCATGCCACTGCGCCAGTTTTCCCGGTACTCGGATGAAAAAACACGATTGAGCTTGCGGCGAATGGCCGCACGTGATCGCAGCAACAACGGTGAGAAGTTACGAGTACTGAAGCCGGGAACAACACTCAATCCGGTATTGGAATAGGCCGTATCCAGGTATACCTGGTCTCCACCCAGAAACGAAACCTGGGGGCGATACTGCGCAGGCAGTGCAGTAATGGATTCTGCCAGAGCCTGATTATCTGCAGGGCGGTAAAAGCAGGTGCCATACCAGACATTGAACCCCTGCGAGAGGTCCACAGGCCTGCCCTGACACTCCGCGCGGGCAAGTGCAGTTTGTGCACCGCACCGCCAAAGGGATAGCTGGTAGCGCAACCCCGGCTGTAACGCGAGATTTATTCGGGTGTAGCGCAATCCTTCGGCTGTCCGATCGAACGCTACGGGTATTTCCCGGCAACTGGACTCTGTGGCGACGGCCGCTGGCGCACCTTCGGGCTCTACCCGTAACCAGAAACGTGCGGAAGAGCCCGCTGTATAATCTTCGGTAAAATCCCCAATCCAGATCAGTCCACCACTTCCCTGGGTGTAACCGTGGGGGACAATCCTGAATCGATCACTGTCGTTGACTGCCGCAGAACCAGTGACTCCCAATCCTGACAATCTATCCCTGGCAATCCCCTGCCCCGCGAATTGAATACCCGTATCCATGCCCCAATCATTTCCCTAAGCGCATTTGTTTTATTTACGCCACGTCTGGCGCGGCCCACATGGTCGCAGAATTTTACCGGAGGTCAATCTTCCAACCGGAGAGCCTCCAAGCAGGGAAATACAGTGTGAACGGCTTTTTATTGGTCATCGTGCTTGCGGTACTGGTTTGGGTACTGCCGATAATGTGGCAACGCTGGCGACGCGGCTATCTGCGCTCACGCCCCCTGACGGCACAGCAGGAACATTTTCTTGCCAGTAGCCTGGCACTATTTCCTCACCTTCCAGCAGCACGTCAGCAAGAACTGAAGGAGAACATCAGCCTGTTTTTGCGGGATAAGGAGTTTGTCGGCTGTGATGGCCAGGAAATTACCGAGGAAATCCGCATTACCATTGCAGCACATGCCTGCCTGCTGTTGCTGGATCGCCCCAACAACTGCTACCCCGATCTGAAGACAGTTCTGGTGTATCCGGACTCCTATGTCGCGCAGGAAACACACCATCATGGGCATATACAGTCCTCTCATATGAGCGCTCGCGCTGGCGAAGCCCACTACCGCGGCCCGGTGGTATTGTCATGGGGGGATTTACAACGAGGACTGACGGAACCGCAGCAAGGACACAATGTGGCTATCCACGAGTTTGCTCACAAACTGGATGAAGAAGATGGCTATGTGGACGGTCGCCCGCCTTTTGAGAAGAGCGCCGATGGAAAAACCTGGGCACCGGTGATGCGGGAAGCTTTTGCAGAATTGCGTCAGCGGCTGCAAGCCCTACACGGCGAAGCCGAACTGACGGCAGATGGAACCTCCAAGGGCTTTTCAGATAAGCCTTCGGTGCTCGATACTTACGGCGCCCAATCTCCCGCGGAGTTCTTCGCCGTCGCCACCGAGGCGTTTTTTATCATTCCGACAGCAATGGAAGCGGCGCATCCGTCACTGTATCGCGAGATGCAAAAATTTTTCCGAACAGATCCTGCCGCATTGCTGCGTGGAAGTCGTCCGGGCGGTTGATATCGCAATTGATCGCTGGATCAGCGACTTCCACATCGACAACACCGTCGGCAAAGATACGTAAGACCTTTTCCATCCCCGTATTGCGCATGCGTGCGAGTGCAGACAGGTATTTACGGCCAATGGCAATGGGGTATCCGCGAGTGCCTGCACACACCGGCACACAGATACTATCCTCGCAGGAAGCTTCCAGCAGGCGGACGAAAGTATCCGGCTCCACAAACGGCATATCCCCCAGGCAAACAAGTACCGCTTTGGGGTTGGCGCCGGATCGCTGCAGCTGCTCCACGATATGCGCAAGGCTGGCGCCAATTCCAACCGGCCACACGGGCGCATGTAACACCTGAACCGGTAATTTTCTCAGGCCATTGGCTATCACGGGATCGCGGGCGCGCAATACCACCTGTACCGACGCATCCTCAAACGCACCGGCCGCCTCCATGGCTGTTTGTAATGTCCGCAGTAACATGGGTTCGCCGTGAATACTGGCGAGGCGCTTGTCGCTACCGAATCGATGGGAGTAACCGGCGGCTAAAACCGCGACTGAATATTCCATTTTGTTTTCTCTCATCGCATTTTTTGGTGTTCAATTTATATAGCTGCTCAGTAATCCTTCTTCCACTGCAGCTCCACACTTCCGGCACCACTTTCGTTGTTATCCGATGACTTGAAATCCAGGCGCAGGTTCTTGCGCAACTCAATCTGCATCTCCGCGCGCCAGGGGTTCAACGGGTCGGTACTGCGCTGCAACTCCAGGTAGATACGGCTGGTTATGTATTTGCCAAGGCTCAGGGAGTACTGATCCTCACCACTTTCGGTTGCTTCAGACTCGAAGTCGAGGGTATCCAGCCCCACCAGGTCGCGGGTACTGGCAAGCGGGTCGAAACCGGTGCCACCGGTCTGCAGGGTGCGTACCACGCCAACCAAGCGCACCGCCTGAAGGGGCGAAATATCCGTCAGCGATTTCCCGAACAGCAGCTGGGCAAAGATCTCATCTTGCGCCGCTGCGGGGTCTGAGCTGAACTCAATCTTCGGATCGTCGGTCGTCCCGGAGATCTCGGCGGTAATTTCGCCCTCCGCGTAGGTGTGTACCCCCTTTACATAAATTGCCGCGACATTGTTTTCAAACTGCACCTGCCCTTCCTGCAGTTCAAACTTCTTGCCCAGCAGATCAAATTTGCCACGCACAATACTGATAGTACCCGCGACCTGGGGATTGGCCGCAGTCCCGGCGATATCCACTTTACCCTTCAGCTCGGAATCAAGCCCCAGGCCACGTACATAAGACTGCTGGTCCAGCACTACCTGTATGGCCAGGTCGATGTTTTCCATCAGCGGTGGACCACTCGCCTCTTCGGTAGCCCCATCCACTTCGACCTCAATCACGTCAATTTCCGGCACGCTGCTGCCAATAAAGTGCTCCACCTGTATGGCAAGCGGCCGCAAATTGAGTGTGCCCGCCAAGCTCGCGTCTTTTGTGTCACCAGACAACCGCAGGTCGCCACTGATCGCCCCCTTGGCACCCGGCATATTCAGCAAGTGCGCATTGCGGGCCGCCAGCGAAAAATCCAGCGTGGCGGGCTCTGACCCGTTAAAACGCACCGCGCCCTCCAGATTTACGCGCCCGCGGTCCGCATCGCGAGCGCTGGCCTCTACGATACGCCATGCATCCGGCGCAAGCTCCGCCGCGAACATAATTTGGCGCAACCGGGTATTACTCGGACGGTGCTCGTAGTAACCATTGCGTAAATTGATGTTGCCGCGGGCGTTCGGGGCACCGCTGTTACCATCTGCGGACAGGTTGAAATCCAGAGTGCCGCGCATGGTGTGAATTTCCGGGTCGAACAGGGCACCCAGCGCCGCCAGGTCGGCCTCCCCCCTCGCATCGAAATCGATGGGCAGTGGCGGTAACTCCCCCGGGGGCTTATCGCGAAAAAGCTGTTCCAGAATCGGGGCGATCGCGAGACTTGCGCGTGCATCGGCGGCCTGGCGGCTACCGTGGCTGGCTTCCAACTGCATCTGCAGATCTTCCGCCACGGTTCCCCAGGTCAATGACAACACCAGGGGAGACTGGACCAGCGCATCATCCCGCAGCGCCGGCGCGCGGCCGGTTACCCGAAGCTCACCAGCAAGGTCGGGCTCACGGGGGGTACCGGACGCGGTTGCGCGCAGGGAAAGTTCACCATTTTCGGTAATATCCGCGCTCAGCCACTCCTCGAAATCCGCCAGCACAGCCTGCGCCTGCAGCTCCAGATCCAGAGCCTGCTCACTCAGGGTGCCATCGGCGGTCAACTGGTTGCGGCCCGCCCATAGCAGTTTCACCTCTGACAGAGTGATCGCCGCCTGGCCATAGCTCACATCCCCCTGTACATGCCACGGCTCCCCCTGAAATTCTCCCAGGCCGAGAATATTCACACTGGCTTCCGGCGATTTGAACGGGCCGGTGAAGTTGCCGTCGAGACTGAGCTCACCACGAAGGGAAGACGGCAGCTTTACGCCGGCAAGCTCCGCCAGCCCCAATGGGATATTGCGGCCGGCAACACTGCCGTTTGCACGCTGCGCCTTCGGCTCGACAACACCGTTCAGTTCCAGCCAGGCACTACCGCGCTGGCGCGCCTGTTCTGCGTCCTGCGCCAACGCCGCCGCTCCCACAACCCGCTCCCGCGACTGGCCCGGAGTATCCGGCGCAGGCTGATTCAAGGGGTAGTCTTCCTGCGGCTCGACCGTGTCGTCCGGGCGCAGAGACTGCTGCCGCGAATGCGCAGGTTGTCCGGCAGCGGCGTAGCCGCGATACAGATCCAGACGCAACCGGTCGAATGTGATGGCCTCTGTATTGCCTGCAGCACCGCCGCGCAGGCGATACCGGTATTCCCGGTAATCTCCATCCGAGGAGAGCTGTGCGGACATTTTCGGGTTTTCCCAGGGCCCGCTCACCGACACCACGGCATCCAGGTCGACCAGGGTTCCTGGGTCCACCGGCAATCCAAACTGCTCCGCCGGCTGCAGGCCTCGCGCAGCCACATCCAGTTGTGCCTGCAGGGCCTTGGCTTCCACATTGACTTCACCACTACCGCTGGCCCTCAGCCCCTCGCCCTCCAACAGCAGGTCCTGCACCGAAAATTTCTTCGGATTGCCGGTAACATGCCCCTGTACCCGGGCGGCAAATTCCTGATATTGCAGCGCACTCGATAGCTCTACCGCCAATTCGGGGTTGGCCCAGGCTCCTTTTGCAGAAACCTGCAAGCGCTCCACAGTGCCATCCAGTTCCGGGGGAATCTCGACGTCGCGAGTCTCCTCCAGTGCCGCGAGAATACTGCGAATTTTTGCCAGCGGAAGCTGCTCGAGCTTCGCCTTCAGGTCGATTGACTCTCCCTTGATATCCACCAGCCCAGATGCCTCCACTTCCGCGTCAGCCAGTGACAGACGCGCGCCGCGGATTTGGATATCGTCTTTCACGGTTTCCACTTCCGCGGTCAGGTGGACCGGTTGATCCTGGTAGCTTGTGCGCAACTCAACAGAGCCATCGGCATTTGGCAGGGTCAGTGGACCCTTAACCACAAGATCCGCCGATAGCCAACCACCTTTCAAATAGTCCTGAAATGGCTGGGAGATCGCTACTGGCAACCGGTCCACATTAATGCGCAGATCCATGGACTCGCTGCTTACCCGCCCTCGAACCGTGTGGCGGGTATCGTCGACGGTCAGGCTGAGATCTTCGGTGGAAACAGACCACGGCGACAGCACCAGGTCGCTTTTGCCACTCAACCCAAAGCGGTGACGCACCAATGGTACAGAGAAGCGCTCAATGGTCACCTCCAGCCGGCTTTCTCCGCTCAGGCGCAGCAGGAATTTGCCGTTGGCATCCAGCCCGTTTCCCTCCGGCAGCTGCAAGGTGCGACCGAGAAAGCCGCCAGCCAGTTCGTCCGCTGACAGAGTGAGCTGATACAGCTCTTTCGACTGCATCTGCCCATCGAGACGCACGTGGAGCTTATGGCCTTCGTGTTCGGCAATATCCAGCATCAGCTCTGACGGCTTGCCCGGCCACTGGTAGCTGCCGCGCCCATTCACCGCCACAACGGGAAAGTCTTTCAGATTACTATCGATCAGAGTCAGACGGTCGACGGCAAGTCGCTCCAGCCAGAGTGCCGGCATGGTCGGGTCGTCCACCTCTTCCGCAGCGTCCTCAACCTCCTCTTCACTGACGTGGTCCTGCAGGTATTCACCCAGCACCAGATTGTCGAACAGGAGCGACCGCGCGCTGACTTCTGGAATATGGATTTGATTGCGCAGCAGCGGGCGCAACGCGATGTGTACAGTGATATTTTGCGCTTCCAACATGGTGCGCTCTTTGTAGCGCACCTGCAGCAGCTCAAAGCTCCACTTGCCCCATTGCGGGCTTCGCAGACCTTGCTCACGGATTTCCAGATCCGGTAAAAAGTGACGTGCCACCGAAAGCCCACCACGGGTAAGCAGTTCGCGACCGCTTTCTGAGCCGAGCAAAAAGAGGCTGAGAATCAGCGGTACCAGTAACATGGCCGCAAACAAGGTCAGACGCGGCCGGTTCGACCAGAATCTGCGCCGGGGAGAACGGGCGGTTTTGGCAGGGCGGGAATCCGTCATGTTCAGAACGCCTGCCCCAAACTGACGTAGATCTGATAAGCGCTATCGTCCAGGTCTTCCCGGCGATCCAGTGGAAAGGCGATGTCAAAACGCAGCGGTGCAAAAGACGTCATATAGCGAACGCCGATACCAACCCCCCAATAGAGGTCGTCAAAACTGGGCTGCGGGTCGGCGTAGGCATTACCCCCATCCACAAACAACACGCCGCCCCAGGTTTCGGTAAACCGGAAGCGGCCTTCCACGGAAATTTCACTGAGGCCGCGGCCGCCGATGGGGTCAGACAGCGTGGGCGGCTCACCGGGAACGGTTGACGGAATCAGTCGGCGCGGCCCCAGGGCCTGATAAGCGTATCCGCGCACTGAACCACCGCCGCCGGAATAGAAGCGTTCATCCGCAGGAATATCCAGGTTATCGATTCCACTGATCACACCGGCCTTGATACGCACCGCCAGTGTGGGATCAAAGCGGATATCATCGCCGGTAAGATACCCAGTGCCGACCAGGGTGTTTTTTACGAAACGTGTACTGCTTCCCTTGAGGTCAAAGTAGGGACTGACCTCCAGAGCCACGGTGGCACCGCGACGTGCATCCAGCAGGTTGTCGGTGGTGTCGATCTTGACCCCCAGGGGGAACGAAAGCAGGTTGTAATTTTCGCTCTCTTCGCCCTCTTCCTGCACCTTACTGAACTTCAGCTCGCTGCCCACACTGAAGGTTCGGTGTTTGGTGTGCCGGCGGGAAATCGTTCCGCCGATGGTGACGGCTTCTGCCTGATAGGACTCCCGATCTTCATTGGAGGCCTCAGCGGTCGCCGCCAGGTCCTGGTCATCGCGGAAAAAGCGCGGCACCAGCAGCTCTCCCTTGAGGGACTGCGTGATTTCGCTGACTCGGGTCTCGACTTCAATCTTTTCCCCGCGCCCGAGAATATTGCGGTGCTCCCAGCCTGCAGACACGCCGGCTCCCTCATCGGAGGCGTACCCCACCCCCAGGCGAATGGTGCGATGTTTTCGCTCGATCACCAGAAAGGTGACATCAACCACTCCGTCGTGAGGCTCGGATACCTCGTCATTGGCACCGGCAATAAGGTTCGTGCGCAGCAAACGCAATTTGGCAGCGTCGAGTTTGGCTCGATTAAAGCAGTCACCGGGGGAGAGTTTCAGCCGCTTGCGCAGGTAGTCTTCATTGACACTGGTGGCACCGGCGATACTCAACTCGCCAATGTGCACTTCCGGACTCGGCGCTACCCGGTACACAAGCCGCGCCGTGTGCTCGCTGTGGATAACCGTCGCCTTGTAGTCCACATCGACATTCAACAGGCAGGCATTCTCAGCCAGGTAGGATTCGATCTTTTTGACCCCCTCGGCAACCTTGACCGCTTCCAGGGGATCCCCCACTTGCAGGCCGACACCGGGAAAACCTGCCTGCAGTCGCGCAGGCATATCAATCTCGAGGGATTTGATGCGGAACTGCCGCCCCGGCACCACGCGATACAGAATCTCCCCACCGGTGACCGACTGGCGCACCCGGCCATCGTAGTAGCCGCGCGAGCGCAGCAGTTTTTCAAGGGTGCCACGCTCATAGCGCGCGACGTCATGAGGGTCCTCATAGGACTTGAGTACACTGCTGGACTTGCGCTGTTCATTCAACTGATCTTTCAGCCAATCCTGCAGCTCGCTGTTTTCGAGCACGCGCACTTTGAACTTGGGCAAACTGTCGAAAAACGGAAGCGCAACACCGGGCTGCGGCAAGAGCAGCAGCGCCGATATCAGAATTCCGATAGCAATATGTATGAAATCCGCTCCACGAGCGGGCAAAGAATCGCGCAAGACAAAAATCCGTTTGCCAACCATCCCTACTGCGACGCCGGGAGACCCAAAAAGTTGCTTCTACCCAGGCTTATTGACCGCTTCGTGCAGGCCTGTCGGCAGGTTCCAGCAGCGGGTTGCAGTTTTTAATCACTACACGCCCCTCCAGCAGGTTGCCCTTGGAGTATTCAGAGAAGATGCATTGATTGGATTTTGGGTCGTAGTTTTCCACCCAAAGGTTGTCGTCTTTCCAGGTGGACCCCAGGTGACGCTGACCGTCAGGCACACTGATGTACATCACGCCACCGAAGCGCTTTACAAATACTTGCTCAAAATGGAAGTAGTAGGCCAGCCAACCAGCGAGAAAAATAATTGCGGCAACGATCGCCCCTTTCCCCAGACTGCCAAATCGGCTGCCGGCAAACAGGCTGAGCACCACGAGGGCGATAACAGCGGCCCAGTACAAGTAGGTAATCATGCGGATCTTCCGTGAATTTATTCGGTTTATACAGGTGGAATCACTACCCCACAGGGTAGCGCAGTTTGGCGGATAGGACATGCCAAGGGCAAGGGGAAACCGGGGTCCCGGGCCACAGAAGTCACTGCTAACCTCACCTGCCGCGCAGCTGAACACTGCGCCAACAGATAGCAAGAGTGGGGGTACCCCCGGGAGGGCTGAATCGGCCGCTCAGTTGATCCAGATCAAGTGCGGCACAGCACCACACCCTAGACTGGAGCCAGTTGAGAGGACTACAGCGCAACACCCCGTTAGAGCATGCAGTCCACGTTTATACCACTTCCTCTATCGCTCAGGAGTACGAAAATGGACGCAATGATTGATCTCTTCACCAGCTTTTCTGGCCTGCTGAGCTTGGGAATCATTGGATTTGTTTGCCTGATGGGCGGATATATCACCCGGATGGCGCTACGCAAAATGAATGAAGAATTGGCTCAGCCGGCAGCCAACTGATACAGAGGCTCTCCCCGGTGCGTATTTTTTGCACGGGATCGATCCATCTACCCCGACTGTTCGCCGGGCAAGTTCGCACTTGGCCCGGCCTTTTTCATCACCGCCCGTCCTGATATCGCCTTTAAGAGGAGATTACTCTCCGGCGAGCTCTGACAAATTCTCAAACAGCTTCAATGCTTCCGGATTCGCCAACGCCTCCTGATTTTTCACCGGTTTGCCATGCACGACATTCCGCACGGCAAGCTCCACAATCTTGCCACTGATGGTACGAGGGATATCCGCCACCTGGATTACTTTCGCCGGCACATGGCGCGGGGTGGTATTGGCGCGAATGGTGGTGCGGATTTTCTGGATGAGGTCGTCGCCCAGGGTCAGCCCTTCCCGCAGCACCACAAACAGCACTACACGCACATCATCGCGCCACTCCTGGCCGATACAGATGCTGTCCAGCACCTCTTCGACTTTTTCCACCTGCCGGTAGATTTCTGCGGTGCCAATGCGCACGCCACCCGGGTTCAACACCGCGTCGGAGCGGCCGTAAATGATCACGCCACCGTGCTCGGTAATTTCCGCATAGTCGCCGTGGGCCCAGACGCCGGGCCAGTTTTCGAAATAGGCGCTGTGATACTTGCTGCCGTCCTCATCATTCCAGAAGCCGATGGGCATACAGGGGAAAGACGTGGCGCACACCAGTTCACCCTTCTCCTGCTCCACCGGCTTGCCATCGTCGCTCCACACCTGCACCGCCATACCCAGACCGCGGCATTGCAGCTCACCGGGATACACCGGCAGGGTCGGGTTGCCCAGGGCAAAGCAGGAGACAATGTCGGTGCCACCAGAGATGGAGCTCAGGCATAGATCCGCCTTGATGTCCCGATACACGTAACGGAACCCCTCGTGGGCGAGCGGCGAACCGGTGGAGAGTACCGCGCGCAGGCGCTCCAGCTTGTGGCTCTCGCGCGGCTTGCAGCCGGCCTTTTCCAGCGCGGCGATGTACTTGGCACTGGTACCGAATACGCTAATGCTTTCCTCGTCCGCCATATCCCACAGGCACTGCGCTGCCGGGTAGAACGGCGAGCCATCGTAGAGCACCAAGGTAGCGCCGCAGGCGAGCCCGCTTACCAGCCAGTTCCACATCATCCAGCCGCAGGTGGTGAAGTAAAACAGGGTGTCGTCGCGGGAGATATCCGTGTGCAGGCGGTGTTCCTTAATGTGCTGCAGCAAGGTGCCGCCCACGCCGTGCACGATGCACTTGGGCACGCCGGTGGTGCCGGAGGAGTACATGATGTACAGCGGGTGATTGAATTCGGTTTGCTCAAACGTCAGTGGGCGCGCGGGCGCAGTTCCCACAAAAGCGCCGAGGCTTACGGCGCGATCCAGGCCGTCGATATCCGATTCGGTCTGCTCCGATGAGCGCGCCACTGGCACCACCACCAGCTGCTGGATCGAATCGATCTGATCGACGATCTGCTCCAGACGCGGCAGGGAGTCGATAGTTTTGCCGTTGTAGAAGTAGCCTTCACAGGCGAACAAGACTTTCGGCGCGACCTGGCCGAAACGATCTAGAACGCCATTGATACCGAAGTCCGGGGAACAGGAGGTCCAGATGGCGCCGAGGCTGGTGGTGGCGAGCATGGCCACCACAGTGTCGATGATATTGGGCATAAAACCCGCTACCCGGTCGCCCTTCTCCACTCCGGCATTGGCGAGCGCTGCGGCCAGCCGCTCTACCCGCTCAAACAGCTGGCGGTAGCTCAATTCGCGGCGGCTGCCGTTTTCCAGGCGCTCGATCAGCGCCGGCTTGTCGTCGCGAAAACGCAGCAGGTTTTCGGCAAAGTTCAACCGCGCGTCCGGGAACCACTCGGCGCCGGGCATGGTGTCTTTCCCCAGTACCCGCTCGCCGCGCTCGCTGGCAATGACTTCGCCGAAATCCCACAACTGGCTCCAGAATGCCTCGCGGTTATCCACAGACCACTGGTGCAGGGCGTGGTAATCCGGCAGGGTTTGCTGATGCAGCTCATTTACCTGGCGGCGAAACCGGTCCATCTGGGTCGCGGCAATGGCCTCTTCCGTGGGCTGCCAAAGGGGTTGCACTGGATTGCTCATGTCAGCGGGCTCTCTCATTTTTCTGTGTCGGCATTCTGTCTGAATGGTTGACCATTATTGGCCGTCTCGCCATGTGAACAATCATGCCTTGGTCTAACACTTAAGACTAATTTAAACTTATTATTATTTAATAAGTTTTACTTAACAGATAATCAGGGCCTACACGACGCAAAACTCCAGTATGAGCACCACCATCAAACAGCTGCGCGCCTTTGTGGCCGTGGCCAGAACCCGCAGCCTGGCGGAAGCGAGCGCACAGCTGCATGTGTCGCAACCGGCCATCTCCATCGCCATTCGCACCCTGGAGGAATCTCT
Source organism: Microbulbifer sp. ABF4_107 (assembly GCF_056312215.1). Classification (NCBI taxonomy): domain Bacteria; kingdom Pseudomonadati; phylum Pseudomonadota; class Gammaproteobacteria; order Cellvibrionales; family Microbulbiferaceae; genus Microbulbifer; species Microbulbifer sp. ABF4_107. Next base: position 2,387,324 of record NZ_CM149983.1, read on the forward strand.
GGGTGGCGACCTGTTCAGCCGCGGAGGTCGGCAACTGGTACTGACACCGGAGGGCACCGCTTTTGTGGAGCGCGCCCAGCAACTGCTGCACAACTGGGACAACACTCTGGATGCGGTGCAGCAGCGTTTCCGCCTGCAGCAGGGGCAACTGTCCATCGCCGCCATCCCCGCCTTTGCCCTGAACCAGCTGCCGGAATTGCTGAAGCAATTTCACCGGCAACACCCGGATATCAATATCGTGCTGGAAGATATCGTGATGGAGCGGGTGGTGAATGCGGTGCAGGAGGGGCGCGCGGAATTGGGTTTCAGTTTTCGTCCGGACGATCTGGGCAATCTGAGCTTCACCCCCATCGGCGAAGACCGCTTTATCGCGGTACTACCGGAGGGACACAAGCTACAGCGGAAAAAACTGGTGCGCTGGCGGGACCTGGCGCAGGCGCCATTTATCGCCATGAACCGGGGCTCTGCGGTGCGCCGCTGGACAGACGCCGCGTTTGGGGAAGTGCTCCCGCGGTTATTGTGTGAAGCAAACCAGCTCAGCACCATCGGCCGGCTGGTACAGAGTGGCCTGGGGGTTAGCGCGGTGCCTAGCTTATGTGAGGAGCAAATGCGCGCGTATGGGTTGGTGTGCAAACCTCTGGCGGAACCAGTGGTAACCCATGCGGTAGGAATTCTCGCGCGGGAAGCCGGCGCCCTTTCAGCGCCAGCCCAGGCATTTCTAGCCCTGGTGTCAAACACGCACTCCTGATGGTGAGCGCACCAGCCGGCGGATATTTTGAAACAGATCCCACGCAGTGATCGCCACCACGACTCCAACCGCCACCTGCCAATTACCCTGGCTCGGTTGCCAGAGGTCACCGCCTTGCCACTGTATGGAAAAAGGCGCCTGCAGGCCCAGTAAAAATGCCAGCAGTATCAGCCAGTAAATATTCAGCGCCCCATCCACCAGCAGGCGGGCACGTGTCCAAAACGGGGAAATCAATTTGTACAGCGACAGCAGCACGCTGGCGCCCAGTGCAATATTGAGCCATGGCAGCAACGCCATCATCTCCGGCGAGAGGGCCAGTGCATTACCTCCATTGCTCGCCGGCAGCAGCCAGAGATCGTTCAGCCACGCCATTGCCAACAGGGTTACGACAAATTCCACCGAGGAATCAAAGCGCTTGATGCGCCGGCCGCTGTCCACCACGTTCGGCATCGAGCGGGGATTCCAGTTGGCAAATACCTGACGGTTATTCAACCCTTCCCCGATGAGATAAAACACCAGCGTGACTGCGACAAATGAATGCACACCGCTTTCGTAGAGGCCGCTAAACCAGCCAATCGCAGCAGAAAGCAGATTGGGATTTTCGGCAAAATACAGGGAGCCGACCACATCGATCGCCGTCACCACCGCGATAATCAGAAAGGTCCACTTCAGCACCTGCAGGTACAGCGGAAACAGCGGTTCGCTGACCAGTGCACGGCGCGGCTGATAGGCCGCGGCCACCGACATGGGGTGTCCCCTCTGCTTTAACAGGTCGAGAATTTCCTGCTCACTGGGCGCACGTGCCAGGGACTCTTCCAGATCATCCCGCTGATCCTGCAGATCCGACAGCAGCTCATTGCCCACATCTTCGCGCAGGCGTGCCGGCAAATAGGTACGTACGTTATCCACGTAACGCTGCAACCAATCAGTCTGTGTCGCCATTGATTCCACCTCCACTTTCCATACTTGCCATACTTTCCATTTTGTCCGCCAGCTGGCCAATCACGTCGTTCAGGCTCTGCCACTCACTGCGCATGGCTGCGAGTGCGATCTCGCCAGTGTCATCGATCTGATAAAAGCGTCGCTTGCGCCCCTCTTCCTGCCGCCAGTCGCTGGAGAGCAGCCCCTGGTCTTCCAGCCGGCGCAGCAGCGGGTAGAGGGTGCCTTCGTCAATCTCCAGCCCCTGCTGTGCCAGCTTCTTGCGCAGGGAGTAGCCGTAGTGCGGCTCTCCCAGCGCGAGCAATACCGCAAGGGTCAGCGCCCCACGGCGTACTTCCATCACCATTCGCTGGAGTTTTTCCGGCGCTTCTGTCATTCCGTTTCAGTCCATACTGTGCATCACACAGTAATTACTGTGCACCACACAGTAATAAAGCGCAAGTGGCAATCGCAGATTGGAACCGCAGAAGAAAAGTTACGGGCACAAAAAAACCGGCCAGAGGCCGGTTTTTCGAAAGGGGGGGGGAGATCTACTTACTGCGCGGTCGCCCGCAACATCCAGGCAGTCTTCTCATGCACCCGCATACGGTCGCCCACCAGTGCTGCGGTAGATTCGTCATCCGCATCCTGTGCCGCCTTCAGCACTTCGCGACAGGTTTTTACCACCTGCTCGTGGCCCTGGGTGAGGATCCGTACCATTTCTTCCGCTGCGGGCACGTCCTCAACCTCTTTAATCGAGCTCAACCCGGCAAACGCTTTGTAAGTACCCGGTGCAACCACATCCAGGGTGCGGATGCGCTCGGCAATGTCGTCCACCGCGGTCGCCAGTTCGGTGTAATGCTCCTCGAACATCAGATGCAGCTCCCTGAACAGACGGCCGGTCACATTCCAATGGAAATTGTGAGTCTGCAGGTACAGGGTGTAAGAATCGGCCAGCAAGCGCTTCAATCCCTCTGCAACCTGTTCGCGATCCTTCTCATTGATACCGATATCAATATTGCTCATTAGCAACCTCTTCTTGTGGTTCGAGTTCAATCCATAAAATCAGGACATAGCTAATACTATGGTCATAATCTGGCATTCAAACCCCAGGCCCCATTGACTGTGAATATATGGTCAATAGTGCCAGCCAATTGAATTTCTCACGCTGCCGGATTATTCCCACCCGCACTCGCGATCTTTATTCTGCTCTTGCAGGTACTCCATCAGCGGCTGGAAGTAATCCACTATGGCAGAGGCATCCAGCTCACGCTGACCGGTGAGCGCTTCCATAGCGTCGGGCCAGGGTTTGCTCGCTCCCATGGCCAGCATATTGCGCAACTTCTCACCGGCCGCCTTGTTTTTGAAGATGGAACAACGGTGCAGCGGGCCGGTTTCACCGGCGGCCTCGCACAGGGCGCGGTGGAACTGGAACTGCTGGATACGCGCCAGGAAGTAACGGGCGTAAGGGGTGTTACCGGGAATGTGGTATTTGGCACCGGGATCAAAATTGGCCTCGCTGCGCTCAACCGGCGCCTGAATGCCCTGATAATCCTCTCGCAGCTTCCACCACGCCTTATTGTAGTCGCCCGGCTGCACTTCGCCGTTGAACACCTGCCAGCGCCACTTGTCCACCAACAGGCCAAACGGCAGGAACGCAATCTTGTCCAGCGCCTGCTGCATCAGGTACCCGATATCTTTGTCTTCACCGGGAATTTCATCCATCAGGCCGATTTCTTTCAGATACTTCGGCGTGATGGACAGAGCAATGGTGTCACCCACGGCTTCGTGGAAACCATCGTTCGCGCCCTCTTTGTAAAGGAACGGCTGTTTGTTGTAGATGCGCTGATAGAAGTTGTGCCCCAGCTCGTGGTGCACGGTAATCAGGTCTTCCCCGGTTTTATTGATACACATCTTGATGCGGATATCGTCCTGGCCATCCAGGTTCCAGGCGCTCGCGTGACACACCACGTCGCGGTCCCGCGGCTGTACGAACTGAGAGCGCTCCCAGAAAGTTTCCGGCAGCGGTTTGAAGCCCAGTGAAGTAAAGAATTTCTCCCCGGCCTTCACCATATCCTTTTCGCTCATGCCGGAATCCACGACCAGCTGGGTCAGATCATAGGGTGCTTCCATGTCGTCATCTTTCACGACGTCGTAGATATTGCCCCACTCCTGAGCCCACATATTGCCCAGCAGGTGCGCCGGAATTTTGCCGGTGGCCGGCGCAACATCATCGCCATAATGTTCATTCAGTCGCGCGCGCACATGACAGTGGAGTGCTTCGTACAGGGGTTTCACTTTGTTCCACTGATTGTCCATATCCGCGGCGAAGGCATCCGCGGGCATATCGTATTTGGAGCGCCACATGACACTGAGGTTGTCGTAACCCAGCTCCTTGGCACCGGCGTTGCCAATTTCTACCTGGCGTTCGTACAAAGGCTTCATCGGCGGCGACACCTTGCGCCAACCCACCCACAGCTCTTTGAGCAATTTCGGGTCGCGGCTATTGGCCATCATCTGGCCCATTTCGGTCAGGGTGTAGCACTTGTTTTCGCCGTCGTCGCTGGCAGCAGGCTTTTCGTCACCGAGCTTGTTATCCGGACAATACTTACCCGCCCCGTACATGCCCTGCATTTTCGAGCCGATCTGAGCCAGTTCTGCGGTCAGCTTGGGGTCATTGGGTGCGGGAAAAACCAGTCCCTGTTTGAGCATCGTGAGCATGCGGCGGGTTTCCGCGTCCAGTTCGACGTCGTCAAACTTTGCCGCTTCCTGGGCCAGCTCCACTGCCATGGAGGTGAAGCGCTCCATGGCCAGTGCTTCGGTGTACTGAGAGTCCACATTGATGTAAGTGGACGCCAACCAGCTGGCATGACTCGCCTCTTCCGACATCTTGGCCAATCGCTCTTGGGCATTATCCAGAAACGCCTTGGCAGCCTCGGCATCCAGCTGGTCGCCATTACCGTCCCGACCCTGATCCTGAGCCCTGGCAACGGTGCCCGCATCGGTGGTATCCGCGCCGTAAGCGGCCTTGGATTGTGCCGCGGGTACTGGCGCTCCGGCATCCGGGGATTCTCGGTCACACCCCGCCAGGGTGAAGGTGGCAGCGGCGATTACCAACGCGAGCTTTTTCATCGGCGTCCTCTGATCATGAGTCATTATTTGACGTTATTTGGGGCCTGGCTCGGGCTGAGCGGGCGGCAACAAGAAAAAAGTCTGTCGCGGTTTTATAGCACAGGCTTCGCCCGTGCCGAGACGTTGACACAGTTCCTCAGAGGACTTCGGCACAAAATTCCCCGTAAAGCCACTGTACTGGAGAAATATTTCGCGAACAGTCGCGACGCACACTGGAACTGCCCAAAAACCGCGCAGGCTCAAGGCGAAATAAAAGCGATGGAAAAAGACTGGAGAGGGAAATTGGAGGCAGCCCAACCAGCACACCCCCGGCACATGATGTCACTGCTACCGTTGCTCCCTTCCGGGCCTGGCGGGGTTCACAGCTGATCATTGCGAGGAGACCGGAAGGGCCGCCACAACGCTCGAGCACACAGAATAGCACTGACGCTGGTACCAGGCTGTTTACTGCAGAAAATGCAATATCAGGTACCGCTGCACTCGAAGAGGGCGCGATTATAGAGACTCCTGGCGCCAGGTTCCAGCCCCTATTTCCCCCTATTCAATCCTCCGCGGATTTTCACCCGCGCCGCTCAAATTGCCAGGGCAAAAAAGCTATACTGTGCCGCGCCCGATCTGGGCCCGCTTTCTGCGACCTTACCGAGCCCTTCGATTTAACCGAGCCACCTATGCACCTATTCGTCGACAGCCTCACCAATGTGGATTTCAGTTATCTCCACCACGCCCGGGGAATTGTGGGTGAAACCTGGCTGGCCAACGCCGCGCTGGACGGCGCTCTGGATCATCAGGGGATGGTATGCGATTTCGGCATCGTAAAAAAAACCCTGCGCAACTGGCTGGACGATGAGTTGGATCACCGCCTTCTGGTGCCGACTCAGTCGCCGCATATCGCCATCCAGCAAGAAGGCGAGCAGCTAAATCTGGAATGGACACTGGCCGACGGAAAAACCATCTCCGTCGGTGGCCCCGCGCAAGCCTTTGCTCTGGTAGAAGCAGAATCCATTACTGCGGAATCCGTAGCGCGCTGGTGCGTCACCCAGCTGGACGGTGTTTTCCCGACCAGCGTGGATCAGCTCACCCTCGGCTTCAGCAACGAACAAATCGACACACCTTTCTATCACTACAGTCACGGCCTCAAAAAGCACGATGGCAACTGCCAACGTATCGCCCACGGCCACCGCTCCCGTATTCGTATCGATGTGGATGGGCAACGTAGTCCAGAGCTCGAAACCCTTTGGGCAGGACGCTGGGAAGATATCTATCTGGGCACCCGGGAAGATCTCATCAAGGAATCCGGCGAAGGTCAGGATACGCATCTGCACTTCGCCTACCAGGCCCAGCAGGGCGCGTTCACCCTGAGCATGCCTGCCAGCCGCTGTGAAATTCTCGGCTGCGACACCACCGTCGAACAGCTCGCCCAATATATTGCGGACGAGCTGGCCAAAGAAAATTCCGGTAAGGACATTACCGTGCGCGCCTATGAAGGCATCGGCAAAGGTGCCGTGGCCAGCGCCAGGCGGTAATCAATGAACCTGATTTTGCTTGCGCCGGAGGATTTTCAGTCCTCCACAGAGGCCTCTACCGAAGTGCTCCTGCGCGGCCGCCGCTTTCAGCATATGGCGGAAGTGCACCGCGCAGAGATTGGCGACCGCATGAAAGTGGGTGTCATCAATGGACAGATTGGCGAGGGCGAAATCACCGGCCGCGGCGAAGATCACATCGCCATGTCCGTCACCCTGCAACGGGATGCGCCCGCCCCCCTGCCGCTGACCATGATCCTGGCGTTGCCCCGCCCGAAAATGCTCAAGCGCACCATCCAGCACGCCACTGCGCTCGGGGTTAAAAAGCTCTACCTGATCAACGCCTACCGGGTGGAAAAGTCCTTCTGGCAAAGCCCGTGGCTTGAGGACGAAAAGTTGCGCGAGCAATGCATACTCGGCCTTGAGCAGGCGGTGGACACGGTTATGCCACAGATCGAGCTGCGCAAACGTTTCAAGCCGTTTGTGGAAGACGAGCTGCCGTCCATTGCAGAAGAATCCCTCAAACTGGTGGCACACCCGGTAACCGACGTACCCTGCCCTGTGGATATCCAGCAGCAGACTACCTTGGCGGTCGGGCCGGAAGGTGGCTTTATTCCCTACGAAGTGGAAAAGCTGCAGGAAATCGGCTTCCAGTCAGTACATCTCGGGCCGCGCATTTTACGTGTGGAAACCGCCCTCCCCGTATTGCTCAGTCGACTCTTCCCTGCCAGATAAATCTCTTCAAAACCGATTTAGAACGTCTTCACAAAATACCCCCCCCGCCACAACGAAAAAAGCCGCGCTAAAAAGCGCGGCTGCAATGGCAGTCAGACACTGCCGGGTCTCACAGAGTGGGGCGTGGGGGCGCCCCAGAAGAGAACTGATAAAATTCAGTTCTGTACCACCTGAAGGCAGATGCCTTTAGGCAGCAACATCCGATTCCACAGCGGATTTCTGCAGAGCCAGTTTGGGATCCACGTATTCGTAACCCAGTACATCGGCTACGGCTTTGTAGGTCACCATACCAGCGTGTACGTTCAGACCTTCCAGCAGGTTGGCGTCGTCCAGCAGCGCCTGCTTGGCACCTTTGTTAGCCAGCGCTACCGCAAACGGCAGGGTGGCATTGTTCAGGGCCATGGTAGAGGTACGCGCTACACCGCCCGGCATGTTGGCAACACAGTAGTGCACCACGCCGTCGACCACGTAGGTAGGCTCTTGGTGAGTAGTTGCCTTGGAGGTTTCGAAACAACCGCCCTGGTCAATCGCCACATCCACAACTACCGCGCCTTTCTTCATGCGGCTGATGATGTCGCGGGTCAGCAGTTTCGGTGCTGCAGCGCCCGGGATCAGTACCGCACCCACAACCAGATCGGCCTCCAGCGAGTGGGATTCGATCGCATCATTGGTGGAGTATTCGGTGCGCACTGCGCCACCGAAGATATCGTCCAGCTGACGCAGACGCGGCAGGGAGCGATCCAGAATGGTCACGTCGGCACCCATACCCAGGGCCATTTTGGCCGCGTTGGTACCAACCACACCGCCACCAATAATCAGCACCTTGGCCGGGGCAACACCGGGTACACCACCCAGCAGAACACCCAGACCACCCTGGGCTTTTTCCAGGTGGTGCGCGCCGCACTGCACGGACATACGGCCGGCAACTTCAGACATCGGCGCCAGCAGCGGCAGGCCGCCAAAACGGTCGGTTACGGTTTCATAGGCAATACAGGTCGCACCGGATTTCACCAGCAGCTCGGTCTGCTTGGGGTCCGGCGCCAGGTGAAGATAGGTGTACAGCAACTGACCCGGGCGCAGCATTTCGCACTCGTGGGGCTGCGGCTCTTTCACCTTCACGATCATATCCGCAGTGGCGAAAATCTCTTCCGGCGTGTCGATAATCTTGGCGCCAGCCTGCTGGTACATTTCATCGGTGAAACCGATGGATGCACCGCCGTCTTTCTGCACGATCACCTCGTGACCGTGACCGATCAGCTCGCGCACGCTCGCCGGAGTCAGGCCAATACGGTACTCGTGGTTCTTAATCTCTTTCGGGACACCGATCAACATAACGTTTCTCCTCAATTACCCTGTAAGCGCCATTAGCTGCGCTCTTCTTTTGTTGGATTCCCGCAGTATAGGCGTCTCTTTAGAGTGGATTTCTGTAGATTTTCCAATACTATTAGTGGAATCCACTGGCCACATGGCGCAAAGACCGTTTTTTAGCCAGACAGAACCCAGCCGCGCGTTACAGCCAAGTCAAGCCCCGAGAAAGCGCACAGAAAAACCAAAAGGAAAACCATGAAACGACGTGCCAGTGAACTCAGCACCATTGACCGCAATATCCTGCGAGTACTGCAGAAAAACGGCCGCACCAGCTATGCAGAACTGGCCCGTCAGGTAGGTCTGACCGCCACGCCCTGTGTGGAGCGAGTCAAGAAGATGGAAAGTGACGGGGTTATCCAGGGCTACACCACCCTGATCAATCCGGAGTACCTGGACGCCGCGCTGGTGGTCTTCGTACAGATCCGCCTGAACCGCTCCGCCCAGGATGCCTTTGAGGCCTTCCGCAGCGCGGTGTCGGAGTTACCGGAAGTACAGGAGTGCTATCTGGTGTCGGGCAGCTTTGACTACCTGATCAAGGCGCGGGTGGCCGACATGAGCGCCTATCGAAGGTTCTATGGGGAAACATTACTGACCCTGCCGGAAGTGCAGGAGTGCACCAGCTATGTGGTGATGGAGCAGGTGAAAGAGACGCTGGAAGTACCGGTGCACTACAACCGGTAAAAGATTCCCCTTTAGGTAGGAATCGGAGCCCGCTTGCAGGCTCCTGAAGAGTACCCAGAGATAATATCAGTATTTGATTCCGAGCTTGCGGTACAGGAAGCCGATTACCCAGGCCGGGCCGATCAGCAGAAACTGGAGATCCTTGAAGAAAGAAGGCTTCTTGCCCTCAATATGGTGCCCCACAAACTGGAATACCCACATCACCACAAACAGCCCCACAGACCACCAGAGCACGCTCATGCCAGCTCGCTCCATCGCGCTGCAAGCACCGAGACAAAGCAGGGACAGTGCCAGCATACCCAGCCCCAGAGGGAAGGACATTGCCATATAGAAAAGTAGCGCCGGGATCAGCGTAACAACTGCCCAGTTCAGCCAGGGCAAGGAAGCCATCCACTCCGGCTGGGGAATGGACCAGAAAAGCCCCACTACCGTGAGGTAAATCAAAGGAACCGCCACCCAGTGGATGGCCTTGTTGGTGGAATTCTGGTGGCTCTCGCCGTATTCGCTGAACCACTGGTCTGCTGTACGCATGGTTTTCCCTCGCCTTGGTTGTTATTGGATTGGCTTTTGGGGATGGTACATTAGAACTCAATTAGACCAAGCGGTCATGACATGCAAGGTGTACTGGTCAACTCTTTTTGGCCATTGACCAATTCCATGACGCCTACCAATCAGGCTTAGCCGATATTGAGCAAAAAATAAATCAATTTTTTCTGAGCAAGAATTTTAAAGATTCAAACCCTGAATTCTGCGCTCCTTAAATTTACCAGGATGATTTCTAATTGACTCCACAAGAGCATTTAATTTCCCACTTTCAACTTGGTTGGATTCATCTTCATTGAGTCTGATTACAGTTTCATACATGGCGCCAGTACCACATAAAACAGATAAGATCAAACCACCATCATCTTCATAAAGAGAAAAGCTCCAAGGCTCTTCTTTAATTTTTTTGATCATTATTTAATCCCACCTTCTGTATAAGACCCTTTAGGAATCTTATCAACAACTGCTTCTGAATAACCTGTTGGCAATTTGCCTCCGGCTAACCATTCGTCGTTAGCCCCCCACTCATTACCATTAGGAAAACGGAGGTTAAGACTATTTGGGTCAGATATATCAATTCGCTTTAATGTTTGACCCGACCATGAGCCAGACGGAATGCCCAACTCTTTTTCAATATAACTCACATCACCACCTGCTCTTTTGAGCAGGTCATCCATTTCAACCTTACTCATTACAAATTGCGAGTTATCAGGGCACCCCAGGATTTCTCTTCCAAAACGATTCAAAATATTTTCTGGCACCAAATATGACGCACCTCCTTCAAACTTCTGCAAATGTGCATCGATGTATGATTGAGGTAAGTATGTAGCAGGGTCTGGCCTTTTGCCCTTCTCCATGGCCTGCACATTTTTCATCCGGGTATAGCTTTTTGCTGCTTCCGAACTATTCGAAAAATGACCTTTAGTGTCATTCTGGAATTGATTCCAGGAGGTTAGCTCTTTACATGTTAACCCTAAAGGGTCAATCCAAATAACGGGGCTCGGTCCGTAGGCATAGCTATTATCCCCACCTAAGAGCCCAATCGGGTCTTGCTGAGTAAACTGCCCTGTACCCGGATCGTAATATCGGTGTCGGCTATAATGCAGCCCACTCTCTTCATCAAAATACTGCCCCTGAAACCGAATCGGCTGGGCGATTTCTTCTCGGTGGGCGATGGCCAGGTTGCCGTAGGTTTTGTAGCTGACATTCCAGACCACGTCACCTTCAGCATTCGTCAGAGTGTCCGGAGTACCGAGATGGTCCAGGTGGTACTGGTATACCTCTCCATCCTCGCTTAACGCGACCGGTTTGAAGGTTTCCGGCTCGAAGTAGTAAGTGCGGGATTTCAGGTCCTGGCTGCTTTCGGAGTCTCGAGTGGTTTCCTGAAGCAGTACATCGCCATTCCACAGAAATTCGGTGGTAGTGCCCTGCCCCTGCTTGCGCACGCGACGACCGAGGGGGTCGTACTGGTATCGGGTTTCCGACTGGAGTTGTGGCTCGCCGGCATCATCCACCTTGTATTGCGTTACTTCAACAAGCTGGTGCTTGCTGTTGTAGCGATAGCGGGTCTGGAGTTTTTGGCCTTTGCCACGCAGTGCCGCGGTACGGTTACCGTGGATGTCGTATTCGTAGTGGGTATCGCCGCGGAACTGCAGGCGGTTGCCGTTTACCTGGGTGCTACCGGCCTGCTGTTGTGCTTCTTCCGCACTGCCTGCGGCGGCGAGGATATTGTGTGCGGGGTCGTGGACGAAATGTTCCGGAGACGGGCCGTCTACCTGGGTCAGGCGATCCAGCGCGTCGTAGTGATAGCTGCGGTTGCCGCGCAGGCTGTCGTTGATCTGGGTGAGCTGACCACTGCGGTTGTAGCCGTAGCTGCGCTCCAGCAGCGGGTTTTCTACTGGTTTGTTTGTATCCGTTGCAGACTTACCCACACGCAGGCTTTGCAGGCGGCCCTGCGGGTCGTAGCTACTGTTGGTGGTGAGACCGTTACCGTGTACGCGGGCGATTTCTCTACCGAGTGCATCGCGATCAATGGAGGCCAGTAGAGTCGCTGTCTCTGTTCCGGCGAACCGGGTGTGCAGGCTCTGGAACTGGCCCACTTCGTTAAAACCGTAGGTGAGCTCTTCTCCGCTGGGCAAGCGAGAGGCTATACGGTTGCCGGCTTGATCGTAACTGTGCAGGATTTCTGCATTGTCCTGCCAATCGCCTATCAGGCGGCCGCTTGCGTCGTAATCCCAGCGCAGTTTGCGGTGGGCGTTTTCTGCCTCAACCATCTGGCCGGCGCGGTTGTAGCGGTAGCTTGTGGTGCCGTCCGGGGTGATTTCCTGCAACAGGCGGCCGAAGGCATCCCGCTCGTACAGGGTATCTACACCCTTGCCGGTTGCCAGGTCCGTGACCGCGCGGCTGGCAATCAGGTGGCCAGCACTATTGTAGGCGTAGCGAGTGATGCGCCCGTCAAAGCCGACTTCCTCGGTCAAACGCTCATTCAGGTCGTACTTGAGCTGATACTGCTCGCCCTTCTCGTTGGTGAGACCAATCAGATTGCGCTCACCATCGTACTGGTACTGCAGACGGCTGCCATCCGGATTGGTGCGAATTTTCACCTGGCTCAGGCCATCGTAGTCATACCGCGTGCTGCGCCCTTCCGGGTCGGTGATCTCTGCCACCAACCCTTGCGCGTTGTAACGGTATTCCGTGCGACCACCATCGGGCGCCGTTACCGCGCTGATGCGATCCTGCACGTCGTATTCGTAACGGGTGAAGAGATCCGGGCCGTGCTGTACCTCGATCAGACGCTGGTGAATATCGTAGCGATAGTGCTGGGAGCGGCCAGCGGCATCGTGTACCGCTGAGAGCTTGCCCTGTGGATTCCACAGATAGCGTGTTGTCTGCCCTAGCGGGTTGGTGATACTGCCAATCAGGCCAATGGGGTTGTAGGAGTAGCGAGTAACCTGCCCCAGAGGATCAATGCTGGCAGTAACCTGTCCGCTTTGATTGAACTCGCGCTGCCAGATACGGCCGGCGGCGTCGGTTAGCTTTGCCGGCTGGCCATTGCCGTTGTACTCGATTTTCTGAACGCCGCCGGCAGCATCGGTTTTGGCAACCAGGCGGCCGAAGCTGTCGTATTCGAATAACTCCTTGCGCTTTGTGCCCTCTTCCGCCGGCAATTGCACTTCGGTAGGCTGCCCGAGCGAGTTGTAATTGTAGAGTGTCTCCCCACCTTCGGCATTCCGGTAGTAGATCGGCTGGCCGCGCTCATCAAACCGGTAGCGCTCGGTACCACCGCGAGTGTCGGTGACAGCGACACCGTGTCTGTCGTCATCCCACGAAAAGGAATAATCGTAGGTAGCCTGCCCGTCAATGGGGTCACCCCACTGCCGCAGGCAGCGAGCGCCAGAACCCGTATCGTCCCACTGGAAATGAAAGCGGTAACCGGACTTGAGGGTCCGCGTCTTGATCAGGTGGCCGACGTATTCGTATTGTTCGCTGTGGCCATTCGCGTCGGTCGCGCGAATCAGGTCACCCTGCTCGCTATATTCGTAACTTGCCAGGGAGGAAATCTGGCCATCACGGCTTTCTTTTTTCAGTTCACCAATACGACCGTCGACCAGCGATATGTGCAGCGCTTCACCAAGACTACTTTCAACACAGATCAATTGGCCGCGTACATAGTGGAACTTGTAAAAATTTCCGTAGCCGTCGCGAATCTCTGATAGCAATAATGCTCGATCATTACCCTGCTGAGCCCTGAAATGCTTCTGCACACCTTTGGGAGCACCGTACGGTGTAATGATCCAATGATCATCAGAGAAATAAGTGGTACTTAGTTTTTCAACGACGTTATGACTGCGACCACCCAACTGGGGCTTTGGAAGAGAAATAACCCGACCTTCGGCGTCATGCAATGCAACGGTTTCACGCCCTGATCGCACGTCCAGAGATTCGGCCAGTGTGTGACTCCAGCCGACCCCCAAACCAGAGTCCTTACGGCTACTGCTCCGATACGTCCGCGCCACGGTCAACGGCAGAGGGCCGTCGAGGACTGCATCCACCAGGGTCAGCCGCTCCTCACCGGTCTTCAGGTTGATCGGTTCGCCACTTTCACAGGCCTTGCCATTACACTGGGTTGTCTCGCCATTTTCATTGGCACCGCTCGCGTGACCTTCTTTTTCAGGACCGGGATCAGGATTACCCGACGATGAGTGTTCTTCGCCGGGCTTATTGTTACTCTTCGCAGAAGATCCCTGGTTTTTTGACGTCGAACCAGCACCATTGGGAGCTGGCTTGGAGACGGACACTTCTTCGGACTGGAGGCCATCAAAAGGAGCACCTTTAGTTTTGGCACCACGTTTTTTCTGAAGTAACTTGCGCTGCTTCTGAAACTTCGCAAAATCCAGAAACAAGTCGCCCACATCCTTGAAACGGAACATCAGGCGCGCATTTTTGGCCATGGCTCCAGCGGCGCCAACTCCGCCGGTAAATGCGGCGAGAACAATCGTCAGTACGATTTCAAAAACGCCGCCACCGGCAAATTCAGAAATTTCCAGGCTGTGTTGCGCCTTGACGTAATCCTTGGCAAAGCGGCCGATATCACTGCGTAACGTGGCATCGTCGTAGATCAGCTCGGCGATTTCAAAGGCCTGTTTTAGCTGCTCTGCGGTAATGGTGGACGGGTCGAAGCCGAGGACATCGACCACTTCTTTTTTCACTTCGCCCAGATATTCACTGCCGGATGCCTCGAAACTTCTGTCGTGCGCAATGTAGTCATATGTGGCACCGAGCATTTCGTACTGCACTCGAGTGGACCTGACCACCATCGCCACTTCGGCAACATCCTTGACCCACACGGCGAGCCCCCAAACCGCCTCGCCAAAGCCCTGGGCACCCCGAGCAATATGCGCGCCAACTTTTTCCAACTCACTGCGCTTTTCGTGTACCGCCTGAATGCGTGCGGCTTCAACGCGTTCTTCCGCAACTATTTTCTGCAGGGCGAGGCGAATCTTGTGGCGAATACCGGACTGGCGCTCTTCCAAAACCGCTTCGCCGAAGGGAGCCTCTTCAATCAGTATCTGGTGCTTGCGAACTGCGGTATACACCGCTTTGTGCTCGCTGGAAAAATGGGTAGGTACACCGGGAAATTCTGAGAGCAGGTGAGAGGCACCGCCGCCGAGGGTATGTGTATCGACCGAGCACTGAGCCCGATGAGCAAGAAACTGATCGTAAATCTGATCGAGCGCGGCGGGAGGGAAAGAAATCAGCAGCTCGGCAGCAGCGTCATTCTCGAAAACAGTACGAGCGCTTTGCCAGCCCTCAAGCACCCGAAACCGTTGGCCACGTTTATTTTCTACATACACCTGCATGAACTTTCCCTTTCCCATGCGCAAAAACACCAACACCAAGCACAAACCTGGAACGATGGTGCCACCTGCGCGAATCCTTAAGGGAGAAATTCTAAAAGAAGAGTGATGCCCGGCAAAGCCGGGCGCGAGATGAAATAGCAAAAACTGTGGAAAATTTACCGATTATTTTTGCCAGACTCGCTGACTGTTACGGCAGTGCCAGTTAACCGACCCATCAGCACAAAACTGTGCGTAAATTCCTTCGGCTAACTGGTACGCTCACAAGTCTTTCAAGACGGATAAAAATCGTATTCAACGACGCACGCAGGCGTCCAACTGCATGCGATAGAGCTCTGCCATATCTTCGTCAATGCAGCAGAAAATAATGTGGCGGGGACCGCCGTCGCGGTCGAGATGGTTTTGGGCCTGCTCAACGGCAATTTCTACTGCAAGCTCCGGGGGGTAGTCGTAGACACCACAGCTGATGGCAGGGAATGCAATGGAATGGGCGTGTTCACGCCGCGCAAGATTGAGGCACTGGCGGTAGCAACTGGCAAGCAACTCCGGCTCCCCCAGATTGCCACTGCGCCAGACCGGACCGACAGTGTGGTAAATACGCTTCACCGGCAGTCGATAGCCTGCGGTAGCGCGCACCTCCCCGACAGGGCAGCCGCCAATGGCGCGACAAGCCTCCATCAGTTCCGGGCCAGCCGCGCGATGAATGGCGCCGTCCACACCGCCTCCGCCGAGGAGCCTCTGGTTGGCTGCATTGACGATTACATCCACATGCAACCGAGTGATATCACCGAGGTGTACTTCGATCACTCCAACTACTCCAGCCGCGGCACCACCGATCAATTGCGCAAAGTTGCGCGAACACCGCGATCAGACTACTGCTTTTGCCCCAGTAATTGACGGTGGCGCGTTGAAATTCCTTCAGGGCAATGCGTCACGGCACTTACTAAAACAATAGCAGCTGCGGAGAGTACGAATCCCGGTAAAAGCTCGTATATATCGAAGATGCCACCGGAGAGCTGTTTCCATACCACTACGGTTATACCCCCGACCAGAACCCCTGCAATCGCACCCGCACCGGTCATACGCGACCAGTAGAGGCTGATCAGTATTGCTGGGCCAAAGGCAGCCCCCAGCCCGGCCCAGGCATAGGCGACCACATCCAGGACCTTGGATCCAGGATCCATCGCCACACCTACGGCAATCAGCGACAGCGCCACAACCGCCCAGCGGCCTACTTTCACGATACTTTCGGACGATGCCTGCTTGCCGAACCACACATGGTAAATATCTTCTGCCAGCGCCGCGGATGACACCAGTAACTGGGAATCTGCGGTGCTCATGATCGCCGACAGGATCGCCGCCAGCAGAATACCGGCAACCAGTGGGTGAAATAGAGACTCCACCAGGGCCATAAAGATCCGTTCGCCATCCGGCAATGTCGCGGTAAGCTCCAGGTGGCCGAACAGGCCCACACACATGGCGCCGAGAAAGCCGGCCAGAGACCAGATAGCGGCAACACTCGCCGCGGCCGGCATATCATCCGGGTGTCGCAGCGCCTTGAAGCGGGCAAGGATATGCGGCTGGCCAAAGTACCCCAGTCCCCACGCCAGAGAACTCAACACCGCGGCCACCCCCAGGGTGGCGCCGGTGTTGTCCGTCATCCAGTGCATCAGTTCCGGGTGCTCCGTCTGCATGGTTGCCCAGGCACTCCCCCAGCCACCCTCGTCGGAAATCACCATGACCGGGACGATGACCAGCGCGAGACTCATCAGCAATCCCTGAAACACATCGGTCCAGGACACCGCGAGGAAACCGCCAAACAGGGTATAGGAAATTACCGCAATTGCGCCGATCACCACTGCCCACTGATAGTCCCAGCCAAATACGGTCTCGAATAACTTGCCGCCAGCAATCAGGCCGGACGCCACGTAGAACAGGAAGAACAGCAAAATGAAAAATGCGCAGATGGTGCGCAGCCAGGGGGTCGATAGATTGAAGCGGCGGTGCAGATACGCGGGCACGGTGAGGGAATCATCCAGCGCGTAGGTGTAAATGCGCAGTCGGCGCGCCATGGTGGTCCAGCTCAGCACAATCCCGCTGAACAGACCGATGGCAATCCAGCCGGAAGAGAGCCCGGTTGCGTAGGCTGCACCGGGTAGCCCGAGCAACAGCCAGCCACTCATATCGGAAGCACCGGCACTCAGCGCAGCAACCGCGGGCGGCAGCGAGCGGCCGCCGAGAAAGTAGTCACTGGCATCCTTGGTGCGCCGGTAGGCGTACACGCCGATGGCGAGAATCAGTGCGAGATAAGCAATAAACGTTAGGGCGACAAGCCATTGTCCAGACATTTGGGATTCCCCGTCATATTTGGCAGATAAAGCCACGTCCCGCGAAAGAATAGGCTGAATCCATCGTTATTGGTCTTTATTGCGCGTAAATCTACCCATTCGCTGGCGGTTACTCAATCCACAAACTAAACCAAGGGTATGTACAGTTACCAAAAGCCGCCAAGGATGGCAGTTACAGACTGAGCAGTTAGGGAAAGCGAAAACACTATGGGTATTTGTCTGGACGAACTGCGCCTGTTCGTCGTTCGTCCCACTTTAAAGCAGTTGCGCGCCTGGTCTCCGGGGATGGAAGCCCTGTTGCTCGGCACTGCCGCACAAGAGTCCGAACTGGGGTTCCACCTCAAGCAGGGCCGGCGCCACGGTATGGGGATCTTCCAGATTCTCCCCAGTACCCACCGACAGATCTGGGATAAATACCTGATCAACTTCCCCCCGCTCGCCTCCAAAGTGCGCGGTCTCGCCAGCCAGCGCGACTTCCTGCAGCACCCCCACGCCGAACTGGCCACCAACCTACGTTACGCGACCGCCATCGCCTGGCTGGTGTACCGCGCCGCCGGTATCGAATCTGTAGAAAGTGAAAACCTGCCGAAAATGGCCAAACTGTGGAAAAAACATTTCCACCATGGCCCCAGCGCTCGCCTGCGGGATTTCGTGGACAGTTACAGCAAACTGGTAAAACCCACGGAAAGCCCCGAGACAGAAAACAGCGAGACCGAAAACGAAACAGCCGCAGTAAACACCACGGCTGTTGAGGGAGCAAACGGTAACAAGACCGATTGCCTGCTAGTAGAGGATGACGGCGCTACAGATTCCGCGCCTCAATATACATCGGCTGCGCCGGCGTCTCCGCAGGCTGCTCCGGGTCCTCATTGCGCGCATCTTCCGGTATCCAGGAGTCGACATACTGCTCGATCGCACGCGCGTCCGCCGCAGGCGCGGGTCTAGAGCGGTCCAGTTCCAGGCTCTCGAAATCATAAAGATCCCGATCCGCCAGCTGTGATGGCGATACCCGTGTCAGTGCGGCAAAAATATTGTCGCTGCGGCCGGGAAACTTCTTGTCCCAATCATTCAGCATGCCCTTGATCGCCTGGCGTTGCAGATTCTCCTGACTGCCGCACAAGTTGCACGGAATAATCGGAAACTGCTTGTGATCCGCAAACGCGATCAGGTCCGTTTCGCGGCAATAGGCCAGAGGGCGAATCACAATATTGCGCCCGTCGTCCGCACGCAGTTTCGGTGGCATCGCCTTGAGGCGGCCGCCGTAGAACATATTCAGAAACAGCGTCTCGACGATATCGTCTTTGTGGTGCCCCAGTGCCACCTTGGTCGCGCCAATCTCCTCGGCAAAGCCGTACAGGGTGCCGCGGCGCAGGCGCGAGCAGAGGCCACAGGTAGTCTTGCCTTCCGGCACCACCTCTTTCACCACGCTGTAAGTGTCCTTGTTCACGATGTGATAAGGCACACCGATGGACTGCAGGTACTCCGGCAGGATGTGCTCCGGGAAACCCGGCTGCTTCTGATCCATATTCACCGCCACCAGCTCAAAGTGCACCGGTGCGGTCTTCTGCAGGTTCATCAGGATTTCCAGCATCGCGTAGGAATCCTTACCTCCGGACAGGCACACCATCACCTTGTCGCCCTCTTCAATCATATTGAAGTCGGCGATCGCCTTGCCCACATTGCGACGCAGGCGCTTTTGCAGCTTGTTGAATTCCAGCCGCTCGCGGCGGTTTTCCAGATCAGACATGGGTAAATCTCAAAAAATTCAGGGCGCGATTGTACGCTTTCCGATCAGGAAGTGCACAGGCTATCGGACTGGGTATTCCCATTGCCTTTCAATATGGTTTCCAGGCAGGGCCACACGTGATCCAGCAGCGCCGGCTGGGCCTTGGCGGTGGGGTGAATCCCGTCGGTCTGCATGGCGCCATCCACCAGCGCCACCGTCTCCAGGAAGAACGGCACCAGGGGCACCTGCTGCTCCTCGGCCACCTTCGGATAGACCGCCGCAAACGCCTTGGTATACGCCTTGCCATAGTTCGGCGGCATCTGCATACCCAGGATCAGCACCTCGGCACCACCCTCCCGGGCCAGCTTCACCATCCGCAGAAGGTTCTGCTGCAGCGCCCGTGGCGGATAGCCACGCAGGCCATCGTTGCCCCCCAGCTCCAGCACCAGCCAGTCGGGTGAATGTTCACTCAGCAGGCGCGGCAGCCGGGTCAGGCCACCGGCAGAGGTCTCGCCACTGATACTGGCATTGACCACCTTCACCGCCAGCCCCTGCTCGTCGAGGCGGTCGCGCAGCAATTGCACCCAACCTTCTCGCTCATCGAGCCCGTAGGCCGCACTGATGCTGTCACCCAATATCAACAGGGTGCCCTCTTTTGCAGCCGGCTCATCCGCTTTGGCCGCCAGCCCGTAAAGCAAAACGATCAACAGCAGGCCACGCGAGACAAAACCGGGGGCAAGGTGCCGGAAAAAAACTGCCGCCATGTCATACTCTCCACTACTAAATCTAAAGCGCATTTTGCCGAAATTTCAGGGACTTGCCATGTCAGTGATGCTCAAAGCCGAAAACCTTCAACACCGGGTCAGCACCAGCGAGGGGCCGCTGACACTTCTGAACGACATTTCCCTGCAACTTCCCGCCGGCCAGAGCCTCGCCATCACCGGCGCCTCCGGCTCGGGTAAATCCACCCTGCTGGGCCTCCTGGCGGGTCTCGACCGCCCCACTGAAGGTAAAATCTGGCTTGCCGGCGAGGAAATCACCGCCATGGACGAAGAGCAGCGCGCGGCACTGCGTGCCCGCTGCGTCGGCTTCGTGTTCCAGACATTCCAGCTGCTGCCGGGCCTCACTGCGCAGGAAAACGTCATGCTGCCAAGCGAACTGCGCGGAGAGCGCAACGCGGGCAAGCGCGCCGAGGAATTTTTAGAGCGCGTCGGCCTCGCCCACCGTCTGCACCACTACCCGCGTCAGCTGTCTGGCGGCGAGCAGCAGCGCGTCGCCATCGCCCGAGCATTCTGTAGCATTGCCAACCAGGGTTCTGACACCTCTTCTGGAATAGATAGCGGCATTCTGTTCGCCGACGAACCCACCGGCAGCCTGGACGCCCACAACGGTGAAAAGGTTATCGACCTGCTGTTCAACCTCAACGCCGAGACCGGCACCACTCTGGTGCTGGTTACCCACGAACAGCGCCTCGCCGAGCGCTGCGGTGCCCACCTGCGCATGGCGGCCGGAGAGATCACTACCGCCGACATCCCCGACTCTTTTTCAGGCGACCAGTTTGGTGATCAAGCGGAGGTGTCCGCCTGATGCTGCCGCTGAAACTCCTCGGCCGCGACTGGCGCGGCGGCGAGCTGGCGCTGATCGCCACCGCCCTGGTGCTGGCGGTCACCTGTGTCACCGCAATCGCCCACTTTTCCGACCGCCTTACCCGCGCTATGTATATCCAGTCCCAGAGCTTTCTGGCGGCGGAGCGGGTGGTACAGAGCAGCAAGGAAGTCCCGCAGGCATGGTTGAGCAAGGCCGATGAACTGGGGCTGAAGCAGGCCCAGACCACCGCCTTTGCCTCCATGCTCTCCGCCGGGGATGAATTCCAGTTCGCCTCGGTGAAAGCGGTCAGCGATGACTACCCGCTGGTGGGCCACCTGGAAATGCGCGCAAACGCGGATGACATTTCCCGCGAGGTCCAGCAGGGTCCACCTCCCGGTGAAGTGTGGCTGGAAGCGCGCCTGCTGCCGCTGATGAATCTGTCGATCGGCGACGACCTGCAGCTGGGTGACAGCAATTTCCGAGTCGCCGGTATCCTCGACCACGAACCGGACCGCGGTGCCAACCTCTTCTCCATGGGTGCGCGACTGATGATGCACCAGTCGGATCTCGCCGCCACCAACATCCTACAGCCCGGCAGCCGCGTCACCTATCGCTATCTGTTTGCCGGTGACGACGCCGCGCTGAACCGGTATTTCGACTGGCTCAAACCCCAACTCACCGAGCACCAGCGGGTGATCGACCTGGAAGAAGGCCAGCCGCGGGTCGCCCGCACCCTGGACCGCGCCGAGAGCTTCCTGTTCCTGGCGGCCAGTCTCGCGGTGCTACTCGCCAGCGTCGCCGTCGGCCTCGCCGCCCGTCGCTACGGACTGCGTCACGCCAACTACGTGGCAGTGATGAAAAGCCTCGGCGCCGGCAAAAACAAAATCCTCGGCATCTACATTGGCCAGATGACCGCCCTGGCACTCATCGCCACCGCCATCGGCCTTGCGCTCGGCTCCCTGATCCAGGCACAGGCGGTAAACCTGCTGGAAGGCTTCTTCCCGGTTACCCCGCCCCCCAGCGGCCTGCAACCGCTACTGGTGGGCCTTGCCACCGGCTTCGCCTGCGTGATTGGCTTCGCCCTGCCACCGCTGTTCCGCCTCGCCCAGACGGATCCCATGCAGACCCTGCGTCAGGACTGGAGCAACCCGGACAAACGGGAATGGTTCGGGCTGATCCCCGGCCCCCTGTCCATGTTGCTGCTGATCTGGTGGCTCTCCGGCAGCATCGCCATCACCGTCGCCCTGCTCGCCGGCCTCGGCCTGCTGGTCGCCGGCGCCGCCCTGATCAATCGCCTGCTGGTGCGCGGACGACTCGCCTCCCTCGGCGGCAGCTGGCGCATTGCGCTGGGCAGCCTGCAGCGCCGCGCCGGCTTCAACACCCTGCTGATCGCCGCCTTCGGCACCGGCCTGCTCGCCATGCTCGCCATGTACTACGCGCGCACTGCATTGATCGACGAATGGCAAATGCAGCTCCCGGAAAACGCCCCCAACCACTTCCTCGTCAACATCGCCCCCTACGAACTGGACGGCGTGAAAGACAAGGTGGAAGGCAAAAACCTCGAGGGCACCGAGTTCTACCCCATGGTGCGCGGCCGCCTCATCGCCGTGAACGGCACTCCCGTCGACGAGCGTGAAAACAAAGACGGCTCCATCCGCCGCGAACTCAACCTGAGCTGGACCGACACCCTCCCCGCCGACAACAAAATCGTCGCCGGCGAATGGTGGAGTGAAGACCTCGATGAAGGAGTCTCCGTCGAAGTCGAAGTCGCCGCCCGCCTCGGCCTCAGCCTCGGTGACGTGCTGCGCTTCTCCATCGGCGGCCTCGAGACCGAAGCCACCATCACCAGCCTGCGCACCCTCGACTGGAACAGCATGCGCCCCAACTTCTTCATGCTGTTCGCCCCCGGAAGCCTCGACACCTTCCCTGCCACCTACATCCAGAGCTTCTACCTGCCGCCGGAAGACAAACTGTTCGTCAACGAACTGGTGAAAAACTTCCCCAGTGTCAGCATCATCGAACTGGACAAAATCCTGGAGAATATCCGCGAAACCATCGGCCAGGTCGCCATCGCCGTCGAGTCCGTACTCGCCCTCATGCTCGTTGCGGGCGTGCTCGTATTGATCGCCGGCGTCCGCGCCAGCATCGCTGAACGTTTGCAGGAAGCCGCCGTAATCCGCACACTGGGCGGCCGCCGCCAACTGCTGATTCGCAGCCTGATGATTGAATTTGGCTTGCTGGGGATTGCCGCGGGAATACTTGCGGCGTTTGGTACCGAAGCCACACTGGCGGTGCTGACCCAGCGGGTATTTGATATGCCGTTTAATTTCCACCCGGGACTCTGGCTGCTTGGGCCGCTGGTTGGGGCATTGCTGGTTGGTACTGCTGGTACGCTGGCGTGTCGCAGTGCGGTTAGTCAGCCGCCGCTTAAAGTTCTGCGGGAATTGGCTTGATTACCGGCTTCGTAGCTCTGGATTCCGGCCTGCGCCGGAATGACGGTAGACGAAAGCTTTCGAAGTAAAAATATTTGAATTGAAGGGGGAGTGCCGGGGATCTGTTTTTGAAAGCGTCGCAAACAGGATGTTTGCGACGCAGCGCCCAGGGATGGGTTCACAGCGGTTTCAAAAGCAGATACCCGGCGCTTCACCGCCACCACACTTGCTTAAGAAGACCACCCAACAGCACCATGATGGATCTAGAGTTCGATAAAAACCACATCTGGCACCCTTACTCCTCCCTGATTAATCCACCGCCTGTTTATCCCGTCACAAGAGCCGAAGGGGTCAGAATTTACCTGGAAGACGGCCGCGGATTGATCGACGGCATGGGCTCCTGGTGGAGCACCCTGCACGGCTACAACGTTCCCGAACTGAACGCCGCCATGCAAAACCAGATGGAAAAAATGAGCCACGTCATGTTTGGCGGCCTCACCCACGAACCCGCCATCGAACTGTGTAAAAAACTCGTCGCCCTCACCCCCGAGCCACTGCAAAAAGTCTTCCTCGCCGACTCCGGCTCCGTCTCCGTGGAAGTCGCCATCAAAATGGCCCTGCAATACTGGCACTCCCAGGGCAAACCGGAAAAAAACAAACTGCTGGCCCTGCGCAACGGCTACCACGGCGACACCTTCGGCGCCATGGCCACCTGTGACCCCGTCACCGGCATGCACCATTTGTTTGCCAGCCAGCTCACCCAACACCTGTTTGCCCCGGCCCCCAAACCAAAGTTCGAAGAACCCTGCACAGAGCAGGACACCGCCGAACTGCAACAGCTAATCGAACAGAATCACCAGCAGATCGCCGCCGTCATTTTAGAGCCCATCGTCCAGGGCGCCGGCGGCATGCGGTTTTATTCCCCGGAATATCTAAAGCGCGTGCGAGAACTCTGCGACCAGCACGACCTGTTATTGATCGCCGACGAAATCGCCACCGGTTTCGGCCGCAGCGGCAAAATGTTCGCCTGTGAACACGCCGGAATTTCCCCCGACATCCTCACCCTAGGCAAAGCCCTCACCGGCGGCACCATGACCCTCGCCGCCACCCTGTGCACCGACAAGGTCGCCAATGGCATCTGCAACGGCGAAGCCGGCGTATTCATGCACGGCCCCACGTTTATGGGCAACCCAATGGCCTGCGCCGTGGCCAATGCCAGTATTGAACTACTTCTGAAAAATGATTGGCGACAACAAGTTACCGATATCGAAAGCCAACTTAGACAAGAGCTGGCACCACTGAAGAGTGCCGACGGCGTGGCCGATGTGCGCGTACTGGGAGCCATTGGTGTCGTGGAAATGCAGCAACCGGTAAATAATAAAACGCTGCAGGAAAGCCTGATCAATGAGGGCATCTGGCTGAGACCGTTTGGAAAGCTGGTGTACACCATGCCCCCATACATAATTGGTACGAAAGATCTAACTATGCTGACTTCGGCCATATGTAAAACGCTGTCAGCCATATAATTAACCACTGTCACACCTGTCCTCCCCACCCCTGTCTCCGTAACAACGGGGAGCTCGTCACACTTCAATAACACTGGCAGAAAATTCGTTTCGCCAGTCATTCCTTAGACGTCCTTTTCTTGCGAACCATAGATTCGCAGGGCAGTGAACTGTGCCCGCTGATAAATATTAAAAATTAAGGAAGTCCCATGAAGCGAATGACAAGAACCTCTAAACCGCTCGCTGCCGCGATCGCCGGTGCGAGCATGATCGGTGCGGGCCTGTTTTCATCGGGTGCCGTCGCCGCCAACTACGGTGAAGCTTTGCAAAAATCCATTTATTTTTACGAAGCCCAGCAATCCGGCCCCATTCCAGGCTGGAACCGCAACGAATGGCGCGGCGACTCCGGCATGCAGGACGGTGCCGACAACAACGTCGACCTCACCGGTGGCTGGTACGACGCAGGTGACCATGTAAAGTTCGGTTTCCCGATGGCAGCAACCGCGACCATGCTCGCCTGGGGTGCCGTTGAGAACCAGGCAGCCTATGCACAGACCGGTCAGCTCGAACACCTGAAAAATAACCTGAAATTTGTCGCCGACTATTTCGTAAAAGCGCATACCGCGCCGAACGAACTGTATGGACAGGTGGGCGAAGGTGCCGTGGATCACGCCTGGTGGGGCTCTGCGGAAGTGATGCAGATGGCGCGGCCATCCTACAAAATTGACGAGAACTGTCCGGGCTCGGATCTGGCCGGTGAAACCGCTGCGGCACTGGCCGCGATTTCCATGGTTTTTGAAAATTCCGACCCACAGTATTCAGCAACCCTGCTGGAGCACGCCAAGCAACTTTACAGTTTTGCCGATAACTATCGCGGGAAATACAGCGACTGCATCACCGATGCCACCGCGTTTTACAATTCCTGGAGCGGTTATAACGACGAGCTGGTCTGGGGCGCGGCGTGGCTCTATCGCGCCACTGGCGACCAGTCCTATCTGGACAAAGCCAACAGCTATTACGACAACCTCTCCACCGAGCCACAGTCGCCAGTGCGCTCTTACAAATGGACCCACGCCTGGGACGACAAGGGCTATGGCAGCTACGTGCTGATGTCCATGCTCACCGACAACCCCCAATATCGCGCTGACGCCGAGCGCTGGCTGGATTACTGGACCACCGGCTATGAAGGCAACCGCGTAACCTATACCCCCGGTGGCCTGGCGCACCTGGATCGCTGGGGCGCCGCCCGTTACGCCTCCAACACCGCTTTCATCGCGCTGATCTATTCCGACTACCTGAAAGCGAACGATGCGGACAACCCCAAGGCACAGACTTACTACGACTTCGCCGTCAGCCAGATGGAATACATCCTCGGCGACAACCCGATGAATATGAGCTATCAGATCGGCTATGGCTCCGTGTATCCCACATCACCGCACCACCGCACCGCACACGGCTCCTGGAACGACAGCCTGTCTGACCCGGTGGATAACCGCCATACTCTGGTGGGTGCGCTGGTGGGCGGCCCGGATACCAGCGATGGTTTTGAAAACGACCGCGGCGATTACATCCTCAACGAAGTGGCGACCGACTATAACGCCGGCTTCACCGGCGCCCTGGCGCGCCTGTGGATGGACTTCGGCGGCAACCCGATTCCCGAAGACAGCTTCCCGGCACCGGAGGAGCGGGATACCGAATTCTTCGTTGATGCAAAACTGAATTCCACCGGCCCCCGCCACACCGAAATCAGCGCACGCCCGCATAACCGCAGCGCCTGGCCTGCACGTCTGACCGACAACCTGAGTCTGCGTTACTGGGTGGATATTTCCGAGCTGGTGGATGCCGGCTATTCAGCCAGTGACCTGGAACTGAATACCGCCTACAACCAGGGCAGTGATTTTACCGGCCCACACCCCTGGGGTGATCCCGCAGACAATATCTACTACGTCGAAGTGTCTTTCGAGGGTGTGGATATCTTCCCCGGCGGCCAGTCCGATAGCAAAAAGGAATCCCAATTCCGCATTGGCGTTCGCGAAGGTTTGCCCTGGGATCAGAGCAATGATCCGTCCTGGGACAACTACGGCAGCAGCCGTGAACAAGCGCCGCGCATTGCCCTCTACGACGACGGCAATCTGGTCTGGGGCGAGGAGCCCGGTGAAGGTTGCGGCGGCAGCTCCGGTGTGAACTGTGTTCCGGTGGCTAACGACGTTTCCGTTGAGACCGGATTCGAGTCCCAGGTAATGGTGACCCTGTCCGGCAGCGATCGCGACGGCAGTATCACCGGCTACACCGTGGAAACCTCCCCGGGTAACGGCAGCCTGAGTGGCACTGGCGCAGAACTGCTGTACACGCCGGATGCCGGCTTCTTCGGTATCGACAGCTTCACTTACACCGTCAGTGACGATGCCGGCGCTGTTTCCGCACCGGCCACCGTGACCATCGATGTAGAGTCCCCGCCCATCCCTGCGGTCAGCATCACCTCGCCGGCAAACGGCAGTACCTTTGAGGAAGGGGAAGACATTACCGTGCAGTACACCCTGCAATACGCAGACGGTGTAAACCTGTACCTGGACGGAGCGCTCACCGGCAGTGCCAATGGTGCCACCGATCTGGTAATTGACGCCCCCTCACTCGGCAACCACGTGATCGAAGTACGCGCTGTGGACGATGGTGAAGAGCTTAGCGCCACCGACAGCGTTTCCATCGTCGTGGAAGAGCAATCTTCCGGTGGTGGAGAAGGTGTGCAGTGCTCCGTGGACGCTGCCGACAGCTGGAACACCGGCTTTGTCATCAATGACATCGTTGTGGAAAACAACGGTGATAGCGCCATCAGCAGCTGGGAAGTAACGCTTACGTTTGCCAACCCCATCAGCATCGTGAATGGCTGGAACGGCGAGTTCCAACTGTCCTCCGATGGCCGCAGTGTCAGCGTCACCAACGCCGCCTGGAATGGAAACCTGCAACCGGGCGCCTCTGCCAGTGCCGGCTTCCAGGGCGGACACAATGGCGACTTCGCCCTGCCGACCTGTAGCGCTGACTGATATCCGGTAGCGCCCACAATGAGCATCCGACAGACCATCGCGTCTGTCGGGTGTTTTTCCGTTTCTCTTCAAATATTCATTAGAGTCTTGAAAATACAATGAAGACATTGACAACACTTTCATTGGCCACTGCGCTGGCCACGTCTCTCTCTGCACCATCATTTGCCGAAGCACTGCCGGACGACGATTGGCTGCGAGTGGAAGGCAACCAGATTGTCGATCAACAGGGCAATCCGGTATGGCTGACCGGCGCCAACTGGTTCGGATTCAACGCCAGTGAGCGGGTATTTCACGGCCTGTGGGCAATAAACCTCGAAAACGCTATGGCGGATATCGCCAGCCGCGGTATCAATATTCTCCGTGTGCCCATTTCCACGGAACTGATTTACGAGTGGCAAAGCGGTATGGCCGCAGTGCCGAGCATCAACGACTACGCCAACCCGGAAATTGCCGGGAAAACCACACTTGAGATTTTCGACACCACAGTGGCGCTTGCTAAAAAATACGGCATTAAAATCATGGTGGATGTACACAGTGCCAAAGCGGATAACTCCGGTCACTTCGCGCCCATGTGGTACAACGAAGAACTCACTTCCGAAATTTTCTACGAAACCTGGGAGTGGATGGCGGATCGCTATAAAAATGATGACACCGTCATCGCATTCGATATTGAAAACGAACCTCACGGAAAACCCTGGGCGGATTCTCCCTACGCCAAGTGGGATAGCTCCACCGACGAAAATAACTGGAAATACGCCTGCGAAACCGCGTCCAAGCGTATTCTCACCATCAACCCCAAGGTGCTGGTTCTGTGCGAAGGCATCGAGTCTTTCCCGAAGGACGGCGTAACCTGGGACAGCGATTCCAGTAAAGATTTTCACAACTACTGGTGGGGCGGCAACCTCCGCGGTGTGGCAGATCACCCGATCGATCTCGGCCCGCACCAGGATCAGCTGGTCTACTCCCCCCATATCTACGGTCCGTCTGTCTACCTTCAGCCCTGGTTTGAGCCGGACTTTACTTATGAGTCCCTGATGGAGGACGCCTGGAGAGATAACTGGTTCTACCTGTATGAGCAGGGAGTTTCGCCGCTACTGTTCGGTGAATGGGGCGGCTTTATGGACGGCGGTCAGAACGAAAAATGGATGACCTATGCCCGTGATCTGATTGTGGAGCACAAGCTGCACCATACCTTCTGGTGCTTGAATCCCAACTCCGGGGATACCGGCGGTCTCTGGGGTTATGACTGGAAAACCTGGGATGAAGAAAAGTACGCTCTGCTCAAACCGGCACTGTGGCAGAACACCGATGGCAAGTTTGTAGGCCTGGATCACCAGGTGCCACTTGGCAGCAGTGAAACAGGTATTACCGTAAGCGAGTTTTACGGCAACGACAGTCCGGTGCTGGATATCGTGACGCCGACTTCCGGCAGTGAATACCTGGTAGAAGAAACCATTACCGTAGCCTTCAACCAGCGCAAAAGCAGCGGCGCCAACATCTATATCGATGGTGGTCTGGTCGCCAGTGCGGATAGCAGCCCCACCACCATTACTGCGCCGGCAGAAACAGGTAGCTACCTGTTAGAGCTTGTCGCCGTGGACAGCGCGGGTATCGAATTGTCTGCAACGGATAGCGTACAGATTCAGGTGGTTGAGGAAGTGATACCGGATCCAGAACCGGAGTCCGACATTGCCTGTGAACCCGGTGAAGCCGACAGCTGGGCAGACGGATTTGTACTGAACACCATCACTGTCACCAACAACGGCGACAGCGCGGTAAGCGGCTGGGAGGTCAAACTGAACTTCAGCGGGGGCAATACCTTTGACAGCGGCTGGGGTGGCAACTTCACCGCAGAAAATGGGGGCACTCTGGTCACCGTTAGCAATCTGGCATGGAACGGCAACCTACAGCCCGGTGCGAGTGCCAGCTTCGGTTTACAGGGTACTCATACCGGAAGCTATGTAGAGCCCACCTGTACGGCGAACTGATTTCCGTACCCGGGAACTAAGAGCACCAACTGAAAAGGCCCTCAGGGATACTTCCCCGAGGGCCTTGTTATTTGCACGGCTTGTGATTAAACGACAACGAAATCAATACTTGACGCTACAGCCGTATGCACGACTCGAAGCCACCGCCACTTGCTCGCCTTTCAATGCTGCATCAAATGCTGCGGCCACATAATTGTTGGAGTTGGGGATCACTGCAGGGTTCGCCGAGTCGTTATCGTCGATCGCACCGGCGTAAACTACCTGCCCTTCGGGGTTGATGATAAACATATGTGGCGTGGTCTTGGCCCCGTACGCGCGCCCCATACTGCCGTCGCTATCCAACAGGAAGGGAGCACTTGCCGCGAGCTTGTGGCTCTCCGCCACTTCCAATGCCTGCGCCGGCTCCAGGTAGCCCTGCTTGCCTTTCGCAGAAGAGATAACGGTTAGCCAGTTGATGTCCTGGTCGGTGTATTTTTTCTGCAGTGCCTGCATATTGCCGCTACCGTAATGTTTCTTCACATAAGGACAGTCCTTGTTGAACCACTCCAGCACCAGCCACTGACCTTTGTAGTCTTCCAGGCTGCGGGTCTCACCTTTTGCATCCACCTCACTGAATGCCGGTGCCTGCTCGCCGGGAATCGCAACAGCCACGGCCAACGCCGGTAGCGCAAACAACGCGACACTGCTGATAAATTGACGAAAAGACCGTTTACCACTTACACGCTGAGTATTCACGATGACGCATCCTCTTGGTTGAAAATAGGGTAAAGAATTACTTGTTGTCGAACAGGGCTTCAATCATGTCCGCTTTCAAAATCTGCGGCAGCAATACTGGCTCCATTTCTCCCGGTGCATACCAGGCGTAAACCGGTACCGAGTTGCGCCCCAACTCTCCCAACGCCCGGGTGATTTCCGGGTTCTGGTCGGTCCAGTCGGCCCGCACCAGATACACGTCATTCTCCCGGAACAGCGCCTCAACTTCCTGCGACTCCAGCACCAGCTTTTTGTTCACCTGACAGGTAATACACCAGGCTGCGGTGTAGTCGATAAATACGCCCTGTTCGCGGGACAATGCCTGATTAATCGCACTGCGATCGTAGGGCTGCCAATCGCTGCTCTCCTGCGCCAGTGCCGCTCCTGCGGCGCCACTGTGCTGCAGCTTGTTGGCGGCACCAAAACTCAATACCAGTGCCGCCAGCACCAGCCCCCAGGCAAGCCAGCGGCTGCCACGGAACCCATGGCGCCCGAGCCAGAAAGCAAACACGATGGTCAGCATCAGCATGGCCCCGATTAGCCAACCGCTCTCGCCCACCAGGCGGCCCAGCACCCACAACAACCAGATCACCGTGGCATACAGCGGGAATGCGAGGAACTGGCGCAGGGTTTCCATCCAGGGCCCCGGCGCCGGCAGGCGGTTCAGCAACGCGGGAAAGACACACAGTAGAACAAACGGCAATGCCAGCCCGATGCCCAACCCGAGAAAGATCGCCATAGCGCCGTACGCCGGCAGCAAGGTGGCGGCACCCAACGCGGCCCCCATAAACGGCCCGGTACAGGGAGCAGCCACAAACACTGCCAACACACCGGTGACGAAGGCGCCGCCGCGGCTGTTACCGGCCAGGTTCATCAGGTGATGGCCGAATTCGTACAGACCACTGAAAGACAGCGCCATAACCCAGAACAGCAGAATCAGCCCCAGCACCACCGGTGCCGACTGCAACTGGAATCCCCAGCCAATCGCTGCGCCACCGGCCCGCAGCACCAGCAGCAGCGCTCCCAGCGCAGCAAAGGTCACCAGCACCCCGGCGGCATAGCGCAGGCCCTCGTGCAGACGTTCACCGGCATGCTTTTCCGGGCCGACCAGGCCAAACAGCTTGATCGACAGAACCGGAAACACGCAGGGCATCAGGTTGAGAATAGCGCCACCGGCAATGGCCGCCAGCACCAGCAGCCATAGAGGCTGTCCGCCATCGACCGGACTGGGCGCAGCAGTGGCCGCCGCCTGAATATCCAGCTGCTCCAGCTGCCAGGACCGGGTGCCGTCGCTGATCACAAAACCGGTGCTGTCCGGTAAGGGCGCACCGGGCACTCGCTGGAAGGTGTAGCCGATGGTACTGCCGGACTGTGCGATCTGAGGGGCTTTGGCGGTCAGCAGGTTCCCATCGAGGGGAAAGACCGCCGGCGCTTCCGAGGAAGCGCCTTCACCCGCTTCCAGTACCAGCTGCAGACTGTCGCCGTCCGCTTCCGCGGTAACGCTTCGCACAGACCACGGAAAACCGGTGTCGCCGTTGACCACAAGCGGAACCTGCGCGGCAAAACGATCCCGCAGTGCCTTGTCGCCGTCCGGCCACACCACCTGGTCTGCCACCGGGCGCGACAGGCTCATGGCGCCGAACCCGGGGATGCAGTCCACCTTGCACACCAGCCACTCCAGATTCACCACCAGCTCCATACGCTCCGCTTCCGGTGTCACCGTGAACAGGTAGGCCACGTCACCTTCATAGCCGAGATTGGTAAGGTGCTCGATGGGTAAACGCACCGGGAACGGCCACTGGATCTCGCCAACCTTGCCGCTGGCACCGACAAAATCAAAGCGCGGTGCGGCGCCGGAATCGCCGGCGTTTCGCCAGTAGACGTGCCAGCCGGGGTCGACCTCGAAATAGAATCCGATGGTTTCCTCGCCGGGGCCAAAGGTATCCGGCGCCAGCCAGCGGACGTTTACGTGGTCACCACTGGCGGTTTCCTGGGCATAGGAAACAGGCCCAGCGTAGGCGATTACGGCGAGCACAAGCCTCACAAGAATGGAATGAACGGTGCGATTCTGAATGAGGAACGACAAGTGAGACTCCAGCTGACAGCGAACACCAGTATGGCGACAATATTCTTATACTCGGTCCATATTCAAATGGATTGCCGCGACAGCTGCAAGCGTGAAACGGTGAAGTGTGCGGCCGAACGCCCCGGGGAGCGCAAAATCACCGGCCCCAAATAAAAAGGGCCCGAACGGGCCCTTCGTGCGATCAATTTGGCATCAATTGCCTTTTACGCCTTTCTCAATACGGTCACCGATGTCCTTGTCCACGTTGCGCCAGTACTCGAAAGCGCGTTTCAGGACTTCATCGGAGACCCCGGCGGAGAGGTGCCCCACCACATTGGACACCAGGCGTTCCCTCCCCCCATCGTCCATGACCTCACGCACCAGCGTGCCCGCCTGCACAAAATCGTCATCCTCTTTGTGGGGGGTATAGGCAGCGTGCATAAATTCACCACTGGCTTCCCATTTCTCGGTGTAGCTGTGGTTTGCACTGGGCCCGCCTTTGCTATTGGGGGCATAGACCGGATCGGTAACATTGTCGACCCGCAATGCACCATCCTTGCTGTAGCTGTGCACCGGGCATTTTGGCCGGTTTACCGGGATCTGTTTGTAGTTGACCCCCATGCGCGCACGGTGGGCGTCCGCGTATGAGAACACCCGTGCCTGCAGCATCTTGTCTGGACTGAAACCGATACCCGGCACCACATTGTTGGGCTCAAACGCCGCCTGTTCGATCTCGGTGTGGAAATCTGTCGGATTGCGATCCAGCACCAGCTTGCCAACTTCGTGCAGGGGATAGTCTCCGTGGGGCCACACCTTGGTCAGATCAAAAGGGTTGAAGCGATAGTTCTCGGCTTCCTCATAGGGCATGATCTGCACATGCAGCGTCCAGCTGGGGTGATCTCCGCTGGCGATGGCCTCAAACAGGTCGCGACGGTGCGCATCAGAATCCTGCCCGGCGATACGATCCGCCTCCTCCTGCGTCAGGCATTCCACACCCTGGTCGCACTTGAAGTGATATTTCACCCAGAAGCGCTCCCCTTTGGCATTCACCCACATATAGGTATGGCTGGAGTAGCCGTTCATATGCCGATAGGTTTTGGGGATACCGCGATCCCCCATTAGCCAGGTCACCTGGTGGGCGGATTCCGGCGACAGGGTCCAGAAGTCCCATTGCATATCGTGGTCGCGCAAGCCGGAATCGGCGCGGCGTTTCTGGGAGCGGATAAAATGCTGGAACTTCATCGGGTCACGGATAAAGAAAACCGGCGTGTTATTTCCCACCAGATCGTAGTTACCCTCAGACGTATAAAATTTAAGTGCAAAACCCCGTGGGTCGCGCCAGGTGTCCGGGCTGCCCTTCTCTCCGGCAACAGTAGAAAACCGGATCAAAGTATCGGTTTTTGTATTCGGTTGGAATACTGCGGCCTTGGTATATGCACTCACGTCCCGGGTAACCGTAAAGTGTCCGAAAGCACCGGAACCTTTCGCGTGGGGCTGGCGCTCTGGAATATGCTCCCGATTGAAATTGGCCATCTGTTCAATCAGGTAGTGGTCCTGCAGGATGATGGGGCCTTCTGCACCCACAGTAAGCGAATACTCGTCACTGGCAACCGGAA
Source organism: Microbulbifer sp. ABF4_107 (assembly GCF_056312215.1). Classification (NCBI taxonomy): domain Bacteria; kingdom Pseudomonadati; phylum Pseudomonadota; class Gammaproteobacteria; order Cellvibrionales; family Microbulbiferaceae; genus Microbulbifer; species Microbulbifer sp. ABF4_107. The sequence continues at coordinate 2,421,387 of NZ_CM149983.1, forward strand.
TTCCGGCGTCATTGGTTGTGCGCTGCGAGTCGTCCTTTTTCACATTCAGCTCCTCATATTATCTCGAGAATAGATCCGGGTGCCGCTCGCCGGAACCGTTTGGAAACAGAAGAAACCATAGTGCACCCATACTCATACAGAATGAATCCAGACGCACCCACTGCTAAAATGAACGCCAATTGACACCGAAGACTCCGAGTTGCGGGGTGCCTGGCCAAAAGAGACCTGTATGCAAGTTTCCAGTACCGACCAATCCATACGTCTGACCCAATACAGTCACGGAGCCGGCTGTGGCTGTAAAATCGCTCCCGCGATGCTGGACAGGATTCTGGCCAACAGCGGAAGTACCGAAATAGATCCGCGACTCTGGGTGGGCAATGAATCGCGCGACGACGCCGCCGTCTACGGTTTGGATGAAACCCGTGGCGTGGTATCTACCACCGACTTCTTTATGCCTATCGTCGACGATGCCTACGACTTCGGCCGCATTGCCGCCACCAACGCCATCAGTGATATCTACGCCATGGGCGCAGATCCATTGATGGCCATCGCGATACTAGGTTGGCCGGTCAATGTCTTGCCGCCGGAAGTGGCCCGTGAAGTGATCCACGGCGGCCGGACCGTGTGTAAGGAAGCGGGTATTCCCCTCGCTGGCGGCCACTCCATTGACGCACCCGAGCCCATCTTCGGACTGGCAGTTACCGGCGTGGTGGATAAGCAGGATCTAAAGCGCAACGACACGGCCACCGCCGGCTGCAAGCTTTACCTCACCAAACCCCTCGGTATCGGTATTCTTACCACCGCAGAAAAACAGGGAAAGCTTCGCTCGCAAGACACGGGTATTGCCCGGGACCAGATGTGCACTCTGAACCGCCCCGGAAGCGTGTTTGCAAAACTTCCAGCGGTGAAAGCCATGACCGACGTTACCGGCTTCGGTTTGCTTGGGCATCTGGTAGAAATGGCCGATGGCAGCCAGCTCTGCGCGCACCTCGAATTCAACGCCGTACCACGTATGAAAGGAGTGGATTACTACATTGATCAGGGGTGTATTCCAGGTGGAACCGGGCGCAACTTCGAAAGCTACGGACATCGGGTACAGCTTGCCGAAGAAGCGCAAAAATCGCTGTTGGCAGATCCGCAAACCAGCGGCGGCCTCTTGGTTGCTGTCGATCCGCAAGGCGAACGCGAGTTCCTGAAAGCAGCGACGAAATTTAACTTGCAGCTATCCCCTATCGGAGAGCTGAAAAGCCCCGCTGCGGGCGGGCCGGCGGTACTCGTGAAATGAGCGGGTCGGATGCCTTCAAGAAACTGCGTCCAGACACCGCGGACTATCGGGATATTTTCCTGAATGATCGCCCCTTGATTGATACCCGTGCACCCGCGGAGTTTGCAAGGGGCTCCTTCCCCACCGCCACCAACCTTCCCCTGATGACGGATAGCGAGCGCCAGCAAGTAGGTACCTGCTACAAACAGCGGGGCCAGCAGGCCGCCATCAATCTGGGGCATGAACTGGTCAGCGGAAAGACAAAGGAAGAGCGTGTTGCACACTGGGCAAACTTTACCCGCGCGCACCCTTCGGGCTACCTATTCTGCTTTCGAGGCGGCCTGCGCTCACAGATCAGCCAGTTATGGCTGCACGATACAGGTGTTGACTACCCACGCATTACTGGTGGCTACAAGGCAATGCGCAACTTTTTGATTGATGAGCTGGAAAGTGCCGCACACGACTGCCGATTCACCATTCTGAGCGGCATGACCGGTACAGGAAAAACCGAAATTATCGCGCAACTATCGAATGCCATCGACCTGGAAGGACATGCGAATCACCGCGGCTCCAGTTTTGGTAAAAAGGCAACGCCACAACCAACGCAAATCAACTTCGAGAATAGACTGGCCATTGAACTGCTCAAACGCCGCGCCAGAAAGCAAGATCACTTTGTGCTAGAGGATGAAAGCCGCCTGATCGGCAAATGTTCCATCCCCTATTCACTGCACCGGAAAATGCAGCAATGCCCCGTCATTTGGCTTGAAGACGATTTCGATAACCGGGTTGATCGTATTCTTCAAGACTATGTCATAAACCTTTGTAGCGAATTCATACAAGTTTTTGGTCGTCAACGCGGCAAAGAGATGTACGCGGCATCGCTCCGTCAAAACCTGTTCAGAATTGCAAAACGTCTCGGCGGAGCGCGCTTTCAGGAGATCGATGCCATTATGCAAGATGCACTGCAACAGCAACTTTCCAACGGCAGTACAGATCGCCACAGAGACTGGATCAATTCGCTACTGCAGGATTACTACGACCCTATGTACGACCATCAAATTGCCGAAAAAGCAGAACGAATCTGCTTTCGCGGCAACCATCACGAAGTCATCGAATACCTGCGGAGGCGGCGCACCTGAAATTCAACGCTGCACAAAATGCATTGTCATCGCTTGCTTCGAGCTTCAAGGAACTTGGGAATGCTTAACCCGATGTTGGGCTGTCACTGCTGCAAACCCAATAATTAGAGAGTTTTACAAGCGCATTGTGAACCAGGGCAAACATAAAAAGTCGCCCTGACCGCCTGATTGCGAAAGATGATAGTAGTGCTGAAGCCATGGTGAAAGACGGTACCCACTGGGGACAGAGCGACATAAATCTGGCTGCTTGACACCACAGTCGCTTGCTAGGCTTTGTCACCTATTGAGTGCCACCGCTGCTTTAAACCCATTGCGTAGAATAAACCGAGTAACAAACAAATGCCCGAGCTAACTAGCCAGAATGTTATCGAATTATCTGGGAAAGCCGGCATTATGAAGTAAAACCCAAGCGCGCGAGCGAATAGAACAGTGGATATTAGAAACAAACCAACCCGCACAAGTGGTAGTTTAGCTATTAAGCCAGCGCCCGAAAATGCATACATTGCCCAGACCAATAGAATTGCTGAAATGATACTTGTAACAATAGTAGGATAAGGGTGGCCTTGCTCAGCCAATATTGCCATTTGCTCTCCGGCACCAAGGAATCTGTACCAATCGCCACCAAACACAATACACCCAATGTGAATGCAGGCAATAATAAGCGTAAATACGCCGGCCATTTTTAGATAATTAAATTTTACTTTTCTCATCGTCACTCCTTGTGAGCCCAACGCCCGCATTCGCGGCTGGTTTGAAGCGCAGCGGAAAACCAGTCCGACAACATGCGCTTTATTGCGCGATAATGGGAGCGCAGCGACCCGCGCAATAAAGTGCACAAAGTAGGACGTCCCACGGAGGGCCGAAGGCCCGGAGTATCCTGCCTGATTTTGTTAAAGCTCATGGGCCCGATACACCACAATTTTCTCTACTGACTCTCGAACTTCAACAACATAATGTTGCCAACAGCCCCTGCAAACTGAAGAATTCTCAATAGACGAACCGCGCTGCCCTTTTTTAGCCACCGCTACTACCGGATGCCCACAATCACCACAAGCGAAAGCCAGACTCTCTCCGAATGGATCGGCTTTCAACTCGTCTCCGTCTCCGGAAATGACTAAATAGTCAGTTATTTCGCTCATAAATACGAACCACGATACTCGTGAGCTTTAACGCCCAGCGCGGAGCGCCTTTTGTGTTAATGTTTGAGCGACAGCGAGTAACACAAAAGGTGCGTAGCGTTGGCTGTCGCTCTGCCGCTGATTGTTATGGTTTGCGCAAAAAGCCGCGTTTGTCCCAGAACCTTAAGTGCTGCTCCGCAATACTGTGCCCCATGCCGAACTCACTCAAATCTAACGTGTATTCCCCTAATACAGCCTCATTTATAAAGCAATATGGCAGCGCTGCAACGATTGCACCTTTAGACTTACTAGATGTTTTTGAATCAGTTAGCAACCCTAAAAGAAATTTTCCGGACACTCTTTTTCCAAGTATGGCAGTTGCAACTATAAGCTGCGGGGAGACAAAGCTTCCCCTAGATAGAGCAGCCTTGAACAGTTCGAGACCATCATTTTCATTTCTAGCTAGAGCAAAAGTGTACGCAACAAGTTGTGGACGCCAATTTCTCTCACTTAGTAGTGCATAGATGTCTCGAACCGGAAAGGCCTCACCGAGCGAGCAGTACAAATCTAGATCCACCCCATCTAAACAATTTAAACTCTTGAGGTAGTAGGTATCATCACCACTTCTATCGGAAATATATTTAAAAATTTCTTCCATACTTCATGGAACCATAACGCCGCCGGCAGGGGCAGCTTACCTTGTGCGCGTTTTGCGCGAAAATGGGAGCGCAGCGACCCGCGCAAAACGTGCGCAAGGTAAGCTGTCCCGCGGAGGGCCGCAGGCCCGGAGCATCCTGCCTGGCTTTGTTAACTGCGATGTAGAAGGTAGTAGCCGAGTGCCCATAAAAGTGCCAGATTTAGAATCCCAATTACATAGCCAAAGACCCGAATATTCTTTTCTTTCATGCAACTTTGAAAATAGCCGACGGTAAAACCTAGATAAATTATTGGGAGCGCTACAGCCATAATCATCCATACAATTTTGTGTGCGTTGTAATCAAAGCCATCAAAAATCTCCCTAATTTTTGGAAATCTCGCTCGCCCCTCCTCGGAATCTAAAATTGCAGGAAAGAGACTACCGTAGCCTACAAAAAATAGTAAAGGCCACAACGTGAACATTAATACTACCGATAGTTCTTTCATGGCTATTGCAGTTAACGCCCGCAACAGGGGCGACCAATGCTATGCACGTTTTGTGCGAAACTGGGAGCGCAGCGACCCGCACAAAACGTGCATAGCGTTGGGCGTCCCGCGGAGGCCCGAAGGGCCGGAGCATACTGCTTGCGCTTGTTATGAGTTTTCAACGTGCGGAGTAGCTCCAAATTGCATACGCAAGAAATGGTGTGCCGCAAAAGACTATAAAAAGTCCTGCATACTTTAACATTTGCAGTCTGTGCCGATTGCCCTCTTCCGTAAAAAAATGAGGGATAAATATACAAATTGGTATGTACTGCCCCCACCACATGTTTGGCTTAAAATGAGAAAGCAGACCAATCATGTGCCTCGCTGCTTGAAACCACAGATAGAATCCTATGAGAAATAGTGGCACGCCGACAACGAATACAACTATTTCTGGGATATTTTCTATCATTGCTACTTACGACTCATAACGCCCGCATTTGCGGCTGGTTTGGAGCGCAGCGAAAAACCAGTCCGACAACATGCGCTTGTTAAGAGGCATTGGCACGCTCTGCCTCGTTTAATTTCTTTAGAGCAAACTCACCCCTTTCAGATACAGCGTGTGAGTTATCTGAAGCAAAGCGTTCAGCAAATACTCTAGCTCTCATACCTACATTGCCCAACTCTCGTATTAGAATCTCTGCTGAAACACGCCTAACGATAAATGAACGATCTTCAGATGATCTTTTTAGTAAGTCTATTAGTGGAGTTTCAACTTCTAACTTCCGTTCGCCAACGATAGGTTTGAGCCTGCCTTCACAGTACCTAATATCAGTCCACACCCATTTTCGGCCTTCGATCCATACAACCCGCCCTTCAAATAAGCTGCGGTATGCCTTAGCTCGAACTGAAGGCTGAATAGCAGATTTTGCTATATCTTCAATTTGACCATCAAGTATCGGAGTGCGACCAAGCTGAGAAAAGAGTGATGGCATAGGCCCTGAAGTAGACAAAATTAATTTAGACCGAAGGGACTTTGCTATCTCTTTTTCACAGATAATTTTCAGAAGAACCTCTTTATCTGCTTCTTCTATCCTACCCCATGAATTCCAATTGGAAAGGGCGACGCATAATGCCTCTACTACATATTCAGGATCAGTCGACTTTGCTATCTCAGGGAGCTTTTCCCTTGCGGCTTTACGGACTTGAGGCACCCAATCATTGAGCCTACGAACTGCAAGAGAAAAAAAGAAGGTGTTCGGTGCTGCTCCAGACAGGGCACGCAATGCTTTTTCGCGTTTGTAACCATCCCAGCTAATGAGATCAAGCCAAGTTACTAGTTCCTTGGGTTTTGACCATACCTTCCACTTAGGGGGAATTGACTCCCTTAAAGCTGTAGAGAATTCTGAACGAATAAACCGCTCCCAGTGATCAAAACTCGAAAGAGGCAACAGAGAAGTAACTTCAATTAGTTCAGACATATCAGCTACGACTTTGCTACCCGAGTTTATCGAGCCAGCAAAAGTTCTCACTGCTGAAATAATCTTATCTTCCATAATCTGTGATTGTTGCACTAGCTATTCTTGCCTCTGGTCTTACCCACGATAAGTAGACACCCTAACTATGCGCGTTTGCGCTCAAAATCCGCCGGACTGACATGACCAATAGCGGAGTGCCTACGTACTCGGTTATAGAACACTTCGATGTACTCGAAGATTCCGCTTTTTGCGTCCTCGATACTCTCGTACTGCTCTGCGTATATTAGCTCGACTTTCAGTCGACTAAAAAACGATTCCATCGCCGCATTATCCCAGCAGTTTCCCTTTCTGCTCATACTGGGTCTGCAATCATTCTTTTCGATAAAATAACGATAATCTCGTGCGCGATATTGCACACCTCGATCTGAGTGGATAACCAGACCTGGCCGAATCTCTCGACGCTGAAAAGCCATCTTCAGCGCGTCAGTTACCAGTTGTTCAGTCATGCTCGTATCCAGGGCCCACCCTACAATCGCCCTCGAATAGAGATCCATCACCGTGGCCAGGTATAGCCAACGATCACGCACCCAGATATACGTGATGTCGGTGGTCCACTTCTCGTTCGGCTTCTCGGCGACAAACTGGCGACTCAGCAGATTCTCAGCCACGTTGCTCATAGCCTCTGCAGGCGGGCTGTACTTGAAGCCCTTCCCATTACGGGCCCGTATCCCTCTCGAACGCATGATTTTCGCCACAAAATTGACGCTACACTGGATACCCGCTGCATTGAGCTCATCAGCGATCCTAGGAGCCCCATAGCGGGCTTTAAACGCTGCATAGGTTTCAATAACTTGGGCTTCCAGTCGCTCTCGACGGCAAGCTGAAGCGCATTTCGGACGCTTTTCCCATTTATAGTATCCAGCCGTGGATACTTTCATCAGACGGCACATCATCGTCAGCGGGAAATCTTCCCGGCACTGCTCGATCAGTGCGTACTTCACTCTTGGTTTTTCGCGAAGTACGCCGTCGCCTTTTTTAAAAACTCGACCTCCTTCCGGAGCGTTTCATTCTCGCGTCTCAGCTTCCGTACTGACTCACTCTCTTTTTTGGAATAATCTACTCCGTCCAGTGAGTTGAATTGTTTATCAGAGAGGCGATGGAGCTGGCGCCGCCAGTTATAGATTTGCCCCGGGTGAATTCCTAGCTCACGCGCGACCTCAGCGGCCGTTACGCCCTCTTGATCACTACGACGAACCGCCTCCCGGCGGAACTCTTCCGTATATGCTGCAACCTTCTTCTTACCCATGATACACCTCCGTGTTAGGCCGAAACCTAACTATACAGGGTGTCTACTTTCTGTGGGTAACACTGCCTCTTAACGCCCACGGCAGGGGCGGCTTACCTTGTGCGCGTTTTGCGCGAAAATGGGAGCGAAGCGACCGCGCAAGACGTGCATAAGGTAAGCCGTCCCACGGAGGCCCGAAGGGCCGGAGCTTCACTGCCCGTGATTGTTAAGCTTTTCACTCGGACCATGGGCCAGCGCCTTGGGAGCCCATACCTAAAAGAGCACTACTTACCCCGAGATCAATTCTTAGTGCCTCTTGCGAAAATTCGATAGAACTTACTTTTTGATAATACCTGTACTGCGCGGGAGATAACGCGAGTGCGTATGCATATTCCTCATGGTCGCCTTCTAACCCTGTGAGTGAAAGAGCGGTTTTTACCTGATTGAATTTCAAGTTACTGCTCTTTCCATATTCATCTCTCAATTTAGAGACAAACACAGTGCGAAACTTGCGAAGCTTTCTCCTTTTGTTCCACCAGCGCTTTACTAGGTTCATCGTTTTTATGCTTAACGCCCAGCGCAGGCGCAGCCGGCGCGGAGCGCTTTTTGTGTTAATGTTTGAGCGCAGCGAGTAACACAAAAAGTGCGTAGCGTTGGCTGTCGCTCTGCCGCTGCTTGTTAGTGTTTCGGGCCTCTGCTTGACTATATTTTGTACGCCTTGACTCGACGTAACCACTGTCAAGAACGAACGATTTAGCCCCTACAATACCTGAAAATGCCCCGGTGCGGTGCCGCCAACTTGGCACACACTTTCCGGCTCTACCCAAATCGTGGGCGAAGCCGACGTTTAGCTTTAGCGGCACGGCACAAATAAAGTCACCGGAAACTGTGCTGAAGCCGACTTACCAATGCTAAATAGTGGAACCACGATTTCACGTTGCCAATTCTGAACACACCAGGTGCCGAAACCACCGTTTTTTTGCACCGGACTTTCCGAAACCAAAACCCAAAATGCCACCGTTGTAAAAAACACTAACGCCCAGCGCAGGCGCAGCCAACGCGGAGCGCCTTTTGTGCTAATGTTTGAGCGACAGCGAGTAACACAAAAGGCGCGTAGTGTTGGCTGTCGCTCTGCCGCTGCTTGTTACGTGAATCATAGGAAAGTCTGGATTCTCACCCCGGACTTTTGTGCCGCCAACTCCAAGGACTCTACCTTTTCCTTGCGAATTACTACAAGTGAGTACGAATCCGACCCTTCATCTATACCTCGGAGTGCAAATCCAGATTGCTCGATACACGCAGAAATTGATGGGCCGTGCCCCTTTTGCTGTAGATATGTCCCCAATCCATACTTGGCAGATTGAGAGAATTCAAGTAGAGATTGAAAGCACTCATTTTTTGAAAGTTCATTTTTAGTCAACGAATCCAATGACATCAAAGTTTCTTTGAGCTCTGAAGAAACATCTCGATAAACTATACTTTTTGCATTAACGAGCGCGTTTATTAGAACAATCACATCCTCAATATCACTAGCAGACTCTATACCTCTCTCATATAATTCACCTTCAAACTTTGAGAAATACTTATCTTTTGAATCAAAGTATAACGATATTTCAGACTCGACTTTAGGATCGCCATTCGAAATTCCCCTGGCCATATGCAAGTAGGAACTCTTCAAGTCTTCCTCCAGGTTGTGACTGCCCTTTTTTCCATTCTTGGCAAATGCGTAGACTGAAATTGCCGAAATTATAATTATTAATATTAACTTCATTTAAAACTCCATACTCACGTAACGCCCACAGCAGGGGCGGCTTACCTAGTGCGCCTTTTGCGCGAAAATGGGAGCGTAGCGACCCGCGCAAAATGTGCACTAGGTAAGACGTCCCGCGGAGGCCCGAAGGGCCGGAGCTTTACTGCCTGTGATTGTTAAGTGACTTGAACTTTTTCCCGATAAAATAGCTAGCAATAAAGACAACTATACCAATCAATATACTGACCATATACACCTCTTTCGGAATCGGATAGTCGACACGGAACAAGGCTAAAGGTACAAATACAACGAACCCAAATCCCGCTGAGTATGCAGATACACAAAGCGTAAAATATAGCGCTACTTTATAGCCATTCTCTATTGCATACAGAAAAAATGAAGCGGCTACTAGCGTTAATGGTATTCCAAATACAAGTGCGGATTTATCAGACGCCCAAATAAGGCCAGGCGCAAGTGCAGCCACAGTGCCACCGATCATTGACAGAATTACTGACAACGTCTCTTTTACACTCGCACTTTCTTTCTGCATGTAATCACTTAACGCCCAGCGCAGGCGCAGCCAGCGCGGAGCACCTTTTGCGTTAATGTTTGAGCGACAGCGAGTAACGCAAAAGGTGCGTAGCGTTGGCTGTCGCTCTGCCGCTGATTGTTATGTATTTACCTGAGGAGGTCACCGTACCCCCAAATAAAGGTGCCTGAAACCGCTAACGCGATAGAAGTGTACTGGGCTTTTTTGAAAATGGACTGATAGCGTTCCGCTAAATCTGCTTGCTGGCTAAATACGCTACCAGACGGATTCACATGCTCATTTACTTTCATGAGATTGTACTCGGCCCAAACTGCAAAAAGTACCGTAAGTGAACCACTTCTTTGAAACCAGAGGCCATCAGACTCGCCACTCGGGATAAGAAATAAATTCCAAGCGGCTAAAGGTATCAAAACAGCTAATGTAAACAGAGGGATGCAGGAAAATAACTGCCATTTTATTTGGCTTTCAGCATTTCTCAAGATCTCATAAATTGGTGCTTCTGTAGTCACGTGCTCTCCTTGTACATAACGCCCACAGCAGGGGCGGCTTACCTTATGCGCGTTTTGCGCGAAAATAGGAGCGAAGCGACCGCGCAAAACGTGCATAAGGTAAGACGTCCCGCGGAGGCCCGAAGGGCCGGAGCTTCACTGCCTGTGATTGTTAGGAGTTTCCCCACCAGCTTCTAGGATGGCGAGGACCAAGCCGACAATGGTAACTAGAAACAAAACTCCAGCACCCACAGAAATAAACATGCTTTGTCCTTTTTCGAGAATCAAGAAAAAGGCAATGTAAAACATGCCACAAGTGAACCCCCAACCACCAATCAAAACATTGCGACTATAGAGCGCACCATATAGCAACAACGCGACGCAAATGTAATCCACAAGTATAAATGGCCACCATGATGGATTAGACCAGTTATAGATCACCTCGAAAATCGCAAGAAAAACAGCAAAGTAAATGGCCATTTTTTCACTAAATCTTCTTTCTTGACCACTCATCTATACTCTGGACTCCTAACGCCGCCAGCAGGGGCAGCTTACCTTTTGCGCGTTTTGCGCAATAATGGGAGCGCAGCGACCTGCGTAAAACGTGCACAAGGTAAGCTGTCCCGCGGAGGGCCGGAGGCCCGGAGCTTTACTGCCTGGCATTGTTAAGGTGACGGACTCGAAACAGATACCAGGAACCTAAAACTCCCACAGCACAACCTAAACCAACAATTAGAAATAGAAAACTTCCAGGATCAGAATGGCCTGCCAATATAACAGCAGTTACTCCGGTTGTAGTAAAATAAACAGCACAAGCGCTCATGCAATTTAGAGCCCACTGCCCGTATTTCCTATTTTCTCTAAAAACTTGGACCGCAACTATGATAAATACAGCGAGTATGCACCCAAAAAACAGGTACGGTAACACTTCGAAGGTAATTGGCGGGTTTGCTTCACTAGCCGATCTCAGAGACTCCTCGCCAGTTAAAACCCCGAAAATTCCTACTGCTATTAACAATAAAAGCTTGATGTTCATTTGACCTTAACGCCGCGCACAGGGGCGGCTTACTTTATGCGCGTTTTGCGCGAAAATGGGCGCGCAGCGACCAGCGCAAGACGTGCAGAAAGTAAGCCGTCCCTTTGCTGCGCTTTGTTAAGCCTTTACTCCCAGAGCTCTAGAAAGCTCTTACGAAGCTCTGCGTGTTCCTGCTCTGACATATTGGAAATTGCCAATCCTTTATCACACCTATTTTTAATAACGTATTCTTCCCAGCTAGGTGGAGCCCCCGGAAGCCTTTCTTCTGGTTGTGGCCGTACAAAGTGAACCAGCTTAAGCGTAAAGTAACTGAACTCCTCTTCTTCACGCAAAATTTTAAAAGATTGCCAAAAGTGTAAATGACCAAACAAAACAGAGATCATTAAAAATAACGAAACGAACGGTACAAACCTTAGGCTTTTTGAGAATATACCGATCAAAAGCTCAACGAGCGACCAAATTAAGAGCAACAAGAATACCAGAGCATACATCCAAAAAGGGTTCAAAGTATCAGCGCGATAGTCCCATACATCTTCGATACTCCAACATTCAAATGGAGTCACCGTCATATAAATATGGGATCGAAAAAATATTAGAACTGCCGTAACTGACAGCACTAGTACCATGACTCTCCAACAATTTGATTCCACGTATCTCATTCTTCTAGTGGCTTAACGCCCAGCGCAGGCGCAGCCAGCGCGGAGCGCATTTTGTGTTAATGTTTGAGCGCCAGCGAGTAACACAAAAGGTGCGTAGCGTTGGCTGTCGCTCTGCCGCTGCTTGTTAACTTTTTAATCGAAGTCCATTGTATAAATGAACTCTGAACATTTTCGGCACTTAAATTTATAGACCGCAGGGCTACCGCCTTTACTATACCCTTTTAGTATATTTCTCCAGAAATCTAGCTTAATAATTTCTTTTGATAAAAATGACTCAAGCTGACTTCCTGAGAGAGATTGTAAGTCTTCTATCTCAGCATCACCGTGAAACTCACAAGCATCGCCGCAGTGGCTTTGCCACTGTTCTTGCTGCCAAGAGTTGAATCCGGGTGTTTTTTCGCAAACCTCCGAAACTACCTCTTCGCTTAGACCTGCTTTAACTAATGGATAATCATCAACGAACGTTCCATCAAATTTCTTTGCGGCCGAACCATCTGCAATGCACCATGGGCAGACAAACTCAATCTCTTCTTCCGCATAGAGAATCGACGTATAAATATAGCCAGTTACTTTTCCGCAACACTCGCAAGTTTCTTCACTGGTTTCAAATGATCCCGTGCCTAGAGGATTTGGGTGATATTTGAACTTAGGAAGATCCATCATATTGCCTCGAAAGTTAACGCCCAGCGCAGGCGCAGCCAGCGCGGAGCGCATTTTGTGTTAATGTTTGAGCGCCAGCGAGTAACACAAAAGGTGCGTAGCGTTGGCTGTCGCTCTGCCGCTGATTGTTAGGCAATTATACGGAGTTCCAGTATAGCTTGGACGGGACTAGCTTTTTTAATTCTTCTTTTACCGCTGAATACTCGATCTCAATGCTTTTGGACTCTCCCTTAAGATTGATGTACTCCAATACAAGTTTGTAATTTTGTTCTAGTTCAACACCCCTTATCCATTGGGTGATGTAGATATCACGGACAGTGTTCACTCCGCCCAAATTTTTCAAATGAACATGATCATTATACTTTTCGTTATCTTTGAACCATGAGTCTCTGAGCGTTAACTCAACACCTCGGCGACTCAAAAGTTCCACTCCACCTTCTGATTTCAAAGAAACTGAAGTTATCGCTATTGGTGTATCTTTGTACTCGCGATCTGAAGATACGTGAACGATAATTCTAGGTGGAAACTCGTACTCCCGCGTGTGCTGCTGGTCTTTGGCCTCCCTAGAAACAAGAGTGCTTTCTGTAAGAATCAAAATACTTAGATCACCATCTGTGTAATTCGACTGAATCGGCTGTAGCTCCGCGGCCGTGAAGTGTATTCGCGTGCATGACGAAATTATCAATGCGAGGACTACTACAAATATGGCTTTTAACACGGATATATCTCTAGGTTGCCTAACGCCCAGCGCAGGCGCAGCCAGCGCGGAGCACATTTTGTGTTAATGTTTGAGCGCTAGCGAGTAACACAAAAGGTGCGTAGCGTTGGCTGTCGCTCTGCCGCTGATTGTTAGGCATGGCCGCCCTGCTCAACTACGGCCTCTATAGATTGGCGGCCACACTTCAAGTATTGACCTGATGGATTCCACTGTAGCTCTACGCCACTTAGATTCTCAATTACTAAAGTACTCCCATCACGCCAGTTAAGCTTAAAATTCAAATTACTTGAATACGCTGAAACTATACCCGCGCCACAAGTTCCACCGCTAAATGAAACCATTACTTGCGTTACAGGTGACTCACTTTCACTCAAGGCTTCATAGACATAGGCCACATGCCCAATATTTGAAACGACCCTTCCGTACTCTCGAAACCTAATATTTTCTACAGCACCATTTCCACATGAAACTAAAAACAACGTGCTTATCAAAGTGATTAGCTTTTTCATCGTGATGCCTAACGCCCAGCGCAGGCGCAGCCAGCGCGGAGCGCATTTTGTGTTAATGTTTGAGCGTCAGCGAGTAACACAAAAGGTGCGTAGTGTTGGCTGTCGCTCTGCCGCTGCTTGTTAAATGTATGACCACACCGCACCTACGATAAGTAGAACTATTATTGCCAGCTGAATTTTGTTGGATTTGCGTTGCTCAGCTTTGGCTTCAGGCGTGTCAGTCACTCCTTCTTGATGATCAAAACCTCCTTCATCAAGATCTTCGTTGAAGATGATGAGGCCATTAATCAAAACTACGATCATAAGCAGCAATGTTGCTGTTAGCCAGTAGAACCCAGTGAAGTACTGGATGCCCGAACCAATTAAGAGGCACACAGTGATCATTATTGCTGCGGGTTTTAAGTCAATGCCATTCATCTGCAAGTACATTTAACGCCCACGGCAGGGGCGGCTTATCTTATGCGCGATTTGCGCGAAAATGAGAGCGAAGCGAACCGCGCAAAACGTGCATAAGGTAAGCCGTCCCGCGGAGGCCCGAAGGGCCGGAGCTTCACTGCCCGTGATTGTTAAGTGTGACACTTCTCGATACTAACCTCATACACACCATCTTTAGGTTGAAACATTTCTACGTGTTGAATTCTACGCTTTTCATGCCAACCACAGAAATTGAAGTCTTTTTCTGTTTGGTGGCAGATTGCCAATGCTGCCTGGACATTTCTTGCTTTCACATTGGTGCAATTCAATTTTGTGCACGAACCACTACTTTCTACTTTTACCTCAACTGATCGGTGCGCAGAGGCTTCAGAAATACAATTAGCTTGAACGAGCGTAGCTGCTGAAAAAATAAGTAGAGCTACGTTTATTTTTATTCCAAGTGATTTCATTGGTACTGACACTTAACGCCCGCAACAGGGGCGACCAATGCTATGCACGTTTTGTGCGAAACTGGGAGCGCAGCGACCCGCACAAAACGTGCATAGCGTTGGGCGTCCCGCGGAGGCCCGAAGGGCCGGAGCATACTGCTTGCGCTTGTTATGAGTTTTCAACGTGCGGAGTAGCTCCAAATTGCATACGCAAGAAATGGTGTGCCGCAAAAGACTATAAAAAGTCCTGCATACTTTAACATTTGCAGTCTGTGCCGATTGCCCTCTTCCGTAAAAAAATGAGGGATAAATATACAAATTGGTATGTACTGCCCCCACCACATGTTTGGCTTAAAATGAGAAAGCAGACCAATCATGTGCCTCGCTGCTTGAAACCACAGATAGAATCCTATGAGAAATAGTGGCACGCCGACAACGAATACAACTATTTCTGGGATATTTTCTGTCATTGCTACTTACGACTCATAACGCCCAGCGCAGGCGCAGCCAACGCGGAGCGCCTTTTGTGTTAATGTTTGAGCGACAGCGAGTAACACAAAAGGCGCGTAGTGTTGGCTGTCGCTCTGCCGCTGCTTGTTAGTGTTTCGGGTCACTGCCAACTTTCTGTAGTACTTCTTGGCTTGATGTTACCACCGCAAAGAACGAACGCGAATAGGCCGTTCTATACTTGGAAAAAACCTCTGTGCGGTGCCGCCACTCCAGGCAGAGACCTTCAGGTTCCCACCCGTGGGCGAAGCCGACGATTATCTTCAAGCGGCACTGCACAAATAGAGATGCCGATAAAACCTATAAAGCCTGACCGCTAAAGCCGAATAGTGGAACCACGATTTCACGCGGCCTATTTTTACCGCCAAATTTCCGGCTACCACCTTCCAATACTCTGAACCCCGAAACTCCACCAAACAAAAAACGCAAAGGCTAAAAAACACTAACGCCCAGCGCAGGCGCAGCCAGCGCGGAGCGCCTTTTGTGTTAATGTTTGAGCGACAGCGAGTAACACAAAAGGTGCGTAGCGTTGGCTGTCGCTCTGCCGCTGATTGTTATGTGTGGGCAGCGCTCCGGAGCTTAGCCACTCCCACAAGAATTCCACCAAATCCGATTACTATTGGCACTGCCAAAATAAAGGCCTGCTTTACGCTACTACCCACATACTCCATATCTGATATTGGGCTGATTGCAACCGCTACAGAATTCAGTGCCAAACAGACAATTGCCAAATTTAGCTGCCCGAACGCTCCTATAACTCCAGCAAGCATGATGAGCGCAAATGAAACCAATACCATAGGGGTGAATGGAGCAGAACTAGCGATAATACAGAAAATGGAGACTGGAATTATCAAAATCCATGAAAATATCTTTATCATTTTCACAATTTATGGCTCCACTGAGACGCTTTGCAAGTGCTGACACATAACGCCGCGAGCAGCGGCAGCTTACTTTGTGCGCTTTATTGCGCAAAAATGGGAGCGAAGCGACCGCGCAATAAAGTGGACAAAGTAAGCTGTCCGGTGGAGGCCCGAAGGGCCGGAACGAACTGCCTCGCCTTGTTAACGTGAATTACACGCGACGCTAACAACACCAAATATTTTTACCTAAAAATTTGCAGCCTACACCTTTAAAAGAAGGTGACACATGCTGCGGTGTATCTACCAAAAACTTAAAACGGCCTGCCAGGATTTTCCGCCAGCAAGGCTAGAACCAACGAACTCTGGCGCACCGCTCCTAACAACAACTGCCACCCTAGAGACAATTTTTGAGCACCGAACTTCAGGCACACTTTTCAAGAAAACTCTCAGATAGCACAACCAATTGAAAGCGCCACCATTTAGAACCCTGAACTCTCGGTACGCCGAAAATTCTAAAATTTCTCCGCACGTTAACGCCCACGGCAGGGGCGGCTTAGCTTATGCACGATTTACGCGAAAATAGGAGCGAAGCGACCCGCGTAAAACGTGCATAAGGTAAGACGTCCCGCGGAGGCCCGAAGGGCCGGAGCTTCACTGCCCGTGATTGTTAAGCATTGGGCTCGCTAGAAAGTGCAACGTATGCGGTGTAGCCCAATGCAACTACCAACAGCCAGAATAGAATACTAGTAATCACTACCAGAAAGCAATTTGGCTCTTTCCCTTGTTTTGTAAAAAAATTGCAAATGAGATTCCCTGGGAATTGGAACATAACTTCAAATATGGCGGCGAAGATGGTCTCAACAAGAAATCGACCGAGAAATCTAAATACACCACCTATTACTTCTTCCACAAACTCTCTCTCCAGACTCAGAATGCTTAACGCCCAGCGCAGGCGCAGCCAGCGCGGAGCACTTTTTGTGTTAATGTGTGAGCGCCAGCGAGTAACACAAAAGGTGCGTAGCGTTGGCTGTCGCTCTGCCGCTGTTTGTTATGTTGGATTTCGCTCGGAGTGGACCATGCGCTCCGTACGGACTCTATAGCTCTCTTCAAACGCGATGAGCACCGCAAGCACTCCAGCTAGTAAATACCCCCCAAATGGGTAAATCAAAAATGACAGCACATACATTTGGCTGATACCAGCAAACATCGCAGGAACAATACTTAGCGGTATTAGCACGAACAGCGCAATTGAAACTGCGTGAATTACTTTTACGAAGACTAAAAGCGGATTCAAATTTTCGCTTCTAAGATTTATGTATCCGTACATTTGACCTCTCCTTAGTCATTTTATTGCTCTACAACATAACGCCGCCGGCAGGGGCAGCTTACCTTGTGCGCGTTTTACGCGAAAATGGGAGCGTAGCGACCCGCGCAAAATGTGCACAAGGTGAGCTGTCCCGCGGAGGGCCGAAGGCCCGTAGCAAACTGCCCGGCTTTGTTAAGTGTTTTTGTATGCCTTGGACCATGGGTTCCAACTGTCTTCATTGCGCAGATATACCAAAAGAGGCAAATGTTCCATTTTCTGAGGAAATGGAACTGCCATCATTTCCTCTTTGAATCTCCGATGATTCTCTGAGTAATTGGCCAATAAGTTAGTTAGCGCAACGCTAGCAACTTCCCTAGCCTCTTCACTTGGCTCTCCATCAAATATAAAGCGAGCAACTAAATCTTCACCGTCCGGAGACAACTTAAAAGATACCGCCCTAAAAGATGGTGCAATTTCACCCAGAAGCGCTCCTTGGGCATATTGCATCAATTTTATTTCGTGCTCGGTTCTCATAGACACTTAACGCCCAGCGCAGGCGCAGCCAGCGCGGAGCGCCTTTTGTGTTAATGTTTGAGCGACAGCGAGTAACACAAAAGGTGCGTAGCGTTGGCTGTCGCTCTGCCGCTGATTGTTAGGCATGGGACCACCTGGATCGAATTTCTCCGACTCTATTGTGGAAATCACCATAAATGCTGGCATCAGCATCATACCAATTTTGATTGTGAGCTATATGGGCGAGACAGTTATCCAGAATGCCTTCTATACCACTTAAAAATTCACCTTTTTCATCTAAGATGTACTCGAACAAAGCAAGGAAACAAGACGGCGCATCACTATCTCCCTTACTCTTTTCGCTCACTAAATAGTCACCAAATGCATTTATATAAAACTGAAACGGTTTCTTTGGCATGTAGTAAAAATCTTCGCTGTAGAAGAGTGCATTATCTTCAATAAGTGAAAAAGCCTCCTCAAACGACTTCCCCTGAAAATGCTCGATCGCGGATTCTTCATCCCACCCAATTGGAACCAAATATGTCCAAGAATTTTTTGAGGGTATCGTCATTCAGGATGCCTAACGCTCTGCGCAGGCGCAGCCAACGCGGAGCACCTTTTGTGTTAATTTGTGAGCGCAGCGAGTAACACAAAAGGTGCGTAGTGTTGGCTGTCGCTCTGCCGCTGCTTGTTAAGGCTGGACCTCCGCCTTGGAAATTGCTTTATCGACACTGCGATTAATGAAGTAACTTGTTACAACAGGTAAGATCATTACAACACCAAGGAAATCAGAGACAATCCCAGGCGCTATGATTAGCCCAAGAGCAATACCATACCTTGCAACAAAGAGTAATGGTGGCAATTTTTTAAGCTGATCTGAAGAAAGTGACTGATCTTTTCCGGAATTTTTATTTTTAAATTTCTTACCTAAATTTTTGGAGGCCTTCATAGAGCGCTTGAACTCAGGATAACGCAAATAAAGCAAAATTCCGCCTATGGCAGTAGTGATCATATAAAGTCCGATAAGCGTGTACAGCCCAAGCATTGAATGAAGTTGACCTATCACTGCAACCTCACTTACTCCAAGAATTATCAGAAAAATTAGCGACTTCATATGATTCTGAATGCCTTAACAGTTTTATTCATACGCCATAGGCTTTTGTTGCAGAAGCAACTGTTCCTCGGCACAGAAATCAACACCTCAACAAAAATAGCCAAGAATCAACAACCTATAGAAACAGGCCGTCACATTCATGGGAGCAAAAGAAGCCCATGGCTTTTGTTCTTGTTTTCCAAATGGCTTGTATGAAATACCCTAACCCTTTGTATATCAACGGTTTAGCCTATCTTATTCCCTGCACACAAGCCATAGGCCGCTGAACACAGAACTTTACCGTCCGCCGAAAGAAAGAATGTCAGTTTTGGCACCTATTACACAATTATTGATTCGCAAGACTTGTGGAAGATAATTTCAGGCATAAAAAAAGCCGCCCGAAGGCGGCTTTTCAGAAAGGAATAGCTGATTACCAGCCAGTTACTTCCTTCAGTGCGTCGCCGATTTGCGCCAGGGAGCGTACGGTTTTAACACCAGCGTCTTCCAGAGCAGCAAATTTCTCATCCGCGGTACCTTTACCACCGGAGATGATCGCACCGGCGTGGCCCATGCGCTTTCCGGGTGGCGCGGTTACACCCGCGATGTAGGAAACCACCGGCTTGGTGACGTTTGCCTTGATGTAAGCAGCCGCTTCTTCTTCCGCGGAACCGCCGATCTCACCAATCATTACGATGGCTTCGGTCTGCGGGTCGTTCTGGAACATTTCCAGAATATCGATGAAGTTGGAGCCCGGGATGGGATCGCCGCCAATGCCCACACAAGTGGACTGGCCGAAGCCGTGGTCGGTAGTCTGCTTTACGGCTTCGTAAGTCAGAGTACCGGAGCGGGAAACGATGCCCACTTTGCCCGGCTTGTGGATGTGGCCCGGCATGATGCCGATTTTGCACTCACCCGGAGTGATCACGCCCGGGCAGTTCGGGCCAATCAGGCGCACGCCCAGCTCGTCGCACTTAACCTTGGCATCCAGCATATCCATGGTAGGAATGCCTTCGGTGATGCACACGATCAGCTTGATGCCGCCGTTGGCCGCTTCCAGGATGGAATCCTTACAGAAAGGCGCCGGTACGTAGATAACAGACGCTTCTGCGCCAGTCGCTTTTACGGCTTCTTTCACGGTGTCGAATACCGGCAGGCCCAGGTGAGTCTGGCCGCCTTTGCCCGGGGTAACACCGCCGACCATTTTTGTACCGTACTCGATGGCTTGCTCGGAGTGGAAAGTGCCCTGGGAGCCGGTGAAGCCCTGGCAGATGACTTTAGTATCTTTGTTAATCAGTACTGACATGATTATTTACCCTCCGCAGCTTTAACCACTTGCTCTGCCGCGTCGGTCAGGCTGGTGGCAGCGATGATGTTCAGGCCGCTGTCGCTCAGAACCTTGGCACCCAGGTCGGCATTGTTACCTTCAAGGCGAACAACAACCGGGATAGTAACGCCAACTTCTTTCACCGCGCCGATTACGCCTTCTGCGATCATGTCGCAGCGTACGATGCCGCCGAAGATGTTGATCAGAACGGCTTTAACGTTGTCGTCGGACAGGATGATTTTGAACGCCTCAACAACGCGCTCTTTGGTCGCGCCGCCGCCAACGTCCAGGAAGTTGGCAGGCTTGCCGCCGTGCAGGTTGACGATGTCCATGGTACCCATGGCCAGGCCAGCACCGTTTACCATGCAGCCGATGTTGCCATCGAGAGCTACGTAGTTGAGGTCCCACTTGGCTGCGTGTGCTTCGCGCTCGTCTTCTTGAGACGGGTCGTGCATTTCACGCAGGTCCGGGTGACGGTACAGCGCGTTGCTGTCGATCACGATCTTGGCGTCCAGGCAGTGCAGGTTCTTCTCTGGAGTGATTACCAGCGGGTTGATTTCCAGCAGGGCCAGGTCTTTTTCTTCAAACATTTTCGCCAGACCCAGGAAGATCTTGGTGAACTGTTTGATCTGGTCGCCTTCGAGGCCCAGTTTGAAGGCCAGCTCACGGCCCTGGTATGGCTGAGCGCCTACCAGCGGGTCGATGGTGGCTTTCAGGATTTTTTCCGGGGTCTCTTCCGCAACTTTCTCGATTTCAACACCACCTTCGGTGGAGGCCATGAAAACGATGCGACGAGTAGCGCGGTCAAGTACCGCACCCAGGTACAGTTCCTGGTCGATATCGGTGCAGCTTTCCACGAGGATGCGGGAAACCGGCTGACCGTTTTCGTCTGTCTGATAAGTTACCAGGTTGTTACCCAGCCACTTTTTCGCAAATTCTTCAATTTCCGCTTTGGAATCTACCAGCTTGACGCCGCCCGCTTTACCGCGGCCACCAGCGTGCACCTGGGCTTTAACAACCCACTTGTCTCCGCCGATTTCGTCTGCTGCCGCTGCTGCTGCTGCCGGGGTTTCCGCTGCGATGCCTTTGGAAACCGGCAATCCGTATGCTGCAAACAGTTGTTTGCCCTGATACTCATGCAAGTTCATAGTCAATACCAATTCACATTTGAAATGTGTTTACCAATTGCAGATTGCTCTGCACCTTTAGACAGGGTTCTGATTGTGCTTTGTTACAGAATCAAAAACCCTGAAATGAAACCGGGGCGGTAACCAGATTACCACCCCGGGATTGCGGGTCGCTTACTTGCGTTTTTTACGGTTGGCCATGTGGATGGCGTGACCGTGAACCGCGAGAGCCGCTTCCTTGACTGCTTCGGAGAAGGTCGGGTGACCGAATACGGTCATGCCGATATCTTCCGCGCTGGAACCGAATTCCATCGCAATCGCTACCTGCTGCACCAGATCGGAGGCACTCGGGCCTACGATGTGGGCACCCAGTACACGATCGGTTTCAGCGTGGGCGATGATTTTCACCATGCCGCCGGATTCGTTCGCCGCAACCGCACGACCTACCGCCAGGAACGGGAACACACCTACGTTGTAGGGCTCGCCGTCGGCTTTCACCTGCTCTTCGGTGCGGCCAACCGCAGCGATTTCCGGGTGGGTGTAGATCACGTTCGGGATCACGTCGTAGTTCATCATCGGCTTCTGGCCGGCGATGCGCTCGGCAACCACCACGCCTTCTTCAGACGCTTTGTGGGCCAGCATCGGACCGCGCACCACGTCACCGATCGCCCATACGCCCGGTGCAGAAGTCATGCACAGGTCGTTGACGTAGATGAAGCCGCGCTCGTCCAGTTTTACACCAGCATCTTCAGACAGCAGGCCTTCGGTGTACGGGCGACGGCCCACACAGACGATCAGCTTGTCGAAGGTTTCGGTCTGCTCTTTGCCGTCTTTGTCCTGATAGGTCACGACAACTTCTTTGCCTTTCACTTCGCTGCCGGTTACGCGGCAAGACAGGCGAATGTCGAGGCCTTGTTTTTTCAGAATCTTCTGGGATTCTTTGGCAATCTGCTGGTCCATGATGGACAGGAAGCTGTCGAGGGCTTCCAGTACAACAACGTCGGAACCCAGGCGATTCCAAACGGAGCCCAGTTCCAGACCGATGACGCCAGCACCGATCACACCAAGGCGCTTGGGCACGTCGGTGAATTCCAGCGCGCCGGTGGAGTCAACAATCACTTTGTTGTCCACAGGGGCCGGCGGGATATTTACCGGTACGGAACCGGAAGCCAGGATCACGTTCTCGGCTTCGTAAGTGGTGGACTTACCGTCTTTATCGGTCACTTCCACTTTCTTGCCAGACAGCAATTTACCGGTACCTTCAATGGAGGTTACCTTGTTGGCCATAAACAGGCCGGAGATGCCGCCAGACATCTGCTTCACAACGCCTTCTTTGCGCTCGATCATTTTCTTGACGTCGATCTTTACCTTGCCGGTATCGATGCCGTGTACGTCGAGAGAGTCTTTGGCTTCGTGGTATTTCCAGGAGCTGTCCAGCAGCGCCTTGGAAGGAATACAGCCCACGTTCAGGCAGGTACCGCCATTAACGGTCTTGCCTTCTTTGTTTACCCATTTTTCAACACAGGCAGTTTTCAGACCCAGCTGCGCCGCGCGAATTGCAGCGACATAACCACCGGGGCCGGAGCCGATTACGATTACGTCAAATTTTTCTGACATGGTCTGTTCCAAATTTGAGTGGATTCAACGTATGCGAATAGTTACTCGCATAACCGGGGATCTTCCCGGCATTCCCTGAGACGGTCTTGATGCCGTTGATGCCAGCTCGAACGGCTGACTCATTGTTTAGGGCAGCAGTACCAACTGCCGCCCCATCTCCAAAATACTCTGCTTACACTTCCAGCAGGATGCGCGCAGGATCTTCGATCATTTCCTTGATCGCAACCAGGAAGCCAACCGCTTCCTTACCATCGATCAGGCGGTGGTCGTAAGACAGCGCCAGGTACATCATCGGCAGGATTTCTACCTTGCCGTCGACCGCCATCGGGCGCTCCTGGATTTTGTGCATACCCAGAATCGCTGTTTGCGGCGGGTTCAGAATCGGAGTGGACAGCAGGGAACCGAACACACCACCGTTGGTGATGGTGAAGGTACCGCCAGTCATCTCGTCAATGGACAGCTTGCCGTCGCGGGCGCGCAGACCCAGATCACGGATATTGTTTTCCAGGTCCGCAATGCCCATGTTTTCCGCGTTGCGCAGAATGGGAACTACCAGACCTTTCGGAGAGGAAACCGCAACACCGATGTCCTGGTAGCCGTGGTAAACAATGTCGTTGCCGTCGATAAACGCGTTCACCGCGGAGTAGCGCTTCAGCGCTTCTACGGCCGCTTTTACGAAGAAGCCCATAAAGCCCAGGCGAGTACCGTTGTGGGTTTTCTCGAACAGGTCTTTGTAGTTCTTGCGCAGATCCATGATCGGCTTCATGTTCACTTCGTTGAAGGTAGTGAGCATGGCAGTGGACTGGGAGGCGTCGAGCAGGCGCTCGGCGATGCGCTTGCGCATACGGGTCATGGGTACACGCTTCTCAACGCGCTCACCCGCTGCAACTTCAACCTGAGCGGCAGCCGCCGGTGCGCTCGCCGCAGGGGCAGAGCCGGCTTTCATCACGTCTTCTTTCAGTACGCGACCGCCTTTACCAGTGCCTTCAACACCGGCCAGGTTTACGCCTTTTTCCGCCGCCATTTTCTTGGCAGACGGCATGGCAATTTTCTCGCCGCCAGCGGCAGGCGCTTCGGCAGCCGGCGCTTCGGCTGGAGCCGGCGCTGCTTCGGAAGAGTCGCCAGCGCTGCCGCCCGCACCCTCTTCAAATTTGGCGATCACTTCGTTGGAGAGAACGGTGTCGCCCTCGCCCTTGATAATTTCGCTAATGGCGCCGTCAGCCGGTGCAACGACTTCCAGCACAACTTTGTCGGTTTCGATATCCACGATCAGTTCATCGCGGGACACAGCTTCACCCGGTTGTTTGTGCCAGGTGGCTACGGTGCCGTCCTGTACAGATTCCGGGAATGTTGGCGCTTTAATCTCGATGGTCATTGTTCCTGTTTCCTGAGATTGTCTTGGGCACCAGCTTTACCGGCGCCCTGCTCTTCGTTGTACTGCTGCCTTATTTGACAGTCAGCGCCTCGTTGATGAACGTATTCTGTTCTTCCAGATGGGTGGACATATAGCCCGCCGCCGGTGCAGCAGAAGCCGCGCGGCCGACATATTCCAGTTCCAGCTTGGGATGTGCTTCCTTCAGCAGGCGACGCAGGTGGTGCTGGCTGGAGTACCAGGCGCCCTGGTTCATGGGCTCTTCCTGACACCAGGCAACACTCTTGATGTTCTTGAATGCGGAAACCGCAGACAGGAACTCGTCGTCCGGGAATGGGTACAGCTGCTCCAGGCGAACCAGGGCAACATCTTCCTGCTCGCGCTCCATGCGCGCTTCCAGCAGATGGTAGTAGACCTTGCCGGAGCAGATGACCAGACGCTTCACCTTGGCTGGATCCACAGCGCCATCCTGGATAACGTTGTGGAACTTGCCATTGGCCAGCTCGTCCAGGCTGGAAGTCGCGAGCTTGTGACGCAGAATCCACTTGGGGCTCATGATGACCAGCGGGCGGCGCATCGGGCGAACCGCCTGGCGACGCAGCAGGTGGAAGATCTGAGCCGGCGTAGTGGCGTTGCACACCTGGATATTGTGCTCGGCACACAGTTGCATGAAACGTTCAAGGCGTGCAGAGGAGTGCTCCGGGCCCTGGCCTTCATAACCGTGCGGCAGCAGCATCACGAGGCCGCACATACGGCCCCACTTGTGCTCACCGGAAGTGATGAACTGGTCGATCACCACCTGGGCGCCGTTGGCGAAGTCACCGAACTGCGCTTCCCAGACCACCAGGGATTTCGGGGTGGTGGTGGCGTAGCCGTATTCGAACGCAAGCACCGCTTCTTCCGACAGCAGCGAGTCGTACATATCGAAACGCGGCTGACCTTCGTACATGTTCTGCAACGGTACGTAGCTCTGGCCGTCTTTCTGGCTGTGGATAACCGCGTGGCGGTGGGAGAAGGTACCGCGACCCACGTCCTCACCGGTGAAGCGGACCATATAGCCCTCTTCCAGCAACGTGCCGTAAGCCAGAGTTTCCGCCATGCCCCAGTTCAGTGGCAGGCCACCGCCGGCCATCTTGCGACGGTCGTCGTAAATTTTGGAAACCTGGCGTTGCATGACGATGCCGTCGGGCACAGTGGTCATGCGGGTGGCCACGTCTTTCAGCTTCTTCATCGGGAAGCTGGTGTCGCCTTCGGCCGTCCACTCGTGGTTCAGGTACGGGCGCCAGTCCACAAACATGGAAGAGTCCGGCTCTTTTACCAGACCCGTCGCCACATCTTCACCGCGGTCGAGTTTGTCCCGGTAATCGTTGGCCAGCTTGTCCGCCGCAGCCTTGTCCACCACACCTTCCGCAATCAGCTTGTCCGCGTACAGGGTACGGGTGGTCTTGTGCTTGCGGATGGTCTGATACATCAGCGGCTGGGTGCCGGAGGGATCGTCGGTCTCGTTGTGGCCGCGACGGCGGTAACACACCAGGTCGATGACGATGTCTTTCTTGAATTCGTAGCGGTAATCCACCGCCAGCAGACCGGCCAGAACCACCGCCTCCGGATCGTCACCATTTACGTGCAGCACCGGAGCGTCGATCATCTTCGCTACATCGGTACAGTACTCGGTGGAGCGGGCATCTTCGCGCTTGCTGGTGGTAAAGCCCACCTGGTTGTTCAGTACCAGGTGAATGGTGCCACCGGTGTAGTAGCCGCGGGTCTGGGACATCTGCAGGGTTTCCTGCACAACGCCCTGACCGGCAAAGGCCGCATCGCCGTGGATATTGATCGGCATTACCTTCTCACCGGTGCTGTCGCCGCGACGATCCTGACGGGCGCGCACGGAACCCACAACCACCGGGGCACAGATTTCCAGGTGCGAGGGGTTGAAGGCCAGCGCCAGGTGCACCTCACCGCCAGGGGTCATCACGTTGGATGAGAAGCCCTGGTGATACTTCACGTCACCAGAGGTATCCAGGGTTTTCTTGCCCTCAAATTCCTCGAACAGGTCCGACGGGTTTTTACCCAGGATGTTGACCAGTGTGTTCAGGCGACCGCGGTGGGCCATGCCGATGACAATTTCTTTCACGGCGTAGGTGCCGGAGCGGCGGATCAGCGCATCCATCAGCGGGATCAGGCTCTCGCCACCTTCCACGCCAAAACGCTTGGTACCCGGGTATTTGGAATCCAGGTGGCGCTCCAGGCCTTCCGCAGCAGACAGGCGCTGCAGGATTTCGGTGCGGATATCGTTGCCGAAATTGGGCTTGGACTGGCTGCGCTCGAGGCGCTGCTGGAACCACTGCTGTTCGTCCAGGTTGGACAGATGCATGATTTCAGCACCCAGGTTGCGGCAGTAGGTATTTTCCAGGCCTTCTACGATTTCACGCAGGGTCGCTTCGCCTTTACCAAAGAACAGGTCTCCGGTTTGGAAGGTGGTATCGAAGTCGCCTTCGGTGAGACCGTGGTAGTTCAGCTGCAGATCCGGCACCTGCTCACGGGCCATGATACCCAGAGGGTCTAGGGTGGCCTTTTTGTGGCCGCGGTGACGGTAGGAGTTGATCAGTTGCAGAACTTTGATCTGCTTGCGCTCGTGTTCAATGTTGACCGAGCCGGCGCCGGGGGCGGAGAGAGGGCGGGTACGGTTTTTCGCCAGCAACTCGAAGTGCTGACGAATCGCAGCGTGTGAGACATCACCGCCATTTACCCTCGGCAGGCTGTCAAAGTAGCTGCGCCATTCTTCCGGTACACCACTGGGGTCGTGCAGATAGGTCTCGTACAGATCTTCCACGTATCCGGCGTTGCCACCAGAGATATGCGAAGTCCGCCAGAGCGCCTCCATAGAGCTTTCGTGCATTAATGCCTACCTCAATTGACGGCGCGCACCCTTGAATATTGCGCCGCTCTTTCCTGTCTTTTCACTCACAAAAGGGGAGGTGCTGAAAAGACACCTCCCCTTTTTCGTATAGACCTGACACCTGCGCTGCTGTCGGCCTAATTGTGATTATTTTTGGCGGGAAACCCGCGTTCCCTAAGAGGGAAGTTCCCTACACGGCGCGGGTTATCAGCATGTTGCGGATATGTCCGATTGCCCGGGTAGGATTCAAACCTTTGGGGCAAACGTTGACGCAGTTCTGGATGCCGTGGCAACGGAAAACGCTGAACGGATCGTCCAGATTGCCAAGACGCTCGTCGGTGGCGTCGTCGCGGCTGTCCGCCAGGAAGCGGTAAGCCTGCAACAGGCCCGCCGGGCCGATGAACTTGTCCGGGTTCCACCAGAAAGAAGGACAAGACGTGGAACAACAGGCGCAGAGAATACACTCGTACAGGCCATCCAGTTTTGCACGGTCTTCCGGGGACTGCAGACGCTCAATGGCCGGAGCCGGTGTGCTGTTCTGCAGGAAGGGCTCGATTTTCTTGTACTGGGTGTAGAACTGCTCCATATCCACCACCAGGTCACGAATGACCGGCAGTCCGGGCAGCGGACGCAGTACCAGCTTGCCTTTCGGCGCCGCTTCAGAGATCGGCATGATACAGGCAAGACCGTTCTTACCGGAAATATTCATGCCGTCGGAGCCACAAACGCCTTCGCGACAGGAGCGGCGGAAAGACAGGGAAGGATCCTGGGCTTTCAGCAGTTCCAGTACGTCCAGCACCATCAAGTCTTTGCCCTGGGTGTCCAGATCGTAATCCTGCATATAAGGTGCAGAATCGGTTTCCGGGTTGTAACGGTAGATGCTTACTTTCAACATATTCTTTCCGCTCCCGAATTAGTAGGTACGCGCTTTCGGTTCGAAAGCTTCTACGGTGTTGGGCGCAAAGTTCACGGCACGCTTGCCAACACGTTTTTCCGCGGGGAAGAACATGGAGTGGCACAGCCAGTTTTCGTCGTCGCGCTCCTGGAAGTCTTCGCGGGCGTGGGCGCCGCGGCTTTCGGTGCGCACTTCGGCAGCGATCGCGGTGGCTTCGGCCACTTCCAGCAGGTTCTGCAGTTCCAGCGCTTCGATGCGCGCGGTGTTGAACGCCTTGGACTTGTCGTCCAGACGCACATTGGCGATGCGCCCGCGCAGATCGTCGAGCTTCTTAACGCCTTCGGCCATGTAGTCACCGCGGCGGAATACACCGAAGTGGTTCTGCATGACATTCTGCAGCTCGCTGCGCAGCGCTGCCGCACCTTCGCCATCGTTGGTATTGTCGATGCTGTTCAAGCGCGACATGGCCGCTTCGATGTCGGACTCGGAAGCTTCACGGTTCTCGATACCCTCGCGCAGAGCCTTCTCGATGAAGAGGCCGGAAGCGCGACCAAACACCACCAGGTCCAGCAGAGAGTTGCCACCCAGGCGGTTGGCACCGTGTACAGATACACAGGCAACTTCACCACAAGCGTACAAACCATCAATCACCTGATCGTTGCCAGCGGCGTCCTGGGTCAGGGCCTGGCCGTGCACATTAGTGGGAATACCACCCATCATGTAGTGACAGGTCGGTACAACCGGGATCGGCGCTTTCACCGGATCCACATGTGCGAAGGTTTTGGACAATTCACAGATACCGGGCAAGCGGCTGTGCAACAGCTCTTCACCCAGGTGATCCAGCTTCAGGTACACGTGATCGCCATTGGGGCCGGCACCGCGGCCATCGAGGATTTCCAACACCATTGAGCGGGCGACTACATCGCGGCCAGCCAGGTCTTTGGCATTGGGGGCGTAACGCTCCATAAAGCGCTCGCCATCTTTATTGATCAGGTAGCCGCCTTCACCACGGCAACCCTCGGTCACCAGAGTGCCCGCACCGTAAATGCCGGTGGGGTGGAACTGCCACATCTCGATATCCTGCACCGGCACGCCTGCGCGCAGCGCCATGCCAACGCCATCACCGGTATTGATGTGCGCATTGGTGGTCGATGCGAAAATTCGGCCCGCACCACCAGTCGCCAACACGGTGGCTTTGGATTTAATGAAGACCACTTCGCCGTCTTCGATACAGATGGCAATAACACCGACAATCGCACCGTCCTGGTTCTTCACCAGATCCACCGCGAACCATTCGTTCAGGAATACGGTGTTGTGCTTGACGTTGTTCTGATACAGGGTGTGCAACAGGGCGTGACCGGTACGGTCCGCCGCCGCGCAGGTGCGCGCAGCCTGACCACCGCGGCCAAAGTCCTTGGACTGGCCACCAAACGGACGCTGATAGATGCGGCCTTCTTTTGTACGGGAGAACGGCAGGCCCATGTGCTCGAGTTCGAACACAGCTTCGGGACCTACGGAACACATGTACTCGATCGCGTCCTGATCACCGATATAGTCGGAGCCTTTGACGGTGTCGTACATGTGCCAGCGCCAATCGTCATTGGGGTCATCGCTGGCGATCGCGCAGGTGATACCACCCTGGGCAGACACCGTATGAGAACGGGTCGGGAAGACTTTGGTGATTACAGCGGTCTTGAAGCCGGACTGGGCCATCTGCAGCGCCGCACGCATACCTGCGCCGCCGCCACCGATCACGATACCGTCAAAGGTTATTGTTCGCATATTCGACATGGTTTACACACCCCACAGAATTTCAAAGCCCCACACTGCATAGAACACGGCAACCGCGCCCAGCAGTACTTCAACCAGGATGCGCAAAACAGTGGCTTTGCCACCCATCATCCGGTTGGTGAGGTAATCGGTAACCACGGACCAGAGACCGATCCAGGCATGAGCAAGGGTGGAAAGCAGGGCAACCAGGCTGAATACGCGTACCCAGCGCTGTTCGAACAGCGCGGACCAGCTGGCGTAGCCAAAATCTTTGGAGAGGAAAATGAAACCCACTATAAAGAGGGTGTAAGCCACCAGTACCACGGCACTGATGCGCTGAATAAACCAGTCGTACAGGCCACTGCGGCCGAAACCAGTAACTGCCTTTACCATACCAGAACCCCCGCTAGCAGGATGAGCACAACTGAAAGCACCAGTACGATCACCGCTCCGCGACGGCCACCTTCCAGGCTCTCACCTAGACCCACATCCATCAACAGGTGACGCACACCCGCAATCAAGTGGTAAATGAGCGCAGCCAGAGAGGCCCACAAGACAAGCTTGGCCGGCACACTGGTAAAAAAGTCTGCTACTTTTTGGAAACCCTGCTCAGATTCCAGACTGGAATCCAGCATGCACAAAAGAAGTGCAACCACAGCGAAGAGCACCACACCGGAAATACGGTGCAGAATCGAAACCAACGCTGGCGCAGGGAGCTTGATAGTAGAAATGTCTAAATTGACAGGTCTGTTTTTGTTCACAGGAAAAACACCTTGTTGCCCTGAAAGACGGGGCGCCCGTTAGTTTTCTGTTTACCGGGCGAGCTTGCTGATCACTATCCACACAACCTGTTGAGGTCTTGTACAAAGTGGCCTTACCAAGGCGCAAGCCGCGCGGATTATAGGCATTCAAAATTCAAAACACAACGAACGGGAAGTCGCCAGAGGCGGCTTTGTACCAGTTGCAATCCACGCCACACACCAGACCATGGTATGAGACGCAATATTTGCCCCGATCACAGCGCACCCAAATTTACACGCCAGAATCCCAACCCAAGCAGGCAAAATCCCTGCCACTTTTACTCTATACGGAAGATCCTGCGGGCATCGAATTGGTCGACCAATTCGATTTGGTTTGACAATTTGAGGCGCGGCACTTAAGTTTGGCCGCGCTCAAAAGCCCGCTAGCCCCATATCCGCGTCCGGATGCCGCCAACGAAGGCCCTCCGAGCCCGCAGAATCCGGCACTTTCCGGGTTGTGCTTGCGTACAGAAAACGTCTGGATACGCCTTATCTATAAAAAGGTGATCACAGATACGCGCGGATAGCGCCCTCCCCGGGCCGTAGAATCACCGAATTCAATTAGTGATTTGTGTGGAAATAAAAAGCTGGCGAAAGAATAGTTTTTAGGAGTCCACAATGTCCGACAAGAAAGCTCAACTCACGGTCGACGGTATCGACGCACCTTACGACCTGCCGGTCTACTCAGGCACTGCCGGTCCCGACGTTGTTGACGTCAGCAGCCTGGCCAGCAAAGGCCTGTTCACCTACGACCCGGGCTTCATGTCCACCGCCTCCTGCGAATCCAAGATCACTTATATCGATGGCGCCAAGGGCGTACTGCTGCACCGCGGCTACCCCATCGAGCAACTGGCAGAGAAATCCGACTACCTGGAAACCTGCTACCTGCTGATGAACGGCGAACTGCCGAGTGCTGCGCAGAAGAAGGAATACGTCGACAGCATCATGAACCACACCATGGTGCATGAGTCTCTGGTCAACTTCTTCAAGGGCTTCCGCTACGATGCTCACCCGATGGCCATGATGTGTGGCGTTGTCGGCGCCCTCGCCTCCTTCTACCACGACTCCCTGGACATCACCGATCCCGAGCACCGCAAGATCTCAGCGGACCGCCTGATCGCCAAAATGCCGACCCTGGCCGCCATGTGCTACAAGCACAGCAAGGGCCAGCCGTTCATGTACCCGGACAACAGCCTGAGCTACTCCGAAAACTTCCTGCACATGATGTTCGGCAACCCCTGTGAGCCGAGCAAAATCGATCCGATTGTGGCCAAGGCCATGGACGTGATCTTCCTGCTGCACGCAGACCACGAGCAGAACGCCTCTACTTCTACCGTGCGTCTGGCCGGCTCCTCCGGTGCCAACCCCTTCGCCTGTATCTCCTCCGGCATCGCGACCCTGTGGGGCCCGGCACACGGCGGCGCCAACGAAGCGGTACTGAACATGCTGCAGGAAATCGGCGATGAAAGCCGTATCGACGAGTATGTTGCCAAGGCCAAAGACAAAAACGATCCGTTCCGCCTGATGGGCTTCGGACACCGCGTCTACAAGAACTTCGACCCGCGCTCCCGCGTCATGCAGGGTATCTGTGACGAAGTTCTGGGTGCCATGGGCGCCGAAAACGATCCGCTGCTGCGCATCGCCAAGAAGCTGGAAAAGATCGCCCTGGAAGACGAGTACTTCGTCGAGAAGAAACTCTACCCGAACGTGGACTTCTACTCAGGCATCATCATGAAGGCCATCGGTATTCCTACCGACATGTTCACCGTGATCTTCGCCACCGGCCGCACCGCCGGCTGGATCGCCCACTGGAACGAAATGATCTCCAACCCATACAAGATTGGCCGTCCGCGCCAGCTGTACACCGGCTACACCGCGCGCGACTACGTATCCCTGGACAATCGCTAAGCGACCACTCCAGAACAGAAAAACCCGGCAAATGCCGGGTTTTTTTATGCCTGAAAATTCTGTTCGCCCAGTTCCGGGCACGACAAATCCCCCACACCTGACGGTGCGGGGGATTGTTTTTTACATCAGCCGATATTACGGCAGGGTATGAACGTGACTACCCACCGGTCCTGAGAAGATGCCACCGTCGTGCATATCCCAGTTAATGGACCAGGTCATTACACCGTTAAATGTAGGGTACGCCTGTGACGGCGTCAGCGTGTCACAGTTCAGCTGCTGGGTCAGACAATCCAGGGCACTGTTAATGTCGGCCGTAGTCGCAAAACCGCTACCAGCGGCGCGGGGACCAGACGGTAGTGCGAGACCCACCTGATCCGGGCGCAAGCCCTCAAAGAATCCCGCGTCACCATAGCCGAGAGGGAAACCTTCGATCAGCATCAGTGCTGAAGCCACCATCATGTCCACAGTGCCTGCCGCATACGCCTGCCCGCGGTAAGGCGTGGCCAGACTGCCATTGTTGTACAGCTGCACATGCAGTAAATCCAGGTCATCGCGCAGCTGGTCGATCATCGGCAAATAGGCGCCCCAGATACCGGTGTAAGATACGTAGCCGCCCTGCACATACGGATGCTCCGGTGCCATGGACAGGTACATGCCCGGGTACTGTTGTTTCAGCTGCTTGACGGCATTCACCATGTTCTGGATCACAGGTGCTCCATGCATCACACCGGCGCCGGACTCCAGATCGATATCGATCCCGTCAAATCCGTACTCGTCGATCATTGCCGCAGTACTGTTCACGAAGTTGGTGACATTTTCCTCGGTATTGAGAGTCACTGTACCCTTCTCGCCACCGTAGGAAGCAATCACGATTTTTCCGGCGGCTCGTTTGGCAGCAATGTCGGCAATAAACTGCTGCTTGTCCAGGCCTGGATCGAGATTGAATTCGATATTGCCATTGCCCGCGTCATCGACAAAAGCCACCACAATCACGTCCCATACATCTGAGACTTCGCTTATGCGATACAGGCCAGATCCGTTGTCAAAGTTGTGCCAGTACCCCACCAGAGCATGCTTCGGTAACAGGCCGCTGTTACCACCGGACGATGAGCCACCAGACGAGCTGCTGGAACTGGATGACGAGCTCGAACCGCCACTGGATGAACTACTGGAAGATGAGGAGCTACCGCAATCACCGACCTGACTCCAGGCGTCCTGCCAGTGAGCACCTACTCCCGGCTCATAAGCCCAGGCAGCACTGGAAGAACACCAGCCTGCGATATTGCACTGGAATTCCAGACCCACGTTCTGCACCAGCTGGCCCGCGGCATAGCTTGTGCCCGCTACATATTGCAACGACGTGCAGGAGCCACCGCCGGACCCGCCACTCGAGCTCGACGATGAACTGGAAGAAGAGCTTGAAGAAGATGAAGAACTGGATGAGCTGGAAGATGAGGAGCTGGAAGATGAAGAACTGGACGAGGACGAGCCGCCATCACAGGCGCCGTCGTAAGCCCACACATCCCAGGTGCCCGAGTGGGTCGCCGGGTTCTGGTTTTGCGTCCACCATTTTGCGGTATAGGCGTTTCCCAGGTGCTGAACCGAGTCATCCCCCACATAAATGCCGGCACTCTGCCAATCCGGTCGCGCACTGCAGTCTACTGCCGCGGCCTCGATCGAAAACAACCCGAGCGCAAGCAGGCTCATTAATTGCCTTTTCATAGCGTTTTCCTAAGTTATTTTTAGAAGGTTTGCTTACACAGACATCGGAAAGAGCAGAGGGCGCCGTAGCGCCCTCTGTTTACTGCTTTAACACTTAGTTACAGGTCGAGTCACCAATCTCTTCCCAGTCGGAAGAGGTGCTCGGCTCCTGGCCCTGAGTCCACCACTTGGCGCGGTAACGCTTGCCGTTGTGGTTGACTTCATCACCACCGTTGTAGGCCGTGCTGGCATTCCAGGGCACTTCCACGTCACTGATCAGCTTCCAGTCCGCGGCGCTGAAGCCCGGCTCCTGCTGGGTCCAGTACTTGGCTTCCCAGACCAGATCGTCGTGGCTGACCTCATCGCCACCGAGATAGGTGCTGCCGGACTGCCAGGCCGGGTAGTTACCCGCGTTCGGATCGGTCATGTCGCAGCCGCCACCACCGGTACTGTTGGTTACGGTCACGGTGACATTGGCACTGGCACTGTCGATACCATCGCTCACGGTCACTGTCAGGGTGAAGTCGGTATCGGCTTCTACCTGTGGCGCTGTGATCGTGATGGTGTCGCCGGTACCGCTTTTCATACCGCTCCAGGTGTAGGTCAGCGCGTCGCCATCGGCATCGGTGCCCACTGCGGTAATGGAATCGGTAGCCCCCTCCTGAATGGTGACCTGGGCCGGAGCAGTGACCTCCGGAGGCGTGTTGGCATCCGGTGGCAGCAGGAAGATGCTGACCTGGTCCGGAGTATCGTCACTCAGAGAACCGTCGCTGACGCTCAGCTCGAATACCAGTTCCTGCTCTGCAGACACTTCGGCAGCGGAGAAGCTCGGGTTGGCCGCAGAAGCGCTGCTCAGGGTTACCGGCGCACCGGAAACCTGGGTCCAGCTGTAGGTAAGAGCGTCGCCATCCGGGTCGCTGGAAGCACTGCCGTTCAGAGATACGGTAGCTGGGGTGACAACGATCTGATCGGCTCCTGCGTCGGCGCTCGGCGCCTGATTCGGCTGGTCGGCAAGCACCGTAACCACTACCTGATCGGTATCACTGGCGCCGCTGTCGTCGGTGACGGTCAACTCAAACACTAGATCTTCATCGGCAGTAACAGAAGGTGCGGTGAAGCTGGCAGAGACGCTGCTGGCGTTCTGCAGGCTGACACTGGCACCGGAAACCTGCGCCCAGCTGTAGGTGAGCGGGTCACCGTCGAGGTCACTGGAGCTGCTGCCATTCAGGGCGACACTTGCACCAGCATCCACAGACTGGTCACCACCGGCCCGCGCCGTCGGCGCGCGGTTGTTCTGACCACCGCCGTGTCCCAGGGCTTCGTGCATGGCATTGAGGATGTCACCGTTGTCCGCGTCGATTTCCCAGGAGAACAGGCCCGCCAGGTTATTGGCCTGGACATAGGCGCCCTTGGCCAGCACAGAGCGGCGGTTATCGTAGGTAATCAGGTCGCCGGTACTCGGCTTGAACATGTAAGGCGCTTCGGCGGTTTCGTCGTAGTACTCCTCCCACTGGCCGGTAGCAAGCCGCTCAACGATATCGCGGTAATCCACGACACCCGCTTCCCATGTGCCGTCCACTGCACCTGTGGCAGTACCGGTCATATGATCATTGCCGGTCCAACCGTTGACCCCGGTCCAGCCACGGCCGTACATGGCCGCACCTACCACCAGTTTGCCCGGATCCACACCGAGGCTCAGCATATTCTGAACGCCATTGTGAGCGGTGTAGTCGGTGTCAGGACGCCAGGACGGTGCGTACAGCGCCGTTTGGTGACCCAATGTTTCCAGGCTGAATGCGCCGTAGAAGTCGTAGGTCATCATGAAGATGTAATCCATGTACTGCTGTACATCGGCATAGTCCACATCTTCAATCTTGTCGGAGCCAGCACCAATGGCTGAAGTGAGCTGGTATTCACGACCAGTTTCCTGCTCGAGCCCATCGAGCATGGCGCGCAGGTCGCGCATCAACAGGCGATAGGTTTCGCCATCGGTGGCAGGATCGCCCAGATTCGGGTTGGCGCCCTGGCCGCCCGGGTATTCCCAGTCGATATCCACACCGTCGAAGAATTTCCAGGTGCGCATGAACTCTTCGACCGAGTCTACGAAAGTCTGACGCTTGGCAGCATCGCCGAAGAAGTAGAAGGGGTCTGACAGTGTCCAGCCACCAATGGAAGGCAGGATTTTCAGGTCCGGGTAGGCCTGCTTC
Source organism: Microbulbifer sp. ABF4_107 (assembly GCF_056312215.1). Taxonomy (NCBI): domain Bacteria; kingdom Pseudomonadati; phylum Pseudomonadota; class Gammaproteobacteria; order Cellvibrionales; family Microbulbiferaceae; genus Microbulbifer; species Microbulbifer sp. ABF4_107. The sequence continues at coordinate 2,457,922 of NZ_CM149983.1, forward strand.
AGCGCCATCAACTGGCCGAAGTTACCTTTGTAAGGGTCGGAATATGTCTGGCCGGTTTGCGACTTCTGTACTGCGGCGAATGGATCGTGCAGAGATACCTTGAAGTCTTCACGACCGGAACAGGAACGTTGCAGCGCCTGGAAAGAACCTTCGATTTCCTTCAGGCTGTCATTGATGCCGTCGCCACCACAGATCGGAATAAATCCGTAGATAATGTGGGTCAGGTTATAGGAGGGCATCATATCCACGGAGAATTTACGTCCGTAAACACCCCACTCCACAAAGTAGGTACCCACCACGGAATTGCTGGTGTTTTCGTACGGCTGGTTATTCTCGCCAGCGGTAATGGTCAGCGGGTCCAGGTGGCTGCCATCGGTGTCCGCAATCACGATATCGGTGGCTGCAGAGGTCGCACAGCCGTCGTCATTACACAGTGCAACCTGCAGTGAATACTGGCCGCCCTCGGCAACCTGCAAGGTTGCAGAGCCGGTTTGCGTATCGCCGCCAGTAACGGTCTGCTCCAGTACGACCTGCCCGTTTAACAGGTACTGCGCTGAAGTTGCGGGGTCACCGGACCACTTGGTCCATTCTACCGGCACTTCTGCGTAGTCGTTTACCGTAATCAGCTGCTCGTAGGCAGTGGCCGCGTCGTCCACCTCGATGATGGCAAAGCTGGTTTCCATCCACTCGATGGTGGGGGCGCCGGGTGCGGCGATGGCGGTGGAGCTGGTGGCGAGACCAAGCGCAAGGAGCGCGCGGCGCCAGGGACTGGGAGTGAGCCCTTTCATTGATTTTCACCTTGTCGTTATCTTTTATTGATCAGGATCTATCAATGAGAGCAGCGGTGTAGCGTCCGTCTTACCTCAACGGGCAGCGCTGCCCCCGATTGAACGGCATTCAGTAATGTCTGGATACCGGTACTTCTTTGTTATTTCTTTAACAGTACCTCTTTCAGCCATGACACCGCTGTCATTTTTCACAAAAACATGACAGCGGTGTCATTACTCTTTCACAATACCCCCGGACCTCAATCTTGACCAGCCCCCTTAGGCAGTCATGAGAGGTAAGTCACACAGAGGATTGCGTTTCTGGCGGGTATTTTTCGCTTTTGCGACCTGGGGAGAGGGAGAAAGAGGGTAAGAGAGAGGCACAAGAAAAGAAAAGCGGCCGAACTCTGTCGACCGCTTCGCCCCATTTTCCCAATCAAGCTGACTGAAACTTACCGCTGTTCGCCTCGCTGAAATCAATTCTCAGACCAGTGGCTACCCGCTGTGGGCCTATTTACGGTCATGCTCAGTCTCGGTTACGGACCGCTTTTTGTTGGCACTCCACCTCGTCTCGCGATGGGGGAGTCTTCCCGGGACTGGTACCAGTGTAGGATCCCTCGCGCGCATCCCAAACTTTTTTCTCATTTTGCTTTCCGCCTCCGCTTTTGCGCCACGGCAGCGTGGGGGCGGCGCTATCCGCACCATACACTCCAGCTGCGATATCCGAGCAAATGCAGACGGAGTAATTATGCAGTTTCAGACTTTTAAACGTGCCGGCCTGGCTTCCGCCCTGGCCCTCTCCCTGACCACAGCGGGTTGTGCCAACATGAGCGACACAGATCGCCGTGTGGGCACTGGCATTGGTATTGGCGCTGTCACCGGCGCACTGGTAACCGGTGGCGATATCGGCGGTGCCGCTGTCGGTGCGGCGCTTGGTGGCGCTGGCGGTTGGCTGTACGACCGCGAGAAGAAGAGACAGTATTACTACGACAGCCGCGGCCGCCGCGTTTATCGGTAACTGTCGGCAATATAGATATCCACTGCGCGCACAGTTAGTGTGATGTGTAGAGGATGCAAAAAACAGTGAGCCACAGGGCTCACTGTTTTTTTAGTGGTTTCACCAGGCCATCCAGGCCTTCAATCTTGATCTCCAGCGTTAACGCCATCAGGTGCCCCAGCCGCCCCTTGGGAAACTCTTTCTTGGCAAACCACAACAAGTACTCCTCCGGCAGATCGATCAATACCCGTCCCGCGTACTTGCCAAATGGCATTTCGGTGCGCGCGATATCCACCAGATCCTGCTTGTCCAGCATTTCAAATTCCCAGTCGGCTCAAATACTTATTTCAGAATTCTACACTGACTCGCCCCTACCCCGGCCAGATCTCTGCTGATCGCACAGACGGTTTTTGCTCTACGATTTCTATGGCAGTATCGGTTGACCGGCCTTCAGTGGCCGTTCATTTTTTGTTCGCCCGGAAGATCCCTGGCGCAATTTCCTGCACACTCAATAAACAAACAAGTGCAGACCCCAACAATTTGTTGAAGGAATGACAGTGAACAACATCAAGCTCACACACAAATTCGGGCTGGCCCTATCCATTGCCCTGCTCACCGCCTGTGGCAAATCCGCGCAAGAAAACGCAACTCCGGTGGATGCAGCCGCCGAGAAAAGTGCCCCCGCAGCCGAAACCGTCTCGACCGAAGGCATGTGGATGCCGCGTCAGCTGCCGGAAATCGGCAATAAACTGAAAGAGCTCGGCCTGGAGCTGGATCCGAAAACCATGACGGATCTGACCAAATTTCCGATGAATGCTGTGGTGAGCCTGGGTGGCTGCTCTGCAAGCTTCGTCTCCCCTCAGGGCCTGGTCGCCACCAACCACCATTGCGCCTACGGCTCCATTTCCTACAACTCCACCGAAGACAACGACCTGCTGGCCAACGGTTTCCTCGCCAAAACCCTGGAAGAGGAAGTGCCTGCGGCACCGGGGTCGCGTATCTATGTCACCGTGGACATGAACGAAGTCACAGACAAGATCAACAGCAAACTCAGCGATGACATGGACGGAGCCACCCGTTTCAAAGCCATTGAAGACGCGGAAAAGGCGCTGGTCGCCGAGTGTGAATCCGACCCCGGTCACCGCTGTGAGGTCTACAGCTACTACGGCGGCGCCAGCTATTACCTGATCAAACAGCTGGCCATTCGCGATGTGCGCCTGGTGCACGCTCCCGCGGCCTCCATCGGCAAGTTCGGCGGTGACATCGACAACTGGATGTGGCCGCGTCACACCGGCGACTACTCCTTCCTGCGCGCCTATGTGGGCCCGGATGGCAAACCCGCCGACTTCTCCAAAGACAATGTGCCTTACAAACCCAAGCACCACCTGACGGTGGCCACCGAGGGGCCAAAGGAAGGCGACTATGTAATGGTTGCGGGCTACCCGGGTCGCACCAACCGCTACCGCACCGCGGAAGAAGTCAGCAACAACTTCAGCTGGTACTACCCCACCATGCAGAAAGTACTGGCGGAGTGGTCTGAAGTAATCGGCTCTGCCACCGAGAACAACAAAGATGCCGCGCTCAAGTACGCAAGCCTGGTCGCCGGCCTCAATAACTACGCGAAAAACTTCACCGGCATGATGGAAGGCTACAACCGCAGCGACCTTCTGCAGCGCAAGCAGCAGTTGGAAAAAGACCTACAGGCGTGGATCGAAGCCAATCCGGAATCCAAGAAAAAGTACTCTTCAGTCATTGCCGACCTGAAGCAATTAATTGCGGAAGAGCAATCCACCCAGGAACGCGATCTGTTGCTGGGCTACATGAATCGCTCGGCGATGCTGAGCAGTGCACAGCGCCTCTATCGTCTCAGCCTCGAGAAGCAAAAGCCGAACATGGAGCGTGAACCCGGTTACCAGGAACGTGACATGACCCGCTTTAGCGAGAGCATGAAGCGCATCGAGCGCAGCTTCGAGCCAACCGTGGACCAGGCTATCTGGACCTACTTCCTCGAGCGCTATAACGCCCTGCCCCAGGATCAGCACCTGGAGAGCTTCGACAACTTCTTCGACGGAGAACTGAGTGGCGAGGCGCTGCAGAAAAAGCTATCCGCCATGTACGAAAAGACCGGGCTCACCGATACCGAAACCCGCCTCGCGTGGATGGAAAAATCACCGGAAGACTTCCGCAACAGCGACGATCCGTTCATCCAGTTGGCCGTGGCGACCTATGACGACCGTTTTGCCATTGAGCAGAACGAAAAAGCCATGTCCGGTCGCTTCGCCGAGCTGCGCCCGCAGTATATGGACCTGCTGATCGCCTACTACAACGAGCAGGGCAAACCGGTCTATCCGGATGCCAACAGTTCTCTGCGCCTCACCTACGGTTTGGTGAAAGGCTACACCCCGCCCGCAGGCACCATCAAAGGCGCGGCTGACGGCAACGATGGCAAGGATGGCTTTGTGCCCTTCACCACCCTGCGTGGCATCGAGGCCAAGTACACAGGCGTTGATCCTTTTGATACGCCCCAAGCACAACTGGATGCGATCAAAAACAAGGAGTACGGCCGCTTCTATGATGAGGACCTGGACTCTGTTCCGGTGAACTTCCTCACCACCGTAGACATCACCGGCGGCAACTCAGGTTCTGCCACCATGAACGGCAAGGGCGAATTTATCGGCCTGGTATTTGACGGCACCTACGACAGCATCAACGCAGACTGGGACTTCAATGACAATACCCGCGCAATCCATGTGGACGTGGAATATATGCTGTGGGTAATGGAAAACATCGACCACGCAGATAATCTGCTGGAAGAAATGGGTGTAGCGGAAAAATCCGATCACTGATATCCCGCTCTCCCTTTGAAAAAGCCGGCAGCCGCCGGCTTTTTTGTTTCTGAATACCGTCAAACATCCCGCCATCTCTCACCGCCTGCGTGACAGAATTAACAGTTTTCAACGGCCCCGAGTTTTTCCGGGCACCCACCCCTTGAAATCAAATAACCCGCGCACATGTTATTTCGGGAGCCAAGCTTGCGAACCTTCTTCCTGAGAATGGTCGCAGGAATACAGTACCCACCAGCCCCAAAGGAGCTAACCTATGGACACTCTGAAAAAGTTAAGCATTATCGGTTTTGCCGCGCTGTTGGTAACGGGAATCACGGCCTGTGAGAAAGAATCCGGTGCAGAAGAAATCGGTGAAACCATTGATGAAACCGCAACCGATATCGGTAATGCGGTAGAAGACACCTGTGAAGATGTAAAAGAAAAAGCCGGTGCAGAGGATAAAGACTGCTAAGCAGCAATGCCCCTTTACTAGCGGCATTTCCAGTAGCGCCAGGTTCGAGCACCCTAGCCGTCACCCGAGCCTGGCCGTGATACTGACAGCCCTGCGGAACTACACCAACTTCGTTTTTGTTTTTCCGCAGCGTTGACAGCGGTATTCGGTCACCAGTTTTCCCTGTTTTACATCAAACTTTCTTTCGGTGACTACTTTCCACTTGTGAAAACCGTCGCGGCATAAACTGCTACCCTTGTGTTTTTCCCAAGCGGTTTTCCGCTTAAATGGCAGCACGTCGCCCATCAGACCTCCCCGCCAGCCGCGTGGGCAGACGCCCAGGCCCATTGAAAGTTAAACCCGCCCAGCCAGCCTGTCACGTCGAGCACTTCACCAATAAAATAGAGCCCCGCTTGCTTCATACTTTGCATACTCCGCGATGACACTTCATTGGTATCCACGCCACCAAGGGTGACTTCTGCGGTGCGGTAGCCTTCCGTGCCCTCGGGGATCAGCGTCCAGATCTGCAGCTTTTCGCCTACATCCTTTAGCGCCTGTTCGCTGTACTGCTTGAGTGGTTTGCTTTCCAGGCCATTTCTCTGCAGGAAAAACTGTACCAGCTTTTTGCTCCACAACTCTGCCAGCACCGTATGTAGAAAGCTCTCCTGCTTTTTGCCGCGCTGCTCACTGAGCCACTCGGACAGGTCCAGCCCCGGTGCCAGGTCGAAGTTCACCGGTATACCCTCTTTCCAGTGGCTGGAAACCTGCAACACCGCCGGGCCACTCAGGCCCTTGTGGGTAAACAGCATCTGCTCGTGGAAATGGCCCTCGGCGCAGCTGGCATTCACTGCCAGTGAGGTTCCGGGTAATTCCTGCTGCCGCGCCAGTGCACGCTTATTCAATGTGAAAGGCACCAGCGCGGCGCGGGTGGAGATAATGTTGTGGCCGAACTGCCTGGCGAGGTCGTAGCCAAATCCGGTGGCGCCCATGGTGGGGATCGACAGGCCGCCGGTGGCGACTACCAGGGATTCACACACCACTTTGCCAAGGGAGGTGTGCACCTCAAAGCCTTTCGCACTCTCTTCATTAAGAGGCTCAACACGCTGGATCTCACAGCGGGTGCGAATCTGGGCTTTCGCTTCGCGGCACTCCGCCAGCAGCAGATCGACAATATCGCGGGATTTGTTATCGCAGAACAGCTGGCCGAGGGTTTTCTCGTGATAAGGGATGCCGTGCTTTTCCACCAGGGCGATAAAGTCCCACTGGGTATAGCGGGCCAGGGCGGATTTACAGAAGTGCGGATTTTCGCTGTAGAAGTTGTCCGGCGCCGTGTACAGGTTGGTGAAGTTGCAGCGGCCGCCGCCGGACATCAGGATCTTTTTGCCGACCTTGTTGGCGTGGTCCAGCACCAGCACGCTGCGGCCACGCTTGCCCGCCACCGCGGCACACATCAGGCCGGCGGCGCCGGCGCCAATGATCAGTACATCGGCCTGGGTGGGAAGGTCTGTCATTGGCTAGTGGTCTACGGATCAGGTCTTCGGCAGGGTGACGCCGCGCTGGCCCTGGTATTTACCGCCGCGGTCTTTATACGACACATCGCAGATTTCATCGGATTCGAAGAACAGCATCTGTGCCACACCTTCATTCGCGTAGATCTTCGCCGGCAGGTTGGTGGTGTTGGAGAATTCCAGGGTCACATGCCCTTCCCATTCCGGCTCCAGCGGCGTCACATTCACGATGATGCCGCAGCGGGCGTAGGTGGACTTGCCCAGGCAGATGGTCAGCACCGAACGCGGGATGCGGAAGTACTCCACGGTGCGCGCCAGGGCGAAAGAGTTAGGCGGGATAACACAGTAGTCGCCCTGCACATCCACGAAGCTGTCTTCGTCGAACGCCTTGGGGTCCACGGTGGCGGAGTGCACGTTGGTGAAGATCTTGAACTCGTTGGCGCAGCGCACATCGTAGCCGTAACTGGAGGTGCCGTAGGAGATCAGGCGATCGCCGGAGGCCCCGTGGCGTACCTGGCCCGGCTCGAAGGGCTCGATCATGCCCTCACTCTCAGCCATACGACGAATCCACTTATCGGATTTGATGCTCACCCTGTCCCCTCGCTTATCTGGTCTTGGCCCATTTCTGGCGGTCATTTGAAGAGGCCGAATCATAGCCGTTTTACCTTGTTCAAAAAAGTGCCAATGGGGTGTGTCGAATTTAGCGCACGCAGACCTGGTACGGGCTTGCCGATACTGGACACGTACTGTATAAATCACCAGTAGACACTGTACACACATACAGTCAAACCCCATCAGAACCCCCGTGTGGAGCGAGCCGATCGTGAACAGCGCCGAAAACTTTTTGCAAAACAAGCAGTTAGGTGATCAGCCAGCCAAGCAGGCCAATGACGAGCCGCTGCAGCAACTGCTGACCCGCCCGGACATCTGGCAACTGGCCAGTGGCCAGCGCCGTCCCCGCACCGGAATCAGTACCGGCTACCGCGGGCTGGATGCCTTGCTGGCCGGGCACGGTTGGCCCCGCGCGGCCACCACGGAGTTTTTGGTCGACAAGGCTGGTATCGGCGAGATGTCACTGATCCTGCCGACCCTGGCGGAACTCACCCGTCAGGGGCGCATGGTGGTCCTGATCAACCCGCCGCATATCCCCTACGCCCCGGCACTGGTACAGGCCGGCGTGCAACTGGAGAAACTGCTGATCCTGCACCCCAGAGGACAGCGGGATCAGCTGTGGGCGGCAGAGCAGTCCCTGCAATCCGGCGCCTGCGGTGCGCTGATTCAGTGGCAGAACAGGGAGACTCCGGCCGATAAAGACCTGCGCCGGCTGCAGGTAGCCGCCCGCGATGGCGACTGCCTGCATTTTCATTTTCGCCCCGGCTCCTGTGCACAAATCCCGTCTCCGGCAGCACTGCGCCTGCAACTGAAGAGCGATGGAGAGCAGCTGGCGCTGCACCTGTTCAAACAACTGAGCGGCAAGTCCGGCCAGCGCGTGCATCTGGCGCGCAACCCGGATTTGGTGCGACAGGACCAGCCGCTGCACTGAATGTGCAAGGCGGCGCGAGGAACACCTTATGCTCTGGCTCTGTATTCAGCTCCCAAAACTCTCCCTGGAAGCACTGACCCGCGCCCACCGCGCCGGCGACAATACCGCGGTGGCCGTGGCCCAGAACAGCCTCATCATTGAAGCCAACCCCGCGGCCAATGCCCACAATGTGGAGCCCGGACTCAGCATCGCCACCGCCTGCGCCTACTGCGCCGAACTGCAATTGCTGGAACGGGACCCGCAGCGGGAAGAGCAGTTACTACAACAGCTGGCCCAGTGGGCCTACAGCTTTACCCCGGTGGTTTCCCCACGCAGCGCCGAGCGCGAACAGAACCAGGCAGACAGCAATTTCGCCTGCCTGTATCTGGAAATCAGTGGCAGCCTCAAGGCACACCACGGCCTGGCGCCCCTGCTGCAACAACTGGGCAAAGAGCTGCGCAAGATGCGCGTCCATCATTTTATGGGCCTGGGGCACAGCCCCAGCGCCGCCCACCTGCTCAGCCAGTTGCCGGAACACCGCCAGTGGCTGGCCGAAGCCAGAACCGCTCCCACGCCCCAGCAGTGGCGCCAGTGGATCAGCTTCGCCCCCAGCAAACTTCTCGACTGCAATCACAAGGCCATCGCCAAGTTGTATGCCTGCGGTATCAAGCGCGTCAGCCAGTTGCTGGCAATTCCGCTGTCGGAAGTGGGCAGTCGTTTCGGGCGCGGATTCATCGACTACCTCGCCCGCCTGAACGGCACCCGCCCGGATCCGGTAGCCAGCTTCGAGCCACCGGCGGAATTTCACAGTGAACTGTTTTTCCCGAGCCCGCTGGATAACAGCGAGCAACTGCTGTTCCCCGCCGGCCGCCTGGTGCGTGAGCTGTGCCGGCAGTTGCAGCGCCGGCAGTTATACAGTCAGCAGTTGTGCTGGGTGCTGGATTACGGCAGCCGCGGCCACCAGCAGGTCCATGTGGATATCTCCCGCCCACTACTCGATCCCCAGCGCCTGATCGCGCTGACAAAATTGCAGTTTGAACGGGTTGAACTGAAGGAGCCGGTGCAGGCATTGACCCTCAAGTGCCAACAGTTGCGTCCCATTGAAAGTCACAGTCTGCGGGAGGATTTTTTTGACGAGGGCAGCAAGCTGCACGAGAGCTACCAGCTGATCGACAAGCTCAAGGCCCGCCTCGGGCACCAGGCTCTCTCCGGCGTCACCCTCAAGGAAAGCTACCTGCCGGAACAGGCCTGGCAAAACGCCGACAGCCTCACCCTGCAGAGTAAATCCCGCAGCCACCAACTCACGCCCGTGAATGCCCCCCGCCCCAACTGGTTACTGCCGCGGCCCGACCGTATTCAGCAGCGCGACCACAAACTGTTTTACGACGGCGAACTACATTTATTGCAGGGACCAGAGCGTATCGACGGCTACTGGTGGCAACACCACCGCCACGCCCGCGACTACTACATCGCCCGCGGCGCCCACGGCAGTCTTTACTGGGTATACCAGGATCTGGCGTCAGAGGACTGGTATCTGCACGGGGTTTATTCATGACTGGGTTAAGACAACCCTGTGTTTACCTTCTTGCAAACCAGCGTAATGGCACACTTTATACGGGTGTTACATCCAACCTTGTACAGCGTATCTGGCAGCACAAGGAAGGCGTTGTCGAAGGTTTCACTCGGGAGTATGGAGTGAAAGACCTTGCCTGGTACGAGCTACATGACACGATGGAAAGTGCCATTCGAAAAGAGAAAGCGATAAAGAACTGGCGGCGAAGCTGGAAGCTGAACCTGATTGAAAGTAGCAATCCAGAGTGGCGAGATCTGTACTACGACATCCTCTAATCGCCCCCGTCATCCCGGACTTGATCCGGGATCCAGCTGCAGGAGCCTGACGACCACCGAGCAACTGGATACCGGCCTACGCCGGCATGACGAGTGATGGGGCTTGGCGCAAATACACCAACCACCCGCCTGTCATCCCGGACTTGATCCGGGATCTGTAGGAGCCTGACGACCACCGAGCAACTGGATACCCGCCTACGCCGGTATGACGAGCGAAGGGGCTCGGCGCAAATACACCAACCACCCGCCCGTCATCCCGGACTTGATCCGGGATCCAGGCTACAGGAGGCCAACAAATCCGCCGAACAACTGATACCGGTACCGGATCAAGTCCGGCACAAGCTATACACCGGTATGACGTATCGGATATTTATCGGTATGCAGTACGCCGAACTTTTTTGTCAGAGTAACTTTTCATTTCTGCAGGGCGCCTCGCATCCGCAGGAGCTGGTTGCGACCGCACATAAACTCGGTTATCGCGCGATTGCGATTACCGACGAATGCTCCATGGCGGGAGTAGTGCGGGCCTATGCCGAACTGGAGAAACTTCAAGCCGAGGGTAGTCAGTTAAAGCTGATTTGTGGCAGTTTCTTGCGCCTGGAGGAAGAATCGCAGCAAGTGGTTTTACTCGCACCGGACAGGCTTGCCTACAGCGAAATCTGCCAGCTGATTTCCACCTCGCGCCTGCGCGCCGAAAAAGGCCAGTACCGGACGTTTATTCAGGACCTCCTCAATCACTGCAAACATGCACTGTGCCTGTGGCTTCCAGGCAGCGAGCCTTTCACACTTCCCGATACGCTGAAACAACATTTCGGCGGGCGGCTCTCTATCGCCCTGAGCCATCACCTGCTCCCCAGTGAAAACCAGAGGCAGCACAAGCTACTGGCTTTTGCCAGATCCCAGCGGCTACCGCTGGTTGCTACCAACGCGGTACTTATGCACAACCGTAGCCGCAAGCCACTGCAGGATGTACTCAATGCCAACTACCATAACTGTACTCTGGACCGGCTGGGGTATCACCTGCAGCAGAACGCTGAACGCTACCTGCGCAGCCTGCCGGAAATCGCTGCACTTTATCCACAGGGTGCCATCGACAACACACTGAAAATTGCTGAGCAATGCACCTTCAGTCTGAAAGAACTGCAATATCAGTACCCCTCCGAGGCTATGGCGAAGAATAAAACCGCCAGTGCGTATCTGCGTGAACTGGTGGATACTGGCATTGATAAGCGCTGGCCTCAGGGACCCCAGACGCATATTCGCCAACAAATCGAAACAGAGCTGGCATTGATCGCCGAGCTTCAGTACGAGCACTACTTCCTCACCATTTACGACATCGTCCAGTACGCGCGTAAACAGCACATCCTCTACCAGGGACGCGGCTCCGCAGCCAACTCAGTGGTGTGTTACTGCCTGTTTATCACCGAGATTGACCCACACAAGATCGGTCTGTTGTTCGAGCGGTTTATTTCCCGCGAGCGCAACGAGCCGCCGGATATCGATGTGGATTTCGAGCACGAGCGGCGCGAAGAAATTATCCAGTACATCTACCGCAAGTACGGCCGCGAGCGCGCCGGGCTCGCGGCCACCAAAACCACCTACCGTTTTAAAAGTGCACTGCGGGATATCGGCAAGGCTCTGGGGCTCGGGGCGGCAGTTATTGAACAGTTGCAGGCGGAGCGCAGCTGGTGGGACAAGCTGGAGGATTTTCCACAGCAGATGAAAAAGGTTGGCATCGCTCCAGAAAGCGTAACCGGGCGCATGCTGCCCAGGCTACTGGAGCAGATTTACGGTTTCCCCCGCCACCTGTCCCAGCATGTGGGCGGCTTTGTGATTACCGAGCTGCCACTGAGCCAGCTGGTGCCCATCGAAAATGCGGCCATGGATGACCGCACCATCATTCAGTGGGACAAGGAAGATATCGAAGACCTGAAACTGATGAAGGTGGATATTCTCGCCCTCGGCATGCTCACCGCCCTGCGCAAATCCCTTAGCTATATGGCGCTGTACGGAAAGCGTATGCGCCTGCAGGATATTCCCGCCGACGACCCGGCGGTGTATGCAATGATGTGCCGCGCGGATACCGTGGGGGTATTCCAGATCGAATCCCGCGCGCAGATGAGCATGCTGCCGCGCCTGCAGCCGCAGACCTTTTACGAGCTGGTAATCGAAATTGCCATCGTGCGCCCGGGTCCAATCCAGGGTGGGATGGTGCACCCCTACCTGCGCCGCAAGCAGAAACTCGAGCCCATCCACTACCCCCACGAAAACCTGCGCCCGGTGCTGGAGCGCACCTTGGGTGTGCCGATTTTCCAGGAGCAGGTGATCAAGCTCTCCATGGTGGCCGCCGGCTTCAGCGGCGGTGAGGCAGATGCCCTGCGCCGCGCCATGGCCAGCTGGGGCAAGAACGGTAACCTGCTGCAATTTCGTGAAAAACTGATCAACGGCATGCTGGCCAATGGCTACGAGCACAGCCTCGCAGAACAGCTGTTCGAGCAGATGAAAGGTTTCGGCTCTTACGGTTTTCCGGAGTCCCACTCCGCCAGCTTCGGCCTGCTCGCCTACTTTTCCGCCTGGATCAAATGCCACCACCCCGCCGCTTTCTACACTGGCCTCCTGAACAGCCAGCCCATGGGGTTTTACGCCCCGGCGCAACTGGTATACGACGCCCAGCGGCACGACGTGAAAGTGTTACCGCTGGATGTAAATCACAGTAGCTGGCACCACAGCCTGGCGCTGGCCGATGGCACAAAGGGTACCGATGGCAAAACTTCGGTGGCCCCCGCCATCCGCCTGGGCTTGCGCCTGGTAAAAGGGCTGGCCGAAGAAACTGTGGAAACTATTGAGACAGAGCGGGTTCGGGGCAACTTCCAGTCACTGCAGGACTTTGCCCAACGGGTCGATATCCCCCAACAGCAGAGTGCGATTCTTGCCCACGCCAACTGTTTCTACAGCATCGGCGAGAACCGTTTCCACAGCACCTGGCAGGCGCTGAACACACAACTGGAGCATAGTGCCCCGCCACAACATCAGCCGGAAACCAGTCAGGAAGACAATATCTACAGCGACTACCAAAGTAGCGGCCTGACTCTGCGCGAGCATCCGGTGGCACTGCTGCGCAGGCAAAAACGTTTTCACAATCTGGTACGCGCCTGTGACCTGGAAAAGCGCAGAGATGGAGACAGAATCCGGATACTGGGATTGGTCACCTGCCGGCAGCGCCCTGGCAGCGCAGCCGGTGTGCTGTTTCTAACCCTGGAAGATGAGACCGGTGTGATCAATGTGGTGCTGTGGCAACAGGTTCAGGAACGCTTCCGCAAGGAAATTCTCAGTGGAAAAATTCTGTTAATAGAGGGAAATTTACAGATCAGCCGGGATGCACAGACGCAGGAACTAGCCGTGATTCATCTGATCGGCAAAAAAATCGACGGTATTATCTGGAAAGGAATCCAGCATGTGAGGAGTTTTCACTAATACAGGGCATCATGTGTATTACCCAAAATCCTGCTTTTCCATCCAAGGAATAATACGCTCGAACGCCCGCTCGATATTCTCGATGGAAGTAGCATAACTGAAGCGCAGCGCATTGCGACAACTCTCACCAAAGGTATCCCCGGCGATTGTGCACACGCCGGTTTCCCGCAACATACGCAGAGCGACATTATTGCCATTCACGCCTTCCGGCAGTGCCGGGAACATATAAAACGCCCCTTCCGGCACATAGCCTTCGAGAAATGGTGTTTCATCCACCAGCTCCACCAGTCGATTGCGGCGTTTTTTATAAGTATTTACTGTCTCCGTGACAAAGCTCCGATCCCCTTTCAGAGCGGCAACACCGCCCCACTGGCAGGGAGTGTTCGCCACGGTAGTGGTGAACATGTGGTAGCGGCGCAGTTTGCGAATGGCACCCTGGCTCGCAATCAGCCAGCCAACCCGCATACCGGCCATGCTGAAGGTTTTGGAGAAGCTGCTCATCACCATCACATGATCCAGGTCCGAGCAGCAGGAGAGGACACTCGCATAGTCGCGGTCGTCATAGATCAGGTGGTCGTACACCTCGTCGCTGATCACATAAATTCCGCGGTACGCCGCTTCCTGCACAATGGTTTCCACGGTTTCCCGCGGATAGACTGTGCCGGTGGGGTTGCTCGGAGAATTCAGGATGATCGCGTGGGTATTGGTATCGATCGCGTCGATGACTTCCTGCGGATCCAGCTGGTGATTGTTCTCCGCGCGTGTCGGAATATATTTCACCTCACCACCGTTCATGCGAATCAGCGGTGCGTACAACATGAACGAGGGATCCGGCACGATAAATTCACGCCCCGGGGCCGATACGGCAGTCAGCGCAAGATAAATCGCCTCGGTAGCCCCGGTGGTAATCAGGATATTCTCCGGGCTGATCGCTCGCCCGGAACGTTCACCGTAGTATTCCGCCAGTGCCTCCAGCAATTCCGGTAAGCCCGCATCCATGGTGTAACCGGTCTGCCCGGCATTCAGTGCATCCACCGTTGCCTGCACCACGTGGGGCGGTGTCGGCGCATCGGGCTGACCGATGGAGAGATGAATAACATCCTCCATGGACGCGGCCATGTTGACCATTTTTCGAATTCCGGGCACTGGAATCGTAAGCAATGCCGGGTTCCATACCGGATCTTCCGACTCGTAAAAATCAAAGTCCAACCGGCTCATGGGTCCACACCCTCCGCTGCACCTTCCTCAGAGCTTTCGTAGAAAAGTCCGGGGCGTTTATCGGTCAGCGGGGCTGCCAACTGATAGGCCTGCGCCGCGCGCAACACCGCGCGATCGTCAAAGCGCGCGCCGACCAGCTGCAGGCCGATGGGCAAGCCTGCACTGTCAAAACCACAGGGCACCGAGATGGCCGGTTGTCCGGTCATATTGAATGGATAGGTAAAGGGCGTCCACGAAGGCCAGCGGGTGCTGGGCCAGTCTTCCGGCACTTCACGCCCCGCGGTAAATGCGGTAATTGGCAGGGTCGGGGTCAGCAACAGGTCGTATTTTTTGTGGAAGGCCGCCATACGCTCGCACAGGGCGGCGCGCTCATTGACGGCTTCGAGATAGTCCAGCATGGAAAGCTGTGCCGCCTTTTCCGAAACCGCCACCAGTTGCGGATCCATGATCATGCGCTGCTTTTTACTGATATTGCGCAGGGCGTTGGCGGCGCCGCCGTAGAACAGGTGGCCAAATGCCCCCAGCGGGTCGTCGAACCCTGGGGCCACTTCGGTGACTTCCGCTCCCAGGGATTGCAGCAGTTTGGCCGCGGCACGCACACTGTCTTCCACCTCGCGTTCCACCTGCACGTAGCCGAGAGTTGCACTAAACGCGATATGCACACCGCGCAGTAAATCCTGCGGTTCCCCTTCCAGGGCGGCGAGATAATCGATATTACGGCGAGGAACGGCGTTGGTATCCCGGCAGTCCGCTTCCGACAGGACATTCATCAGCAGCGCACAGTCCGCAACCGTCCACGTCATGGGTCCGGCATGGGCGAGGGTGCCAAACGGACTGGCCGGCCAGTGCGGCACTTCGCCAAAGCTTGGCTTCAATCCGACGAGTCCGCTAAATCCTGCGGGAATGCGGATAGAGCCACCCGCATCGGTGCCCAGTGCCAGTGGCCCCATACCCAGTGGTACAGCGGCTGCACTGCCACCACTGGAGCCGCCGGCGGTTTTATCCGGGTCCCAGGGATTGCGGGTGACACCATCCACCGGGTTATCGGTAACGCCCTTCCAGCCAAATTCCGGCGTGGTGGTTTTCCCCAGGGGCACGGCGCCGTTGCGATTGAGTGCCGCAACACTCGGCGCTTCTTTGCCGATAGTGGATTTCGGGTCGATGGTTTTGGAGCCCTTGATGGTGGGCCACTGGGGCGTAAGGAACACATCCTTGATGGCGACCGGCACACCGTCCAAAAGCCCCTTGGGATTGCCCTGTTGGTAGCGCTGCTCGGATTCCCGTGCATACGCCAGCGTCGTTTCCGCATCCACCAGGTTATAGGCATTCACCACCGGATTACACCGTTCTATCTGCGCGAGCATGGCCTGTGTGGCCTCAACCGGGGAAAATTGCTTGTCCTTGTAGCCCTTGAGCAATTCCAGTGCAGACAGTCGGATGAATTCGGTCATCGGCGCTATTCTCCGTGTTGTGCGATCGCCTATTGTCACTTGTCGTTGGAATACGGTCTTTTTATGACGCGTCCCCCTAATGTAGACCTAATTGGCGCCGTTTCGGCGAAATGCGCGTCGAACAACCCGCCCCGATAAGGCCTTCAATCCCGGTTGAACTGGCCGGGGCTGCGAATCTGGCTGCTAACAGCCGGGATCGCCGGTGAGCTGACCTCGGGAACCTGCATGCGGAAGACCTTGCGGTCCCGTTTGCGGATTCCCCACAGTGTGCGCTGGCCACTACTGCGATCCCACGCGATACCCTGTCCGTGGATTTCCGGCGCCTCCACCGTCGCCACCCAGCGCAGCTCCGAACCGAGTTCAGGAATCTGCATGACATAGATCTCCGGGTGATCGTGGCCGGTGAGATACAGATATCCATCCGGGCCCCAGCTGCCGCCGGAATTGCTCATCGGCGCAATACGATCAAGTACATTTTTCGGCAGCGTCCAACGCGCAAGCACCTCGAACGCGTCATTCATCTTGACGACCTGAGTATTCAGAGTTTTGCCATAGGGCTCCAGCTGACCTTTCTGAACCTTGTCGTAATTTCCAAATGCTCCCCACCAATAACCCTGGTAGCGATCCAGCCAGGTGAAAGACCCGAGCGCGATACCGAAACTGTGCGATGCTACGTGCTCCATGGTGGCTGTGTCCCACACTTCCACCGAACTCGTCATCGGCCAGTTGGGATAGTTGGAGTGGGAAGCATAAAGCTTGCCCTGCCACACCATACCGCTGTCCATATGCATCAGCGGGCCCCGCTCACTGACACCATCCCACTGCAGAATTGGAACGCCATCCGTCTTGCGGTGTTTGGTAATACGAAAATTATTCACTGCGTAAAAAAACTGGTTATCCACCGCAATGCCCTGCCGGGCATCGAAGGTATCAAATGTCTTCTCGGTAACTGCACGCAGGGTTTGTTCCGCACTTGCGGGTAACACCACTACCCAGAGCGCTAAAAACTTGATCGCGCTGCGTAGCGAGCAGTAAAAAGAAGCACTCTGTATAAACCTTGATAAATACACTGCCAATTTCATGCCAACATACTCCTAAATAGAAACCACAAACAAAAAGGCCCTCCGCAAGGAGGGCCTGGTATCAAACAGATAGATCAGAAGGCGTAGGTAGCACCCAGATAATAGGTAGAACCCACATACTCATACTCGGTGTTGAAGCGCTCGTCACCGCCCTGAAACTCGGTGGTTGGCTCATTGTTCAGGTTATTTATGTCCAGATATACCGAGAAATTATTGGTAGCCGCGTATGACGCGCGCAAATCCCAGCGTCCAAACTCGCCCTGTTCAATATCATCCGCCACATTTTCCAGGCTATTGAGATCCGTCAGGAAAGACGCGTTGTAGTTGTAGGTAAGACCCGCGTAAAAACCGTAGTTTTCGAAAAAGAAGGTGAAACTCTGGATTTCTTCCGGCTGCCCTTCCAGTTTGCGGTTCACACCCAGGTTGCTATCAAAGAAGGTCGCTTCGATATCCGTGTAGGAGTAGCTGGCACCGAGCCCGTTAAACGGCGCAGGCAAGTTGGTCAGCTGGTGCTGGAGGTTGAACTCGAAACCGGTAATCTCGGCCGTATCGGCATTTTTTACGGTGCGCACGGTCAGCTCGTCAACGCCGTAATCACTGCCCAGGTAAATTCCGCCATCAATCAACTGCTCGTCGTTGACGATAATGTTGTCGATGTCCTTGCGGAACCATGCCAGGGACAGCACGCTGGACTCGCTGGGGTACCACTCCATGGAGAGGTCGTAGTTATCGGCCTCGTACGGCAGCAGGTCCGGATTACCGATGGAGAGCACTGCGTCACCATCGTCGTTGATACCGAACTGGGAGCTGGCGCTGAGGTCAGAATAATCCGGGCGTCCGAGGCTGGTGGTAAAGGATGCGCGGGCAATCAGATCCTCGCGGATCATATACTTCGCCACCAGCGACGGCAGCAATACATCGCTATCACCCTCGATGGATACCGTGGAGTAGTTACCTTCCCCATCCAGTTGCGAAGCACTGGATTCGATGTCGGTTTGCTCGTAACGCAGGCCCGCAATCACATCCAGACGATCGAAGCGCAGCGTATTCATCACGTACGCGGCAGACGTGGTCTCCTCTACACTGCGGTCGCTACCAAGCAGTGCTGCGGTATTACCGCCGTCGGCCTCAAACAGGTGTGGGTTGCTGGCAAACAGTCCATTCAGCGCCTTGAGGTCAAACCAGAGGTTATCCTGGCTCATGCCATCGACATCGTTCTGGAAACTGCCATCGGTAACCGGGTAATTGCTCAGGGTATCGCGATACGCATCATAGCTCCGGTTGCCAAAATCAAACTGCTTTTCATTGGCCGTCAACTTCACACCAAATTTCACACTCGACTCGGCACCGGCAAAGTCGTACAGACGCTCCGCATCGAAGCGCACACTCTGAATGTCCTGCTCTGCGCGGTCGTTCTGGTACCCCACCGAATGGAAACGCAGATTCTCCGCCAGATTATGTACCGCACCACCGGGATTGAATTCCACAACACCTTCGCCATTTACCACGAAGCTATCGGGCCCCATAACAACAGAGTCATCCTGGCGGAAGGACCAGTCGGAATTGGTTTCGTGCAATTCCGAGCGGCTCAGGTTGACACCGTAATCCAGTTTCCACAAATCCAGGTTTGTATTACCGGTCAGGCTAAAATTCGCCAGCTCTTTCTCCACATCCTCGCGACGCAGATCTGCTCGGATATAGGTTCCGCCTTCGGCCATATACACCGTGTCACCTTCTACACGGTCAATCAGGTCGGCATCCTGTGCAATGCCCTGGCGAAAGCGGTTGCGATGCTGGAACTCTTCAAACTTGCTGTAGAAACCCTGTGCGAGAATATCGGTGGTATCGCTGAGACGATATTCCAGTCCGCCGATGAGAGTGACGCGGTCACGCCCGATCACATAGTAGTTATTCTTGGTCTGTTCCGGGAACAACAGGCCGTCTACTTCCGCCCAGTCATCCTGATAAATTCCCTGCGCCAGATATTCGCGCTCGGTCGAGGATGCGCCAAGATTCCAGCCCAGTTTTTCGCTGATTTTTCCGGACACCGCAACATCAACATTCTGCGGATTTTTACCATCGTAATAAGGGTTTTCCTGATCCGCCTCTTCCAGTCCCATGCGCACATTCGCTGTCGCATTGAACCCGTCGCCATCCAGAGGACGCTTGGTAACGATATTGATGGAACCACCAATTCCCTCACCATCCATATCCGCAGTTTTCGCCTTGTAGACTTCTACCCGCTGTAACAACTCACCACCGAGAAGGTCCAGTGGCATTGAACGGCCGCTGCCATCTTTTTCCGGAGAGCCCGTCACGAATCCATTGACATTCACCCGGTTCCAGTCCGGCTTGATACCGCGAATCGACGCGAAGCGGCCCTCGCCTTTTTCAATCAGGATAGATACGCCCGGCAGGCGATTGAGGGATTCAGCAGCATTCTTGTCCGGCAGGCGGCCGAGATCATCGGTGGCCAGAGCATCCATCACCACCGGCATATCCCGTTTGATATCCAGCGCCCGAGTACGGGACAGACGCTGACCGGTTACCGCCACTTCTTCGAGTGTGGTTGATTCAGTCGCTATAGCGCTATCTTGCGCAATCGCGATATTGGCGCTGGCAATAATTGCCAGGGTGAGAGTAGATACAGGAAATAGGTGACGCAAAGACGCCATGATTGCCCCCAGAGAGTGTGTCGTTGAAAGATCGACGGGATCTCGTGGTCCCGCCGTGTAGTTGACTGCACAATACGGGGGCAAAATGACACTAAGGTGCCACTAAAATGACCGGTCAATGAACAGTAGGTTACCGACTAATCCGGTACCGTGCTTCACGGGTGATGGAATTGAAAATGGTTTTCAATCACCTATGGCTGCTGGCATGGGAATGCCGTAGTTCCGGGCGAGCTTGTGTAAATCTTCTTCAATAGTGGGATAAAGGGAGACGCCCTGTGCCATCTGGTCGCGCCGCAGCTCCCAGGCCCGCTTGCCGGGCACCCGTGCAGCTCCGCCGTCGTCCGTCTCACAGGATTCCCACAAGTAGGTAAGAGCCGCCGTCTGGCGAAGAAAATTCTGCTCACTGCCAAACGCTTTGGGGTCGATGATCTGCAGGAAAACAGAATTGGCTTCATCATCCCCGGCCACATCATCGGCACGACCGTAGCCACCAAGACCCATGGTGAGAATTTCCAACATGGCGGACAGCGCCGCGCCTTTGTATCCGTGGTCCGCACCACCCACGGGCAGAATACTGCCACCATTGGTAAACGCTGCCGGGTCATCGGAGAGATTGCCCTCGCGGTCTTTCAGGTATTTCTCCGGCAACTGTTTACCTTCACGCTCCGCACGCGCTACATAGCCACCGGCAGTGACCGACATACTGATATCAAACAACAGGGGATAATCGGCCGCTGGCGCGCAAAAAGCGATGGGATTGGCGGAAAACAGCGGAGTTTTACAACCCTGAGGGGAAACGGTCTCTTCCGCCGGAGTAGAACAGGTGAGGATCCCCACGCAATTGCGCTCGACAATTTTAGGTAGGTAGGCGGCCAGACAGGCAATATGCTGGCTGCGGCGAAGGGTCGCGGTCGCAACGCCGTGTTCTCGAACCCGAGCCAACGCCTGATCAATGGCCTGATTGACTATCCAGGGACCGGGCAGAAAGTCGGCGTCCCAATTAAACGTATTTCCGCGATCCGACAACACATGGGGATCACCCTGCATGCGTGAAGCGCCACTTTCCAGCCAATTGAGGTTGCTCGCCACCCGGTGCAAGCCATGAGTGGTAAAACCCATCAGGTCCGCTTGTAAAAAAGTTTCCGCCATCACATCGGCCCGTGCGCGATCGAGGCCCGTCGAGGCAAAAAGGTCGCTGGCAAACTGTTTCAGGTCGCGCGCGTTGTATCGGGTGGACATGCATTCTCCTTCTTGGTGCTTTGTCGATCAGTGATCGGAAATTTTTCCACGCAGAGATTTGATCTGGCTTCGCTGGGACTTGCTTTGCAAACGCCGTTCTTTGGAGCCACGGGTGGGCTTGGTTGCGACCCGCTTCTTGGGAGTTTTCGCAACACTGGCAATCAGCTCGCCCAGCCGCTCCAGCACGTCCGCCCGGTTTTTTTCCTGGGTACGGAATCGCTGCCCCTTAATGACCACTACGCCATCGGCGGTAATACGCTGATCGCGCAAGCCGAGCAGGCGCTCCTTTACTACCGGGGGCAGGCTGGAAGCGTGTATGTCAAAACGAAGATGGATCGCCGTGGATACCTTGTTGACGTTCTGACCGCCAGCGCCACCCGATCGCATCGCGTGCATTTCGACCTCTTCCAGGGGGATTTCGACACTTTGAGAAATTTTCCACATATCAACCGACAATATTATGAGCTGTGTTTATAAGACTAACTTTCGTCTATGCTGTGAGCAAACGGCGCAAAATTATACCTCTGCGTCGGGGTAGTCTATTTTAGGGATTCGGGAATGCCTGACACTATCGACAGTAGTAAACAACCGGCCCATTTCAATCCACCGGTATTTTACTCGGCTACCGCGGTACTACTGCTGATGGTCGCCTATGCCGTTCTCGCTCCCGACCACGCGACGTCTGCATTCAAAACCATGCAGACGTGGATCGTAGCGCATATGAGCTGGTACTACGTCTTGACCGTGGCAGTCATTCTGATCGGCACCATCATCATTGCCATGTCCCGCTTCGGCGAAATAAAGATGGGGCCAGAACACGCGGAACCAGATTACGACTTTACTTCCTGGTTTGCCATGCTGTTTTCCGCCGGTATGGGGATTGGCCTTCTGTTCTTCGGGGTTGCAGAGCCGGTCATGCATTACCTGCAACCACCGGTGGGTGAAACTGGCACCGTGTTCGCCGCTCGTGAGGCCATGGTACTGACCTTTTTTCACTGGGGTTTTCACGCCTGGGCCATCTACGCAATCGTGGCACTGATACTCGCCTATTTCAGCTATCGCCACAAACTTCCTCTCACTCTGCGCTCCGCGCTCTATCCACTTATCGGTGAGCGTATTTACGGGCCCATTGGACACGCGGTGGATGTATTCGCCATTGTCGGTACCGTCTGCGGCGTCGCCACAACTCTCGGATACGGCGTATTGCAGATCAACTCCGGACTCAACCATTTGTTCGGGCTACCGGTAGGGGAGTCGGTACAGGTCGTACTGATCGTGGTGACCACTATTCTCGCCACGATCTCGGTTGTTCTCGGCCTGGATGCGGGGATCAAACGCCTTTCGCAGCTCAATATGACTCTCGCCGCCATACTTCTGATCATGGTGCTGCTGTTGGGCAGTACGGTATACCTGCTGCAGGCGTTCGTGCAGAACTTCGGAAGTTACGTATCCGAGATCGTCAGTAAAACATTTAATCTGTTTGCCTACGAACCCACCGACTGGCTCGGTGGCTGGACGATTCTCTATTGGGGCTGGTGGATGTCCTGGTCGCCGTTTGTGGGGCTGTTTATCGCGCGCATTTCCCGCGGTAGGACCATTCGAGAATTTGTGATTGGCGCCATGCTGGTACCGGCGCTGGTGACCATGTTATGGATGACCTTTTTCGGAAATTCCGCCATCCATATGATTCTCGACCAGGGTTTGACGCAGCTGGGAGAAATTGTCGCGCAAGACCAGTCGGTAGCGCTTTTCCAGTTCCTGGAGCAGTTTCCTTTTTCAGCCGTGTTCTCCTTTGTCGCGGTGATTATGGTGATCGTATTTTTCGTCACCTCCGCCGACTCCGGGGCTCTGGTGGTCAACATGCTCTCTTCCCACGGAAGAGACGATACACCGCTCTGGCAGCGGATCTTCTGGTGTGCGCTGATTGGCGTGGTCGCTATCGCATTGCTTCTCGCGGGAGGTTTAGGTTCACTGCAGACGGCGGTAATCGCCAGTGCACTACCATTTTCCGCAATTCTGTTGTGTGCGATGTACGGACTGGTCAAGGCATTGCGCACAGACACGGTCAAACGCACCTCCCAATCCGCCATCGTTGCGCCGATCAGCGCGAGAAACCCGGTAGTGTGGCAACGGCGATTGAAAAATGCGCTTAAACTGCCCTCTCTGGCCGAGGTGCACGAATATATTCGGGAGGTTGGCAAACCCGCTCTGGAAGAATTCGCCGAAGAAATGCGCAAGAACGGCTATGACACTAAAGTTACTGAGAAACACAATCAGTGGATCCAGCTAACGGTCTGCCAGGGGGATGAGACCGGGTTTATTTACGGTATTTACCCCAAGGCGACACTCAAGCCCGATGCCAGTCAGCCCGACAAGGAACTGGCCGACGATTACGATGATGGCTCACCAGACACCTACTTCCGCGCAGAAGTCCACCTGTATGAAGGTGGTCAGGATTATGATGTCATGGGCTGGACCAAAGATCAGCTGCTCACCGATATCGTTTCCCAGTATGAGCGGCACCTGCAGTTTCTCCATACCCTGCGCTGATAGCGTCCAAATTGAGAGATTTTCACCCCGACATTTCCCGACCGAGTCAAACCAATGCAATTGCGTACGACGGAAGACGGCAAAGCGAAATTTGATCCACCGGTTTTTTACACCGCCACCGGTTTATTGCTGTTACTGGTGGCTTATGCGGTGTTTTTCCCAGAGGATGCCACCAGCCGCTTCCAGAGTATGCAGAATGCCATTGTCACTTATATGGGATGGTATTACGTGCTGATCGTTGCGGTCCTTTTGGTGACCGTCGTAATCATCAGTATGTCGCGACTTGGGGATATCAAGCTCGGGGCGGAGCACGAAAAACCCGAATACGGTTTCTGGTCCTGGCTGGCAATGCTGTTCTCCGCCGGTATCGGCATCGGCCTGTTGTTTTTCGGTGTCGCCGAGCCGGTGATGCACTACATGAACCCACCGGATGCAGAACCCGGTACCATCAGCGCCGCCCGCGAGGCGATGATCCTGAGTATCTTTCACTGGGGTTTCCATGTGTGGGCGATCTTTGCCGGTGTCGCACTGATCCTCGGCTACTTCAGCTATCGCCACAATCTTCCTCTCACCCTGCGCTCGGCACTCTACCCGATGATCGGGGAGCGTATTCACGGACCTATCGGGCATGCCATCGATGTCTTTGCCATCGTGAGTACCGTGTGCGGTGTGGCCACTACCCTCGGGTTCGGCGTATTGCAAATGAACTCGGGGCTGAACCACCTGTTTGGCGTTCCCGTGGGTGAGATCTCCCAGGTAATCCTGATCGTTGTTACCACGTCACTCGCCACCGTCTCTGTAGTTGTAGGGCTGGACGCAGGGATCAAACGACTTTCACAGCTGAATATGGGGCTGGCAGCGCTACTGTGCCTGACTATTCTGGTTCTCGGCAGCACCGTCTTTCTATTCCAGGCGTTTGTGCAAAATCTCGGCAGCTACCTGTCCGTCCTTGTCAACCGCACCTTTAATCTATACGCCTACGCACCTACAGACTGGATCGGCGGCTGGACCATTTTCTACTGGGGCTGGTGCCTGAGCTGGTCACCCTTTGTGGGGCTGTTTATTGCGCGCATTTCCCGGGGCCGCACCATTCGTGAATTCGCCGTGGGCACGTTGCTGATGCCAACGCTGATCACCATCATCTGGCTGACCGTGTTTGGCAACTCTGCGATCAAATTTATACGGGACGACGGCCTACAGTCTCTCGCGGATATGATTCAAAAAGACCAGTCGCTGGCACTATTCCAGTTTCTGGAACAATTCCCCTTCTCCCAGGTGCTTTCGGGTCTCGCCATAATTCTTGTAGTGATCTTCTTTATCACCTCCGCAGACTCCGGAGCCATGGTAATGAACATGCTGTCTTCCCACGGGCGCGATGATACCCCTGCGTGGCAGCGAATATTCTGGTCTGCAATTATCGGGGTCGTCGCCATCGCACTGCTTCTCGCGGGCGGCCTGGCATCACTGCAAACCGCAGCCATCGCCAGCGCACTGCCTTTTTCTATTATTTTATTGGTGGCGATCTACGGGCTGGTGAAGGCACTGCGCATGGATTCCGCAAAAAAGGATGCGCAATCTGCGCCGGTCGCCCCCATCAGTGCGAGCAACCCGGTGTCCTGGGAACGCCGCCTGCGCAATCTGGTACAACTGCCTTCGCTGCAAGAAGTCCACGACTACATTCGCGAGATTGCCGAGCCGGCGCTGCGCAAATTTTCCGCACAAATGCAGAAAAATGGATTTGTTGCCGAAGTCACTGAAGATGAGAACGCCGTGATTCACCTCACAGTCTACCAGGGCGACGAAGTAGACTTCCTCTACAGTATCTACCCCAAGGCCCACTTGAAACCCAATGCCAATAATCCGGACACGGTGCTGGATGACAACCACGACGACGGCTCGCCGGATATCTACTTCCGGGCCGAGGTACACCTGAGCGAGGGCGGCCAGGATTACGACGTGATGGGCTGGACCAGCGATCAGTTGCTAACCGACATTCTCTCTCAATACGAACGGCACCTGCAGTTCCTTCATTCTCTGCGCTAAATCACTTGCACCATTGCCGCTACAATGACCGGATCAACTAAGGAGTGATCCGGTCATGCCCCTGTTACACACAAACCGCCTACATCTTCGAGAGCTCACCAATAGCGACGACGATGCCCGCTTCACCCTCACGCTGCTCAATGACCCTGAATTTCACCGCTTTATCGGCGACCGCGGTGTGCGCACTCTGGATGACGCACGCGATTATCTGTTGAGAGGCCCCATCGCCATGTACCAGAGTCACGGTTTTGGCATGTACCTTGTGGAGTTGAAAGATGGAACACCAATCGGTCAGGCGGGATTGCTACGCCGCAATGGGCTCGACGATGTGGATATCGGCTTTGCCTTCCTCCCGCAACATCGCGGCCACGGGTTTGCACTGGAAGCCGCCTCTGCGGTGATGGATTGGGGCAAGACGCAATTGGGACTAAAGCGTATTGTCGCGATCGCGTCTCCCGACAACCGCAAGTCCATTCACCTTCTCGAAAAACTTGGCCTCCAAAAGGAAGGACCAATTACCCTGCCGGGAGGTGACGAGCAGCTGGTATTGATGGGGTGGAGCTCGCAGAACTGAGTGCAAAATACAAAAAGCGAGCCGAAGCTCGCTTTTTTATTGGTTATATATTCATCTGAATTCAAATTCAGTGTGCACTGGCCTGTCCTGCCCCCTGAGGGAAGCGAATACTCTCGACCATCTCCTGCACATCTTTCGGGGCCTCACGGGTCACCTTCGCCACCGCAATCGCCACTGCAAAATTGATGATCATACCCAGGGTACCGATGCCCTCCGGGGAGATACCAAACCACCAGTTGTCCGGGGTGTTGGCCGCCGGGTTGATGAACTTGAAGTAACAGATATAGACCGCGGTAAATAGAATGCCGGAGACCATACCGGCGATAGCGCCTTCCTTGTTCATCCGCCTGGAGAAGATCCCCATAATGATCGCCGGGAAAAAGGACGACGCCGCAAGCCCGAAGGCAAAGGCGACCACCTGCGCCACAAAGCCCGGTGGGTTGATCCCGAGGTAGCCGGCAATACAGATGGCCACCGCCGCCGCACCTCGGGCGTAGAGCAACTCCTTTTTCTCGCTGATATTCGGCATCAGATTGCGCTTCAACAGGTCATGGGAAATCGAGGTGGAGATAACCAGTAACAGACCGGCAGACGTGGACAGCGCCGCGGCCACGCCACCGGCAGCCACCAGGGCAACCACCCAGGCCGGCAGATTGGCAATTTCCGGGTTCGCCAGCACCATGATGTCGCGGTCCACGCTCATCTCGTTGCGCTCATCACCGGAGTAGAACATGTTGCCATCGCCGTTCTTGTCTTCCCATTTGATCAGACCGGTTTCTTCCCAGTTGGAAATCCAGCTCGGCGCTTCGGCGTGGGCGGTACCCTTGCCGTCAGGACCGTTGATGGTGTCGATCATGTTCACACGGGCGAACGAGGCAATGGCCGGTGCGGTGGTGTACAGCAGGGCAATAAACAACAGTGCCCAGCCAGCCGATTTACGCGCGTCGCGTACCTTCGGCACGGTGAAGAAGCGCACAATCACGTGGGGCAGACCCGCGGTACCCACCATCAGCGCGGCGGTAATAAAGAATACATCGACGGTACTTTTGGTCCCCGAGGTGTATTCCGCAAACCCGAGTTCTGCAGAGAGCCCGTCGAGTTTATCCAGCAGATAGGTACCGTCCGACAACATGCCACCGAAACCGGTCTGCGGCAGCACGTGGCCGGTCATCATGATGGAAATAAAGATTGCCGGCACCATGTAGGCAAAAATCAGTACACAGTACTGGGCCACCTGGGTATAGGTAATGCCCTTCATGCCGCCGAGTACCGCGTAGAAGAACACTACCCCCATACCGATCACAACACCGGTGGCGATATCCACTTCCAGGAAGCGGGAGAAGACCACACCCACACCGCGCATCTGCCCGGCCACGTAGGTAAAGCACACGAAGATGGCACAGATCACGGCCACCGTACGTGCCGCCTGGGAATAGTAGCGGTCGCCGATAAAATCCGGCACGGTGAATTTGCCGAACTTGCGCAGGTAAGGCGCGAGGCACAGTGCCAGCAGCACGTAGCCGCCGGTCCAGCCCAGCAGGTATACCGCACCGTCGTAACCCATAAAGGAAATCAGGCCGGCCATGGAAATAAACGAGGCCGCCGACATCCAGTCGGCCGCCGTGGCCATGCCATTGGCCACCGGGTGTACGCCGCCGCCGGCGACGTAAAAGTCGGTAGTGGAGCCGGCACGGGCCCAGAAGGCGATGCCGATATAGAGTACGAAGGTGGCTCCGACAATCAGGAAGGTGAGACTCTGTACGTCCACGGCTCAGTGACCTCCCTGCAGCTGATGTGCATCAGCCGCCGAGCCATCTGCACAGGGCTCTTTCCCGGATCCCGCTGCTGGCTCGTCGTCTTCGTAGACGCCGTACTTTTTATCCAGCTGATTCATCTTGTAGACGTAAATGAAAATCAGCACCAGGAATACATAAATGGCGCCCTGCTGGGCAAACCAGAAACCGAGCTTGAAACCGCCCATACGGAACTGGTTCAGTTCGTCTACAAACAGAATACCGCAGCCAAATGACACTGCGAACCAGACCGCGAGCAAACAGAACATCAGACGAAGGTTCTCTCGCCAGTACAAGGAGGCCTGGCGCCGGTTGGAAAAGCTCATCGCGCAACTCCGTAATTATTTTACTTATCTGACGCAACACTCTACCCGGAGAAAAACAGTTTTGTCATTGATTTCGTTTCGATTTCTCCGCCAAACCCGAAGCCCGATACGCGACTGCGCCCTCCAAAATAGTCACACCCTGCCCTTCCTCTACTCCGAGACCGCTCCCCCCTTCCCTGTCTTCAGAATTGACACCCTGTACCACTGAACTAGGCTTACAGGGGAAGTTTGGCCCTTCGACAATTATTAAAGAGTATCGCGCCATGATCATCGCCACCGATATGCCCGAAGTATCCAGCTGTACCGCCATAGAGTGTGCCTATAACACAGATGCCGCCTGCCACGCCCGCGCCATTACCATTGGTGACGGCACCCATCCGGACTGTGATACCTATTTCAGCAACAGCCATCATACCAAGCGCGAGCGCAATGCCGGTGTTGGCGCGTGCAAGGTCACCGGGTGTAGTCACAACGTCGATTTCGAATGTGGCGCAGACCAGATAGAACTCGGCTACAGCGGCGACTCGGTCAATTGCCTGACCTACGCCCATTGACCGCAACTTACCTTCGAGTATTCGAGTGTGTTCGTCCCTGAGCGGACGCGGCCGCGTTTAATCCGTTTCACGAACAAAAAGGCTGGCAGATTCATATCTGCCAGCCTTGTGGTATCACGTTGAGCAATTAGCGGAGCATACTACTCGGGCGTATTACTCCACAGGCGCTCAAGCAGGTTGGTTTTGCGCTGATCAAACTCCAGCCACTCTCCCCAGCCGGCGGTATTGCTTTGCGGGTCGTAGGCGTGGCCGTACCAGCCACCAGTGTCACCAGACTCCGGATTGATCGACCAATAGCAGCCCTGGATATTTTTCTCGACCATGTAATCGACAAAAATGTCCTGCCACTGTGCATCAACCACTCCCGGCTGAATGTGATCCCAGCGCGCCTGATCGCGCAGAGCGGCTTTCGCTGGCCAGTCCAGGTTGCCGCCGAACTCACCAACCACCATGGCATAACCCATTTCACGCAGATAGCCGAAGTGCTCGTCCCAACCGGCGCGCAACAATTCTTCATCAATCACGATATTACAGTCGGCATCACCGGCAGCATCTCCCTCCAGACCTTCACATTCAGGCTGCGACACCGCGTCCATAAAGCCTTTCTGCACAAATACAGACGGACCGTAGGTGTGCGGAGACCATACCAGGCGGTCTTTGGGGATATCCGGCGGGTTGTCACCGGCTTCAAACAGGTTTTCCCCCCAGTTCGGGTTGGTCAGCTCGTTGCCGTGCGGCACCTGAACAATAGTGTCCGGAGTACCGTCCTGATTACCAGCGGTGGCGGAAATACCCTGCACAAACAACAGCATATGCGGGCTGACTTCGTCGATAGCGGCAAACGCATCTTCGGTCAGGCTTTTCCACTCTTCCCAGGTGTAGTCCCAGGGCTCGTTGTAGATATCGATCCCGATGATGTTATCCACACCCAGCGCTTCTTCAAGGCCAGCCAGCTCGCGCAGGTTGTCCAGCCAGATGTCGCGGTTATACGCCTGCACATTGGTGACCGAATCCGGGTTGCCGGTGGCGGCACAAGAGCTGTCTTCCCGCGGGTAATCGTACATATCCCGATCCGCATCCACGTAGGGAGGACGGGCATCCAGGCGACCCGCACGCCAGCCCACATAGTTGGAGCAGGAATGCACATCGAGCATGACTTCAATGTTGTTCTGATCTGCGGCGATAATAAATTCTTCCATCGCCTGGCGCGCATTGGGGACACGTACGGATTCGTGGTTTTTCAGCACGTCGCCGCTGGCCTGTGGA
The DNA here is from genome assembly GCF_056312215.1 of Microbulbifer sp. ABF4_107. Taxonomy (NCBI): domain Bacteria; kingdom Pseudomonadati; phylum Pseudomonadota; class Gammaproteobacteria; order Cellvibrionales; family Microbulbiferaceae; genus Microbulbifer; species Microbulbifer sp. ABF4_107. The sequence goes on from NZ_CM149983.1 coordinate 2,488,085, forward strand.
TCATTCGGGTCAAGTGTTTGCGGTACCACCGGGAAGCGCACCACGTTCACTCCCATTGCGGTGATCTCACTCATGGTCTGCTGAATGGTACGACCGGTGCCCGCACTGCCGTTGGCCCAGAAGGTGTTGCCCACGTAAAGCTCCATGGGCGCACCGCTGGGGTTCACTTCCGCATCGGATGGCTCATGGCGCCCTTCCAGACCAAACCAGGAACCGCAATTTACCGGAATGACTTCACCGTTTTTGGTGATATTACCGGTTGTATCCACACGGAAACGACCTGCCGTGGGCTCACCACCGGAACTGCCGCCGGAGGAGCTGGAAGAGCTGGACGAGCCGCTGCCTGAGCTGGAACCACCGGAAGAACTGGAGGAACTAGACGAGCTGGAGGAACCACTGCCGGAGCTTGAACCACCAGAGGAACTGGATGAACTGGAGGAGCTGGATGAACTGGACGAGCCGCCCGAGGAAGAACCACCACCATTTCCATCCACAACCACCGGCACGGGCGCCTGGCCGCCGGGGTTGGCAATAAAACCTATGATCACTTCACCGCCGGGTGCGATGGTACTGTTGTACGAAGCGGCCGCCACTACGTATTGGCTGGCACTCTGCGACGTGAGTACACCATTCCACAGGTTGTTGATATCCACATCCATGTTGAATGATACAGACCAGTCGCTAAGCGGCTCACTGCCGTCGTTGACGACAAGAATCTCCCCCTGGAATCCTCCGCCCCAATCACTGACAATCCGCATTTCCGCTTCCGCCGCCATCAACGCAGCCGACGACGAGGCCAGCCAGAAGGCCAGCCCGGCCCTGGCGCAGGCCCGGTACAGCGATTGCCGCTGAAAGGGTCGTTTACCCGAAACACTTGCTTCCATTTTTCTCTCCGGTCGTTGTAACTGATTCACCACCGATCATCGATCGGTTAAAAATTGATAGATACCAATTCCCCGATAAAAAGCGGCGAAACACTGTATTTTCAATAATATTTTCTTAGTGCGTGCTCATTCGAGACGCTCTGATGCAACGTGTGGAAAAAGAAAAAGAACCCCATAAAAAGATGACTTTCAGGCCATTTTTCTACAGTTGAGAAATAATTAATTTTTCTGAAACGACAGCGTGAACTGTAGCGGAAGTAAAACGAGGGAGATGTCACAGTAAAAAATGGGCAAAAAAAATCCCGGCACCGGGCCGGGATTTTTCAGGCAGCGCACATAATCAGCTGACGACTTCACCGTGCGCCTGCTTATCTGCATGGTAAGACGAGCGTACCATCGGCCCGCAGGCCGCGTGTTTAAAGCCAATTTTCTCGGCATACACGCGGTATTCTTCAAATTCATCCGGGTGCACGTAACGCTGTACCGGAAGGTGCTCTTTACTCGGCTGCAGATACTGACCAATGGTGAGCATGTCGATGTCATGTGCCCGCATATCGTCCATCACTTCGAAAATCTCTTCCTTGGCTTCGCCGAGGCCAACCATCAGGCCGGACTTGGTCAGCACGTCCGGGCGACGCTTTTTATATTCCTGCAGCAATTTCAGGGACCACTTGTAGTTGGCACCCGGGCGAGACTCGCGATACAGGCGCGGCACGGTTTCGAGGTTGTGGTTGAATACATCGGGGGCGTCCGCTTCCAGGATGTCCAGGGCGATATCCATACGGCCGCGGAAGTCCGGGGTCAGGATCTCCACTTGTAGGTTTGGAGATAGCTCACGGGAACGCTTGATGCATTCGGCAAAGTGCTCGGCACCACCGTCACGCAGGTCATCGCGGTCAACGGAGGTAATCACGACGTAGCGCAGGCTCATGGCGGCAATGGCTTCGGCCAGGTGCTGCGGCTCGTTGGGGTCTAGCGGATTCGGTTTGCCGTGGCCCACATCGCAGAAGGGGCAACGGCGGGTACAGATTTCACCCATGATCATGAAGGTGGCGGTACCGCCACTGAAACACTCACCCAGGTTGGGGCAGCTGGCTTCTTCACACACGGTAGCGAGTTTCTGTGACCGCAGGATGCTCTTGATGCGATCCACTTCCTTCGACGCTTTTACCGAAGGTACTTTCACGCGGATCCAGTCCGGCTTGCGCAGGGTCTGATCACTGGCAATCACCTTGACCGGGATACGCTCTACCTTGTCACCATCGCGGAGTTTTTCGCCCTGCTGCAGGCGGCGGGTGCGCTTTACCGGAGTGATCTCGGGCTTGTTATCAACCCTGTTACTCTCACCGGGATTGACCGTAGTCGCTTTGATTTCAGACTGGTCAGCGTCGAATCGTTCAGACATTGTTGGTTCCTGATTCGGCAGCCTGCGTGTTTGCGGCTACCTCAAATAGCTTCTCGTCAAATAGTTGCTCGTCCACCGGTTGCCATTCGGCTTCCGGCAGTTGCAGCTTGCGCTGTAGTGCCGCCACAAAGCTTTTTGCTACGGCTGCCCACTGCGGGGTGGGCTGGATGATCTCTGCCATCTGTACCATTTGCATGCCGGCATAACCACAGGGGTTGATGCGCAGGAAGGGCCCCAGATCCATATCGATGTTGATGGCAATTCCGTGGAAGCTGCATCCCCGGCGTACCCGCAACCCGATGGAGGCGATTTTGTTGCCGGCACGCGGGCCTTCGGTCAAATACACCCCGGGCGCATCGGGGCGCGGTGCGGCGGCAATGCCGAATTCGGCGAGCATGGCGACGGTGGCCTCTTCAAGGGCGGTGACCAGATCGCGCACGCCAATTTTGCTGCGGCGCAGGTCCAGCAGCGGATACACCACAAGCTGGCCTGGACCGTGGTAGGTAACCTGTCCACCCCGGTCTACCTGCACTACAGGTATATCGCCGGTATTCAGCAGGTGTTCGGCTTTGCCGGCCTGGCCCTGGGTGAAGACCGGGGGGTGTTCGACGCACCAGATCTGGTCCACGGCGTCGTTGCCGCGGTTGTCGGTGTAGTGGGCCATGGCGCGCCATACGGTTTCGTAATCGCGGCGGCCAAGGTTACAAATGACCGGGTTGGCGACAGCCGGTTCTGGAGCGGCCATCAAATCACCATGTATACGCCCGGGTGGGCGGTGAGTTCGTCGGTCAGTGCCTTCAGCTGATCTTCGCCGGTGGCGACGATGTAGAAGGTCACGGAGGTAAATTTGCCATTGCGACTGGGCTTGTGCGTCAGCTTGCTTTCGTCCAGCTCGGGGGCGTGGCGACGCATTACTTCGAGTACGAAGTCCTTTACCTGGTCATCGGAGTCGCGCACGACTTTGACCATGTAGTCTTCACAGGGAAACTCGATTTTGGGAGGCTGCTGCTCTGAATCCTGGGTCATACCACTCTCACTGGGCCGCAGGTCAGAAGTGGGATTGCCGGTCACTTGTCCGGCGAGAGTTGCGGCCGGGCGGCGATTATACAGTGCCGACGGGGCACTGGACAGGGAGGAAAGATTGCAGAAGTAACTGCTTTTCCAGGAAGGACTAGGTCAAGTGGCGGCACTGCTAATGGGTAAACCCTTCTGAGACACGAGCTAGGCGCCCCCCCTCAACCCATCCCTGGGGGCTCGGCTGTGGCCATCCAGGCCACAGACGGTCTCAGAAGGGTTTACCCGCTATCAGTGCCTTCGCATCTGACAATGCAATATATCGAGCTTTAGGTTTACTGAAAGAAACCCATCACAAAGCGCTTGATGGAATCCCAAAGACGCTTGAAGAAGCCCGCCTCTTCCACATCCTCAGCAACCACGGCCGCTACGTCGGCAACGGTTTCACCATCCAAATTGACCACGACTTTACCCACCTGCTGACCTTTGGCGAGAGGCGCTTTGAGTTCGCCGTCGATGATAAGGTCGGCCTTGATGTTTTCTTCACCGCCACGGGGGATGGTGACGAACACATCGCGGGATACCGCGACGCCTACAGTGTCGGTTTTACCGCCCCATACTCGCTCGGTCTGCAGCACGTCGTTATTACCGTAGACTTTGTGGGTCTGGAAGTAGCGGAAGCCATAAGCGAGAAGCTTCTGGGTTTCCGCTGCGCGCTTTTCGTCACTGTCGGTGCCAACAACCACGGAAACAAGGCGCATACCGCGTTTGACAGCGGAGGCGACGAGACAGAAGCCGGCCTCTTCGGTGTGACCGGTTTTGATGCCATCTGACCGCGGGGTCACGCCACAACAGGCGGTTGCGGTTGGGCTGGTTGATACCGTTGAAGCGGAAATATTTTTCAGAGTACAGAGCGTAGTGGCTGGGATGATCCTGGATCAGTGCGCGTGCCAGCTTGCTAAGATCGCGGGCGGTGGTGAGGTGCCCGTCAGCAGGCCAGCCGGTGGCGTTCACGAAGTGGGTGTCATTCATACCGAGCAATTGGGCCTGCTGATTCATGACTTCGGCGAAGACTTCTTCGCTGCCGGAGACGTATTCGGCCAGCGCAATACTGGCATCGTTTCCGGACTGGACGATAACGCCACGCAGCAGGTCGATGACCGGTACTTTGTCACCCACTTTCACGAACATTTTCGAGCCGCCCTTGCGCCAGGCTTTCTCGGAGATGTTGACCGAGTCCTGCTCTTTGATAGTGCCCTTTTCCAGCTCTTCGGAGACGATGTAGCTGGTCATCATCTTGGTAAGACTGGCCGGGGGAATCTGTTTGTCGGCGTCGTGCTCTACCAGTACCTGGCCGGTGTGGGCATCGATCAGGATGTAGGCGGTCGCCGCCAGTTGCGGGGGCGCGGGGATCAGGGGTTTATCGGCCTGGGCCACGCTGGCGCTGACAATCAGGAGCAGACAGGCAAATAAGCGTTTGAACATGGGTCTCTCTTTATTCCTTGCAATCGATGTGTGTCATACGCCCGGCTCCGGCCGGGCAAAAAACGGGGCGAGTGTAACGGTTAATCCACTACAACCTGAGGCTGGCCGAAGTTTTTCTCTTCGACAGATTCCCTCAATGCAGCCAGTGCGCGTTGCTGCTCGATGGGCCCGATTCTGACCCGATAGAGCATTTTCCCGCCCCGGTTTACCGGGCTGACGGTTACAGGATAGCCGAATGCAGCGGCAAGCTGCGCTCGAATCTCTTCTGCCTGACTGGAGGAGCTGTAGGCACCCACCTGCAGGTAGGTGTTATCGGGCAGTTTGAAGCTGGCGTCTTGCGGTAAACCCTTGCGCGCAGCGGCATCTTTTTCCACCGCCAGGGTTTCAATCGCACTTGGCAAACTCGCAGGATCCAGGGCTTCGACTTCGACCCGAGCCACACCTTTGTTGATATAACCGAGCTTCTGCGCAGCGGTATAACTGAGGTCGATGATACGGCCCGGTACAAACGGGCCGCGGTCGTTGACGCGTACGATGATGCTGCGGCCGTTATCCAGATTGGTGACCTTGGCGTAACTGGGTAGCGGCAGGGTTTTATGGGCGGCGGACATGGCGTACATGTTGTACACCTCGCCATTGGCGGTCTTGCGGCCGTGGAATTTGGTACCGTACCAGGAGGCGTGGCCGCGCTCGCGGTAACCTTTTACGTCCTCGCGCACACGATACCTCACCCCATTCACCACATAGGGGGATTTATTGCCGGCAACACCGATGGGCTCACGTACCGGAGTCACTTCGGGGGTCGCCAGCATGTCTACCGGTACCGCCGGACCACTGTCGCGCACCTGATCGAACGGGACCTCATCCGGCTCGACTTTGGCGCTGCCAGTATCCCGGAGAGGTACGTTGCTACAGGCCGACAGAAATACGAGCGCACAGGCGGCGCCAAACCGGGCAGACAACCCGGGTAGTGGTTTTATCATGACTTCCCCCTGTGCAGGACAAACTGCGCCCGCAACTGCGTTTTATCGCTCTATTTCGTTATGTATTAAATTTGCCGAACTGCAGGGCCGGTTCAGGACCGGCCGCCCCGCGCCTTGATAATCTCCTGGCCCAGTTCGTACACCGCCATGGCATACAGGCGGCTGTGGTTATAGCGGGTGATAGTGTAAAAATTATTCAGCCCGATCCAGAACTGTTCGCCATCTTCGGTTTTCAGTGAAAACACATTCGCCGGCATGTCCTTGGTGACCTGTGCAGTGGTGGGGAAGCCTTTGGCCTCCACTTCACCCACGGTCCAATTGGGCTTGAGATCATCGTTGACGATGGTCATATCCGCGTTGGGCAACGGTTGAGTGATCACGGTGACCGGTTCACCGGTCTTCCAGCCGTGCTCCACAAAGTAGTTCGCCACACTGCCAATGGCATCTTCGGTATCTTCCCAGATATCCACACGCCCATCGCCGTTAAAATCCACCGCGTAGTGGCGGTAGCTGGACGGCATAAACTGGCCGAAGCCCATGGCACCGGCGTAGGAACCTTTAAGGCTGGTAGGGTCAATTTTTTCGTCTCGGGTCAGCAGCAGATAATTTTCCAGCTCCTTGGTGAAGAACTTGGAACGGCGCGGATAATTGAATGCCAGGGTCGACAATGCATCAATCACCCGGTAACTGCCCATGTTGCCGCCGTAACGGGTTTCTACGCCGATAATCGCAACAATCAGCTCCGGTGGGACCCCATACTTTTCTTCCGCGGCTTTCAGGGCCTCGGCATTTTTATCCCAGAAGTCCACGCCACCGCGGATACGGGTATCGGTAATGAAAATCTTGCGGTACTCGTACCAGGGCTTGGCTTTTTCTGCCGGGCGCTTGATCGCCTTGAGAATGGAGTCCTTGCGCTTGGCTTCCCGCATCAGGCCCTGAAGCTCATCGCGGCTGAAGTTGTGCTCCGCCACCATGTAATCCACAAAAGTCTTGGCCTGGGCATTTTCATCGTGCCCCTGCTCCTGGGCACAGGCGCCAAGCACCAGCCCCAAGCCAGCCAACAATCCCGTGGTCCACTTCAAAACAACCGCTCCTGTCTTCATAAAGTACTTCCAACTACTTTTCACTGATCGATGTATTTGTTCAGTCGCCCTCGCGTCCCCGCACCGGGAATACTGCGAATGGCTATTGTGACTGCAACCGCGCCAAAAAGTGGCACGATACACCCGAAAAAGTGAAGGCAGCCTGAACCGGCTCACGTTATTGCATACGCGACCAGTTTCAGGTCAAAGTTGTCAGAAAAGTACTCTGCGCCTTTCCGTGCTGACGGCCATCAGAATACCAAACCCCGCCATCAGGGTAATTACCGAGGTACCACCGTGGCTGACCAGGGGCAGAGGAACCCCCACCACTGGCAGTAAGCCGGTCACCATACCGATATTCACAAACACGTAGACGAAAAAGGTCAGCGTGATACTGCCCGCCAACAACCTTCCGAATACATGTTGGGCCATAAAACTAATATAGATGCCCCGGGCGATGATCAACAGATACAGAGTCAACAGGATCAGTGCGCCGCGCATTCCCCACTCTTCCGCCAGTACCGCGATGATGAAATCTGTGTGGCTTTCCGGCAGAAAATCCAGTTGCGACTGGGTGCCCTGCATGTACCCCTTGCCGGACCAGCCCCCGGAACCGATCGCCGCCTTGGACTGGAAGATGTTCCAGCCGGCGCCAAGACGATCCGCGTCCGGGTTGAACAGGGTGAGAATCCGCTGTTTCTGGTAATCCCGCAGCCCCCACATCCACATGGGCCAGGCGGCCATCAGCCCCATGACAATGGCGCTGCCAATCATCTTCCAGCTGAGGCCGGACAGATACAGGGCAAAGATGCCGGAGGCGGCGATCAGAATGGAGGTACCCAGGTCTGGCTGACGTACGATCAGCACAGCGGGAATACCGATAATAACGAGCGTGGCCACGACCGTCAGAAAGGACGGCGGCAGGGCCCGCTTGTGCAGATAGGCCGCCACCGCGATGGGTACGGCCAACTTCAGAGCCTCGGAGGGCTGGAAGCGAAAGCCACCAATCTGCAGCCAGCGCTGGGCACCCTTGGCACCGACACCCACAAACAGCACCGCCACCAACAGGCAGCACCCGGCCAGATAAAACCAGGGCGACCAGCGCCGGTAAAACTCCAGTGGAATCTGTGCGGCAATCAACATGCCGATAAACGCCAGGCCCATAAAGACCGCCTGGCGTTTTACGTAGTGAAATTCTTCGCCGGCAGCACTGTACAACACCACCAGGCCGACACCAGCCAGTGCCATCAGCAACAGTAGCAGCGGCAAATCGATGTGCCAGCGGCGGGAAAAACTCTCCGGGCGGCGCAGGCTGCTGCCGGTGTCCGGCAGCCGGTTCATGTAATCGCGGCTAGCCACTAATACGCACTCCCGCTTGCTCGTTCATACAGGCGTTGACCATGGGTGGACGCCAGGAGTGACGACTGGCGGTATCTTCGTAGGCCCGAGACATCCAGTCGAAAAAGACTTCACGGGCTACCGGCGCGGCGACCTTGCCGCCGCCCTCGCCGTTTTCCACCAGCACCGACACCGCTATCTGCGGATCGTCCACCGGCGCGAAGGCCACAAACAGGGCGTGATCCCGATGGCGCTCTTTCAGCGCTTCGGAATCGTATTTTTCACCCTGCGCAATACCGACCACCTGAGCCGTACCGGACTTGCCCGCCACTTTGAAGTCGAGGCCGGCACCGGCGCGCTTGCCGGTGCCGTGAGTGCTGTAGACCACCGCTTCCATACCTTCAAAGACCAGGTCCCAATGCTCTGGGCGCGCGTCCACATGGTGCAGAATTTCCGGCGGCTGCTCGATGCCATCCACCGCCATAACCACCTGCGGGCGGTAATGAGTGCCGCGGTTGGCAATGGTCGCAGTCATCACCGCCAGCTGCAGTGGCGTTGCCAACACAAACCCCTGCCCCAGCACTGCGTTCAGGCTGTCACCGGGAAACCAGGGCACACCGCGAGCGCCGCGTTTCCAGGCGCGCGACGGGAAGAGTCCCGGGTATTCCCTCGGCAAATCAATACCGGTTTTTTCCCCGAGGCCGAAACGGGTGGCAATATCGTGCATGCCATCGATGCTCCAGCGATGCGCCATGTCCCAGAAGTAGACATCACAACTCTGCGCGAGGCCCTGAATCAGGTCCACATGCTTGCCGTGGCCCCAGCGTTTCCAGTCGCGATAGATACGGGAGTCATTGGGGAGCTTGAAAAAGCCGGGGTCCGCCACTTGTGTCTCGGCGGTGATCACACCGGCAGCCAGCCCCCCCAGCCCCATCATGGGCTTGAGCGTAGAGCCGGGCGGATACTGCCCCTGCACCACACGGTTAAACAGCGGCACATCCAGTGAGTCCCGCAGGGCGCTGTAATCCTTGAAGCTGATACCGGTGACAAACAGGTTTGGGTCGAAAGACGGCTGGCTGACGAAGGCGAGCACACCACCGGTTTTCACATCGATTGCCACTACCGCGCCACGGTTGTCCCCCAGCGCCTCGGTGGCCACCTGCTGCAGGCGGGTATCCAGATACAGGGTCAGCTCCGAGCCGGGTTTGGGGTCCTGACGCTCCAGCACCCGCAGCACGCGACCGCGGGCGTTGGTTTCCACATTCTCGTAGCCCACTTCGCCCAGCAGCATATCTTCGTAGGAGCGCTCCAGCCCCACCTTGCCGATACTCTGGGTGCCGCGGTAACGGCGCACGTCTTCCTCGGAGAAACTCGACAGTTCGCGCTCGTTGATCCGTCCAACATAACCGACGCTATGGGCAAACAGCTCCTGCTCCGGGTAATAGCGCACCAGCTCCGCCTCCACGGAAACCCCGAGCAGGTGGAACTCGTTCACGCTGATACGGGCGATTTCTTCTTCGCTGAGACGGTAGCGCAAAGGGACGGGTTCGAAGGGACGGCGGCGCGGCAGGCGGCGCTTGAATTTTTCTACATCGCCATCGTCCAGCTCTACCAGCTGGCCGAGCAGTTCGAGGGTCGCGTCCAGGTCTTTGACCCGCTCGCGCACGATAGACAGGGTGTAGCTGGGCCGGTTGTCGGCGAGCAACTCGCCGTTGCGGTCATAGATCAGCCCGCGGGTCGGTGGCACCGGGCGCACCTGAATGCGGTTCTGGTCCGACTGGGTACGGTAGTCCTCGAAGTTGACTACCTGCAGGTTGTACAGGCGCGCAACCAGCACCCCCAGCAGCGCAACCACACCGAAGATGGCCACCAGCATACGGTTGCGGAATAGCCGCTGCTCCGTGTGGTGATCTTTAAAGTGCAGGTTTTCAGGCATGCTGGTGAAAACAGGTTAGTCAGTGGCGCGAAAATGACCACGGAGTGTACACAAGTTTGCCGTCCATGCGGAGATGACAGCGGAGTTGATGGCAAATATCGCAACCTATGATCCAGGTGCAAGGTTGAGCTCCGCGCCACATGGTTGAGACCACAGCCGCCAGCAGCAGTTCACCATCCCTCGGCCAACCGATGGGATTGGTGACTATCTACTTGTGATAGGGGTGCCCCGCAAGCAGTGTCCAGGCCCGGTAGATCTGCTCCGCCAGCAGCACCCGCACCAGCGGATGCGGCATGGTGAGCGCAGACAGGGACCACTTTTGATTCGCCCGCGCCACACACTCCGGCGCCAGCCCATCGGGGCCGCCAATCAGCAGGCAGACGTTGTCGCCGCCCATCTGCCAGTCCGCAAGCTCGCGGGAAAGCTGCTCGGTGCTCCAGGCCTTGCCCTTCACTTCCAGCGCCACCACATGCTCCCGCGGATTGATCGCCGCCAGCATGGCCTCCCCTTCTTTCTGGCGGGCTTTCTCCACCAGTGCCGGAGAGTTCTTCTGGCCGCGATTGCCAAGGGGGATTTCTACCATTTCCAGGGTCAGTTCCCGGGGCAGGCGCTTGGCGTACTCGTTGTAGCCCTCCTGCACCCACCCGGGCATCTTGCCGCCGGCGGCGATGATTCTGATCTTCACGGAAGAACGACCAGCGGATCAGTCTTGGTGCGGGTCGGAACCGTCCGCGTCGTCGCGGGTGTTCGGGGTCATGGACCAGAGTTTTTCCAGGTCGTAGAAGCCGCGGGTTTCCGCCTGCATCACATGGATCACCACGTCACCGTAGTCCACCAGCACCCACTCGCCCTGCTCCATGCCTTCCACACCGATGGGGCGAATGCCCGCTTCCTTGCCGTCCTCAACCACATTGTTGGCCAGGGACTTCACCTGGCGGTTAGAAGTACCGGTGCAGATGATGAGGGTATCCATCACGTCGCTGAGTTCAGAGACGTCCATGGAAACGATGTCTTTACCCTTGAGGTCTTCCAGTGCGTTTACCGCAATTGATTTGATATCAGTCATAACACCTGTATCGGGAGCCGGGGCTCCGCTCTTTTGAGGCTCAACTATTGGTAGAGCCGATAAGTTTGAATGTAGTCCAGCACCCGCTCCGGCAGCAGAAACTGCGGTGAGCGGCCACTTTTGATCTGGGTGCGAATGTCCGTGGCGGAGATTGGCAACAAGCTCAGTTCCTGCAGCAGGATTCGCCCTGCGGGCTGCTGTTGGATATCCACCAGAGCACCGCGCTTTGCCGCCACCAGTTCAGCCACCGCCCCTTCGCCAGGGATGTCGAATCCAGGGCGGGCGACAACCACCAGATGCGCCAGCTCAAGCAACCGCGGCCAGCGGTGCCAGCCGGGCAGGCCCAGCAGGGAATCCATCCCCATGCAGAAGCTGATGGAGACTTCGCCTCCCAGCTCACCGCGCAGTTCTTCCAGGGTATCCACCGTGTAGGTGGGGCCTGCGCGCTGCAGTTCCCGCGCGTCCAGCACCAGCTCCGGGCAGTCCTGCAATGCCAGCGCCAGCATGTCCCGCCGCGTTTCCGCGGTCACGCCGGGGGCGGCGCGGTGCGCCGGCTGGTGGGATGGCAGCAGGCGCATTTCATCGAAACCCAGGCCCTGCTTCAGCTCCAGCGCCATGCGCAGGTGGCCGAAGTGCACCGGGTCAAAGGTGCCGCCAAACAGCGCCAGGGTTTTCGACGTCGGATTCATTACGAATTCGGGCTCACTGGCGGATCTGTCCGTCCCCGAACACGATCCATTTCTGCGAGGTCAGGCCTTCCAGGCCCACCGGGCCGCGGGCGTGAATCTTGTCGGTACTGATACCGATTTCCGCGCCCAGGCCGTATTCAAAGCCGTCCGCAAAGCGGGTGGAGGCATTGATGATCACCGAACTGGAATCCACTTCCGCCATAAAACGGCGGGCGCGGCTGTAGTCTTCGGTGACGATCGCCTCGGTGTGGCCGGAGCTGTAACGGGCAATGTGCTCCATGGCCCCATCCATATCCGCCACCACGCGAATCGCCAGTACCGGCGCCAGGTACTCCGTACCCCAGTCTTCTTCCGTTGCCGGCAGTGCCTGGGGCAGGATCGCGCGGGTCTTGTCGCACCCGCGCAGCTCAACGCCTTTTTCACCATAGGCCGCGGCCAGGCGCGGCAGGAACTCTGCCGCTACAGCCTCTGCCACCAGCAGGGTTTCCATGGCGTTGCACACGCCGTAGCGGTGGGTTTTGGCGTTCAGGGCAATGTTGAAGGCCTTTTCCGTATCCGCGCGGTCGTCCAGATACACATGGCAGATACCATCGAGATGCTTGATCACCGGCACCCGTGCGTCGTTGCTGATGCGTTCGATCAGCCCTTTGCCGCCGCGGGGGACGATCACGTCCACGTATTCCGGCATGGTAATCAGCGCGCCCACCGCAGCGCGATCGGTGGTGCCCACTACCTGTACCGCGGTTTCCGGCAGGCCAACCTGTTTCATGCCCGCGGAAATACAGGCGGCAATGGCACGGTTGGAGTGCAGTGCCTCGGAGCCGCCGCGCAAAATAGTGGCGTTACCGGACTTCAGGCACAGGCTGGCCGCATCGATGGTCACGTTGGGGCGGGACTCATAGATGATGCCCACCACCCCAAGCGGCACACGCATTTTGCCCACCTGGATACCACTGGGGCGGTATTTCAGGTCGCTGACTTCACCCACCGGGTCCGGCAGTTCGGCAATCTGGTTGAGCCCATCGATCATGGCGTCGATACGCGCATCATTCAGTTCCAGGCGGTCCAACAGGGCCGCATCCAGGCCGTTGTCGCGGCCGTTCTGCATATCCTGGGCGTTGGCCGCCGCCAGCTGTGGTCGCTGACTGTCCAGCTCCGCGGCGATGGCCTTGAGGGCAGCATTTTTGATTCCAGTGTCAGCGCGAGCCATCAGGCGGGCAGCGGCGCGCGCCGCGCGGCCCATGGCCTGCATTGTTCCCATGGCAGATGTGGAGCCGGTAGATTCCTGCTCTCGCTCGGTGGCGCTGACACTGTTCATTGCTGATCTCCTTGCAAAACACGCTATCTCGCCGGGATTGTCGCCAATCCCGCGTCAATTCTCACATCTCCCGGCACGAGCGCCGGAAAACGGCCGCGCAGTATACCGCAACAGCGCCGGAAAATTGCCCAACTAAAACGGTTAATGGGCAGATTCTTGCGGCCGCTGCTGCCCCAGTTTCTGGTGGAGAAAGGCAATCCCCAGTAGCGCCAGCCCCATTCCCATAAACGATGCCACCCGCAGCAGCCCTTCAAGACCGGACATATCCACCAGGAACAGCTTGACGATAACGAGAGCCAGCACCGCCATACCGCCCTGATAACAGCTGCGCCAACCGCGCCAACTGCCGAGCAATATGGCCGCCACCGCCAGCGCCAGCCACACCGCAGAATAGGTGTAGAGCTCGCCGGTGGCCGCGGAAGTATCCAGGCGGATACTGCCTTGCCACAGGTGCCGCACCTCCAGGGATACCCATACAAACGCCGCAAATGCCGACAGCAGCGCGGCATAGCGGCGCACCCCAGGTAGATAGAAACGGCTCACCACAAAGGCCAGTAGCACCGGCCCGGCAAACGCCGGCAGCAGCATATTGAATAGCGGCCGCTCGCTAATGGCGCGCCAGGCCCAGGGCTCGCTGGTGGCGGTGGCCAGCAGAATCCACAGGTAATTGACCAGCCCCCCGGCCATCAGCAGCCGGCCGTAGCCGTCGTACCAGTTGGCGAAGCTGCCGGCGATCAGGCTTTTGCGGTAGTACACCAGCCCCAGGGCGGTAAACAGCCACATATTGATCACCGCCTCGGCAAATCGGTACTCCCCGGCCAGGGCATTGCCGTCGTACAGCCAGTAGCGGCATTCCGCCCACAGGGTCAGTACCAGCAAGTGCAGTGCCGCCGCCTCTGCCCAGCGGGCCAGGTTCAGCTGGGGTTCCCGCAACAGACGAGCAGCCAGCCAGGCGCACAGGGCGGAACCACCGTAGGTCCACAGGGACCAGTGGGCGACGTTGTTGTAGATACTGTCATATGTCAGGAGCCAGGGATTCAGGGTAAGGCGCACCACCACCAGTACCAGTACCGCCTTCAGTAGCCAGCCCAGCGCCGGCACTTCAAACCGGCGAATCACCCAGGCCAGAGAAATGGCCTGCAATGCCAGTGCGAGAGTCAGACTCGCCTGCTTCAGCCACAGACACACCGCCAGACTGTAGGCAAAATGCGCTGCGATAAACAGCCACACCACCATGCCCCGGGACCAGTGCCGGCCGACACCGCGGCTGCCCAGATACATAAACACCGCGCCAAAAATGGCGGCGTACAGGCACCACCAGAACTTGGACAGATAGCCCCCGGCCAGCGCGTATCCGATCAGCAGGGACAGTAGCGGTGCCATCACCGCGAGGGACGCCCACCAGGCACCAGACGCGCCGCGGCGGTTCTCCTCGCCCGCCAGCTTGATTGAGAGATAGTTGTAGATGGCCATACCACTGAAAAGCACCGCCGTTAACAGCAGGTACAACAGGAAAGCGCCCTGCTGCTCCGCGGCCAGCGGCAACAGGCGCACCGCATCCCCGCCCCACTGATCCAGCCGGCTGGCAAACCAGGCCACCAACTGTCCGAGAAACAGCACCCAGGGCACCGGTGTCAGTGTGGGATTTTTGCGCGCGGCGATCAGCGCCACCAGAGCCAGCGGGCTCCATGTCCCCAACAGGGATACTGCAGAAGCCGTCGAGGGATCAACACCTTCACGGAATATCGACAGACACTGGGCGACCACAATCACCAGCAGGCTCGGCAGTACCAGTGCCGCTGCGGATCCGTTTGCTGGCATGCGTTCCCGCAACAGCCAGTTACCGGGAATGACCGCAATCACCAGATATGCCAGTGCCGCCAGGTAGAGGCCGCGCCAGCCGTCGGCCTGGTGCCCGGCCAGGGAGATCAGCCACCACAGCAGCGCACCAGCCAACATTCCAAGCCACAACCAGCTGCGGTAAACGTGTCGCAACAGCAGCAGTACCGAGGTGGAAATAATCAGTGCGTACACCATCGCACCCAGCACATTTCCCGAGCCGCTGGAAACCAGAATCGGCACCGCATAAGCGCCGAGCATGCCGATGGCGGCGAGCACCGGGCCGTGCAATCGCGCCAGCCACATGGTGATCAGTGCCACCAGCGCCAGCGCGCCAAAGGCCACACCTGGCTCAACCAGGCTGTAAAGATGTACCGCAGACAGCACCGCGGCAAACGCGGTAATAGCACCGCCGCCGGCGAGTGCGGCGAAAGTAGGATGGGTGCTGCCGGTTTTGCGTCGCAGCACTTCGGCTGCCACATACAGGGCAAGCGCGGTCACCAGCCCCATGATCACACGCACTTTCGGGCCGAGTAATCCCTGCTCGATACCGTACCGGGCGAGGAAAATTCCCGACAGCGCGACACAGGCGCCGCCCAGCCACACCATCCAGTTTTTCTGCAGACGCTCGAAGAGCCGGTCGCCCACAGGACCCTTATCCTGCGACTGAGCGGCGGAGCTTGAATGGGTGGACCAGCGCTCTTTTTTCCAACCGGCCTGCGGAGCCGGGGACGGAGCCGGCTCAACCGCTTTTGGTGCATCGATCTCGATATCGAGTTTCAGGTCGTCCGGTGCCGGCTGTGGCTGCGGGGTCATTGTGACGGCGGGCTGCACCGTCTCATCCGCAATGCCATCCACCAGTTCATCCAGCCTCTCTCGCAGGCGAGTGACTTCGCGGCGCAATTGCCTGACTTCGGCGAACGCAAAAATACCCAGAAAGGAGCCGATGATGATTGCGAGAATCAACATCACGCCCACAAAAATAAAATTATCCATTGGCAAAATCTGTTTTCTTTTTGTTTATTTATTTCTTATCGATTATTTACCAGCCCAATTCCGTGGTGCGCAGCTGGGCCTGTACTTTCTATTCCTTGGCCCAGCGATCCAGGTTGGCCGCGATGTTTGCCAGCCGTTCCAGCGGGTCGTGACTGGCCAGCAGCTCGACACGGGCGGCATCGTCCAGAGGAAGCAGCTGCGCCAACTGCCAGGAAAGCGCCTCGGCGGTTTCCACCGGGGCAAACTTCAATGAGAGCGTCGCGGTATGCTGCTTGAGCTCGTTCAAAATCGCCATCAGCCCGTCAAAGGTATCGGGCACCGGGTGCGACTCTTCATCCGGTAACCACTCCACATCTGCCATCAACAGACCGTCCTCTTCGGGAAAGGTCTCCAGCACGCGAAAGCGGGACTCTCCGGCCACATCGATATGCAGCAACCCTTCTTCTCCCTGGCTCCAGTCGACAATACGCACATACAACCCCAGCGGCCACACCTCCGCAGGGCCCACGCCCACTTCCTTGCCACTGCGAATCAGTGCCACCCCAAATCCGGTATCGGACCGGAGTGATTCGGTCACAAGTCGCAGATAACGCTGCTCAAAAATACGCAACGGCAGGGTCACACCGGGAAACAGCGCCATATTGAGGGGGAAGAGTGGGATAAGGGACAAGATCTTGGCTCTCCGGCTGAATGGGTTGGCGACAAAGATACCACTCCTGTCGATGGCACAAGAATAATCTCCCCACCTGAAAACAAAAACTCGCGCCAACTGTTCTATGCTCAAATTTATATGCGAATGGTTATTCAGTGAGAGGTATCCCATGCGCTGGCGTGAAGGTCGCAGAAGTTCAAATGTTGAGGATCGCCGCGGCGAGCGCTCTCCGGGTGGCGGAGGAGGCATGGGTGGCCTGGGCAACCTGCTGGCCCTGGCGCCATTTCTGTTACGCAGTAAAAAGGGCTGGCTGATTCTGCTGGCACTGGCAGCGCTGTATTACTTTGGCGGCAACCTGTTCAGCGGTATGCCGAACACCGAATCCCCGAGCCTTGGCCCCGACGCACAGACAGCGCCCGGCGCACCCGGGGCTGACGATGAGGTGGCGCAGTTTGTCTCGGTGGTGTTGGGCTCGACGGAAGATGTGTGGGGGCAGGTTTTCCAGCAGGCCGGGGCACAATATTCTGCCCCCAAGCTGGTGCTCTATTCCGACGCGGTGCGCTCCGCCTGCGGCCTCAGTTCTGCGGCGGTAGGCCCCTTCTACTGCCCCGGCGACCAGAAGGTGTATCTGGACCTGAGTTTTTTAAACGAATTGAAAAAGCTCGGGGCGCCGGGTGACTTCGCATTTGCCTACGTGATTGCGCACGAGGTCGGTCACCATGTGCAGAATCTGCAGGGCCTCTCCGCGAAAGTACAGCAAGCGCGCATGCAGGCAGACAAGGTAACGGCGAACCGCCTTTCGGTAATGCTGGAGTTACAGGCAGACTGTTATGCGGGAGTTTGGGCGTACTATGCCAACCGCGACAAGCAGATGCTGGAGCCCGGCGATGTGGAAGAAGGCCTCCGCGCAGCGGCGGCGGTAGGCGACGACCACCTGCAACGCCGAGCCGGCCGCGCCGTCTCCCCCGACGCCTTTACCCACGGCAGCGCCGAACAGCGGGCCCACTGGTTCCAACAGGGGTTCAGCACCGGTGACGTCAACAAGTGCAATACCTTTGCGACGCTATCAGGACAGTAGCTGGCCCCAGGAAGCTTTAACCACTAAGCTTGCCGCTCAAGAATTTATCCATCATCAATAAATGAGGAATACACCCGTGCCAAGAGCAACAGCCCGCCACATTCTGGTAGAAAGCGAAGCCCAGTGTCAGGACCTGAAAAAGCAAATTGAAGACGGCGCCGATTTCGGAAAGGTTGCCCAGCAATATTCCAAGTGCCCCTCCGGCCGCAACGGTGGCGACCTGGGTGAGTTTGGTCAGGGTCAGATGGTGCCGGAATTCGACAAGGTGGTTTTCAACGATGAGTTGAACAAGGTACACGGTCCTGTGAAAACCCAGTTTGGTTATCACCTGCTGGAAGTAACCAGCCGTACTGATTGAGGACAGCCAATTAGCCTTTTTACTGCCGGTTAAGAACTTGGCAGCTAGAAGCTAAGACAAGGTGCTGGTGCGAGTATTTCGAACCGTCGTCGCCATGGATGGCGGCGCCGGAGCGTACAGGGATGTATTCACAGCGATTCGAAATACTCGTACCAGCACCTTGGCGCCACTCAAGTGGCTTACAGGGCTCCACTATTGAAGCCCTTGATTTCAATTACTCAGCGCTAGTCTCAGCCTGCCACTCGAACAGGTTCATCTCGATAAAGAAGAAGGCCACCAGCCACAGGAACGCATCCCAAAAATCAAGAAGCTCGCCACTGACTCCCCAGTAAATAGCGCAAAGCAGCAGGGTGAAATACAGCAGCCCCTTGAACACCTGGGAATACCGCATGATGGAATCGGTCAGCTGGTGACGCAGTTGCAGCCAGACATCGAACGCCAGAATCGCCACCACCAGCAGCCAGGCACCGGCATTGATCACATCCACCCACGCCAGCCACTGAATCTCTCGCCAGATCTCCGCATCACCCACGATTTGTGCATCGGCCAGACCAAGCAGGCTCGCATCCGCCAGCGACCCGCAATTTGCCGCCGACAGTGCCGTATATTCATTCTGCTCCAGCACCATCGACCAGCCACCGCTGGCCGCCAGATCACAGGCAGATCCCGCTACCGGCAACAGATGCGTCAGCGACAGCATCTCCGAGAAATAACCGTAAAACGAGTACACGATAACCACATAACAAAACGCGGAAACCGCATTCAAAACCCACTTAATACGCCCCTTCAGCTTCTCATCGGACAACACCCAGGTTTCCAGCTCGAACACCAACAGCAGTAACACCCAGGCCAGCGTGTCAATGGAATCGTTATAAGCCTCAATGATATTGCCCAGGCTTATCCCGTCGGCAAAAACAGTACCCGCTGCTGCGTGATTCTCGACAAAAAACGCATATACGTTGACCGCCAAAAGGCAGTAAACGGTGTACTTGAAGATTTTGAACAGGGTATAGCGATTCGCGGAAATACCAGTCAAAGAAACCACCTCGGACACTGGCGACCCACTTCAATAGTGAGCTTATTTTATTATTCATCTTGCCCTGGCCCCACACCACTGACCGGTATTACATTGCAAGTTGCATCAATATCGAAAGATAACTCGGATTGTGCAGTCAACGCTCATTCAGTTGGCACCCGCGCGCTGGGTCTCTCGCCCGGCCGCGCCGTCGTCAAACAAGCGGTCGAAGCGCACCTCAGGATCCGTCCATTCACCGCTGATTCGATAACTCACACTCGCAACCCTATCCACCTGCTTTTTGAACACCTTACTGATCAGGTACACACCCGCCGCAGCGGGCAGGCCCCCGGCCAGCGCCGCGACAAAGGCCAGGTTATTCCCCACGGGCAAAGTTGCCACCAGAGTCAGGTTCAGGTCTTCCCGGCGCAAGTTGACCCGCCCCGCCATCTGCAACTCACTGGTGGGCCCTTCCACCTGAATGGGCACCGCGATCAACAACTCGCCATCCCCCTCGAAATAGACCTCCCCGCGCACCTGGTCAAAGGTCAGTCCGCTCTGCACCAGGTCGGAAAAATCCAGGCGCAGGCGACGTGCCCAGGTGTCGAAGTTGAACAGGGACAGCAGGCGCAACAACGAAGTCCCCGCGTTGTCGCTGGCACGAAGGAAGCGGCCGTTGCGGATATCGATACTGATCTCGCCGTTCATATCATTGGGATTGACCATAGCGGGAGATCCACTCCAGCGCAGCGCGGTATCGAACACCGCTGCGCGGCTTTCGATCGCGGCCTCCTGCCCCCAGGCCTGCAGCACATCACCCAGATTGTCCCCCCGCAGGCGACCAATAAATTGGGAGGATTCACTGCCATCGGCATCGCGCATCCACATCAACTGCGCACCCAGTTTGTTTTCTCCCGCACCACGCCCCTCGATACGGATGCCGCGCATGGCCCCCTGTATTTCACTGATCACAAGGCGCTGTTCAGATGGGCGCAGGCGGAACGACCAGGGACCCATCGCCTCTTCACCCAGCCACAGGCTTTCGGTGGAAAAATCCACCCTTGGCAGACTGGCAAAATCGAACCCTTTCCAGCGGTCATGACGCAAGCCGGGCTCACCAGGTTCCTGCTTATCGACTTCCGTTGCTTCAGCGTCACCATCGGCGGACGGCTCTGCGGCAGCCAGTGCCGGTAGACGAAGGTGCTCCAGCTTCAATCGCAATGGCGAGGCGGTGTTGAGCATGCCACTCAATTCACCCGCCGCGATTTCACTGTCGAAATTGAGCAGCCAGTCCGCGCCGAGACCACGGCCACGCACGTGGATATTATCGATCCGTACCGACTCGGAAACTTTGAGCAGGTCGGTACTGAGATCCAGATTGATCGGCAGTGGTGACCCACCCTGGCCCACGTCCGGCTCGACCGCCTGAGTGGTGTAGATTTCCAACGCCTTTTTCCAGGGCGCAAGGTCCACCAGAGAAAGGTCGCCCACAACAGAGATACCGGGCGTGTCCGGCAGTTTCGCCGGTGCATTCAGCGCGATCGCCCCTCGCTCGAGCTTGCCATCCACCTGCCACAACTGGCCCTGCAAATGTTCCCCATAACTGATGTGGTAGAGGTTGCCCTCGTCACCCACCGGTACACGCATCACAAACCGGGATTTCTCGCCACCGGGTTTACCCAGTGGCGCAGGAAGGTTGACCGCCACTTGCTCAAGATCGGAAGTCAGCTCGAGAATCGCTCGATAGGGCTTGTCTTTGGATTTGGCCGGGATAGTGACCAGTGCCTGGTAATCCAGCTTGCCATCCAGCCACTGCAACTCGGGGCGTCCACTCCACTCGCCGATACCTGACGTAACCGCCTTGCCGTTGACCACCACCTGCGTATCTCTCTCCGCGCCACTGCCCAGATGCTGGATGGACGCGCGCAACGGTTGCCCCCACAACTGGCCGCGAAAATGAGACCCCTGCAAACCTGTTTCACTGTGATAGCGCACGTTGCCATTGAGCTGATGGATCTGCAGGTTCAGGCGTTGCAGGTCCAGGCTGGCATCGGAGAGCGCCAGTTCCACCACCTGCTCTGAAGCAAATTTTGCGCCGCCCATGGGCTGTGCAATCTGCAGAGTGCCCTGCATGGCACCGTCCAGAGACCAGTGATCGAAGGCATCTCCCAGGCTGTCGCGCAGGGGCGACTCGCGCAGCAGCTTGAGACCGTCGGTCGCCGGGCCCTGCAGCTCGGCGAATACATCCAGGCGGGAGCCGCCCGGCGCAGGGGATATGCGCACCGAGACATTGGAGCCGTCGACATCCCAGAGGCGGGCCTTGGGTGCGACTACGAGAACCTCGGCATCGTTGATCCCCAGGTGGCCATCAACGTGCTCGGCCGCCGGCCAACCGGGGCTGTAATGCAAATGACTATCGGCAATATCTGCCTGAAGCTGCACCGTCTGACGCTGCGCATGCTGCCCCAGCGCAAGAAGCCCCTCGTCCTCTCCTTCGCGGTAGCTGTATCCGCGATACACAAATCCGGCCGCGGGGATACGCCCCTCGTTACTGGTGCCGATACCGCTGTTCAACCAGTTGCGCAGGTCGTCGCTGACAACGGTGGGCACCAGGTGGCGCTGCTCGGTAACCGCCACATCGCGCAATCCCAGTGCCAGAGTAAAATCCGCAGCGCGGGTGAAAGGCACCAGCGGGATCTGTAACAGAAACTGGCCCGTGAAGGCGCCGCCAGCCGGTACCGATTTTTTTCCTGTCTTGCCAGCGGCATCCAGGTCCAGAGGCCCGGAATACACCGAGACCGTCTCGTGTTCGCGGTCGATATCCCAGGCCACGGTGCCGCGCGCGGCAGAAAAGAAAAATGGTTCGTCGTACAGCAGCGGGAAATGGGCGCTGAACCCAAGCTCGCTGTCCAGCTCGACACGCCCACCCTGTCCGTTCAGGGACAGGAACCCGTTGACTCCGGTCACCGCTGGCGCGCCGCGGTGCGCTCCGGCAGCCACATCGCGTAAATTGGCAGTGACGGTCACTTCGCCATTCACGCGGGATAAACGCACATTTTGCAATTCGCCAGAGGGCTCGAGAGCCTGCAGCCATTCATCGGCCTTGGCAGGAATCAGTTCCAGCACCTTGAGCACCCGGTGCCAGGCCTGCAGTTCGATTTGATCGACCGCCAACTGCAGTCCGCCCTGCTGGTCACCGCTGGCCTGAATATTGACCGCGGGCACTTCCAGCTGTTGCCAGTTCAATCCCAGGTCCTGCAGTACCAGCTCCCAGTTTTGCCCCGGGCGCCAATGACCGGAAATATTGCTGGAGGTGGCGTTCAGGGTCTCCAGTGCACCGGCGGCCTGATTCGACACCGCGCTCCCGGTATTTTGTTCGGGCTGCTGGGCAAGGCTCAGATTGCCACGCAGACTGTATCCCGACTCGGCATCAGAGTTCAGCCACAAACGCCCGCCGGCAAGTTTGCGCCCGGGCCAATACAGTTTTTCCGGCAATGGTGATAGCTGGTAAAGCAGTCCCACCAGATCGGCGTCGATCAACAGTTCGTTGAGCTGCACGTATCCGCGCAGGGAAAACTCCTTGCTGCGGCGGGGATCACCACGCCCCTCCAGCACCAGGCGCAAACTTTCTTCACCCCGGTGCAGACTTTCCATCGCGCCGGTAACAAAAGCACGAGCCACCAGGCGATGAAAACCGCCACTGTTTTCCAATAGGATTTCTTTGAGGTTTAGATTTGCCGATTGGCCATCGGTGAGAGACAGGCCAATACTGGCGTCGCGCACCAGTACCTTGGGCCCAAGCTGAAAGATGCGTGCCGGATCACCAAGCCGTACACCGCCGCCACTGTTTTCCTCTACCGGCTTGCTGGCAAGCGGGAACCCGCGCACCTGCCACCCCCCTTCGGGGCGCTGTTCCAGCTCTGCTGAAAAGCCATCGGCTTCCAGATTTTTCCAGATCAGCTCGCGGTTCCAGATGCTCGCCAGCAGATCCAGATGGAACAGGCCGCGATCCAGTTTTACCTGGCCCTCGGCACCAATTTTCAGACCATCGATCTGCAGCGCCACTTCCAGAGCCTGCCATTGCAGGGAGATATGCTCGAGCGCCACCGGCGCGCCCAGTCGCTCGGACAGCCAGAGGCCAATTTGTGGGCTGTATTTGCCAACCTGTGGCGAGAGCATACGACCGGTCTGCACAAGGATTGCCAGAGTGATCACAGTGATCACCACCAACAACCAGAACTTGCGGGCAAACCAGCGCAACCACAGCATCAGTCGGCCTCCCCCTCAGGGGTGGCACGCGAAAAAGCCGTCACAGTCGGGCGCCTATACCAGAACCACTTACACCAGAACAATGTCGTACTGCTCCTGGTTGTAGATGGGTTCCACCTGAAACTGGATCGGGCGCGCGATAAATTCTTCCAAATCCGCCACATTTGCGGATTCCTCGTCCAGCAGCAGGTCGATCACAACCTGACTGGCCAGCACCATGATCTTGTCGCTGTCGTAAGCGCGCGCCTCGCGAATGATCTCGCGGAAAATTTCATAGCAGACGGTTTCCGCAGTCTTCAGGGTGCCGCGGCCGGCGCAAACCGAGCACGGTTCGCACAGCATCTGGCCGAGGGATTCGCGGGTGCGCTTGCGGGTCATTTCTACCAGACCCAGTTCGGACACCCCGGTGATACTGCTCTTGGCGTGATCCCGCTCCAGCGCTTTTTCCAGAGTGCGCAGGACCTGGCGCTGGTGCTCGGTGTCCTGCATATCGATAAAGTCGATGATGATGATGCCACCGAGATTGCGCAGCCTCAGCTGGCGGGCAATGGCGGTGGCCGCTTCCAGGTTGGTTTTGAAAATGGTCTCTTCGAGATTGCGATGGCCAACGAATGCACCGGTGTTCACATCGATGGTGCTCATCGCCTCGGTCTGTTCGACAATCAGGTAGCCGCCGGATTTCAGGGTCACCTTGTTTTGCAGCGCCTTGCGGATTTCTTCCTCAACGCCGTACAGATCAAACAGCGGGCGCTCACCGGGATAGTGCTCGATACGCGGGGCAATTTCAGGCGCGTACTTGCTGGTGAACTTGGCGGCGCGGGCGTGGGCCTCGCGGGAGTCGATACGGATTTTTTCCGTATGCGGGCGCGCCAGATCCCGCAGGGCGCGCATAAACAGCGGCAGATCTTCGTAAATGATCGCCGGTTCTTTTTCTGTTTTTATCCGCTGCTCCAGCTCGTTCCACAACTTGTACAGGAACGGAATATCCCGCAGTAATTCTTCTTCGCTCACACCTTCGGCGACGGTGCGCAGAATAAAACCGCCGTCAGCGCTCAGGCCTTCATCCGCCAGTTTGGCAGAAGCCAGATCCACCAGCTCGCGCAGGCGTTCACGCTCAGACTCGTCTTCGATGCGGTTTGAGATACCGATATGACGGGTCTGCGGCATATACACGAGATAGCGTGCGGATACCGACAGATGGGTGGTCAGGCGTGCGCCCTTGCTGGAGATGGGGTCTTTCACCACCTGCACCACCAGAGACTGGCCCTCGCGCACCAGCGCACGGATATCCGCCACCTCCCCTTCACGGGACTCCATGCCCTCGTCGTCGAGAGGAGCAATGTCCGAGGCGTGAATAAAACCGGCACGCTCAAGGCCGATATCCACAAACGCCGCCTGCATGCCCGGCAGTACCCGCACCACCTTGCCCTTGTAGATATTGCCCACAATACCGCGGCTGGCGGTGCGCTCCAGGTAAACCTCCTGCAGCACGCCGTTTTCTACCAGCGCCACCCGGGTTTCCATGGGCGCCACGTTGATGAGTAATTCTTCGCTCACTGGCGTAACTCCTAAATCGTCCCTGCATCCGCGCCGGTCGAGCGCTTGTCAAACTGCCAGTAGGGAATGCCCGCCCGCTGTAAAAACCCGGCCAGGGTTTCCAGCGGCAGCCCCACTACATTGCTGTAACTGCCATGAATGGATTCCACCAGCAGTGCGCCCATGCCCTGGATGCCATAACCCCCGGCCTTGTCCTGGGGCTCGCCGGTATTCCAGTAGCCTTCGATCAACTCGCGATCCAGCGCGCGGAAGCGCACCCGGGTTTCGACCACATCGCTGAAGGATTGATCGCTCCCGGTGAGGCAGATGGCGGTGAGTACCGAATGCTCACGGCCGGACATCAGGCGCATCATGCGGGCAAAATCGGTGAAATCCCGAGGTTTTTCCAGTATTTCGTCGTTTACCACCCCCAGAGTATCCGCTCCCAGTGACCAGACAGTGGCATCACCTTCCACCAGTGCGAGACCGGCGCGGGATTTCTCCTGGGCGAGCCGCAGCGCATAGTCACGCCCGGACTCTTCCGGTTGGCGGACTTCTTCCACAGAGGTGGCGGCGGAGGAAAACGGCACCCCGATCTGCATCAACAGTTCGGCGCGCCGGGGAGAGCCGGAGGCGAGGATCAGGCGCGGGGATGGGCTGGGCTGTCGGAAATCGGATGAAGGCACGGGCAACGCTTATGATTATGTGTTTGCTGAATATCGATCAGCTGAATACCGATCAGAAGGCCTGATTATAGCGGCCGCGCTCGAAAAATAACCGCACTCTGCGGACACTTAACACTATTTTTCAGTCACCATTTTTAGACGATCGTCCGCCGATAGAGCTTGAATGAAACGGGTTAGCGAATCCTCAAACTTGAGGCCATCCGGTGCAACCAGGGTGTCACCAGCGGCCAGAGGAGCGCCGTGGTCAGCGCCGGCCAGAGGAACGTCAGTCCGGGCACCGGCTTGCCCGCCAGGCTGTGCACCCAGTTACCCAGCAACTGATTGATTCCCACCAGTACAAATACCCACATCAACTGCTGCCCGGGATTGAAGGCGCGGGTGCGCCGATAGGTCAGCAGGCTGAAATACGCGAGCACCCCCAGGGCCAGTGCGTGGGCCCCGAGTGTAGAGCCGGTCACCAGATCTTCGGCCAACCCGGCCATCCAGGCAAAACCCACACCCAGCTCCTGGGGCATACGGGTCGTCCAGAAGATCACCAGCAGCGCGCAGAAGGCCGGACGAAACCACAGCCAGTTGGTGGGCAGCGGCATCACCGCCAGCAGCAGTGCGACGATAAAGGTGAACAGGATAAACCAGCGATTGTGGGCATCCATGGGATCAGTTCTGCTCTTCCGCGGGCTGCTCGCTCAGCACCGCCAGCACAAAGCGGCTGCGATTCATCAGGCCCCGGGGTTGCACGTCGACATCGGCAAAGGCACGGCCCGGGTCGCGCTTGACGGAAATCACTTCACCCACCGGGTAACCCGCAGGGAAGCGGCCACCGAGGCCAGAACTCAACAGCAGATCCCCTTCGCGGATATCGCTGGTATTGGCCAGGTGACGGAGCTTGAGGCGGTACAGGTCGCCGGTGCCCTCGGCCACCGCGCGCACACTGTTGCGCAGCACCTGCACCGGCAGCGCGTGGTTGGCATCGGTGATCAGCAGTACCCGGCTGGAAAAGTCCCCGGCCTCGATCACCTGCCCCAGCAGTCCGCTGGCATCCATGATCGCCGCACCCTGCTGCACCCCATCGGAGCGGCCCTTGTCGATGATCAGTACGTGCTCGAGCGGATCCGGCGAAACGCCAATCACCTGGGACACCAACACGCGCTGGTCCACACTCTCGGCAGAATTCATCAGCTCTTTCAGCTGGGTGTTTTCCGCGCGCACCGCGGCCAGTAACTGGGTCTGCTGCTCCAGCAGCATCACCTGGTGCTTGAGGCGGCTGTTTTCTTCCACCAGTTCTTCGCGGGTGCGCAGCTGCTCACCGGCCCAATCACCCACACGGGACGGGGTTCCGGTAATCCAGTAGAAAGGCGCGGCGAGACTGGAGAGGCGCTCGCGCACCGGGTCCAGCCAGTCGGTGTAGATATTGACCAGAATCAGCGCCGTCGCCAGGGCGCCCAGCACGATAATGCGGGATTCCGGTGACGGACCTCGGGTAAATAGCGGTTTAATGGGCGGCTCCCATTGACCAGTTCAGCAGTACTGTTGTTATTGGCTGTGGCGCCATTCCGTGGGCTGGTGCAGCGGCGGTGCTCACTCCTTAAGCACCGCCATCGTTCGGGCAGAATCTATCAGTTGGAGACCAGATACAGACGGCTCTTGTCCATCATATCCAGCGCCTGGCCGCCACCGCGGGCAACACAGGTGAGCGGGTCGTCGGCGACGATCACCGGCAGGCCGGACTCTTCCATCAGCAGACGGTCCAGGTCGCGCAGCAGTGCGCCACCGCCGGTCAGTACCATACCGCGCTCGGCGATATCGGAAGCCAGTTCGGGGGGAGATTGTTCCAGCGCGCTCTTCACCGCCTGCACGATACCGGTCAGGGGCTCTTGCAGCGCCTCCAGGATCTCGTCGCTGTTCAGGGTAAAGCTGCGCGGTACACCTTCCGCCAGATTGCGACCACGCACGTCGATTTCGCGCACTTCGCTGCCGGCGTAGGCACAGCCGATTTCTTCTTTGATGCGCTCGGCAGTGGCGTCGCCAATGACGCTGCCGTAGTTGCGGCGCACGTAGTTGACGATGGCCTCGTCAAAGCGGTCACCGCCGATACGCACGGAATCGGAGTAGACCACACCGTTCAGGGAGATGATCGCAATCTCGGTGGTACCACCACCGATATCCACCACCATGGAACCGCTGGCTTCTTCTACCTTGAGGCCGGCACCAATGGCGGCGGCCATGGGCTCTTCAATCAACCACACCTCGCGGGCGCCGGCGCCCAGGGCGGATTCGCGAATCGCACGGCGTTCCACTTCGGTGGACTGACAGGGGACACATACCAGAACCCGCGGGCTCGGGCGCATCCAGCTGTTCTCGTGCACCTTCTTGATGAAGTGCTGCAGCATCTTCTCGGTGACCTGGAAGTCTGCGATCACGCCGTCTTTGAGCGGGCGGATGGCGGTGATGTTACCCGGGGTACGGCCCAGCATACGCTTCGCCTCAACACCTACCGCTTCCACGATCTTGGTGCCGTTGTAGTGGCGAATGGCAACAACAGAGGGTTCATCGAGGACTACGCCGCGATCGCGCACGTAAATCAGCGTATTGGCAGTACCCAGGTCGATAGAGAGATCACTGGAGAACATGCCCCGCAAACGTTTAAACATGGAATTCGGTTACCTTAATTCTGATGTACAACACCCAATCCGGGTCGGGTGCCGCGGGCGCCGACAGAAGCCCCGGGCGAAGATGCGCCACAGGGTAATTAGTCCACGCAAATAATTCTGTGTTCCGGACGGCGTTTTCGTCCGCTTTTCGACAAGTTAGCCAGACACAGTCGTAGCCTGGCCAGAATCGGCAAACTCTAACAACGGCGTGGGTTCAGAGCAAGGCTCAGGAGCCCCTTAATAAATAAGCATAAAGAGATTCCACCACAGATATGCTAAATTTGCGCTCCTTCTGATCCCGCCGGCCCCGTTGATTCCGGGCCTGGCCGCAAATTAGCCAATGAGAAGCTGGAGTCTCTATCCCCATGGCCGTGGACGCGCAAACCGTTGAAAAGCTGGCCGAACTGGCCCGCATCGCCATTTCCGAAGAAACCATAGACGAAGTCAGCAGCCGCCTGGGCGATGTACTGCAACTGGTGGACCAGTTGCAGGCCGTCAATACCGACGGCGTCGCGCCTATGGCGCACCCCCTGGACGAAGTGCAGGTACTGCGCAAAGACGAAGTCACCGAGCCCAACCGTCGCGAAGAGTTCCTCGCCCTGGCCCCACAGACCGAAGCGGGCCTGTATCTGGTGCCCAAGGTGATCGATTAAGAGCCTATCGACCATCTCACCACCCTGAGCGAATACAGAATAGACAAGAAACCGGATTTCCAATGCATCAGTTGACCATCGCCGAGATTATTCGCGGCCTGCGCGACAAACAGTTCTCCAGCGTCGAGATCACCAGCCATCTGCTGGAGCGTATCCAGCAGCTGGACAGCCAGTTCAACAGCTTCATTACCGTCACCGGCGACCAGGCGATTAAAGAAGCCGCCGCCGCCGACGCCCGCCTGGCCCAGGGCGACGCCCCGGCCCTGTGCGGTGTACCCATCGCCCACAAGGACATCTTCTGCACCAATGGTGTGCGCACCAGCTGCGGCTCGAAGATGCTCGACAACTTCGTGCCTCCCTATGACGCCACCGTTGTGGATAACTTCCAACAGGCGGGTGCGGTCAGCCTGGGTAAAACCAATATGGACGAGTTCGCCATGGGCTCCTCCAACGAATCCAGCTTCTACGGCGCGGTAAAAAACCCGTGGAATGTGGAGCGCATTCCCGGCGGCTCTTCCGGTGGGTCCGCCGCCGCGGTGGCCGCGCTGTTGGTACCGGGCACCACCGCCACCGACACCGGCGGCTCCATCCGCCAGCCGGCAGCGATGACCGGCACCACCGGTTTGAAGCCTACCTACGGCCGCGTATCCCGCTGGGGCATGATTGCCTTCGCCTCCAGCCTCGACCAGGGCGGCCCCATAACCCGCACCGCAGAAGACGCCGCACTGATGCTGTCAGTGATGGCGAGTCCGGACCAAAAAGACTCCACCTGCCTGGATCGTCCGACCCAGGACTACACCGCCAACCTGAACGATTCCGTCAAGGGACTGAAGATCGGCGTACCCAGCGAGTACTTTGGCGAGGGCCTAGACAGCGAAGTGGGTGCGCGCGTGCAGGAAGCACTGAAAGAATACGAAAAGCTCGGCGCGGAACTCGTGGAAATCAGTCTTCCCCACAGCAAACTTGCCGTGCCAGCCTACTACGTGATCGCCCCGGCCGAGGCCTCCGCCAACCTGTCCCGCTTCGACGGCGTACGCTACGGCTACCGCTGTGAAAACCCGGCGGACCTGCGCGACCTGTATATGCGCTCCCGCGGCGAAGGTTTCGGCGAGGAAGTGAAGCGCCGCATTTTGGTGGGCAGCTACGCCCTGTCCGCAGGTTACTACGATGCCTACTACAACAAGGCCCAACAGGTGCGCCGCCTGATCAAACAGGATTTTGTCGACGCCTTCGACAAGGTCGATGTCATCATGGGCCCCACCGCGCCCAACCCGGCGTTCAAGCTGGGCGAGAAAAATGCCGATCCGGTGGCCATGTATCTGGAAGACATTTACACCATCGCCACCAACCTGGCCGGCCTGCCCGGCATGTCCATCCCCTGCGGTTTCGCCCACGGCCTGCCCGTTGGCCTGCAGATCATTGGCAACTACCTGAATGAGGCGCGCATGCTCAACGTCGCGCACCAGTTCCAGCAAGCCAGTGACTGGCATCAGCAAACCGCCCCGGCAGCAGAATAAGTAGGAATAAGGAGAAGCGACGTGGAATGGGAAGTCGTCATCGGGTTGGAAGTGCATGTGCAACTGGCCACCCAATCAAAAATTTTCTCCGGCGCCAGCACCGCCTTTGGTGCCGAGCCGAACACTCAGGCCTGCGCGGTCGACCTGGCCATGCCGGGTACCCTGCCGGTCCCCAATGAAGAGGCCTTCCGCTATGCGGTGATGTTCGGCCTCGCCATGAATGCGGAAATCGGCAAGCGCTCGGTGTTTGAGCGCAAAAACTATTTCTATCCTGACCTGCCAAAGGGCTACCAGACCACCCAGCTGGAACAACCGATCGTCGGCGAGGGCCAGATCGAAATTCACCTGGAAGATGGCAGCAGCAAAACCGTGCGTTTGCACCATGCGCACCTGGAAGAAGACGCGGGCAAGTCTTTACACGATGCTGTTTTTGATTCTGGCCACGGCATGTCCGGCATCGACCTCAACCGCGCCGGCACACCACTGATCGAAATCGTATCCGAACCGGATATGCGCAGCGCCGCGGAAGCGGTTGCCTACCTGAAAAAAATCCACAGCATCGTCACCTACCTCGGCATTTCCGACGGCGATATGTCCCAGGGTTCCCTGCGCTGTGACGCCAACGTTTCCGTGCGTTTGAAAGGCGAAGAGGAACTGGGTACCCGCACCGAGATCAAAAACCTGAACTCCTTCCGCTTTATCGAGAAGGCGATCAAAGTGGAAGCCCAGCGCCAGATCGACCTGATCGAAGACGGCGGCAAGGTGACCCAGGAAACCCGCCTGTACGATGCGGACAAAAACGAAACCCGCTCCATGCGCAGCAAGGAAGTGGCCAACGATTACCGCTATTTCCCCTGCCCGGATCTGCTGCCGGTGGTTCTGACGGACGATTATGTGGAGCAGGTGCGCGGCGAACTGCCGGAATTGCCGGATGCGAAGTGTGCGCGCTTTGAGAAAGACTATGGTCTGTCCGCCTACGATGCAGATCAGTTGACCCAGGAGCGGGCCACTGCGGATTACTTCGAACAGGTGGCGGCAAAATCCGGCGAGCCGAAACTGGCTGCAAACTGGGTAATGGGTGAACTGGCGGCGCTGTTAAACCGTGAGGAAAAGTCCATCGACCATTCTCCGGTTTCTGCGGAGCATCTGGCGGGTCTGATTGCGCGCATCAAGGACAACACCATTTCCTCGAAGATTGCCAAGCAGGTTTTTGAAGCAATGGCGAATGGTGACGGTGATGCGGACGCGGTAATCGAGGCCAAGGGCCTGAAGCAGGTTTCCGACACTGGTGCTATCGAGAAGCTGGTAGACGATGTGATCGCAGCCTCTACTTCTCAGGTAGAGAACTACCGCAATGCCGCCCCCGACAAGCGCCCGAAAATGATGGGTTTCTTTGTTGGCCAGATCATGAAGGCCTCCAAGGGACAGGCAAACCCGCAGATGATCAACAAGATTCTGAAGGATAAATTGGACGCACTTTTATAAGTTGGTCCACGTTATCGGGTCCGCTTTGTTGCAGGCCCGGTGGCGGCCAAGCACCGGGTAAGACTTTTCGAAACCGGACTGGGCGTCCCCCTGGGAATACATCCCTGTACGCTGCGTCGGCGACGTCCCTGTCGCCGACGCTTTCGAAAAGTCTTACCCGGCACTCGCCCTTAGATTTGAACAATTGCTCTTCGCATCAACTCGACGAGCTAACCAAGCACTCTAAAGTTTGATGCGAAGACGATGTCGCCGGGATTTGTTTGCGAAACCTTCCGCGAGAGGGACCTCGCGGAAGAGTCCCCATGGATGGGTTCACGACGTGTTTCGCAAACAAATACCGGCGGCAGCGCCGCCACCAAACCGCCCGACATGGAGCGGAGGTACAACGAGCAAGAGATTAGAAACAGACCACGAAAGGAATTAACAAGTGAGCCTGAAAAAAGACAAGCAAAAAGTCCTCGGTGAAGTATTCGACGATGAGCGTATCGCCGGATTTTTGGTAGGTGAGGCACCGGAAGGATTTAATCGAGATTTCTACCTGCTGGAGCGCGCCTACCGCGGTATGAAAGCAGAGAATTTTGAAACCTTCGTGCGCCTGTTCAAAGAGCAGGGACTGGATCTGGACAGCCAGAGCCCGGAAGGCCAGACACTGCTGGCGCGAATTGGCGAGCATGAGCAGAGTGCGGATTACGCCAACATCCTGAAGGCCGCGGGAGCGCAGTAACCCATGACCTCCAACCCGGCACATGGCGTACACGCACTGATCCGGGGGGCGCAGTTGCTTACCCGGAAAGAGCTGCGCCCGTTTATTATTATTCCCCTGCTCATCAACCTGGTGCTGTTTATCGCACTGGGTGCCCTGATGATCAGCCAGTTCGACGACCTCGGCCAGTATATCGGCAGCCTCCTGTCCGATACCCCCGTCGACACCTCCAATATGTCCTGGTGGCGTGCGATTCTCGCCAAGGGCGCAGACTGGGCCGCAAGTGTATTCCAGTGGCTGGCGTGGCTGATCGCCATCGTCGTGGTACTGCTGTTCTTCTTCGTGTACGGCTACCTGTTCGGCATAATCACCAACATTATCGCCGCACCGTTTAACGGCTTTCTCGCGGAAAAAGTCGAAGAACTCCTCACTGGCCATCCACCGCCCCCGGAAGCCCTGCACAGCATGGTATTCCGCACCCTGGGGCGCGAACTGCGCAAACTGATGTACTTTATTGGCTGGGGACTCGTGATTTTCGTGATCGCCCTGCTTACCAGCTGGACCGTTTTTATCCCGGCTATTCTCGGTGCGCTATGGGGCGCCTGGTGCATGGCGATTCAGTATGTGGATTACCCCCTCGACAACCACCAGCGCTCTTTCGGCGAGCTGAAAAGTGTATTGATGCGCAAGAAGTTCACCACCCTCGGTTTCGGCGGTGCGGTGATGCTGGCGAAAATGGTGCCGATCCTGAACATCTTTGTCATGCCCGCGGCGGTGGCGGGCGGAACCGCGCTGTGGGTGGAGCGAATCTGGACCGAAGGCGATCCCGGCCAGGGACCCAATGGTGGCGGTGATGTGAGCCCCGCCATTTCCCAGACTCGTGAGAAAAAGAAATGGCCCAAGGGAATCGACGGCCCCAAAAGATAACAGGCACCGCCAGCCCTCTGCCGTGCTGTGATTGACTAGTGGACCATGCGGAAAGTTCGGTAACTAAGGAGCACAGCCAAAGTGTTCAGATCAAGGCGAGAAAGCGCAGGAATAGTGGTTCTACTTCAAGCTTTCTCAACGCAGAGCTGGGCACTTTGGCGAAGCGAACAGTTACACAACTTTCCGCATGGACCACTAAGCTTTACCTGAAACCAGGCAATCTCGCAGGCAGACAGGGCTTATGGAAATCGACTGGGGTAAAATCCGCTTCGAGGGTGACAACCGCTACCGCAAGGGCGCCTGCCCCACCAGGATGACCCCGCTGTATCGCGATAAAAAAGACTACAAGAAGAAAATACGGCAACTGCGCAAGGCGATCGACGAGCGCCAGCGGATCATGTATGCCCACGACCGCTACAGTCTGCTCAGTATTTTTCAGGCATTGGACGCCGCCGGAAAAGACGGCACCATTCGCGCGGTGTTCAACGGCGTCAATCCCCACGGTGTGGAAATCACATCATTTAAACGCCCCAGTGAAACGGAGCTGGAGCACAACTTCCTCTGGCGCACCTCCGTGGCCATGCCCAGACGCGGCAATATTGGTGTATTTAACCGCTCCTACTACGAGGAAGTACTGGTGTGCCGCGTACATCCGGAACTGGTGACTCAATATCAGAAAATTCCCGGGGAGCAGACCCGCGATCTCGATGCCCTGTTTGCCAGCCGTTTTGAAGCGATCCGTACCATGGAACGCTATACCGCCGATAATGGCACCGTAACCCTCAAGTTTTTTCTCAACCTGTCCCGCGACGAGCAGCGCACCCGGTTCCTCTCCCGCATTGACGAACCGGATAAGAACTGGAAATTTTCCGAAGCGGACCTGAAAGAACGCAGATACTGGGACCAGTATCAGGATGCTTTCGAAGACATGATCAATGAAACCGCCACCCCCCACGCCCCCTGGTTTGTGGTGCCGGCGGACGACAAAATGAATATGCGATTGATCGTGGCAAGCGCGGTACTTCAGGCGCTCAATGAAATGGAAATGCGCTACCCGAAAGTATCCGAAGCACGCCGAAAGGAACTCAGAGAATACCGCAAGCAGCTTCAGGGGGACTGAGAAAGCAAACAGAAAAGGGGATGAGCGCGCCCCGGAATGGAATGCCCAGGGCGCCACAAGCGGTAAAGAACTTAGCGGCGTGGACGTCCACCACCACGGCGCCCGCCGCGGTTGCCACCGCGGTCATTGCGGTCGCCACTGCTGCGCTTCACGTGGACTTTGGGCGGTTTTACCAGCAGCTCTTCCGGAGGCACTTCGCACTTCAGCTTACTGCCCAGCAATGCCTCGATGGGTTCCAGACGCATGGCGTCGTCTTCACACGCGAAGCTGATGGAGGTGCCACTCTTGCCGGCGCGGCCGGTACGGCCGATGCGGTGCACATAGTCTTCCGGCTCTTCCGGCAGGGTGTAGTTCACCACATGGCTGATGCCGTCGATATGAATACCGCGGCCCGCCACATCGGTGGCGACCAGTACCTTGGACTTGCCGGTCTTGAAGTCGTCCAGGGTACGCACGCGCTTGTTCTGCGCCACTTCCCCGGACAGCAGGCCAGCGTTGATACCGTGAGCCAAAAGGTTTTCGTGCAGACGGCGGCACTGGTCGCGGCGGTTGGCGAACACGATCAGGCTTTCCACGTCGTCCTGCTGCACGATGTTGAACAGCAGCGGGTACTTTTCGTCACCGGACACCAGATACACATGCTGGGTAACGGTGTCCGTGGCCACGCGCTCGGGCTGGATTTCCACGATCACCGGTTCGGAAGTCCACTGATCGACCAGATCGTCCACTTCCGGCGTAAACGTGGCGGAGAAGAACATGGTCTGACGGTGGGTCTTGCGCGGGGTCTGGCGCACAATGCGGCGCACATCGGGGATAAAGCCCATATCCAGCATGCGATCCGCCTCGTCAATCACCAGTATCTCGGTCTGATCGAGGAAGCAGTCGCGCTTGCTGACAAAATCCAGCAGGCGACCGGGGGTGGCCACGAGGATGTCTACCAGGCGCTCATTCAATGCTTTCTGCTGCTTCTGGTAATCCATACCGCCGACCAGGGTGTGGATTTCAAGATCTGTGTATTTACACAGGCCCTTGGCGTCGTCGGCAATCTGCATCACCAGCTCGCGGGTCGGCGCGATGATCAGCGCGCGGGCCTCGCCGGCGTAGCGCTCGCCCTCAAACGGGTTCTTGAGCAGATCGTCGATCACGGTAATCAGGAAGGCCGCGGTTTTGCCGGTACCGGTCTGGGCCTTGCCCACCAGATCGTGGCCATTGAGAGTATGGGGGAGTGACTGGCCCTGAATGGGCGAGGCGTATTCAAAACCCAGGTCGGCGATGGCGTGCATCAGCGGCAGCGGCAGATCCAGATCGTGGAAGCGCACCTTGCCTTCCTGCTCCGGAACCTGAAACTCGTCCAGGCTCCAGGGCTTTTCCGGTGCCTTCTGGCGAGTGTCTTTGCGCTTGTCGCGACCGCCCTGTCCGCCACCATCTCCGCCGCGGCGACGGTTGCGCTGGCGACCGCCGGAGCGACCGTCCGCTTTGCCGCCCTCTGCGACGCGCTTTTCAGAGCCAGAAGCGGATTTCTTGGACTCGGGCTTCTGCCCTTTGGATGCGTTGTCAGACTTGTCTGCGCCTGATTGCTCAGCGGAACGACGGAAAAACTTGCCTATCAAAAGATTGCTCGCTCAATTGCGCCAGCGGGGCCGGAAGTGGCCGGGCCGGGGTTGCAGCCGTGACCAGCGGGCCACGGAAACGGGTTAAATAATCGGCGAGTATATCATCTATATGCGAATTGCGAGTTACTGGCGCAAACTCCACTGTCTCTGTCATCACCGGCTATCAATCCCGCAATAGTCCCCGCCGGCGGGCGATCCAGTAATCCAGACTCACGTAGCGTCCGCCACCGGTAAACAACAGCGCCAGCAGCATGACAAAGTAAGTGGCCGCAAACTCGATTCCGTTCTTGAGCACGGTGAAGCTCCCCGCCTCGGTCAGCCACTCGTAGTTGCCGTGCGCCTTGAGCAGCTCTACCGCCTTATCCTTGCGAACCACCGCCTGTTCAATCAGATCCTTGCGCCACTCCCAGGGCATGGTAAGCGTCTGCTCCGGCAGCGCGTGCCACCCGTACTGCCAGTGCGCCGTTACCGCGGCAACCGCCATAGTGAACATCAGCGGAATGGCAGCGAGGCGCACCCCCAAACCCAGTACCAGGGCGATACCACCGAAAAACTCGGTCAACGCCGCCAGCCACGCCATCAACAGCGGCGCTGGCAGCCCCAGGCCCCAGTCAGGGTTACCAAACCAGGCCGCCACATCGTCGATGCCAGTGATTTTATTCCAGCCTGCGAGAATAAAGATTGGACCGAGAAACAGGCGCAGTGCCAGTGGGCCCAATCCACTCAATGGCCGCAGTGCGTGCAGAAAACAGCTGTAAATCCGATTGAACCCGCTGTGTGCCCCATCCATAATCCGCTCCCGTTTTCGACAATACTGAATTCAGTAACATACTGTTCACTGAAGACTGGTCGCCGGAGACAGTGGATTCTTACACGCTGTCCCGAACCGAGTTCGATCAGTTTAGCCAGCCTCTATCTTTTACCCATACCAAATCCATGTTCAGACTCTACAAACGCGCCACAGCCACGGAGCTGCGCCACCTCACCAATTTGGGTGGGCCTCTGGTTGTGAGCAATCTGGCGGTGGTCAGCATGGGCGTCACCGATACCATCGTTGCCGGCCAGTCCGGCGAGGTGGACCTGGCCGGGCTGGCGCTGGGTTCCAGTATCTGGGCGGTATGTGCGGTGACGCTGATCGGCATGCTCGCCGCTGTTTCGCCGGTGGTGGCAAACCTGCGCGGTGCTCGCGACGAAACAGGCTGCGCGCGACAGATGAGCCAGTCGGTGTGGATTGCGCTGATCGGCGGATTACTGGTAGCCGGCGCACTGCTGGCCTCGCCCCTCTGGAGCCAGTGGATCCAGACCGAAGAGCCGGTGCGCAAGGTGATGGTCCAATATCTGCTGGCACTGGCCACCGGCACCCTGCCCTTTGCCTTTGGCAGCGCCCTGCGCGGTTACTGCGAAGGAATGGCACAGGTGCGGCCGGTCATGCGGATCTATCTCGCCGCGGCGGCACTCAATATTCCCCTGGATATCCTGCTGGTATTTGGTTGGGGGCCGATTCCCGCAATGGGCGGTGCCGGCTGTGGCTGGGCCACCAGTATAGTGTGCTGGTGTATCGCCATCGCCCTTTACTGGCACGCGGGTCACGATCCCGCCTACCGCGCACTGAACCTGAAGCTGCTGCCACCGCGCCCCCACTGGCCCACCCTGAAGCACCTGTTGGCCGTGGGCATGCCCATCTGCATTGGCGCTGCTAGTGAAGTGACCTTCTTTGCCAGCCTTACCCTGCTGCTGGCCGCCTACGGCGCCACCATCGTTGCCGCGCACCAGATCGGCCTGAGTATCGGTTCAATTTTCTATCTGGTGGCGCTGGCGCTGGCGCAAGCAGTGAGTATTCGCACCGCCCAAGTATTGGGCCAGGGACGCCCCAAACGGGCCAAATTTGTCAGTATCGTCGGCGTCGGCAGCGGCCTGATTTACGCCCTGTGTACCGGTATCGTGCTGATCAGCCTGCGCAACCTGTTGGTACTCGCTTACACCGACAACCCGGAAATCATTGCCGTGGCCACCAACCTGCTGTTGCTGGCCGCCGCCTTCCAGCTGGTGGACGTGGCTCAGGCCATGGCCTGGGGCGCTCTGCGCGGCTACAAGGACACCCGGGTGCCCATGTACCTGCAGCTGTTTTCCTACTGGCTGGTGGGACTCGGTTCTGCCTACTGGCTGGGAGAGCAATTCTGGGGGGTGTACGGCTACTGGGTGGGCATCTGTATCGGTCTCGGCACTGCGGCATTACTGCTGATCCTGCGCCTGCGTCACACCAGTCGCAAAGCCTTGGTAAACACCCGCTAACCCGGTCGATTTCTGAATTACACCAAATGCCGCGCAAACCTGCGGGAACCGATTGGCTATACTCGCGCTCTCAGCAACCTGACACCTGTTTTTCCCGCAATGGAGTTTTTCATGCGCCGTCGCTCTTTGAGCCTCTCTGCAAGTCTGTCCCTGTTTTTTGCGCTCACCAGCTATACCGCAAGTCTGCCGGCGGAAGAATCCGACGAGAACGGCGAGCCCGTGGAAATCCAGCAGCCTCTGGAGGCGGCAACAGAACAGCAACCCGTGGAAACCCCGCAGGAGGAAACGCCACCCACTGCGGACCTGAAGCTAGACGACCAGCTGGAAACCGATACGCAGCCGGAAAAGCCGATGCCGAAAGCAAAAAGTATCGAGCTGGATAAACCAGTCAGTGAACAGGAACTGGTTACGCCCCCGCAGGCGGACGATACCGAAGCCAAGACAGAAACCACACCGAAGGCACCCGCCGAGAACCCCCTCGAGGAAGCGGTGCCCTTACCAGATGTGACTGTCGGCCAGCCGCTGCAATTGCTCGGTTCAGAGGTATCCCCGGCAACCTCAACCCGTTTGGCCTGGTCCCCCAGCCAGCACTTTGAAGGGGTTTACAGTGCAACGCCGGTTCTGGTGGTCAACGGCGCGGAAACCGGCCCTACCCTGTGCCTGTTTGCTGCGATTCACGGGGACGAACTGAACGGTATCGAAACCGTGCGCCGGGTGATGTACAACCTGAACCCGAAAACCCTGAAGGGTGCAGTTATCGGCGTACCCATCGTCAACCTGCAGGGCTTTCACCGCGGCTCCCGCTATCTCACTGATCGCCGGGATCTGAACCGGTACTTCCCCGGCCACCAGCAGGGCTCATCCGCCTCCCGTATCGCGCGCTCGTTTTTCGATGAAGTAGTCACTCACTGTAACGCGATTGTGGATCTGCACACCGGCTCTTTCTATCGCACCAACCTGCCGCAGCTGCGCGGCGACCTGACGAATCCAAAAGTGGTAAAACTCACCAAAGGCTTTGGTTCCACCGTGGTGCTGCACAGCGACGGCGCCGAGGGCACCCTGCGCCGTGCGGCAGTAGAAGCCGGTATCCCCACGGTCACACTGGAAGCCGGCGCGCCCATGGTGCTGGACGAGCCCTCGGTAAGCCACAGCGTAAAAGGCATTCGCACCCTGCTGAACCAGCTGGGCATGGTGAGTAAATTCCGCCTGTGGGGAGACCCTGAGCCCGTCTATTACAATTCCACCTGGCAGCGGGCCACCACCGGAGGCATCATTTTCAGTAAAGTGGAGCTCGGCGAATCAGTCAGAAAGGGAGACCTTCTCGGCACCGTCACCAACCCCATCACCAACGTGCGCAAGGAAATCCGCTCCCAGTACAACGGGCGCATTCTCGGGATGGCGATGAATCAGGTCGTACAGCCCGGATTTGCCGCATACCACATCGGTATTCAGGCACCGGAAGAACAGATTCCGGCACCGGAGGAGGTTACTGCAGAAGCAGAGCCCGCGTCGGTGGAGGCCGGTAACACCGCCACCGGCGAAAGCCCGGCGGTAGAAGCGAAAGAGAGTGCAGATGAAACCCACGATGAAACGCCACTGAAAAATGGCAACGAGCCGTCGATAGGCCGCGATGAGGATAGAGAGGAGGACTGAGCCTTACCCCTTGGTCGGGCTCACCCTATCAATAATCGGTACAGGGTCCGGGTGCAGCGGCTCCGGTTGCAGCGTGATGTGATGAATCGCAAAGCGTTTTTCCAACGTTTCCTGCAAGCGTTCCAGTACCTGTGGCCAGGCTGTCAGATCGTCCACAACAATATGTGCGGACAGGAAAATCATGCTGCTATCCAGGCGCCAGATATGCAGGTCGTGGACCGAGCGCACCCCCTCCTCTAGCGCAATGGCTTCACCGACCACGGGCAGGCTCAGCTCTCGCGGAACCCGCTGCATCAGCACATCTACCGCATCCCTCATTAATCTTACGCTGGCAAACAGAATCAGCACACAGATCAGTACCGAAAGCAACGGGTCGATAGGCGTCCAACCGGTGAAATAAATGACCGCACCGGCAACCAGTGCAGCGACGGAACCGAGCAAATCGCCGATGACATGCAACAGTGCACCGCGAATATTCAGGGTCTGCTCACCCCGGTGCAGCACCCAGGCCACAGCAATATTTACCAGTAGCCCGATTGCCGCAATCACCATCACCATGCCGCCCTGCACCGGTTGCGGATCGTGCAGGCGATCAAACGCAGCGACGGAAATTCCGCTAACGATGAGCAACATCAACACGGCGTTGGTCAGCGCGGCGAGTACTTCTGCGCGTCCCCAGCCAAACGACATTTCCCGGCTTGCCGGCTTCTGCGCGAGCAGCGCGGCGATGGCGCCCAGGGCGAGAGAAAAAGAATCGGTAAGCATATGACCGGCATCGCCGAGCAGTGCCAGAGAACCGGAAATCCAGCCGCCGATGGCCTCGACCATGGCGAAGGCGAGTGTGATGATGAGCCCCCAGATCAGAGGCTTGAGATGGCCACTTCCGTGGTGATGATGAGCGTGATCGTGCATGGATTCCTTCCCAAGAGTGCACTTATTTGTAAGTACCCAGCGTAATACGTTCCCGCCCGGCATAATCAAGACGGGTTTCCACATCCGTGTAACCGAGCTCGGTAAAGAGCTTGCGCACCGCTTTGCCCTGCTCCCAGCCGTGCTCCACCGCCAGCAGGCCGTTTAGATTGAAATGGTCGCGCGCGTCATTGGCGATTTTGCGAATATCCGCCAGCCCGTGATCCTCGGCAACCAGAGCGGACAAGGGCTCGAATCGCACGTCGCCTTCACGCAGATGCGGATCCTGGGTATCGATGTAAGGAGGGTTGCTGACAATCACATCAAACTGCTGATGCTCCAGGGAAGAAAACCAGTCGCTTTGCCGGATTTCCACATTGTGAAACCCGAGCAACTGACGGTTTTCCTCTGCGAGCGCGACCGCTGCGGGCATGGTATCAACGGCGGTAATTGCCCAGCGTTTTTTCTCGCTGGCCAGCGCCAGGGCAATCGCTCCGGTACCGGTGCCCAGGTCGAGGAGTTTCGCCTCTGCCTGCGGACAGCGTTCGAGCACCACTTCCACCAGCACTTCCGTATCCGGGCGCGGAATCAGGGTGGAGCGATTGACCTTGAGAGGGAGCGACCAGAATTCGCGGCTGCCGGTGAGGTGGGCCACCGGCTCGCCGGCGATGCGCCGTTTTACCAGCGCATCGAATTTCGACTGTTCAATTTCTTCCAGCGGATGTTCCGGCCAGGTGTAGAGCCAGGCCCGGGACTTGCCTAACAGATGGCAGAGCAACACTTCCAGATCCAGACGCGGGCTGTCACTTTCGTTGAGCTCTGCTGCGCGCTGCAGGTTTTCCTTCACCGTGGCCATGGGAATCAGTTCTGCCCCAAGGCTGCCAGCTGGTCTGCCTGGTACTCGGTGCGCAACGGTCCGATGACTTCGTCCACCGCACCCTGCATAACTTCGTCGAGCTTGTACAGGGTCAGGCCGATACGGTGGTCGGTAACCCGCCCCTGGGGGAAGTTGTAGGTGCGGATACGCTCGGAGCGGTCGCCACTGCCCACCAGGTTTCTACGCGCGTCGGAAATTTCCTGAGCGGCGGCGGATTCCTGGGCGCTGTTCAGCTTGGCCTGCAGCAGCGCCATGGCCTTGGCCCGGTTCTTGTGCTGGGAACGCTC
Source organism: Microbulbifer sp. ABF4_107 (assembly GCF_056312215.1). Classification (NCBI taxonomy): domain Bacteria; kingdom Pseudomonadati; phylum Pseudomonadota; class Gammaproteobacteria; order Cellvibrionales; family Microbulbiferaceae; genus Microbulbifer; species Microbulbifer sp. ABF4_107. The sequence goes on from NZ_CM149983.1 coordinate 2,530,401, forward strand.
GTCCTGACACTCCACCACAATACCGGTGGGAATATGGGTTAGACGTACGGCGGAATCGGTTTTGTTGACGTGCTGACCACCGGCACCGGATGCGCGGTAAGTATCAGTGCGCAGGTCCGCCTTGTTGATTTCAATGGCGTCGCGCTCGTCTGGCTCCGGCATCACCGCCACGGTGCAGGCAGAGGTGTGAATGCGCCCTTGGGATTCGGTTTCCGGCACACGCTGCACACGGTGCGCGCCGGACTCAAACTTGAGTTTTGCGTAAACCTCTTCGCCGGCGACGCGGGTGATGATTTCTTTATAACCGCCGTGCTCGCCGGGGTTTTCACTGATTACCTCGACGCGCCAGCCCTGCTTTTCCGCGTAGCGGGAATACATGCGGAACAGGTCGCCGGAGAAAATCGCCGCTTCATCACCACCGGTGCCAGCGCGAATTTCCAGGTAGACATTTTTGCGGTCGTTGGGGTCGCGGGGCAGCAACAGGGTCTGCAGTTCTTTTTCCAGAGGCTCCAGTTGGGCTTCCGCTTCACGCAGTTCTTCCTGGGCCATTTCACGCATTTCCGCATCGCTCTCTTCGAGCATTTCGCGGGCTGCGGCCATATCGTCCTGCAGGGTTTTGTAACGGCTGTAGCAGCTGACCACTTCTTCCAGCTCGGAGTATTCCCGGGAGAGATCGCGGAATTTATCCTGATCACTGATGATTTCCGCATCCCCCAACAGGGCGGAAACTTCTTCGTGGCGCTCGACCAGATTGTCGAGCTTGGTTTGTACCGACGCTTTCATTACTTGAGTTTCTTCTTGTGCTGCTTGTCCGATGCGTCGCTATTTTCAGTAGTGGAATCTGCACCGGTATCGTCCGGGTTCAGTCCAATGATCTGGCGCGCCAGACGTAATTTTTCCATGTCGCCCTCGGCGGTGGCCTGTCGCAGTGCCACCGTCGGTGCGTGTATCAGTTTATTGGTCAGGGAGCGGGCCAGTTGTTCCAGTAGCTGCTCCGGCTCACCGCCGGTGCGCAATTGAATCAGTGCTTTTTCCAGTTCGTCTTTGCTGATCGCCTGGGCCTGCTGACGGTAGCTGCGAATGGAGTCCACCGCACGCAGACTGCGGTGCTCGCGCATAAATGCGCAAGCGGCGTCACTGACGATTTCGTCAGCCGCTTCGGCGGCCTGTTCGCGCAGCCGCTTGCCCTCGTCAATTACACCGCGCAGGTCATCCACGGTATAGAGATAAATGTCATCCAGCTTGCCAACCTGCGGTTCGATATCCCGCGGCACGGCGATATCCACCATAAACATGGGGCGGTGACGACGCTGCTTGAGTGCCGTTTCCACCGCGCCTTTACCGAGAATCGGTAACTGGCTGGCGGTAGAACTGATGACGATATCCGCACGGGGCAGGTAATCGGGGATATCTGCAAGAAGAATCGCCTCGGCACCGAAGTCTTGAGCCAGTGCCTGGGCCCGATTGAGCGTTCGGTTCGCGACGATCAGCTGCTTCACACCTTTATCCAGCAGATGGCGCGCCACCAGCTCAATGGTTTCACCGGCACCAATCAACAGCGCGGTCTGCTCACGCAAATCGGTAAAAATGCGCGATGCCAGGGAGACGGCAGCAAAGGCCACGGATACCGGGTTTTCGCCAATCGCGGTCTCGGTGCGCACCTTTTTCGCCACCGAGAACACCTGCTGGAATACATTGTGCAGGGTAGAACCCACACTGCCGGACTCCCGCGCCACCGCGTAGGCGGATTTCATCTGCCCGAGAATCTGCGGTTCCCCGAGTACCAGTGAATCGAGCCCACAGGCCACGCGCATCATATGGCGCACGGCAGACTCATCCGTGAATTGGTAGTGGCAGCTGGTCAGTTCTTCGAGAGAGACCCCGTGATACTCGGCAATCCAGGCCAGCACCGACTCGGGAGTCGCCTCACCGTAGATTTCGGTGCGATTGCAGGTGGAAAGTATGGCCAGTTCCGGGCATTCGAGGGCAATCCGCGCTTCGGCCAAGGCACTGGGCATCACTTCCGGGGCAAAGGCCACCCGCTCGCGCACCGCCACCGGTGCGCTATCGTGATTGATTCCCAGAGCAAGGATTGGCATAAGTTCTCGTCATCTCTTCCAGATACGGCGGTGCACCTGGCACAAAAAGGCCGCACATTGTCCGGGCCCACTGCGGCTGGTGCAAGTGGATTGCGGCTATCTGCCTGATAGCACCTCTCAGTTAACACCCCCGGTCCAATCTGGCTCTACCCGGTATAAATAGATGCTGACTTTGCCGCTGAATCTGGTCCAGGGACAACAGGGGGGCGAATTCAGAACTAGAATTATACGGCGATAACCCGGAAAAATACGCCAAAAGGCGTCTCCTCTGCCGGATTGGCATCGCTTCCAGCGCGCCCGGGGCACACCCCGGCCCACTGGAGTTCACAGGAGACGCGAACGTACGGACACGTTTCTATGCAGCTTTTCTTTCCCTTTTTATATGCCCGGAATCACTCACGCTCGCGGTTGAGTACAGCCATGGAAACGGGCGGTTCCACGCAGCGCCACCGCCCGCTGCGCTTCGCGGCCACCGCGGCGTCCATCGCTATCTTGTGCGCCTGTAGCCAGCAGCCACACCAGTCGAGCGAATCAGGCCAGGCGGACTGGCAGTCCGCCTGGGAGGCTGAAGCCTCGGCAGCACCCGCTCCAGCGCCAGCCAAATCAGCAGAAGAAGGCAATCCTGCAGGGCCCAGGGCACAAGACACTGCCAGAGAAACATCACCGACCGCCGAAGAAGCGGTGGCCGACAACAAGTCCAAGCCATTTCCCATCGAGACCTTTTACACCCTTCTGGTCGCGGAAGTGGCGGGCAACAGGGAGCAATACGACCTGGCACTTGCCAACTATTACTTTCAGGCCGAGCGCACCAAAGATGCCGGGGTTGCCGCACGGGCCACCCGCATAGCCCGCTACCTGAATGCTCGCCGCGCCGCTCTGCGCTCGGCGGTACTCTGGGTCGAACTCGAACCGGAAAGTGCCGAAGCCCAGCTGGCCGCAACAGCGGAGCTGACGCTGGCCGGCAAACTGGATGAAGCACTGCACCACGCGGAACGCGCGCTCGAACTGGGTGGCGATGCGCCACTTCAGTCCGTTGCAGCCACTGCCGTTGACAACGAAGAGCTGGCAGCAAAAGTGCTGCCGGAATTCCAGCGGCTTTCGCAAAAGTATCCCGGCAACTCTGAAGTTTCCCTGGCCCTTGCCATGGTGTTGCGCGCCAACAACCGCTCGGAAGAAGCACTTCAGGTCACCCGCCAGGTGCAGGAACGCGATCCCGCCAATCTGGACGCACCGCTACTGGAATCCCACGCGCTGATTGACATGGGACGCGAGCGCGAAGCGAGACGACTGCTGGAAAATCTGGTGGAACTGTATCCCAAGGAAAGTCGCCTGCGCCTGCAGTATGCCCGTCTGCTGATACGCCAGGACCTCGAGCTGGCCGAGCAACAGTTTGCGGAGCTGGTGAAGCAGCGTCCCAACGACAGCAACCTAATCCTTTCACTGGCGCTCATCCATTACGAAACCAAGCAATACGATGACGCAAAACCTCTGCTGGAAACGCTGCTGGCCCAGGAAGAACACGAATCTGCCGCACATTTTTATCTGGCCGGTATCGCCGAACAGTCCGCCGACCCGCAGCAAGCCGTAACCCACTACCGCATGGTTCGGCCGGGCAGCGATTATGTGCAGGCGATTACCCGCGGCACCAGCCTGCTCGCCGCGCATGGGCAAACGGATGCGGTAAACCAGTGGTTTGCCGAATTGCGCCAGCGCCACCCCACACAAGAAGAACAGTTCTACCTTCTTGAAACCGAATTGCTGACCAAGCATGGGTATGTTCAGGAAGCGCAAAGCCTGTTGAGTGGTGCCATTTCAAAAAATGAAGACAGCAACCGCCTGATCTACGCCTACGCGATGACCAGTGAACAGTTAGGCGATGTGGAAAACTTTGAACAGGGTTTGCGCAAGTTGTTGTCTCGCGACCCGGATAATGCGAATCTCCTGAATACATTGGGTTATAAACTGCTTTCTTACGACCACCGCCTGGAAGAAGCGATGGTGCTGATTACCAAGGCATTGGAGCTGAGCCCGGAAGACCCCGCGATTATCGACAGCATGGGTTGGGCGCATCACCGCCTGGGCAACCACTCCGAAGCGGTGCAATACCTGCAAAAAGCCCTGAGCCTGTTACAGGATCCCGAAATCGCTGCGCACCTGGGTGAAGCGCTTTGGGCGCAAGGCGATCGCCAGCAGGCGATGCAGGTATGGGAACAGGGATTGCAGAAACACCCGGAAAATAAACTAATCCCGGAAGCCATGCAGCGGCTGCAGGATCAACAAAGACTGGAACAGCATGTTACGGAAAGCTGACGTTCTCTCTGCCTCTTATCGTTCAATGAGCTTGCCCCAGGGCGCGTGTCGCGCTCTGAAACTAATCGGTGCATCACTACTACTGACACTGGCGGCCTGTAGTGCTCAAAAGCCGCAACCCCAGCAACCGAGTGAACCCACCACTCAGCAGCAGACGTCTGCGTCCGCGCTGCAGCGATGGGAAGCCAAGGGCAAAATGGGCGTGCGTTCGCCAAAAGAAAATGGCAGTGCCAACCTGGTCTGGCAACAAGCGGACAGGGCCAATTACCGCATTCACCTGAGCGGGCCCCTCGGTGCCGGTGCAACCTCAATCAGCGGATCGCCAGGAGGCGTCAGCCTGCAGCGCGGCAGTGATCCCGCCGTGTTTGCTTCGGATCCCGCGCAGCTCACTGAACAGATCATGGGTTGGCCGCTGCCAGTTTCGGAGATGTTTTACTGGGTGCGCGGCCTGGCTGCACCCGGCGCGGTGAGCGGGCAACAGAAGAATGCACAGGGACTGCTACAAAGCCTGCAGCAAGCCGGCTGGGCACTGAGTTTCAGTGGTTACCAGTCTGTGGGCCCTTACAAACTTCCCGGAAAGATCAAAGCGGAAACCAATAACGCCGCTGGCCCGGTGAGTGTAACGGTGGTGATCAAAGAGTGGAGCCCGCGTTAAACGCTGCGCGCGCAAACCATACACACAACAAGAACGGCGGCTGGTAAACTGACCGCCGTTTTTGCTATCGCCCCTCATTCGTCATGCCCACTTCTCACCTGACACTGTCAGCACCTGCCAAACTCAACCTGATGCTGCGTATCCTCGGGCGTCGCTCCGACGGCTATCACGAGCTGCAAACGGTATTTCAGTTGCTGGACTTTGGTGACACCCTGCGTTTTAGCGCCAGTAGCGACGGCCAGATTCACCTGCACTGCCCTGCGATCAACATACCCGCGGAACAGAACCTGGTGTATCGAGCGGCCGAGCTGCTCAGACAAGCCAGTGGTCACATGGATCTCGGAGCTCGAATTTCCATCGACAAATCTCTGCCTGCGGGAGGCGGTATCGGCGGTGGCAGCAGTGACGCAGCAACCGCGTTACTCGGCCTGAATCACCTGTGGCAGTGCAACCTCGATCTGGATACGCTCGCGGAGTTGGGCAGACAATTGGGCGCGGATATTCCCGTTTTCGTGCGTGGTCGCTCCGCCTTCGCCGAGGGCGTCGGCGAACGATTGACCACTGTTTCCATAGAGCCGCGCTGGTACCTGGTGCTCACCCCCGCCTGCCACGTCAGTACAGCGGCGCTTTTTTCCGATCCGCGTTTGACAAGAGATTCTGCCGCAATTACATTAGCGGCCCTTCGCGACAGGCGGCTGAACACACACTGGCTCGATGAATATGCCGGTAACGATTTTCAGCCATTAGTAGAAGACCTCTACCCCGAGGTGCAGCAGGCCAGAGAGTGGCTTGCGCAACATGCCAAGGCATATCTGACGGGAACCGGCGCTTGTGTATTCGCCGGATTCGAATCAGAAAGCACGGCGCAGGCGGTGTTAAATGCACGGCCTGAAGGGTGGCAAGGTTTTGTTGCCAAAGGAGTGGATGAATCACCCGCTCACCGGCAACTCGCGAAATTTGCAGCAACGGTCTAAATTGACTATCTGCAACATTGCTGGGGTGTAGCCAAGCGGTAAGGCAGCGGGTTTTGATCCCGTCATGCGAAGGTTCGAATCCTTCCACCCCAGCCACATTTCCTTTTTTATAGGTATCCCAACCTCGCGGATACAGACGGAGCCTCCGGCCCTGCCGGAACACGCCTTAACCAGATACTTGCACCAATGGTCGCCCAATGAAACGGCATCACACTACCCTGCAAGCAGTTCTCGCTCCGAAACTCACCTGAATTTCACTACTATCTTCTACTCCCAACGAAAAAGGTACTCGCAGTGGCTGACTTAATGGTCTTCACCGGCAACGCAAACCCGGAACTGGCACAAAAGATTGTTGAGCATATGGCGATACCGCTGGGAGAGGCGGTGGTTAAGCGCTTTTCCGACGGTGAGATCGCCGTGGAAATCACCGATAACGTGCGCGGCCGCGACGTATTCGTGGTGCAGTCCACCTGCCAGCCCACCAACCGCAACATCATGGAACTGATCCTGCTGGTAGACGCCCTGCGCCGTGCCTCCGCCGGCCGTATCACCGCGGTTGTGCCCTACTTCGGCTACGCCCGCCAGGATCGCCGCGTACGTTCCCAGCGTGTACCGATTTCCGCCAAGGTTGTGGCCGACATGATGGTGAGCGTGGGCATCGACCGCGTTCTGACCGTCGACCTCCACGCCGAGCAGATCCAGGGCTTTTTCGACGTACCTGTGGATAACGTCTACGGCTCCTCCGTACTGCTGGACGACATCGAGCGCCAGGGTTACGAAGATCTGGTGGTAGTTTCCCCGGACATCGGCGGTGTTGTGCGCGCCCGCGCTGTGGCCAAGAGCCTGGACTGCGACCTGGCGATCATCGACAAACGTCGCCCGGCCGCCAACGTGGCGGAAGTGATGAACATCATCGGTGAAGTCAGTGGCCGTACCTGCCTGCTGGTGGACGACATGGTCGACACCGCCGGCACCCTGTGCAACGCCGCCAGCGCCCTGAAAGAACACGGCGCCAAAAAGGTTGTGGCCTACTGTACCCACCCGGTACTGTCCGGCAAAGCCATCGACAACCTGAACAACTCGGTAATGGATGAACTGGTAGTCACCGACTCCATCCCCCTGGGCGACAAGATGGAGAAAGCGCCGAAAATTCGTCAGCTGACCCTCTCTGCAATGCTGGCCGAATCCATGCGCCGCATCAGCAACGAAGAATCCCTGTCGGCAATGTTCAGGTCTTAAGGGTTCCGCTCTTAAGAGCTCCCCCCTCAAGATCCCGCCTTTAAGCGCTGGCATTCCCCAGCGCTTCCCCTTAGAATACGCGCCCGCCCGGTACTGCCGGGCGTTTACTATTGGGCGTTTCAATAGATTCTGCCCAGCTTATAGCAACGCCAGAGGGTACCGGTCGCAGGTCCTTCTGGACAGACAACCTGAGGTTTTCCCAATGTCTGATTTTAAATTGAACGCCAACGTCCGTAGCGACGAAGGGAAAGGTGCGAGCCGCCGCCTGCGTCGTGAGGAAGCAAAAGTTCCGGCCATCATTTACGGTGGCGAAGCGGAACCGCAATCCATCGCTCTGCTGCAGAAAGATCTGTTCAAAGCACTGGAAAGCGAATCCTTCTTCTCTTCCGTTGTGACCCTGAGCGTCGACGGTAAAGACGAGACCGTGATCCTGCGCGATCTGCAGCGTCACCCGGCCAAAGCCATCCTGCTGCACGCTGACTTCCAGCGCGTTTCCGCCAACACCAAAGTTCACGTAAAAGTGCCGCTGCACTTCCTGAACGAAGACACCTGTAAAGGCGTTAAGGCTGGCGGTATCGTTTCTCACACCCTGAACGAGCTGGACATCAATGCCCCGGCTTCCAAGCTGCCTGAGTTCATCGAAGTTGACCTGGCTGACCTGGAACTGGACGGCACCGTTCACATCTCCGACATCAAACTGCCGGAAGGTGTTGAGTCTGTAGATCTGGCGCACGGTGAAGACCACGACCTGGTTGTTGCCTCTGTACACAAGCCGCGCGGCGCTGTTGAAGCCGACGCTGAAGATGCAGAAGGCGAAGAGTCCGGCGAAGCATAAGCCGGCTTTTCTCCAGGTAAGGTAACAGTACCTTGAGCAAGGCTCCGGACACGCCCATCCAGTTGATTGTGGGCCTGGGAAATCCAGGCCCAGAATACGACCGGACGCGACATAATGCCGGAGCCGACTTTGTCTCCGAGCTGGCCCGTATCCACGGCACCCAGCTTGCGCCAGACAGCAAGTACCACGGCCACTCCGGCCGGGTACGAATCGGCGGGCAGGATATCCGCCTGCTGATTCCCACCACCTATATGAATCGCAGCGGCCAGGCAGTGGGCCCGCTGGCGAACTTCTTCAAGATTCCCGCCGAAGCCATTCTGGTCGCTCACGATGAGCTGGACCTGCCCTGCGGCACCGCGCGCCTGAAAAAAGGTGGCGGACACGGGGGCCATAACGGCCTGCGCGATATCATCAGCGCCCTCGGGAACAATCGTGAATTCATGCGCCTGCGCCTCGGTATCGACCACCCGGGTAATGCCCGCGACGTGGCCAACTACGTACTGCAGCGCGCGCCCCGCACCGAACAGGACCAGCTGGCGGAAGCCATCGACCGCGCCGTGGACGTTATGCCCACCGCCGCCGCTGGTGACTGGAACGGCGCGATGAAAACACTGCACACCAACGCCAAATAGCAGCCTTTTTTCGGGAGCACTATCCGCGCCCCGATCACAACACGAACACATTATTAGGATTCAGACCATGGGTTTTACTTGCGGCATCGTCGGCCTGCCCAACGTGGGCAAATCCACCCTGTTCAATGCCCTGACCAAAGCGGGCATCGATGCAGAAAACTTCCCCTTCTGCACCATTGAGCCTAACGCGGGCATCGTACCGGTACCGGATACGCGCCTCGACAAGCTGGCAGAAATCGTCAAGCCGCAGAAGCTGATTCCCACCACCATGGAATTCACCGATATCGCGGGCCTGGTCGCCGGCGCCTCCAAGGGTGAGGGCCTCGGCAACAAGTTCCTCGCCAATATCCGCGAGACCGACGCCATCGCCCACGTGGTGCGCTGCTTTGAAAACGACAACGTGATCCACGTGGCCAACCAGGTGGACCCGGTGGCAGACATCGAGGTGATCAACACCGAGCTGGCACTGGCCGACCTGGACACCGTGGAAAAGGCACTGCTGCGCTACACCCGCGCCGCCAAGGGCCAGGACAAGCACGCAATCAAAATGAAAGCGCTGCTGGAAAAAGTTCAGCCGCACCTGGATGAAGCCAAACCCCTGCGCTCTTTCGGTCTCTCCGACGACGAGCTGGAAGGCCTGCGCGAACTGAGCCTGCTCACCGTCAAACCCACCATGTACATCGCTAACGTGGATGAGGATGGCTTCGAGAACAATCCACACCTGGATGCTGTGGCCGCCATCGCCGCGGAAGAAAACGCGGTACTGGTCCCCATCTGCAACAAGCTGGAGTCCGAAATCGCCGAACTCGACGACGATGAAAAACAGGAATTCCTGGAAGAGCTGGGCATGGACGAGCCGGGCCTGAACCGCGTTATTCGCGCCGGTTACGAACTGCTGGGCCTGCACACCTACTTCACCGCTGGTGTAAAAGAAGTGCGCGCCTGGACCATCCCCCTGGGTGCCACCGCGCCGCAGGCAGCGGGCAAGATCCATACAGATTTCGAGAAGGGCTTTATCCGCGCAGAAGTAGTGAGCTACGACGACTTCGTCAGCAACAAGGGCGAAGCCGGTGCCAAAGAGGCCGGCAAGTGGCGCCTGGAAGGCAAGGAGTACGTGGTTGCCGACGGGGACGTAGTGCACTTCCGTTTCAACGTCTAACGCCTGCCTTCCCTTCCCGGCTAATCTAGCCTGACTACTCGCAGACTTTCAGGGGGAGCGCCAAAAGCGCTCCCTTCGATCCCGATCCGCTACCCGCGATCCTCTCACCGCACCACCGTTACCAAAGGTTGCCATGTACCAATCCAACTGGAGAGTCGGCCTTCCCCTCGCCCTGACTACCGCCTTTCTGTGGGCGCTCTTGCCCATCGCCATGAAAGGTCTGATCGAGGATATGGATTCCACCACCGTCACCTGGTTTCGCTTTTTTGGTGCGGCGCTGCTTGCCGGTGCCTGGTACGGCTGGCGGCGGGAACTGGAGCTGAAAAAGCTGCTCAGTGGTCGCCTGCTGCCCTATACCCTGCTTGCCGTAGGTGGCCTGCTCGGCAATTACATCGCCTACGCCACCGGCCTCAACTACATCACCCCCGGCGCCCTGCAGGTACTGATCCAGCTGGCACCGCTGCTGCTGTTGATCTTCAGCGTATTCTGGCTCGGAGAGCGCTTCTCAGCGCGCCAGTGGATGGGTGTGGGACTGGTGTGTATCGGCCTGCCGCTGTTCTTCAACCTGCGTATCAGCGAGCTGCTGGAGGGCCAGGACAAACAGTATCTGATTGGAGTGGGCCTGGTGGTGGTCGCCGCTGTGACATGGGCGGTATACGGGCTCTTTCAGAAGAAGATCGTCGCCGAGTCACGACCGCAGAACCTGCTAATGATGATTTATGTGGCGGGCAGCCTGTGCTTCCTGCCCATTTCCCACCCCACCAGTGCATTGCAACTGGACTGGCTTGGCTGGGCTCTACTGCTATTCCTTACCGCCAACACCCTGATCGCCTATGGCGCCTTCGCCAAAGCCATGGCCGCCTGGGAGGCCTCCCGAGTCAGCGCCACCCTCGCCCTGGTACCGCTGATGACCCTGGCGCTCAGCGCAGTGATCAGCGCCCTGTGGCCCGGCTATATTGAAGTAGAGCCCATGAACTGGATCAGCTGGGTTGGCGCGTTTACCGTCGTTATGGGCTCCCTGCTGGCAGCCATTGGGCGCGGCCGCTGATCCCGTAGACATATTGACAACAAAATGAACGTCGCCCGCCCGCTCACGTAACTTACTGATTAATTTACTAAAAAAGTATTGACAGCCCTACGAGGTCGCCCGATAATGCGCGCCCTCGGTTAGCCGAGACTTTCAGTGGCAAGGTAGCTCAGCTGGTTAGAGCGCAGCACTCATAATGCTGAGGTCGGGAGTTCAAGTCTCCCCCTTGCTACCATTTTCCCTCTGTGAGAAACCAGACTCACAGCACCTTTACTGGGGTGTAGCCAAGCGGTAAGGCAGCGGGTTTTGATCCCGTCATGCGAAGGTTCGAATCCTTCCACCCCAGCCATATATAAAAAAGGCGATCTCGCGAGAGATCGCCTTTTTTATTGCCCAGCACTAATAAGCACAACTTCCAAAGATCAGGCGATCGACCCCCGGAGCTCCCCCGGTGGAACAGAGGAAGGCGACGATGCATACCCCGCAGCCGCATTCCCCTTCCTACGCAGCCACTCAAAACCCAGCAGGCACACCAGCACCGCAGCAGCAAATATCGCCATTCCCCAGAGGCCCAGAGTCTCGCGCTCGGTAAAGCCGGTCCACAGATACTGACCAATACACAGAACAGCCACCACCAGCAGTGTCGGCTTGCGGCCGATTAATCCCACCACAAAGACCCCCAATGGCGCACCCAGCGCCACTACCGGCGCGGCGGCCAGCCAGTTGCCCAGCACGCCCGGCTGCCAGGTGCCGGTGACCGTTTTCACCGCCACACCCACCAGCGAGGTAAATGCCATGATGATCACCGAGGTGGGAATCGCCACCTTGAGGTCCACTCTGCACAGCAATACCAGCAGTGCGTAGATCACCATATCGATCCCCACCCCGGTAATCGCCGCCGCCATACCACCGGCGCAAAAACCGGCCACCAGGCCCAGACGGAAATCCCGCGCCGAAGTATTAGCGCCATGTCCGGAATGAGAGGTGATCTCCCGCAGCCGGTACAGGTGCAGCAGACCAAAGCTGCCCCAGATCACCGCAAACACCAGTTTTATCCACAGCTCCGGGATCAGTGGGGATAAAAACAGAATGCCCAGTGGTGTACCGATCAGTGCACCGATCATGGCACCCCGCAACATACTCCAGGCGAGTGCCTGTCGGCGACAGAGGATAAAGATACTGGCGCTGACCATACCGATGGACTGCACCGCGAAGCTGAAGTCCCGGCCAAGGCTTGCGGGCATATCGAAGAGTAATACCAGCACGGGAAAGCCCACGGTACCGCCACCCATCGGGGTAGAACCGGCGGCGTAACTGCCGATGGCCATGGAGAGGGCCATGGGCCAGTGTTCGGCGACTAAGGGCAGATAATTCTGGGAAAGTACCACAAGCCCCCAAAGAGCGTAAAACAGCCCGAGGAAGGCGAACCAGGGGGAATAGTGCTTGAGAGACATAACAGGAAGGAAAATTGGGGCCTCAGTGGTGAGGCCCCGGAAGCCGGGAGGCGACGAAAGACGCCCTACCCGGCTCGCAGCCTGACTTATAAGCTAATCAGGCGCCGGCTTGCATCTTGGCCAGACGGGAGAACTGATGCATGGAGCTCAGCTGCGCGTACAGCGGCGGCAGGAAGCCACGCTTACGGAAGTCGGCGAAGTCTTCTTCGCTCAGCTCGCCCAGTTTCTTCTCGTCAACCATGTAAATACCGGTCAGGTTGATCTTCTCACCACCAGCGTTAACAGCAACGTTCTGGGTGGTCAGCAGGTCTTTCTCGGCCAGGATGGTGATGAACGCTTTGGTCATCTGGTCACTTTCCAGATAGCCCACCAGAGACTCTTTCTTGGCTTTCAGGTACTCGGACTCTTCACCGGATTCGTTGAACAGGGCATTGCCCTCTTCTTCGCCAACCACCGGGCTGTTCTCAACCAGTCCAACCATCAGCTTTTCTTTGTCGTCACCGGCAGGGGCCAGAACGAAAGGATGGTTGCGCACAGCACCAGGAACGAAAACACCTTTCCAGTTTTCGCCGTCAACAAACAGGTTCTCGCCTACTTTCAGGCTCAACAGCGCAACAGATTGGAACTGACCGGAATCGGAGTTCTTGACGAAAACAATCGGATACTCCGCACCCAGGCGGGCGAATTCGTGAGCAGTAACCGGCACCATATGTGCGTTTTTGACGTGCTCAAAGGTCCCCAACTCACGGACTTTCAGCTTGCCGTGAACGTCGCTGCGCAGAGGTACGATTTTTGGGGCTTCTACAGTGGCCATACAACACCTTATTCAAATTGGAAGTTATTCTAAAAAACCCGCTTAGTATATTTTTTATACTTGAAAAGGGAAGCAAAAAGTTACACCACTATTCAGAAGGTTGCCAGTCTCTTTGTAACCTAATAGACAGCCTAATCCTGCAAGCACGCTTGCTGTGAGCCGCGATGTAACCGGACAGCGCCTATGACTGCGCTCGCCCCCAGACCAGTAGTGAAAACAAATACTCGCTGAGAGAATGCCTGCAGAATACAGGTTTATATAGACAACTGTTTAACCAGCCACTTTTTCAGCGCCTGCGCCTCATCACTGCCAATTTCACCTAGCACCCCCTTCAGAGGGTCAGGTATATGCGCAGACGGATCACCATTAACTCCAAAAATATAGTGGTCAAAAAATGATTTCCATGCATCCCGCTCCTTCACCGGCAGAGACTTTATGGTCAGACACGCTAACAACAACGCATCCTGAGGTGTTACTCCTTTTTCTCCTGCAATGGCGCCGCCACTCCAGAAGTTGATCAATATATTGAATTCACTGAGTGCCTCGACGTGGTGCCACCACAAGGTAGGTATGTAAATCGCATCACCAGGCTCTAGCTCAGCCACATAGCTGTGAGCCAGAGCCTCACGTAGCTTAGGGAAACGCTCTAGATCAGGTGACGTGAGTGAAGCCATACTCACCGGTGTTCCCGCCGGGGTCTTGTTTAGCGGCCCTATATACAGGTTAGGAAGCTGCTCAGGAGGAAACAATGTGAACCGGCGCAGACCTGCAGCAACACAGGCAATGTTTTCGGAATCATCATTGTGTGTAGCAACCACGGTCCGGTTTCCAATCCAGATCCTCGGCCTTACATTGTCCCCACATAAACTTATCCGATGCTCGTGATCGATTCGATCAAAGTACTCATCAAGAAAAGCACTTTGAATCGAGAGAATCGGCGATTCCGATTGTCCGCGTGCCGCCAGCAAGCGATCAACAAAATCGTCAAACGTCGCCACCTTGCGCGAAAAATTGAAGCCTCGAAAATCATCGGAATAAAAGAAACGCCCCCCCGACGCTGCAGGAGCTTCGAGCATCCAGATTTTTCCCGGGGCCGCTTTTTGTTTCAGATACCCCGCTAGCGCATCCACAGACTCGGCCGCACACTGCACGATCGGCCAATGTGCACAAACTCCCCGAAATACCACCGGTTCATTCCGTGGAACAATTTCATTTTCAAACGTCACGCGATCACAGGCTTGGATCACCTCGATCTCCGGCATATCTCCCCCAATAAACTCTGGCTCGCTGCTGCAGAAAAACAAAAAAGCCGGGCATAAGCCCGGCTTTCATACTACTCGTTACAGCTCTAACAGAGACTCCTTAGAAGCTGTAGCGTGCACCGATCACGAAACGGCGTCCGTTCTGATACAGAGACGTCATGCGATCATTGGTTTCACTGAACTGCTCAATTTCTTCGTCGGCCAGGTTAACGGCCTCCAGAGTCAGCTGGGCATTATCAGTGATGTTGTAAGACAGGCTCGCATCCCACTGGCCAAACGCTGAAGTAGACAGCGGATAGTTGTTCCAGTGGAAGCCATTGCTCCAGTCGGAACGATAGTTATACATCAGGCGCGCACCGAAAGTCTCGTTCTCAAAGTAGCCCATCAGGTTGGCGCTATGCTCAGAGATACCAATCACTTCGCGATCACCGGTGTCGGTGTAGGTGTAGTTGGCCTGGGCACCGAAACCGTTACCCAGGTCGTGCAACACTGCCAGTTCGATACCGTTCACCGAGCTGCCGACACCATTTACCGGGCGGTCGAAGTCGACATCGACCATAGTGCCAGTCGCTTCATTCAAACGCGGTGAAGTATAAGTTTCACGCTCCAGGGTGGTCTGGTTGTCCTTGAAGAATAAAGTAGCAGCGAAATTAGATACGTCGCCATAGTACCATTCGTAGGCAAAGTCCACTTGGTTGGCAATAAACGGCTTCAGCATCGGGTTACCGGCCTGACCTTGCGGGTCGGCAACATCCAGAGAACCAAAAGTCTCGTAGGGAGAGATCTGGTTCCAGTTCTGACGCGCCATAACGCGGGCGGCAGATGCACGTAGCACCATATCGTCGTTCAGGTCGTAGGCCAGGTTAACACTAGGCAAAAACTCGCTGTAGTCATTATTCTGGGTTACCCACTCAAGGTGGGCCGGTGTCAGCCATTCGCGATCGAAGGTCGCGAGACCCCAGGTTTCACTACTAAAGCTATAGCCGGAAGAGGCCTGATCGGTAGTCACATAGCGCACACCCACGTTACCGCGGAAGCCGCCATTTTCGAAATCCGCCTGCGCATACAGCGCCACGATATCTTCCTCAACCTCCCAGATCTCCGGCAGGTTCAGGTGCTTGGCGTAATCCGCATTCACACCGCCGAGCCCACTAAAGGCGATCTGCTCCATCACGTCCTGCATCTGCGCAATTACAGTGGTGGAGTTGCCAGTTACGGGAGTGTTCACCTCGTCAATACCGCCGGAGTTCAGGCCACAACTCTCGAGATTGGGGCACTGCGCGAAGATATAGGCCAGGTAATTGGCGGCGAGATCTTCATTGCCGGCCATGGTGCCCGGGCCGTGCCAGCTGTAAGCAACGCGACCTTGTGTGCGCTCGGCCTGGCGGTACTTGACGCCGGTCTTGAAGGTGTGGAAAGCAGCCGCTTCGATAGGCAGCTCCAGGTCAACCTGGAAATAGGTTTCCTCATCAGTGGTCGGCTTTTCGCCACCCCAGATCCAGCCCGGCGCGTACTGATCGCCTTCAACCGGAGCTGGATCAATATCCAGAGATGGGTCGCGCAGGTCGAAAGAGTAATCGGCGTTGGTGGCAAGATATTCCCAGGAAGTCTCGCGCAGGGTACCGCCTTCCGCATTGGTCTGCCCCACAACACCGGTCAGGCTGAAAGCGTCGGTAGCGTATTCCGCGGTCAGAGTATAGGACTGGGACTCAGAGGTAGACTGGCGGTTAATCCAGTTCAGCAGAGCAGTGCCGGTACCCGCGTGGGCGACGACGGTATTACCGCTCAGCTCACCATTGGCAACCATATCGTCCACATTACCCGCAACATCGCTGGTCCGGATCATCCAGTTGGCATTGCCGTTATTGGACTCCATGGTGGTGTCCAGAACATCCAGGGTGAACTGCAGCTCGTCGGTAGGACGGAGCTGGGTGGACAGGTAGAAGGTATCGCGCACACGCTCCTGCTGGAACACCGGCGAACCCATCAGGTCAGGGACCATGGTGCCAGGGGTGCTATCGTCGGTCCAAGCCAGCACCTCGAATCCGGAGCGCTTGACGGTGCGTTCCTGGTGAGTTGCAGATACCAACACGCCGAAGGTTTCGCTGTCATTTTTCCAGGAATACTGACCGGACGCACTCGGCTCATTTTCTCCAGAGGCTTCGGAATAGGTGTTTTCCACAGCCAAGGAGACACTGTTGGCATCCAGGTCAAACGGACGATAGGTGACAATATTGACGGTACCGCCGAGCGAACCTTCGTCCTGAGAAGCCTCTGGGCTTTTCGCCACAGAAAGAGTTTTAATCAGCGTGGAGGGCAACAGAGAAAAGTTAAAGCTACGCGCCGGGTTAT
The DNA here is from genome assembly GCF_056312215.1 of Microbulbifer sp. ABF4_107. Taxonomy (NCBI): domain Bacteria; kingdom Pseudomonadati; phylum Pseudomonadota; class Gammaproteobacteria; order Cellvibrionales; family Microbulbiferaceae; genus Microbulbifer; species Microbulbifer sp. ABF4_107. Next base: position 2,547,213 of record NZ_CM149983.1, read on the forward strand.
CTAGGATAAACCAGTCGGAAGTCGCTACGCTCTGGCCATTCAGCGTGGTGCGGTTGTAGTCCGGACCGGCACCGCGGATAGAGACCTTTTCACCTTCGCCGAAATCCCGGCTGACGGTGATACCGGTCATGCGCGAGAGGGATTCAGCGATATTCTTATCCGGAAATTTACCGGCATCTTCTGCAGAAATAGCATCGACAATGCTATTGGAGTTGCGTTTTACTGCCGTGGCATCTATCAGAGATCCGCGAATACCAGTAACGGTAATCTCTTCCAGAGCGTCTTCTTGAGCAACTGCCAGCGGAGCCATCAGGCCACCACTCAGTACAGCTGCGCTGATCGAGAGAGCGAGTTTGTTGCGCTTAAGCATCGATTTCCCCTTCCTTTTTTATAGATATAAAGGTTTGGTTAGAAACTTTTATTCACCTTGTACCGCCAAATGATAGCGCTGTCATTCGTTTTTATGATAGCGCTGTCATTCTCACGATCGACAATACACAGAATGAAATAAAAAAGCTACAGGCCTTCGGGGAATTTATCTGGATATTTTGCAGTTTTTTGTAACAGCTGCCTGTCATTTGTGACAGTTGGGAGTGATTTTACATGGGGATGAGAGCTTCTGCAGGATATTTTTTGTACAGCATGAGTGACCAACCAGTCCAAGCTATTGTCCGAACTTGGCGCTTCAGAAACCGAAAACAGAACTCCCGGCATATAGCCGGGAGTTTGCGAGGAGTCAGCTCAGTATCAACGAGAGATCACTCGATCTCCTTGATTCGCATGGAGCTGGTACCGCCACCCATATTCAGGCGCTCGCCCTGGGTAATCAGGATACGCTGCCCTTTTTCCAGGTCGATACGCGATCCCAAGACCTCGACAATGGCGTCGGTCAGGTGACCGAGCGGTACCGAAGCCGGGTCGAACTCGATGGGTTCAACACCACGCAGCAATACCAGCTGGCGAGCGACACGGGAGTGGCGAGTCAGTGCGTAAATCGGCAATCGGCTGGTCGCCCGTGACATGATGCGCGGGGTGCGGCCGGATTCGGTTAGCGCGGCAACCGCACACAGGTTTTCGACGCGGGCTGCAGATTCGATGGCTGCCTGAGCGATAACAGTGTCGATGGACTCAGAAGCTGACCGGTCTGCCTCAGGACGCGTGGTGGTACCGAGATATTGCTCAGCACCCACAACCACTTCGGCCATGGACTCAACAGCAGCCACCGGGAAATCACCCGCCGCAGTTTCCGCCGACAGCATGACCGCATCGGTGCCATCGAGCACGGCGTTCGCCACATCCATCACTTCCGCGCGGGTCGGCGTGGGGTTGGTGATCATGGATTCCATCATCTGGGTGGCAGTGATCACACCGCGGTTCAGGGCATTGGCACGGTTGATCAGCTTCTTCTGCACACCAACCAGTGCCGCATCACCGATTTCCACACCCAGGTCGCCGCGGGCCACCATGATGACGTCGGATGCGAGGATGATGTCGTCCATCTGCTGGTCGTTATTCACCGCTTCTGCACGCTCAACCTTGGCAACGATGGCGGCATTGCTGCCGGCTTCGCGCATGGCCTTGCGAGCGATTTCCAGATCTTCGCCGCTGCGCGGGAAGCTCACTGCGAGGAAATCCACATCCAGCTCGGCGGCGAGTTTGATGTCTTGGTAATCTTTTTCAGTCAGCGCCGGCGCAGACAGGCCACCACCCAACAGGTTGATACCTTTGTTGTTGGACAGCTTGCCGCCCTGCAGTACACGGCAGAACAGTTTGCTGTTGGTGCCGCCGGTGACTTCCAGGCGGATCTTGCCGTCGTCCAGCAGCAGGATATTGCCGGGCTTGCAGTCGGCGATCAGGGACGGGTAATCCACGCCCACTTTCTGCTGGTTACCGCCCTCTTTCGGGCAGTCGGCGTCGAGGGTGAACTCGGCATTGTTCTCAAGGAAGATACTGCCCTCGGCGAAACGGGCGATACGGATCTTCGGGCCCTGCAGGTCGCCCAGCACGGCAACCAGTTTGTTTTGCTCTGCAGCGGCGCGGCGCACTTCTTCCACACGCTTGCGGTGATCGTCGGCGCTGCCGTGGGAGAAGTTCAGGCGTACAACGTTAACGCCGGCACGGATAATCTCGTCAATAACACGCGGCTTGTCTGTGCCCGGGCCGAGTGTGGCAACAATTTTTGTATGGCGAATCATAGTGGTGATTTTTGTTTGTGAATTAGGTGTGAGACAAATTTGTAATTATGGCAGTCGGCGTTGACTGCGAAGAAAGCAGCCGGAGCAGGTATTGCACCCGCCCCGACAAGATAACGAAACGTTATCAGGCTGTTGTTTATTAACAGTTACAGCCGTTTTACTTGGCTCGCTTAAAGACCCTGAGCCTTCGCCATCGCCAGGCTGGTGTCGAGCATACGGTGAGAGAAGCCCCACTCGTTGTCGTACCAGGACATGACTTTCACCAGGTTGCCGTTTACACGGGTGTGGTTGGCATCGAAGTGGCTGGAAGCTGCGGTGTGGTTAAAGTCTACGGAGACCAGCGGCTGGTCACAGTAAGACAGTACACCGCCTTTCATGCTACCGGCGGCGTCCTGCAGGATCGCATTGATTTCATCAGCAGTCGTTTCGCGGCTGGCGATAAACTGGCAATCCACCAGGGATACGTTGTTTACCGGTACGCGAACGGCCATGCCATCCAGCTTGCCCTGCAGTTCCGGCAGAACCAGGCCAACCGCGGCGGCAGCACCGGTTTTGGTCGGGATCATATTGTCAGCCGCTGCGCGCGCACGGTAGATATCTTTATGTACCGCATCCTGGGTGTTCTGGTCGTTAGTGTAGGCGTGCACGGTAGTCATAAAGCCGCGCTCGATGCCGATAGACTCGTTCAGAACCTTGGCTACCGGTGCCAGGCAGTTGGTGGTGCAGGACGCGTTGGAAACAACCTTGTGTTCTGCGGTCAGCTTGTCGTCGTTCACACCGTAAACCACGGTCAGGTCGGCGTCTTTGGACGGCGCAGAAATCAATACCGCTTTGGCACCGGCTTCCATGTGTTTGGAGGCCGCCGCTTTATCAGTGAACAGGCCGGTACATTCCAGAACCAGGTCCACTTCCAGCTCCGCCCACGGCAGAGCAGCGGGGTCGCGCTCCTGGCAAACTTTTACGGTGTCGCCACCGATCACCAGGTTTTCGCCTTCAACGGCAACTTCGGTATTGAAACGGCCGTGTACGGTGTCGAAACGGGTCAGGTGGGCATTGGCCTCAACCGGTGCCAGATCGTTGATAGCAACCAGTTGGATGCGGTCGTTATAGCCGGACTCGTAGATAGCACGAGTTACGTTGCGTCCGATGCGTCCATATCCATTAATAGCAATTCTGAGTTTCATATCGCTACACCCTCTGTGTCTTAAAAATTGTGGATTATTTGTTTGTTCTAAGCGCCGGGTGATCGGTCCCCCCCAGCACAATTCTGCTCTGTGAAACTACTTTTAGCCTTTCAGCAAGGAGGCCTCTTTGGCCAGACGGGTAATTTCCGCCCAGTTTTTCTCGGCAACCAGTTTCGGTGCTGCCATCCAGGAACCACCCACACAAACTACGTTGGACAGCGCCAGGTAATCACTTGCATTGTTCGGGCTGACGCCGCCGGTGGGGCAGAACTTCACTTTCGCCAGCGGACCACCGATGGATTTCAGCATCGGGATGCCACCCGCCGCTTCCGCGGGGAAGAACTTTTGATAACCGTAACCGCGCTCGAACAGGCGCATTACTTCAGACGGATTGGCAGCACCTGGCAGCAGCGGTACGGAGACGTTACCTGCCGCGTCCAGCAGCGCTTCGGTAGCGCCCGGGCTGACCATGAAAGTCGCACCGGCATCAACGGAGCGCTGGATGTCGCCGGCGTTCAACACGGTACCGGTACCTACGTGGGCGTCCGGCAGATGCTTGGCGATCTCTTCTACAGCGGCCAGCGCAGCTTCGGTGCGTAGGGTCACTTCCAGTACATTCAGGCCGCCTTCCACCAGCGCCTGCGCCAGAGGCAGTGCGTCGCTGACGTTGTCCACTACGATTACCGGCACCACACCGGCTTGTTCCAATACGGGTACGAGAGTCTGTTGCATTGTCACTTCCTAAAACTCGTCTATTTCGTTGTTATTCGCCGATCCTGAATCCGGACCAAACCGTTAAGGCGCCCAGTAAACAGTGACCGGCTTGTGTCCCTGCTTGAGAATACTGCGCACCGGCATCTCCGCCTTGTCATCACCGAGCAGCGCCTGGCGATAGACCTTCAGCTTTTCTTCACCGGTGATCAGCAGCTTGATTTCCTTCGCTTGCAGGATCGCCGCGAGCGTCAGGGTCATGCGTTCGGTGTGCGCTCCGGTTACCGCACTTTGTTTTGCGGTAATGGCTTTACACAGCTTTTCGCCTTTGGCATCCAGCGCGTCTTCAAGGCCTTCTGCATAAGGGAAGAAAGAGGCGGTGTGGCCATCGTTACCCATACCGAGCACACAAACATCGAACGGGCGCACCAGCTCTTGATAGGCGCGCTCGCAATCCGCTTCACCCTCCGCCGGAGTGGCAGCGGCATTTTTCATACCCAGGCAAGGTGCCTTGGCCGCTTCATTTTGCAGCAGGCTGTTGGTGATAAAGGCCAGATTGCTGCCTGCTTCATCTTTTTCCACCCAACGCTCATCCACCAACGCCACATTGACCTGTTCCCAGGGCAGCGGGCGACGGGACAGCTCGCGGTACACAGGCTCCGGGGAGCTGCCACCGCTGACCAGAAAGGTCGCCTGACCGTTGGCCTTGATTCCGGCGTGCAACGCCGCTGCACACTCATTGGCCAGCGCCAGCGTGAGCCTTTCCCTGTCTGCAAAAAACTTTTCTTCAACCATGTCGTTTTGACCTTTGCGTATTTTGCCGGTGGCTGTCAGGTTAAATTACGGGTTAAACCAGTGGTGACCATTTTCGGCCAGCAACTGATTGGATGCTTGCGGCCCCCAGGTTCCCGCGCGGTACAGCTGCGGCTGATTCGCGGTATCGCGCCAGTGATCGATAATCGGGTCGACCCAGGCCCAGGCCGCAGCCACTTCTTCGCGGTGAATAAACAGCGCGGAATTGTTTGCAGCGGCGTCCAGCATCAGGCGCTTGTATGCGTCACTCTTGAAGCTGTCGTAGGTGTCGGACAGTGTCAGGTTCAGCTCTACCGGTTGCAGCTCCATGGTGAGGCTGTCCATCTTCTTGGCCATCAGCACCATTTTGATGCTTTCTTCTGGCTGCAGACGGATCACCAGGCGGTTCGGTAACACCTTGCCCGCTTCCGGCTGATACACACTGTGGGAAACGTTCTTGTACTGAATCACGATTTCCGCACAGCGTTTTTCCATGCGCTTGCCGGTGCGCAGATAAAACGGCACGCCGGTCCAGCGCCAGTTATCGATATGTGCGCGAATGGCCACGAAGGTTTCGGTGGTGCTGTTCGGCGCTTTCAGTTCTTCCAGGTATCCGGGCACCAGCTCCTTGCCGAGACCACCGGCCACGTACTGGCCGCGCACGATGTTCTTGTCGACATTGCTATCGGTCAGCGGGCGCAGGGCCTCCAGCACTTTGATTTTTTCCGAGCGGATATTGCGCGCGGACATGCTGTTGGGGGATTCCATGGCGATCAGGCACAGCAGCTGCAGCAGGTGGTTCTGCACCATGTCGCGCATTGCGCCGGTGTCATCGTAAAAACCCGCGCGCCCTTCCAGGCCCACGGTTTCGGAAATGCTGATCTGGATGTGATCGATGGTCTTCGCATCCCACAGGTGCTCGAACAGCACGTTGCTGAAGCGCAGGGCCAGCAGGTTCTGTACGGTTTCTTTACCCAGGTAATGGTCGATGCGGAAAATACTGTCTTCCGGGAAGTACTCGGCGATCTTGCTGTTGATCTCGTCGGAGGTCTTGGCGTTGTAGCCCAGGGGTTTTTCCACGACTACGCGGGAGTTTTCGTGGATCAGACCTTTTACCGAGAGGTTTTCGCAACAGGGGCCGAACACTGCCGGCGGAATCGCGAGATAAAACAGGCGGGTGCGCTTGGTGTCTTTACCCAGAATATCCACCAGCCCATCCCACTGCTCGTCGGGCTTGGCGATATCCAGATAGACGGCGCGCAACAGGCCGCTGAATTCTTTCCAGTTTTTATCGCTGTACTCGCCATCGCGCAGATGGGTTTTCAGCGCTTGCTGTGCGGTCTTCATGTAGGTGTCCGCGTCTTCCTGACGGCGAACTACGGGCAGGATGCGCGTGTCCTTGTTCAGACCGCCTTCAATATAAGCGCGGTAGAGTGCAGGAATCAGTTTGCGCAGAGACAGATCGCCGCCACCGCCAAACAGTACCATGTCGAATGAATTTGCCATTTCTTTGCTCTCAAACAGTTGCGCGGGCCTGATGTGGTATCAGCACCCGCGCGAATTCAGTTAAAAAAGAATGCTACCGCCGGTTTCCGCGCCGCTCGCAAGCTTGCGCATATTCACAAACAGATCCCGCCCCATGCCGCTGTTGTTGGCAGACAGGTCGCATTCCGCTGGCGCGCGCGCGGCCAGCTCTTCATCACTTACTTCTACTTTGAGAACGCCGGCTTCCGCGTCCAGCTCTACAATATCTCCGTCCTGGATTTTTGCGATTACGCCACCTTCCAGCGCTTCCGGAGAAAGGTGGATGGCCGCCGGCACTTTACCGGAGGCGCCGGACATGCGGCCGTCGGTGACCAGTGCCACCTTGAAACCGCGGTCTTGCAGTACGCCGAGGGATGGCGTCAGTTTGTGCAGCTCCGGCATACCGTTGGCCTGGGGGCCCTGGAATCGCACCACGGCGACAAAATCTTTTTCCAGCTTGCCCGCTTTGAAAGCGTCCAGCATGTCGTCCTGACTGTTGAACACAACTGCCGGTGCTTTTACTTTCAGCTGCGGGGTTTTTAGCGCGGAAACCTTGATCACGCTGTTGCCCAGATTGCCTTTCAGCAATTGCAGACCGCCGTGGCTGGAGAACGGATCCGCTGCCGGGCGAATGATGTCCGGGTTGCCGGACTCTTCTGCAGTCGGGCGCCACACCAGGCCGTCCTTGTCTTCGTTCAGGAACGGGTCGTAGGTGTAGGGCTCCATACCGGAATCGCCGAGTACGGTAGCCACATCGTTATGCAGCAGGCCTGCGCCCAACAGTTCGCGAATCAGATACTGCATACCGCCGGCAGCAGCGAAGTGGTTGATGTCCGCGGTGCCGTTCGGGTACACGTGGCACAGCAGCGGCACTACTTCAGACAGCTCGGCCATGTCCTGCCAGGTAATCTGGATACCGGCGGCGCGCGCCATGGCGATCAGGTGCATGGTGTGGTTGGTAGAACCACCGGTTGCGTGCAGGCCAACGATGCCGTTGACGAAGGCTTTTTCGGTCAGGATCTTGGCGATCGGTGTGTAGTTACTGGGCTCCGAGTTCTGCACCAGCTGCTTCACCGTCGCTTTATTCATGGCGTCGCGCAGCTCGGTGCCCGGATTGATAAACGAGCTGCCCGGCAGCTGCAGCCCCATGATTTCCACCAGCATCTGGTTGCTGTTGGCGGTACCGTAGAAGGTGCAGGTACCGGCGCTGTGGTAGGAGGCGCTTTCCGCTTCCAGCAATTCTTTGCGACCCACTTTGCCTTCCGCGTACAGCTGGCGAACGCGTACTTTTTCCGCGTTGGCGAGACCGGTTGGCATGGGACCTGCAGGTACGAATACCGCAGGCAGATGACCAAAAGACAGCGCGCCGATGACCAGGCCAGGGACGATCTTGTCGCAGATGCCCAGGTACATGCCGCCGTCAAACATATCGTGTGACAGGGAGATGGCGGTCGCCATGGCGATGACATCGCGGGAAAACAGTGACAGTTCCATGCCCGGCTGACCCTGGGTCACGCCGTCACACATGGCGGGCACACCGCCGGCAACCTGTGCGGTTGCGCCGTTGCGCAGGGCTTCGGCCTTGAGCATTTCCGGGTAGGTGCCGTAGGGCTGATGCGCCGACAACATATCGTTGTAGGCGGTGACGATGGCCAGGTTGGGGCCGTGCCCGGAGGCGATCAGATTCTTATCGTGATCGCTGGATGCCGCCATCGCGTGCGCCAGGTTGCCGCAGGACAGCTTGTGACGCGCGCGGCCTTTGCCCTGCGCGCGCTCAACCTGAGCCAGATAGCTGGCCCGGGTTTCTTCACTGCGGCGGATGATCCTGTCGGTCACCGCCTGTATGCGACTGTGTACCACTGTTTGGTTTGCCATTTTTGATCAACTCTTCGTTTTTTATCAGTTCGTTTCACGCTGCAGCACAATGTGCGTTTAAGCCTGTTCTCCAGCAGGCTCAGCCACCTCAACTTCAGGCGACTCCGTGGACGTAACCGTGCCGTTTATCCGGCGGTAGTATTCGATCAGCTGGGCAGTTGAACCGTCTTCGTCTGCCAGGTCACCAGCAGCCAGTTTTGGCTCCAGTTTATTGGCGAGACCTTTACCCAGTTCCACTCCCCACTGATCAAAGGAATAAATTTGCAGAATCACGCCCTGAACAAAAATCTTGTGCTCGTAGAGTGCGATCAGCGCTCCCAGTGATCGGGGGTCCAACTCCTTCAAGAGTATTGTGTTACTTGGCTTTCCACCCCTGTGGACCTTGAACGGGGTGAGCCTTTTTATTTCTTCTTGCGACAGCCCCTTGGCTGCCAGTTCACGACCGACGGACTCTGCATCCACACCGTTCATCAGTGCCTGACTCTGGGCAAACATGTTTGCCAGCAAAATCTCGTGGTGACCGTCGAGATCGTGTCCCGGGGTCACACTGCCGATAAAGTCGGCGGGAACCACTTCCGGACTCTGGTGCAGATACTGGTAAAACGCATGCTGCCCGTTGATGCCCGTCTGCCCCCATATTAGAGGGCCGGTGGTGTAGTCCACCTCCACCCCTGCACGGGTGGTAGATTTGCCGTTGCTCTCCATATCTGCCTGCTGCAGATAAGAAGGCAACATGTGCAATGCCTGCTCGTAGGGCAATACCGCATGTGCCGGGTAGCCCATAAAGGTGCAGTACCAGACACTCAGCAGCGCCATGATCACCGGCGCATTGGCTTCCAGAGGTGCCTCGCGGAAGTGCTTGTCCATACTTGCCGCGCCATCCAGCAGTGCGCGGAAGTTGTCGTACCCACAGGCAATGGCGATGGGCAGACCGATGGAAGACCACAGCGAGAAGCGCCCGCCTACCCAATCCCAGAAGCGGAAGGTCCGCTCCGGCAGCACACCAAACTGCTGCGCCTTGTCCGGGCTGGAAGTCACCGCTACAAAGTGCTGCCGCAACAGCGCCTCGGCGTCAGCCTCCGGCATCGCCTTCTGCAGCCACTTCAGGCCACTACTGGCGTTGGTCATTGTCTCGCTGGTCGTGAATGTCTTGGACGAGACAATGAATAAAGTCGAATCGGCATCCAGGCCGGCCAGCACATCCGTGAGCTGGGATCCATCCACATTGGATACAAAATGCACTGCGACATCGCCCTTCCGATGGGCACGCAGTGCTTCGATGGTGGTTTGCGGCCCGAGATGGGAGCCACCTACCCCAAGATTGACCACATCGGTAATTCGTTTACCGCTATAGCCAGTCAGGGCTCCATTATGTAGTAAAACTACAAACTCTTTCAAGCGCTCCAACTCGGCTTCCACCTGGCTGGTGACGGATACGCCGCCGATCTCAATATCTTCCGCCAAACCGCCGCGCAGCGCGGGATGCAGTACTGGCCGGCCCTCCGTGGCATTGATGGGCTTGCCGGCGAAGAAGTCCGCCCGCCACCGTTCCAGATCCGCGGCTTCCGCCAAGCGTAATAAATTTACAAAAACGTCCTGATCCAGCTGGTTCTTCGAGTAATCCAGCAGGAATTCCGGCAATTCCAGGGAGAAACGCTCCGCCCGCTGCGGGTCTGCGGCAAACAGTGCTTTTAGAGACTGACCTTTCAGGTCGGCTGCCTGCGCCCGCAGCGCCTGCCAGATTGGCGATTGCGAAAGAGGATCAGAAGAAGATTGAGCGTGAGACGTGTGAGAGTGTGCACTGCACATAGCGAGCCCCCTGAAAGTGGCGCCCGCCGTGGTGTTGCAGGCACCGGTTATTGTTATTTACCTGATTATCCAGCAGCCCACTCCCGCCCGCGGGAGCCACTGCCAGCCTGTATGAAACCGAAATGACAACGCTGTCAATTTGGCGCCAGAGTCACATAGTTGGCAAAGGGTGTCAATTGGGTTTGTAGTTTTATTTCAGGAATACCAACAGGGTGCAAACCTGTGACCCGCAAGCCATCGTCGTTCTGCCCATAACCGGTTAAACTTGCTGGCTGGGCAACAGGAATTATTCCAACAAGGACCTCTTAAGGCCCCATCAAGGACCCATCAAGGACCCATCAAGGATCACAGCCGACAATGAAAAGCACCATCAACGACGTGGCCGCAAGAGCCGGGGTATCGATCAAAACCGTTTCCCGGGTGATCAATAACGAACCGTCTGTACGCCCCGCGACCCGAAAAAAAGTGATGGATGCGGTGGAAGCGCTGCACTACCAACCGAACCTGGCAGCGCGCAATCTGGCGGGCACCCGCAGCTACACCATTGCCCTGATTTACGATAACCCGAACGCCTACTACGTGATCGATATGCAGAACGGTATTCTCGAGGCGTGCAAGGCGCGGGGCTACGAACTGCTGATTCACCCGAGCAACTCCAAATCCGCCAGCGTGAACGATGAGCTGCGCGCGCTGGTGGAACACTCCAAAGTGGCAGGCCTGGTGCTGACCCCACCTTTCTCGGAAACACAGTCGGTCATTGATGAGGTGAAAAAACTCGGCCTCGACTATGTGCGTATCGTTTCCAGTGCCGCCGCCGAAGGGGATGAGGACAACTGCATTCAGGTAGACGATACCGCAGCCGCCTTCGACATCACCAAGCATTTGATTGAGAACGGACACAAACGCATTGGATTTCTGGCGGGTGGCGAGGAGCACGTTTCCACCCACGGGCGACTGGATGGCTACAAGGAAGCACTGGAACAGGCGGGCATTGGCATCGACCCCGATCTGATCATTCCCGGCGAATACTCTTTCGACTCCGGCGTGTCCGGGGCCAAGGCATTACTGGAAAAAGACAACCCGCCCACCGCCATTTTTGCCAGTAACGATGAGATGGCGGCCGGCGCGCTCTTCGCTGCCCGCCTGATGCACATCGAAATCCCCGAGCAGCTCTCCATCGTCGGCTTCGAGGACAGCCCCTTCTCCCGCCAGACCTGGCCCAAACTCACCACCGCCCACCAGCCCAACAGCGAAATCGCCAAGTGCGCCGCCGCGCTGGTACTCAACAAAGCCCGCAGCAAGAGCGCCACCGAAAGCGCCTCCGCCAACAAGGATGCCGGCATCACCAAAAAATTCGTCCCCGAACTCCTGGTCCGCGACTCCACCGGCCAATCTCCCGCCTAAATGAACCCGCTATAACCCGTAATACTGCGCACTTAACGCAGCTGAGGGGGAAGGTGACGGTATCGGGTGCGGTCTTGTGAGACCTTCACCGCCAGGGATGGCGGTGCAGAGCCCCCAAGGATGGGTTTACGGCGTGTCTCACAAGACCGCACCCGGTAGCGGCACCGCCACAGAACCCCTTAGGTAAGTAAAATTATTCAATACCCCAACGATTTCGAGACAAAAAAAAGCCCTCATTAAGAGGGCAAAGATGACGAGAACCAAAGAGAGAAACTTTAAAAAGAAACTTAGACTGACTGTGACGCCAGCTGGATAACCGGAGGTTATTTCCAGCTGCGCATCTTGTGCCCTTTCAGAGCGTAAAACAGGATAAACAGGTAAGCCGGGATGGAAATCACGTAGGCCAGCTGACCGTCGCCGGTGTCGGCGAAGTGACCGTACAGGGGCGGCAGTACCGCACCACCGGAGATACCCATAATCAGCAGGGCGGCACCTTTGGAGGTGAACTTACCCAGGCCTTCCAGCGCCAGCGGCCAGATTGCCGGCCAGCACATGGCGTTGGCGAAGCCCAACAGGGCTACGAAGTAGACCGCGTTGGGAATTTCAGGCAGACCGAACAGCGCCAGGGTCGCGGAGGACATGACGGTGCTTTCCATGGAGCCGGTCATCACCGCGATGGTGAAGACAATACCCAGCACCGCAGAGATCAGCAGCGCAGTCTGCTGACTGATAAAGCGCGGAATGGCGATGGTGCCCCAGATATAACCCAGCACCATGAACACCATGGTGTAGGAGGTCAGAACAGAAGCGACCGCCGTATCCAGACCCGCCTGCTTGCCCAGCAGACCAATGGCGTCACCGGCAATCACTTCCACACCCACGTAGAAGAACAGCGCGATAGAACCCAGGATCAGCTGCGGGAATTTCAGCAGCGCTGGCAGGTTTACCGCCATCTCTTCCTGACCTTCCACCACTTCGTCTTCAATGTCCGGCAGGGGGGCGAACATCATGGCGATGGCCAGTACAAAGCCGAGAACCGCCATTCCGATATACGGGCTCACCATTTGACCCGCCAGTTCGTCAAGCTTGGCATCTTTGGCGGTGGCACTCAGCGCAGCCAGCTCTGCTTCAGAAATACCACTGATACCAGACATAACCAGCGCCGCAAAAACCAGCGGCGCAACAATGCCGGCGCCCTTGTTCAGCAGGCCCATGATGCAGATACGTACCGCGGCGGTTTCCGGGGAGCCCACTCTCACTACGTAGGGGTTGGACGCGGTCTGCAGAATGGTGAGGCCAGAACCCACCACGAATTGCGCCAGCAGGAAGATACCGAACATGCGGCTGTAGGCGGCGGGGATAAAAATCAGCGCGCCGACGGCAACCAGTGCCAGACCCAACGCCATACCGGTCTTGTAACCGGTGCGCTCGATAATGGCCGCCATAGGCAATGCCATAACGGTATAGGCGATATAGAAAGCAGAAGCCACGAGCATGGCCTGGAAAGCACTCAGCTCACAGATGGTTTGCAGAAACGGGATCAGGGCCCCATTCAACCAGGTAACAAAACCAAAAATAAAAAACAGCAGACCGATGATGGTCATCGGCAGGATACTGCTGCGGGTTTCCCCCTGGCTAACAACTGCGGTATTCATAGGCTCACCTTTCATTATCGTTATTTAGCGTCGACTAAATTCGTCATCGGTTTTCTTGAATGCGCGGAATCACCCGGCCGTGAACACTTCCTGTCCGCCGATCCAGGTTTTCTGTACCTGTAAATCGTCGTTTACCAAAATCATATCGGCGGCAGCGCCTTCGGCGATGCGACCACCTTTCGAACCCAGAAACTCAGCCGGATAGAGTCCGGCCATGCGCAGGGCTTCGGTCAATTCAATGCCACACCAGTCGCGGATATTGCGCACCGCGCCGATCATATCCAGGTGCGAACCGGCCAGCTCTCCGGTGTTGGAGGTCAGCTTGTCGCCATCGCGGGTCACGGTGCGGTTAAACAGCGGGAAGCTCTGCTCGTCGCTGCCCACCAGTGACATTGCATCGGTCACCAGCATGATCTTGCCGCGAGGCTTGGCCTTCAGCGCCAGGGTCATGGCTTCCGCACTCACGTGGTGGCCATCGGCAATCAATCCGCACCAGCAGTCGTCGCTGATCAGTGCGGTGCCCACCATGCCGGGGTCGCGGGAATGCAGTGGCGACATGGCGTTGTACAAATGGGTAAATCCGCTCGCGCCTGCGGCTACGGCCGCGGCGGCGGTCTTGCCGTCGGCATTGGAATGACCGAGGCAGACTTTCACCCCGAGCGACACCAGCTTGGCGATATCTTCCGGAGAAACATTTTCCGGCGCCAGGGTGACCATCTTCAGGCCGAGATCGTCCCGGGCATAAATCGCCAGCTCTTCATCGCTGAGCGGGCGAATAAAACATTCTTCGTGGGTGCCTTTTTTCGGCGCACTCAGGTGCGGGCCTTCAAAGTGCACGCCGAGGACACCGGGCACGCCTTCTTTCAGGGCGGCACTGACCGCGTCCGCGGCTTTTTGCATTACGTCCACCTGATCGGTAATCAGGGTGGGCATAAAGCCGGTGGTGCCGAACTGGGCGTGAGCCGCAGACATTTTTCCAAGGGCGTTGACGCTGGTGTCGTTATTGAACAGCGCACCACCGCCACCATTGACCTGCACATCGATCAGGCCCGGCGCCAGCAATCCCTGCAATCGCACAGCATCGGCCGCAGGGGTTCCGCCGAGGGAAACCACCTTGCCGCCGTCAACGGTCAGCGCTACATCCTTGTGTAGCTGCTCACCGTCGAATAACTGTTGTGCGATAAATGCCTGTACCACGTCCAAAATCCTTATCCGCGATCAAACGGTCTGGGTCACTTTCTTCAGACCTGCCGGCTCGTCCGGGTTGATACCCCGGCTTACCGCTACATGGGCAACGTCGATGTAGAAGCGCTGCAGCAGGGGCAGCGGTGCAACACGCGGGTGTACGCCCTTGCTCGGCACATGCAGATTGATCAGGGTGCCGCCGCGACGGATGATGTCTGCGATCTGCTCGCTGTGGGCCTGGTAGGATTCATCTTCGATGGGCACGTTCACCACGGTGAGCTTCTGCTCTACCAGAGTGACCGGGCCGTGCAGGAATTCCGCACTGGAGAAAGATTCCGCGTGCACGCTGCACACTTCTTTCAGCTTCAGTGCCAGCTCGCGGGTAATGCCGTAGCCGGGGCCGCGGCCGAGAACCACCAGGTTTTTTACCGCGGCCAGGTCTTCCGGGCGCAGCTGCACATCGGATTCAATGGCGTCGGTCAGGGTTTGCGGCAGCATTTCAACGCCGGCTTTCAGCTCTTCATCCTGGGTCCAGTACGCCACCAGTTGCAGCACCGCAGACAGGGTGCACAGGTAGCTCTTGGTCGCAGCAACAGCCAGTTCAGGGCCGGCTTTCAGCGGCACAACCTGGTCGACAATATCTTTGATCGGTGCGGTTTCATCGTTCACCAGCGCCACGGTGTAGGCACCGGCGTCTTTCGCCATTTGTGCCTGGGCGAGGATGTCCGGGCTGCGGCCGGATTGGGAAATCACGATGACCAGCGCGTCTTCGAGCTTCAGTTTTTTGCCATAGACGCTGGAGACGGACGGCGCTGCGGCAAAGGTCGGAGTGCCGGTTTCAATTTCAATCAGGTATTTGGCAAATACGCCAGCGTGGTCGGAAGATCCGCGACCAACGATCATTACAAAGCGCGGCGGCTTGCTGCGCAGGCGCTCGCCCAGCGCCTCCATGATCGGCGCGTTGTTCTGCAATTGTTCGGCAACTCGGCTCGGGGCTTCACGGGCCTCGGTTTCCATTACTGTCATCGCCATAGATGCATCCACCTTATTGGCCTCACCTGAGGTCACTGCGCTCATAAAATCTATCCGTAACTTTTTCTATCGTCGTCTTCCGACAACCTGTGTGTTCTAACGATTCGACGCTCTTATCCAAAGAGCTTATCCAAACAGCGCCTTGGCATCCGCCTCTTCCCGCGCTTTGGACTCACTGTCACCCAGTGCCGCAAGGGAGTGCTGGGCGAAGTAGGCGCAACCCAGCTCTGGCGGATCCAGCGGGTCGGAAACCCGCTCCGCCACATGGGGCTTGAGCCAGGGCTTGAGGCGCGGCGCCAGGCCGCCAATCATGGCCAGGCGCGGCGGCTTGCCTTCCATCAACTTGTCTGCGAGATCGCTGATATAAGCAGCACCATCGCGCATGATCGACGCAGCAATAGGACAGTTCGCCTCGGCGCACTCCACCAAAGGCACCGCCAGCTTGGCGTACTGACTGGAGGGCTTGCCCGCCATCATTTCAATAACATCGTAGGGATCGTCGGTCCCCAGCGCAGATTGCAGCTCGCCTTTCAGCGCTGAATCCTCCGCCAGACCTTCCATCGCCATTAACAGATATTTCACCGCTTCCATACCCAGCCAGGCACCACTGCCTTTGTCGCCGTGGGGGAAACCGTGGCCGCCGACAATCTCGCTGCGGCCATTGACCCAGGAGTAACCCACGGATCCGGTGCCGGCAATGATCACCGCGCCGTCACCACCGCGGTGCGCACCCAGACAGGCGGAGTGCTGATCGGTGGTGAGGAACATCTGTTTGAACGGGTGCGCCCAGGCATTCATCTCGTTATAAAGACGGGGCATATTGACCCCGGCCAGCCCCACACCAGCCACCAGCTCACCCAGAGTTTCCGCGGGCAGACCAGCGTCCGCCACCGCCAGTGCGGCAGAGCGCACGATGGAATCAATGGTTTGTGCATAACCGTGAAGGGGGTTCGCGGGCCCGGAGACACCGGTACCCAACAGGCGATTGCTGGTGTCGAATATAGAGGCGCGGCATTTACTGCCACCGCCATCGACGCCAATGAAAAGAATGTCCCTGCTGTCTCTCAAAGCAACCATCTAACCGGCCCCTAAGATTTTCTATTGTTATGTGTCCTTGCCGGATTCCCCACCGCATTCGCTGCGCCCCAGAGAAATCCGGCTGGGCGTCGCTGACGCCTCTGCCAATATGTGAGAAATACTACAAGACAAATGACAGCGTTGTCATGCCTTTTTTAAAAAAAAACCTGAAGGTTTCTCCCATTATATGCTGATTTTACGTGCCGTTTGGTGAAAAAAACGCCGACAAAGCCCCTCAGAGCCAGCCCTCCCGGACGCTCGAGCTCAAAAATCACCCAGCCATTTTTTCGCAGTGTCGGCAGTCCAATCCAGAGAACCTCCTCGCCACTCGCCGACCAGTTCAACCCGATTGCAATAAACCCGTCACACTTTTCTGCGATAAAGCGCGCGCCCGCGACGGACTGGATGCAATACAACGATCAACAAACAGCAACCGGACGGGCACTCGGAACAGTATTCAGAAGTGATAGGGGGCAGGATGAAACGCGTAAACGCGGGCAGGGGATCGAATTCAGGAATAATCGGCGCAAGATGGGTTGTGGCGCTATTGCTGCAACTGACTCTGGCTGCGGGCCTCATCGCTAGTGGCCAGGCCGCTGGCGCAGACCGTGATCGCGTGCTGTTCCGCCTGACTGGCTCCAACACCGTAGGCGCAGATCTGGCGCCCGCACTGGTAAAGCGATATCTGGAATCCCGGGGCGCCAGTGAGGTCAGTCAACGCTCGGAAGGCGAGAAACACTGGATTCACGCACGCCTGCAGGGTGAGCCTGTAGTTGTGCCCATCATCGCCCTGGGCTCCAGCACCGGCTTCAAGGCTTTGAACGGCGACACCGCCGATATCGGCATGGCATCTCGCCGCATCAAACCCAAAGAGGTAGATATGCTGGCGCGTTTCGGCGACTTCACAGGTCCACAGGCGGAGCATGTGATCGGCCTCGACGCCCTGGTGATTACCGTCCACAAAGACAACCCCATTAACCGCTTGAGCCTGGCGCAGCTGGCGCAGATTTACAGCGGAGAGATCCGCAACTGGCAACAACTGGGGGGACCGGACCTTCCGATACGCCCGCTGCACCGGGATATCGAGTCTGGCACCCGGGCTACCTTTGACGGGGAAGTCTTTGGCGGCAGCCGCCCGGCCAAAGGATTTGTATACGAGGTTTCCGGCAACCACGAAACCCGCGCACTGGTACAGCGGGATCGCGCGGCAATCGGCTATCTCCCGTTTGCCGACTCTGAAGGCATGCACAAGGTCGCGATCAAATCGGGGGAACTGGCCGCGGTGGTTCCAGACAGAGGCATTATTGCCACGGAAGACTTCCCCCTCACCCGTCGCCTGTACCTCTACCGCAATCCCGGGCGCTACAACCCACAGGTAGATGCCTTTCTGCACTTTGCGGAGTCCCACGCCGGGCAGCAAATCGTCGAGCAGATCGGCTTTATCAACCTGACCCCCGTGTCCCTGCAGATGGCGCCATACGCTAACGCGCCAGAGAGCTACCGCAAATTGATGGAGAACGGGTCGCGTCTCAGCATCTCCTTCCGATTTGCCGATGGCAGTACCGAGCTGGACAACCGCGCCCTGCGCGACCTGCACCGGTTACAGGACTTTATGGCGGAAAATGAAAACCGCGAATTATCGCTGACCCTGGTTGGCTTCTCAGATCGCAAATCCAATCAGAACATCTCCGACCTGATTTCCCGCTTCCGCGCACTCAAGGTACAGGGCGCACTGCTGCGGGATCACCAGATGGGAGACAGCCAGATCATGGCGGTTGGCGCCTTCGCACCACTGACTGGCGACAGCGAGCAGGGTCCGGTGAAAAACAGTCGGGTAGAAGTCTGGATCAATTGATCCACCGGTATCAATGCGGTGTAACCGGCGAGCAACTATATTTATCGCCATGAGCACCGCAACCTCCACAGGCGTTAACACGCGCACCGCCCTGCTGATAACCGCGGTAATACTGCTGTTATTCAGCGGTTGCTCCAGCATCCGCCTCGTCTATGGCCACCTGGATTGGTGGATGGACCGCACCCTCAATAAATACCTCGACCTGGATGGCGCTCAGAAAGACCTGCTGCAATTGCGAGTCGACGAATTCCATCGCTGGCACCGCCAGACCCAGCTGCCCCGCTACGCCGACTATTTCGAAGAACTGGCCGCCAAAGTAGACGACGCCGACACCAACCCGGCCCAGCTGGATGCCATCGAATCCCAGGTGGATACCTTCTGGCACTCCTCGGTGACGATGCTGAGCGACCTGATGCTGCCGATCCTTACCCAGCTGGACGACAAGCAGATCGACCAACTCGCAGAGAACATCCGGGAAGAGCGCGAAGAGTCATTAAAAAAGTGGGACAAGGCGCAGCGCAAGCGGGAAAAAGAGTTTCGCAAACAGGCTGAGCGCTGGCTCGGGGATCTCACGGAGGCTCAGGAATCCATGATTGATCGCCAGGTGGCCACCACGACTTTCGATCCGAAGCGCCGGGATGCGCAGCGGCAAATATGGGCGAATGCGTTTCTGGACACCTTGCGCAGCAAGCCCGATGGCTATCAAGCCCGGTTGCGCGCGCTGCTGATTGATCCCCAAACCCTGTGGCCGGAAGACTACCGCAAGATGCAGGACCAGTTGCGTCTTCAGGCCCGGTCCCTCGCCACGGAAATTCTGCAAAGTGCCACCCCTGAGCAACGCGCCCACCTGAAAAGCACGCTACTCGAATACGCCAGTGATTTCCGCCACCTGGCGGTTCAAAAACACTGACGGCGACGCGCGACAGCGCAGCCGGTGTGATACTACCGGCACAATCATCCAGTCCGTTTCAACTGCAACAATTGCGCCGCCACTTTATCTACCGAAATGCGCTGTTTTTACCGGGTTTTCCTGCAAAAAAGTGTCATAAAACATGACGCAATCCGCCCACTGCTGATAAGCTCCCGTCCCCGTAACTTCCTCCGGAAGTTGCCTGTCAAGAGTTGTCCATCAAGAGAAGAGGATTTTCCGTGCGTATCGAGACCGCCCAACGCGAACAGCTGCAACAGTGGGAAAAAGAACTGGACCAGCAATACCAGCGTATTTGCCAGCACAGCCTGAGCCTGGACCTGACCCGCGGCAAACCGGCAGCGGACCAACTCTCTCTGTCCGACAGCCTGGACGGTATCCTGAATGGCGACTACCGCGCTCCCGACGGCACCGACACCCGCAACTACGGCGGCCTCGAAGGTATTGCCGCCGCCCGCGAACTGGGTGCGGATATTCTGCAGGTGCCGTTTGAAGAGGTACTGGCCGGCGGCAACAGCTCCCTGACCCTGATGTACCACGCGGTTCTCACCGGCTACCTGTTCGGCTTTGCCGGCAACCAGCCGTGGAAAGAAATGAGTGCGCCCAAGTTTCTGTGCCCGGTACCCGGCTACGACCGCCACTTCGCCATCTGCGAGCAGCTCGGGATCGCCATGGACACGGTCCCGATGACCGCCACCGGCCCGGACATGGATGTACTGGAACAGAAGATCCGCGAAGACGACCAGATCATCGGTCTGTGGTGCGTACCCAAATTCTCAAACCCCACCGGCGTAACCTACGACGCAGACACCGTCGACCGTCTGGCGCAACTGGCCAAGATCGCCAACCCGGGCTTCCGTATTTTCTGGGACAACGCCTACGCCATTCACGACCTGGACCACCAGGTAAAACTGCCGAACATCCGCGAAGCCGCGCTGGGCAATGACACCGCCGATTCCGTACTGCAATTTGCCTCTACCTCCAAGGTGACCCACGCCGGCGCCGGTGTGGCCTTTGTGAGCGGCAGTCCCGCCAACCTGGCGTCCCTGAAACAGCAGATGTCGGCCATGACCATCGGCCCGGACAAGATCAATCAGCTGCGCCACGCGCGCCTGTTCCCGGAACTGACCCAGCTGAAAGAGCACATGCAACAGCACGCGGAAATCCTGCGTCCCAAGTTTGCCTGTGTACTGGAACATCTGGAAAAGAACTTCGCCGATACCGATCTGGGCGAGTGGGAAAAACCCGAAGGCGGTTACTTCGTTTCCTTCAACACCCGCCCGGGTGTGGCGGCAGACGTGATTCGCCTGTCTGCGGAAGCCGGCGTAAAACTGACACCCGCCGGTGCGACTTTCCCCTACGGAAAAGACCCGGAAAACACCAACATCCGTATTGCACCCAGCTTCCCGCCGCTGGAAGAACTGGATACCGCCATGTCGGTGTTTGTGTTGTGTGTGAAACTGGCGACGGTGCGTAACGCGCTGGCCGGCTGATTTTTCACAGCATCAGAAATAAAAAAACCGGCAATTTTGCCGGTTTTTTGATGCCTGAATTTCTACACAAGTATCAGATCTGATTGCGCCGTGTCTGCCAGGTAATCGGCCGCGCGTACTGCTCCACCTTGTCTTCCACCCCCAGCAACATGGCAAATAATGCCATGCGCACCAGCAGGCCGTTGTCCGTCTGGCGGAAAATCGCCAGGCTCGGGTGTTCATTCAGATCCGAATCCAGTTCATTGGCTTCCGCGCGGGAATCCCGTGGCAGCGGGTGCATGATCACGGTATTGGGTTCCGCGTGGCGGGTAAAAATATCGCGGTTCAGGCGGAAACGGCCGCGGTAGCGATCGGCGTCGGCCTGGGATTCAAAACGCTCTTCCTGGATGCGGGTGGAATAGACGATATCCACATGCTTGATCGACGGCTCCAGCTGATCGGTTACCGTCACCTGATGCCCCACTTCGCGCAGTTTCTCCACCACTACTGCCGGCATCGCCAACTCGCCCGGAGAGACCAGCACCAGTTGAACATTTTTGAACAGGCACAGCAGTTTGCACAGGGAGTGCACGGTGCGCCCGTGCTTGAGATCGCCAATCATGGCGATGCGGAAGTTATCCAGGGAGCCGCCTTTGCCTTCCAGCTCCTTGCGAATGGTGTACAGGTCGAGCAGTGCCTGGGTCGGATGCTCGTTGGCGCCATCACCGCCATTCACGATTGGCACCCGGCTGGCCGCGGCGAACTCCGCCACAGACCCCGCCTGTGGGTGGCGCATACAGATTACATCGGAGTAGCCGGAAAGAACCCGCGCGGTGTCGTACAGGGACTCGCCTTTGGCCAGGGAGCTGGCTGACACCCCCACCGTCTCGCGCACGGTGCCACCGAGCAGATTGAACGCGCAGCCAAAGCTCACCCGGGTACGGGTGCTGGGCTCGAAAAACATATTGCCGAGGATTGCGCCCTCGAGGACACGGGTGACTTTTTCCCGGCGGGCGTAGGGAACCATGGTGTCGGCCACGGCAAAAATTCGGTCGATGTCGTCCCGCTCAAACTGGCTGACGGAAAGGATATTGGCACCGATAAAGTCCATTGCTGCTCCACTTACTCAAGGTTGCGCCGGGATCACCGGCGGCTGGGCGGGCGGTATTCTACGCGCACCATCGCGGGCGGAACAGCCGCAATTGGCGGATCAACCCAGCAGTGCATCGCCCCAGGTTTCCAGTTGATCCAGCAGGTCACTGCGCTCGGGAAACTCCTCCCGCAAGCGCGCAATCTCCTCGAAATAGGCTTCCATGGTAATACTCGCCCCGAACTTGGGGTCCGTCAGCCGCTGGTAGCGCCACTCTTCCCAACGCTCCTGCTCTTCCTCATTTAGCGTCTCGGGGAAGTTACGCGCCCGCAGGCGAAAGAGTAGCTCCGGCAGGCGCGAATCGGAAAACGAGGGCTGCCCGGCCAGGGCTTCCGGGCCGCGGCTGATCAGGGCGTTGTGCAGCTGGCGGCACGCGTCGCGATCGGCATCGTTCATAAAGCCGTCGTAGAGGCGCGCTTCCACATCCTTGGCCGGGAACTCTCCATCGAGAAACACCTGGTGTAACTTCTCGGTCAGATCCAGCCCCTGCAGCTTCTGCCAGTTGGCCTCACAGGCCTCTTTGTCGATCTGCAGGTCGGCCGCGCGCTGACCGGAGAGCATATTCGCCGGCGCCAGCACCGGGCAGCGGTTCATATGAATCAGCTTCAGGCCGGCCGGCAGCTCGCCTTCGCCCAGCTTGTCACGGGCGGTGTAGAGGCGCTCGCGCAGGGCGTCCGGGTCCAGGTCGAGAATCGGCTGCGGGTCCATGGCCAGGTTGGCACAGATCACCGCATTGCGGTTCACCGGGTGCATGGCCAGGGGAAGCACATAGGTCAGGTGACCGTGGGTCGCGGGGACCTTGCCGGAGATATGCAGCAGCGGTTTGCGATCCCGCGGGTTGAGTATCTTTGCCACTTCCTGCTTGCGGCGCAGCTTGTACACGTAATCGTAGAGCTTGGGCTGCTTGTCGCGGATCAGCCGCGCCATATCGATGGTGGCGCGCACATCCGACAGCGCATCGTGAGCGCCCTCATGGCTGATGCCATTGGCCGCGGTAAGCTCTTCCAGGCGGAAAGAAGGCACCCAAACGCCGTCTGCCACTTCCCGCCGGGGCCATTCAATGCCCTCCGGGCGCAGGGCATATGTCAGCCGCACCATATCGATAATGTCCCAGCGGCTGTTGCCAGACTTCCACTCCCGTTCGTACGGGTCTAGCAAGTTGCGGTACAGGGTATGGCGGGTGACTTCATCGTCAAAGCGCAGGCTGTTGTAGCCCACTCCACAGGTCCCGGGCGCACCCAGCTCGTTGAGGATCCGCTGGATAAACTCGATTTCCGGCAGCCCTTCGGCAAACGCCTTCTGCGGTGCCAGCCCGGTCACCAGCGCCGCCATCGGCTGCGGCAGGCAGTCACTGGCCGGCTTCGAATAGATCATCAGCGGTTCACCGACCACATTCAGATCTTCATCGGTGCGGATACCGGCAAACTGGGAAGGCTTGTCCGCCCCCGGGTCCACGCCCCAGGTTTCGTAGTCATGCCAGTAAAGCGTGGTCCCGGACATTGTGCTCGCCCCTATTCCTGTTACCTTTCGTCAATAGCGCGCCATGTTACCGCAGCCGACCGGGCTCGCGCAGGTTGCAAACCCCTTCCCGGCCATTAAAATCCCGCCTTCTTCTATATTATCCAGACTCCCATTTTCCAGAATCGCCACGGGATAACGCCCCCCTTATGAATATTCGCCAGCAGCTCAACGATATTTTCCAGACCGCCATGACCGCCGCGGGGATTCCCGCCGAGTGCAGCCCGGCGGTGGCCCCCGCCAAAAAGGCGGGCTTTGGTGACTACCAAGCCAATGGCGCCATGGCGGCGGCCAAAAAAGTGGGCAACAACCCTCGCGAGCTGGCGGCGAAGATCATCGAGAACCTGGGCGATCAGCCGATGATCGAGAAGACCGAGGTTGCCGGCCCCGGCTTTATCAACATTCACCTGAGCGAATCCTGGCTGGCCGGTACCCTCGCCGCGGCCCGCGCCGATGAGCGTCTGAATATCGCCAGCGCCGATGAGCCACAAACCGCAGTGCTGGACTACTCCCACCCCAACCTCGCCAAAGAAATGCACGTGGGCCACCTGCGTACCACCATCATCGGTGACGCCCTCGCCCGCCTGTTGGAATTCCAGGGCCACACGGTAATTCGCCAGAACCATATGGGCGACTGGGGCACCCAGTTCGGCATGCTGCTGGCGCACCTGGCCGACAAAATGGAAAACCAGGACGCCGAAGTGGCACTGAAAGATCTGGAAGTCTTCTACCGCGAGGCCAAGGTCCGCTTTGATGAGGAAGAAGGCTTTGCCGACCGCGCCCGCGAATACGTGGTGAAACTGCAGGGTGGCGACGCCGACTGCCTGAAACTCTGGCAGCGCTTTATCGACATCTCCATCAGCCATGCCGAAGAGATCTACGAAAAGCTGGGCGTTACCCTGCAGCGCAAAGACGTGTATGCGGAAAGCCAGTACAACGACGACCTGCCGGTGCTGGTGAAAGACCTGATCGATCGCAGCATTGCGGTGGAAGACCAGGGGGCCATTGTCGCCTTCCTGCCTGAAATGGCCGACAAGGAAGGCAATCCCAGCGTGGTGATTATCCAGAAGAAAGGCGGTGGCTACCTCTACGCCACCACCGACCTGGCCGCCATCCGCTACCGCGCCAATACCCTGAAAGCGGACCGTATTCTTTACGTTGTCGACGCGCGCCAGACCCTGCACCTGCAGCAGGCGTTCACCGTGGCGCGCAAGGCCGGCTATATTGCCGACAGCCAGACGCTCGAACACTGCGCCTTCGGTACCATGATGGGCAACGATGGCAAACCGTTCAAAACCCGCACCGGTGGCACCGTAAAACTGGCGGAACTACTGGACGAAGCGGTAGAGCGCGCGACTGCACTGGTCGCAGGCAAGAACCCGGAGCTGAGCCCGGAAGAGCAGGCCGAGATCGGCCGCGTGGTGGGTATCGGCGCGGTCAAATACGCCGACCTCAGCAAAACCCGCACCAACGATTACGTGTTCAACTGGGACGCCATGCTGGCGTTTGAGGGCAATACAGCGCCCTACCTGCAGTACGCCTACACTCGTGTGCGCAGTATTTTCCGTCGCGCCGGAGTGGACCCGTCTGCGCTAAACGGCGATATCGTACTGGGCACCGATGCCGAGCGCGCACTGGCGATCAAGCTGAATCAGTTTGGTGAGGTACTGGACCAGGTAGCCAAAGACACTTTTCCACATGTGCTGTGTACATACCTCTACGAACTGGCAAGCGCCTATATGGGCTTCTACGAAGCCTGCCCGGTTTTGAAAGAAGGTGTGAGCGAAGAGGAGAAGCAAAGTCGCCTGCAGTTGTGCGACCTGGTTGCGCGCACCCTGTCCACAGGGTTGGGCCTGCTCGGAATCGAGACCCTCGAGAAGATGTAACCCTACCGGCAGTGGTGCCGATAGTGTTGCCGAAAACGCGGTCAGGCGCTTTCTCTGGAAAGTGCCTGCTGCAATACCTGCTGGGCACTGGCCAGGTCCGCATCGCGGATCAGCCAGAGCTCGGACTGCCAATCCAGATTCCCCGCCCCATTTTTTCCCTTATCCCCCGCGTCCACAGAGGGCTCCACCCGGGTTTGCTGTGTCAAAACCGGGAAGCCGGCGGATTGCAGTAAGTTGCGTAGATAGCTACTGAGAAGCTGGTCGTCGGTAGTGTAAATTTTGCTCGCCATAGTGCGGACTGGTTAACCTTGCAGACTCTGGGTACCGGGCTTGTGGCTCGGTGTCAGGTCGAACATCAGTTGTGAAAAAGTATTCCGCCGTTCCAGCACTCTGGGGGTACATCCGCGTGGAAAAACGGATCGGGATAAATTAAAGATAGACCAACCGGACAAATAGCGCCTGTGCACAGCGGAAGAAACTCGCGGCAGCCACATCCGCAAGGCGTATTCGTTCGCATTTGCGAGATAGATTTGCGCGCGGTAATTAACGAGGCTTAAAAGAAGTGACCAATTCCAGTGGGCGCACCACCCCATCGAGAGGCTTTTCAGCACTTTGCCCCGAAAGTGCCGGTAAGGACGCCGAGTACAACTGATATTTGTTTTTGCCTTGACGCTTGGCGTGGTACATCGCCAAGTCCGCTTTTTGCAGCACCCCCTCCAGCGTATCTTCCTGCCCCTCCACCGCAACCACGCCCACACTCATGGTGACGGTAACCAGGTTATCGGAAATTTTTACCGGCTGCGCCACGGTATTCAGCAGCTTCTCTGCCAGCGTGCGATAGGCATCCACCCCCTGCACACCCCGGACAAATACGCAGAACTCATCGCCACTGAGTCGAGCGACAATATCGCCACACCGCATAACACTGAGCAGGCGCCGGGCAATCACGCACAAAAGTTCATCACCGCCCTGGTGCCCCAGAGTGTCATTGACCTGCTTGAAGTCATCCAGGTCGATAAAAAACAGATAACACTGCTCGTGCACTCCGTCCGGCTGGTGTCGGGCAAGCTGCAGATGAAACTCCAGTTGCTCCAGCAGACTGAATCGATTAGCCAGCCCCGTAAGGCTGTCATGCATGGCAATCTGCTCCAGCTGCGCCGTCTTGCGCGTCACCATGTCATTCATATCTTCAAGCTGGTCGCAGACCGTGAGCCCGGTGTTGTCGAGTACGTCCAGCTCATCAAATTTATCCAGATTTTTATGCACCGGACGGATCAACTGACGCGCGTCGCTGAAGCGGCCATTCGTCAATAGCGGCAAGGCCTGGGCCAGACGTCGCAAACGCACAATTGGCCCCCACAAAGTCCCTGCGACTGCGGCGCTAAAAATCAGCGCACCGAGGACAGAAAACAGCAGCAGTAACTGCACCGACTCATCGATGTGCTCGACCTGATCGGAAACATCCTCGATAAATACAAACTGCGCGCCGTTGTCGTCGACACCCACACTCATGGTGCGAATATCGAACTGGCGATTATCCAGTTCGTGTATCCGCGCGCGCTGCAACCCGCCCACCGTCGACACCTCATTGGCCACCCGGTTCAGCAATGGCAAAACACGCTCGCGGGATGTCAGAGACAATACCTCACGCTGCCAGCGCGCAAGGTAATTAAGCCCTGCCCCGGGCGGAGGAAGGGTACGCACCGCCGACAGAATACCAATATCAGAGCCGGTCATTTCGCGAAAGCGCTGTAGTTGCTTCACCAGCGGCCGGTCGATCTGCAAAACATAGTCACCACCTCGGGCACGCATGGGTACCGACAGGCTCTGAACACAGCCCGGCTCACACTGGATCCGTTCCAGTGGCTGACCGCGCATCAATACCTGAGCCACCTGCTCCGCACTCAACTGGCTGTAGGACGCCCCCCAGCTCAGCACCGGCTTGCTTTCCGCATCGTAAATTTTCAGGGAGTGGAGATCCCAGCTTTGCTGGAGAAGCTCCCATTGGCGGTCCATGGCTTTGCGCAGCTCTTCCCGGGAAGATATGCGCCCACGGGGACTGAGGGCAATCAGCTCTGCAAGTTGCGCCATTTCCTGGCGGGACTGCTGCAACAGGCCGGAAACCTGAAATTGGAAATTGAGGTGGCGATGTTCGCGGTTTTTCGCCAGCAGAGACTGCAGGCTGCCGTTGCCGAGCAGGATAAAAAACAGGCACATGGCCACGACCAGCAACGCGGAGAGCAGGCAGGCTTTGAAGCGCAAAGTGTTGACGTTTGCCCGAGGCAACACGGTGAGTCCTCTTGATTCCCTGGCTCGATGGCTGTACGCAACTCCGGCGACAGCTTCTTTTTAATCATTGAGTATGGCGCAAATTTTCAGGCCAACCCGCTCGAGTGTGCGCTCACAGACAAAAATAGCGCCACAATGCCAAAAACAGGATTTATGTCACAAAACCGTCCCGCTCCCAGCATAACTTTGACCGCATAGTGCCCCAATTGCCCACACACACTGCGGTTGCTAAGATGCGCGCCTTCTGGCAACCGGTATTACCTCACCGCCCGTGCTTGTCTCTCTTACGCAGCGGTGCCGGTAACTGGGCAAGTTCACTCTGCCACACCATTATTACCGAATGCCGAACTCGGGAACCGTTGGTCACTGACCCGCGTGTCCCGTGAACTTGGACGGATCCGCTTTCCCGATCCACTTTGCTATTTTTGAGCGTTCGCGTTTCCCGGCAATCTCCCGGCAAGCGCCGTCAGCGTTTACAGGAATCCAACCACCATGACCCAGCCTTCCCTCAAGCAGTTGGAACAGCACGACGCCTTTATCCGCCGCCATATTGGCCCGGACGCCGCGCAGACCCAGGCCATGCTCGACACCCTCGGCGTCGCTACCCTGGATGAACTGATTGCAAAGACCGTACCCGCCGCCATCCGCAAGTCCGATGACCTTGCCCTGGCCGATGCGGTCGACGAGCAGGAAGCGCTGGCGGAGCTGAAAGCCCTGGCCAAGCGCAACAAGATTTTCCGCACCTTTATCGGTATGGGTTATCACGACACCATTACGCCGAACGTGATTCTGCGCAACGTGCTGGAAAACCCGGGCTGGTACACCGCCTACACCCCCTACCAGCCGGAAATCGCCCAGGGCCGCCTGGAAGGCCTGCTGAATTTCCAGCAGATGATCATGGACCTCACCGGCATGGACCTGGCAAACGCCTCCATGCTGGACGAAGGCACCGCCGCCGCCGAAGCCATGGCCATGTGTAAGCGCCAGGCGAAACGCAACAAATCCAACGTCTTCTTTGTGGACGCAGACTGCCACCCACAGACCATCGCCGTGGTACAGACCCGCGCCGAACACTTCGGTTTCGAAGTGGTTGTCGGCAACCCGGAAACCGAGCTGCCGGAAGAACTGTTCGGCGCCCTGTTCCAGTACCCGGGTTCCACCGGTGTGGTGCGCGACCTCACCGACCTGATCGCCAAGGTGCACGACGCCAATGCACTGGTCACCGTGGCCGCGGATCTAATGAGTCTGGTAGCCCTGAAGGCACCGGGCACCATGGGCGCAGACGTGGTGGTTGGCTGTAACCAGCGCTTCGGTATCCCTATGGGATACGGCGGCCCCCACGCCGGTTTCTTCGCCTTCCGAGAAGCCTACAAGCGCTCCGCCCCCGGCCGTATCATCGGTGTGTCCGTCGATAGTAAAGGCAAGCGCGCCCTGCGCATGGCCATGCAGACCCGCGAACAGCATATCCGCCGCGAAAAGGCCAACTCCAACATCTGTACCTCCCAGGTACTGCTGGCGGTCATGAGCGCCTTCTATGCGATCTATCACGGCCCCGAAGGCCTCAAAACCATCGCCGCGCGCATCCAGCGCCTCACCGATATTCTCGCCGCGGGCCTGAAAGAAAAGGGCCTGGATCTCACCCACGACAGCTGGTTCGATACCCTCACCGTTGCCGTGGGTGACAAGCAGTCTGAAATTTTTGATCGCGCCATCGCCGCAGAAATCAATCTGCGCAAAGTGGGCAGCGACGCGCTGGGCATCAGCCTGAACGAAACCACCAAGCTGGCGGATGTCTCCGAACTGCTGAACATTTTTGTCGGCGGTGACCACGGTCTGGACCTGGACAAGATCGACAGCGAACTGTCCGCCAAAGGTGTAGCCGGCGTACCCGCCGACCTGCAGCGCGACACCGACTTTATGACCCACCCGGTGTTCAACACGCATCATTCGGAAACCGAAATGCTGCGCTACCTGAAGACCCTGGAGTCCAAGGACATCGCCCTGAACCACAGCATGATTCCGCTGGGTTCCTGCACCATGAAGCTGAACGCCACCGCGGAAATGATCCCGGTGACCTGGCCGGAATTCGGCAAGCTGCACCCGTTCGCCCCGGCAAACCAGGCCGAAGGCTACCGCGAGATGTTCAAGCAGCTGGAAACCATGCTGGCGGAATGTACAGGCTACGACGCCGTGAGCCTGCAGCCGAACGCCGGCTCCCAGGGTGAATACGCGGGCCTGGTTGCGATCAAGAAATACCTGGAAGCCAAAGGTGAAGGCCAGCGCGATATCTGCCTGATCCCCGCCTCTGCCCACGGCACCAACCCCGCCTCCGCGATGATGGTGAGCATGAAGGTGGTTGTGGTTGCCTGTGACAACAAGGGCAACGTGGACATTACCGACCTGAAAGCGAAGATCGAAGAGCACGGCGACCGCATCGCCGCGCTGATGGTCACCTACCCGTCCACCCACGGTGTATTCGAGGAAGGCATTCGCGAGATCTGCGAGCTGGTCCACAACGCTGGCGGCCAGGTGTATATCGACGGCGCCAACATGAACGCGCTGATCGGTGTCGCGGCTCCGGGCAAGTTCGGCGGTGACGTATCTCACCTGAACCTGCACAAGACCTTCTGTATCCCCCACGGTGGCGGCGGCCCCGGCATGGGTCCGATCGCCGTCGGCGAACACCTGAAGCCCTACCTGGCCGGTCACCCGGTGACCGAGGTACCGGGTAACGATCCGGTCAACGGCACCATTTCCGCAGCACCCTGGGGTTCCGCCAGTATTCTGCCGATCAGCTGGATGTATATCCGTATGATGGGTAAACAGGGCATGAAACTGGCCACCGAAACCGCGATCCTGAACGCCAACTACGTGGCCAGGAAGCTGAGCGAGCACTACCCGCTGCTGTACAAAGGCAGCAACGGTTTTATCGCCCACGAATGCCTGATCGATCTGCGTCCACTGAAGGAAGCCAGTGGCATCACCGAAGAAGACATCGCCAAGCGCCTGATGGACTTCGGTTTCCACGCGCCCACCATGTCCTTCCCGGTGGCCGGTACCCTGATGATCGAGCCCACGGAATCCGAGGCCCAGGAAGAGCTGGACCGCTTCGTCGAAGCCATGGCGACCATCCGTCAGGAAGCGGAAGACGTGGCCAGCGGTAAATACAGCGCAGAGGACAATCCCCTGCACAATGCGCCGCACACCCAGGACGACGTGATGACCGACGAGTGGACGCATCCGTACAGCCGTGAAGTCGCCGGCCGCCCGGCAGCCTGGCTGAAGCACCACAAGGTATGGCCCGCATCCAACCGTATCGACAATGTGTATGGGGACCGCAACCTGATCTGCTCCTGCCCACCGGTCGAGAGCTATATGGACTGAGTCCGGGACAACAGGCACAAAAAAGCCGGAGCATTGCTCCGGCTTTTTTGTGCCTACAAATAGGGCAAAATAATCATGCGGGGACTAACTGACGATTTCGGTACCAGTAATTGACCCGTAAGGTCAGCACGATAATTCCGATACTGATGGCCACCGTCGCCACACTCAGATGCTCACTACTGAGCGCCCCCAGAAAACCGGATTCCGGCATGGTGCCGGTGTGCTGGTAACTGGCCGCCGCCATCCCGGTGTAATGCATACCGCACACCGCAACCCCCATGACCAGTGCACTGCCAAATTTTTGCCAGGAGCCATGCAGATGGAACGCCATCCACAGCGCCGCAAATGACGCCGCCACCGCGATAAGTACCGAAATAAGCAGAATATTCAGGTCATACTCGATTTCCGCCGGCATCAGCATGGCTTCCATCCCCATGTAATGCATACCAGCTACGGCACCGCCCATAAATATGGAGGTAGGCATCAGTTTTTCCAGGGTGAAACGCCGCGCACCGAGAATCGCGAGGCCCGCGGTACAGGCGGCTACCGCAATGACGATTGATAGAATGGTTTTAAACACGTCGTAGGACATGGGCATATGGGACTCAAGCGCCAGCATACCCACGAAATGCATAGACCAGATGGCTCCGCCACCCATGGCCAGACCGGCAAAGGCAATGGCTCGCCAACGGTCGGCCTTGAGAATAGCCTCGCGGATACCGGTTACCAGCTGCAGCGCTGCAAACGACCCGAAAACGGAAATTGTATAAGAAAGAATAACCAGTGGCAGGCTGTACTGATCAAGCATTAAGTTTTCTCCCTGAAAAATAGCGCCGAAGCGAAAAGCGGCGGATTATAGGGAGGAGAAAAATGTGACCGTCAGTCCTTAACGGTTCTTTACATGATATTGGTCGACCAGATGATCATGGCGCCAATGGAGAGAGTTTTGACGCCAAAGCCGGCGCGTAGCACCGGCTTTCAGACGGGAAATATCGATTCAGATAGCCAACTCTTCCCGCTGGCGACGGCGGTGGCTGCCAATGGCAAGTGTCAACACCAGCGAAGTGGTAACAATAAGGAAGATACTGATACCGAGATATTCACCGCCCAGCGAACCGGCAAACCAGGCCTCATTGACAACATTAGTGTGCTCGTAACGCGCGGCGGCCATACCGGTATAGTGCATGCCACATACCGCCACCCCCATTAGCAGGGAGCTTCCAATCATCTGCAACTTTCCACGCATATGGAATGCCATCCACAAAGCGGCACAGGATGCGAGCACGCCAATAATTACGGAAATAATCAGAATATTCAGGTTATAGGAGACTTCCATAGGCATAAGCATTGCCGCCATCCCCATATAATGCATACCGGCAACGCCGCAGCCCATAAAGATCCCTGCCGGCAAAAGCTTATCAAAGCTAAATAACCCAATCCCGGCAATACCAAGACCCACCGAACACGCCGCCATTGCGATAAACGCAGACAGTACCGTCAGGAAGACGTCGTAAGTGACCGACATACCCATATCGTAGGCCAGCATTGCAATGAAATGCATCGTCCAGATAGCGCCACCACCCATCGCGGCACCCGCTTTGAGAATTGCTTTTTTCTTTTCCGCTTCATTCTGCGCAGCCGGAATAGCGACCGCTAACTGCAAAGCAGTATACGACCCTAAGACGGCAACCAAAAATGAAAGCCCGACCAATACTGGATTATATTCAGCGACCATATCCCTTCCCCATTTTAGGATTTATTGTTAAAACCACATCTGCAAATAAATAACTACCCTGTTATTTACCGGATCAATCGACTACTTCGAACACACACTCAGAAGCCCCTTCGCTTCGGCACTGAACCTCTCTCACCACCACCCGGCTACTCGCTCCCGACTCATGCAAGAGTCCCTGCAAGAAGCCACAGAAGAAGTCACCATTGCGACAGTGTGAGCCCGGCAAACAAAACGGATTGTTTTTCACGTGTACCGCGTAATCTTTCGTTTCTACGGGCAGTAGGGCACGCAATGCCGGCTGTGCAATCTGACGCAGTGCACTTTTGAGATCCAATTGGCCGCCCAAAGCGTAATCTCTCTTGTACACCCAAGCTCCAACGCGCACGCCAATAAACTTAAGACTGGGGCCCCATTGAGCATCGGCAACCTGCTGCTGTAACTCGAGCAGCTGGGGGAAGATTTTCGGATAGCTTTTCGCCAACTTGGGCAGCACCGGCTCTACGATGCTGATATCCGGCGCCGCCGATGCGGGCTTCTTTCGAGCGCCCGGGGAAGCCTGAGACGGCCTGGGGGCCGGTGGTGGTGTTCTGCGTGGGGTAGTGGCCGGCCGAGCCACCTGAGGAGCCGTACTGGCGGCGCCCCCACTCTGCACAACAGGGGAATGATCAGCTTCAAATCCAGTTACCAGGGGGTGGGAGCTCAAACGATCCTCAAGTTCCAGTAACCTGCCCCGCTCGCCGGTGAGCTTCAACCACAACTGCACGCCCGTTGGCGTCGACATCATGCGCTGGCGGTGCAACGTAAAGCCACACGCTATGACCACACTCCCCATTTCCCGCAGTAAGCCATCTTTAATGTCAGAGAATACAGTTACTTCTATATCCATGTTGCCGCCTGTTTCTTTTAATAATCTTTCTACTTCGAGCTAATCGCTATTTTTATTACTGCATCCGGTAGTGGCGCGCGCCCATACCTGTGACCGGAAAATACTTTCGATTCAAAAGAAATGACTTCACGGTGTTAACCAGTTCACTAATTTAATAATTAGTTATAGCACTTTTCTCCTATTTTTTAGTTCGGACTCTGGCAATCGTCAAATCCATAAGTGCGATACAGACGTACCAGTCGAAGCGGGGAGGGTTTACAGAGGTAACTTAAAGAGTTTTTGTGACTTTCTAGTCAATACAAATGGTTACAAATGGTTAAAGGACCATCAATCTAACCAAATTAGCATCAAATTCGACATCAATAATGCAGGCAGAATTTGCAATGAAACCGCTAAAAAATTTGGAAAAGCGCTAGTTCATCCTAATTGAATGTAGCTATATAGACCCGATGAATAAAAATATCCGCCTGGTTGAAAAAAATGACAATTAAGGTCATTAATTTTAACTATCAATGGATTTTTCGAAATACAAAAAACATGTTTTTTGCCGAAGAATTGAGCAGCAGAAAATGCGTAATGGGGAAATGGCGAGATGGGCCCAGCAGGCTTGTGCTGTTTTGCCGGGCAATTAGCGGTATAAATTCCTAACCAGATAGTTTAACCTCCCCGAAATTGCACCTTATTACAGATTATTAGTACATTTGTTCCAATCTGCGCGCGATTTATAGGTTAGTTTTCAGACACCAGTCAGAAAATCAGCGTTCAGCAGCATCCCGACACTCGCCCCGAACCTCGCCGCCGAGCTGCGAGACCACTCGATCGATCACAAAATACCCGTCTCGGCAGAACGCTGTCTCCTTTAGCTTTAGCGCCAACGCATAATCGAAGTCCAAACGCTGACCACGGCTAGCACGCCCTCTTCCCAGATCCTGCTGCCGCACCATGCCGCCGCGCATTTGCGGGCTCTCGGTATAGGGCCCGCGCAGCTGAGGCGCAGCCATTTCCAGGGTATAGGTAAAGCGCTTGGCCCCATTCGCCGCGACCTCAGTGTGAAATGACTCCTTCAGCCCGGGGTTGGGCGCAGTAGGCTCACTGGCGCAGCCGGTGAATAGAGAGACCGCAGCGGACAGAGTTACAGTGAAGAGATACGTTCTGTTCATTTCTTCTCCAGGGATATCCTATTTAAAAACAACCGTGCGGTTACCGTGAATAAAAACCCGCTCCTCCAGCACAAGCTGTAATGCTCGGCTCAGCACCTGTTTTTCCACATCCCGCCCGGCGCTCGCCATGGATTCTGCGGAATAGCCGTGGTCCACGTGGATAACATCCTGCTCAATAATCGGCCCCTCATCGAGGTCATCCGTGACAAAATGTGCGGTGGCACCAATGATTTTCACTCCGCGCTCAAAGGCCTGCTGATACGGCTTGGCGCCGATAAACGCAGGAAGAAATGAATGGTGGATATTGATAATGCGGCTTTTGAAGTGGGCGACAAACTGCGGCGTCAGCACCCGCATATATTTGGCGAGAATTAGGTAATCCGGCTGGTAACTGTCTACCAGCTCAATCACCTGTGCTTCGTGCTGTGCCCGCTCCAGGTTATCGGCAGGAATCCAGTGGAAAGGGATATCAAACTTTTCCACAAGTGGTTGCAGCACCTGGTGGTTTCCAATTACCGCGGCAATCTCAACATCCAAAGCCCCGGAGTAGCACTTCATCAGAATATCGCCCAGGCAGTGGGACTCTTTCGTCACCATCAGGACCAGCCGCTTGCGCCCGCTAGCCACCAGCTTGCGCTCCGCACCATCTGGCAGCGTAAGGTCCAGATCTTCCAGAAGCGTCGCATCATTAAATATGCCTTCAAGCGCAGTACGCATAAAGAAGCGCCCCTGAGCCCGATCTACAAACTCATCGTTCTTGATGATATTTAGTTGGTGCTTGTAACAAATGTTGGTGATCTTGGCGATCAGCCCTTTGGCATCCGGGCAGTCCGTTAGCAGTATCTTCTTTTCCATCGTCAAAAATCAGACTAATTATTCAGAGGCCTGACTATACACTATGCGCATTCTTGTACCTGCCCTACAGGTCAATCTTTACACAGCTTAGGGGATAGAACCGGGAGATTTATGGATAAGCAGCTTTTCGCCGACCACCTGGCCACACTTCGCAAACGCTACGACGAAATTCTCGATCAGTGCGGCTTTGAGACTCTCAACGTATTCAGTGGTGCACCTTCCGTACAGTTCCTGGATGACAACTACTACCCCTTCCGGGTGAACCCCCAATTCAAGGCCCTGGTCCCCGTTACCGACAATCCCCACAGCTGGGTGATTTATAGACGCGGACAGAAGCCCAAGCTGCTGTTTTATCGTCCGGTAGACTTCTGGCATTACGTCCCGCCCGCACCGCAAACTTTCTGGAGCGATGAATACGATATCGAACTGCTTGCCAAGCCCGACGAAGCAAAGGCCTTTTTAAGTGGTGAAAATGCGGCATTTATTGGCGAAACCGTAAGGCTCGAAGGCTGGGAAATCGGTCAGCGCAACCCGCAGCACCTGATCGATCAATTGCACTGGGCCCGAGCCTACAAAACCCCCTATGAATTCGCCTGCCTGCGAGAAGCCAACCGTATCGCCGTACATGCACACCAAGCGGCCGAGGAAGCCTTCCGCGCGGGCGCCAGTGAGTTTGAAATCAACCTTGCCTATATGAAAGCCGCCGGACAAGGCGAGAACACCATGCCTTACGGCAATATTGTCGGCCTGAACGAACACGGCGCTATCCTGCATTACACCCACCTCTCCACGGAAAGGCTACCGGAGAGTGACCGCCGCAGCTTCCTGATTGATGCCGGTGCTGACTGCAATGGCTACTGCGCGGATATAACTCGCTCCTATGCCTATCGTGACGGCGAGTTTGCAGAGCTGGTCAATGCAATGCACGAGAAAGAACAGGAACTGGTCGCAGGTCTCACTCCCGGAGCCTCTTATATAGAGCTGCATAAACGCTGCCACCACAAAATTGGCCAGCTTTTGCAACAGTTCGGCGTGATCAAAACCTCGCCCGAAAGTGCCGTGGAATCCGGCCTCACCGGCACCTTTATGCCCCACGGACTTGGCCACTTCTTGGGGCTGCAAGTACACGACGTGGGCGGTCATCAGTCAGCCCCGGAAGGCGGCACCACCCCACCACCAGCGGAATACCCCTTCCTCCGCACCACGCGTGCCATCGAGGAGAACCAGGTATTTACCATCGAGCCAGGCCTGTACTTTATCGACAGCCTGCTGGCAGAACTGAAAGAATCCCAACTGGCTGATGAAGTGAACTGGGACAAAGTGGAAAAACTGCGTCCGTTTGGAGGTGTGCGCATCGAAGACAATGTTATTGTGCATGCCGATCGGATTGAAAATATGACGCGAGATTGCTACGGAGAGTAATCTATCGGTGGGAGTCAGCCTGCAGGGCTGGCTTCTACACCCCAACCAAAACGTACGTACCAATTTCGTACAAATAATAGCCAAGTCCTGCTCTCTTATATATGATTGCTCCCAATCAGATATTCAAAGGGAGTTGAATCATGTTTGCGAATAAAGGCGTCAAGCAAAATATCGTGATTGCCGGTAAATCCGCCGGTAAAGTGGTCACCATCACCCCGCAAGCGGAACCCGTTTACAACGAAATCCGCAACCTCGCCAAACAGGGCAACTACTGGGCCCAGATCACCGTCAATGCCCTGCACCAACTAACCTCCGGCCGCCTCCACCAAGACAATATCTTTATCAAGCCCGGTCCCGTACACCGCGGCGGTGAAGAAGAGTTCGTGATGATCCTGCCCGGATGCAAAGTGACTGTGGAGAAGCAGTCCAAGGATGCGTTCAAGGTTGTATATTTTGAGGCGGATGCTGGGTATGCGGAGTTGCAGACGAAAGATGAAACACCAGGGCTGTTTCATGCGACTCACCTCGCAAACAAAGGATGGACAGCCAAAAAGAGTAAAACAGGAACACTAAAGGGGAATGAAGGGAGGCTCGTCGCAATAGGGAATTCACGGTATTCGAATAGTACAATTGCCGCCCAAACAGCTGCGCCATATATCGCAGCAAGCCACTACAGCGCATCAGTGGGTGAACGAGACCTAAGACAGAATGGTTTTGACCTACATTACACACCGAGTGAAAAAAGAATTGGTGGGCTACGAAATCTCAAAGGTGCTTTAAAACCCCTGCAGACACAGGATATCCATTCATCGGCCTTACTTCTTGCGCGAACAATGTACAAAGCAAGAAAAATCGCCAATGTAAGCTGGATTTCCGAGAACGGCGGATCGGCAGTGCTGACACAAGCAATGAAAATACTGGCGGACCAAGGCGTAAAGCTCTCGAAGCACAATATATTCTTGTATCAGCCCAAGACTTCGCAGGTTGAAACTTTATCCGTTGCTCGTAAGCTTGAAATAAACGTAGAACGAAAGTTCACTGAAGTTTCCGCTTTAAATTTTGCCGGTGTGCTTGGACAACCATCAGCCTCGTTGAACCGGCTCGTAAATGAAAAAAATTATAAACTTGGACATTTGATAGGTGACGGAGCAACCTTTAGCGGGCTTGTTGCTACTGCTGGAGGAGTCGCAGCCACCACAGCAGGTCTTGCTGGAATTAATATTGGTGCAATTGCTGGAAGTCTTGGAGTTGCAGGTGCCGCTGCAGTTCCCGCACTTGGTGCTTTCTTACAAGCGCTCTCTAATGCCACTCCGTACTTCAAGAAAGCGAAAGAAATTGGAGACTCAGCGATGAAAGCAACTGAGCAGATTTCCCCTAGACTGCACAACAAAATCAAGAGCAAATTCTAATGCTGAATTTTATAAAATATAACAGGATCAAGCTTAGGGACTTGAATACCCCCTGTGTCCCACATGGGCCTGACTTTCTTAAATCAAAAAAATTTTCCTACAAATTTCGCTCCAGTGAGCTAAAGTTTCAGGCTCCAACGCAACATCATCTTTTTCGATCCGGCATGGAACAGTGGACACCAAAATGGAAAGAGGATGAGTTAGATCAGCTACATAACAGTGATATCTATTCCCATGACTACACGTGGGAATCTCGAGTTATTTTCCAACGAAAATATGCATTCTTCGGACCTTGGTTTAGCGGTGAAAAAGCTAGGGCGACCTTCGTTATAGGGGTCACTACGCCGGCAAAGCCAAATGGAAAAATAAACTTTCTGCACCCCAAAGCGTTCGAAGTGGCAATCTCAGGCTATTTAACCGCAACGGTCGGGCATTTACATCATGACTCGGATGGGGAACCGTACTACCACGGCCCAGTCAGTTGGAAGCCTCGCTTAGACTTTCCGGTTCCTGCGGTAGAATTTAAAATTGAAGACTACGAGAGTCATCAACCAGATTACTACTTATGCTTCGCGATCGATAAAGATCGGATCATGACTGTTGAACTTACATACTCTCAGCATGCATCAGGAAGTATGAGTGAAGTAGATGCAGTTATCAGCCCAAAGCCAGCACAAGATTTGATTGAAAACATTATCAACAGCGTAGAGTTTTCGCCGTCCCCAACGCTAGAACAAGAGCTGGCCGAGCTGCGCAAAACCTGCCCAGACTTATCTGTAAGTAAAGACTTCCCACCCCTCAAGTGGCCGGCAACGGTTGATGAGACCGGTTTGAATATCGTGGAGCTAAATGCTGAGCGCCGAAAGGCATTGGCAGGATAGAACTCAGCGGGCTCCTACATTGTCCGTTGATTTCAGGGTTGATTTTACCGGTGACGTGATATTCAATCATTTTCATGTTTTTCTTACCAAGCATGAACCTAGCTAAAGATGATTGAACTGCGACACCTGAAGGCTCTGGTCACCCTGCGGGAGACCGGCAGTATGGTGCGCGCTGCTGAGCGCTTACACCTGACCCAATCTGCCCTGTCCCACCTATTCAGAGAGATGGAAGACCGGCATGAGCAGGCGCTGTTTGTGCGCAAGTCCCGTCCGCTGCAATTTACCAGTGCGGGGTTGCGGTTACTGCAGCTGGCTGACGATGTTCTTCCCAGGGTCGCAGTTGCCCAGCGGGATATTGCCCGGCTCGCCTCCGGTCAGGCCGGGCGGCTGAATATCGCCATCGAATGTCACAGTTGCTATCAGTGGCTGATGCCCACCCTGGATGCCTACCGGGACGACTGGCCAGAGGTCGAGCTCGACCTGTCCAGCGGCTTCCACTTTGCCCCCCTACCTGCCCTCACCCGTGGCGACCTCGATCTGGTGGTCACCAGTAATCCCGACGATTCGTTGAAAGGTATCCACTACGAACCGCTGTTCAGTTTCGAGATGTGCCTGGCCGTCAGTCGCAAGCACCCACTTGCTGACAAGAAGTGGGTCACACCGGAAGATCTGGCGGGCGAAGTGCAGATCACCTATCCGGTAGAACGGGAACGGCTGGATATCTTTCAGAACTTTCTCGACCCGGCGGGTGTGGAGCCGCACTCGGTGCGCACGGCAGAGTTGACGGTAATGATGGTGCAGCTGGTGGTCAGTGGGCGCGGTGTGTGTGCGCTCCCTAACTGGGCACTTTACGAATATTTACAGAAAGGTTTGGTACAACAGCTTAGACTGGGAAAAGGTGGTCTATGGAGTACACTCTATGCGGCCGTGCGCGAAGAGATGCTGGAACAGGCATTTCTGCAGGATTTTTTCACCACCGCGAGAGACACCTGCTTCGCCAACCTCAATGGCGTGCGCGCGGCAACCACTGGCGTAACCTGAACGATAAAACGAACACCATAAGGGGAAGTATATGGCCTCCACGCCCAATAGCTGGAGCAAAGCACTCAAAACGCTGCACTGGCTGATTGCCTTTTTTATTCTGTTTGCGTGGGGCTCCGTCGAGCTGCACGAGTTTTACGAGAAGGGCGACCCCATGCGCGGCTGGTGGATGGTCTTACATTTCTCCCTCGGGTTTTTAGTACTCTTCCTGGGCATATTCCGCCTCTACTGGCGCGCCACCCACGGGCGCCCGACTCTCTACGGCAGTGGTCTGCAAAAACCCGTATCGCTACTGGTACAAAGCCTGATGTACATCATCATGATCGGCATGCCGCTTTCCGGGCTGATGATGCGACAGTTCGCCGGCCGCGATACACCGCTGTTCTGGCTGTTTGACCTGCCGTCTTTCGTGGCAAAAAACACCGACCTCGCCAAGCAGCTGGCATTTATCCACAAGGAGTTTTTGTGGAATGCGCTATTGGTACTGCTGGTACTGCACATCGGCGGAGCCCTGTGGCATCACTTCGTCACCAAGGACAATACCCTGCGGCAGATGTTGCCGTTCGGGAAAACGAAATAGTGGGTAGGAATTTCGGATAAACAAAAAGGGCACCGCAAGCGGTGCCCTTTTTGTTTGGCTGGATACCGGCCTTCGCCGGCATGACGGGAGACTGCGCCATGACGGGAGCGTGTCATCCCGGACTTGATCCGGGATCCAGATGGCTCGGAGTGCGGAGCTTCGCTTCCCTGGATACCGGCCTTCGCCGGTATGACAGGAGTCTGTGCCATGACGGGAGCGTGTCATCCCGGACTTGATCCGGGATCCAGGTGGCTCGGAGTGCGGAGCTTCGCTTCCCTGGATACCGGCCTTCGCCGGTATGACAGGAGTCTGTGCCATGACGGGAGCGTGTCATCCCGGACTTGATCCGGGATCCAGATGGCTCGAAGTGCGGAGCTTCGCTTCCCTGGATACCGGCCTTCGCCGGTATGACGGGAGTCTGCGCCATGACGCGGGGGCTTAATCCCGCGGTTTTTTCGGCTTGCGTTTCTTGGCCTCGAACGGTGGCTTGCCGCCCTTACCGCTGCCGCCCTGCTCGGCGAACTTGGTGATGTTCATCGGGCGTCCGTTCACGCGCACTTTTTTCAGGTGCTGGAAGATCTCTTTGGGCATGCCTTCCGGCAGGTCCACGGTGGTGTAGTCCGGATAGATCTCAATGCGGCCGATGTAGGAGCTGTCGAGATCCACTTCGTTGGCGATGGCACCCACCACGCTGCCGGGACGCACGCCGTGTTCGCGGCCGACTTCGATGCGGAAACGCTCTTTGCCTTCATCCGGCGGACCTACGTGCTTTTCCTTATCAAACGGCTTTTTATCGCGCTTGTTGCGTTTGCGATCGTCGCGGTCACCACGGCGGTCATCACGGTCGCGATCATTAAAGTCGCGCTGCTTGGGTTCGCGCTCGTCCAGTAACAGTGGCTGATCACCCTGGGCCATGGCGGCGAGGGCTGCGGCCACGTCCAGCGGATCCACTTCGTTATCTGAGAGGAACTGATCCACCAGATCACGGAACGGCGCCAGGTCGCCATCCCCCTGCAGCGTGTCGGAAATACGCTGACGGAATTTCTCCATTCGCGAGGCGTTTACCGCTTTCGCAGTAGGCAGCTCCAGACGCTCGATTGGCTTTTTGGTCGCCTTTTCAATCACGCGCAGCATACGGCGCTCGCGAGGGGCCACAAACAGAATGGCATCACCCTCACGCCCGGCACGACCGGTACGGCCGATGCGGTGAATATAGGCTTCGGTATCGTAGGGAATATCGTAATTGATCACGTGACTGATGCGTTTTACATCGAGGCCACGGGCGGCAACGTCGGTGGCGACCACGATATCGAGACGACCTTTTTTCAGTTTGTCGATCACCTGCTCACGCAGATTCTGCGCCATATCGCCGTTCAGGGCCGCGCTGGCAAAGCCACGGGCCGCGAGCTTGTCGGCAATCTCTACGGTGGCGTTCTTGGTACGCACAAAAATGATGGTGCCATCTACCGGCTCGGCTTCCAGAATCCGGGTCAGCGCATCCATCTTGTGCAGTCCACCTACCGGCCAGTAGCGCTGGCGGATGGTATCGGCAGTCTCGGTTTTCACCTTGATCTTTACGTCCACCGGATTGTCCAAGTGGTCGCGGGCGATTTTGGCAATCTCGCGGGGCATGGTGGCGGAGAACAGCGCAATCTGGCGCTCGTCCGGGATCTGCTCCAGTACCCACTCAACGTCGTCAATAAAGCCCATACGCAGCATTTCGTCGGCTTCGTCGAGTACCAGGGTTTTCAGGTTGGACAGGTCCAGGGTGCCCTTGCGCATATGGTCCATCACCCGGCCCGGGGTGCCCACTACCAGCTGCACACCGCGCTTCAGCTGCTGGATCTGGCCGCGGTAGTCCGCACCGCCGTATATCGGGGCGACGTGGAAACCCTTCAGATTGGCCGCGTAGGATTGGCAGGCTTCTGCCACCTGGATGGCCAGTTCGCGGGTTGGCGCCAGAACCAGTGCCTGGGGACGCTTTTTCTTCAGGTCGAGGCTCGCCAGCAGTGGGAGCGCAAAGGCCGCTGTTTTGCCCGTTCCTGTCTGTGCCTGGCCCAATACGTCGCGGCCTTCCAGGAGTGACGGAATAGTCTGTGCCTGGATGGGGGACGGGGTTTCGTAGCCAAGTTTGGTGACAGCGTCGAGAATTTCAGCGGGCAGGCCCAACTGGTCAAAACCAGTGGCCGTAGGGGTATCGGTCATATTGGAGTTCACTTGAATGTACATAAGGCCGGGCCGGGCCACAGGACCCGTCAAGGGTAACCATAGCGCACGGCTGAGGATTGCTGGGCAAGGCGAAGAAGCCCATTAATAGCACCGGCTATTTCAAGCTTTTTCAACTCTGAGACAGGGGCCTGTGGCGAGGAGGTCTGCTACCCATTGCGTCTGATGTCCCGATCGTGACCGCACTTGGGCGGTGGGGACAAAAGGCTGCGCAGTCTACCAGTTTGGCAGCAGACTGCCAGTTTATTTTTTGACCGGCAGGCGGTCTTCTAGACCGTAGCGGGTAAATAGCTCCGCAATCTGCTTGCGGACCCGGTGGTCTCCGAGTCCACGCTCTGCGTGGCGCTCGAACAGTGTGCGCTGCTCGCCGCTAAGCCCCTGCCAGCGCGGCACGCCCGCTTGCACCACCGCCAGATGTACTGCCGGCGTGTATGGGCCCAGTTGATCGGCGCGGGCCAGGATCTGATCCAGTTCGGCGTCGAACTCGTTCAGGCGCACCTTTACCTGGGCCATTTCTGCCCAGGACTCTGGCCACAGGGGGCGCAGGGTTGTGGCTTCTTTATAGAGTGCGAGTGCCTGGCGGTAATCTTCCTCGATGACCTGGCCATTGTTGTACGCGCGCCACTCCAGAATTCTGGCTTGCAGGGTAATCTGATAGGGGTTGTCCGG
This sequence comes from Microbulbifer sp. ABF4_107, assembly GCF_056312215.1. Classification (NCBI taxonomy): domain Bacteria; kingdom Pseudomonadati; phylum Pseudomonadota; class Gammaproteobacteria; order Cellvibrionales; family Microbulbiferaceae; genus Microbulbifer; species Microbulbifer sp. ABF4_107. The sequence continues at coordinate 2,591,002 of NZ_CM149983.1, forward strand.
ATGCAATCCGTTGGCGCGCTCGATGGCCGCCAGGGTGGTATTCAGAGAAGCCGGCGATGGGACCTTGCCCAGCTTCTGCCAGTAGCGCAGCTGATTTTCCACCCGTAGTACTTCCAGGTGCGCCAGACCATAACGGGCAGCAAAAAAACTGAGCGATAACAGAATAATGATGGCCAGCCAGGAGGCAGTTCGCACCGTGAGGCTGCGTTCTGCAGGCCAGACGGTGGACACTATGCGCGACGCCAGACCTGAACGCCGGCGGGATCGACGCCGACGCCGGCGCGTGCTGGGTTCGGTTTGGCTCGATAGCGTCTGATCCACGTAACTTGTCTGATTCATGGCACCCGGCTCTTGAAAGCTGGCAGTTAGTAAGAATTCACTTCCGTTAGGCGAAGTGAACACCCGCTATTTTACCCGGATTATCCCGCACCAGTTGCCAGGACTTCTCCTCACCAACAACTTCTGCAGCGGCCTGCCGGCCAGCTTTTAAGATTGGTGGTCGGCGCACTTCGTGGTGGGCGTCTGTGGCAAGGATGGTGACCAGGTTCTGTTCCAGTAACTCGATGGCCCGCTGCTGTGCGGGCTCACCAAACTGACCAATGACCGCACCGGAAGTCACCTGGAACAAACACCCCTCTCGCACCAGCGGCAGAACCTTGCTGAAATCCCGAATCACATCTTTGTTGCGTTCCGGGTGTGCAATCATCGGGCGGATTTTCTGTTTGATCAGCCAGCGGATCAGCTGCTCGGTTCCCGGGGGGATATGGCTATGGGGCAATTCCAGCAACAGGACCCGGTCCCCTTCCCACTCACCCAAAAACGGCACCTGCTTCAGCATCACCATATTCAGGATTTCTTCGGAAAGGCGAATCTCTGCGGCCATCCCCAGCTTCAGAGGAATGCCCTGCTCCTCCAGCGCCGCTTGCAGCGTGCGGAAAGCTTTGGTGATGGTGGCGAGGGTATTGGGAAAGCGGCCGGGGTGAATATGGGGGGTAGCAACCACATGAGTGATGCCATCGGCCACCGCGGCGCGGGACAGGATCAGTGACTGATCCAGGTCCCGGGCACCGTCGTCGATGCCCGGTAGCAAATGGCAATGCAGGTCGATCATGCCGGCTCGAGGTTTTTCTCTTTCGACGATTTACTGGCCGTCGCAGATACGGATTCAGGCGCAGCGCTTTCGTCCGCGCCATAGCCATAACGACCGCCGTAGTAGCCGTAATATTCACCGTAGCCACTGGCTTTGGAAGTCGTGTCCACCTGGTTCAGCACCACGCCATCGAGCTTGGCGCCGACTTGCAGCAGGCGACCGATACCGTCGGTAATAATTTTCTGGCGCGTACTGTCAGACTTCACCACATACAACATGGAATCTGCAACGCGGGAAACCACCAGAGCGTCACTCACAACCTGCGAAGGCGCGGTGTCCAGAATGATCCGATCGTAGGTTTCGCTGAGGGACTCCAACACCTGCGCAAAGCGCGGCGAAGCCAGCAGTTCTTGCGGATTGGGCGGCACGGCACCAGCGGGAATAACGTCCAGGCCACTCTGCTCATCGTGAAAAACACATTCATCCACTGTCGCGCTGCCGGCGATCAGGTTGGAAAGGCCCGGCTGGTAAACCGGCAAGCCAAAATCCTTACCCACCGACGGGCGACGCATGTCCGCATCAATCAGCAGTACCCTTTCCATCTGAACCAGAGAGAACGCCAGGTTTTCAGAAACCGTGGTTTTACCTTCGCCGGGAACCGATGACGTCACAGAGATGATCTTGGCCGGCTTTTCCAGATGCGAAAGCACCAGACTGGTCCGCAGTGTGCGCACCGCTTCGGAGAACTGATGCCGACCACTCTCAAAGAAGGTGCGCAGCCCCAGGCGCTCACCTTTTTCATGATCGACCCAGGGCAACAGACCGATCATGCGCTGAGACAGTTTGTTTTCCACATCGTCGGGGTTGCGCACGCCGTCGTTCAGCGCTTCAAACAGGAAAGCCAGCATGACACCCATCATGGCGCTGACCACCATGGCCAGGGCCACGATCAAACTCTTCTTCGGCTTGGACGGCTGGCGCGGCGCAACCGCCGGATCGACAACACGCGCGTTTGCCGCTTCGAAACTGGACGTTTCGCTGGTTTCTTTAAAACGCGTCAGGAAAGCGTTGTACAGCTGACGGTTTACATCCGCGTCGCGCTTCAGCTCCTGGTAACGGGTCTCCTTGCGAGAAACCACCTGAAACTCGGCCTTGGCATCGTTCAGTTCCTGTTGCAACGCGCGCTCGTTCGACAGTGCCGCCTGGTACTCACTTTCAATACCGGCCACCAGCTGGCGAACTTCGCTCTGTAGCTTGGATTCCACAGACGCCAACTGATCGTTGGCGGCAATCATTTTCGGGTGCTTGGGGCCGTAACGGCGGGCGAGCTCAGAAACCTTGCGGGAAGCTTCCACTTCCGCGCGCTTCACATCCTGAATCACGCTGTGATTCAGCACTTCCGGCAGGCTCGCCAGGGCATTCACATCGGAGCCTCGCACGGTCACCAGTTCGCGGATACTTGCGGCCTGCTTCAGTTCTTTCCGCGCGGCCAGCAGCTGCTCGGTAATTTCGTTCAGTTCCTGCCGCGCCAGACCGCGCACACCTTCCACATCCACCAGGCCTTCGGCCTCCTGGAATGCTTGCAGGCGCGCTTCAGATTCTTCCAGCTTTACCCGCAATCCATCCAGGCGGCTGTTCAGCCAGCTGGTGGCCTGCTGGGTCATTTCCAGTTTGGCTTCCAGATGGCTGTTGATGTAGACCTCGGCCACCTTGTTGGCAATATTGGCCGCGAGCTTGGGGGATTCCGACTCAAAGCTGATTTTAACCAGCTGGGTATTGCGCACCGGCGAGATACTCAAACGCTCAATAAAAGCATCGGTCACCTGCTGCACTTTCAGCTGGGCCGCTTCCTCTTCGCTCAGTGGTTCCGCCTGGGAAAGAAAGGGCAGCAGAGAGCGCAGGCTAAAACCGCCTTCCTGCTGTTCCGGATCAAATTCCGGATGGGTGGTAAGCCCCATCTGTTCCACCACGCGCTCGGCAATGCGCTTGGACTTAAGAATTTCAAACTGGGTGAGGAAGTATTCTTTGCGGCTGGAATCCAGCCCGTACACCTCTTCGATCGACAGCGCCTTGGCCTGCTCCGCTTCAATCATCAGGGTCGCCGTGGCCTGATATTTGGGGGTCATGGAAAACACCACCATGGCGGTAAGCATGGTCACCGCGATCGACAGCGCAGCAATGCGCCACTTGAAGCGGTCCACAATGCGCCAGTACTGGCGCAGGTCGATGACTTCTTCCTGAAGCAGTCGCTCCTGATTGTTCAGGTTACCCATATTGGTCTGTGCATTCATGGCTACGACTACCTCAGAAGAAACTCTGTTCGACAGTGACAATATCCCCAGGGCGCAGCAGCGTATTCAGCTCCGCCTTCTCCCGGGATTGACTCGCGTCGTCGCCACGGATAATAAAAATCTTGTTTGCGGAAGCCCGCTCGGTGAAGCCCTGGGCCAGTGCCGCCGCTTTACTGATGGTGAGCCCCGGCTGGAACGGGTAGCCGCCCGGCTTTTCCACTTCGCCATTAATAAAGAAGGGGCGGTACTCCAGAATAGAGACGTGCACATTCGGATTAATCAGGTAATCCGGCTTCAAACCATTCACGATCACCGCTTCAAGGCTGGATACCGTCAGGCCAACCACTTTCAATTCACCCAGAAATGGATAATTGATTACACCGCTATCGCTCAGGGTGGTTTCCAGGGTCAGATCTTCTTCCCCGTACACACTGATCTGGATCTTATCCCCAGAACCCAGCTGATAGTCACCCACCGCTTTTAGATTACTTTGCGCAGATACCGCAGCGGAAAAAGCACAAGCCACCAACACAACAGCAGCGCGTAAAACGCGCTGCAGGAATGAGGTAAAAATACCCATAAAATTACCGATCAAATAGTCGTTTTTTCTACTTTATTACCGATTACAGAGACGCCTGCAGGCCAATAAAGGTTACATTTTTGTCGTAGCTGAAGCCGTCCGCAGTGGATTCCTTGTCGGATACAACAAAGCCCGCGTTGAAGGCCAACCAGCGCTGCATCTGGTAGTTAAAGCGCAGGGTACCGGTATTGATATCCTCCACACGCTCAACATTTGCGCCCTGATAATCATTGATGGAGTGGTCCAGCGTTACCTGGCTTGACAGGCGATCCGCCCAGGCGTGGTGCCAGCTCAGGGTATAACTTTCCACATCAATAAAGTTGCCCACACCACTGGTTTCATCACTGCGGCGCGCAGTGTTGAAGTCGAAGGCGCTGTACTCTTTCGGGGTCCAGCGAACACCCACTTCCCAGGCCGGGCCGGTGTAATCTTTACGCTCGGGGCTCACGAAATCTTTGGTGCGCAGACCGACTTTCGCGGTACCGGTGGTCTTGGCGGTACCTTCCCAAGTTACACCCACCTGGTAGCGCATTTCCGCACTGTCCAGCGTCTCGTTGCCTACCGCGGTGTACTCGTAACCCAGCTCGCGACGGCCAACTTCGGCCAGCAACTTGGTTTTACCACCGGCGTTATAGTTGAACGCGATGGAACCGTAATCGGTACCGCGATCGCGGCCGGCGGTGCGCATGCCACCTTCGTAATCTGTGTCCGCGGTGCCCAGTTGCAACTCCAGCTGCCCCTTGGCAGTGGCCGCACCAAACACATAGGTCGCGTTTACGTCATTACTCTGGAAGCGGTCCGGCTCGTTTTGTGCGTTGCCAGCACCCTGAGAAAAACCGGTACCGCGAGGCTCGTGGCCATCGGTAAAGCTGGCCGCCAATGCCAGGCGGTTGCGCGCATTCAGCTCCCAGGCGGCTTCGCCGGAGAGAAAGTGATCGGTGTAGTTATCTTCTTCGCTGTCGAAGTACTCGCCACGCAGCAGTGAGTAGTTGACCATATACGCGGAAACGCCGTCGTCCGCAGACAGCAGGAAGTTAGGGTTGATGACTGCCACCAGGCTTTCAATCTCGCCTTCTTCGACGCTGGTGACGTTGTCGTCCTGTTGCAGGTCGAAGTTCAGGGTCGGAGTAAAGTTCACCCCGCTGCCCAGCTTTACCGCAGCGGCCTCCGTTTGTGCCAATGCAGTGCCCGCACCCAGGCTGGTGATCATAAATACAGCCGCAGACAAATTAAGCTTGGTCATGTTTCCTTTCCAATGGTCTGAAATTATTTTTGAAGCCCATATCCTTTCCCCAACAGGCTTCGCTCCCCTTTCGAGCAACTCCGGCTCGCGACGCAATGTGACGCGCATCACATAAAGCGCCGAACAATATCACAAAACAATGAAATCCACTATGTATATACAGCCCAAACGTGGCGCCCCGTATTAATAGGCATTGCTACTCACAAAGCCCTTAAACAAGGTCATCCATACAATGCGGATATCCAGCCAGAGCGACCAGTTGCGGATGTATTGCAGGTCGTGCTCCACACGCTTGCTCATTTTTTCAACGGTATCGGTCTCGCCACGCCAGCCATTGACCTGGGCCCAACCGGTAATGCCCGGCTTCACTTTGTGGCGCAGCATGTAACCATTTACTACGGCGCGGTACTGCTCGTTATGGGCAACCGCGTGCGGGCGTGGGCCCACAATACTCATGCGGCCCTGCAACACATTGATAAATTGCGGCAGCTCATCCAGTGAGGTGCGGCGCAGGAAAGCGCCAACCGGTGTAATGCGGGCATCCCCTTTCTTCGCCTGTACCACCTTGTCGCCATTGTCCTGCGTGGTCATGGAGCGGAATTTCCACACCTTGATCGGCCGCCCATCCAGGCCGTAGCGGTGCTGCTTGAAAATCACCGGCCCCTTGGAAGTAAGCTTTACCGCCGCGGCGATCACCAGCATCAACGGTGAAATCAGCAACAGGATCAATGAAGACAGAACCAGATCTTCCATTCGCTTCAACCAGCTGTTGATACCCTCGATCGGAGTATCGTGCACGCTGAGCAGGCTGGTACCACCGACCTGATAAAAGCGCGCGTGCAGCAGGTTATTTACAAAGAGGTCTGTCGCCACATGCACGGTAACGGTGCTATCGGCAAAGGCGTGCAGGATTTCTGCAATACGCAACTCTTCACGCATGGGCAGAGTGATATAGACCAGGTCCAGCTCGCCGGCCTTCGCCGCCGCCACCGCCTCATCCAGATCGCCCAATACAGGCACCGGGCTACCGGCAGCAGACATCTCTCCACAGGCGGCGGAATCCGGCACCCGGTAAAAACCTTTTACGCGAATCCCCAGGTGCGGCTCCCGGGCCAGGTCGCGAGCCAGGCGAATACCGGAATCCGTCATACCGACAATCACTGCCGAGCGGGTATTGTGATCGTGGGCGCGGAGATAAAACAGAAACTGCCGGAACAGGTAGCGCCAGCTGCTCAGTAGTACGAAGGTACCCAAAAACCAGAACCCCACCACCAGGCGGGAAAAGGTATGGCCGGTTTTGGAAAAATAGGAAACCAGCACCAACAATACACACACCGCCAACCAGGAAATAGCGGTGATGCCAAACATATGCAGGTAGCTGTCGGCACGCCAGGAGCGATAGAGATTGAGCGACTCCGCCATAAACGCGAAGCTCACCGAAGCCACCAGCCCCGCGATCATCCAGTCTTTGCTGACGGCGACCCCGAAATATTGGCAACAGACAATCAGCGTACCAAGAATTAATAGTGCATCCAGCAAGCGGTAAACAGCAGCCAACCCAGACTGGTGGCTGCGAATCCATCCCTGTTTCACGACTCCATCCCCCATGGAAACTATTCCCTTAATGCTTCAGTTGAAGCCTTCCCTGAATGACCCCCAGCCAACCAATCCTCGGTCGGCACAGCAGCGCCTGCAATGCGCCACCAACCCCTAAAACGGACCCAGATCCGGGCCTCTAACTATGGAGCAGGATCATGCCACAAGTGTGACGAAGGTCAAATAATCAATGTGACCCAAGAGCAGAAAAAACAATAAAACGCACAACAAACACACAGTGTGCTCAACTTGAGATCAATCGGTTTTCGTCAAACCCTGACTCAAGAAACGCAAGAAGCGGGCCAATAAAATTGCAAACAACCCACCCACGAAAACACCCGCGCCATTTGCGGCCATATCTACCAGTGAAGCCGTGCGCGCGGGCATCAACCAGCCCTGCCACAGCTCTATAAAAAACCCGAACAGTAACAAGCCAGCTAGCCCAATCACCCAATATCGCCGCGCCATGCCCAATACCCACAACCCAGCGAGCACTGCAAACGCACCGCAGTGCAGTATTAAATCGAAATGGGGTACCACTTGAGGCACTGGCTCAGACTTCATGCCCGCAAACAGGGCAATACCCAATACGGCAATAAACAGCACGCGTACCAGCAATATCAGGTGACGAATTTTAAACACGGACACCAGGATTCCTAAATAGCCCGAAAGGGTCAAACCGCTAACGGCGCGTTTCGTAAAGAATACGCGCCGTTAACGTAACAGGGAAAACCAACAGGAAAATGACAGTGAGAATCAGCCGCGCCAAACCGCGAGCGTGTTAAAACCCAGCCGCCGTTTGACCTGCCACACAGCGATCAGATTCTGCGTGGCCACGGCCACAGCTGTCGCAATCGCACTCCCAGTTGCACCCCACACTGGTGTCAATGCAAATGCCAGGCCCACCGCGACAGGCCCGGATATAAGAACCGTATTACGGAAGTCTTTCTCGTGCCCAGACATCGTCAGCAAATAGCCGACAGAGCCGGTCACTACATTTACAAACTGACCTATGACCAGAATCTGTAAAAGATGTGCACCGCCACTGAAGCCTTCACCAAACAGGCCCATCAAAAATTCTGGAAACACCAGCATCACTACCACAATCGGCAAGGCAAACAGCACCATTAACTTCACCGAGGTAAGCGCCAGCTTTTCAAGGTCGGCAAACTTCTCCTGCTTGTACATGGCAGCAAAACGTGGTGCTACCACCAAGTTTACCGCCATCAGGACAAAACTGGTGAGCATGGCGGTACGCATAGCGACAGCAAGTTGGGCTACTGCCGCCGGCTCTACATAAGCACCCGCAATAAACTGACCAGACCACTGCACCAGTTGCCCCATAATCAGCACTACCCACAGGGGCATACAACTCTGAAAAAGCTGACGCCAATGAATATTCTCTCCATCATCACGATCGGGGGATTGCGCGCGTAGATGCCGCAGCCCAAACCACAAAAACCAACCACCCAACACCACAGTGAGAATAGACGCCACGCTATAAGCGTTCGCGCTACCCTCTGCAGTGCTAAGCGCAAAATGAAATAGAATTCCAACCAAAAACAGATTGCTGAGGATATTCAGTGTAAATACAGAGGTTACAATTTTACGTAACCCCTGTAGCGCCATTGCCAGTATGGTGAACAGTGCCAGACCGATAACCCCGGGCGCCATAGCCTTGAGAACTGATGCCAACCCTGGCTTATTAAATACGTAATACGCCAAAGGCCCACTGGCAAAATAAAGTGCCAGCGCTCCGGCCAGCGACGTGCCAGCCACAATTAGTAGTGATTTGATCAATACCGAACGAATCGACGCCCAGTCCTGCTCCGCAAATCCCGCCCCTATATATCGCAGGGTCGTATTATCCAGCCCCACACGGCACACGCCCGCGATAAACGTAATGAGACTGAAAGACAGAAAATAGTAACCAGACTCTGCCGCACCAAGTTGGCGACCAAGTGCCAGACTGGCGAAAAATGCGGAGAGGGCGGCAAGCACGCGAACAAAAAGGCTTACTCCCGTACTCAATAACAGCTCGTAGCGTTCAGAGATCTGCCCGATCAATGCGACCTTCATTTATCATACCGCTTGGAAATAAAATCAAGCACGCGCATATCGGTCTTCCAAACGCACAATATCGTCTTCACCGAGATAAGAACCCGACTGAACCTCAATCAGTTCCAGCGGAATACTACCCGGGTTTTCCAGACGGTGAACTTCTCCCAGTGGAATATAAGTACTCTGATTTTCCGTCACCAGAAACTGATTCTCGCCACAGGTTACATTAGCGGTACCAGACACCACGATCCAATGCTCCGCTCTGTGGTGGTGCATTTGCAGACTCAACTGTGCTCCCGGATTGACCACGATGCGCTTAACCTGAAAACGATCACCGTAATCCACCGAATCGTAGTAGCCCCAGGGGCGGTATACCTTTCGGTGCAGTTGTGCCTCAGAGCGGTTCTCCGCTTTCAGCTGCTCAACCACCTTTTTGATTTCCTGCACGCGGCCTTTCGATGCCACCAGCAATGCATCGTCACTTTCCACTACGACAATGTCATCCAGCCCTACGGTTGCAATCAACTTACCGTCGCTCTGCACATAGCAATTGCGACTATCGTGCAGGATCACATCGCCCTTGGCGGTATTGCCATTTTCATCTTTGTCCGACACTTCCCACAGGGCAGACCATGAGCCCACATCGCTCCAACCGCAGTCCATGGGTACCACTACCGCATCGCGCGTATGCTCCATAACCGCGTAATCAATGGAGTCATCCGGGCTGGCAAGGAACGCCTCGCTGGCGGGGCGAACAAAGTCCACATCAAAGGTGGCGCCCTGCATCGCCTTTTCACAAGCGGCGAGAATATCCGGGCGGAACCTGGCGAGCTCTTCCAGATAGCGGCTGGCGCGAAACAGGAACAGACCACTGTTCCAGTAGAAATCACCACTGCGCAGATATTCTTCTGCAGTTTCCTGATCCGGCTTTTCCACAAACTGCTCGACGGCGAATGCACTTACCGCGTCATCCAGCGCACCCGCCTTGCGGATATAACCGTATCCGGTCTCCGGCGCGGTGGGCACGATGCCGAAGGTTACCAACTTACCCGCTTCCGCCAGGGGAATCGCACGGTGGACGGCGGCCTGGAAGGCTCCCACATCCTTGATTACATGATCTGCAGCCAGCACCAGCAACAGAGGATCCTCACCGCGGCCTACGGTTGCGCGCAGTGCGGCAAGTGCCACTGCCGGTGCCGTATTGCGACCGGCAGGCTCAAGTAAAATCCCGCTGTGCGCTTCGCCCGCCTCTCGCAATTGCTCGGCAACGATAAAGCGGTGGTCATCACCACAGATCAGCAAGGGCGGTTGCGCATCAATATCCGCAAGACGCGCACAGGTGCTCTGCAGCATACTCGCCTCTTCGGTTAAGGGGAGAAACTGCTTGGGGAATAGCTTCCGGGACAGCGGCCAAAGACGTGTGCCGGAACCACCGGCCATAATTACGGGTAAAATCATCTCGTCATTCTTTCTGTTTCGAGCGTGGTACCTACAGATCACTCTGCATTTCGATCGAGATACCACTTGGAATGTTTATGTACTGAAGGATCTGCCAATAGGGAATCCACCGGCCACCAGCGATAGTTTCCATGTTGTTGGTTGGGTAGTGCCGCAAGATCAAGATCCAGCGGTATCACATAACCCAAGACCACGTAATGAGTGGAAACACCTTCACTTTCCGCTGCCCCAAAGACACTATCGGAATAAAAGTGCTCGAATGGCCCTATAAATTCCGCTTTCTCTATCGGCACAGCGACGCCCAGTTCCTCCTCTGTTAAGCGGAGGAAGGCATCGGCCAGCGACTCGCCTTTGACAATGCGCCCACCGGGCACAAACCAGTACCCTTGCGCCGGCCGGTTCAGGCGCTCACCGAGCAGGACTTCCCCGCCGGCGTTACGCACCACCAAATCGATGGAAACCAGTGGTGTGGAAGACACCACCGTCTTAAAGGTATCCAGAGGCAATTTCTTTGCCATAACGGCATCAGCCCCGAAAATCGGCCTGGTGTGCCAGGAACCATTGGTAGGTGTCTGCCAAGCCCTGCTCCAGAGTAACGGAGTAGCGCCAGCCCAGATCCGCCAGGCGGCTGACATTCATCAGTTTGCGCGGCGTGCCATCAGGCTTGGTCGCATCAAAGGAAATTTGTCCTTCAAAACCCACCACTTTTGCCATGGTCTCCGCCAGCTCACGGATGGTGCAGTCTTCCCCGGTGCCCACATTGATGTGAGACAGCATAGGCTCGGTACATGACAGATATTGCGCTTGCGGCAAATTCATCACGTGCACACTAGCCGCCGCCATGTCATTTACATGCAGGAACTCCCGCATGGGCTTACCGCTGCCCCACACAACCACTTCGCCATCACCGGCCAGCTTGGCTTCGTGGAAACGGCGCATCAGGGCCGGAATCACATGGGAGTTCTGCGGGTGGAAGTTGTCGTTCTCACCGTACAGATTGGTGGGCATGACACTGCGGTAATCTCGCCCATACTGGCGGTTATAGGATTCGCACAACTTGATACCGGCAATTTTGGCAATCGCGTAAGGCTCGTTGGTAGGCTCCAATACACCGGTAAGTAGCGCAGCCTCGCTCATGGGCTGCTCAGCCAGCTTGGGATAAATACAGGAGGAACCAAGGAACAACAGTTCCTGTACGCCTGCCGTGTGCGCAGCGTGAATGATGTTGCACTCGATCATTAGGTTTTCATAAATGAACTCGGCCGGGTAAGTATTGTTCGCCACAATACCACCCACCTTGGCTGCCGCCAGGTACACCTGATCGATGTTCTCCTGCGCAAAGAAATCTGAAACAGCCTGCTGGCTCACCAGATCCAACTCCCCGCGGGTACGCACAACCACCTCAACAGAAGGATCATTCTCCAACTGTCGCACAATCGCCGAACCCACCATCCCGCGGTGGCCGGCGACAAATACTCTTTTCTTATCCGCCATAAAAACTCTATTAATTGCACCGTCATTCCGGACTTCTCACAGAATCCGGAAAATCGTCATCCCGGACTCGATCCGGGATCCAGCTCTACAAGACTCAAAGAGCTCCACTTATTCCATCGCCACACTAATATCAAACCCATGCTCTTTCAGCAGCGCATGCCGCTTGGCCTGATCCAGATCATGTGCGACCATTTCGGAACACATTTCCTCAACGGTAATTTCCGGCACCCAACCCAGCTTCTCTTTTGCTTTGGAAGGATCGCCAAGCAGCGTCTCCACTTCTGCGGGACGAAAGTAGCGCGGATCGACTTTAACAATCACATCACCAACGCTAACCCCCGGCGCCTTGTCACCTTCAATCTCAACCACGGTAGCCACTTCGGCTTCGCCCTTACCGGTAAACGCCAGCTTGATACCCAGCTCTGCCGCACTCATACGAATGAACTCACGTACAGAGATCTGCTTGCCGGTAGCAATAACGAAGTCCTCCGCCTGCTCCTGCTGTAGCATCATCCATTGCATACGCACGTAGTCTTTGGCGTGGCCCCAGTCGCGCAGCGCATCCATATTGCCCATATACAGGCATTTCTCCAGGCCCTGAGAAATGTTCGCAAGGCCGCGGGTGATTTTGCGGGTTACGAAAGTTTCACCGCGGCGGGGAGACTCGTGATTGAACAGAATACCGTTACAGGCGTACATACCGTAGGACTCACGGTAATTAACCGTAATCCAATAGGCGTACATTTTTGCTACCGCATAGGGAGAACGCGGGTGGAACGGCGTGGTTTCCTTCTGGGGAATTTCCTGAACTTCACCGTAAAGCTCAGAAGTCGACGCCTGGTAGAAACGAGTTTGCTTTTCCAGCCCCAAGAATCGGATCGCTTCCAGCAGACGCAGCGTACCCATGGCATCCACATCCGCAGTGTATTCCGGAGCCTCAAAAGAAACCGCTACATGGCTCTGGGCGCCAAGGTTATACACCTCGTCCGGCTGCACTTCGCGCAGGATACGGGTAAGGTTAGAGGTATCAGACAAGTCACCGTAATGCAGCTTAAGGCGCGGATTCGGCTCGTGAGGGTCCTGGTAAATATGGTCGATACGATCAGTATTAAAGGAGGACGCTCGGCGTTTGATGCCGTGAACTTCATAACCCTTTTCAAGCAGGAACTCTGCCAGATAGGAACCGTCCTGGCCTGTAATACCGGTAATAATTGCCTTTTTCACTAACATAAAAAACTATCTTTTCAAACTATACAAAAATAATGACGGCAAACTAATTAAATTTCGAGAGTATCGACGCCAAAGTCGAGCCGGCTCATTCGAAAGTCGCCAAAACCATTCAAGCCCTACTCTTTGCATGAACAATGGAGCTCTTTTCTTATGCCCAACAACAAAATCGAAAGCGGCGCCCACACAAAATGCAACATCGAAACCAAATTTACTGCGATTATTAAAAATCCAATCCTCTTGTTTAGGAGAACCTAATGCAAGAAATATATAGTTTGGATTCTCATTTTTAATAAAACTTACAAGTTTGGCCATTTCAACTGGACATTTTTCGAACCCCACTGGAGGGCAATAAGCAGAGAGTCTGCTTTGATCGATCTCAAATTTTTTCGAAAAATGCGCAGAAGCCTTCTGTGCCACTCCATCTTCGCCACCTATAAACAAAATCTTCGGCGAAGACTTAGCAACTTTTTCGATAAATATTGACAACAAGTCAGAACCAGTAATTTTAGATACAGACTTATCGCCAAAAAGTAAACTTCTAATCTTCATAAGCCAATAGATTGGCGTACCATCACAAATCAAATAATCTGCAGACTTTAATGTGCGTCTAAAACTTAAATCACTATTTGCACGCACCCAAAAATCCACATTCGGGGTAACGACAACCTTCCTGACATCACTACCAAAGTTTGCAGCGACTACATTCACAAACTGGTCATAGCCACCCGAAAAAAAATCCAGCTCTTTTATGTGCATCAAGTTAACGCACCCCCCCTGTAGCCGTCTTCGCAAAATCCCACAGATAATGAAGCAAGCCATACCACATATTCATCAAAAAAGGAAACTTATACAACCTACGACGAATTAGCATATCTTCCAAAATTGCCTCCGAGCGCCGTAACTTAGAGACACCGCCAAACTCAAAAGAGCAAAAAACTCGTTCAGTTATGTAAATCCTGCCTTCATCAATAGATAAAAGTATGCGCCCAATAAAGTCAAAATCTGCCGATAGCTTATACTCCGTATGATACCGAATATCTTTCAGAACACTTTTTTTGACAATAAACGCTTGATGCTCACATACCATCCTTGTCGCTGAATTTCGTATACTACGAGGGAGCTTTACATAAACTTTGTCTTGCGAAAAACGACGTGACGCACCAATAAAAACATCATACTCCTTACCTCTTTTAGCTAGGAGCCGCGGTCGCTTTAACATATCAATCAAATCTGAACCAAGTAAGTCACCCGAATTCAAAAAAAGCAAAAAACTATCACTTACAGACAGCCCTATTCCTTTATTCATCGCGTAATACAAGCCATCATCAGGCTCAGATAAAAAGGTAATATATCTTCCTTCAGGAAGTAACAACTTCTCCTCTAGAAATTCCACGCTACCATCTGATGAGCAACCGTCAACGACTACCCATCGAATGCGCCCACTAGCTAAACAAGCTGATAAAGATTCGAATGTGGATTTAAGACCAGGTAAGTTATTGAAATTAACAGTTATGATCGAAAGTATCATATGCAGCTCTTAGACATAAAATAGTGAATAATGGAACCAAAATAATCTTCCACGAACTGAACCTGTAGATCAGTGAACGAGCCGCGCCAAGCCTTTGACATGGCGCTCGCGTTTCTAGTGACCTGATGCAACTCTCCATTTCTCTCTATTTTACTTGACATCATCGTCGACACTAAAAGCTTTTCGAGTTTATCTTTAGACAATTGGAAGTCTTCCACCAAAGGTAGAGACCTCAATTCAAGCGGCCTTTCACAAAACCTTTGATGCCAAATCAAGTAGCCGGAAAATACGCTACACTTCAACTCACGGTGCAAAAAAAACCATAACCACAAAAAGTCGGACTGCTCGGGGCTGAAAATCCCCCCCACATCCAAAAGAAAATCTCGATACTCGCACCCAAAAATATCCTCACAAAAGTCGTCTTTATTCAAACTCCACCCTTGATAAGAAACTGAGTGTAAGTTAGACAGCGGGTGCTTCACAGTGACAACAACATGATAGCCACATGCTGAATAATCTGAAGCCAGTCTCAATAAGAATGGGTCCTTTACAAGAACACCTGACGAATTGGACTTGGCCGCCTTTAAACTCTTCTCAAACTCCCCCCCAAAAATAGTACGCAAACAGCTTTTAACATAGCTTTCTCCATCTGCGCGTTTAACTAATCGGGGCTTTACTTTCCTAGGATCCAAGATGTCTCTAGAAAAATTTTCGCCCCCAGCATCAATCACGCTCTTACTTGGATACCAGCATGGAACCCTGCCATCCCCTAGAGAATAATTAGCTGGCTCATGAAGAACCGACAACTCTCCTGACTCACTTAGCAACTTTCCGAGGTGCGTAGTACCGCTACGATGGAGACCACTAACTAAAATTTTGCTCATATCAGGAGGCACCTACTTTGACATTTTGACATGCTAGTGGAGCGCCCCGACAATCAGCCGCACCAAAGGCACACCACCCCAAAGCAAACCAAAAAATTATAATCAACTTAACCTGATGTAAAATTGGATTGACCGCCATAGTCAGCAGACCAGCAAAAACACATGAACACCACAAAAAACTTTCTTTCGAAAACTGCACCATGCTACCCTTGGACAACATGAAGTGCTTAATAATGAGAAACACGTAAAAGAATAAAATCGCGACCGAAATCAGGCCCCCAAATGCCAAAATATCAAGAATATCAGAATGACTGGGGATATAGAGGTATCCAAATTTTGTTTCAAGCCTCTCAATTGGACTGCTCGTATAAAAGCTTCCCCAAATTGGGCTATCCAAAAATTGGTAGTATCGTTCAGAATAAGTTTTCAACCTCACTTCCGGACTCCCATCCGGCAGATAACGATGCCTATTATCGACAATGTAATATACTACGGGAAGAAAAAATATGATTGCGCCAGCAATAGATAGTTTATAGATTGACAACCAGTGGCCATATAAACTCTTACTCTTTGAATAAGCTAAAAAAGCAACCGAGAGAAAAGCTAAAGCATACCCTGTGTTTTTTCTTGTTAAAATGAGGGAAAGAATAAAAAGACAGATCAAGATAGCTTTCATCCACCCACTTCTCAAATACAGCTGACAGGCAATCACACCAGGAACAAGAAAAACAACATCCTCGTGATAAATGTGAGGTTTAGATATCGTATACACTCCGCTAACCCAAAACAAAATGACAATTGATACAAAAACTGCATACATCACAAAGGCCTTTGCCATAGTGTTTGAAACCAATTCTCTAGTGTTTTCCGATTTTGACGCAAGAGCTCCAACAAAAAAAGCAATCATGAGCAATGCACGACTTAGAAAGCTTTCTTCTACTTTTCCCGACTCAATATATCCAAGCACACCACCGAAAAGCGCTATAAAAAACAAACAAAAAAATGGTGCCATCAAAAAAAGCGTTGAAAATCTAACTCGCCGCCCTTTCGGATAACAGATAAGGCTCATCAACATTAAATAATAAGGGAGAAACTTTAAAAACAAATTACTTTCCGCCCCCCAAGAAACATCCATCGGGTCAGAAGCATAAATCAAACAAAGCGCAGCCGAAAACACGAAAAAAAATGCACCAGTTAACGAACGAGTATAAAATGTCACTTTAAAATAAACGCCCGCTTAGTTTTCAATGCACCCAATATCGCCTCAGGCTGAAGATATTTATAAAAAAAATAGTAAATCATAGTGAAGAAATCTTTTATAAATGCAGGTTTAAACAAACCATTCAAGCTACTAAAATACCTCAACCTATCCACGGTGGAATTATAGTCGTACCCCATATACTGGAGCGACTCTTCCCCAATCCATTTTTTTATTAATTTACGACCAAAGTAGACACGAATCGGGTTATCAAAAAATTTAATCCAATCATTATCTGGCGCAGCGGTAATTCTATTAAACTTGATGATTCCAGTAGGATCTCCCATTCGCCCCTTCAAACTAGAGCCATCGTCCAGTTTTTCCGCATCCAAATCATCCACCTGAAGATATTTAGCTAAACTAGCTAGTTCCGCATCAGGGCAACTAACAAAATCTTCATATTTAATTGCCACTGAGTCTTCGAGGCGCGAGTGCAAATCTACCATATTTTTTACACCCACTTTGAAATCTACCTCAAACGAGGAAATATTCCATTTTCCCTCCCCCCAAGTTGTGAAAATTGACTTGGCGACAGATAACGGATGCCTCCAAATAAAAATATACTTAGCTTCGCTACCAAATAACTCCTGGATCTCATTGCATATTAAGGAATACCTGGGCGTTTTATCAATGAAATATTCAGCACCGCAAGATGCCTCAGAATATATACTGATCAGCGCCTCCTTAATCAATGCATCGAACTTCTTCCTTTCACATGAGGTGTCACAAAAATCCGACAAAGCGCGCAATGCATGTCCATGCCAATAATCGGCCAAAACACGAGAACCGTCTTTGTAGCTCAACAACGGTAACAATATCCAAGGCTCGGAAGATGTACTAATTTTTCCTGAGCTAATCAAGGCCCTCTGCATCAGAGTCGACCCACTTCTTGGCAATGAAAATATAAAAACAGGCTTAGTAAATCTGCAACCTTCCGTCATCTACGCCACAACTTTAAATTTATTACTGAAAAATCAAACGGAAATCACTGGTGAATAAACACCGTTCCTCACGCCCTAGAATATAAAATTAGCCAGTGATCTCGACATACGCAAAAACTAAAATGTGCCAGGACTTATACTGCATCACTATCCTGCCAACCCTAAATAGCTATATTAAAGATAGTCGAAAGCATACCTGGTTAGGTATGCCTCCTTCAACGTTGTCGATAGACTCTAAAGATCAACAAGGGTGTATCCGATCGACGCTCTTCCAATCCACTTTTCTCGCTGCCTTTTACCATTTTCGATTTCCCATATAATTTGGTTCCCGTAATGATCATTCAACAAAATATCAGCGTCGCCGTCGCCATCATAGTCCTCGACCATACTCAAGTGATACCCAGATGGAGAATTCCCAACCCAAGCAGCCGAAACCTTAACTCTATTCTCAATAGTCCAAATCACTACATTTCCACTTGAATCGGAGAATAAAATATCACCATCTCCATCGCTATCGAAATCGCCTATTTTGCTTATCGCATATTTTTTATTTATGGCCCCAATCCAAGCCATTGACTGCCTGAAACCTTCTTCGATATTCCATATGACCACATTTCCATTTCCGTCTTCGAATAGTAGGTCGGAGTCTTTATCACCATCCAAGTCTCCTATGAGAGCTAGTTTGTACTGACTGCTCATTGCCCCGACCCAAGAACTAGACTGCTTCACTCCATCTTCAATAATCCAGATAATTTGATTTCCCGAGTGATCGCTAAAGATTATGTCCGAATCTATGTCATCATCGAAATTGGCACTACCGGAAAATTCGTACCCTGCAGCAATAGTCCCAATCCATTTAGAAGAGACCTTCTCGCCCATTTCCATTAACCAAATTACTAAGTTACCACTTTGATCTTGAAACAGGAGGTCCGAGTCAAAGTCACCATCGAAGTCCTTTGCAATAACAAACTTGTACTTTGAGTCAATCCGGCCAATCCATTTAGCAGACTGTTTAACGCCCTGCTCAATGGTCCACACTACTTGGTTCCCGTTTACGTCACTAAACAAGAGATCGCTATCTCCGTCACGATCGAAATCTCCAATACCCGACATTTCATACTGTGTGGACATAGATCCAATCCATCGAGCTAAATCTCGTTCCGCACCTTTTATTTGCCATATTACGACGTTACCTCGCTCATCCTGGAATAAAAGATCCGAAATTCTGTCCCCATTAAAGTCATTTTGAACTTGCCCCCTTCCTCCGGGATTCGATCCGGCATCTGACGGGTTAGTCCCAGCCTCAAACTCTTCCAGATTGGTCGCGCCATCTCCATCGGCGTCAGCTGCGGCGTCATCCACATTCGGGTCGAGGTTGTTGGCAACTTCGTAGGCATCGCCCATACCATCGCCGTCGGTGTCACTCTCCAGAGGATTGGTAGCCGCTTCAAACTCTTCGAGGTTGCTGAGGCCATCACCGTCCAGGTCGATGCCGCTGTCGTCGCCGTTCAGGTCCAGGCCGTAGGCAATCTCGAAGGTATCTGCCATGCCGTCACCATCGGTATCGTAGAAACCGAAGTCGGTGAAGCGCACTGAGGCGGTTAGCGGGTCGGCAACGTTATTCAACACCATGCCTATCAGCTGCTCGGAATACCCGTTGCCAATATAGGTGGCGGTGAGCATTTCAGTATTGGCATCCAGGTGGAACTGGGTGTACGCCATAGTCCCTTCTTCGCCCTGCTCCAGGTCTACGCTACCGTCGGAATTCACACGGTAACGACACTGAATTGGATAGGACGCGGTTGCGGACTGCCAGGGGTTTTGCCCGGCATCGGCGCCGATAAAGCCCCAGAAGGCGTGGCCCTGGAACTTCTCGATCCGCTGCAGGGTACAGGCGTTGTAGCCTTCGCCGTCGGTAGGACCGTTGCCATCGAAGTCGATAATGGAGCGTGCAATTCGGGCACCGGTAGAGCGGTAGTCAACGCCGTTGCCCCAGTCGAGGAAGCTCAGGTTGCCGGCCATAAACACGGTGCCATTCAGTGCGCTGTTGTCAGCGTAGGTCGCTGCGTCACCTTTTTTGATGAGCATTACCATACCAACGCCAGCACCCCAGTCTTCATCATCCATGTAGATGCTGACCATGCGCTGTTTTGCGGCATCGACTTTGAACTCAACAACGCTGTTTTCGTCGTCACCACCGAGCTTCAGGTCAACGAGGACACGGCCCTGGATTGGGTCCACTGTGTAACTGCAGCTTTCCAGGTTGTCCTGGCCAGATTCTTCATCAACACCTTCTGGTGCCAAATTCTGGCCGTCGAAGGGCGCCCAGGCATCGTGATATTCAAATGCGGTTACCGCTTCACAGGTGCCATCGCCATTGAACCGCCAGTCTGCGTTCCCTACGTAGTGGCCTTCGGTAAGGCTGCCGTCGCGCTCGAACTCACGGCCCCAGTTACTGAGGTGCCACACGCCGTTGATATCGGCCAGGGTGAGCGTATCCGGTTTCTTCACGCGGAAGGTGGTCCAGGTGTAGCGGGTTTGCTCACCGGCTTCGACCAGTTCCGAGTTGATGATCAGGCTGCGGTCGCTGGTGGCCATACCTTCTGAGCCATCGCTACGGCTCCAGAAATTGCCGTCGAAGTTGATCTGGGAAACACAGTCTTCCCCTGCCGGGCAACCGCTGGTGCCGTAGAACGTGGATACGAACGGATCATTGGTGCCGGTGACATCAATAAAGCGCTCTGCCACATCGAATTTACCCTGGGTATCGGCGCGCATGGTTTGTGTGCCATTTGCGTCGATAAACAGCGGGCTATTGCCGAAGGCGGCAAAGCTACGGTAGTTCCAATCCTGGCCGCTGCCTTGGTCGGCCCAGCTTACGCCAGCCCCCCAGACGATGTCGGATTCGATCCCCATGGTGTAGTAGAGGTCACCCGCCGGGAAGTCACTGATTTCATTGAAATCGGTACCCGCCATCACTTCTTCGAAGTTGGTGTAACCGTCACCGTCGGCGTCGACCAGTGCGTCTGACGGATCCAGCGGGTTGAGGCCAGCATTCACTTCGAAGCCGTCGTCGATACCGTCATCATCAGAGTCTGAAGAAGAAGGTGATGTGCCCTGAGCGAACTCGGCGGTGTTGTCGAGGCCGTCGCCGTCGTTATCACCAAAGGCGTCACCACTGTCGTTGGGGTTCAGGCCATGAGCGGCTTCCCAAGCGTCGGGCAGCCCATCATTGTCCGCATCGAAGATACGATCGAACTGGGATACGTAACCCTGCCAGTCACACAATTCGCCGGTGCCGCAGTAGTTAAAGGCCTGGCGGATGGTGACGTAGTGACGGTCGGTGTATCCGTTTTCGTCCTGATCTTCGGTGTCGTTGATGATGAATTGACGTTCGCGGGCCTTGTAACAACTCCACTCGCCGTAGCAATTCTGGTCGTCGTAGTAGTTTCCGTATTCATCCTGGAAGTATTCGATGATTACGGCATTGCCATCGATGTACCAGGTGAACGGGACGTAGGCGGTAAAGCCGTCGCTGTTGTCCCAGGCACCCTGGCTACCGACACCTCCGGCAGTAAATTGCAGGCCGAAGCTGTTGTTACCTTCATAGGCACTTTCCGGTGTATCTACGAAAGTACCCAGTACATCGGCTTCGCTCAGTTCGCTGACGTTTTCCTGTTGCCACATGGAGTCATTGGCAGCTGCGCGACCGTATACACCAGACGTGGATTCGTATTCCTGCAGCACAATGGTCTTAACGCCTTTGCCGAAGGTTTCCACGAAGTAGACGGTCGTTTTGGCATCGCTGTTGATATCGAATAGCTGCAGGCTGCCATCGGCATCCTGGTTCCAGTCTACGCTGACATCGCCGCTACCACTGACTTCCGGATCGATGAATACCACACCGGTCTGGTCGCCGTTCAGCTCGACCGCGGTCGGGGTAAACAGGTTGGACGGAGTGATGTTGTCATGTTCGGAAATCGCAATTTCGGTAGCGTAAGTGCCGGCCGCGATTAGCGGAACATCACTAGCGACACTGCCGGCACCAATCATTTGCGCTTCGTATACGTCGACGAAGGGTTCATCGGCCAACATGCCGCTGACATAACGGTTGTAGCCAATCGCAACCACTTTCCAGGTCGGGTAATCGCCCGCGTCGTCTTGCAAATAGATGTACAACTGCTCGACATAGCGCTCGATTTCATCAGACTGGCCGATGGCATCGACCCACCACCAGTCTCGGTTTACGTAGTTGCCATCGGTGGTTGCTGAGATTGCGTTGCCGGAGTGCTCCCAGGTGAAGTGGGCACTGCCATTCCAGAGGGCGATCCGTCCATTGTCGTCAAAGCCTGCGCCATCGCCTTCGAGGTCGATGACATAACCACCGGAGCCATTAAAGAAGGCGCCTTCGTTGGTCAGAAGGAAGCGACCGGCACCGGGGTTGCTCAGGCTCAGTGGCATGGAGCCATCTGCGTTCATGTCAGAACCAACCACTGCTTCGTGCAGGTTGCTGAAACCGTCGCCATCGTTATCGCCGAAGGCGTCGTTGGCGTCTTGCGGATTCAGACCGTTGTCGATTTCGAATTGGTCGGTGAGGCCGTCGTTGTCGTCGTCCAGGTCTTCGTCATCGATGATGCCATCGTTATCGAAGTCCCCGGGCGGTACGACTTTCTGGAAGATGCTGACATAGCCATTCCAGTAGTCGTTATCGAAGGTACCGTCATAATCCCAATCGAAGATCTGGTGGTTGGTGAAATAGATTTCCTCACCAGAAATATCGTTGATGGTGAACTGGCGTTCCCGCCAGAACACACAGTTAACCCCGTTATTGCCACAGGTGGATTCGTTGTAAATCTGCCAGTTGTCTGTGTCCATCCAGGCACGAGCAATGATGGTTTGCCCCTGCAGGTACCAGCCGTAAGACCAACCTGCCCGGTTCCACTGACTGCCATCCCATGAGAGATGGTATGCCTGACCATCGGCCGCGAATTCGAGACCAAATTGCGGTACGCCATCTACGGAATCATCGCCGTTCGATACGTACTGGCCTACGACTTCCTGTTCGTTCAGGCCGAGGTCCACATGATTATGGAAAAGAACACTGGTGGCGAAACGTTGGCCGTCAAAGTTGTAAACAGCCAACGCATTGCGCGTATCACCAATACTGTCGATAAAACGATATTGCGTGGTATTACCGTTGCCGTAGGCCACAGTGAGGACACCGCTGCCGTTATAGTTCCAGTTAAGATCGCTGCGCTGGTTCAGCGCGTCACTGCTGGTTCCCGGGTTGTCATTCAGCGCGAGAATCGTCGGGCCTACGTTTAGCACCGGATCTTCATTGCCGACGGTATCGTAAACAATGGTCGCGTACTCGCCCTCGCCTATTCCTGCATTGAAGAGGTCGCTACTGCCAACGACGTTGTGATCCCACTCCTGTGTGTAACCCGCGTCCGCGAGCTCGCCGTTCGGGTAGTGGTGGCGGCCAACAATCACCTGTTTCCAGGTAGTGTTGCCATCGCCCTGGTCGAATTCGAAGTAGTAGACCTTGTCATAAAGAACCTGCTGCAGCACGTCCTGTTGCGCGAGTGCATTCCAGGATGTTTCTTCAGACGCGACGTAGCTGCCCAGGTCGATTTCCAGATAGGTTCCGGTGTAGTTCCAGGTGCCGGCGATATCGTGCTGCTGCGTGCTCAAACGGCTCGATGTGTCGGACTCCAGGTTCAGCAGAGCGCCATAGTTTGAGCCCTGGAAGCCGCCGTAGTTGGCAAACATGAATTCGCCGGTACCGGGGTCTGCCAGAGGTGCGGGGGTGCTGCCGTCATAATGCGGGTCTGTGCCAACCTTCACTTCGTGCAGGTCCAGATAGCCATCGCCATCCTGGTCTGCATTGAGGTTAGAGGTTAGCGGATCGAGACCACTGTTCCATTCTTCGCCGTCGGAGATACCGTCGGCATCCGTATCGGACACATTGATATTTGTGCCGATTGCGTATTCGGTCCAGTTGTCAGCGCCATCGCCATCACGGTCTTCGGAGGCATCGTTACCGTTGTAGGGGTCCAGGCCATTGGCGATTTCCCACTCATCCGGAATGCCGTCGCCATCACTGTCTTGCACACCACGCACAAACTGGCCGACATAGCCCTGCCAGTCGCAAACCTGCTCGCCGCAGTAATTTGCAAAACCCTGGCGAATGGTGATGTAGAAACGGTCGAGTTCGCCATCACCGGAAGTATCTTCCGCATCGTTAAAGATGACATGTCGCTGACGATGCTCGTAACACTCAGCGGCCCCCTGGCAGTCTGACTCGCCGTAGGAGTTCCAGTTTTCATCGCGGTAATAGCGTGCGATGACGGTGTTGCCGTTAATCTCCCAGCCAAATGGTGCCGACTGGTACCACTGCCCTTCCGACAAGAATTCCTGGTGCCCCAACCCGTCTTCATTGAATACCAAGGCAAAGGTCGACATACCGGAAGGATCGCCTTCCGGTGCGTTCTCCAGGCGACCAACAACATCCGCCGTATCCAGAGAGGTAATTGTGACCTCTTCCCACATGGACTGTTCGGCTGCCGCCGAACCTGAAAGGCCAGGTGCGGCGCTGTCGAACTCGTGCACGACGACAGTCTTGATACCCTTACCAAAGGCTTCGACAAAATAGTTGGTGATACGAGCACTATCACCCTGGTAATCGAGTACCAGTGTGCCGTCGCCTTCTGTCGACCAGGTTACGGGCTGGTTGCCGCTGCCCCCGACTTCGGACGGGATCACAACATGGCCAGAAGCATCACCATTCAACACAACTTCTGTGGGATGGGTAACCCAGGTGGGGTCCAGCAAGTAATCGGTACCGAGACCAACACGTGTGGTAAAGATGCCAGAAGTGATTGCAGGTGCAGCGGTAGAGCCGGTTCCAATTACCTGATATTCATAAATGTAAGTGAACGCATCAGGATCAATCGCTTCATCCGGGTAGACTTTGCGACCGGACATTACGATTTTCCATATAGGCGAAGCACCGCCTTGGATCTCAAAAATTGAGAGGCTGTCTACCCATTCCTCAACTTTGGTGCCGTAGCCCAGCTCCTGCACAAACCAGTCATCGCGGTTTACATAAGAGCCATTGTTTGCACCGGTAATCGCGTTGCCATCGTAGTTCCAGATGAAGTGCGCACTGCCATTGTGCTTGGCAAATCGACCTTCATCATCACCGCCGACGCCATCGCCAGCCAGGTCAAGAACGTATGCGTTGGCAGCAAAGTTACCGAATTCACCCAGCAGGTAACGGCCTTCGCCGGGGTTGTTCATTGCGTTCGGGACGGAGTACTCGTCGCCGCGATCGGTGCCCGCCATGATTTCGTGCAGGTTGGTGAAGCCGTCGTTGTCGTCGTCTTCTCCAGCGTCACCTGCGTATTCAGGGTCGAGGCCATTTTGAAGTTCGAATTCGTCAGTCAGGCCATCGCCATCGGTATCGATAGTCGGGTCGATATAGGTAACGGTCGTCGTTACCCGGGTGTTAAAGCCCATGGCAGCCAAGGCGGGTGCGCGGACATCGAAGTAGCCATTGGGGTGATCGATTTCAGCCCAAACATCCCACTCACCAGGCTGTACCCAGTCGGGCACGTGCAAGTAGCCCTCGGTAGCGGAGCCGTCCAGCCATGCATAATGCGCTTCGGTGTCTTCGGGTGCGAGATGAATAGATACCTGGCTGCTGTAGACGTTTTCCTGATCTGCAGTACTGAATGTAACCATTGCATCGACGCTGCCATTGGTGAGGTCGATGGTGCTCGGGTCTATCGTCAGCTCGGTGATCTCGGGGCGGCCCCAGTCGGCGTTATACCAGCCGTTCGGACTAATCAGACCCAGGTCACTGTCCGGTATGGCGTTACCCCAGATATCAACATCCCAAACGTTCTCTTGCCCGATGAGGGGGGATATATCGGTGACTGCGTTGTGCGCCATGTAAATGCTGTGAAGACTCGGCAGACCGGAAATATCCGGAATCGCGGTTATCGCGTTTTCACCAGCATCAAACCACTCCAGTGAAGGCATCGATGAAATAGCACTGATGTCTGTCAGATGATTGCGGTTCAGATTGAGTTCGCGCAGCGGCAGACCAGCCAGCGGACTGATATCGGTAATGTTCGCATTGGTGAGGTGCAGGCTCTGCATTCTCGACAGCTGGCCGATCGGCGAGAGGTCGGAATAGGAACTGCGATTCGGGTCGTGCTGGTCGCCAGTGGTGGAAAGGTCCAGATAATCCAGCATGAACAGTTGTTCGATACCTGACAGATCGTCAATCAGTTCGTGACACCAGAAACCTGTGAACTCGTGAACATAGGAAATACCGCTGTCGCTCGCTACACCCTGAACACAAGCGGTTAAATCCGAATCAGCGAAATTCAGGCTGTAGATATCAATCGGACCCGGGTTTCCGTTGGCCACATTAAATTCAATTGGAAAGCCCTGTGCTTGCAGCTGCCAGCCATCAATATGCAAGTGGTTGTTGGCATAGTCATCTGCAGCAATGTAGTTAATGAACCATTTACCGGCGGCATCGACGGAGTGGAAGAAGAATGTCGCCTGAGTCTGACCAGCACTGAAGTTGACGAACTTGCTATCAGACTCCCAGTTTTCATGATGAATCTCGATCCAGCCGCCCTGGAAACCGGAGCCATTGCCATCTTCAACTACAAGGTCGACAGTTACGGCAACGTAGCCGTTTGGCGCCGCATCCAAATCGATGTTGGTTTCCGAGAAGCTCAGCTGGTCAACGTATGGCGCTTCCAGATCTCCGGGGCCAGTGCCGTCGACGGTTAATACCGTGTCGCTGAAACCCATCACTTCCAGTTGCGGTTTTGTCACTTCCCAGCAATCACCGCCATCAATACACACGTTGCCGTACAGCGCCCAGTCACCACGCTCTGCGTAGGTGCTGATCCATGCACTACCATCGGCGCTGCCGTTCCAGCTGTCGCAATAGCCGGCGCCTGCGCCACCGGGGCTTCTCAGGTCCAGGCATGTTTCCGATATTGGTGAACCGTCCAGCGCACTGCCGGAAACGGTGAAAAAGATTTCGTGGTCGCCGTCATCGGCGTTGATATAGCCGGTTGGAGAGAAGTAGGCTTGATCGAAACGTACGGGAAGTACTGAGCCGCTGTAGCTTGGTACCGCGGCAATCAGCGCACTCTCTTCAGCGCTCCCCGGAGTGAACAGGTTCCACTCGATGTTGAGTATTTGCAGCGCGGTAATCTGGGCAAGTTGCGCAAGGTCGTCGTCCTCAAGCCCATTTTGCGCTAGCGACAACTCAGTCAGTGCAGGAAACGCTGCACCGAGATCGCTAAAACCGGCACCGACTGCGTCCGGCAGGTCCTTGACCCAGGAACTATCGGCGTTTATGTAATTGAGGTTGGGCATCCCCATCAGCGGGCTCAGATCCGCTACCCGAGAGCCCCACATGCTGATCCATTCCAGGGAAAAGCCCGTCAGAGGTGAAATATCCGAAACCGGGTTTCCGCCTACATCCAGGCCATGAAGACCAGACGCGGCACTCAGAGCACTGATATCGGTAACCTGGTTATCCCAAATGCTCAACCATTCAAGACTCGGGAAAAACGCGTAGCCTGAAAGCGCAGCGAAATCGTCATCCCCAATATTTGAGACACTGAGTCCCAGGCCACGGAGGTTATTCAGCCCGGACAAAACGGAGACATCGAAGTCTTCAACGCCCGCCAGATCAAGATCAACCAAGGCTGTGAGCGCACCGAGTGCCGAATAGTTGTGCAATGAGTTCCAATGCAGCGAAACCCTGGTTAACGCGGTGAGCTGCTCGATGCCGCTCAGGTCCTGGATATCCGGTTCGGAGCAATCTAACCACTGGAATTCACTAATTTGCGTCCAACCTTCACTGGCCGCCACCTGGTCAATACAAGACTCGAGGCTGGCGTCGGCGAATTCGAGATCGGTGATTTCGGTTGCCTGAGCCGCGGTACTAAAGAGTGAAGCGGTAATGGCGAAAGGAAGAAGCAGCTGCTTTAAAGTGTCCATGGTGTTCTTTTTGTTCATTTTTTCAGATTTTGGGTACTGCTGATCCATGACAGGGCTCCTCGTGATTTCCCGTCTACGAGTCAATACCAGCCAACTCGGTGCGTTATATGTTTCCGGCGTGAAAGACCGAATTATTGAATGGTTTGCGCGGAACCCTGCTGCCGGCGCTGTACTGCTTCGCGGCTGAGCTGTTCGCTACGTGAAAGAGATTCACGCTTCTGGGTAGACATGCGTGCGAGAGAGTTTTGCTTGCGCAATTGAGCGTTGCGACGCTCCATATACTCTTCGCGACTGGGCCTGGCATTCGGCCCGGAAGTAGAACTGCTGTGCATTTCAAGCTCAGCAATTTTCTTTTGGAGGGTAACCAGTTGCGCCTGCGCGTCTGAGGCTTCACTGGAGATTTTTCGGTGCTGGATCGCGCCGTAAATATTTGTCGCCACGGATACAACCAATGCGACGGTAACCACTAGCAGTACTTTTTTTGTGCTATTCACCCCAACCCCCAACTTTGTCTCAAGCCGATGCTTTGTCAATTCGCAGCGCCTGAGACTCTTTTTTCATTTCGATTTAATTCTAGAAATTACGACCCCAACCGCTCCCCAAGACCTCCCCAACAGGGCCAGGAGAGCAAAAGCTCGCGAATCCTACCATGTGACACACATCACACGCCATCCGCAAGTGCATCACAAGTAATACGTGTCTCTACCCACAGAAAACTCCACACGACGAACAAAAGTCACAATATCACTTATTGTTCGACCGAAATCAGAGAACTGGCCGCGTATTGCAGACATGTCATTTCTACCACCAACTCAAACACCCCATAAATAGCCCCGAGGGGCTAAATTGAGCGCTGTTTTTCAATTAACAAAAGCGCTCGCGCTCGAAATCGTCAATGGACTGCACACAGGCGGGTCTGCTTTTTGCGATCGCTGGATCCCGGCTGGCGCCGGGATGAAGAGCTGGGGAAGTGAAATACTAGCGACGTCTCTAGGCGGGTTCGGTGGTTTTGGCTTTCTGGGAGCCAAGGAACTCTTTCAGGCTGCTGCCGATTTCGGCGTGGTGCAGGCCGTATTCGAACTGGGCTTTCATGTAGCCGAGCTTGTTGCCGCAGTCGTGGCTGTGGCCAACGATGCGGTAGGCTTCAACGGATTGCTGTTTGAGCAGTTCGTCGATGGCATCGGTAAGCTGAATTTCGCCGCCGGCACCGGGAGCGGTGTTTTCCAGCAGGTTCCAGATTTGGGCGGGCAGCACATAACGCCCCACTACGGCCATATTGGATGGCGCGGCGTCGACTTCCGGTTTTTCTACCATGCCGTCAATTTTGGCGGTGCCGCCGGTTTGCAGATCTGCACCCAGGCAGTCCACCACGCCGTATTTACTCACTTCTTCCCACTCGACGCGCTCGACCATGATCTGGCTGGCACTGTTCGCTTCAAAGTTTTTCACCATATCGGCAAGATTGCTGGCGGTAAGGTCGGAAGCGTACTGATCAATCAGTACGTCGGGCAGCAGTACCGCGAAGGGGTTGTCGCCGACCACCGGGCGCGCACAGCTGATGGCGTGGCCCAGGCCTTTGGCTTCGGCCTGGCGCACAGAAATTACGGTGACATCTTTCGGAACGATGGAGCGGACTTCATCCAGCAACTGGCGCTTGAGGCGATTTTCCAGTTGGGCTTCCAGCTCAAAGGAGGTATCGAAGTGGTTTTCGATGGCGTTTTTACTGGCGTGGGTAACCAGTACGATTTCTTTGATTCCTGCGGCGACGGCTTCGTTGACCACATACTGGATCAGCGGTTTGTCGACGATGGGCAGCATTTCCTTGGGGATCGCTTTGGTTGCCGGGAGCATACGCGTCCCCAGGCCGGCCACGGGGATAACGGCTTTTTTCACTTGCTGCATGGTTTATTTCCTTAACGTCTAAATACTTTTTCTCGCAAATGCGGAATGCTGCTTCACTCCCTGAAAGCTTCGGGGTGCCACCGATATCCCACCTGCCAATGTGAAAGGCGTCACACTTTAGCACTTAATTATGACAGTTCAAGATTAAGTGCGAGCGCCTAGCCAGTGGGTGCCGGAGACCGATAATCCACTGCTATCTCGAAGACGCGTGAAGCTTTCTCTATCTCTCTTCCTTTCTTTGGCAATTTGCATACCAACTGGCACTTTCGCCTATTTATTCATCTTAAGGCGCGGTATTGCGGTTAGAAAATAGCCTCAAAGGGCTATCTGAAACACTGCGGGAATAGCTCTGCCTGCTGCAGCCCGCGCCTCCGTTGCGTGAGCACGAATTTGTATCAATTTGTCGCGGCGCCTGTGGCAACGTGAATTTGAGCCAGAACCGAAGGGTTCGCGCCAGCGGTGCCAGACTGTATTGAGGTTGATCGAATTTTGATCGCAACGATACAGGTCTGCTGATGTTTGGTAGTAGCAGCTTTTGTTTCTGGAGCCGTCGGGCAACCCATCAACATAAGGCGCACACAGGTGGTGGCAGGTGCTATCGCGCGCTGGTCAATTGCGCGTTACTTGGGTTGTTTGCGGCCGGCTGTATGATCACCGCGAGCGCCTTTACCCCCGGCCAGGCGCCCAAATTGTCCCGGCCTCTTTTAGAAGAGGTACATGCGGAATACGGTGCCCTTGCCCACGGGCGCCTGGTGCGCTGGCAGCAGCTGATCACAGAGCAATCCCGGGCGCTGGAGTGGCACCGCCTGTTGCGTATTAACCATTTCCTGAACCGGGTGCCGTATGCGGAAGATCTGGCCCACTGGGGGCAGGAGGACTTCTGGGCAACGCCGGTTCAGTTTCTGGCGTCCAACGGCGGCGATTGCGAGGACTACGCCATCGCCAAGCTGTTCAGCCTGACGAGTGCCGGTATTTCACCGGAAAAAATCCGTCTTACTTATGTGGTGGCGGCGCAGGCCGGGCAGCCTCATATGGTACTGCTGTACTCCGCCAACCCGGGAGAGCACCCACTGGTGCTGGATAATATGACCGGTGATGTTCTCCCCGCGCGGGAGCGTACCGACCTGGAACCGGTGTACAGTTTTAACGCACAGGGACTGTGGCTGAACGCCTCTTTGGCGACCGCCACGAAAGTGCGCAATCAGCCGGGTTCGGCACTGTGGACCGAGCTGCTGGCGCGCATGAAACATGAAGGCGTATTCGATTAGTCCGGTATTGCCCGAGACAAGGAGATTCGAGTGAGCTATCCCCGAGCCCGAGCGGACCGTCGCTACGGTTTTAACCCATGGCATACCAGTATCCTGCTGGTACGGCAGGCGCTGCTGTGGTTACTGGGGCTCTGCGCGGCGATCGCCATTGGCCTGTTCATCGCCCGCGAGCAGTCGCAACAATTACTGGCACATCAGGCCCGCGATAGCGCGGCGTTGCTGGCCGCGCAGTTAGGTAGCGCTTTGCGCGAGCGCGCGTCTCCCGAGCTTTACATTCAAACCCTGCTGCAGGGTGTGACCCATAGTGGTGCTTATTCAAAGGTGACCTTTTCACCGGCACGGGAATTCCACGCCGATTCGGCAGATCCCTCTTCGACGGTCACAAGCACGCAACAAACTCGTGCTTCGATGGCTCCGGCTTCTGTTTCAATCCCGGATTACTTTGCCGGTGTGCCGGACTGGTTTGCGGCACTTGTGCGGATACAGCCGCCAATTGCCACCCTTGACGTGACAAGTGGCTGGGAAATTGCAGGACAGGTTGCAGTCAGCCGGCACCCGGGGCCTGCACTGCAATTACTCTGGCGCCTGGCGGTTGGCCTGTGCGGCGCGGGAGTTGCGCTGATGGCGATGGTGCTTTGGCTGTCTCATAAAACACTGATGCAATACAGACGTGAAGTTGACGCGCTACTGACATCCGCCGAACGGGAACAGGAAGAGTTTCAGGCACTTTCCCGCAAGCTGAATTTGCACCTGGCCGGGAATATATTTTCCGAGGAAACGGAAGAAGATATTGCCGGCGAGAAGCGCCCGCATAAAAAACATACGGAAGCCTGATCGCATACCAGGGATGCACTAGCTATTAATAGCTAATAATTTTCTGTTTTGCGTACCAGTTACCACTGGACAATAATTTTTTTCGACTTTATCTGTGGCATAGCCTTCCCATTTACTGTATGGGCGCTACAATCGGCCGCAGATTGAATGGAATCCACTGTAAAACAATGTTCTTTATTAGGGGGACGCATGAAAAAGTCAGCACTGGGGATCGCACTGGGTGCGAGCTTGCTGAGCGCTGTAGCCATGGCCGATGTTGCACAATACATCGAAGCTGGATACAGCATGGATCAGGTTATTGCTCTGGCACAAAGTGAAGGCCTGAGCACCGAGGAAGCCCTGGAGCAGGCGCTGGCAGCAGCCCCTGAAAAAGCGGCAGAAATCGCAACTGCCGCCATCAAGGCTGGCGCCAACGCGGAAGCGGTGGTTGCCGCCGCCGTTGCCGCAAACCCGGCCTCTGCCGAAGCGGTTGTAACCGCAGCCGTGGCTGCCGGTGCTAACCCGCAGTCTATTGCCGCCACTGCAATTGCTGCCGGTGCCGACGCTTCCGTGGTCTCTCAGGCAACTGCAGCGGCAGCGCCTCCGGCTGGCAGCTCCTCCCTGGCGAGCAGCACTTCTACCCCAACCACTCCGATCCCCCCTGCACCTCCGGTGATCAGTGGCGCCGGCGCTGGTGGCGGCGGTGGTGGCACCGCAGCTTCCCCGAACTAATTGCAAGGCGTGCACCGTACGTGCAACCCGCGCAAACAGAAAAGGCCCGCAAGGGCCTTTTTTGATTTCAAAACCTGAAACGCTTTGGTTTGGGAACAGCTTCCCTGGCTTCAACAGATAAATAGAACGATTTAACAATGTCTGCGATTGGTCACGCGCCTTTCCCCGAACTTTCACAACCGGCACCTGCCCTCTCTGGCAGTGCGCGCCTGGAAATCGGGCTGTTCTACGGGCTGCTTGCCCTGCTGTTCTGGCTGCCGATTCCCCTGGGCTCTCACCGCCCCTGGGCCTGGTCGCTGATGGAGGTGTGGGTATTTACCCTGACCGCGGGCTGGCTGCTGCTGAACCTGTTTCGCCCGGGTCTCCACGCACTCCGCCCTTACTGGCCGCTACTGGCAATCTTCGGCCTGTTTCAGGTTTGGGTTTTTATTCAGCAGCTGCCACTTCCCATTGGCCTGCTGGAAACACTTGCCCCCCAAATTGCCGAGGCCCACCTGCGAGCAGCCCCTGGGCTCTCTACTGCCACACTGTCTCTCGACCCGAACCAGACACATGTCGCGCTGATAAAAGGCCTGAGTTACTGGTGTATGTTGCTGTTGCTACTTGCCCTGGTAAGCAGTACCAAACGGCTGCGCCTGCTGGCGATGGTTGTGGTACTGGCGGGCACTTTCCAGGCATTTTATGGCGTGCTGCTGGCACTCTCCGGTGCGGAAACCACTTGGATTCTCGGTTTCAAAAATTCCGGTATTGCCACCGGCGGCTTCCGCTATAAAAACCATTTCGGCAATTTTCTGGTGATGTGTCTTTGTCTGGGTATCGGCCTGCTGATTGCGAGCCTTAGCGGCCACAGTGGAGGCAAACTCAAAGACCGGCTGATGCGAATCATTAATATGCTGCTGGGCGGAAAGGCGGTTTTGCGTATCTGCCTTGCGATGATGGTGATCGGCCTGGTGATGTCTCACTCGCGCATGGCCAACACGGCATTTTTTGCCAGCCTTTCCATTGTGGGTGCACTGGGCCTGCTGCTGATCCGCAACCGCAGTAAAAGCCTGACCATTCTGCTGGCCAGCCTGATGGTGATCGACCTGATGATTGTGGGCAGTTGGTTTGGGATGGATCGCCTGCGCCAGGAAATCGAAGAAACGACATTCACCAAAGAAACCCGCGATGAAGTGAATCAGTACGGGCTGTCACTGATCGAGCAACACCCGCTCAGTGGCACCGGGGGCGGCAGCTTCTATTCGTCGTTCCCCAGTGTGAAGGGACCGGGCATCAATACCTTTTACGATCTCGCCCACAATGATTACCTGCAGTTCAGCATCGAGTTCGGA
Organism: Microbulbifer sp. ABF4_107; assembly: GCF_056312215.1. Lineage (NCBI taxonomy): Bacteria > Pseudomonadati > Pseudomonadota > Gammaproteobacteria > Cellvibrionales > Microbulbiferaceae > Microbulbifer > Microbulbifer sp. ABF4_107. The sequence goes on from NZ_CM149983.1 coordinate 2,624,743, forward strand.
CTGCCCGCGACTCTGTTGCTGGGGGCGGCGGTGCTGTGGAGTTTGTTTCACGCCTTTACCGCACTGCGCACCCGGCGGGACAGCCTGATGCAGGGCCTGGCTTTCGCTACCCTGATGGCGATTGTGGCGGAGCTGATCATGTTGACCACGGATTTTCATCTTCAGGCACCGGCGACGGCGGTGTACTTTCTGATGATGCTGGGACTGGCGTGGAAGGCGCGATTTATGCAGAGTGAGCGACGGCGATAGCCAGCACGGCCCGCCTCCGTCATCCCGGGCTTGACCCGGGATCCAGCACTCCGAAACTCTGGATTCCGGCCTACGCCGGAATGACGGAACACCAAATACAAAAAGGCCGCATCCTTCCGGATGCGGCCTTTTTGTATTTGGTGGAGCCTAGCGGGATCGAACCGCTGACCTCAACACTGCCAGTGTTGCGCTCTCCCAGCTGAGCTAAGGCCCCAAATTGGGTGGCTTTCAGATGACGTTTCCGTCGAAAGCGGGGCGCATTTTAACAATGCGCGGGCCACTGTCAACAAGAAAAATAACTTTTTAATCAATTAGTTAGGAACCGGGCCGTCACAGTCACCCCCGACTCCTTCACACCGTGATACCGACCTCTCCCACTTCGTCATCCCGGCGAAGAGCCTGTGCCGGACTTGATCCGGTATCGGGATCCAGGTTCCGTGGCGCTGGATCCCGGGTCGAGCCCGGGATGACGCAGTGAGCCGCCCGGGATGACGCACGGAATACGGTGGGGCTTAACCCAGTGCAGCGTATTCCTTCTCCCAGCGCTTCAGCACCTTCTTACCGGCGCCGCCCAGCACGTCAATTGCCTGGCGCAGGCGGGCGCGGCTGAGGTCTGGTCCCAGGAGATCCATCGCATCCATAACCGAAAATGACGCGGTAGTTCCACTGATGGCGACAAACAGCGGCGCGTTGAAGTCCTTCAGCTTTACGTCCATCTGGGTAGACAGCTCTTTCACCGTGGCAAAGATGTTGTCTTTGCTCCAGCTGCGCAGGGCCTCCAGGCGCCAAAGGGCGAACTGCAGCAGTTTCTTCTGCTCGTCCAGCTCCATCTTATTGCTGGCGAAGCTCTCTTCGGTCAGCGGCAGTTTGCCGGAGGCAAGGAAGCCGACCAGAGGGGCGAAATCGCCGAAGGTTTCCATGCGGCCTTTGGCGTGCGGCAGAACCTTGAGCAGATTTTCGCGATTGAGCAGCCACTGCTGTAGACGATCTGCCAGCTGCGCGTCTTCCAGCTCGCGAATCCACAGGCCATTCAGCCAGCTCAGTTTCTCCACATCAAACACCGGGCCGCCGAGGGACACACGCTGGATATCGAAGTGCTTGAGCATTTCGTCCAGGGTGAACTTCTCGCTCTCGTCCGGCATGGACCAGCCCATGCGACCGAGATAGTTCAGCAGAGCTTCCGGCATAAAACCGGCGCGCTGGTAATACAGGATAGAGGTGGGGTTCTTGCGCTTGGACAACTTGGTTTTGTCCGGGTTGCGCAGCAGCGGCAGGTGGCAGAGCACCGGCATTTCCCAGCCGAAGTATTCGTACAGCAGCTTGTGCTTGGGAGCGGAGTTGATCCACTCCTCACCGCGCAGTACGTGGGTGATCTCCATTAGGTGGTCGTCCACCACGTTGGCCAGATGGTAGGTGGGCATGCCGTCAGACTTTAGCAGTACCTGAGCGTCCACCTGGGCCCAGTCGATCTCGATGGTGCCGCGCAGCAGGTCTTCCACCACACAGGTACCGGACTCTGGCACGTTCATACGCACAACATAGGGCTCGCCGGCGGCTTTGCGCTTTTCCACCTCTTCCGCCGGCAGCGCCAGATCGCTGGGCTTCAGCGTCGCTTTGCCTGACTCCTGCAACTGTGCGCGCAACTGATCCAGTTCTTCCGCGGTGCGATAACAATGGAAGGCATGTCCCTTGGCGACCAGCTCGTCACAGTACTTCTTGTAGATATCGCCGCGCTCGCTCTGGCGATAGGGACCGTGAGGCCCCCCCACATCCGGGCCTTCCTGCCAATCAAGCCCCAGCCAGCGCAGGCTGTCGAGAATGGCCTGTTCCGACTCCGGGGTACTGCGCGCCTGATCGGTATCCTCAATACGCAGCACAAACTGGCCACCCTGGGCCTGGGCAAAGCACTGATTGAACAGCGCGATATAGGCGGTACCTACGTGGGGATCGCCGGTGGGGGAAGGAGCAATACGGGTTCTTACGGTCATTGTTAACCTGATGTTGGACTAGTGACTAATTACTTATAAAGGAAGAAAGACTTTTGAGGCGCGGCATTATATCGCCGAGGTTTGCATGCGCACAGGGGAACAAACGCGGCCCGTCGAGCTGCCCAATCGCCCTGTATCGGCATACGAACGCCCAAAAAACATCACCCCAACAAAAAATCCGTGACTGACGTCACAGAACAGGTATTATTGCCACGTAGTCGACGAAATTGGGGGAAAAACCGCCAATTTGATGCAGTAGACGCCAGGGGCAGGCTAATAAATGACCACCCCAGAACAACAAACACTTTCAGGTATTTAGGGATTAAATGATGAAGAATGTAGCCCGCTCCCTCGGTGCAGCTCTTTTCACCTTGGCCGCAATGTCGGCGGTTGCCGTTACCCAAGACGGAGATGTGGATGAAACCGCCTCTACCGGAACGGTCGACATCACGTTGAATATTACCTCGGCAATTGTTGTTGCCAACCTGGACAGTATTCCGATGACTGCAGACGGCACCACCCCCGCCAATACTGCCCTGGAAGGCCGCGATGCCTTCTGTGTTGGCGGCTTTGGTTTTGCCAATAGTGCCTACGCAATCGAATTTGAAAGTGCAACGGCAACCGCGAACTCCGCCACTGGCTTTCTGCTCGACGGTAGCAGTCACGACCTGACGTATAACGTCGCGTTCACCTCTGATATCGCCCCGACCGCAGCAGGCTCCGCTGTGGATAACTCTACCGGTCAAATGGCTGGCACTTTCGACTTGAGCGACGGTGTTGAGTGTGCAGTTGCCGATAACAATGCGCAGGTTATTGTGTCGGTTCCAGCCAGCCAGTGGGAATCTGCTCTGGACTCCTCTTACACGGATGTTCTCACAATTACCGTAACTGGCCAGTAAGACAAGACAATGTGCCGGTAATCGCCGGCACATCTCATTCCCGAAATGAATAGCGCGGTAGCTCGGATTTTGTGTGCGCTGGTGTTCGCCGCCCATTGCAAATTCGCATTGGGTGCAGCAGCCGCCGCGTTCACTCTCGAAACTTCAGCCCCTGCGGGATTTGGAGATCTCACCGAGCCGGAAAGTCTGGTAGCCGATGTTTATTTCGGCGGCCGACCTGTTGGCACCGCCCAGGTCAAGGTAGATCTGCAGTCGGTTCAGTTTTCAAACCCCCATGCCGTTCTTGAACTACTACCGGAATCACTGCAGCCGGACGCCGTACTCTCCGCGCTAAGCGCGCCTCAGCCACGCAATTCACACCGCACGTGCCGCCTTGAAAATCAGCGCGATTGCGGGTTTTTAGTTCCGGAAATTGTCGGCCTTATTTACGATGAGCGCCGCTTTCGTGTGGACATATTCATCGCGCCAGAATACCTCCCAAAACAGGCCGCGATTGACTCACCCTACCTCCCGGAAGCGACCAGCAAGTTCTCATTTATACAGAATTTAACCGGTACCTGGTCCGGCGTGGACACCAACCAAGGAACCGCGACACAAAGCGCCTCGCTGTTTGGTGCCTCAATTCTGAGCTTTGGGGAAAGCGCGCTGCACAGTCATTGGTCTGCTACTGATGAAGGTGATCCACTTATTCACGAACTCCACTGGAGCCGCGACTACCAGGGCAAGGCATATTCCATCGGGTTACTGCAGCCCGAAAGCTATTTCAGCAGTTTTATCCCATCGCCTTTCATCTACGGCGTTGAATACCGTAGCTCAAACAATAGCCGAACAGACAATTACTACCGAGAGGGCACACCTCTGGAAGTAAACATGCCCACTCGCGGACGAGTGGAAATTCACCGCGATAACCGGTTGATTTTCAGCACCCTGATTGAAGCAGGTAACCAGCTCCTTGATACTAGCAATCTGCCGGGTGGGGCCTACGAGATAGAGGTCCTCACATTTGATGAGAGTGGTCGCCCGCTAAACCGATTCACTCAGTTCTTTGCCAAAGATGGGTTGCTCCCCCCGTCCGGGGAGTGGAACTGGGAACTCCTCGCCGGTAAGCCTGCACGAGAAGCCGATAACAGAACCCTACCTTCGCAAACCGATAGCTACTACCTGAAAGGGAGTCTCGCCCGGAGAATCTCTGACAGCGCAGGCATTTTTACAACCGCGGCGACTACCGAAAAAGAGCAGGTACTGGAAGTTGGATCGCGATGGGTTCAGGAAAACTTTGAGCTATCCCCGAGCCTTATTTACAGCAGTGAAGGTAGCCATGGGTATCGCCTGTCGGCGCTGCTGCACACCCCATATATTGACATAGGTGCGAGTGAGACCCGCATCAGCGGCGAGCCAGATTCTAGTGCTGACACAGCCGGTTTCAGTATTTTAAGCCGCAGTTCATTCAATCGAAATTTATCGGCTAGCAGCTCCGTGTTCGGCGGGAGAGCCTCCATTCGGTATAGCGAAAGCGACCGACTTCAACAATTCGAAACACCGGGAATTATTCTGGACGGTGAGTTTGGTGGAACTGAGAAACTGACCACCTTCGAGTTTCAGCGCGGGCTGTTACGTTCTCGATATTGGTACGGTGACTTCCGACTTTCTCATAGCGTCGCAGAAGGAAGTGAACAGCTGACCGCGATTAATTTTCAGTTTCGCTACAGAGGCAGCCGATGGAGTAGCGGTGGCACATTCCGGTACGATCGGGACCAATCAGGAAACGGCTTCGCCCGCGTCGGAGTCAGCAGCAACTGGAATGACAGAGACCTGTGGGCCCATGATGTTTCACAGCAATTTTCTGCCGAAATCTCGGAAGATGATTATTACCTGGGCAGCCAGACACGCTTGGCAGGCAGGCGGGGCTATCTCACGTCCACATTAAGCCATCGCAATAATAGTCGTGTATCCGGCTCGCGAACGACCAATTATCTTGGAAGCTTTAGTACTTCCTTGATGACAACTGGAGATACTTTTTCCTGGGGTGGGGAGCGAACGCTCAACAGCGCGGTCATCGTCGATATTGAAGGTTCCGAGGATCAGGATTTCGAAATTCTAATCGACGGCACCCGCCGAGGCTATGCCCGGGGGGGCAGCCAATCAGTAATCAGCCTGCCCTCGTTTCGTACCTATGAACTGTCTTTACGTCCCCTGGCCGATGGTTTCCATGATTACCGGGATTCCCGTGATACCATCACGCTATACCCCGGTAATGTCGCCACCACCGATTATGAAGTTCAGACGATAATCGTCGTACTCGGCAGGCTGGTTCATGGTGATCGGCCTCTGCGCAACACGAAGATTTCCATCGGGGAGTTCTCTGCGGTTACTGACGATTACGGCGTATTCCAGATTGAAATACATGGAAAACCCGAAGCTTTACGAGTACCGCCCGTACAATGGGGGGATTGCAAGGTCGAGATCCCAGAACAGTCTGGAGCCGATGACTGGATAAACATTGGCATCGTAGACTTGGCCCAAGCAAAGTGCCCAGCCAAGGGAGGAGTCTATGCCGCCAATTAAACCTGGTAACCCGCCCCGCTGTCGTTTTTTGATACTGATCCTGTCATTGGCAGGGGCCATTACCAGTAACCAGGCACTGGCGCAAAGCACTAATCAGGACCCCTGCGGCGATGGCTCTGCGATAATGCCTGTGCCAGAAAAATCTCTGGGTGTGTGCGGGCTTGATGACACCGAGCACGCCGTTGTATACAACGGCGACCTGTCTATTCCATTTAGTATCCGTAGTTGTTGGGCAGATTGGGAAGGTAACGAGTGGAACGCCGCCTATTGTACGGCCTCTCGAGACTACACCATTGAGATTACCGGCCCGGCTCAAGGGCAAGAGTTCCTGTTTAGTGGACCCGAGGGCGATATCCCAGTCACGTTAAAGTTTCATCACCCGGCGACAACAGCAAAAACGATTACACCTGGCCAGGTAACCAATACCCGCTTTGCCGGTGCTGCTAACGGCCAGCAAACGCCTGTATCGTTATCCTTGACACCGAATACCGCAACTTCCCCGGCACCCGGCTTGTACCGCGCGACTCTGCAATTCTACCTGTACCAGTGCAATCCCTGGGGAGATCCTGACAACCCGTACAACCCGATCATCTGCAAAGGCTCGACGGCATCAGACAATCGCACGGAACTGTCACCGCCACTTTCGGTAGATATTGTTATGGTAGTTGGTGCCAGTATCCGAATCAGCGGGCTTGAAGATATGACGCTGCAAATGCCCAACCCCGTTGCGGACATCACCGCACAGCAAAATTTTTGCGTGTACACCACTGCCGGGACAGACTTCAGACTCTTGGCGGATAGCGCTACCGGGAATGGTCAATTTTTATTGGGCGGTGCGTCCAGTGCAGACACCATTGAATATGAAGTCAAAATTGCCAGTGAGCTCCCCCCGAAAAAGAAGAGCAGGATTCAGGAGGGGGTATACACAAAGAAGGACTGGAAAGGCCACTCATCCATTGACTGCCAGGGCTATAGCGATGAGAACATGCGACTGGAATTAACCATTCCCGCGAGCAATTTGGCTAACCCTCAGGACTATCGATACACAGATATCCTGACCCTGACAGTAGAGATGAATTGATGAGGAAAGTATCAAAGACTCAGCTTGAGTTTTTCTGAATCTTTGCCACTGCGAGCAATAAACTCCAGGTATCCACCACGGGAAAAGTCCCCTTCCAGTGCCAGCTCCGCGCCTCCGTATACTCTCCCTCCCTGATCGATCGCCGCGCACTGACCAGAATCGGGACAATACCGGATACCAGTGACTTCAACATTGATGTTTCCGGTGTTGGCAATAGAAAGTTTACCGTTTCCAGACTTATCCAGCGACAATTTATAACTACCTGACTCAGGCTGAACAAAAATCAGAGCCTGGTAGGCCACCAGAATTTTTAATGCTGTTCGATCGGATTTAATATCACCCACAACAGGTTTGAAGGTCACCCGATAGACTTTTTCACTGTCCAGATTTTGCTCCAGCGACATCAAACGAAAGCGTTTTTGTTCACCCGCTGGAATCACCGCTTTTGACGGGCTCACCAGTAATTTGAAGTCTTTAGGGTCTATTACCCGAATACGTTTTTCATCAGTGCGACCGGGGTTATCCACCCTGTAAATCTCGGTTTGCAGGTAAAGTGTTTCCTGATCCGGGTTTGTCACTACAATATCTTCCCGAGAGTTCGGTTTGTCCTGAAGGTATAGAATGATTTTATCCAGTGACATCGCTGCAAAAGCGGGACTTGCGGCAAGTGCCAGAAGAAGAGGCAGGATTTTTTTCATGTTCGTCCGCGATTGGGCCTGTTTACACAATGGCATCATTCTAAGCGGATACGAAGGATAAACAACCACTCTCCGAAGCTGCTGCCAGCCGGTTTTTTAAATCACTCTGCAGCAATGAGTAACCGCCGCACTTCTCCCTTCCGTAGCCGGATAGCCTGATACTCCAGCGGCAAGCATTGATTGATGATGCGCCCCACTTCTCGGCGAGCAGTCAGCATGTAGCGGTTCTGCAAGGCTTTCGGTGCAGACCGGACCACACCCAGTGTCCATACCAGACTGACTCGGGATGCGGGAACGCCTCTCAGACAGACATCATGCCCACCCTGATTTGACATCTCGAGGTCCACTCGAGATGGAATCGTGAGCGTAATCCGTATGGTGCCACTGGCAACTCTGCCAGACTCGATGGCTTCCCCAAAACCTTCCGGTGCGGGCCCCGCTAAGGCTATTCCCAGGAGTATCAGCAGGAATCCTCTCAGCTTCTTCCCACCAGGGCCCAATAACGCTGCCGATAGCCGTGCCAACTGCAATACCTCATAACACAGTGCATACCGATATTTTCAGTCTAGGAGGTGGCCGCGATTGGCGCGCCAATCCTTTTAGTGAATCTCTCGCGGTTCAGGTTTGCGCTCGCGCCAATCCTTTCTTGCAACCCCTCCCACACCAACTATTTTTCAATAAGAGATTTTGCGGTATCTCCCACCCCTTCCACACAATAAGGCCACGCCCGGCGGGAACCCACATCGATGCTTATTGCGCATTTAGGCGACAAAATTCACCACCCGGAAAACACCCTTGCGGCCTTTGAGGCGGCGCATGGTCTCGGCGCCTGTGCAATTGCCACGGAAGTGCAATTCAGCAAGGACCAGACCCCCTGGTGTTGTGCCGGTGACGGGCTGGAGATTCCACAGGCAGCAATTTCTGCCCCACTGCGCAGACTGAAAGACAAGGATCTGCGAACGCTGCCGCTCAGCAACTTTCAGCAACTGGTGGATTGGGCCGGACGTCATCGCCATCTGGAGTGGTTTGTGGAGTTGAGCCCGGAAACCCTGGCGCTGACCTCGGCGGACATTGCCATTCAACGTCTTCTGGATGAAATTCCAGGCTCCACGGACAATTTCGTGCTGCTTACATCTGATCTGCGCAGCCTGCGCCTGGCCCGAAATATGGGGTTCGATCTTGTGGCGCTGCGGGTACCGAATGTAGCCCGCTGCCTTTCTGCGGATGTGGTGACGCTGGCGCCAGACTACCTGTTGATTGACCACGCGGCGGTAGATTGCCAGGAGCTCCCACCGGGACCCTGGCAGTGGGTCGTCCACGAAATCAATACCACCCAGGGCGCCGTGCACTGGCGCCACAGGGGGGCGCACCACATTCTTACCGGCAATCTGCCACTGTTAATGCGCTCGCGAGAGGCAAGCAATGTCTACGGAATATGATGTTCTTGTTGTTGGTGCGGGCATACAGGGCGCCGGCGTAGCCGAGGCACTGACCGCGGCGGGCTACCGGGTTGCGATCCTGGAGCAGGAGGCGGTTGCGCACGGCACATCGTCGCGCTCATCCAAACTGATCCACGGCGGGCTGCGCTACCTGGAGAGCGGACAGCTTTCCCTGGTGCGGGAATGCCTGAATGAGCGTCGCTGGCTGCTCTCCCACAAGCCGGATCTGGTGCATATGGTGCCGTTTCTGATTCCGGTGTACCGCCACAGCCGCCGCGCACCCTGGAAAATTCGACTGGGGCTCAGCCTGTACGCACTGTTGGCAGGCCTGTTTTCCTCACAATCCCGTTTCCGCAAAGTTGATATTCACGACTACGAGACCCTGTGCGGCCTCAACAGCGATGACCTGATTGCGGTCTACCGCTATTTTGATGCGCAAACCGACGACGCCGCCCTCACCCAGGAAGTCATTCGCACTGCGGTGCGCGGAGGTGCGGAACTGATCTGCCCGGGCAGCCTGGTGGGCGCCGAGGTCACCGACCGGTTTGTGCGCGCAGACTACTTCCACCAGGGGCAGCTAAACACCCTGCACTGTCGGGCGCTGGTGAACTGCACTGGCCCGTGGATCGACGATACCAACAGCAAATGCTCTCCGGGAGCGAAATTGCCATCCCTGGAACTGGTGGCCGGCACTCATATCCAGGTGCCGCTGAAGTTGGCCAATAAGATCTTTTATGTGGAAGCGGAAGACGGGCGCGCCGTATTCGTGATGCCCTGGCAGGGGGAAACACTGGTTGGCACCACCGAGCGCCCCTATCACGGCGACCCGTCCGAGGTAGCTCCGACGCTGGAGGAGAAGGCCTATTTGCTGCGGACTCTTAAACAGTATTTCCCGGAGACACGCCCCCTGCAGTTGAGCGAGCTGAGCGACAGTTTTGCCGGCCTGCGAGTACTCCCCCACGCCAACAACAACCCGTTTTCGCGCAGCCGCGAGACCATGATCTGCTGCGACAACGACAAACTGCCGCGCATCGTCGCGGTCGCCGGTGGCAAACTCACCAGCTACCGAGCAACAGCGCGCAGCGTGGTGAAAAAGCTCCGGCCACAACTGGAAGCCCGCCGCCCCTGGCCTCAGGCGTCAGCAGCCGCAGAAGAGAGCAACCAGGAAGGTGCGAAAGAGCGCAACCTGTAAGCCATCAGCTTAACCTTGCGCTCGACGCGCAGGGTTGGGTCCGCCCCTGTTATACTGCGGGCAGTTTTTCCGCCTGATTTGCTGTTTATGTCCGACGCCGCACCTGCCAATACTCCGGTTTCCACTTCTGCCGAGAAGCCCGATCCCAGTACCCGCCCCACCTCCGGTAGTGCCACACCGGTATCCCACCGTTTTTGTACTGCACCGTTGATGGACTGGAGCGACAGACATTGCAGGTATTTCTGGCGCTTGTTCAGTAAGCACGCGCTGCTGTATACGGAAATGGTGACCACGGGTGCGATCCTGTTTGGCGACAAGCAAAGCCATCTGGATTTCAATCTGGAGGAGCAGCCCGTAGCGCTGCAACTGGGCGGTAGCGATCCTGGTGATCTGGCGCGCTGTACCGAGATTGCCGAGCAATGGGGCTATAGCGAGGTGAATCTGAACTGCGGCTGCCCCAGTGACCGGGTCAAAAAGGGCCGCTTTGGCGCCTGCCTGATGGCGGAACCGGATCTGGTGGCGGAATGCCTCGGTGCCATGCGCAGTGCGGCTTCCGTTCCGGTGACGGTAAAACACCGCATCGGGATCGACGATATGGAAGATTACCCGGGGTTGACGCGCTTTGTAGAGGCTCAGGCGAAGGCCGGGATCACCACATTTATCGTGCATGCACGCAAGGCCTGGCTGAACGGACTGAGTCCAAAAGAAAACCGCGAGGTACCACCGCTCAAATACGAGATGGTGTATCAACTGAAGCGGGACTACCCGGAGCTGGAAATTGTGCTGAACGGCGGCATCAATTCCATTGAAGAGTGTCAGCTGCATCTACAGCAACTCGACGGTGTTATGCTCGGGCGCGCCGCCTATCAGACGCCGGCACTACTGGCGGACGTGGATTCCGCCCTGTTCGGCGGCGAAGCCGGGCCAACTCCGGCACAGGTAGTGCGGCAAATGCTGCCGTATATCGAGCGAGAGATGAGCAAAGGCCAGAGCCTCAAGCATATTACCCGGCATATGATGGGACTCTTTCAGGGAGTACCCGGTGCACGCCGCTTCCGCCGACACCTGAGTGAGCGCGCACATACTGCGGGGGCAGGGCCGGAAATACTGGAGCAGGCGCTGGCGATGGTCACAGACGCCGCATAATGCCGAAAAGATTATTACTTTTTAGAGAATAAGGAAGTGGGGAAATGAACAAACTGGAACAACTGAAACAGCGCAGCCTGGTGGTCGCGGATACCGGCGATATCGAGGCGATCCGCCGATACCATCCACAGGATGCGACAACCAACCCTTCCCTGCTCTACAAGGCGGCGCAGCTCCCGCAGTACCAGCAACACTTGAAAGATGCCCTCGCCTGGGCCGAGCAGAGCGGGGAGGATGTCATCGCCATGGCCTCCATGAAGCTCGCGGTCGCCATCGGCAAGGAGATTCTGCAAATCGTGCCCGGTGTGGTTTCAACCGAAGTGGACGCGCGCCTGTCGTTCGATACCCGCGCCAGCGTGGAATATGCGCGCAAGCTGATTGCCCTGTACGAGCAGGATGGTGTCGCACGCGACCGGGTACTGATCAAGCTCGCATCCACCTGGGAAGGCATCGCCGCCGCTTCGGTACTCGAGCGCGAGGGTATCCACTGTAACCTGACCCTGTTGTTCAGCCAGTGCCAGGCCGTAGCCTGCGCCGAGGCCGGCGTGACTCTGATCTCGCCGTTTGTGGGCCGTATTCTCGACTGGTACAAGGCCAGCACAGGACGCGACGACTACACCTCTGCAGACGATCCCGGCGTGCTCTCCGTCGCCAGCATTTACGAATACTACAAATCCCGTGGCTACCCCACCATCGTGATGGGTGCCAGTTTCCGTAATACCGGTGAGATTGAGGCGCTGGCGGGCTGCGACAAGCTCACCATCAGCCCCCAGCTGCTGCAGGAACTGCAAGATGATAAAGGAGAGTTGGCAGCGGGCCTGAAAAGTGACATTACCCCACAACCCAAACCGGCTGCGCCGATGACAGAAGCCGAGTTCCGCTACCAGCTGAACGCGGATGCCATGGCCACGGAAAAACTGGCAGAAGGTATTCGTAATTTTGTGGCGGACCAGCTGAAGCTGGAGCAACTGTTACAAGACGCGCGCTGATACCCATCCAGATAGAGCAGAAAGAGCAGAAAGAGCCACATTATGCTGCAACACATTCGTAAACTGTTTGATCAGATTGGCCGTGGCGAGAGCGTGGAAGTGCGCCCCGAAAAAGACGTGCGCATGATCAGCGCAGCGCTAATGGCGGAAATCGCAACGGCAGATCAAAAAGTTGACGAGCGTGAGCGCAGTACCCTGCTGCAATTGCTGAAGAGCCATTACCAACTGGACGAAGACACCGCCCGGGCGATGGTGGAACGGGCGCTTACCGAGCGCAACGAAGCCACCTCCCTGTACGAGTTTACCCAGACGGTAAACGATCACTTCAGCGAGCGGGACAAGTACCTGCTGGTGAAGCAGATGTGGCAGGTGGCGTTTGCGGATGGGGAAATCGATGCATTTGAAGAGCATCTGATACGGCGGGTCGCGGAGCTGATCTATCTGCCCCACGGCCTGTTTACCCGCGCTCGCGCTGAAGCGCGGGATAACGATCTACCCGACGGAGATCAGTGATTCACCAGGGATTTGTGACCGTGCCGGGAATGACTGCCTGACGCGTGGTTGTGGGACGCGCGGCTGTGAGAGTGGTGATTCCCAGCTTGGGCATTGCGCCCGGTCTCACGGTCCTCCGGCTCACTTTCAGATATGCGGTTGGAGGTCTCCGACGATCCACCACCCTGCTCACTTTCCAGAGCGTGCACGAGATCGCGGAATGTGTCCGCGTTTTCCTTGTTCATGCTCATCAACACCCGGTGCGCTTCCAGCACCATTTCACGGGCGCTCTGCTCATCGGGGGTATCGCATTTCAGAGGGGTAGGCTCAGCCTGGTAGGCATCGGACTCGCTGGAGAAATCCATCAGATCGTCGAACCCCATGGAGTCCAGCAGGTGCAGAAGACCGCGGTCGTCGCATAGCACCAGCGGCTTGCCACCATCCCGCTCTTCACTGCGGAAGGCGATTTTGGCCATCAGCCCCAGGGTCGTGCTGTCGACACCATCGGTGTCGTGCATATCGAACACCACACTGCGAAAGTCGCTGTGAGAAAACATCTTGTCGATAAAGCTATCGAAAGATGTACACAGGTTGAGGCGTACATCACCCACCAGTTTGACAACATAAATGCCCTGGTGGTCACCAACCATTATCTGCCCGGACTGCATAGTTGACCTCAATCACACCCTGCCCTGTTCCCGAGCGCGGATGCGAGATGGTTAAATTGCGGCTTGTGACCGCAGCACGCTTCCCTGTGCATACCTTTGCATATCGGCCCTGAACTGGTGCCTTTGTGGTGCACCCGATGGAACGATTGCCCTAAAGTGGGCGGAGCTTACTCCTGCCCGACAGCGCTGACAAGACCACTGTGGTACCGGTGGGTCTTGCGGACAGTATGCAGCAATTTTCGGGCCGACTGGTGACCGGCTGGCCACACTTTCGCCGGGAGAGAGGGTCAGTCTGCCGCCAGATCTTGCCGCAGTGTGAGAATGGTAATGTCGTCGGGAAAGGACTCGGCGGTATCCACCTTGAGCGCGGCACAGAGGCTGTCCAGATCGCCCCGACTGCGGTCGATCAATTGCAGCAGTTTTTCTTCTTTTTGCAGCAGGTCACCATCCAGTAATTCAAGCACGCCATCGGAACAGGTGACCAGCCGCCAGCTGTCGGGCAGCTTGCAGTGGCGCACTTCCCATCCGCCGCGGTGGAACAACCCCAGCGGGCGCCCCTTGCCGGTCAGCCAGTGCGCCCCTTCGCTGGTAACCAGCGCAGGCATCGGCACCTGGCCTGCCACCGCGTAATGCAGCTGCCGCGCGCGGCTGTCCACTACCCCTACAAACATACTGGCGTGTTTATCGAGACTGGTGCCGATCAATTCTGCATTGATCATTTCCAGGATATCGGTGAGATCCTTGTCGATGGTGTTGAGCTGACTGAACAGCGGACGCTCGCGCAATAGATGCATGATGCTGTGTTTGATCAGCGCGGTAACCAGTGCGGAAGAGACACCGTGCCCAGAAACGTCCACCAGATAAAAGCCGACAAAGCGCTCGCCAAACAGCCCGTAGTCAATAAAGTCGCCACTCAGGTAGAGGGACGGTTGCAGGCGATAGGCCGCTTCGATACCAGCCGGATAGTGGTAGGGACTGCGCGGTAACAGGTGCTGCTGCAGCTGGCGGCCAGCTTCGTGGTCGCGCTGCAGGAGTTCGATGTGCTCGTGCAATTCCCGGTTACGATCTTCCAGCTGCTCGCGGTACGCGCGATTTTCCCGCGCCAGGTCCTGGGCCTCGGTCACTCGGGTTACGGCATGGGTGATCACATCTTCGTCGGCGATGGGTTTTAGCAAATAATCACTTGCGCCCAGGCGCAGGGCCTGTACCACATCACTGACTTCGCTATTGGACGCCAGAACCACCACAGGTGTTTCCGGGCACACGCGTTTGACCTTGCGCAGTACTTCCAGCCCCCCCATGTCCGGCAGGTGCAGATCTGTTACCACGAGGTCATGTCTGGTTGGATCAAAACAGCCGATCGCCTCTACCCCGTTTTCTACCAGAGTAACGACGTAGCCAAGCTGTTCCAGTGCTTTTTGGACCTGCGCCCGGGAGGGTTGATCGGACTCGATCAGGAGCAGGCTATGGCGCCCGCTGGTCACTCGATTGGTACCAGCGGAATCATCAGAGATGGCGGTTTGGGTAGCGTCAGAAGTCGTATTCATCCAGATCGCCGCCGAAGTCATCTTCCTGTTCGCCATCGTTGATCAGGAACTCCCGGCGCTGCAGGTACGCATCGCGTATCAGTACGTAGCGGTCGCGATCCCCTTGCACCAACGATTCCGCCTGCAGCAGCCCCGCTCGCGTCTGAACCACATCCACCATTTTGATGGTGTACTCCAGTGAATTCGGGTCCACGTAATAAGTCAGCGGGTTGGTGTACCACATGACTATGTCACCGGGTACATCTCGCACGGTAAACGGCCCGAGAAAGGGGACGACCAGATAGGGCCCAGAGGGTACTCCCCAGACAGCCAGGGTCTGACCAAAATCTTCGCCGTCACTGGGTTCCAGCCCCATATGCTGGGCCACATCAAACAGGCCAGCAACTCCCACGGTGGTGTTGATCAGGAATCGGCCGGTGTCATTACCCGCCTGCTTCCATTTCCACTGCAGCACGTCGTTCAGAACATTATTCAACTCGTGCACATTGGAAAAGAAGTTGGAGATACCGGTCTGCATAAAGATCGGCGTAATTTGGCGATAACTGACAGCCGCAGGCTTGAGAAACCAGCGGTCCGCCGTATCGTTGAGGCGGAATATAGCGCGGTTGAACCCTTCCCAAGGGTCGCGCTGCTCCGGCTCTTCGGCACTGGCGAATTCATCCGCCGGGTCGAATCCGTATTCATCTTCCAGCGCAGAGCTGGAACCATCGTCCGAGGCACTCGCTCCGGCACTACCGCTGGTGTCCGCTGCAGATTCAGCGAAAGGGTCCGCATCTGTGGCACTGTCCACCGGGGCCGGGGCCGGAGCTTGGGGAGCCGCCGGGGATTCATTGGGAACTTCGGCAAATGGGTCCGACGCATCCTGCGCCAGGGCCAGTGGAGCCGAAAGGAATGTGGCCAATACCAGAGTATTGAGTGTGGTGCGGTCAAGCAAGTCCCTGCTCCTCGCAAATAGGTGACGTTTCTTCAAACCAGAATCTTTTGTGTACGTTTGGACGATATTAACACTGGCCGTATTGCCAGCATAGCAGCTGGCGGTTTTGGCCAATGGAATTGAGAGAGGAAACACTCTCTATGGGTTCGGCGCCGAAAAAATCAATGGGGGTCGAGGGAGCGGAAGCCGGCGATAATATCCAGCTGGTGCATTTTCTGCAGAAGATCTGCGCCAAAACCCAGTAATTGCAGGGGTTCCGGATGCTGCATATCCTGCGCCAACTGCAGAATCAGATCCCGGGCGCTGATCAGATTTTTTTCCTGCGCCTGCTCCATCAACTGCAGCAGATGAAGGGTTGCGGGGTTGGCTTCCATAAAGCGCACATCATCATCGCGGTTGCGGTACACCACCAGGCAGGTGATTTCCGCCGCGGGCTCCGCAGGCTGAAAGGCCGGGCCTATCTCGTGTACCGGGTATTGATAACTGAGGCTCCACGCCAGGGGCGAGACCACCGGGGCCTTGTCCAGCGCGGCCTCCGCCGAGTCGAATCCGCTCAGCCCGCTCGGGAATTCTTCCGGGCTCACATCGAGCGCAAGCTCCACCCACTCGTAATGCGCCAACTCCAGTATAAAAGGCGGGTCCTGCTCGTTGCTCGGGTTGTTGGTACTGTTGATACGCTCAGTTTGCAGGTATTGCAGGAACTCTTCGCTGATCTGTAAAAAGTACGGACTGTGGGAGCAGTGGTGCTGCACAAAGTCACGCACCATGGCGTGCCAATGATCGTCGGCGACAATACTCCGAAGTACAGGAAATCCACCGGAAATAAACGATTCAATATTGTTGTAAATCAGATCGCGATAAATACCCATGCGACGATCTTCAATTCCGGCAGGCGCCGCCACTTGCTCCGGTGCGCGCAAGTGAGCGGCAAAATACTGTTGCATTAACTGGAAGCCGGCTGCTTGCTTCTGCCCGGGCTTCTCGTCCACGGAATCATCGCGCATTGAGCAACTCCCGTGAATTCCCCGATATCTGGGGGCTTTCGATACCGCCAATCGCCGCAGCCTGGTACTGGCGTACACGCTCCACCTCAAGACAAAGCTCTGGCAACGGCGGAATGTTAAAGTCCCGTTCCAGTAGCGTCGGTATCGGGCCAAAGGCGGCGTAGGCTTTCTGCAGAAGATCCCAAACCGGGTCGATTACCGGCGCGCCATGGGTATCCACCTTGAGGTCGTCCGCTTCATCATAATGGCCCGCCACATGCACATAGCGAATCCTTTCCGCGGGCAGACCCAGCAAAAACTCTTCCGCGTCGTAGCGGTGGTTTATGGCGTTGACGTAAATATTATTGACATCAAGCAGCAGGTCGCAGTCCGCCTCCTGCAGCACGGCGTTGATAAATGCCAGCTCGCTCATTTCCTGGCCGGGCGCCGCGTAATAGGAAACATTTTCCATCGCGATGCGCTGCTCAAGTATGTCCTGTACACGGCGAATCCGCTCCGCCACATAGCGAACCGCTTCTTCGGTAAACGGGATGGGTAATAAATCGTACAGGTGCCCGTGGTCAGAACAGTAACTCAGGTGTTCACTGTAACAGCGAATATTGTAGGTACGGATAAATGCCTTGATGGAACGTACCAGGGCCTCATCCAGCGGCGCGGGCGCGCCGATGGATAAGGAAAGACCATGGGTTACGAAGGGAAAACGCTCGGTGACTTCCCGGAACCAGCGGCCGTAGCGGCCGCCGACGCCAATCCAGTTCTCCGGTGCCACTTCGAGAAAGTCCAGCGCTTCCGGATCCAGCGTCTCGCCCATCATCGAGCGCCGCAGCCCAAGGCCAGCGCCCTGAACCGGGTATTGCCGTTGCTTGTCACTCATGATCTTAGTGGGAAATGTGCGGGCTTAATCAGCCGCCGCACTTACCTTCGCCACATTTACCCTCTTTCTTTTTACCTTCACCACACTTGCCTTCGCCGCATTTACCTTCTTTCTTTTTGCCTTCGCCACACTTGCCTTCGCCGCACTTACCTTCTTTCTTTTTCCCCTCACCACATTTGCCTTCACCGCACTTACCTTCCTGCGGTTTGTCCTGAGCCATTTTCAGGTTGTAACCGGCAGAAAGCTCGGTAGCGGTGAACGGGTTGGCCGCAGTAGAAGTACTGAGGGTGGCGGAAGCGATAAAGGCAGCACCAACGGCAGCTGCGATCGGCAGGTTCTTCTTGTTCATGATGGATCTCCAGTTGGATATCAAAAAGTAAAGGCTCTTTACGCTTACGGCGCGTACACCGCCGCCCCCGGATTATAGTGACTCGAGAGCGCAATGCCGTGCCTGTCAGACCAGCGGTTCAAATTGAGGGTTCAATGCCGTTTGACGACAAACGCCCAAACTGTGAACCAGGCCCACCGCTCGAAACCGTGCGGCTGATGACTAGTCGCACCGGTCCAACAGTTCTTACACAAAAAGCCGATTTTTCGATACAGCGCTGTCAGAAGTGTGCTGCACTTCTCGCAACGCCCCTACTTCTGGATCTCGGACCAGGATTTACGCAGGCGTTTAATGGATACGGGCATCAGTGTCTTGAGGGTCTGCGCAAACAGGGAGACGCGAAATTCTTCCAGTAGCCAGCGGTATTGCAGCAAATCCGCATTTCCGGACATCTTCAGTGGGTCCCGCTTGCTGGCGTAGGCCTGATAGGGCTCGTCCGCCTCCTGAAATTCCGCGCTGAGTTTGCGATCCCGGTTCGGATCCAGTGTCGCCTTTTCCAGACGCAACTCAATGCCCTTCAGGTAGCGCCCGTACTGACGCAGCCACTCCAATGGTGTGTGGAACAGGAAGCCGCGATAGAACAGGCCGCCGATCTGTTGATTGATATCCCCCACCGCCATGGCGACGGCGAGGTTCTTCTGCTGTTTGATTTTTTTGCGCAGTGGCACCAGCTGCGCCAGCGCCCTGACCAGCAACTCACCCATTTCCTGGGCCACGGCGATCAACTGTTCGCGATTTTCCAGTGCGGCGAGAAAGTCCTGTTCGCTGCGCGGCCAGTTTTCATCGTGCCAGAAGCATTCGCGCACCGCGGCCATCAGGATATCGTCCGCAACCTCTTCACGACGGCCGAGATCCACGGCGCTCAGCCCCAGCTCTTTGCCTTTCAGCAATTCCTTGCGCAGATATTTCACCGGCTCCGGTAGATGCAGTAACGCCAGGCGGCAGATGCCCGCGCGGGTATAGCTGGCCGCTTCGTCCGGGTTGTCCAGCAGCTTGAGGTCGACGCTGTCTTTGTTGGCGATCAGTGCGGGG
This sequence comes from Microbulbifer sp. ABF4_107, assembly GCF_056312215.1. Taxonomy (NCBI): domain Bacteria; kingdom Pseudomonadati; phylum Pseudomonadota; class Gammaproteobacteria; order Cellvibrionales; family Microbulbiferaceae; genus Microbulbifer; species Microbulbifer sp. ABF4_107. Next base: position 2,643,928 of record NZ_CM149983.1, read on the forward strand.
TAAGCGCGCACCTTAAGGCCGCCCTGATCCAGCTGGTGGGTATGCGGCAGGTCACCGAAATCCCAGCTGGTGATTCCCTCGCGCTCGAAGTTATCACCGGCACTGGCAAGCTCCTGCTGTACCCGGTCACGATAGCGGGCCTGTAACTCCGGCAGATCTCTGGCCTGGTCCAGCAGGCGGCCGTTTTCGTCCAGCACCTGAATATTGAAACGGAAGAAGTCTTCCACACCCTGCTCTGCAGTAATCCAGGCGGCCTCCGGAAGGTCCTGTGCAGTCTGGCGTTTCAGCTCGTGGGCCAGCGCCTGCCACAGGGGCGTATTGTCCGGCTGCATGCGCGGCAACGCTTTATCCACGGCCGCAGGTACCGGCACAAAATATTTGCGGTATTGCTTGGGCAGGTTCTTCACCAGCGCGATGCATTTGTCCCGCAGGATTCCCGGCACCACCCACTGCAGGCGCGCTGCAGGCACCTGGTGCAGGGCGCCGACTGGCACCTGAATACTGACACCGTCTTCCGCACTGCCCGGCTCAAAGTGATAGCTGAGCGGGTACTCGATGCCGCCACTGGAGAGGGAATCCGGGAACTGGGCTTCGCCCACGTGGCCGGCGTCCTGCTGCATCATCCACTCACGGGGGATAAACAGCAGCTTGGGATCTTTCTGCTCCGCCTGCTTGCGCCACTTTTCAAAGCCCGCCAGATTGACGATATCTTCGGGAACCCGCTCATCGAAGAAGCGGTACACCACCTCGTCGTCCACCACGATATCCCGGCGGCGAGATTTCGCTTCCAGATCTTCCAGTTCTTCCAGCAGGTTTTTGTAATGCTGGAAAAACTTTCCTTTGCCGCGGTAGCGCTGTTCCACCAGCGCCTCGCGGATAAAGACTTCCCGCGCGGTGACCGGGTCGAGTTTGCCGAAGTGGATGCGCTGCTTGTCCACCAGCACCAGGCCGTACAGGGTGACCTTTTCGAACGCCATCACCGCGCCGGAGCGCGGGTTGTAGTGAGGCTCAAAATAATTGCGTTTGACCAGGTGCTCGGAGCAGCCCAGTACCCAGTCCGGCTCGATCTTGCCTACGGTGTGGGCAAACAGGCGGCTGGTTTCCAGCAGCTGTGCCGCCACCAGCCAGCGCGGCGGCTTTTTGAACTGGCCGGAACCGGGGAATACATGGAAGCGGCGGTTGCGACAGCCGAGGAATTCCTTGTTCTCGTCGCGCACGCCGATATTGCCGAGCAGGCCGGGCAGAATGGCTTTGTGCACGCTGGCGTAATCCGCCGGTTCCGGGTTCATTTTCAGATCCAGATCGCGGATGGCGACCCGCAGCTGGTGGTGGATGTCTCGCCACTCTCGTAGCCGCAGCCAGGACAGGTAGTTTTTCTGGCACCACTTGCGCAGCTGGTTCTGACTCAACTCCTGACGCTGGGCTTCAAAGCCGTCCCACAGGTTTACCAGAGTGAGGAAATCTGACTGTTCGTGCTGCCACTGCTTGTGCTTTTCATCGGACGCCTGACGTTTTTCCGCCGGGCGCTCGCGCGGGTCCTGTACCGCCAGTGCACTGACAATAATCAACAGTTCCCGCAGCGCTTTGGTGGGCCCGGATTCCAGCAGCATGCGGCCGAGGCGCGGGTCCAGCGGCAGGCGCGACAGGGCGCGGCCGGTCTTGGTGACATGGCCCTTGCCATCCACCGCCTTCAGCTCCTGCAGCAGGCTGTAGCCATCGTTGATCAGGCGCTGGTCCGGCGGATCGACAAAGGGAAAATCGCGAATATCACCGATGCGCAGCTGCAGCATCTGCAGAATCACTGCCGCCAGGTTGGTGCGCAGGATTTCCGCATCGGTAAATTCCGGGCGCTGAATAAAATCCGATTCCTCATACAGGCGAATACACACACCGGCACTGACCCGGCCACAGCGGCCCGCGCGCTGGTTGGCGCTGGCCTGGGAAATCGCTTCAACCGGCAGCCGCTGGATTTTGCTGCGGTAGCTGTAGCGGCTGACCCGTGCGGTACCGGGGTCGATCACATAGCGGATGCCCGGCACGGTAATGGAGGTTTCCGCCACATTGGTGGCCAGTACGATCCGGCGGCCTTTGTGGGGTGCAAACACTTTGGTCTGTTCGGCCAGGCTCAATCGTGCGTACAGCGGCAGCACTTCGATATGTGGCAACTGCGCATCCCGCAGCGCCTTGGCGCACTCGCGGATTTCCCGCTCGCCACTCATAAATACCAGAATGTCACCGCCGCGGCGGGGAGAGGATTTTTCCTCTTGTAACAAATCTTCGACGGCACCAATCACCTGCTCGTTCAGGTCCGCATCGCTGTCTGCCGGCGGGCGGTAGTGAATATCCACCGGGTAGGTACGGCCGGAGACCTCGATGATCGGTGCATCGTCGAAGTGTTTGGAAAACTTCTCCAGATCGATGGTGGCGGAGGTGATGACCAGTTTGAGATCCGGGCGCCTGGGCAGCAGGGTTTTCAGGTAGCCCAGCAGGAAGTCGATATTGAGACTGCGTTCGTGGGCCTCATCGATAATCAGGGTGTCGTAGCTGTTGAGCAGCGGGTCCCGCTGGATTTCCGCCAGCAGGATACCGTCGGTCATCAGCTTGATATGGGTGTGTTCGGTGCTCTGGTCGGTAAAACGCACCTGGTAGCCCACCGAGTCACCGAGTGGCTGCCCCAGCTCCTCTGCAATGCGGTTGGCCACCGTGCGCGCGGCGATCCGCCGCGGCTGGGTATGGCCGATCTGGCCGAAGATACCGCGCCCCAGTTCCAGACAGACTTTCGGCAACTGGGTGGTCTTGCCCGAGCCGGTCTCGCCGGCCACCACCACCACCTGATGCTTGGCGATCAGTTCGGCAATCTCTTCCCGCCGCGCCACCACCGGCAGGCCTTCCGGCCACTCCACCTTGGGCAGTTTCTGCTTGCGCGCCTCGGCCAACGCCACAGACTTCGCAATCTGCCCCTGTACCTGCGCCAGCATCCGGTCCGCCGGCTTGCCCTCTTTCAGGCGCCGGCGGGCATTGCTCAGGCTGCGCTTCAGGCCATAGCGATCCCGCCCCATGCACTGGGGAAGTAACTGCTCACACTGCTGGAGAGTGGCTTTGGGATCGGCGCTGCTGGGAGATTCGGGACTCATGAAACCGCTTTATTTGAGTGACTGGAGGTTCGAGCTCGCTGTTCGAGGCCGGGAATTATACCCGCTGTGGACCGGCAAGACCTGTCCCTAAACTTGCCTCCGATGCGCCCCGTCTATACTCAGGGCAATGGCGCCTGTTACAACCCCGCGCCCTGCGTTTTCCAGGAGTCTCCATGCAAGACCTCAAGCCAAAGCCCCCAGCCTCTGCCGGGGAGATGATGGGACACCCGAAAGGATTGTTCCTGCTGTTCGGCACCGAGATGTGGGAGCGCCTCAGCTACTACGGCATGCGCGGTATCTTTGTGTTCTACCTGACCTCCGCCGCGGCTGCGGCGGCGTTTGGCTGGGAAGCGCTGTCTGACACCGAATTGCAGTCCAAGGCACTGAGTTATCTCGGCACCTACGCCATGCTGGTGTACCTGACTCCGATCCTCGGCGGCTGGATGGCGGACAACGTGTGGGGACAGCGGCGCTGCATCATGTTCGGCGGCGTGCTGATGATGCTGGGGCAATTTGCCCTGGGCTTCCCACACAAGTGGATGCCCGATGGTACGCAGATCTACGGTCTGTGGATTGGCCTGGCGTTGATGATTATCGGTAACGGCTTCTTCAAGCCGAATATCTCCACCATGGTGGGGGACCTTTACGACGAGGGCGACAAGCGCCGGGATACCGCATTTACCATTTTCTATATGGGGATCAACCTGGGTTCGATTCTCGGCTATCTGGTGATCGGCTGGATCGGCGAGAAGGTGGATTACCAGCTGGCGTTTGTGGTGGCGGGTCTGGGAATGCTGCTGGGCCTGATTCTGCAGGCGACCCAGTCGAACAAACTGCTGGGGGAAATCGGCAACCAACCATCGGCAAAGCTGGGCCTGAAGCCGAACCTCAGTGGTGAGGAGAAAAAGCGCCCCCTGACCGTGGAAGAGCGCGATCGCATCAAGGTGATTCTGATCCTCGGTCTGTTTACGGTGATCTTCTGGGCCGGGTTTGAGCAGGCGGCGGGCTCGATGAACCTGTTTGCCAAGTACAACACCGACCTGCACATTTTCGGCTTCGAGATTCCGGCCAGCTGGCTGCAGATGGTGAACCCGCTGTTCATTATCATCCTCGCGCCTATTGTGGCGAGTATCTGGGTTGGGCTCGGCTCGCGGGAGCCGACGTCGCCGGCCAAATTCAGCCTCGGTCTGATTTTTCTGGGTCTGGGCTTCCTTTCCATGGTCGGTGCGGCGATTCAGATTGGCGATTCCGAGACCGCCAAGGCAAGCCCCTGGTGGCTGGTGGTGGCGTATATTTTCCACACCATTGGTGAGTTGTGCCTGTCACCCATCGGGCTGTCGATGGTGACCAAGCTTGCGCCCTTGCGTTATTTGAGTGTGATGATGGGCTTGTGGTTTGCGTTTATCGGTATCGCCAACAAGGGTGCGGCGGAGATTGGTAAGTTGGTAGGCGAATCAGGGCCGCTGGCGACCTTTGGTGGTGTGGCGGCAGCGGCGATTATTGCCGGGCTGATATTGTTCTTTATCCGCGAGAAGCTGGTGGACTGGATGCATGGTGCGGAGGAAGAACACACGGTGGTGAAAGACACTACCAAAGAAGAGATTGGCATCACCGCGGATCACGATATGGCGCCTCAGAAAAAATTTGGGGAGTAATTTTCAAAGCCCTGTCGTCATTCCGGACTTGATCCGGAATCCAGCACTACGTAGTACTGGATGCCGGATCAAGTCCGGCATGACGGAGCGCTACTTACTGGTCAGCTCGCAGGGTGGATAAACGACTAGCGTCATTCCGGCGCATGCCGGAATCCAGCGCTACGTAGTGCTGGATGCCGGATCAAGTCCGGCATGACGGGGATCAAATTATTGCCCGGTCCCAGTATTCAACGCCCTTTCACCAAGTAGGCAATCGCCCTATCCAGCCCTTCGATGGTCATGGGGTACATATGTCCATCCACCAACTTCTGAGTCATGCCGGTGCTGGCGGTGTATTGCCAGTACTCTTCGGCGGTTGGGTTGAGCCAGACCAGTTTTTCGTAAGTATTGGTGACCCGCTGCATCCAGGCCGCGCCGGGTTCTTCGTTCATGTGTTCGACACTGCCAAAGCGGCTGGTGATTTCGTAGGGAGCCATGGCGGCGTCGCCGACGAAGATTACCTTGTAGTCCTTACCGTAGGTGCGCAGCACTTCAACGAGGGGCGTTGCTTCGGAGTAGCGGCGGTGGTTGTCTTTCCACACGTGTTCGTAGATGAAATTGTGGAAATAGAAATATTCCAGGTGCTTGAACTCGCTGCGGCACGCGGAAAAGAGTTCTTCACACTGTTTGACGTATGGATCCATGGAGCCACCCACGTCAAAAAAGATCAGTACTTTTACCGCATTGTGCCGCTCCGGCACCATCTTGATATCCAGTAGTCCGGCATTGCGGGCGGTGGAGCGGATGGTATCGTTCAGGTCCAGCTCTTCGGCAGCGCCGGTGCGGGCGAATTTGCGCAGTTTGCGCAGGGCCACCTGAATATTGCGGGTGCCGAGGCTGATGCTGTCATCGAGGTTGCGGTACTGGCGCTTTTCCCAGACTTTGGAGGCAGACTTGTTGCGGCTCTGGCCACCGACACGAATGCCACCCGGGTGATAGCCGCTGTTGCCAAACGGACTGGTGCCACCGGTACCGATCCATTTATTGCCGCCACTGTGCTTTTTCTTCTGCTCCTCGAGGCGTTTCTTGAATTCCTCCAGCATTTTCTCCAGCCCACCCATGGACTCGATCTTTGCTTTCTCTTCCTCGCTCAGCTGCTTCATAAACTCCGCACGCAGCCAGTCTTCCGGAATCATCTGCTCCAGAATATCGTCGAGGGTTTCCAGGTCTTTGAAATAGGCAGCGAAGGCGCGGTCGAATTTGTCGAAGTGTTTTTCGTCCTTCACCAGACAGGTACGGGCGAGGAAATAGAACTCGTCCAGATTGGCGTAAACCAGGCGTTGTTGCAGGGCTTCCAGCAACGAGAGGAGTTCGGTAATGGATACCGGGAGCTGGTAGCGGCGAAGGTTTAGGAAAAATCCGATCAGCATAATAATCGCACGACGAAGTGAATTGTTTCGGGCGAAGGTGGTGCTGGCGGGTGGAGGTTTGCGAAACCTTCCGCGAGAGGGACCTCGTGGAAGAGCCCCCATGGATGGGTTCACGGCGTGTTTCGCAAACCTCCACCCGCCAGCACCGCCGCCACCTCACTCAGTTCTAATCAGCGCCCTTCCCGACGAGCCATAAAGGCAAGGCGCTCAAGCATATGCACATCCTGCTCGTTCTTCAGCAGCGCACCGTAGAGGGGCGGAATCGCAGTGGACCCATCGCGGTTTTTCAGTACGTCTTCGGAAATATCGTCCGCCATCAACAGCTTCAGCCAATCGATCAGCTCCGATGTGGAAGGCTTCTTCTTCAGCCCCGGGACTTCGCGGATCTGGAAGAACACATCCATCGCCTCGGCCACCAGCTGCTGCTTGATATCCGGGTAATGCACATCCACGATTTTCTGCATCGTCGCCCGGTCCGGGAAACTGATGTAGTGGAAAAAACAGCGGCGCAAAAACGCATCCGGCAGCTCTTTCTCATTGTTCGACGTAATGATCACAATCGGGCGATGCTTGGCAGTAATGGTCTCGCCAGTTTCGTACACAAAGAATTGCATACGATCGATTTCCACCAGCAAATCATTGGGAAATTCGATATCCGCCTTATCGATCTCATCAATCAGCAGCACCACCCGCTCGTCGGCCGCAAAGGCCTCCCACAGCTTGCCCTTCTTGATGTAATTGCCGATATCGTGCACCCGGTCCACCCCCAACTGGGAATCCCGCAGGCGCGATACCGCATCGTACTCGTACAGGCCCTGCTGGGCCTTGGTAGTGGACTTGATATGCCACTGGATCAGTTTCAGCCCCAGGCTGCTCGCCACCTCTTCCGCCAGCAGAGTCTTACCGGTGCCCGGCTCCCCCTTGATCAACAGCGGGCGCTGCAGAGTGACAGCGGCATCTACCGCCATCTGCAAGTCATCTGTGGCTACATAACTGTCGGTACCGGTGAATTTCATGGACGCTCCGAATGCCTCGAAAACATCCATGGTAAAGGAAGCCCACAAGAGGGCCAAAGGCGGAATCGGTCAGATTGGATGACGGCAGCGGCCGCGCCTCGTTTTATAAGGATTAAGCGCGACCGGAAAATAAAAATCAGTCAGAAAGTGATTGCGCAGGCTGTGAACGGCGGCGGCGCACAACCTGGCGCCCCTTGTCGGTAATGTACCAGCGGATACCCAGATGGCTGTGGATCTTGCCCACCATCTCCAGCACCAGCAGGCTGTTCAGGGCGCGGGCCACGGAATTGGTCTCCATATTACCCTCCTGCACCATCCCCGCCAGGGAGCGGAATACGCAGTCACCGTTGTTCAGCAAACTCAAGACATGCAGCGCATTGTCATCCAGCTTGCGGATCTGGTTGAAGTCGAGCGTCGGCCCCTGCTCCGGGTCTCCCTCGATCTCGTGCTCCAGCAACGGCATCATCTCCAGCTGCATCGCGCGGATTTCCTGCTCCAGATTTTCTACCCGCGCACGGGCGATACTGGCATCCCGCAGCTGACGGCGAGCGGCGTTGAATACGAACATACGGGAGGCGATGGCCGCGAGCAGGCAGTAACCGGTGAAGATCAACAGGCGCGAGGGGTCACCCTGAATCTCGATCAGCAGGTCGCTCTGGGTGAACTTGAGAAAGATGGGCACCATCAGGGCGCCACACAGCCCCATAATCAGGCAGCGCGCCAGGCCCGCCGGATCTTCTTCGGTAAACAGCATCTGGTAGTAATTGACCAGGCCCCCGAGAATACCGGAGACCAGCATGACCGCAGTCAAAATCAGCAGGTGATCGAGCATCCCTGTCCCTTCATTCCATGCACATCAAACGCCACGACAGGCACTTATTGTGTTTGTTGATCATTTGCGCACAACTGTTGCGGGCAGTTGTATTGCGACGGGCTTAATTAGATATAGCAGTTTGCGGCGCGAACGGCTCAGGCGGGACGAGAGGGAAGTAGGGAAAGGCGCCAGTAACCGCTAAACAGGCCACCTGGCGCAGAAAGAGAGGATATGAACGATCAGTACTGGTCACTCTCGGTCATCGGGCGATCCTTGCGACGGCGCATCATCAACATAGCGATGCCCATAATCAGCATCACCGCAATAGCGCCACCGGCGGCAAATACCAGACTCGCGGAGACCTCCGGTGTGGCGCCATTTTCTTCAAACAGGGTTTGGTAGACAAACAGAGGTAATACCGGCACCAGTGGGCCATCGGCCTCGGTACCGCGCGCGGGTACCAGCAAAACTGTGGCGCCAACCAACAACAGCAAGTTACGCACCCAGGACCACCCCCAGTTGCGCATAAACCACCAGCCGGCCGCCAGTAATACTACGACGCCCGCAGCGTAAATCGCCCAGGCGAGCTTGAACTCTTCTGCCATTTGAATGCTCTTTTTTCTCTTTCTATTTCAGCCCGGCTCATCGCCAGACCAGATCACAATATATTCTTCGTAGTCATCGGCCTGCACTTCTGTTTCGCTGATGACACTGTCGCGTACCGATATACCTGCCTTGTGCACCGACTCGGGATCACCACTTATCAGTGGGTGCCACTCGGGTAACCGGCCGCCGCTGGCGAGAATGCGGTATGCGCAGGTTGCCGGAAGCCAGGTAAAATCTGCCGCGCCCTGCGGCGTCAGCTGGATACAGTCCGGTACATGCTGCTTGCGATTGGAGTAATCCTTGCACTGACAGCTGTGGGTATCCAGCAGTTTGCAGGATACACAGGTGGTCGCGATTTCTCCGGAGTCCTCATCTTCCAGCCGATGCAGACAACAGCGTCCGCAACCGTCACACAGGGATTCCCACTCTTGCGCGGTCATCTCCTGTAAGGTTTTCCTCTGCCAGAAAGGCCGCTGACTAACCACGAGAAAGCTTGCTGTTCTGCGCGGCAATTGCCCGCATCTCATCGTCTACCACCGGCGGCATCTGCAGATAATAGCCCTGATCCTGCAACGCGTTGATGACCTTGTCCACATCCGCGCGCGCCAGTTTGCGCTCAGGGGTAATCAACAGGGTGGTGACGTGTACCGGCTTGCCGAACATTTCCTGCAACTTTTCGGGCACCCGCGCCATGCCTTCTTGCTTGAGTACGTAGAGGTACATTTCATCGTTCCGCGGGCTGCGGTAAATATCACAGATTTGTTTGCTCATCGTTTCAATTCTTTCAGTTCCTGCAGCAGTGGTTCGCCCACTACTGCGCGACGCCATCCCGTGAGGCGCCCTTCCAATTCCGGTTGCTGGGCCTGCACCAGGACTTCCAGCTCTTTTTTGCGCACCAGAATTTCCGCTGGCAGCCCCGCCGCTTCCGCAAGTTCGGTGACCTTTTTACGCAGCAGCTTGAGCACTTCGCCCTGCTCGCGGTTCAACGGCTGCTGCAGGCGCGCGGGAGGATCCTCGCGCTCGGCAGCGCGGGTGATAATCTCCAACAGGGTTTCGCCATAGCGCCGCAGTGTTTTTCCTTCCAGCCCGGGCTGTGCCAGTGTGGCAAGGTACTTCGGCATATTCTGCGCGAGCGCCATACACACATTTTCTTTCAGCAGGTGATTGCGCGGCATATTGCGCGCGCGCGCTTCCTGCTCTCGCCAGGCACACAGATCCTGCAATACGGCCAGCTGATTCTGGCGCAGGCGCCAGGCACCTTTCACCTTGAGGTAGTATTGTTCCGGCGGCTCTGGCCGGCGCGCCGCTTCCACCATCGCCGTGCAGTCTTCCCACAGCCAGTCCAGTCGATCCTGCTCGCGCAGTTGCTTGAGCAAAATACCGTAAACAAACGGCAGCCAGGCTACATCGAGCGCGGCGTAATTCTTCTGTGAATCACTCAAAGGACGCTGTAGCCAGTCTGAGCGGGTTTCGCTTTTTGGCAGATCAATCTGCAACAGTTGACTGACGGTGGCCGCATAGCCCAGACCCGCACCCATGCCGGTGATGGCAGCGGCGATCTGGGTATCGAAAATGGGATCAGGAATCGCGCCGAGCAGGCGGTCCAGGGTTTCCAGATCCTCACTACAGGAGTGCATGATTTTTACCACGCGGGTGTCCTGCAGTAATTCCTTCAGCGGCTCCAGGTTTTCAATCGCGAGATTGTCGATCAGGTAGCAGTGCTTGCCATCCCCTACCTGCACCAGAGCCGGTTGCGGATAGAAGGTGCGACTGCGCATAAATTCCGTATCCAGCGCCACCGCACTCTGGGTGCGCCAGCGGCTGCAAAGCTCAGCCAGTTGTGCATCGCTATCCACCCAGATGGGCGTGGTGTCTACAAGTTGCTTTTCCGAAGTATTGATAGAACTCACCTTTTTACAGCACCGTGCGGCTGTTGAATGCGTGGGCCAGGGTGCCGCCGTCGATGTATTCCAGCTCCCCACCAATGGGAACACCGTGGGCGATACGGCTGACTGCCACGCCCTTGGCGCGAGCGCGTTCAGCAATAAATTGCGCGGTGGCTTCGCCTTCCACGGTGGGGTTGGTGGCAATGATCAATTCGCGAATCCCGCAGCCTTCCTGCTCCTCGCCTTTTTCAGACAAGCGCTCACCCAGTACATCCAGCCCGATATCCGCGGGGCCAACGCCATCGATAGGCGACAGGTGACCGTGCAATACAAAGTACAGCCCGTGGTAATTACCGGCCTGTTCAATGGCGAGCACATCTGCCGGGGTTTCCACCACACACAGCATGGAATGATCGCGCCGGATGTTATTGCACAGGGCACAGACTTCCTGCTCGGTGAGTGTACGGCAGCGGCTGCAGCGGCCGACCTTTTCCACCGCCTGCTGCAGGGAGCTGGCGAGCAGACCGGCAGCATCGCGATCCTTTTCCAGCAGGTACATGGCCATACGCTGGGCCGACTTGGGGCCGACGCCCGGCAGACAGCGCAATGCGCGAATCAGGTCTTCAATCAGGGGACTGAACATAGTTTGCGTTCAAATGTAAAAAGGGCCCACGCAGGGCCCGGAAAAATTGTCAGGGACGAATACCACAGACGGGTCCACGGGTCCCATTCATCCGAACGGGAATTTGAAGCCTTCCGGCAGATTCATGCCGGCACCCAGATTACCCATCTGCTCTTTCTGCACTTTTTGCGCAGCCTCTTCCACCCGGCGCACGGTGTCGTTGACCGCAGCGGCGAGCAGGTCTTCCAGCATTTCCTTGTCTTCGCCCAGCAGGCTCGCATCGATATTCACGTCCACCACATCGTGGCGGCCGTTCATGGTGACCTTGATCATGCCCGCACCGGATTCACCGGTTACGCGCAAGTCGGTCAGCTCTTGCTGCACTTTCTCCATGCGCTCCTGCATGTCGGCCTGCATCTTCTGGGCCTGTTGCATCAAATCGCCGATACCTTTCATCATGGCAATTTCCTTAATCTCAAAATAGTTCTGCTTGGTTCTGAATCTCGATTCAGTAACGCGTTTTTTCGGGCTCACTTCATACCGGATATTCAACCCGGACTCTTAACCCAGGCTCTCACCCCAAGTATTCGACAGAGTCCGGTACCAGCTGTGCGCCTAGTTCACTCTGCAACTCCTGCACTACGGGGTCCTTGTTCAATGAATCCCGCGCGGAAAGCAGCTGGGCTTCGCGCGTTGCGGCGATCAGCTGTGCGGGGGTTCCGCCGTAAACATCACCCACCTGAATCTGAACGGTGACCGGCTGACCGAAAAAGTCACCCAGCACATCCGCTAGACGCCGCTGGTGGCCGTCGTCGTAGAGGCTGCTGCGCGTCTGATCCAGGGTAAAGGAAAGTATATTGTCCTGCCGCCCCAGTAACTCCAGGTTGGAGGCGATGGAATGCAGGATACCGGTCACCCCCATTTGTGGGTACATGGCCGGCCAGCTGCCCGGGGTCAACGCTTCCAGGCGCGCGGCAGGTACCGGGGCTTCCTGTGCAGGAGCCTGGGCCGGAGCGGGAGCCGGTGCCGCTTGCGGTGCGGGCTCGGCGAATTGTTGCGGCGGCGCAGCTTGCACTTCGGCCACTTGCTGACGCAGACGCTCGCGCATTTCGGCGCGATCATCCCGGGGCTCCACCGTGGCGGACTGAACCACCAGCTCTGGTTCTGGTTGCGGCTCTAATTCCGGTACTGCTGGTTCCGGTACTGCTGGCACCACTTCAGGAGCGGGCTTTTTTTCAATGTCCGCTGCCACCTCGCCGGTTTGAGGAGCCGTTTGAGGAGTTAGTTGCGGCTCGTCATCCCAGGGGGGCGCATCGTCTACTGGCGGGGCCGGCTGCATTTCCGGCTCGGGTCGCACCTCGTGTTCTGCTCGTTGTTGCGCTGGCGGTTGCTGCACCGGAGATTGTTGTCCGGAGGGCTGCTGCTCGGGCGCTGCAGGCCGCGGTTGTTCCACCGCAGGTTGCGTTCCTACCGGCTGGGCTTCGACCACCGGTTGCGTTGCCGCACTCTGTTCTACCGGAGCAGCTTGTGGTGACGGTGCAGCCTGCGCCGACGCACCGGCCCCCGCCAGCGGCGCCGTGGGAATATGGGCGACCCCCTGAGGTTTGAACGCAAGCATGCGCAGCAGCGCCATTTCAAAACCACCGCGGGGGTCCGGCGCCAGCGGCAGGTCCCGGCGCGCAAGCAGCGCCATCTGATAAAACAGCTGAACGTTTTCCCCGGCCATGGAGGCGGCATGGTGTTGCAGAAGTTCCGCATCACCGAGGGCATTGTCGATGGATTCTGGCAATACCTGTGCAATGGCAATGCGGTGCAGGATGGACGCCAGCTCCGCCAGGGCCGCGCTATAGTCCGGTGCCTGCTCAGACAGCTCCCCTACCGCGTCAAACAGTGCGGACGGGTTCTCGTCGGCCAGGGCCTGCACCAGCTTCCACACCAGGGTGCTGTCCAGAGTACCCAGCATGGCCCGCACTTCCGCCTCGCTGATCTTGCCGCCGCCAAAGGCGATGGCCTGGTCGGTGAGGCTCATGGCATCGCGCATACTGCCATCAGCGGCACGGCCGAGGTGCCAGAGGGCCTGCTCGTCAAACGGTACCAGTTCTTTTTCCAGTACAAAGCGCAGGTGCTCGACCACCCGCTCCGGGCTCATATTCTTGAGATTGAACTGCAGGCAGCGGGACAATACGGTCACCGGCAGTTTTTGCGGGTCCGTGGTGGCCAGCAGAAATTTGACGTGGGGCGGAGGCTCTTCCAGGGTTTTCAGCAGCGCGTTGAACGAGCTGTTGGAGAGCATGTGCACCTCATCGATCAGGTACACCTTGTAGCGGCCGCGGGTCGGCGCGTACTGCACGTTCTCCAGCAGCTCGCGGGTGTCTTCTACCTTGGTGCGAGAGGCAGCATCCACCTCGATCAGGTCGACAAAGCGGCCATCGGCGATTTCCGTGCACACAGAACACTGGCCGCAGGGCTCGGAGCTCACACCGGTCTCACAGTTCAGGCACTTGGCGAGAATCCGCGCTATGGTGGTTTTACCCACACCGCGAGTACCGGCAAACAGGTAGGCGTGGTGCAGACGGTTGTTGTCCAGGGCGTTGATCAGAGCCTGGAGCACGTGCTCCTGCCCGACCATTTCCCGGAACAACCGCGGCCGCCACTTTCGCGCCAGTACTTGATAACTCATTCGTTCTCCGCAGTGGCAACTGCCATGAAGGTGCCACGATATGATGATTGGTCACGGGCCAGATGTGGCTGGCCCGTCGCAAAACTCGAAAAGTCGGCCATTATACCGGCATCGGTGCTCAGGAGTAGAGATACGCCAGCGGTCATGAAATTCCACCTTTCAGCGCGAGTAGGCACAATGTTTGAAGACAAGTTGACAGGTTCAGTCATCTTATCGTGTCAAAACGACCACTCGTCGATTGCTGTGTCGCTGTGTTATAACTGGCGATGCCCGCCTTATAACAAACACAACGAGCGCAGTACGGGGATCCCACCAACCAATGAGTAAAGCCCGGAAGTCACTTCTGGAGAAGCTGTTTGCCGATCATGGCCAGGCACTGGTGCGGTTTATCGCACGCATCGTGCGCAGCAACGAGGATGCGGAGGATATTGCCCAGCATGCCTATCTGCGCCTGCAAAAACTCAGCGACGAAAAAGATCTCGAGAATCCCAGGGCTTACCTGTTCCAGATCGCCAACAACCTGGCGGTAGACCAGCTGCGTCGCGGCAAGCTGCACATTGAATACGTCAGCCAGCAATTGCCTCCAGAAGGAGCCACCCCTGGCGATGATGATCACGGCTATCACCAGTCCCCTGAGCGCGTCCTCGCTGCCCGACAACAGTTGCAGGCCATTCACCAGGCCATGGACAGCCTGCCGCTGAAGTGCCGTCAAGCGTTCCTGCTACACCGTAGCCGCGGCCTCTCCTACGCTGAAATCGCCCACGAGATGAACATTTCCGTGAGCAGTGTTGAGAAATACATCCTGCAGGCACTCAAGGTCTGCCGCCAGAAAGTCGGAACTCCCGCGTAACGCGCCACCTTCCTAACGAACTATTGGATGGCCTCCCCGCACATCGCCACTCGCCGCAGAAACCTGACAGCCAGGCGCACTTCTGTTGCCTCGCGAACCACCTTTGAACAAGCTTGGCGCATTGCTGGCCAGAGGTGCACCGCAGTGCAGCAAAAAACCTGAAAAAGAATTGAGGGGGGAGGCCAGTCGATCGTCTTAATTGTGAGTGGCAGCATCCGTACAAAAAAGAACGGAAACCACATAGATAATGTGCTAAATTTTGCGAACTTTTATTGCATAAATTGCGCAGGACGAACAGAAGCGTTGATTTGAACGCCCTTGAATAGCACCATATTGGTGCAGACAGGCGTAAATGGTTCTAGAGATTCACCATTTAATCAAAAGACAACTCTGACAGGCAGCTCGATAGGTTATCGGAAAACAAGGTGTTAGTGCGGTGAATCCTCAGGAAGTACAAGACGTACCAATGGAAGACAGGCTCGATCAGGCGTGCGCCTGGATTGCGCGCCTGCGTTCCGACGCGATCAGCGATGCTGACCGCCGCGCTTTTGCCGCCTGGATGTCTGATTCCACCGCCAACCGTCAGGCGTTTGACGAGATGACCGAGCTGTGGGGCGACCTTGGCGCCCTGTCACATATGCCCCTGGATGAGCTCTATCCGGAAAGTGTGCCCAGCAGCAACCATTGCACCACCTCCCGGCCGGCAACCCCCGCCGCCTCCCGTGAAGACACAACCGACACCGCCGCATGGAATCTGCCTCAATGGTTGTTCGGCGGCAGCGCCGTTGCCGCCTGCCTGGCCGTCGCCCTCTGGGTTGGCAATGAGTGGCTGCAACAATCACCGGTCCAGCAACAGATATATGCCACAGCGGTGGGCGAAACCCGCACAGTGTCCCTGGCTGATGGCTCCGAGGTTCAGCTGAACACAAACTCTGAACTGATCGTCAAGTTCAGTCGCGATGAGCGCCGCACCCAGTTACTGCGCGGCGAAGCCTATTTTGATGTTGCACGCCAGACGTCCCGCCCATTCACCGTAGCGGCGGGCGAGGCCAAGATTCGTGTACTGGGTACTCAGTTCAACGTTGAGCGGAATCCCGGCAACACCCGCGTCTCCGTCACCGGGGGCACCGTCGCGGTAAGTGAGGCCCGTACTGCCAGTGGCTTGCAGCCGGAAAGCGTCAAGCTGACCCGCAACCAGAAAGTCAGTGTGTCCAACAGCGGCCTCTCCGATGTGGGCCACACCTCGGCAGACGAGGCCCTGGACTGGACCCGCGGCCAGCTGGTCTTCGACCGCACCCCGCTCGACGAAGCCCTTGAAGAACTCAACCGCTACCTGAAAGTCCCCGCTGCTGCCGCGCCCAATGTAGGGGAGCAAACACTCTCTGGCACCTTCGAGCTGGCAGACCCGGAAAGCACCCTGGCAGCGATCGCTGCAGCTCTCGATCTGGATCAGGATCAGAGCGACCCCAACCTGACTCTCTTGTCACCCAAGCGTAACTAAGATATAACTCTCGCCCCGGGTAACCGTACTTTTTTTAGCCAAAAGCTGGTCGGTTACCCACACCACAAAACGAACGAGAAATTGGCTGTGCTTTCCGGTTGCTGATCGTGCCGGGCATGGGTGGGATGAGAGAATTGAACAACCGGCATTGGGCAACACTGTCACTGACAGGGCTGATGTTACTCGCTCAGAGTAGTAGTGCCGCCTGCCCGAAATCCGGTGTTCAGGTTCCTTCCGGCAGCCTGGCTCGCGCGCTCATTTCTCTCGGTCGCCAGTGTCGGGTCTCCCTGGTGGTGCAGGCCGACAGCGCCGCCTCTATTCAGATTCCCCAGCTACACCTTGAAACACCAGACGGCAGCATTGCCCCGGCCCTGCACCAGCTGCTGGAACGGTCCGACCTGACCTTCAGGCATACCGGTACCAATGCCGTCGCTATTGTGGCGAAAAAAGAAGAACCCGAGCAAAACGCGACGGACAGCGCGCTACTGCCCGAGGACGAAGTGATCGTAACGGGACGCAGCCTGACCGGCAGTCACCTGCGCCACCTGAAACTCGACAGCTACGCTCCGATTGACGTCCTCGCACAGCCGGAGCTCGAGATTACCGGCGCCCAGACCATATCGGAGCTATTGAAATTCCTGCCCGCGGTATCGGGTAACTCTACCAGCACGTCGGTCACCAACGGCGGAAACGGCACGGCCACCGTCACCCTGCGTGGCCTCCCGGCGAGCAACACCCTGGTACTAATCAATGGCCGACGCATCGTCAGCAATGGCTTTGGCGGTGAAGCCGCAGACCTGAATACCATTCCGCTCTCAGCCGTGGATCGGATCGAAGTGCTGAAAGATGGCGCTTCCGCCGTCTACGGCTCCGACGCCATCGCCGGCGTAGTGAATATTATTTTGCGCCGGGATTTCGACGGTCTCTCGATAAACACCTATTTCGGGCAGGCAGAGCGTGGCGATCAGGAAACCAGCTCCTACAGTCTCACCTGGGGCGGAGGCAATGAAGATACCCACCTGATGCTCAGCCTTGCGGACTACCGCCAGGGTGGAATCCTCAGCCGCGACCGCAATCTTTCCGCCTCCGCGGACAACCGCCCCCGGGGCGGCACCGACCTGCGCTCCTCGGCGTCCCCGCAGGGCTATATTGCCCTGTCCGACAGTGTGGTCGCCAATGCCGCCGATGGCTATAGAGCCTGGACGCCGGAAGACCTGTACAACTTTCGCGAACACACCTCTGCACGCGTGCCCTCGGAGCGCCAATCTATATATATTGCAGTCAATCACCGGCTGAATGAAGAAACCCTGGGATTTGCGGAGTTAATGACGGTGCGTACCCGCTCCGAATCCACACTTGCTCCGACACCCGTCTTTACCCGGTTTGACAATGGCGACCTGGCCATTGCCAGCGACAATATATACAACCCGTTTGGCGAAGAGATCACCGACGTGCGCAAGCGAGTGCTGGAGCTTGGCCCCAGGGTTCAGTACAACGGCACCGATACTTACCGCCTGAATACCGGCTTTAAAGGACTGATGGATGACTGGCAGTGGGAGCTTACCGCAGCGACCCACTACACTCGCGCCAAAGAAACCCTGACAAACCTGATAGACCCCCATCACCTCTCCCTAGGGCTAAAAGGCCCGAGCACCTGCACGGAAAGCGTGGGTTGCACGCCGGTCAACCTGCTCGGACTAACCGGCAGTATCGACCAGGCCCAGCTGGACTATATTCGCAGCGCCAACCATGTGGACGGCGCCAGCCGGATGGCCTCAATTACCTATATTGCCGACGGCCCTCTGGGCCAAAATTCCGCGGGCGATATCCTTGCCGCTGCGGGTGTAGAGCTGCGAAGGGAAGCCATTGACTTTACTTCGACGGATGCCGACGGATTCTCCTTGATCGGTGGTGTAGCATCGGGCGCGGCACAGGGTCAACGGCTCATAGGCGAGGCCTTCGCTGAAATCTCTCTGCCATTAAAAGCCGAGCGCTTGTGGCTTGATGGCGCGATCCGTTACTCCGACTACAGCGATTTTGGCAATACCGCCAATCCGAAGCTGGCCCTGCGATGGCGCCCGTTGCCAACCCTGCTGGTACGCGCCAGTTACGCGACCGGGTTCAAGGCACCAACGCTGGTGGACATGAACCAGACCGGATACCAGAGCCAGGAGTTTCTGTTCGACCCCTGCACCAATAGCAATGCGGAGAGCCTACCCGGCTGCAGTGGCCGCGCGGATCAGGCGCGAATCCAGTACCTCACCGAATTCGGCGGCAACCCGGAGCTACAACCAGAGACCTCTGACAACCGGTCTCTGGGTATTGTGTGGACGCCCGGGGACTTCACCGGTTTCCATGCCAGCCTGGACCTGTACGACATCCGTCAAAACGACGTCATAGACACCAGTCCGCAATACCTGATCAATGAAAACGCAAACAATGGCCTGTTTGCCGATCGCGTACAGAGAGATGAGCGCGGCGATATCACCCGCGTCGTTGCAACTCGCCTCAATATCGGCGCCAGGGAAGTCCGCGGCGTCGACGCCACGCTGCGCTACCAGCACCAATCAAAAGAGCTCGGTTTGATTCGCTGGTCCATGAACAGCAGCCATATGGTGCGCTACCTGAACCAGCTGGCCCCCGGAAGCCCCGTTGAAGACCTGGCCGGCACCTTTGCCGACTCTGCCAGCGGGGGCGCTGGCTCCCTGCCCCAATGGAAAGCCAACACCGGTCTCTACTGGCAGCGCGGGCGCTGGGAAAGCGGTTACACCATCCACTACGTCAGCAACCTGGTGGAAAGTTTTACGCTCAACGATGCGACTGTGAGCCGCGACATCCCCAGCTGGGCCACACACGATTTGCAGGTGGCTTACGCTGTACCAACCGGGTTTCGATTTGCCATCGGTATCGACAACCTGACGGACAAGGCCCCACCATTTGCAGCGTCGGCTTTTAACGACAACTTTGATGCCCGCACCTACGAATTGACCGGGCGCTACTGGTACGCCACCTTCAGCTTTAACATGTGAAGCAGCGCGTGCCATTTTATTTCACCCCCCCTGAAATTTCCCTCTATTCTGATCCCTGAACATCTTCCGCCCGACACCACGGCGCACACCTCCTGTTTGTTTGCCCATTGTTTTTGAAGCGCACTTCATACGCGCCCTTTAAAAACCAGCGCACACACTGTTCGTTTTTTGCCCCGCTTTTGACGTCACAATTGGCGAAAACGTACCAAAGGCGCAATTTCATTCACGAAAATCCTTGAACTTGAAAAAATTGTTCTAGGGTTGTTAGCAAGCCTCTTGTTGATAGATGTATGTAGTTGTCAGGGAGGGCATGGCCAATTCGGCGAACATCACCGGTATCAGGAGAGGTATACCATGGACAAAACCCGTCTTTCTCGGGCAATCAAGGGCGCGATCGCAGCTGCCGCCGTTACATCCAGCTTTTCTACCGTTTCTATTGCTCAGGATGCACAGGCGCAGGTTGAGGAAATTGTTGTAACCGGTTCTCGCATTCAGCGTGCGACGGACGCCAATAGCGCCACGCCAATCAGCGTGTTTGATGCAGCCCAACTGGAGCAGTCAGGTCAGACAACACTGGAAGACTTCCTGCAAAATATTCCTTCAATGACTGGTGGCCAACTGGGTTCCTCGGTCAACAACGGCAGTGGCGGTCTCGCCACGGTCTCTCTGCGCGGCCTCGGCTCTTCCCGCACCCTGATTTTGATGAATGGACGCCGCCTCAGCTCCTCCGGTGGCGCCACCGGCGTGGTAGACCTTAACACCATCCCCACCTCGGTAATTGAGCGTGTGGAAATTCTGCGTGACGGCGCGTCAACCATTTACGGGTCAGATGCCATCGCAGGTGTTATCAACATCATCACCAAGAAAGGATTTGAGGGCGCCGAGCTAACATTCGATTACGGATCGTCCACACACGGCGATGGTGACGAGTATCTGGCAGCAATGACCATCGGCACCGGCAACGATAAAGGCCATGTGATGCTGAACGCGCAGTACACAAAGCGCGATGATATCTGGCAAGGCGACCGTCGATTCTCAGCGTGTCCGCTGGGAGAGTCGGGCGGCAATGTCGTGTGCGGCGGTAGCCCTACCACTATTCCTGCGCGCTTCTCACCGACCGCGGACGACCGCCAGCTGATCGTGGACCCGGTCACCGGTAATGTGCGTAACTTCAACTCCACCACCGATGGATACAACTTTGCCGCAGCCAGTTACCTGACTACGCCGCAAAAAGTTGCCTCCATCTATGGCTACGGTACCTACGAGCTATACGACTGGAAAGACGTTACCGACATTAACGCCTTTACCGAACTGTCTTTCGTAAACCGTCGCTCTGACCAGCTGATGGCTGCTGAAGGTACCTTCTGGGGACCAGAAGTACCGGTGACCAACCCCTACAACCCGATCGGGGAACCGGTAAATATTGGTCGCCGCCTGGAAGAAACCGGCGGACGCTCTTTCTCACAGGATCTGAACACCTGGCGTGGCGTTGTCGGCCTTGAAGGGGAGTTCTGCAACGAGTGGACCTGGGATCTCTCCTACAACTACTCTCGCTGGGTAGACACTCAAATTGATCGCGGCCGCGGCAATACCGTGCGCTTCGAGAATCTGCTGGATCCCGTCGCCTGTGCTGCCGACCCTGACTGTGCTGCTGCCGTGGGCGCCACTGGCGTGACTGCCTGGAATCCATTCGCCGCAGGCACTCTGACCGATGAAATGCAAAACTACGCCCTGGTGACCAACTCCCCAGTTGAGCGCTCTTCACTGCGCAGCTTACAGGCCAACCTTGTAGGTGACTTTGGAGACTGGGCTCTGACAGGTGAAGCACCCGCTTGGGCCGTCGGCTATGAGCATCGCGCTGAGCGCACTGAAATCGTACCGGATGGCGCAGCGGAAATTGGCCAAATTTACTTCGTTAACGGAGACGCCTGGGGTGGCAACTACAGCGTGGATGAATTCTACGGTGAGGTACGCGTACCTGTATTAGAAGGTCGCCCTTGGGCTGAAATCCTCGCTTTCGAAGCCTCTTTCCGCTACTCCGATTACAACACCATCGGTAGTGATACCACTTATGGTGCCGTTATTGAATATGCACCACTGGATGAGCTTCGCTTCCGCGGCACCTACTCCCAAGGTTTCCGAGCTCCCGGTTTGGATGACCTCTACCTGACCCCAACTGTGTCAGCTGAGACATACGCAGACCCCTGTAACGGCTGGGACAGCAGCTTTAACCCGAACGTTCAGGCAAACTGCGCCGCGGACGGTATCGCACCGGGTACCCCGATCGTCTCTCCGCAAGCGACCGGCCTGTTCGGCGGCAACCCGGACCTGGAAGCTGAGAAATCTGATAGCTGGACTCTGGGCATGGTGTGGACACCATCCTGGACAGACAACATGGGCTTCACCGTTGATTACTTCAACATCAACATTGACGATGCCATCGGCACCCTGACAACCAACACCATTGTGCAGGGATGTTACGAAAGCGCTGGATTCAGCTCTCCATTGTGTGACCTGATCACCGGTGCAGCGGCGGTCGGCAGCAGCCCGTCTCCCACCAGCCCATACCGCGCGAACGACAACACCATCGCCGGCCAGCTGCTGAACAGCCAGAACGTCGCCAAATTCGAAACCTCCGGTGTCGATTTGGGCTTCGACTACAGCATGGATGTAGGTCCCGGCGTAGTAAGTGTCAACCTTTCTGCCACTTATCTACACGAGTGGAAATACCGCGGCAGCTCGGAAGACCCGACCATTGACCTCGCCGGTTACTTCGGTGCGGACCCGGTAACCACCGCCATTGTTGCCTTCCCGGAATGGAAGTTCTACGGAACCGTGGGTTACGAGTACGACTGCTGGAGCGCTTTCACTACCGTGCGCATGCTGGGCGAAGTGGATGATATCGACCCATCTCCTGCAGCCCTGGCGACTCACATTGATACCACCTGGTATCAGGACATGAACTTCAATTACTTCCGCTGGGAGAATGTCACCCTGACCGGCGGCATCCGTAACATGTGGAATCAGCAGCCCCCTTATGTCACCAACTACGATGACATGAACACCCTGATGAGAAGCTATGACACCGTCGGCCGCTTCTTCTACGGAAGTGTGACGCTGCAGTTCTAAGCCTTTAAAACCTCTCTTGAAAGCCCTGCCTCGCGCAGGGCTTTTTTTTGCCTGCTACTGTACCTACCCCGCATTTAACGCCCGCCCCGCAATTTTCAGACGAACGTCCCCAAAAAAGCCCAGCATGACTAACGTGACTTTTATCCATTCATGCGGTTTTTTTATTTTTTTTTGAGGGAACTTATCCCTGATCCGTTAAATACACGTTGGGAAGGAAATGACCACTTGGGGGTAGTCATTTCCGCACACGCCAATCCTTGGCAACACACTATAAATCCAACGATCAAGAGAGGATTTACAATGAAAAAGAACCTTCTGTCCGTAGCAGTAGCCGCTACGATCATGGTTCCTGCCCTGCCTGCATTCGCACAAGAAGATGCGCAAATGGTAGAAGAAGTGGTCGTTACCGGTTCTCGTATCGAGCGCGCCAATGACGTAAGCGTAAGCCCGGTAACTTCTGTTAGCGCAGAAGATCTGAAAGCAACTGGTGTGGTTCGCGTTGAAGACCTGATCAACGACCTGCCTCAGGTAGCAGCAACCCAAACCGCTGGCCAAGCCAACGGCTCCACTGGTACTGCAACCGTTTCTCTTCGCGGCCTCGGCTCACAGCGCACCCTCGTACTCATCGACGGTCGCCGTATGCCTGCAGGCTCTCCGCTGGCTGGTGGTTCTGGCGCCGACCTTAACCAGATCCCCGGTGCTCTGGTTGAACGCGTAGAAGTTCTGACTGGTGGCTCTTCCGCGACCTATGGCTCTGATGCAATTGCAGGTGTTGTGAACTTCATCATGATGGATGACTTTGAAGGCGTTCGCTTCGAGTCTCAAACCAGCGTGTACCAGCACAACAACAACAACAGCGACATGCAGGACCTGGTAACCTCCAATGGCTTTGACGTAGCCGACGGCAGCGTTACCGATGGCGAAACCAATGACTTCTCCATGATCATCGGTGCCAACCTGGACGGCGGTCGCGGCAACGTAACTGCTTACGCTAACTACCGTAAAATTGACGCAGTACTGCAGGCCGACCGCGACTACAGTGGTTGTGCGGTTTCCGGCAGCCCGGACTCTTTCGGTTGCGGCGGTTCCTCCACTGTACCCTGGGGTCGTTTCACCGACTTCGGTTTGAACAAAGGTGATACCACTGAAGGGTTCGACTACAGCGTTGATGGCGACGGCTTCACTGACTTCAGCCGCCTGTACAACTACGGCCCGCTGAACTACTTCCAGCGTCCGGACGAGCGCTGGACCATGGGCGCCTTCGGTCACTACGAAATCAATGAGAATGCAGAAGCCTACACCCAGGTAATGTACGCAGATGACCGCACCGTTGCGCAGATCGCTCCTTCTGGTGCCTTCTTCGTAACCAACGATCTGTTCTGTGGCAACCCATTCCTGTCTGACGAACAGTACGACGCAATCTGTGGCGTTTATGGCCTGGGCAAAGACCAGTTCGTAAGTGATCTTGAGGTTGTAAACACCGATCCGGATACTGGCGAAGTTACCACTACTCCGGGTGCTGTCTACATCGGTCGTCGTAATGTTGAAGGCGGTCCTCGTCAAGATGATATGCGCCACACCACCTTCCGCGGTGTGTTCGGTGTTCGCGGTGATATCAACGAGAACTGGGCTTACGATGTTTACGGCCAGTACTCTGAAGTTAGCCTTGAGCAAACTTACCTGAACGACATGTCCACCACTCGCATCCGTCGCGCACTAGACGTTCGTTCAGATGTCGATGGCAATCCGGTTTGTCAATCCGTACTGGACGGCTCCGATCCGAACTGTGTGCCGTGGAATATCTTCCAGGAAGGTGGCGTAACTCAGGAAGCTATCGATTACCTGGTATTACCTCTGTTCGCCCGCGGTACCACCGATCAGGAAATCGTTTCTGGATACGTAACTGGCGACCTGACTGACTACGGCGTAAAGCTGCCGACAGCTGACACCGGTGTGGCGATCGTTGCAGGTCTCGAAAGCCGCCGTGAATCCCTGAACTACTCCCCCGATTCTGGCTTCCAGAATGGTGAAGGTGCAGGTCAAGGTGGTCCGACCCTGCCAGTAGACGGTAAGCTTTCCGTAAAAGAAATCTTCACCGAAGCCAATATCCCGCTGCTGAGCGGTATGGCGGGCGCTGAGTACCTGGGTTTGGAATTAGCTTACCGCTACTCCGACTACTCCACCGATGTGCAGACCGACACTTACAAAGTGGCTGCTGACTGGCAACCGACTAGCGATCTGAAAGTTCGCGCGAGCTTCCAGTCCGCAGTACGTCACGCGAATATCCGTGAACTGTACCGCGCTCAGTCTATCGGCCTGTTCGACATGACTTACGACCCATGTGGCTCTCGCACCGATGACGATGGCGTTGTAATCGGCCCAGAGTACAGCGAAGCACAGTGTGCCAACACTGGCACCACTTCCACTACTTACGGTGGCAACTTCGATTCCCCGGCTGGCCAGTACAACTATGTTGGCGGTGGTAACCCGGACCTGGCACCGGAAGAGTCAGAAACCGTATCTTTCGGTATCGTATACTCTCCTGAATTTGTTGAAGGCCTGACCGTTAGCGCTGACTATTTCAACATCCAGGTAACCGAAGCCATCGCAGGTATCAACCCTGAAACCGTATTGCGTCGCTGTGCGGAAACCGGTAACGCCCTGTTCTGTGACGCAGTAAGCCGTGGTGCAAACGGCAACCTGTGGATCGGCTCTGCCGGCATCACCGCTACCGATGTGAACATCGGCTTCTTCGAAACCGAAGGTGTTGATATCAATGCTAACTACGGCTTTGATGTTGGTGCTTACGGCTCCATCGATATGAACTACATCGCTACTTACTTGACCAAGTGGGACCAGCAAGAGTTCGTTGGTGAGCCGATCGAAAGCTGTGCCGGAAACTGGAACAGCTCCTGTGGCACCCCGACTCCCGAGTACGTAAGCACCCTGCGCACCACCTGGGCAACCCCCTGGAACGTCGACGTAACAGGTAGCTGGCGTTACATCGGCGAAGTTACTGACCTCGGCAGTAACGGCGCTGACTTCGACGCGATCAGCTACTTCGATCTCGCCGCAGCCTGGTCTGCCACTGACAACGTCACTGTTCGCAGCGGTATCAGCAACGTGCTGGATGAAGAGCCGCCGCTGACTGCTGACGCTGGCGCTGGCATCTACGGTAACGGCAACACCTTCCCTGGCGTTTATGACGCTCTGGGTCGCTATGCCTTCCTGGGTGTTTCTGTAGACTTCTAATTCTTACGAATTAGGCAAAAATAAAGGCGCGGTGGGAAACCACCGCGCCTTTTTACTATCTGTGTCCAGTCCTGAAACTACGCCACAATCATGGCAACCGACAGAGAAAGTAGGACTATTGATTGCCCTGCAAATATTTATTTAGCACGGAAATATATGACTGGTAATTTTTGAAGCGACCTATTGAACCGGTATGCAAAGCATTCCTAACCTGCCAAACGCTGGCAGTTTTGACATAGTTATTGCGCTGCTGAAAATCCAGGCAACCCTCTTCCCAGGCAACTTCAAGAAAATCAAACATCCTTCGGACCTCTTTCTCCGGAGACATCACCAGACTTTCATACCCTACCTCCAAAATACTGTCGGGAAACAAACTCTGCCAGTGATGCATCAGCCTCTCCTGCTCTACAAAAAAATGTCCAATCGCATCAAGGTCAGCGGAGTAGTTCATCCCCCCACCTAGTTGCTGAAAGTACACCGAGAGGCAGTTATCCAGAAGTCCCCTTCTTGTCCAGACAAAGCGAGCATTAGGCAACACACGCTTGATCAACCCCACATGCAAAAAATTATCTGGCCGCTTGTCTGTGACAATTGTTCCATCCGCAAATCGATCTGAAAGAAAATCGCGATAGTCCTCCCCTGCTTTTCGGTAAAAACCTGCATCAAGATTTTCGAGCTTAGCTGGGTAGCGATCCCCCAACCCTGCAACCAGATGCGGAAAAAAATCCAGCTCTCCCCCGGATGTTATTTCAGAATGCCCACTTAGCACCTGCTCAACCAGTGTGGATCCGGAGCGAAACATACCGCAGATAAATATCGGTGCGAGATTCGATTTGTAACCAGCAACCTGGGTCATATCACCAGAAAAAGAACTTATCAGGCTATCAACATACTGTGATTGTATGTCTTTGCGATAAGGCGTAAACCTGGACCTCCCCAACCTGTTCGCTTCTGAATAGGAGGAAAATGCTCTCTCATACTCACCACAGTCATCCAACAGCTTTCCAAGTGAAAAATTCAACTCTTCGACTTCAGACCTGGATAATCGACTGTTTTTCAGCATAGTAAAAATACTTTGAATCAGTGGTTCATCCGGGTGCTTTGCGGAGGTGAGATAGGCCAAGCGACAAATTGCCAATACGCATTTTCCATCTACAGCCAATGCTTTTTCATACAGGGCGGTAGCCGCCTTATGATCACCAGACTCTTCAAATAGTGCGGCGAGGTTCAAGATAGCTGGTAAGTAGCCGTCGCGAATTTCCAGCGCCCTGCGGTAACAATCGCGCGCTTCAGACTCTCGCCGTAATTCAGACAGGATTACCCCCATATTGGTGTAAACCTCTTCTTTACCCGAAACCCCCATCTCCAAGGATTTTCGATACCACGTCAGCGCCTCATGAAGCCTTCCAACCTGTTTCAATAAATACGCCAAGTTGTACACGGAATTGGGGCGATCAGGCACCCTACCCAGGAACATTTGATAACCGAATATCGCCTTCTCAAGATCCCCACGGGATTGCGCATACTGAGCTAATTGATGCCACCACTCAGGAGTATCACCAAAGAAATGCGCCATTTCTTCCAGACACGACATCGCCTGCTTCGGCTTATTCTGCTGCACATAAAACTGGAACAACTCGCGATACACCGCATCTTCTGAGCCAGAGCCAGAGAGCAACTTTCGATACAGCTTTTCCGCTTCATCAAATTTCTTACTTTCGGCGAGCACCCTTGCCTCACGCAGACGCTCTCGGATATGTGCTGGCACACTCATAACTTCAAGACCCAGGAGTCAAATTAAAATTTAGAAAACTAACTGCCACTATTTCACACCTCCCAAACGGAAAAAAGGCACCTTGGCTTACCAGTCGATAGCCAAAGCGCCTTCCGCAAACAACACCATTATGGATAGAGAAACAGACTCTCGCGCTACTAGTAATTGGTAGGTTTACTGCGCGTGTCTTCTTCCAGCATTTTCTTGGTTTCGTAGGCCATGCGGTCCCACTCTTCCTGAGTCATACAGGTTTTTTGCTTGAATCGAGATCCAGTAATGGCTCGCACTTTACAAATTTTTTCTTCTTCTGTAGCGGCAAGGCCTTTTGAAGCAGAGCCGTTCTGGTTAGCAGCAGGCGCCTTTTCACCAGTTCCTGACGCACACCCGGCCAGGATCCCCACCCCCAACAAAACACAAAAAATCATCTTCAGTTTCATATCAGTGCCCTACTTAATTATCAAATTCCTTTCTACCTGCCTCTGGGACAGGACCACATATTACCGTTGTGGAAATTGTATATCCACAGCGGGCCGTCGATGTGATACGGCCCCTCGTCTCAATAAAGAAGGTAAAGGAACTACTATTTCACTTTTTCAGCAAGAATGGACCAGGCCAGAGGTGCCGAGCAATCTGGTGCACTAAGCGATTCCGCGACGTGCAACTGAAAGCCTTCGGAAATCAACCCGCTCTTCAACGACTCAAACTGCTCAATGCCTAATGCGGACTGACACATGGAGTGCATGCGCTCCGCATAGCTCTCCAGCTCGCAGACAGCCTGACGAAGCCAGGCGTCGACTTCACACAGCTCAAAAGCCGGCAGGTTTGAATGTATATGGTCCACATCCAGATACAGCTTTCGAACGACTCCAGCCGCAACTTGATTCCCGAATTTCGCCATGATTCGCTCCATATGGCGAAATGCCGGAATCAACCTTTGTGAAACTCGCTCATACTCAGATCGCTCCCCCCCCTCAGCACATTGAATGCGAGAGGGAACATATCAATGGCCCCCTGTAAAAAGCCACTTTTCTGAACCTCCCGCAGAGCCAAATAGTTGTGATAACACTCGCCATATATGGCGCCACCCCTGTGATGCAAAAGCAATGCGAGCCGCCCCTGCGGCCTAATCAGGCTGTGCAGCCCGGTTACAGCATCAAGACCTGCATACTCAATACCGAATTGGCTCACAACAATATCCGCACAGCTCTCCGCAAGGGGCAGTGCCAAACCATTGGCCACAACCCCGGTTACGGCCGGCCGGCGATTCTTTACTGCTTTTACAGCGCCGTATGACAAATCAACACACACACTGTCGCAGCACGCTTCATCCACAATCGAAAACAAATGTTCAAAAACCGCACCACTACCGCTGGCGACATCAATAATTCGCAGCCTAGGCGACACACTTTTTGCACTCAGACGCGCATCACTAAAAAATCTGTGCCAAAATTGACTAATGGCCGGATGGTCTGTCCCACCAAGCTCACAGACCTGTTTATCACCCGCCTGCTGCCAGTAGGACTGCCAGCTCGAGGCTGAGCTCGTACTCATATTGCCTTAACTCCCTGCTTTTATCTTTTGACCTGTAGCGCTGCCGGGTATGGCAGGGAAAGTCATAAGATTTTAGAAGGTAACCCTGTTAAGACGAACAAAGCCGGTTTTTCCACAATCATTCAGCTATACCGCCATCATGGACACATTAACCGCCTTCTTAACTCTCCTCTTCGTAATGGACCCACTGGGCAACATCCCGGTATTCCTCGCCGCTCTGAAGAATGTCCCGCCCAAGCGGCAACTCTATGTGATTATGCGCGAACTGATTTTCGCCCTGATTGTGCTGCTGGTATTCCTTTATGGCGGCCGGTTCGTTTTGGCATGGCTGGGGCTCTCCCAAGAGGCCATTCGGATTGCTGGGGCGATTATTCTTTTCCTGATCGCAATTCGAATGGTTTTCCCCATCGAGGGGGGCATCATGGGAGAGCGGCTGGAGGGGGAGCCCTTCTTTGTACCACTCGCCGTGCCGCTGGTAGCAGGGCCGTCCACCATGGCAATTCTTATGCTGATGACAAACAGCGAAGGGGAACAACTGTGGGACTGGACTCTGGCGCTGCTTGGGGCCTGGGCGGTATCCGCGGTGATTCTGCTAGCGTCGTCACCACTCGCCCGCCTGCTGGGGAATCGCGGATTGATCGCGGTAGAGCGCCTGATGGGTATGGTACTGGTAATGCTGGCCGTGCAGCTCTTCCTGGATGGTATCAAGCAAAGCCTGGCTTAACCCCCTCAGTTGCGAGGCGTTGACCACCCTGCGCCTCGCAACCACAGACCCCGCACGGACTTGTCCACGCAGACCCACCGCGAAAACTGACACCCACTGAATAAATTTACTTTCGCAGAATTAATTATCGAGCCAAATTGATTTAAAGAAATATACCTCTGCGAACGAATGAAAAGTCCCATCACCACTCAATTTTTAACCAACCCCCTTCGATCGCGCAAAAATTAAACAACCCTGACAACCCGATCGATAGTTATGCATGTCCTAAATTTAACTGAAATTTAATAAATTCTAATAAATAATTTCAAATTATCAGGACGCCAACACTTCTTAACGTTCACCATTTATCCAGTGTGATCAATAAAGACGCAGAATCCACGATAGGCATCTGATACCCTTATGTCAGGTTAGTTCCACAAATCTATTTCATCCTTTAAAGTCAGCGCGCACTCGAATTACAACAAACCAATAAAAGTGCCTCTAAATACATAAAGGATGCATTTATGATCAAGACCAAGTTGAGTATCGCTATTGCAGCACTCGGCACCATCGCCGCTACCGGTGTTTCCGCTCAGGAAAACGTGCCTGGTCCAGCTGTTGAAGAAGTCATCGTTACCGGTTCCCGTATTGCACGTGATCCGCTGTCTACTACCGGCCCGATTACTATCGTTGATTCCGAAGCGATCAGCCGCTCCGGCGTTGGCACCATCGACGAGCTGCTGAACCAGCTGCCGTCCATGGGTACCACCGGTATCAATGCAAACGACAACAACGGCGGCCAGGGTCTGGCATTCGTTGATCTGCGCAACCTCGGCTCTGCCCGCACCCTGGTACTGGTAAATGGCCGTCGTTTCGTCTCTTCCGCTTCCGGCGTTAGCTCTGCGGTAGATATGAACAACATCCCGGTTGATATGATCGACCGTATCGAAGTGCTGACCGACGGTGCTTCTGCCGTATACGGTGCTGACGCGGTTGCCGGTGTGATCAACGTGGTCATGAAGGACTCCTTCGACGGCGTTCGCATCAATGCACGCGCTGGTGCGACCAAGCACGGTGGCGGTGAGAACGGCGACCTGTCCATCACCTTCGGTAGCGAAGGCGAGCGCGGTAGCTTCATTGCCAACATCAGCCACGCACAGCGCGACGAAATCACCTACAACGATCGCGACTGGGCTGGCCTGACCAGTTCCATGGGTCCGAACGGTAATATCTTCACCAACTACGGCAGCTTCAGCATCGGTGAAGATGGCGTGACTCTGGGCGACTACGCTGGTTACGACATCGGCCAGCACATGTGGCTGTCTGGCGCCATGGAACGTACTTCCGCTACCGCGTCCGGTAAATTCTCCATTACCGACAGCGTAGAGCTGTGGGGTGAAGCGAGCTTCACCACCAAAACCAGCAACCAGCAGCTGGCTGCACAGCCTCTGTATGCGGGTAACGGTTTTGACCTGGATCCGGAAACTCACCTGCCTGAGGCCATCAAGTCTCAGCTGGACGAAGCATGGCAAGCAGCCGATAACGCTTACCAGATCGAAGTAGCTGCCTATGAAGCTGCTAAAGCTGAGTGGGAAGCCCAGGGCAGCCCAGAAGGACTGGAGCCAACTGCACCGGAAGCCTCTCACGGCACCGACTGGGTTGACGGCTTCTCCGATTTCCGTATTCGCCCGGTATCTGGCGGTACCCGCTCTTACGAGCAGACCACCGACACCTACCGTCTGGCTACCGGCCTGAACGGTGACTTCTCCAACGGTTGGAGCTGGGACTCCTTCGTAAGCTACGGCAAGAACGAAGGCGAAAACGTCATCCTGAACTCTTACAACAAAACCAAGTTGGAAGAAATCTTCAGCGGTGAAGCTGGCCTGGACTACGATTTCGCTGGCGGTATGAGCCCCGAAATCATGGACTACTTCCGCTACGACGATTACGAAGACAACTCTTATGAGCTGCTGAACGTTGGCGCATCTCTGTCTGGCGACATCAACGCTATTGAATTCCAGGGCGGCGCTCTGGGCTTTGCAGCGGGCGTTGAATACCGTGAAGAGTCCGGTGAGT
The DNA here is from genome assembly GCF_056312215.1 of Microbulbifer sp. ABF4_107. Classification (NCBI taxonomy): domain Bacteria; kingdom Pseudomonadati; phylum Pseudomonadota; class Gammaproteobacteria; order Cellvibrionales; family Microbulbiferaceae; genus Microbulbifer; species Microbulbifer sp. ABF4_107. The sequence continues at coordinate 2,675,615 of NZ_CM149983.1, forward strand.
TTAACCCGTCTGTACAAACTCAAAGTGGCGACACTTTCGGTAACCAGCAAGACGCTACCGGCGGTGAGTACGACGTAACCGAGGTGTTTGCAGAATTCAATCTGCCGATCCTGCAAGGCGCGCGCTTCGCAGAAGAGCTGACTGCAGACGTAGCGGTTCGCTACTCTGACTTCAGCACCTTCGGTGGCCAGAGCACTGGTAAAGTTGGCCTGGTTTACGCACCGGTTGAAGATGTGCGTTTCCGTACCAGCTACTCCACTTCTTTCCGTGCACCGGGTATCTACGAGTTGTTCAGTGGCTCCGCTCAGAGCTACGAGTACCTGATCGACCCGTGCGACACCAGCGAAGCAAACAAAGACGGCCAGGGTGGAAACTGTGGCATGGTTGGCGCAGGCTTCACTCAGTCCGGCAACCAGGTACCGACCAACATTGGCGGTAACGAAGAGCTGACCCCGGAAGAAGCGGAAACTTTCACTGCCGGTATCGTTTGGACCCCGAGCTTCGTAGACGACCTGTCTATTACTCTGGACTACTACGACATCAGCATCGAAGACGCGATCACCTCTCCGGATCTGCAGCGCATCCTGGATGATTGCTTCCGTGACGGTGTTGCGAGCGCTTGTTCCTTCGTAACCCGCGGCGCGGGCGACCAAATCGTATCCCTGGAAGGTGCGAAGATGAACATCGGTCAGATCGACACCCGTGGTGTTGACGTCGACATCGTTCAAAACCTGCACTTCGACGCTGGCCGTCTGGGCCTGCGTGCACAGGCTTCCCGCCTGCTGGAGTACAACGAATTCAACGAGCAGTCCGGCACCGAGTCTGACTACCTGGAATACGTTGGTACCACCGGTGGTCTGTACGTGAAATGGCGCGGCCTGGCCAGCGCGACCTGGTACGGCAACGACTGGGATCTGGGTGCTGAAATGCAGTACTTCGACGACGGTGAAAGCCCCTACCTGCCGGTTAAGTCCATCACTTACCTGAACCTGCGTGCAGGCTGGGACATCAACGAAGGCACTCGCCTGTCCGCTGGTATTGATAACGTATCCGACAAGGATCCGCACACTACCTCCGGCAGCGACTGGAACAGCTTCTACGACTTCCAGGGCCGCTACTTCTGGGCTGGTGCTTCTTACCAGTTCTAAGTTGCGGACCTGACGTTGTAGACGTTCAGTCAACAAAAAAGGGGGATGCCAATGGCATCCCCCTTTTTTATTCACCGTGACTACTTAGCAAATAATTTAGCTTCCTGTTGTACGCACGTTGGGTTCCCGGATTATCCGCCAGCGAGAATGCCTCAGAAAAATACTCTTTCGAGTTGTCCACTTCGCCCAATTTGAAACTGGTCAACCCCATCAAAAAATGAAACCGGTGATCATCCTCGTATTGCCAGATAGCACGCTTTAACTGCTTCTTTGCGCTTTTATAATCACCATGCTCATACGCGTTGCGCGCCTGATAATAAAGGTAGTAGGGGTTGCGTTCGCGATGGAAGCGGGCCTTTTCGGCATAGTGATCGGCCAGGTCGAACTTACTCTGCTTGCGATACAAGCGTTCCAGATTACTCATGGCAATGGTATGGCTGCTTTTCAGCTGCAATGCATGCAGGTAGCTCTGTTCTGCGGCAGCAAACTCCCGATTGCGACTATATAGAGCTCCGAGGTTTGCCCACAGGTCCGCGTCTCCTGGCCTCAGGTCCAGCGCCTTACGCAAATAGCGGAACGCATCGATCATTTGCTCCTGCTGCATCAGCTCCAGGCCGCGATTGCTGTAGTACTGTGCAAAAGCTTCGTTATCCGACAGTTTCCGCTGGTCGTAGATGGGGTCATAGGCCTCGAGATTGAAATCCACCACGCGGCGGCCGCGGGGAGTCTCGCTCACCATATTGATATGGCGGTACACCACAAAGGTCTGCGACTCCTCATGGCCCCACACCGGAGGGACTTCGACCTGATTGAAGTAGGCATCCGCGCCCAGCTCCCTCGCCATGGAAACCATCATCACCGTAAAGGCCATGCAGTTGCCCACCTGCTGGCGGTAGGTCTCACCGGCGGTCAACGTCTGATCCGCCTGATAGCGAACAGTGAAGTCTCGACTCTCGAATCCATTCAGCAATGCTCGCAAACGCTGCTGGGGGCTCGCATCCGGCGCTACCCGGGCGAGGTACGCTCGCATTTCAGGGGATAGACCGAGAATATCGTCTTCCGGCAGCTCAACCTGTGACAGGGGCTGCTCAAACAGCGCCTGTCCCGAGAGCAGCCAGCCCACATCGACAGGCTCAGACATATCCGAAGGATTTGCGGCACAGCCGGCCAGTAACACAGCAACGATTGCGCTGCAGGCGGCGATCCGCCTGGGCTGGAAGCGCCCGGGGTTAGCAGGTTGTGACCGTTTGATTTCTGGCAGTCCAGAATTTTCCGGGGTTTTCATGGTTATTCTCCCCATAACGTGTTCTGAATCCCTGATTTTCCACAATTCTTGTCGCGTAGGAATACCTTTCGCAGGTTCATTTCCTGTTTCACCTGTAACCATTCGCCAGTTTCCGGGACCGCTGTTACACTCGGGAAGGTCTCAATTAAAGCTATAACGAGCTAAAGCTATAACAATCGGAACAACTGATATGTCGTCACAGCCACAACAAAACAGCGATGGCTTCTTTGGCCATCCCAAAGGGCTCTCCACCCTGTTCTTTACCGAGATGTGGGAGCGGATGAGTTACTACGGCATGCGGGCCCTGCTGGTCCTGTTCATGACCGCCAGCCTGCAGCAGGAAGGCCTCGCCTTCACCGTGGCTGCTGCCACGGCCATCTACGGCCTCTACACCGGTGCGGTGTACTTCCTGGGTCTCCCAGGGGGCTGGATTGCCGACCGTCTGCTCGGCGGCCAGCGTACCGTCTGGTACGGCGGCATCATCATCATGTGCGGCCATATCGTGCTCGCCATCCCCAGCGAACACACCTTCTTTATCGGCCTGATCCTGGTTGCTACCGGTACCGGCCTGCTCAAACCCAATATTAGTGCACTGGTTGGCCACCTCTATTCCGACGACGATGTGCGTCGCGACAGCGGTTACGCCCTTTACTACATGGGTATCAATATTGGTTCCGTGCTGGGCTACATGATCTGTGGTTACTTTGGCGAGAAAGTGGGCTGGCACTGGGGCTTTGGCGCCGCAGCCGTTGGTATGGCAATCGGTCTGGTCCAGTACCGCAAGACCATTGGCAACCTGGGTAACGCCAGCCTGAAGCCGGAACACCCGATGACACCAGCCGGCGAGAAAAAAGCCTGGAGCACCATCTGGGCAATCGTAGGTGCCGTGGTGGTGATCACCGCGCTGACCATGAGCGGTGTGATCGCGTTTGATCCGGTTGCCGTGGCCAAGTACGTTGCCGTTGCCTTCACCCTGATTTTCTTTGCCTACTACGCCTACATCTACTTTGGCGGCAAGCTGACCCAGGCAGAGAAGAAGCGCATGTGGGCCCTGTTCCTGGTGTGTGTGGCTTCTGCCTGCTTCTGGTCCGGCTTTGAACAGGCGGGCTCCTCCCTGAACCTGTTTGGTCGCGATTTCACCGATCGCATGCTCGGTTCCTTCGAGATCCCGGCTTCCTGGTTCCAGAATGTGAACCCGATGTTCATCATCATTCTGTCGCCATTCTTCGCCGCTCTGTGGATCAACCTGGGCAAGCGCATGATCTCGCCGTCCTACGGTATGAAGTGCGCCATTGGCCTGATCATCATGGCTACCGGCTTTATCGTGATGTTCTTTGCTGCCCAGCAAGCCGCTGCGGGCCTGAAAGTAGCCCCGATGTGGCTGGTAACCACTTACTTCCTGCACACCGTGGGTGAACTGTGCCTGAGCCCGGTTGCCCTGAGTGCGGTGAGCAAACTGTCCCCGCGTCGTTTTGCCGGTCAGATGATGGGTGTGTTCGTACTCACCTACTCCATCGGCAACATCATTGCCGGTCTGCTGGCGGGTAACTTCGATCCAAACAATGTATCCGAGCTGCCGAATCTGTACCTGCAGATTGCGATCTTCAGCATTGGCATCGGTGCGGTAATCGCGCTGATCAGCCTGAAGTCCAAATCCTGGGAAGGCCAGGGTGAGGATCATATCGAAGCGGTTGAGCCGGCCGAGGCACCTGCGAAGACTGTTTGATTCTCGGCTTAGCCCGAAATAAAAAGGCCGCTGCGGGAAACCACAGCGGCCTTTTTATTAATTAGCCAGTCGAATAAATCAGCTGGCAACTACCGCATAGTTCAGCCAGATAAACCGCGCACCAATTATAAACAGCAACCCCGCAAAGCAGTTCTTCAGCAATTGAGGCGACAGTTTATGGGCCAGCAGGGCACCGAAGCGGGCAAACCAGGTGCTGGCCAGAACAATACCCAGGAACGCAGGCCAGTAAATATAACCGCTACTCCACTCCGGTAACTGCGGGTTACTCCAGCCCTGCACGGCAAAACTGAGCGCGCCGGCAATGGCAATCGGCAAACCACAGGCTGCCGACGTCGCCACCGCGCGCTGCATGACCACATGACAGCGGGACAGGAAGGGTACCGTTAGTGAGCCCCCACCAATCCCGAAGATGGCGGAAACCCAGCCGATAAAGCCGCCGGCAATCGACAAGCCCACCCTCCCCGGCACCTTTTCGCCGTTGCTCGGCAGCGATCCCTTGCGCAGGCCATCGAGCCACATTTTGAGCGCGATACCAACGGCAAACAGTCCGATCAGCAGCTGTAACCAGGCCCCGCTCAGCCAGTCTGCGGTCACACCGCCTATCCAGGATCCAAGCAGAATACCCGGCGCCATGGCGGCAACGATCTTCCAGTCGACTGCACGCTTGCCGTGATGGGTACGCACCGAGCTGATGGAGGTAATGATGATGGTGGCGAGCGAAGTACCTACGGCCATATGGGTAAGAATTTCCGGCGCGATGCCCTGTGCGGTAAATACCAGGACCAAAGCGGGCACGATAATCAGGCCTCCGCCCACACCGAACAAACCCGCGATAGTACCTGCGCCCATCCCCACCAACAGGTAAATCAATAACACTTCCACTGAACTTCCCCCGGAATCCCTGCTTATAAAGTTCATTCAAACAAAACGGCAGGAAAGCCGTTTTGCACAGCCGAAGGCTGCCCGAAGGGTGAGGGCCAAGGATGGCCCGAATGAAAAAACGGTGGCATATAGCCACCGTTTTCCGTCGCTTGCAAGCAAGCGTGCCAAACCGGGAGGAATTACTCCTCGCCAGTGGCCTCATCCGCCTGCTCGGCTTCTTCGGCTTTGGCTTCCTTAATGGACAGCTTGATGCGGCCGCGCTGGTCCACGTCCAGCACCTTCACTTTGACCATCTGGCCTTCGCTCAGGTAGTCGGTGACCGCATTGACGCGCTCTTCGGCGATCTGGGAGATATGCACCAGACCGTCTTTGCCCGGCAGGAAGTTTACGAATGCGCCGAAGTCGACGATACGTACAACTTTACCTTCGTAGATGGCGCCGATCTCCGCTTCCGCGGTGATTTCCTCGATGCGGGTAACTGCCGCTTCCAGGCTCTCACCGTCTTCGCCGAATACCTTGATGCTGCCGTCGTCTTCGATATCGATGGAAGCACCGGTTTCTTCGGTGATGGAGCGGATGGTAGCGCCGCCTTTACCGATCACGTCGCGGATCTTGTCCGGATGGATCTTCAGGGTGGCGTAGCGCGGGGCATTTTCGTTGACCACGTCACGAGAAGCGCCGATCACCTTGTTCATTTCCGCCAGGATATGCAGGCGCGCATGCAGGGCCTGCTCCAGGGCAGTTTCCATGATCTCTTCGGTGATGCCTTCGATCTTGATGTCCATCTGCAGTGCAGTGACACCAGAAGCGGTACCGGCTACCTTGAAGTCCATGTCGCCCAGGTGGTCTTCATCACCCAGGATATCGGTCAGAACCGCGAAGCCTTCGTCTTCCTTCACCAGGCCCATGGCGATACCGGCAACCGGCGCTTTCAGCGGTACACCCGCGTCCATCAGTGCCAGGCTGGAACCACACACGGAAGCCATGGAGCTGGAACCGTTGGATTCGGTGATCTCGGAAACCACACGCAGGGTGTAGGGGAATTCTTCCGGGTTCGGCAGTACTGCAGCGATACCGCGGCGGGCCAGACGGCCGTGGCCGATTTCGCGACGGCCGGTAGCGCCTACACGGCCCGCTTCACCTACGGAGTAGGGAGGGAAGTTGTAGTGCAGCATAAAGTAGTCTTTACGCTCGCCTTCCAGGGCGTCGATGATCTGCGCATCGCGGGTAGCACCCAGAGTGGAAACCACCAGTGCCTGGGTTTCACCACGGGTGAACAGCGCAGAACCGTGACCTTTCGGCAGTACGCCGACTTCTACGGAGATCGGGCGTACGGTTTTGGTGTCGCGACCGTCGATACGGGGCTCACCGCGCACCACGGCGCCGCGTACGGTTTTCTTCTCGAGCTTGCCGAAGTAGCTTTTTACGGTGCCGGCATCCAGCTCGTCAGAAGACAGGGCTTCGGCCGCTTCGTTGCGCAGCTCACCCAGTCGGGCGGTACGCTGTTGCTTGTCGGTGATTTTGTAGGCTTCTGCCACTTTCTCACCGAACTGCGCTTCCAGCGCGGATTTCAGATCTTCGTTGACCGCTTCTGCCTGCCAGTCCCAGGTGGGCTTGCCGGCTTCGGCTTTCAGCTCGGCGCAAACTTTAACAACGGCCTGCATTTCCTGGTGGGCGAACAGTACCGCGCCCAGCATGATGTCTTCCGGCAGTTCTGCTGCTTCGGATTCCACCATCAGAACCGCGTCTTTGGTACCAGCCACAACCATGTCCAGTTCGGACTCTTTCAGAGCCGCGTAACCCGGGTTCAGGATGTAGCCATCTTTCTCGGTGTAACCCACACGCGCGGCGCCAATCGGGCCAGCGAAAGGAATACCAGATACGGACAGTGCCGCGGAGGTGCCGATCATGCCGGCGATATCCGGATCTACGTCTTTTTCCGCAGATAGTACGGTGATCATTACCTGTACTTCGTTCATAAAGCCGTTCGGGAACAGCGGGCGGATCGGACGGTCGATCAGACGGGAGGTCAGAGTTTCTTTCTCGGACGGGCGGCCTTCACGCTTAAAGAAGCCACCGGGAATTTTGCCGGCCGCGTAGGCCTTTTCTACATAGTGTACGGACAGCGGGAAGAAGCTCTGGTCTGGCTTGGCTTCTTTGGCGCCGACAACGGTACACAACACAACGGTTTCACCGATGGTGACCAGCGCTGAGCCAGTGGCCTGGCGTGCGACGCGTCCGGTCTCGATGGTGACCTGGTCTTTTCCGTACTGGAAGGTTTTGATTACTGGATTCACTAGTATCTTTCCTGTTTCCTTACGGCTGCTGGCCCATTCCAACAGCCCCTACAGTTGTTCGCCTGCCTTCAATAACACAATAAGAGACAGACGAATTTGCCGGGCCCAATTTAGAGCCCAACATTCCAGAGGCAAACATAGCACCCCTGAAAATTCGAATTCTATAAAGAAGAATGCCCGCCAGAAGGCGGGCATTCTCAGGGTCTTAGCGACGCAGGCCGAGCTTGGCGATCAGCTGAGCGTAACGGTTCAGATCCTTGCGCTTCAGGTAGTCCAGCAGCTTACGACGCTGGTTTACCATGCGGATCAGACCACGACGGGAGTGATGGTCTTGCTTGTGGGAAGCAAAGTGACCCTGAAGCTTGTTGATGTTGGCAGTCAGCAGGGCTACCTGGACTTCCGGAGAACCGGTGTCGCCTTCAGCTTGGCCGTGCTCTTTCAGGATGGCTGCTTTTTCGTTTGCAGACAGTGCCATAACGAATTACCTCGTTCGTAACATGCTTTGAAAATTCGGCTGGCCCGTGCATGTTTACAGACCAGCTAGTTGCGATTGCGGGTTACCCGCTCACAGTACCTTCCTACCGTCATTCTGGACTTGATCCGGAATCCACTGGATACCGGTCTGCGCCGGTATGACGATGTTCAGGAGTGCTACTTCACCAACCGACGGGGTGCGACCCGCCCGTCATCAGTAATCTCTCCAACGCCTAGAAATTCACCACTTTCCAGGAAGAGGCGCACCATATCACCTTCGTCGCCCAAGCGATAGACCTGCAGATCCATTACCGGCTGACCCTGACGCAGATAGTAACCCGTGTCGTCAGAAAGGATCATTTTGGGCAGGCCGGAGGCGGGAGAATCCGCCGGAAGCAGGTGGTGATCCAGCTCTTCCGCGCGCCCTTCTCCGCGCTCTTCGGTCAGTGTGTCCAGCGTGACCGAGTCGTCTTCGTGGTAGGGACCGGCGGCGATGCGGTGCAACTTCTCGACGAATGCACCCACGCCAAGCGCCTTGCCAAGGTCTTCCGCCAGACTGCGCACATAAGTGCCCTTGGAGCAGTGCACCTCGATCACCGCCCGCGGCAGTTTGTCCGGGGACTGGTCGGCGGGGATGAAATTCAGCAGCTCGTAGGAAAAAATCTCGACCTGGCGCGGCTCCCGCTCCACCTCGATACCCTGGCGCGCCAGCTTGTATAGGGGCTGGCCATTGTGCTTGAGGGCAGAATACATGGAGGGAATCTGGCTGATGGTTCCGCGAAATTCGGCCATGGCATCGCGCACCTGCTCTTCCGTAATACCGGAAGCATCGCTGGTCGCAACCACGTCGCCGTCCGCATCGCCGGTTTCGGTGGTCATGCCGAAACAGAAGGTGCTGCGGTAGCGCTTGTCCGCATCCAAAAGGTACTGGGAGAATTTGGTCGCCTCGCCAAAACAGATCGGCAGCACACCGGTCGCCAGCGGGTCCAGCGCGCCGGTGTGGCCGGCGCGGTTAGCGAAGAACAGGCGTTTGGCTCGTTGCAAGGCGTCATTGGCAGAAATACCGGCGGGCTTGTTCAGCAACAGCACACCATCAATCTGCCGGCCCCATTTTGGTCGGCGGCCCATCAGTCGTTGTCTTTCTCGCTGGCGTCGCTACTGTCGTCATCATCGCCTGATTTGGACTGGTCCGACTTCACCGCCTTGTCGATCAGGGCAGACAGGTGCTGACCGCGTACGGAGGTTTCGTCGTAACGGAAATGCAGGCGGGGGATGGAGCGCATCTGAATCTCTTTGGCGAGCTGGGTACGCAGGAAACCCGCGGCCTTGTTCAGCGCTTCCATGGAGATATCAATCTTGCTGCGGTCGTCCTCGCCCACCAGGGTTACAAAAACCTTGGCAGTGGCGAGGTCTCGGCTCACTTCCACGTCGTTGACATTGACCATGCCAACCCGCGGGTCGCGCACTTCGTGCTGGATCAGACGGGCCAGCTCGCGACGCATGGCGTCGGCTACCCGGTCAGCACGGTGGAATTCTTTGGCCATTTTTTACCTATTCAGAATGGCGGTATCTCGTCATTCCGGCGCAGGCCGGAATCCAGAATACCCAGGTGGTCGGCTAGCCCCCGTGGCGGGTTCCCTGGACCCCGGCCTGCGCCGGGGTGACGATTTATATTCGCCGGAGTGACGGTTTATATTCGCCGGGGTGACGATCTATATTCGTCAGGGTGACGGTCAATTACAGCTCGCGAGCTACCTTGACGATATCGAAGACCTCGATCTGATCGCCCGGCTTGACGTCATTGTAGTCTTTAACGCCGATACCACACTCCATACCGTTGCGGACTTCCTGTACGTCGTCTTTGAAGCGACGCAGGGATTCCAGTTCGCCTTCATAGATCACAACGTTGTCGCGCAGTACACGGATCGGCTTGTTGCGGTAGACGGTACCCTCGGTGACCATACAGCCGGCAATAGCGCCCAGCTTCGGCGAGCGGAATACGTCGCGCACTTCGGCGATACCGACGATTTCTTCGCGCTCTTCCGGATCCAGCATGCCAGACAGGGCCTGCTTCACTTCGTCCAGCAGGTTGTAGATCACGCTGTAGTAACGGATTTCTACGCTTTCAGTTTCCGCCAGCTTGCGTGCGGCCACATCGGCACGGGTGTTGAAACCAATCACGATGGCGCCGGAGGTCAGGGCCAGGTTGATATCGTTTTCGGCGATACCACCCACACCGCTGGAAACCACGTTGACGGAAACCTCTTCGTTGCCGATCTCGGCGAGGGCTGCCTGGATCGCTTCCAGAGAACCGCGCACGTCGGCTTTGACGATAACCGGCAGAACTTTCTTCTCGCCGGCTTCCATGTTGGCAAACATGTTTTCCAGCTTGGCCGCCTGCTGACGCTGCATGCGTTCGATACGCTCTTTGTCCGCTCGCTGCTCCGCCACTTCACGGGCCTTGCGCTCGTCGGCAACTACCATGAACTCGTCACCGGCATTCGGCGTAGAGTCCAGACCCAGCAGCTCCACCGGAGTGGACGGGCCGGCTTCGGTCACAGATTTGCCCAGCTCGTTGGTCATGGCACGTACACGGCCGTAGCTCTGGCCCGCCAGTACGATATCGCCACGCTTCAGTTCGCCGCTCTGTACCAGCAGGGTGGCAACCACACCGCGGCCTTTCTCAAGACGCGCCTCGATCACAACACCGTTCGCCGGTACGCCGACTTTGGCTTTCAGCTCGAGCATTTCAGACTGCAGGGAAACCGCTTCCAGCAGGTCGTCGATGCCCTGACCGGTATGCGCAGACACTTCGATGAACTGAGTGTCGCCGCCCCAGTCTTCCGGGATAACGTCTTTCGCCGCCAGTTCGTTCTTCACACGATCCGGATCAGCGGATTCTTTGTCGCACTTGTTGATGGCAACAACCATCGGCACGCCTGCGGCCTTGGAGTGCGCAATGGCTTCTTCGGTCTGCGGCATTACGCCGTCGTCCGCTGCCACTACCAGAATAACCACGTCGGTCGCCTGGGCACCGCGGGCACGCATGGCGGTAAACGCGGCGTGTCCCGGAGTATCCAGGAAGGCGATCTCGCCCTGGCTGGTTTTAACGCGGTAGGCACCGATGTGCTGGGTAATACCGCCGGCCTCACCGGAGGCCACTTTGGTCTCGCGGATATAGTCCAGCAGGGAGGTTTTACCGTGGTCAACGTGGCCCATAACGGTTACCACCGGCGCGCGGGAAACTTCTTCACCCTCGATATCGGCAGTCATCGCAACCAGTTTTTCTTCCAACTCGTTCTCGGAGCGCAGTACCACGGTGTGGCCCAGCTCTTCGACCAGCAGGGTCGCGGTATCGCGATCCAGGCTCTGGTTGATGGTGACCATCTCGCCCATTTTCATCAGGCGCTTGATCAGCTCGCCGGCCTTCACATTCAACTGCTTGGCAAGATCGCCGACAGTGATCGTCTCGCCCAGTTGCACTTCGTACACTTGCTTTCCTGTCGGCTTCTTGAAGCCGTGTGTGTTCTTCACTTTCAGCGTAGGACGAGAAAGAGAGCGGGTGCTGCGTTTCTCGTCTTCCGTTTCGAAGGCTTCCAGCGCGGCATCGTACAGGGAAGTCTTGCTGGATTTCTTCGGGCCAGACTTGCCGCGACGGCTACGTTTCTTGCGCGGCTCGTCGTCGTCGCGATCGTCGACAACCGCTTCCTGCTTACGGCGCAGGGATGGTTTCTCGGTGGTGGTTTCTACCGCCGCTTTCTGCTTGGCTTTTTCCGCGCGTTCTTTCTGCTCTTCTTCTACACGCTTGCGCTCGGCTTCTACGCGCGCTTTCTTTTCTTCCAGCTCAGCCGCTTCGCGTTCCGCTTCTTTCTTGCGGCGCTCCATGGCGGCGATGCGCATGGCTTCGATGTCGTCTACATAGCTGGAACGGATTGGGGCAGGCGCAGGCTTCGGCGCGGCCTTGGGCTCAGGCTTGGCCTTTTGCTCTGGCTTGGCCTCTTCTGCCGGCTTGGCTTCTGCGGCTTCCTTGGCGGCGGCTTCTTCAGCTGCTGCAGCCTTGGCTTCCGCTTCTGCCTGGGCAGCAGCTTCCGCTTCCTGCTGGGCCTTGGCTTCCGCTTCGGCGCGGGCCTTGGCTTCGGCTTCTGCCGCTTCCTGCTCGGCGCGGGCGCGATCGGCGGCGGCTTTTTCTGCCGCTGCCAGCTCTTCTTCCGCCTTCTGCAGTGCGGAAGTGTCGATTTCGGCTTCCGCCTGCTCGCCTTCTGCTTCGGCGCGCTTAACGTAGGTGCGCTTCTTGCGCACTTCCACATTCACGGTCTTGCGGCCTGTGCCAGAGCCGGTTTTCAAGGTCGTGGTGGTTTTGCGCTTGAGGGTGATTTTGCGAGGAGCGGCGTCCTCTTCCCCTTTGCTGCTGCCGTGGCTGCTTTTCAGGAAATTGAGCAGGACCTGTTTTTCTTCCGCAGATACATTTGCATCTGCTGAAGTGTGGGGCAAACCCGCCTCCTGCATCTGCTTGAGCAGACGCTCTTCGGTGGCACCAACCGATTTGGCGAGTTCGCTAACTGTTACTTCGGCCATTCTTTCTCCTAAAAAGTCTCTTTGCAGCGGAGCGGTATCAGTTCATTTTACCGCTCCACCCTTGGCCTGCACGGCAGGCAATTGGTGGGCGCGGGCGTTATCCGCCACGCGCAGGGCCGGGCTCTTGCCCGGCGCCCTGGCATTAAGCCTCTTGGTCACTGTCGTCGGCGAACCACGGCTCGCGCGCTTTCATGATCAATGCAGCGGCACGTTCCTGGTCCATGCCTTCGATGTCCAGCAGGTCGTCAACCGCCTGCTCCGCCAGATCTTCCATGGAAGAAACACCGCGGCTGGCCAGCTGGAACGCCAGTTGACGATCCATGCCTTCCATATTCAGCAGGTCTTCCTGGGGCTCGGACGCATCCAGCTCTTCTTCAGACGCCAGCGCCTGCGTCAGCAGAGCGTCTTTGGCGCGGGCACGCAGCTCTTCGGCGATTTCCTCGTCGAAGCCTTCGATGCCCAGCATTTCCTCGATGGGCACATAGGCCACTTCTTCAAGGGTGGTAAAGCCTTCTTCCACCAGCACACCAGCGACGTCTTCGTCGATATCCAGGCGCTCCATGAAGGTTTCCATGATGCTGCCGGACTCTGCTTCCTGCTTGGCCTGCCACTCATCAACGCTCATCACATTGATCTGCCACTGGGTCAACTCAGAAGCGAGACGTACGTTCTGACCGCTGCGGCCGATGGCCATGGCCAGGTTTTCTTCGGCAACCGCCACGTCCATGGAGCCCGCATCTTCGTCGACCACGATGGACTCGATTTCCGCAGGCGCCATAGCGTTGATAACGAACTGGGCGGGGTTGTCGTCCCACAGAACGATATCCACGCGTTCACCGGACAGCTCGTTGGAAACCGCCTGAACTCGCGCACCGCGCATACCAACACAGGCGCCGACCGGATCGATACGACCGTCGTTGGTGTTGACCGCAATCTTGGCGCGCAGACCCGGGTCGCGGGCAGCGCCCTTGATCTCGATCACCTGCTCGGAGATTTCCGGAACTTCGATGCGGAACAGCTCGATCAGCATTTGCGGGCAGGAGCGGCTCAATTTCAATTGCGGCCCGCGGGCTTCCGGCTCAATTTCCAGCAGGATGGCGCGGACGCGGTCGTTAAGGCGGAAAATTTCCCGGCCAACCAGTTGGTCGCGAGGCAAACGCGCTTCGGCGTTGTTGCCCAAGTCCACGGCGATAAAGTCGCGGGTGACCTTTTTCACGGTTCCGCTCACCAGCTCACCTACGCGATCGCGATACTCGTCGACGATCTTGGCGCGCTCGGCTTCACGTACCTTCTGTACGATCACCTGCTTGGCAGTCTGCGCGGCGATACGGCCGAACTCGACATTTTCTACCTGCTCGCGGAACACATCACCGGCTTTCAGTTCGGTGTCTTTTTCATGGGCTTCTTCCAGGGTGAACTGGGTGCCCAACTCGGCGAGGGTTTCGTCGTCGACCACTTCCCAGCTGCGGAAAGTTTCGTAGTCACCGGTGCGGCGATCGATGATCACCTCAATGGTGGAGTCTTCGTCGTAGCGCTTCTTAGTGGCAGTCGCGAGGGCCACCTCAATTGCCTGGAAAATAATATCCCGGTCAACGCCTTTCTCGTTGGAAACCGCCTCGGCTACCAGCAAGATCTCTTTGTTCATGCAGCTGCCTCTTTAAAAACGCTACGTGCTGACTAATCAATGCGCTGATGGGACTGTTACCGCATATCCCACCGGCTACTTCCGCATTGCCCTAACATGGTCGGCCCATAGTCGGGCCCAATAATCCAAGTTTTAAAACTAACTCTGTACTTACTTATCGCCGTCAAACTGCGGAATAATATTGGCCTTCTCGATACTGTCGATGGGCAGCAGATATTCGTTCTCGCTATCAATGCGCAAGACGATCTCGTCCCCTTCCACACCGGCCAGCAGGCCGCGCCATTTGCGCTGGCCGTCCAGCGGCATGCGCAAGCGCAACTCTACCTGGGCGCCGATATAGCGCTGGTACTGTTCCAGCTTATACAGAGGACGGTCCATACCCGGAGAAGAAACTTCCAGGGTGTACTTGCTGCTGATGGGATCTTCCACATCCATCACCGCGCTCACCTGACGGCTGACTTTTTCACAGTCGTCCACGGAGATACCGCGCTCGGCGTCGATGTAGATCCGCAACAGCGCATTGCGGCCATGGGTCTGATAGTCGATACCCCACAGCTCACAGTCCAGTGACTCAACCACCGGAGCCAGAAGCTCCTCCAACAGTTCGCGCTTACTTGCCATATCACCTTGTGGCCCCGTTTCGGGGCGGATGCGCAACCGGCGGTGCCGATCGCTAAAAACAAAAAATGGGCAGCGAAGCTGACCCCACGGTCCGAATGAGAAACCGCGGCGCCGACTCCCGGCCCATTCGGATGGCAAACCACATTTGCCGCAGATACGAAAAAGCCCCTAACAGGGGCTTTTACTGCGCGAAAACAACCTGAAATGTTTTCGCAAAATTTGGTAGCGGGGGCAGGATTTGAACCTACGACCTTCGGGTTATGAGCCCGACGAGCTACCAGGCTGCTCCACCCCGCAACAACATCTTGGGAGTTAACAACCATCTACACATCAGAAGTATAAGATGGAAATTGGTAGCGGGGGCAGGATTTGAACCTACGACCTTCGGGTTATGAGCCCGACGAGCTACCAGGCTGCTCCACCCCGCACCGACACTTCCCAGAGGCCGGATCCTGGTAGAGACCGGCCCCTCGCGATGGGTTTCCCCAACCGCTCAAGAGGCTGCGCATTCTATTGATCGCCCCCCGGGGAGTCAAGTCACTTTTGGCATTTAATCACACCCATTCGCCAGGGGATGGGGACAACAGCGATTCGCTTCTTATATATAGACACTTTTATCACTTCCAGCGTTTCCACATCGCATGGCCAGCTGCACCCCACAGCCCCGCAACAGAATTGATAAACATTCTCATTTTATTTAATATCGCGCCACTTTCGACCCACTTCTATAGTAGGAACCCAAATATGCGCGGGACTCGCACCACCCTTGCCCTGGCCATTGCCGCCACCAGCACACTTTCCATTGCCGCCATTGCCGCGGAAAGCAATTCCCAGATCGAAGAAGAAGTGGTGGTCACCGCCAGCCGCACCGAAAAGCCCCTGAGCGCCATCCCCAATACCGTCACCCTGATCGACCAGCAGGAGCTGGCGAATCAGATGGCCGCCACCAGTGACCTGTCGACCATTCTGGGCAATCTTATTCCGAGTTTTTCTCCCAGCCGTCAGAAAATGACGAGCTCTGGTGAGAGTCTGCGCGGCCGCAAACCGCTTTATTTGATCGACGGCGTCCCGCAGTCCAACCCGCGGCCGCGACGGTCACACGATTGATCCACTGGTTCTGGAACGGGTCGAAGTGATTCACGGTGCCAATGCCATCCATGGCATGGGTGCCTCTGGCGGTAACATCAACCTGATCACCCGCACCCCGAGCGACGAGTTTCAACAGAGTGTACGAGTGGAGTCAGCTTTTCAGACCGAAGAGCTTGACGACACTCTGGGCTACAACGGCAGCTACAGCCTTTCAGGCAAATTAAGCGATGTGGACGTGCTGGCCAGTATGACCTACCGCAATAGTGGTATCGGCTACGATGCCAACGGGGACATTGTCGGCTTCGACAATACCCAGGGCGACACTATGGACAGTGAAACCACCAATGCGTTTATCAAGGCTGGTTACAGCTGGGATAGCCAACGGGTGCAGCTGACCATCAACCACTTTCTGGTGGAAGGGAATAACAATTGGCTAAGCGTGGACGGCGATATTGACGCCGGTATTCCCACCACAGCGGTAAAAGGTGAAGTACCAGGAAAGTCCCCCTCCAATGAAGTTACCACGATAAATTTGCAATACAGTAACGAAGATTTCTTCGGGCAGAAGTTGCGCGCCCAGGTATTTTCCCAGGATTTTGCCGGAACCTATGGCGCTACCAACAGCGGCACGTTTCAGGATGTGGAAACTTACGGGCCGGATCTTTTTGACCAGTCCCAGAACAATTCAGAAAAACGCGGTCTCAAGCTGACACTGATCAAAGACCAGATCGCCGGCGCCCCGGTAAGCCTCGCCTATGGTGTGGATCTGCTGGAAGACGAAACCTGGCAGCAACTGATTCTGACCAGTCGCGCCTGGGTTCCGCCCACCCAGTATAAAAATATCGCGCCCTATGCTCAGGCGGAATTCAGCGGTATCGACAACCTGACGGTTACTGCCGGCGTACGCCATGAGATCTCCGAATTACAGGTTGATGATTTCACAACCCTCGCCTCCTACGGCAGCCAGTTCGTCAAAGGTGGCAACCCTGAATTCAGCGAAACACTTGGAAATATTGGCGCGACCTATGCACTCACCGACGGCCTGCGAGTTTACGCAAACTATTCCGAGGGCTTTTCCATGCCGGATGTGGGTCGGGTTCTGCGCGGCATCAACGAACCGGGCCTTGCGGTCGAGAGCTTTCTGGACATGCAGCCGATACTGACGGAGAACCAGGAATTGGGGCTGGAGTTTACCAGTGAGCCATTCGCAGCCCAGCTCGCCTACTACTCATCCGATTCCGATATTGGCCAGCGCCTGGCGCTTGGCGACGACGGTATCTACAGCGTGCAGCGGGAAAAGACTGATATCGACGGTTTCGAACTGCGCGGCCAGTGGTACCTCAGTGACACCGATACCCTCGAAGCTCGCTACGCCTACACCAAAGGCCGCTACGACTCTGACGACGACGGCAAGGTGGATACGGATCTGGATGGCCGCAATATCGCTCCCAACCGCTTCAATCTGAGCTGGGCACGCAACTGGAGCGACGTGTTGAGTACACGAATTCAAGCAAACTGGCTGTTGGATCGTGACTTTGAGAATGCCTCCGGTGACGTCACCCGTGAATTCGACGGCTACACCATCATTGATGCCAGCGCACAGCTGCAAGCATTGGGTGGCGAATTCGCACTGGGTATCCAGAACCTGACCAACGAAGACTACTTCACTTATTACTCCCAAACTGCGGGGAATGACATCCGCAACTTCAAGGGCATTGGGCGCAGCGTGAATCTGTCTTACTCCAAGGTATTTTAATAAATAACGAATGTTCGCCAGCCAGCAGGCCACTATTAGAGAATACTCCGTAGGAGCCCGCTGGCTGGCGAACCCATAAATACTTTATTCCATGCGCAAAACATTTTTCGTCCTGCACAAATACGCCGGCCTCACCCTGGGCCTGCTGCTGTCACTGATCGGTCTCACCGGCAGCCTGCTGGTATTCGACCACGCGCTGGATGAAACACTCACACCGCAAACGGTAACCTTCAACCCGAGCGATCGCCCCGCCAGTTATTCAGAAATACTGGCGGCTGCGCAGGCCGCGGTTCCCGGAAATCCCGAGCCCACCCGCCTGATGACCCAGCGCCAGCCAGGCAGCCCCCACGTTGTACGCTTTCCCACACCGGAAGGCGCACCCGGCCCTATCGAGGTCAGCGTGTCACCCACCGACGCCGAAGTACTGGCTGTGCGTGGCTGGGGCACCGCGGCATACACCATGACCTGGCTGTACCGCCTGCACTACACGCTGCTCGCAGGCAAAAATGGCAAAACTGTGGTGGGTTTTATGGGCCTGCTACTGATGGTGTTCTGTATTTCCGGTGCTGTACTTTGGTGGCCGAAACAGAAACGCAGCGGAACACGAGACTGGAAGCGGGCTTTTTCCATTTCGCGCATCGGGAATCGCTTTCGGTTTTACTTTGATATCCACAAGGTCTTTGGCATTTATTTTTTGCCGTTGCTGTTGATGATCAGCTTTTCCGGTGTGGCGCTGGTATTTCCAACACAAGTAGAAGCGGTCGTCGGCAGCCTGTTCAAGGTGGAGCCCCGCCCCGCCCTGCCCGGTTCACGGGTGGCATCTGGCACACCGATATCGCCGGATCAGGCGGTAACCATTGGTGAACGGGTTTTCCCCGGTGGGGTGCTGAAAAGAATTTATCTGCCGCGCAATAGTGAAGATAGCTACGGCGTGACCTTCCGTGCAGAAGGCGAAGCCTGGACCAATTACGGAGCCAGCTTTGCACGGCTGGACCAGTACACCGGCGAAGTGCTATTGACTCAGAAGGTTACCGAGATACCACTCGGCAATAAAATCCTGCGCTGGCAGTTCCCTCTGCACAATGGGGATGCCCTGGGGATAGTCGGGCGCTGGCTGGTGTTGTTGGCAGGTTTAGCACCCGCACTGTTGTTTGGTACCGGCCTGTACCTTTGGTGGCAGAAGCGACGTTTGAAAACGCAGGCTCAACGAAAGCAACGAGCAAGCACTACCAATACCACAATCACAGAGCCCGCCAGGGGAATCACAGCCGGAGCCAAGTGACCCCCTTACATTCCTCGCAAACCCCCATCATTCCACTCGATGGGGGTTACTCGCCGGTAACGAGACTTTAGAACTTGCCCACCATATTGATAAACACGCCCTGGCTGTCGTAATCCAGATCGGTCAGATCGTCGGAGAAGTCAGTAAAGTTGTAGCCGATACCCGCCTTGAAGTTACGCCCCATTTGCCGGTACAGCGCGAGCAGTGCGCCGCTGCGGCTGTCGCCGGCTTCCGGCAGGTCGAGCAGGCGGCCTTCGATCAGCAGGTCCCAGTGATTGACGAAGTGCCAGTCCGCGCGCACTACATAGAGATGGGCAGTACTATCGAAGAACTCGGGGTCTTCCCGCTCCATACTCAGTTGCCCCAGGCGGTAGGCGTACTTGGCACCGACAGTCCAGCGCTGGGTGAGGTCGTAGTTGGTATCCACGGAGAAGATATGACTCTTCTGCACGAACTCGATGGCGCTGCTATTGCTGCTTGACGTTACCAGTACCTGATCATTGGTGGGCACATTGTAGAAATAGGTGTATTTCAACAGGGTGTTCCAGCGGTCGTTATCCACCGGGCGGTAGGCATAACCCATCACACCCTCGGTAAATTTACCGTCGTAGAACTGGCCCGCGGAACTCTGGCTGTCGGAATAGTTGAGCTTGCCAACTAAACGCCAGTCCGGGCTCATCTGGTAGCTGAGAGTGTTTTTCAGCAGCCAGGTCTTGCGTTCGTTTTCCAGCACACTTTGCGGATCGTCCTCGGTACCCGCTCCGTTCAGGGTCTGCATGTTATCCACGCGGTATTCCACCGCGCTCGCCACTCGCAGCTCACCATCGTTAAAGCCCATGCTTGCACCCATGGCACGGCGCTCGGTTTCCGCACCGGTGCGCGGATCTTCAAGGGTACCCGCCTCCAAGCTAGTGCCGTAATTCCATTTATCACTGGGCGCCAGGTCCACCCCAAGGGCGTGGGTAAGACCGGTGGAAACATCACCGTGGGTATAGCGCTCTTCGCCGTAGATACTGGTGGTATCGGAGAAGCGGCTGCGGAAGCCACTGTTCAGGTTGCCCTTGCGCGCGCGCACACCGGTATCGGTGCGCTCGTTATCCAGGGTGTAGTTCAGATAGAGATTGGTGCGGTCGGTAACCAGGAAGTCTGTTCCCAGGCGCGCAGCGGTGCCAGTGTCGCCACCGGATAATTCGCTGTCCACCGTCAGGCGGTCGCTGACACGGTAAGCGCCACCAAACCCGATGCGGTTGTTTTCATCGCGGTTGCCGGACACTTCCGCGGTGCGCTGCACGAAACCAAAGGCGTTCCAGTTTGCACCGGAGTCGTAACCGGCCTGGATCGCCACATCAGTTCGCTCACCCTGTTTTTGGGTGAGCGGTACAACCGATGAAAGGTCTTCCCGAGAATCTGCCCGCGCCGCGGCGGCAATACGCCAGCGATCAGTCAGGCGATACCCCAACTCCACATCGGTGGCTTCCGTCTGCAGCCCCTGCTGCTGTTCCTTGGTGTCGGTTTTAAGGCCCACATCAAAGCGCTCGCCAATGGGCAGGTTGATGGTTGCACCATACTGTTCGGTTTCGTGGGTGGCCAGCTGGCCCGGGCCAGAGAAACCCGCGTCGCGCTGCTGGGCGTAAACCGACATGGAACCGCGCGCACCGTCAAAGAAGTCGCCCATCTGGACGGCAGCCTCAACCTTGTTTGCACCGGCCTTGGCCTGTGGATCGATGGGGTTGTCCTGATTGAAACTGTAACCACCATCGAGAGAAGAAAGGCTTTCCAGCGTGTTGCCCTGACTCTCCGCCACTTCCACCTTCATCCAGGTACCGGCGGTTTTACGCAGGGTCAGATCGACACCATTGAGGGACGACTCATTATCTTCCTCGTCCTGCTGACTGGCGCTGACGCCGATGCGCACATGGTCAC
Organism: Microbulbifer sp. ABF4_107; assembly: GCF_056312215.1. NCBI lineage: Bacteria > Pseudomonadati > Pseudomonadota > Gammaproteobacteria > Cellvibrionales > Microbulbiferaceae > Microbulbifer > Microbulbifer sp. ABF4_107. The sequence goes on from NZ_CM149983.1 coordinate 2,696,339, forward strand.
CGGCCCAGTACTGGGCGCGACCGCCCACCGCGAGGGTATCCAGGTCATCAAAACCCGGGGTGTATTCATAGCGGGCCACCAGATACTGAGGATTACCGTTATAGGAGCCGTCCTGCACGATCAGGTTGTCGTTGGCAATGGCCGACAGAGGACGGTTCAGCAGCACGCGGCCCTGTATGTAGTCCACATCGTAATCAATCACCGGAGTCAGGTTTTTCACCCCCAGCACCAGGCCGGAGTTTTTGTCCCGCACTTCCACACGCAGGCGCTCGGAACCGGTGAGAATATCCTGGTGGCGCAGGTAGTAGAGGGAGCCACCGGTACCCCGGTACTCATCGCGGCCAGCGATGGTGCCGGGTTCCGCACTGAATGCATCCACTTCAAAGCGCTTGTCGCCAAAGTCGGTAACGTCATCGGTTTCGAAGTGGAAGTTGGCCCCGTAGAGGGCGCGGTCGATCTGCGCCAGCTCGTTATCGGTGTAGGATGCCTTGAAGTTACCCCACAGGGCGTAGTCGTCGTAGTTTTCCAGCTTGATATAGAACTTGCCGGAAGTGGGCGCATCTTCCACCACGGTGGAATCATCGCCAAAGGTCGGGTAGTACAGATCACTGTCGAGACGGCGGAACAGGGCATCCGGCGTCTTTTCCATAAAATTGGTAAACAGCTCGTCGATTGGCCCTTCATCGGTATCCGCACTGGCGGAAAGGCGCCAGCCGTCACCAAAGCTGCCGCTGGTATAAAACGCCAGGCGGCCGTCGTAACTCGCGGAGTTGTCGTAGTGGGTCTGATCGCCGGTCACCAGTGCGGCCGGGCCATTGGTGTCGTCATGGGCGATGGTGAGATCCGCAATGCCCACGGTGAACCAGTCGTCGCGGTTGAACTCCAGGTCCCGCAGGAAGAGCTCACCGTTGCCCTGCTCATCCAGCACCGCCACTTCTACCGTATGCAGACCCTTGGCGAAAATTTCCTCGGCAACAAACTCGCCATTACTACTAACCGGAATCTCGCGCCCCGCCAGCCACACGCTGTGATTGGTCGGAATATCCGCACCGTTCACCAGCACTGCGTTGCCATTTACCGGGATATTCTGCTCGGACAGGCGATTTTCGCCGTAGCCCACCAGCAGCTCCTGCTCCGTGGTGGTCTCCTGTAATTGCGGCTCGAAGTTATCCACAAGCCACAGGGTCTGTGGGCGGGTTTCGTCGAAGCGCTGTTTCCAGTCGTACACCCGCAATACATATTTCAGTTTTTTCAGTGGCGCCTGGAAGCTGTCAAAGTCTGCCTGCCAGTCGCCCTCGCCATTCTGGTCAAGGGTGACGACGGCCAGCGGCTCGTCGCGCAGAGATTGCGCCTCCTCGAAAATCCGTACTTCGGCGCGGGTAATAAATGACGGGTAATTGGTGTAGCGTTTGAACGCGACCCGGCTTTCCACCAGCTCGGTTTCCGGGTCATCCGCGAAGCGGATGGTATTCGGGAAGGCAGTGACATTCAGCCGGGGCTGCATGGTCTGGTTATCGAAGCGGAACTGGATATTGGCATTGTCCAGTGCCACATCGGTACAACGCTGCAGGTCGGCAGAATTTTTGTGCGGGTCGTACTCTGGCGCGCCGTCCACAGTAATCCGCATCAGGTTCAACGCGTAAGGGTTGTGGGCAACCGCTTCCTGCTGCAAGCGCTCGATTTCCAGCCGGTCCTGCTCCGCCAGAATCGCCAGCTCGTCATACAGCACCTGCACTTCCACGCGGGCGCCGTCCATGTGGATAAAACCGGTCTGTACCACGTCTTTGGATTCCACGTAACCGCGGCCCTCGAACTCTACCTGATCGTCTTCGAGGCCGAGCTTTTCCTGTACCAGCTGCATGGTTTTTTTCGCACGCGCGGATGACAGCCCCACGTCGTCGCCATAGACCATGGCCTCGCGCCGCTCCATACGCTCGTTGTCGCTGTAGCCGACAAAACTCAGGCGCACATTTTGCTTGCTCGCCACTTCGTCCATCAGACGCTGCATCTGCGCCAGTTGTGCGCTGGTAATCTGCGGCTCACCACTATTCAGAAAAATCGGCGGCACTTCACCGGTGGGGGACTCGTGCTCAATGGTGATGGTTTCTGCATTGGCCGCTTCCGGGCAGGCCTGCACACCGTCGGCGGCAGTCTCCAGCAGGTCGTCGTACCAGAACTCCACTTCTACACGGTGATTCAGTGAGCGCCCCTTGGCGGTGTCGTTGGCTGCAATCGGCTGCGACGAGCCCTTGCCACTGCTGGTCACCATATAGCCCGGCAGATTCAACTGGTCCGCCACGGCCAGCGCCACCCGACGTGCTTCCGCGCGGGACAGAGCCATCTGGTCATCGTACAGCTCCGCCGGCCCTTCCGGCAGTGCACCGCCGTCGGTGTGACCGACAAAATGAATGGTGAGATTTGGCTTGTCCTGCAGGGTATTGCGCACTTCCTGAATGCGCCGCACAAACGCCATCGGCAAATCCGCCTGCCCCGGCTGCAACCGCAAGGGGGAAACCAGATTTTTCAGGCGCGCGCGCTGGTCGGAACCCGCGGTATAGCGCAGCTTACACACGGTTTCCTGGCGGCAGACCTGTACGCGATTGAGTTGCAGGGCCTCGGCGCGGCGCTGGGCATCCCGCGCCTGCTGATCCAGTTCGAAATAGCGCACCGCCAGCTCCACCCGCCGGTTCAGCTCGCGACCTTTTTCGGTGATATTTTCCGACAGGGGCTCGCTGTCTCCACGCCCCTCCACCACGATGGCCTCATCGGGCAACTCCAGCGCGGTTTGCAGATAATCCGCAATCAACTGCGCGCGCGCCTGGGTGAATATGGTTTTATCCGCGTATTCCGCCAGCTCATCGTCATTCAGCGGGCCGCTGTCGGTGTGCCCGACGACGATCAGCTGCATTTCATGGGCCGACTCCAGCTCCGCGAGTTTCTCGCGCAGCTGTTCTACAAGATCGGGATCAATTTCATCTTCCACTGCGCGGAACAGGAGCGGGGGCAGAATGTTGTTTTCCACAACCGCTTCTTCCGGCGCAATAAAGGTTTCCGCATCCTGCATCCACAGCTGCCCTACGGCCGGGATCAGGGTAGTTTCCGTATTGCTACCGAGCGGTTTCTCCGTGTATTCACCGGCGCTTTCCACTTCCGGCGAGAGCCCCGGAATCAAGTGCCACCAGGCGCTGTCAGCCTGGGTTTCTTCTTGCGCGTAGGCGACGGTGCTTACCAGTGCGGCAACGAGGACCGCCATTTTTTTCTGCGAAGGACGGAACATCACCGGGCACCTCCCTGATCTTCACTTCCGATCATGCGGTTAATACTGCGTTTGAACCCGTCCAGCACATTGCCGCGCTCGGGCGGCGCACCACGGCGCCAGAAAATTTCGGTTTCGATATTCAACGGATAGCAGCAGTCCAGTGCTGCCCAATCTTCGGCAATACGCGCCTTGATGGTTTCCAGTCGCGCTTCCACCAGTGCCGGATCTTCATTTTCCGCAAGGTACGACAGGCGCAGCAGCGATGGTGCTTCTTCCAGCCGCTCCAGCAACAGCTCGGTGCGGGACCGCCATTGCGGACGCAGCTCGGTAGAACCGGGCTCGAACACCGCTTCCGCCAGATCCAGGCGCACCACACGGTGCAGGCTGGTGCCGAAGTTGAACTCCAGCATCTTGCCTCGAGTGGCACGCTGAACCCGCGGGTTTTCCGTGGTCAAGCGGTAACCGCTTGGCAGACTGCGATCGTCCAGCTTCAGCACAAAGTTGGAGCCGCGATCCGGGTTCGGTACAGCCGCACAGGTAATGTGGAAACGCCCGTGGGCATCGGCGGTCGCCTTGAGACCATTGGCAGTCACAACCCGGGCACCGGGCACACCGCCCTCACCCTGATCCTGATAACCGTTCAGGTTCTTGTCATCGAAGACCTTGCCAATGACATCGGTACAGTCAAAGGTCGGGTCCGGAACCACACGTACGGTGGCCGACGCTTCACCAGAGGTTTGCTGGCCGGACAGTTCGTTAAACATCCGTGCACGGTTGACGTACTCCCCCTCACCCACACCGGAACCTACTACCAGCAGCAGTTTCAGGGTGTGAGTCTGCTCCGGCTCGGCGCGCAGATGCGGCCACTGCAGCTGCAATCCGTGTACCTGCGGCTCCACCGGCAACCCATCCAGGTTTGCAGAGCCGGCAACGTACTTGAAGCCAGCGGGGAAATAATCCACCAACTGCAGGTCGGTCAGCGGTACCGGCAGCGAGTTGTTGAAGGTAATGGTGTAAGGCACCAGCTGGCTGCGCGTCACATTCAACATGGCTGCGGTTTTGGTCAGTGCCAGGGCACCTTCCAGCTGCGGATCCAGTGCGATGTGGTTATTGAACAACTGGCTGCTACCGGGCTGATTGCTGTCGTCCAGATTCAGCCGCAGGTAGTAGTCCGTTTCACTGCTGCGCGCGTCGGCATCAATCGATGGAGGCGTCACAGACAACTGCACTTCACAGTGATCCGGAGTACCCGGAATCACGTCGGTCGCGCTACCGATACAGGCCCCTACATCGAAGCTGCCGGTATCCAGGCCGGTCTGCGGCGGAATGATCTGGGACGGCCCGGACACGTAGTCCTCGTTGGGCACATCCACTTCGATCAGGTAGTCCGCATTCACCGCACAGGCAGCACTGCTGAAGTTCACATCGAACTTGTAGAAACCACCGGTGAGGGTGACCTGATTCTGCTGCTTGGGATCCTCGAAACAGCTATCCGGCAACGGTTGCCCACTGGATGCGCCGAGCAGTCGGACGCGAGCACCATTCACCGGTGCACGCAGTACCGAATCGTAAACAACACCGTTCGGCGTAATCGGCAGATTCAGGTTCTGCGGGTTGGCCCCTGACTCCACATAGATGTTTTTAATCTGCTGCGGGCCGTTGGTGTAGTCGGAGCTGGCGGTACCCAGTGAAGCGGTGGTATCGACCGCATTGGGCGCAAGGTAGCGCAGCTCATAGCTGGCACCGGCCATGTCCGCGCCGTCCATGTTCGGCACCAGGCCATCGAAGACAAAGTACCCCTTGTCATCACTCTGCACGGTTTCGAGCAGGGCGTTGTTGAAGTACAGCTCCACACTCCAGTTCACCAGCAGCTGTTCTTCCGCATCCGCCGCTTCACTGAAGTTCACATCGTGCCAGAGGTAACCGGAGAGGTTTGCAATACCCGGGGTACCACCGATATCGATCGACACCGTGGCTTCGTTATACATTGCGGGATCGTTCCACTTCACCTGCGCGGTGTTCACCACCGGGTAACCCATAGCCAGGTTTTCACCCAGCTTGGCCTCAAAGCGAAGCGCGATGGTTTCCTGAGGCTGCAGGTCACCGTAATTGGTGCTGTAGTCCACGGTAATCAGCGGGCCATCCACCATCACGCCATCGGGCTGGCCGTTCAGGCGTGCGGAGTCTTCCACGTATGTGAGCACACCCTCACCGGCTACCAGCAGATCGTCGTAGATACTCACCAGGCTCGCGGGTACGGCGCTGATGTTGGTAACGCGGACGATGTATTCCAGCACCTTGCCGGACTCCGCCGCGCCACCACCAACAACCGCCACTTCCTTGGTAATGGAAAGCTGCTGGGCGTCGCCAACGACCACTTCGGTGGGCTGGGCACCATTGCTGCTGTTGCCATCCGCATCGGTCAGTGTCAGCGGCAGTTCGAGGCTGTAGACGTTGCCCTGGTTACTGATAATGGTGCCGCGTTCGGTATCGGCATTGACCATGACATCAAACACGATGGTGGCGGTTTGTGCGGTGGTCAGAACACCTTCACCTTGCGCGGGCAACGGCGGGGTCAGGTCTTCCGTGCTGATGGCAATGCCGGAAACCAGCGGTGAATCGGCACCGTCATCGGCCACAGCAAAACCATTGAGCGTGGTACTGCCAGCCACATAGGTGGTGTGCTCGGGCACCAGATCCACAAAGCGCGCCTCGGTGGCATCCTTGCCACCCATATTGCTGACAATAATGGTGTAGCGCAGCACATCTTCCGGATCGACGATGCCGGCGGTCATGTTATCCACCACCAGCTCCACGGTTTTCTGTGCGCGGATCAGCGGCACATTACCCACGATATCGATGGTCGGATCGTCGGCGACTTCGGTGGCGGGGTCGTCGGACGGCTTTTCGTCCAGCGGCATATTTTCGCCATCGGCGTTCACGCCGGCACCGGCACCATTGGCAAAGCCCTGGTTTGAAATCACCGTGCCATCGTTGACGTCATTGATGATCACATCAAAGGTGATCAATGCCGCCTGGGCACCAGACGCCGCCGGATCGGCCAACAGCTGACCGACTTCCGCACCGGGAGACTGGATGATCAGTGTCTGCGCCAGTGGCGTGCTGCCATCGATGTCTTCCAGGGCAGCACCGTTCAGAGTGGTAGATCCGGCAACGTAGGTGGTGTTGGCAGGCACCTGATCGCGCAGGGTCGCCTCCACCATGTTTTCGTTGCCGATATTTTCTACCCGCAGGGTGTAACGCAGTGTGTCACCCGGCACCAGGCTGTCCGGTTCGCCGGTCATGTCTTCGGAAATTTTCTCTACCTTGAAGACAGGAGCGGATTCGATAATGACCTGAGTTGGATTTTCAGCGCCCGGTGCTTCCGGGTCGGCCTCGCCATCGATATTCGGGTCATCACTCACCGCCAGCTGCTGGCCGTAAGCCAACACCCGGGACTGGTTCAGAACCGCGGTGCCACTGTCGATCACATTCGCCAACTGTACCTCGAAAGTTACGCGAACACTGTCACCGGTCTCTCCCTGTTGAGCCAGGCTGATTCCATCGATACGCAGCAAGCCACTGGCTGCATCGCCGCCGGTCGCATCGCTGTTATCCACGGCATCTACCGGAACATCGATGACCGTCAGGGTACCCGGGGCAAACACCATCTGCGTATTAAGAGTGCCGAGCGCATCTTCAATGGCAAATTCTGCCAGAGGAATCTCGCTGACATTGCTGACGGTGATGGTATAGCGCAGGGTGTCCCCCGGGCTTGCTTTCTCAGCGGGCGCCTCGCCGGTGGTGATATTGGCGACCTCTTTCAGCATCTTCAGCGTTGCACTCTGAGTCACCAGCGCGTGCGCATCTTCATGGTCGAGCACATCCGGCGTACCGTCGGTGGGCAGTGCACCGTAGGTTCGACGATTCTCACGATCATCGCCCTGGCTGAACCACTGCGCTGCGGCCACGTTCACCAGAGTCTGATCCCCCGCAGTGTCCTCATCCAGCCACGCACGATACTCGATCAGCATGCGCTGGCTCGGCTCGATGGCGACACCCGTCGTAGTAATCGTGAGGGTGCAATCCTCAAACACGGACTGGAAATCGGTATCCGCCGTTAACGCACGTACCAGGGTATCGGTGTCCGCATCGAATATCTGGATTGCGTCCACTTCCGGCGGCTGGGCACACATACCGCCCTGCTCTACATCCGGCAACAGGTCGACAACCGTGGTATCCCAGGCGGCGCTGTCACCTACATTGTTAATGCTGAGAATAAATTCTCCGGCAATACCTGCATGCAGAATTTCCGGACCCGATTTTTCCAGAGTGAGCTGCGGCTCAACCAGAGTCATCTCCGGAGAGGTATCCGCGAGCAATGCAGGGTCACCATCAAAGGTGCTGAATCGGTAACTGGCGGTGTTGGTAAATGCCAGACCAGCGACATTGGTTTCGCTGTCGAGCACTTCGACAATCAGTTCCAGCTCGATCTGCTCGCCGGCCGGGATATCGATACCATCAACGCTATCGACGATTTCCAGCTCGGTTTCGCTGCCGATATTTTCCGGTGTCCAGCTGCCGGAGCCGCTGATTTTATTCACCGCAATAAACCGCAAGTCCGCGGCGGAGGCCGTCAGATCATCGGTGATCTGCACCCCGTAGAGGGCAGTGTCGGCGGGCGTCGCGGGCACGGTGATGCGATACGCAAATTGCTCGCCAATCGTCGCTTCCGGCTGGGTAATGTTTTTATCCAGTGCAGCCGGTAACGGGCTCGTCAGCACCACGCTTACCGCCTCATCGAGACGATAGTCCTGACGCTCCTCGGCGAGACCGTTGGCCGGTACAGTATTATTGTCAAAGGAATAGTAAACCGGCAGGGTCACACCGTTACCCAGCGAAAGACCCGCACCGAGGGTGTCATCCGCTGTCACCGTGTACACCAGGCGCAGTGTTTCGCCCACCGGAATGGTGTAGACATCACTGTCGTCGAGATCCCAGAATGCAATGCCGGTGGCCGCATCAAAGGCCGGCATGCGCACCGGAAGGCTGCCACTACCGAGAAGCTCGATACTTTGCGTGGTCACACCACCGCCGTTTCGCAGCCCCTCTGGCAATAGATCTCGAATCTGTAGGTCGTACGCGGGCGCCTCACCATTGTTGGTGACCTCAACGGTGAAGGTCGCTTCCTCACCCACGGTGATTTCCGTATCGCCACCGATCGCGGTGGTGACCTCTACGCGACTGATTGCGAGTAGCGGCTGTACCGCTTCAACCGTCGCCTGCGCATTGATTGTACTGGCCGGACCGGACGGCAATGCGTAATCCAGCGCGACCGCGTTCTCCAGTGCCTGCCTGCTGGGTAATTGCGCCAGTACACTGCCGTTTTGCACGCGTACTTCGTAGACGATCTGCAGGGTGTCACTGGCCGCACTCGCGGGGTTGGTCACATCACCCAGGTTAAACACAACGTCGGCACCATTCACCGTCGTCGCACTCGCCACCGAAGCGGTTTCATCCGTTCCGAAGAAATCCGCACTGATCACGCTTTCAAATACCAGCCCAGTCGGCAGAGTATCGGTGATGACAACACCCGGATAGGTACCCTTCTGCAGGGTCGCCGTGACTGTGAAGCGAGCGCGATCACCGACACGAATACTGCCGGTTCCATCAAACGTATCGCTGAGCAGGTGTTTTTCCAGGCTGGTGTTGTCAGCGAGAGTCACTGCCGCACTGGCACTGTCGAGATAGTCGTTAAACACCGGGGTTTCACTACCGTCGCGTTCCCAATCGGAATCACCGGACACACTGGTCCAGCGCACTTCCGCATCGTTGTTCAGCACCTGACCGGGGCGGGCGTCGTCCCCCACTACCGCCTGATATTCCAGGTTCAAGCTATCGCCTACTGCGACGCTGGCCAGGTTCCACTGCAGTGTAAAACCACTGGTGGCATCGCCACTGACCACTGGCTCTCCCGCACTCGCCGAGCCCGCAACATATTCAAGCCCGGGGTCCAGTACATCGGTAACCACCAGATCGTAGGCCGCTGAGGAGTTCGCACTGCCGGCCTCGGTCATTGTCAGGCGGTAATCGAGTACCGTACCCGCGGTGATATCTGCCGGTGCAGACAGCACTTCTTTTTCCAGTGCAAGCTGTGGTTCAACAATCGTCAGTGGATCCGTGGCCGCACTGGTGTAGGTAACCCCACCAGTGCTGTAGCTGGCCTGGTTGATCACACTATCCCCGGCATTACTGTCGGCGCTGTTGGTCACACGCAGCACAAGTTCAATCTGCGCGGTCTGACCAGCCTGCAGTGTTCCGAGATCGAAGCTCAGGTCAGAATCGTCGCCACCGTTCAGCAGGTCGCTGGCGCTACCGCCGTTGATACTCAGTGTGGCCCCGACAAACTCGAACTGAGGTGCCAACGAATCCGTCAGAGTGACGTCCGTGCGGGCGATATTGTCTTCCGGGATGGTGATGCGATAGCGCACCTCTTCACCGATGGTGGCGGTGGGGGCACTGACCAGCACTTTTTCCGGCGGCATCGCGTTGCTGGGATTCTGCATCCACACAGACGCAACGGTGTCGTCGGTATATTGCTGGCCGTTTTCTGCCGGTAGCGACCAGTAGCTATCGACACTGGCACTGTTGTTAAACAACTCGCTGGTGCCGATATCCGCATGGAAACCGATGGTGTAGTCCACCGTCAGGCACTGATCCGGCAGCAGCGGTTCATCATCGTTCAGGGTGAGCGTAAAGCTGCCACCGACAGCCGGTTGTCCGCTAAAGGTGAACTCACTGGTGGCCGTACCATCGATCGCCACGGTAAAGACACTGGCATCCGACAAAGCCGTCTCATCCAGTTGCGGAGCCAGGGTGTCGGTAAGCTGGACGTTGTAGGCCGGGGCATCGCCCTGGTTACAAGACTGCAGCTGGAACTGCATGGTGTCTGCCGCCAGTACGACCAGATAGGGATCGACCTGGGTACCACTGCCGGCGCGCCCACTCAGGGTGTCGGTTTTGAGCAGAGAACTCAGCACCGGTTGGTGTACCGCAATCGAGGCAGTTGCCGCAGGCAGCGTTACCTTAGAGCCATCGTAGGCATCGAAACTCAGCTCCGCCTGGTTGTTCAGGGGACCGAGTACATCCTGATGCGCTAAAACATCGGTCACCACACGTGCACGATACACAATAGCGAAATCGTTATTGCCGTCATCGCCATCGACGGCGTCCACGTCACCGAGCGCCAGGTTCAATACCTGGCCCGCGCTCGCGTCACCGGTCAGATTGGTTACAAGCGGGTCGTGAGTGAAAGCGCCGGTATTTTCAAACGGCGCGCTGGTCTGTCCGTTGACACTGATTAATTCGACAAACTCCAACCCAACGGGCAGCGTATCGGCAATGGCAACGTTGGCCGTGATGCTCTCGTTCAGTGTCAGTGTCAGGCGATAGTCCACGGTATCGCCCACGCGAAGCTGGGCATCGCTCGCATCACTGCCATGCAGTACCCAACTGTCGGACTCAAACGCCTTAAGCAGCGCGGTATTGTCTTCCGCGGCAGCATCGGTGGTTTCGCTGGCGCTGACGCAATAGTCGTTTGGCGCCGCCGGGCAGTCTGCACCGGTACGCTCGTAGTCACTGTTGGACGCAACGTCGTCCTGCAGGGAGGTCCAGTCGGCCGTAATCTCGTTGGTAAAGGGACCACCATTGGCAGCCACCCTGGCCCGATAAGTCAGCACAAGTTGTTGGCCGGCAGGCAGATCGAGAGAACCGTCGCTGTTGCCGCGCCCCCAGACCAGCGTATTTTCGGTGCTGGTATCCGGCGTTGCTTCAAATCCACCCACAGGGCTGCCGCCGATGGTAACGGTGGGAGTAAAGCTATCGTCCCATTCCAACTGCTCCGGCAAGCTGTCTACCAGGTTCAGGTCATAGGCGGTGGCATTACCATTGTTGGTGAGCGTTACCACGTACTCCAGCACCGCGCCGCGGGTCAGCTGCCCCGGGGTAATCTGGGTTACGTCTTTGGTGGCACCGAGCGCCGATTCTGTCACGGTGATCGCCGGTGTATCCGCAGTCTCTATGACCGTGGTAAGAGATTCGCCGTGCTGGTAGCGCAGTTCTGCACCGTTTTGCAGGCTATTTCCTTCTCCACTATCGGTACCGGTAGTAGTGTCGTTATTGATCCGCGCATAGTAGGTGATGACGATTTGCGGATTGATCGCGCCTGCGGATGGCAAATCACTTTCCGATTCGGTAAGCACGGTACCGATATCCCACAAGACTTGGCCGCTGGCACCATCCACCGGCGCCGCTGCGCGGAACGCACTCTCGCCCACCGCCGTATTGCCATCGATACTGACAATTCCGATGAAGGTGTAACTCACATCGTAATTGGCATCGCGGGTCAGCACATAGCTGGCACTGCCGCTATTCAGCAGATCGCGGATTTGCAGGTCGTGGGTGGTGCCTTCCGGCAGGTCGACGGTAATCTGGAACTGCTTGTGCGCACCGATCTCCGGCAATACGCCAGGTGTCAGATCCTGTTTATTCATAACAACAGGGTCGAGATCGGCAGTGACCTGATTACTGTCAACGCGGTAATCATTCACCGCGTCCGCGCCGGTTTCCAGCGGCAGCTCACCAATCCGCATACCGTCCGCTGCACCATTGGCACCGATCTGGCCGGTACGCGCCGAGCCACTGTTCTGATCAATGGGGTTCAGTGCGGTACTGCGTGTGGGCAGCGACGTCCAGGCGGCATGCGCTGTATTCTCCAGCTGCTGTTGGGGTTGCGCACTGTCGTCCACCCGTACCTGGAAGGTAAATTCACGGGACTCACCGGGAAGCAGCGGATTTTCAGGCTCCCACACAAATACCGGCTGGTTCTCTCCGAATGCATCGGTATCCACCAGGGGAGGATCGGAGCCGGTCACGCTGCCGGCAATAAAGGTCATCTCGCTGTCGACAAGATCTTCCAGAATGCGCAGGTTGTAAAGCGCGGCGGAACCACTATTGGTTGCGTTCAGTGTGACGGTCACTTCGTCACCGGCATCCCGAGGGTCGGTCCAGCTTTTATCCAGTACCAGCGCCGGCTCGGTTACCCGTACCGCCACGCTGCCAAAGCTGAGTTCGGTCTCGTTACCCATGGCATCGGCGTAGCGCAGGTAGGCGGAATCACCGCTGCCATTTTCCAGCACGGTACCACTAGTGCCTTCGCCATTATTGTTGGAGGGAATGTTATCCACACGGGCAATAAAGCTGACCGGGAAACTGAACAGTGACTCGGAACCCGGTGTGGTCAGGGTGACATCGCCGAAATCCCAGGACACCTGGGTGCCGCTGCACACCGGGGTAATAATCGGCACCGGGCTGAGATCCGGACGGCGGAAGCCCGCCGCAGCATAGGGCGGTGCGTTCAGATCGATTGCAGGGGCATCTACACAGGTAAGGCCGTTCGGCAAGGTGTCACTTACCACCAGTCCACGCAACTGCTGATATGGCAGCTGACCGGTCAGGGTATATTCAATTTCCTCACCGATTTTGACAGCCTGATAACCGCCAATCATTTCACCGAGGGTAGTCTCGGACAGCGCAGTAATTTCTTTGGGCTCAACCGCCGGCGTAATAAAGGTAATCGACGCGTCGGCAGGGCCGGCGGCGTACACCCGGGCACCGCCTACATCACCATTTCCACGCAGCTCTACGGTCTGGTTACCAAATTCATTGCGATCGCTTGCATCGCCGCCTTCGAGGGTATCGTAGTCGATCAGGTAGCCACTTTGCAGCGTCTGGTTAGGCGCAATGCGCTCATCCGGGTTGACCCGGTAATAAAGGTTTACGCTGCGATCATCTTCCGCGCTACCGGTGCCGCCGTTCAGTCGGCGAAGGCCATTATTGGCCGCGCTGCCCAGTGGTGCGCCGCTGTCACTGTGTGAGTGGGAGAACACCAACGTCGCGTCCACGCCATCATTGGGTGTGTTCTCGATCAGGCTCAGGTGCTCGCCGTCTTCATCGATCAGTCCGTCGCCGTCGTTGTCAATTCCGTCACTGGCGGGGTCAACTACAACCAGCAAGTCCGGCACGGTATCGGTTACCACAAAGTCGTAGGCCGGAGCGTTCGGCTCGCCACTGGTTTCATTGGCATTGACGAGCCGCAGGCGCACAACATAATCCCGCGAAGTATCTGCACCCGTCAGGTTTTGTTGCCAGCCGCCGGAACAGTCGCCGGTGGAGGAATTAAAGCTACCCACTTCACAGTAGGTTTTTGTTGGAGTGATTTCGGGCTCGGTCACCACAACATCAACGCGGCGAATACGCTCCCAAGGGTAACCTACGATATTGCTGCCAAAGTCGAAGTACTCGTCCTCACCAGTATTCTCATTGTGGTAGGCCGCCTCGAAGCTGGAATTCAGGATGTTATTGCGATCCGCGCCCTGCACATTGGGCGCGTTGCGGTCATTAATCGCTTTGTTTTGTACCCGAGTAGTGGCGTTGACGTGGAACCACTGGTCGATGGTGGTGATGTAATCATTACGCCCGTCACTACCCGGCTGGTTACCGCTGAAGAACCAACCAAAGAGCCCTTCGTCTAGCGGGCCTTTGCTGGGCTGGTTGGGTGTCGAGGTTGCACCGGCGATCTGCAGGCCGGTTTGAGGCTCGGTATTGGAAACATAGGCGAGACCATCTTCCACCTCATCCTGTACCGCGACATTGCTCACACCAATAAATGAGAAACCGCGGGATTTGAAGCCAAACCAGCCACCGGTCTGGATCCGGTTGGTACATTCCTCACCGACCTGCACCAGCTCCCGCTGTTTACGCGCAAAATTGGGGTAACCGTCGGACATGGCACTATCCGGCAATGCCGCATTGCGTGTCGCAGGGCTGGCCTCGTTACACTCCCCCAGTGTGGGGATCACGCCATTGAGAGCAGAAATATCACCGCCAGTGGTACTCCAGGCTACCTGATCTTTTAGCAGGTTAAAGCCAATACCACGGGACCAGTTTGCATCGAGGGAATACAGGTTGCCACGATCTACCTCGCCGTCGCTGCGCGCATTGTTTTGGCTGGCATTGCCCGGTTGCGGGAACCACAGCGGCTGATCATTGTTGATTGCCGTTGGTGTATTGGTGGTTGTATAGCTCTGAACAACCCGATTATTGGTGTTGCCTCCGGAGTTGCTCATGCTTACGGTAGGATTGGCCAGATCCAGGCTGGCTACCGTCCAGATTTCACCAATGGCGTCCACACGGAAGGTGACATCGTCTTCCAGGACTCGCGCTGGATCTGAAGATTTACGCACCTCGAAGTGGAATTCGACCGCATTTCCGGCACCCGTCGCAAGCACGCGATTGAGCGGGTTGCCGTGGTTCGCGTAGCAGCGGTAAACCGTGCCGGTCGTGGTCAGAGGCAAATGCAACTGACTTGGATCCCCAGGCGGGTTCACCACCCAGGTTTTATAAGGATTGGGCTGCGGCACCGGCGAGCCGGTTACGCTTGTGATGTCGCACTGCCAGTTGCCATTTTGCTCATCCACGGTCACCACTTCGAGAGTGGGACCAAAACTGATAAACACACTGGCATCACGGGCGTCTACACCGCCATTGTTGGTGGCACGCACGCGCAGCGGTGTGGTCTGGTCCGGGTCATTGGTAACAATAAATGACTGGTCGAGAATTTCGACATCGATGTCTTCGGGGTTGAACACAATGTTTGTGCCGGCGGTGTTATCCGCCGGGCTGCTGCTGACACCGTTGCCGGTTAGGTTGTATTCCTGAACCCCCTGGGAGTTGCACAGGGTTTTGAACTCCACCTCCAGATTATTCTGCAGGCTTGAGGAAAGTGCGGGCGGATCGGTGGGTTCCGGCCGCTGAAACAGATCCACGCTGGGGCTCTCGGGAACCACATCCAGATCGGCTGCGCGGTCGAAGTGCTGGGGGTCTTTGTGAACAATGGCAAAGCGGATAACCACCACATCACCATGACGCATCAGATCGCGATAGGTTTTACCGCCGTTATAGTCACCGGCAGGATTGCTCTCCGTATACTGGGTCGAGCTAGACAGTTTGAATTCCGGGGCGGTATTCAACAGATAGTCGGTATGATTACCGGTATCAACCGTATCAACACCGTTTGCCGGGTTGACCCACTCCAGGCTATCCACCCGGCCGTCATACTGTCCGTACAGTGAACCCTGCGTATAACCGTTATTCCCTGTGGGACGGAGTAATTGCGGCGCATAACTCGGGTCCAGTACGTAGCCTTCCGGCAGCTGATCGCGAATATGATAGGCCATGCCATTGTCAAACCAAACGGTACCACCACTCTGGTTGGACAGGGTGATGGTCATCAGGCCACGCATACCCACCGTGGCACTGCCGTCGATACCGGTAAGCGTGCGCTCCACTTCCAGCGCGGTTGCGCCACCGGCAACGGAGCCCTGGCCATACCAGAAACGGAGCTCCGAGGTTTCCTCACCCAGACCGGGGTCGATGCCGCCCGGTGGCGTCTGAACCGCACAGCCGAACTGCACATTTTCCAGACTGTTGATCAGCGGCGCGCCGCCTACACAGGACGCATCCCCCTGCAATTTGCCAACCAGATAAAGGTTGATTGAGTCGTCTTCGGCGATATCGATGGTGCCACTGGACGACCCCGGTGTTTCCGCCTCTACGGTTCCTGCATAGGGCGAAGGAATATCGTCACCTTCGCCAAATGGCGGTGCCACATCCCAATTGTCCAGCACGCTACCGGTCAGGTTATCGGTGGCAATACAGTTTGTGGGGCCGCTCGGCACACCGTTATTGGCCGCAACGGCGTTCGCTTCCGAGGCACTGGGGCAGACGTAGTGAACATTGGCGACATTACTCCGAGAAAGCACGTCGTCGATACGCAGGTCCTGTAAAGGCGCACGGGCATTGGTGCCGTTATTGGTGATATTGAGGCGCCACACGATATCGTCATCGCTGTGGCCATAAACGGTGTCGCTGCGGGTGTTCTCACGCTGGCCGGCGTCGTAGTTCCAGCCCTGCTTGTCAACCTGCACGAATGGCTTGTTGATATAGATCCGGTCGGTGCTGGTCAGATCGCGGTTGAAGTTGCTGATTTCGTCCGGAGTTTCAGGAGTACAGTCGATAGCCGTTCCCGGGTAGGCCGGATATGCGGGTGCCGGGCGCTCCCAGTCAGTCCAACCACTACCCCAGTTTATCGGGCAACTACCGCTATTTGTCGGAGCGCGCTTCGCCTGCCCACCCGAGGTACAGCTATCCGTGGTTACATAGTTCAGTTCGGCGGTAACACCGCCGATGAAATTCCCTTCATCATCCAGCTGTTCAGGCCCATCATCATCTACGAGAGGGCGATGGATGGGGATAAGCACCGTCATGGTAGTCGGGCTATTGCCATCTGGCAGGGTGGGCAGCCCACCGATCCGGATCTCCCAGTTACCCCCGTTCTGAGATTCGCTCACGCTGCCAACATTACCGCTGCTTACCGCCCCAGTAACCGTGACATTGACCCCGGTATACAGTCGTATACCGGCATCGACTGGAATGCGGACAACCAGACCATTGCTGTTGTCAAAGTTCATATTGGGGTTGGCAGAGCCGTAATCCCCGTTACTGGAATAGGTGTAATAGTTACCGGAGCGGCGGCGATACTCGCGATCAAACCAGGATCCTCTTTGCTCTTCCTCCCGAGTTTGCTGCAGTCCGGATGTGTTGTACGCAAAGTCATCCCCGCCAGCACGGTACGGGTTGGTGATATCCACCTCGATAAACCCGTAACCACAGAGATCACAGTAAGTGTTGTCCCTTCCTCGCTGGATATTTACCAGCTGCGCGTCTGCACTGGGGTTGGCCACACAATAGCTAGTCGGCGCCGCCCACACCTCTCCGGATATCGAAGCCAGCAGCAAAACTGACAGCCACAGCCGCACGGATTGCCCCAGTGCCGCAATTGCATTTTTGAAAGTGTTTCGCCCTGTTACTTCAGACTTCATTGCTTTCCGCTGCCAGTCAGTTTTATTTTTTGCCAACTGCCGCACAGGCGACAGCACCGGGGAAGGAGCCGGTCGCGGAACTTTATTGGAAGGGAGGGATCAGCACCGTGAAGCAAGTCAAAATTGCTGCGCGGTACTGGGACGTTTTTCCCGATTTGCCAAGTAGTTCTCGGGAAAAGTTGAGGTAGATTCTTAAGTGTTCACAGTGCGCTGGTTATGAATAGATCGATTGGGAGATAGGCGCATTGCGCGGCTGCCTCACACAACTAAAATTGCACTAAATTTGATCAATCCGTTTTGTAGCGGCCTTCCCGGTATTCCAGCATGGTCAGTCCGTCTTTGTCGACGTCAGTCGGCCAATTAAAGGGCTTGCATTCGGGGGATACGGAATACTCGCCCTTGCATGAGGATTTTGCCTGATCAATCTCAGCCTGGAACTCCGGAGAAGGCTCCAGACGAATGCTGGCTATGATGTTGTTTATTAGGTCGAGCATTGGCTGGGGGCTAATTTTTGCATCTACAACCTCCTTTTTACCTACACAACTACGGCTGTAGTCAAACTCTAATACGGCTAATCTATCTCGCGAAACCGGGAAGAACAATAAACGGCTATGTGTCAAGCTTTTAAGATTCTCAACTACATCCAACAGTACTGCTGGCACTTCCAAGCTGCGCATGGGTTGCCAGTCAACAGGTGCCTTATAGTAAGGTGAGCTCTTTTGCTGGCCATAGACTGCATGCCCGTAACGAGCTGTCAGATAGCCCAATACGGCTGTCTCCAATGCCGGCGGATACAGAAAATTCAATTTCGAGCTATCAGATGCAGTACCAATAACTCTTACCGAAAATCCTACATCACCCATGTAACCGGTAAACCAAGGTCCATAAAAGCCCCAACGCCGCCAGCAAACGCTTACTTTTCGCCAACTGTCACTGGGAACTAGCGAATCTCCTATAGAGGTTAGGTGACCAAGACTATAGCTTTTCTGGACCCGATACTCCTCTACCGGAAATCGTCTGGCCGGGGCATGGCGTGGCGCACGAAATTCAAGCGTGCAATGAGGAAGGTGGACACGCTCAATTTTTGCTCGATCAAACGAGGGGCCTTGAGCCACACATTGTCCTTCATACTCTCTCAACTCTAGCGACGAATATTTAATAATATCCAGCATCAGAATTTACTCGCTATTTCATTGTACTTCCGAGGCGCCCAGGCCTTTAATGCTTGTTGACCAAGCTTGCCCGCCGTACCAGCAACGCCAACAGCTGCACCCAAGGCCGCTAAGAAGGTGCCGGCAGCGGGAGCGCTTACTGCAAGGCCCGCCAATCCAGCGGCACCAGCCACAAAGCCTGCAGCCTTGTGTACAGTAACACCTGCGCACACTGTATCAGTTGCTCGATGAAGCAAGGTATAACTGCCTTTTTCTATTAACCGGCGCTCTTTAGCTAATCGGAGATTGTCGCGATTTCCAATATAGTCTAGTGCGTTGGAATCCTTAATGTCGCGATCCAATTCCAGCCCTTGAACTTGGTGCATCGCCTTTAAGGCTTCGTTTGGAGACGTACTCGGTCGATACATAAAGGCAGTGTGCCCATTGAGCCTCACCTTCCTATCCGCGAGAATTTTAAATGCCTGAGTCAGAACACCGGAGCCACCAAACTCAGAAATCCAACGTACATCTTGAACGTCCCTCGCCATATACATACTACGTGCGAGTAGCAGAGCTGACTCGTGTAGACGTTCATTATCCAGCGGATTTATAGCGCGGTTATATCTTATAACGCCACCAATGGGCTTGTTTCCGGGGGTGAAATGGAGATCGAAGCCACCACCGGGACCACCAAACTTGATCGACCGAGCACCCCCTGAAACATTAGCCACCCGACCACTGCCTGAGAGCGCACCCGCGGTAGATCGCACCGCCTCCTCTGGGAGTGAGTATCCGGTATCGCAAACAGCAACAACGCGCTGAGGACGCTTGTCAACCTCACCGTTATCGCGGTGTCTCGTTATCCAGCGCCCCTCATTGAACTTCGCGTCATATAACCCCGGCGCCTGCCCATCCTTTATCAACTCCCCATAACTCAAATCCGCTTGAAAATGCAGCAGTTTATAGCTGTCATTCTCGAGCTTCTCCGCCGTGACCCGGCACCCCGGAAGAATAATGACAAACTCTTCGGTACCACCACGATGGATACAGCCAGGTTTGACGAAGATGCTTTTCTGGCTGAGGCGGCCAGCGGCCAGCGGCCAATTGCTTGACGCCATTGACACTCATCTGAGCCCAGTAATTGCCTTTATTGGCAAGTGAGACCAGCGAGTTCCAAATGGGCTCGGCTTGAGGTGTGATGGTGATGCGTTTACCGAAATCGCCTCCGGCGATCAGCTTATCCGCACTGACGGGGTGGTAATTGAACATCCGACTGAGTCCCTGTGATTCCGTGTTTTCCTACGCACCAGTCATTGGTGCAATCACGAAATACTACGTGGGTTCAGCCTGCATTCCTATAAAACAAACGTACCATTTAAGCGCTTCTCTACGCACCAAAAGCTCCTCTCCACAGTTCCGGAAAGGAGCATTTCGGTACGCCGACGACTACGCCGCCGGCAGGAAGTCGATCGGGTACAGGATGGTGATGGTAGGCACACCCTCCTTGGGTCCGAAGTTGAAGCGTTTCACCCGCGCAACAATTTTGCTATCCAGGGTGGGCGAGTCCATATCACTGTTCTCAACAGAGGCAAGCGACACGGTACCGTCCGGTTCGATAGTGATTTTCAGCACCATCTTACCCTGCAACGCGGGGTTGTTACGCAGCTCGCGGTTGTAGATCCGGTAAAGCGCCGACTTGTAACGGTCGAAGACAATCTGGATCTCTTCGTCGGTACGAGACGGCCCTACACCTTCGCTGAGCGGGCGCTCTTCGCCGGCAAAGTCACCTTCGGTACCAATTCCACTGGATACCCGCGAGAAGCTGACACCGTCCAGCGCCGTTCCCACACCACCGGCATCACGGCTGAGGGCTGAGGTATTAATACCATCGGAGCCTGCTTTTGCCGCCGAGGTGATAAGTGAACGCTGACTGCGGCTTTCCTGCTTGCCGGCAGTGCTGAGTTGCGTCTGCTTACCGAGCCGGTTGTCCAGATCGTCCTCGATAAGATCCTGGAAGTTATCCTTGAAGGCCAGCAGGCCTGCGCGCTCGACTTTCTTGCGCACCTGCTTTTTCTCCACATTCGACGGCTTGGGCTCTTCCTTCGCCACCTCCTGCTTGGGCTTCTCAGGCTCTTTCTTTTTCTCTTCCGGCTTTTTCACCACCTGCTCGGGCGGCTTGGGCTTGGGCTTTTTCTTTTCCAGTACCAGTTTGGCCAGACGCTCAGGTACTTCCACCACCTCGTTTTCATCGGGCTCCGGCAGCTGCCAGATATGTACGCCGAAACCGAGGAAGCAGGCCAACAGCAAACACGCGAGCAGGCTGATACGGAAGCGACGCTCGTCCTCGCCACTGGTATTCCAGGGCATGGTGCCATCGCGGAAGGCGGACTGCTCCAGCTCCCTGGTGACTTCATACTCGTAATGGACGTCCTCTTCGGCCTGGCGAATTTCGCGGAACTCGGCATCCAGGTCAAACAGGTCGTCACGGCAGTCCTCAATCTGATCCTGCAGCTTTTGCTTGCGCTCATGCAGCAGGTTCATGTTGGCGTGATAGATACTGACGGTTTTCTGCAGGCGATGGATCAGCGCCTTGGAAGCGTCCTGCTTGTAGTGCTCTGCCCAGAACAGATCACCGGCACCAGCCTCCTCCAGTTTGCCAAGACGATCTGAAATCTCATCCAGCAACTGGTGCTTGGCTTCATCCCGATGCAGCGTGTCCAGTTTGCCATCAACCTGGTCGCACTCCGCCTGAAGCGCCTCCAGCTGCTGACGAACCGCTTCCTGCTTTGCGGTCAGTGCCTGTTTTTGTTGATGAAAATTATTCACAAACGCTCACTAACTCTGAGATGCTTTTTGAATGACCGCCAGGGAAATTCGCGTGTATCCGGCGTTGGTACAGCTGGACATTACTTTTTTCAGGATATTGAACGGCACAGTGCGGTCCGCAAGGATATTCACCTCCGGGGGTTCCGCCAGCAGTTCCGCCGCTTCGGCTGTAACGTCTTCTCCGGCAGCGGCGCGCTCGGCCAGTGCGGCTTTCGCCTCCTCCAGCTCGCTGTCCGCCATGGTCATGGCCTTACCGACTTCGGCAATCATCGCCTGCTGAATGGCCTCAATCACCAGCTCTTCACTCTGGAACAGCTGGTCTGTGGTCATCACCGGTTTGGCTTCAATCAAAACCTCGTCGTGGGTCACCATCAGGGTAACCGTCTCCCGCGGTTTTGACTCCACTACCGAGTCCGGCAGGGTGATTACCTTGGGTGCCTCAATGGCTTCATTGCTGGAACTGTTGGTCAGCAGGAAGAACACCAGGATGGTAAACACGTCCATCAGCGAGGTCAGGTTCATTCCTGGTGTTTTGCGCTTGTGGCTTCGCCCCATGCGCTTCATGCGTCTACTTTCACGTTTCACGGCGCATCTCCCAGGGAAATATCGGGGAAGAGTTCCATCTTTTCAGGCGATGCCTCGGGGTCTGGCGCGCTGCCATCTTCCGGTACGGGCATAACCTCGGCACTGCGTACCGTATCCATCACTCCCACAAGGTGCTCATAGGCCACATCCGGCTCCATCAGCAGTGTGGAATCGGTTTTATCCGGGTAGGTTTCCTTGATCCGCAGCAGGTACTCCCGCAACTGGGCAAGATCGTAAACTTCTTCCGTAGGCAGAATGATCGGCAAGCCATTTTCGTCCACCGGGATTTGCAGCTCTCCCTCCACGGCGACCGCTTCTGCCCCGCCTTCTGGCTGGTTCAGGTTCGGGAATCGCGCGATGACTTTTTCACCATCGCTGATTTCCAAAACCTGCTTGCGCACCACGACTTCGAGGGTCACGCCGGGGTCTTCCGAGGCGCCGCCGGCACCGGTCGGCATATTCAATTCGAGAATGGTTACCCGTGAAAACACCGCAGAAACCAGCAGGAAAGGTACCAGCACCACCATCAAGTTCAGGAAGGCGGTGATGTCCAGTTCCGGCGCTTCTTTGGCTCTACTGTGACGCCTGCTTCTCATTACGCAGATTCCGGTTTGGCGCTGTTATCGGATGCCACTTCAGCTTCGGCCTCGGATTCCTCTGCCTGTTGCGCCTGCTTGGTCTGCTCGATATCGCGATTGACCGGCTTGTCTGCGGGAGCATCTTTGGCCGCATCACTACGGCGGCGCGTGCCGGAGGACATGATGTTGAGTGCCTTGACCGACACCATTTCCAGACTGTCGACGATTTGGCCGGTGAGCGAGTTCAGCAGTGCGTGCACGATCAGCAGTGCAATACCGACCATCAGACCGAAGGCGGTGGTGTTCATCGCAACGGAGATACTGGCGGACAGCAGGTCGGCTTTCTCCGCCGGGTTGGCATTGGCCACCGCGGTAAAGGCTTCGATCAGACCCATAATGGTACCGAGCAGACCCAACAGGGTGGCGATGTTGGAGCCAAGCGCAACATAAGGCGTGCGCTTTTCCAGCTGCGGAATGGTCTCCATGATGCTCTCTTCCATGGCGATCTCGATATCTTCACGGCGGCGGACTGCGCCCTGACGCTCGAGGCCCATGGCCAGCAGGCGACCCACACCGGTGTTATCGTCTTTGACCAGGTTACGGGCGCGATCAAAGTCACCGGTTTTGAGCACTGGCTGAAGCTTCTCCCAGGCGGCACGGTTGGTGTGACGCTCGTAAATGAGGCGAATATAGCGCTCAATGGCTACCGCGGCGCCGAGCGCGAATACCACCAGAATGGGATACATGAATGCACCACCAGTCTGAAAAAACGCGATTACGCTATTAAAGAAATCCATCACTTATCCTCTTGGTTTTCTTTCTCGGGTCCGCGGACACTTCCGCTTTGCCTGGTTTCGACCGCTAACGGTCTCTGTTGAATTAAAAGTAAAAAAGTTTTGTTTAAGGAGTAACTATTCTTCCGGAAGACTGAGCTCGTAAAACTCAAGCTCCCGCGAGAAAACTTCTTTGTCCAGTGGCTGCAGGCGAGGGTTCAGAAGGCTGGAGTTGAGCCCGCTTTCCACGCCTACTTCGGAGCTTTTCCAGGGGACGATGTACAGGGACTTGGGCGCTTCCTCATTACCGATAATGGAGATACCGGAGAGCTCCTTCACCTCGGTATCGACCTTTTTCTCACCCTCTTCCTGCGCTTGCACACCCAGGGAGCCGAGCAGCAGACAAATGGCCAATAGTGATTTCTGCATGGAATCCATCAGTTGGCTCTCCGCTTGAGATCGGTTATCCAGATAGCGACTTTGGCATCCTCGGGTTGATATTTCAGGTACTGCTCGAATTGTGCGAGTGCACAATTCACATCCTGGAGATAGAGGTCGCAGAGAATGCCGAGATTCTTCATCAACGGCAGGCTTTCCGGGTGCGCCTGCAAGGCATTACTGTAGGTTGTCTTGGCTTCATCAAAACGGCCCTGGTGGCGATAAAGCACACCGAGCTCGCTGCTCGCAATCGGGTCCAGTGGCGCTGCGCGCAGGGCCTCCAGAAAGGATTCCTCCGCGTGCTTTTCGTCACCGGTCTTGAAATAGGCAATCCCAAGGTTTACATAGGGCGCGGAGAGACGCTGCTCACGCTCGACCACTGACTGCAGTAGCTCGATGGCTTCCCCGTAGCGCTCACCCTGCAGATATTCCACCGCCTGGGTGAAATCGCGGTTCACTGCCCCGGACACTTTGACATTCATCGGGTCTACCGGGCGGCTGGAAGTTTGCGGACCACTGGCACAGGCACCGAGCATCAGCATTCCAATACACAGCACCGCCTGACCGACCCGGCGTATTTTGATGACTGCATTCATCAGCCCTGCCCCTCTTCAGCGGTATTTTCGGCGATTACGGTAGACTCAGGATTATCCTGCTCCACCGGCTCCGAAGGATCCCCCGATTCCTCGCCCACATTTTCAGCAGGCTCTTCCGCAACCTCAGGCACCGGAACAATGGTCATTACGATATTGCCAGCGTCTTCCGGGCGCTCGTAGCGTGCAGGTACCAGCCCGGCAAGCTGACCGATACTTTTCGCTACCCAATTGTTGTAGATACCCGCAGCCATCAGGTCGATATTTTTTTCGTGGACGGAAATAGCGCGCTCTTCGAACGGGTAAATCTGTTCTTCCAGAGCCAGCTCATATTCTTCCAGCTCCAGCGCACTGAGATTGGTCGGGCGCTCTGAGTCCTTCAGGGCTCGGCTGAAATGCAGGTAGATTTCGCCCAGATAGTAGGTGGCCGCTGCGGTCACATCTGCCACCTGATAGTCGATCAGATCGCTGAAGGCGGCGGTGGCCGCTTTCATGCGGGTGCGCTTGGTGTTCAGATTGCGCTCAAGTGGCGCCACCAGGGCAACCTCTGCAAAGGACGTAAACTTGGGCTCCGCCAGCTTCAGTGCAGCGTTACCACCCAGATAGCGCGTGCGATCATTACGTTCATCACCACCACGCAGTTCAATACGGACTATGTCATCAAGCGTATTGAAGTAGGCTTTCTGGTTGCCGGCATTGAGATAGATGTCGGCAATTTTCTGGCGAGTTTCCAGTGCCGGCTCCATGGGGCGCGGGAAAAGCTTGACGTAGCGATTGAGTGCCGCCAGCGCCTTGTCATAGCTCTTGGCTGCGCTGTACAGGTCTGCCGCCTGGGTCAGAGCCTCGCGACGTACATCTTCATCGTCAGATTCCCGTTCGATCCGCTCAAACTCCGCGGCCGCCAACAGCAATTGACCGCTCTCCTGGTAAACCACCGCCAGTTTCTTGGTGACTTCCTTCTGCAGTTCGTGCTCCGGGTGATTACTGCGGAATGCTTTCAGCACGTCGGCGGCACGGGCCCAGTTTTCGAGCTGAATCAGTGAGGCCGCCGCGTCATACTCGGCGGTTGCGAGAATGGTCGCGCCCGGGGCGGCATTGCGAATGCGCAGGAAGTGCTCGGCGGCCGCCAGGTGATCTTCGGCCTTGCGGGCCTGATCACCCTGCTGATAAATGGCACCGGCCAGATTATCCACCAGGGCCGGGCGATCCTTGGCATCGCCTGCGGTCAGGTTCAGCGCTGCGCGGTAACCCGCCTCTGCGTCCACATAGAGTTCCGTATCAAACGAAGCGTGGGCAACCAGGAGCCAGGCAGAACGCTGAATCTGCTGGTCCGCCGCGGGGAATTTCTCCAGCAACAGGCGGCCGTTCTGAATGGCTTCCGGGAAGCTCTTCAGCTTGTACAGATCGTCCACCGCGCCCAGCAAAATCTGCGGTGCCTTGGCGTGCTGCGGGAAAGTCTCTGCAAAGGCCAGCGACGAGCGAATAATTTCCTTCTGCACAGCGACTTTATCCGCGCTGCTACCCCTGCCCAGATCGTTTGCCAGGTGTTCACGGTAGGCGAACACAGCGGCATAGCCCGCCTCACTGGCATTTTCGTTTACGTCGTGATTTGGGTAATGGTAGGCGGTACGCTCATACTCCCGTGCAGCATTGAGGAAGTCCTTGTTCTCCAGCATCAGGCCAGCGAGCTGGTAGTTGATTTCCGGCGCCTTGGGCTTGTCGGCGAACGACGAGAGGTAGCGACGGTACCAGTGGATCGCTTCCACATAGTTTTCACCGCGCTTTTTGGCGAACTCTTTGTCTTTCGGCTTAACATTCTGGTAAGCCGCATGGTAGTGACTCGCCAGATCAATCAGGTTCGTTTGCAGAAACTCCACCACGGTGGCGTATTCGGCAATTTCAAACACGGTCCAGTATTCGGCATCCAGCGCATAGGTGTTGGCGAAGGCTTTCTTGGCCTCCAGCACCAGCCGGGGGAAACCACCCTTCTGATAGATTTCAATTACGCGAATGGAAAAGTCCGGAGCCACTTTGTGCAGCGGGTTGCGCTCCACAAACGTGTCGTATGACTTGGCAGCATCCTGGTAGCGTCGTTTGTCGAGGTAGTATTCACCCAGGTGGCTGTAAACGTAGGACTCGTAGCCTCGCGGACCTTTGTTGGTGAAGTAATCCACAATAGAGTCGGCGCCACCGAGATAGGAGAAACTCAAGCTGACAACGCGGAAGGTATCCTCAACGTGCTTGCGTTCCGTCTCGTTGGTCTGCTGCTCAAAGTCGTAGCCCTGCTCAACCTTGTAGTCCAGCATGCGGACGAAATCGTCCAGCGCCATTTCGTACATATCCTGCTTGAACAGCGCCCAGCCGCGTTTGTACAGGGCCAGCTCATAGAAACTGGAGACTTCCCCCATGGTAATCACACGACCGTAGGATTCTTCCGCATCAAGGAATTTCTTACGAGTGAAATAGTATTCACCAAGGCGGAAGTAGGCTTCGTCCAGGTGACGGGAAGCCGGATATTTTGCGACGAGCTGGCGCAGAACGCCGACTGCCTCGTCCACCTCGCCGGTCTCCTCGTAGGCACGGGACAGCTGGTACATGACCTGATCGTTGCGCTCATACTGCGGATACTGCACCAGCAGTTTTTTGTAGAGCGCAATGGCCTCTCGGGCATTGGCGGCGAGCAGCGCATCCGCGTCGTCACCAGGCACGGCTGCTTCCGTGTCACTCGCGACTCCACTGAGATCCACCGCACCACTGGCACGGGCTTCGAAGTCGTTCTGGCTTTCACCGCTACTACCAGCAACACTACCGAGGGCAACATCGGACGCCTGAGTCGCAGACCGGACACCCGCTACCTGCGGCGCATCCAGCGCGCCCATCGCTGCGCTGGTCTTTTTACTCGCAGTTAAATTGGCCGACGCAATTTCCTCGGCCGACAAGATGCGAGTCTCGGTGCTGTTCGGCAGAATGCCCTCTTCCGCGCGGTGCGCCTGCTTGATTTTCAGATCCGCAATACGGCGAATCGCTTCCGGCGTCAGCGCGGTTTCCGGGGTTTCCTGCAGGTATTTCTGGTAACTGGCGAGGGCTTTTTCCAGGCTGCCATCGATATGGGTTTCCTGAATCTCGATATCCACACGCTGCAGGCTGCCGATCGTCTTGCCACTGTGACTGGCACAGGCGCTGAGCAACAGGGCCGCAGACGCCGCGGTGGCCAGGCCAAGGTTATTAAATACTATGGCGAAGCGAGTCTTATTCATTACCCGAGGCCTCCGCATCCGCTGCCGGCGCTTCCAGCTCGGGAGGGTTTTCCGTGGGCAGTGGCTCGGGTTGTGCACTCGGTGCAGCCTGCTTCATCTGCTCCACCTGCCGCTGATACTTCTCAACCTTGCGCGCATCTGAACGGCGCTCCTGCAATTCATTGGCCCGGTCGTAACTATCGGCCAGCGCAAAACGCGCTTTAATCTGGTAGCTCTCCAGCTGTGCGCGACGCTCGTCCAGCTCACTGATGGCCAGCTGCTCGAGCATGCGCCCCTGACGCAACATCAGCTGATCGATTCGCTCCTGAGCCCGATTCAGGCCAGCGCGCAGGCTGACGATCTGATCGGTATAGCCCTCATAGCTATGGGTCGCAGCCTGGCGGGTACGCACATAACGCTGGTAGCTGTCCTGCAGGGTGGCGATGACCTCATCCAGTTCCTGCAGGTTTTTGTAAGCCTTGGTGAGACGATCATCAAACTCGCGGGACAGGCGAAACTTCAGCACACCCTCAAGGCGCGCAACGCGATCCTCAGTCTCTTCACTCTTCAGGCTGGGGCTGTATTCGAGAATGTCGCGAATCTGCTGCAGAATCAGACGAGATTCTGTTTCGCCGCTTTTGGCCAGAAGTTCCGGACGACGGTTCACCAGCAGGTTTTCGATCCGCATGGCGAGATGCTGACGCTGCTCCAGCCGCATTTTGATACGCGCATCCACCTGACGGAACTGCACGTCCAATCCAGGAAGAATCGGTTCGTAGTAGCTTCGGCGCAGTGCGATAATCTCTTCGAAAGCATCGAGGCTTTGCAGCCAGTCTTTGTTGCGCTCGAGCAGGTCGTTCAGGTCCTGGTAATTGCGCAGGAATTCCTGATAGTCGTTAGAGGCCATCAGGTCGAGCAGGTAATGGGTTTCCGGCGCATCCGGCAGTTTGCGCAACTCTACCACCCAGTTTTTCACCTGACTGGCTTCTTTTCGGCGCAGTGCTTCCAGCAGCTTACCTTCGCGGATGCTGTTGATGGACTGACTGAGCACATCCACCTGGTTACCAAACAGGTCCAGTGCCTGACCGTAGTTCACCGCCGCGGTGCTGTGTACTTCCAGCTTGCCGTAGGCATAGGGCACCGCGAGCATGGCCTCCTGAACGGCGGCATCGGTGGATTTTCGCTGCTTCAGCAACTGCCAGGGCACCAGTGCACGGTCGTAACGGCCGGCATTGGCCTCCACCCAGCCCGCCCCCAATAGCGCCTGATTGGAGAAGGGCCCACTCAGCTGCACACGGTCAAAGTAGGTACGGGCACGCTGGTATTCTTCCGCTTCCATCAACTGGAAACCGAGCAGCAGGTTGGTCTTGTCCTGCAATGCGCGCATGGCATCGCCGCTGCCCGCACCGCGGCCGAGCCCGTCCAACTCCAGCACACCCCGCTCGGTCTCTCCGGACTTCAGCAGAGCGATCCCGAGGTTGTACTCGACGAACCCCGCCAGAGATTTTTCGCCCTTGAGATCTTTTAGCAGCACCACCGCTTCTTCAAAGCGGCCCAGTTGCATGTACACGCGGGCGCGCAGGAACTGCTCATCTGCACGCACACGCTCCGGCACGCGCCCCTCGATCAACTCAAGCGCATGCAGAGCATTGGCAAACTGCTGCTTGTGATAGTGGATTTTCGCCAGGCGGTAGGCCGCCTCATTCTTGATTGACTGGGGCACATCGCCCTGCAGCACCTGCTCCATGGCACGGCCGGCTTCCCGGTGCATGCGATAGGAGAGCTCGAGATCCCCTACGGCAAACTCCGCCTGCCCAAAATGCATGAAAAAAGGGTCGAGCTCCGGATCGTCGAGCAAGCGAAACTGCTGAAGCTCGGTGTCCAATCCGGTGATCGCGTCGAAATAATTATCCTGGTGCGCATTGAATAATGCTTCGCCAAAGAACAGATCGCGAAGGTTATCGGTATGCAGTGCCGTGGGGTCTTCGGGCGCTTTGGCCTGCACAGACGCGGCGCACAGCACAGTCAGCGCTGCGCCGGCAACCGCGCGGGCCAGACGGGAGTTCATGCTTACCAGTCCTTGAAGTTGATAGCGGACTGGTTGCCGGCGATCTGGATCTCAACAAACTTGGGACCCACTGCTTTTTCCACGCTGTAGCTGGCGGTTGCGCGGTATTCTTTGCCGGACTTGGACTTTCCGAAATAGGTGACTTCCAGGGGGTGGGTACCGGTCTGCACGTTGGCAGTATGGATACGCTGCACACCACCGAGCTGCAGGGCTTCAATTTCGCGGTAGGTATACAGGTGGTGAGCGACGATCTGGTTATCGAGCTTCACCTCGACGGACTCAAGGCTGAATTCGGTACTGTTAGGCAGCGAGACAAACAGAGCCACCTGGGTATTGGAGGGGAACAGTAGCTTCTCTTCCAGACGATTGAGTTCGGAGGTAAGACTGATCACATCCTTCTTTACATCCTGAATCTGCTCGTCGAGCCCGCGAATTTCTTCGCGACTGACTTCCTGAGCATTGGTCATCACCGCCAGCATGAGCAAAACGGTTGCCAACAGAATTCTGCACATATCCCTTATACCTCGAAACTAACTCTGGGAACGCTACCCAGGAAGCCCTGCCCTGATATCCGGGCTCATTTTTATTGGTCGCAATCTCTCGACCGATTTTGTCCGACTAACGTCGAATACGAGTACTTAGCGAGGCGATTGTATTGCAACCGGCGGGGGGGGATATGTGAGGCGCTTCAAAACTCGCGCAGAGAGTTAGAGAAGAATTTTTTCTTAAAATTCAAAGGACAAGAGAAAAAAGCTCGATTATGTGACAGGTTTCACGGGTATCTTTGATGGGCCTTGCGTGAGTGCTGTCACACTTTTCACGGAATCAGCGGAACCAGGTCAAACTTTAAGCAGAACAAAAAACGCCCAGACAGCTATCTCGGTGGATATACCGATAGCAAGTGCTCACTATGCGCTTATTCAGGCATCACCACTTTTTTAGTGCGTCTTCATCACTGGACCTGGCATCTACCCAGCAGCCTTTTTCTGTTCCGCCCGCGAATTCCTTTTTCCAGAAAGGAGCACGGCTTTTCAGGAAATCCATAATAAACGCACAGGCATCCAGTGAGGCCTGACGGTGGGCGGAGGTAGTGCCCACAAACACAATTTCTTCACCGGCATTTAATGGGCCGTAGCGGTGGATGATTCGCACCCGCCCTAATGGCCAGCGTTTGGCAGCCTGGCGGGCGATGTCGGTAAGTGCTGACTCCGCCATGCCGGGGTAGTGCTCCAGCTCCAGTACGGCGACGGATTTGTGCTCACCGGATTCATCGGGCGTGAAGTCCCTGACGTTGCCGACAAACATGGCAGTGGCGCCGTCGGAGTAATTTTCACTGCGCAGCAGATTGTACTCGGCACCCGGGTCGAAACCTTTTGCCTGCACGGAGATGGAGATTTCCAGCGGCATCTTCAGCCTCCGGTGACCGGTGGGAAGAAGGCGACTTCATCGCCGTCTTTGATGGCAGCATCCATGGTCGACAGCTGCTGATTGAGAGCAACCTGCAACTGGTCGCTGCCGAGGGCGCTCTGCCAGATTGCGCCCTGCTCGGCCAGCTTGCTGCGCAGCTGAGCCACGTCAGTAAGACCTGCCGGGTCGATTTCCATTGCATCGCGTTCCAGCTGCTCGCGCAGGCTGGCGAAGAACAATACCCTGATCACGATTTTTCCCCTGCGCTCTGTTCAGGCGTCCAGTGGCCGCGCTTGCCGCCGACTTTTTCCTGAAGCCTGGTGGGGCCAATGACCATGGCGGGGTCTACGGCTTTGCACATGTCGTAGATGGTGAGCGCGGCCACACTTGCTGCGGTGAGCGCTTCCATTTCTACGCCGGTGCGGCCGGCGAGGCGGCAGTAGGCTCGAATGTTGACGCTTTGGTTGGCTTCATCCAGCTCAAAATCTACCTGCACTTTGGTCAGCGCCAGCGGGTGACAAAGAGGTATCAAGTCGGCGGTTTTCTTGGCGGCCTGGATGCCGGCAATGCGCGCGGTGGCGAGCACATCGCCTTTTTTGTTGTTGCCGGCTTTCAGCTGTTCGAAGGCTTCCGCAGACATGGCGACGGCGGATTCGGCGCGGGCGGAGCGGTCGGTGATGTCTTTGTCGGTGACATCGACCATGCTGGCTTCGCCTTTCTGGTTCAGGTGTGTGAGGGTCATTTTCATTCTCTAACTTTAGTAACCGCTGAAAAACGTAGCGAGCGAGTGGCTGACGGTGGCCGCCGGAGCGGAAGAAGCGGAGTGTACACGCAGTACATGAGCATTCTGACCGGGCTGGCGCACCAGCACCGCCGGACGCCGTCAGGCGCTCGCGCAGTAGTTTTTCAGTGGTTACTTTGTGAGGTAGCCGACGAAGTTACAGGGCATATGGGTTGCGGTCAGTTGTTCTCTCAGCAACTTGGTCCAGCCGGTTTTGCAGGCGCCGGTGGAGCCCGGGAGACAGGCGACCAATGTGCGGTTGGCGATGCCGGCGAGTGCGCGGGACTGGATAGTGGAGGAGCCAATTTCCTCATAGCTGATGGAGCGGAACATTTCGCCGAAGCCGTCGATGTGTTTGTCGAGCAGGGGGGCGAGGGCTTCGGGGGTGGAGTCACGACCTGCGAAGCCGGTGCCGCCGGTGGAGATGATGACCTGGATTTCCGGATCGGCGATCCATTCGCTGACTTTGGCGCGCAGGAGATATTTGTCATCGATGACGATGGCCTTGTCGGCGAGGTTGTGGCCGTCTTCTTTCAGTGCTTCTACGAGATATTTACCGGAGGTGTCGTTTTCTTCGGTTCTTGTGTCGGAAACGGTGAGGATGGCGATGTTGAGTTTTTGATCTGGGTCTTTTGGGGCGTGGCTCATTGATTTGTGCTCCGTAGCCTTTGTCTGGTGCTCTGTTGTTCGTATGTGGCGGCCGGTCACCGGGTGTGAGTTTTCAGGACCGCTGTAAACCCATCCCTGGGCGCTGCGGCGCAAACATCCTGTTTGCGACGCTCCTGAAAACCCACACCCGGCGCCCGGCCTTCGCTTTGAATTTTTTGACTTCGTTAGCTGGCTGCGCTTTTCCTATCCACCAATAATGGAAAGGTTCTGGGTTCCGCCGGTATTTCCCTGCTGTAGATAGTGGCTCACTTCTTTATTGCCGATCAGCGCCCTCACCTTTTCGGCAAGCGCACTGGCATCGCCAGCGCGGATGGTTTCACGCAGGTCGAGGCCAGCGTCGCTGAACAGGCACAGGTGCAGTTTGCCCTGGGCGGAGACGCGCAGGCGATTGCAGCTGTTGCAGAAGTCTTTGCTGTAGGGAGTGATCAGGCCGATGCGGCCTGTGTAGTCGGGGTGGACGTATTCGCGGGCGGGGCCGGCGTCTATGGCTCTGGGGAGGAGTTGCCAGCCGGTTTCGATCAGCTGCTGTTCGATGTCGCTGCCGCGCAGGTGGTTACTGGCGAAGTAGTCGCGGTTGTCGCCGGTCTGCATGAGTTCGATAAAGCGCAGGGTGACCGGGGTGCTTTTTAGCCAGTCGAGGAATTGCTGCAGGCGGGTCTGGGCACCATCGGAGAGCAGGACGGCGTTGACCTTGGTTTGAATGCCCAATTCCAGTGCACGATCGATGCCGGTGCGGATTTTGGGCAGACAGTCGTGGCCGGTGATACGGGCGAATTCGGTATCGTCGAGGCTGTCGATGCTGATGTTGAGCTGGTCAAGGCCGCTGTGGTGCCAGCTGTCTATAACGCTGGGGAGTTTGTAGCCGTTGCTGGTAACGGCGACGCGCTGGATGCCGAGGGTGGTGCTGGCTGCCTGGATGAGTTCGGGCAGGTCTTTGCGCAGGGACGGCTCGCCGCCGCTTAGGCGCACTTTTCTGGTGCCTAGCGTGGCAAAGGCGCGCATGACGGTGCTGGCCTCGGCGATACTGAGGTCCGGGGCTTTTGGGGTGGCCTGGTAGCCGTCGGGCAGGCAGTAGTCGCAACGGAAGTTGCAGACATCTGTCACCGACAGGCGCAGATAGTAGAAGCGACGGCCGTGGCCGTCCTCCAGGATTTTGTTCTGTTTCATCACCTTTCCAAATGCGGGAGGCCGCTCGGTTTCCCTTACGACCCTGGCGGGCGGTATTACTGCCCGCGGCCAATGGCGCTTATCTGTGACTTAGCGCCAGAGGCTTCGGTGTTGTTAAAAATCAGTCGACTCTAATTTGGTTAAATCAACTTGCTCTCTGTCCAAGAATTGCCATCAGATCAATACTGGAATCCCTTGTGCTGAGGTCCATCAAATTTTCCAGACGATTCAGGTGCGCGACGATGGCGTCGCGGGCTCCCTCTCCGTCGCCGGACTGCAGGTTTTCCAGCAGCCGGGTGTGGTCGCCTTTCAGGTAGCAGGAGGCGAGTCCGTCCCGCTTGTACAGCGCAATCACGATGGAGGTGCGCAGCACCAGATCCGTGAGGAAGTTGCCCAGTACCCGGTTACTCGACAGGTCCGCCAGCATGTGGTGGATTGCCAGTGAGTGCTCGATCCGCGCCGGTTCATCGCCCGCCTGATGGGCTTCGATTTCTGCCTGGACCAGCTTTTCCAGTGTCTTGAGCTGGGCGGGTTTCATGTTACCCGCCAGCAGTGCGCAGACTTCGCCTTCCACCAGCCGGCGGGCAGCAAAGGTTTCCCGGGTTTCCTCGATAGACGGTGCACGGACCCGGGCGACCTGGTTGGGCGCCTGGGTAATCACGTGGTCTGCATCCAGGCGGGTCAGAGCCTTGCGGATAACCGAGCGGCTGACGCCAAAGATCTCACCCAGGGTGAGTTCCGGCAATCGGGTATTCGGCGGCAGGCGCTGGGTCAGCACGGCCTTGCGAATCTTGTCCACAATCTGCTGATCGGTCACCCGGCCACCGGCCTTGATCTCCGCCAGCACCTCCTGTTGCCAGGATTTGCTCATCTTGCACTACTTCCTGCTGGAGGCTCCCTCGCACTGGACTCCGTCATCAGAAGTCATGCAATTTGGCAGCCAATTTATTCAAGGGGGCCTCTGGTTAAGTCCGCGATGCCTCAGGCTTTCAGAGCGGTTCACAATCAAGGCGTGACTTCGCAGGAATGTATGGACCTTTCAAGAAGTCACAACGCAGAGTGTGGATCGCTCTGAAAGCCCCGAAGGGCGAGACCTGAAGGCAGCATCTGCTGCGTTGCAGCTCTTGTAAAGGACCGGGCCATTCACTGCGAGCTGCGCCTAACAGCTGCTACCTTCAGGTCACGCTGAGGCATTGCGGACTTAACCAGAGTCCCCCTAGTGTTGCCAGCCAGTGTATACGATCCGCCGCAGCGAATGTAATCAATCCGCGACTTCGAGGATCTTAAGGGTATTGGTCCCGCCGTGGGACTGCATCAGGTCACCGCGGATCAGAATCACCTGCTCGCCAACTTTGACGATACCTCTTTCCTTCAGTGTCGCCAGTGCGCGCTCATTCAGTTCCCTGTCCCCCTCCCCTTCACCGGGTTCAAACAGTACCGAGATCACCCCGCGATACAGCGCCATGCGCCGCTGGGCGATGGGATCGTGGGCCAGGCCGACGATGGGCAGGCCGGAGCGGATGCGCGAGGCGATCAGCGGGGTGTAACCGGTCTGGGTCATGCAGGCGATGGCGGTAACACCGGCCAGATGGTTGGCGGCGTACATGGCAGACAGCGAGATGGTCTCGTCGATGCGGCTGAAATCCTGGTGCATGCGGTGGCCGGACTCCTGGGCAGAGCGCTCGCGCTCGGCGCCGAGGCACAATCGGGTCATGGCCTCCACCGCTTCCACCGGGAAATCCCCGGCGGCGGTTTCCGCCGACAGCATGACCGCATCTGTGCCATCGAGTACCGCGTTGGCCACGTCGAACACTTCAGCGCGGGTGGGCAGTGGCGCGGTAATCATGGTTTCCAGCATCTGGGTGGCGGTGATCACCGCGCGGTTCAGTTGGCGGGCGCGCAGGATCATGCGCTTCTGCACACCGATCAGCGCGGCATCGCCGATCTCCACACCCAGATCACCGCGGGCCACCATCACCGCTTCCGAGGCGCGGATAATATCGTCGAGGGTTTCCTCGTCCGCCACCGCTTCGGCGCGCTCTACCTTGGCCACAAGGCCGATATGCTTGCCCGCCTCGCCCAGCAGTGCGCGCGCTTCTTTCATATCCTCGGCGCTGCGGGGGAAGGAGACGGCGAGATAATCCACACCGATATCGATGGCGGTTTTCAGGTCGGCCTTGTCTTTGTCGGTCAATGCCGCTGCGGACAGTCCACCGCCCTGTTTGTTGATGCCCTTGTTGTTGGACAGCTTGCCGCCCACAACGACGGTGGTGTGCACTTCCCCGTCACTGACGCTGTTGACTTCCAGCACCACGCGGCCGTCGTCCAGCAACAGCACGTCGCCGGCGGATACATCCCGGATCAAATCCTTGTAGTCGCAACCGACCCGCTTCTCGTCACCCTCGTTGGTGTCGAGGGACATATCCAGCACGAAGGGCTGGCCTTCCTGCAGGTTGACGGCGTTATCTTTGAAGCGGGCGATACGGATTTTGGGGCCCTGCAGGTCACCGAGAGCGGCGACGGTTTTGCCGAGGCGATCGGCAATTTCTCGCACCTGCTGCAGGCGGCGGCGGTGATCGTCGGGCGTGCCGTGGGAGAAATTCAGCCGCACCACGTCCACGCCGGCCTTGAGCATTTTTTCCAGCACGCCGTCTTTGTCGCTGGCGGGGCCGAGTGTGGCGACAATTTTGGTACGGCGGGTGGGGTTGGCCGTGCGTTGGTTGGCGGGTTTCTGGCTCATCGGGACCTCTAATCTCTCAACTTTTCTCGTTTTATCAGCTCTTCGCCGGCGGCAAAATCAGGATTGCGCGGAAATCATTGACGTTGGTGCGCGTGGGGCCGGTGACAATCAAATTTTCCAGCTCGGCAAAGAAACTATAGGCGTCGTTGTTGGCCAGGTACTCCCGTGGGCTCAATCCCTGCGCCTGCATCTTCGCCCAGTCGTCAGGCGCGCAGAATGCACCGGCGTTGTCTTCCGAGCCATCGATGCCGTCGGTGTCGATGGCGAGGCCGAAAATGCCATTGGCGCCGCCAAGGGCGGTGAATAGTCCCAGCAAATATTCCACATTGCGCCCGCCGCGGCCATTACCGGTGACAGTGACGCTGGTTTCTCCACCTGAAAGAATCAGTAATGGATGGCTGATTCCTTTCTGCACGGCGAGGGCCATCAGGGCGTGTTCGCGGCCAAGTTCGCGCGCCTCCCCTTCCAGGTTGTCACCGAGTACGCGGACGTCGACACCGGCGGCGATGGCGGCATCGCTGGCGGCATTGAGAGCATCGCTGGCTTTGGCGAGTACGCGGGCAGTGTCGCGGTTGAATTCTTTGTCTCCGAGCCTGGGGGCCTTTTTGTCGCTTTGCAGATGCGCGCGCACGTCATCTTCGATTTCGATGTTGTAGCGCTGCAGGATCTCGAGGGCGTCGGCCGGTGTGGAGCTGTCTGGCAGTGTGGGGCCGGAGGCGATGAGGGTTGGGTCGTCTCCGGGGACATCGGAGATCAGGTAGGTGACGACCCGCGCGGGGTGTGCGGCGGCGGCGAGGCGGCCGCCTTTGATGGCGGACAGGTGCCGGCGCACGGTGTTGATTTCGCGAATGGGGGCGCCGCTGCGCAACAGGGCTTTGTTGATGGCCTGTTTCTGTTCGAGTTTCAGTCCCGGCGCTGGCAGTGTCATGAGTGCGGAGCCGCCGCCGGAGATGAGAGCGATGACGAGGTCGTTTTTGCCGAGGTCTTTGACGGCGGCGAGCATGCGTTTGGCGGCGACTTCTCCCATGTTGTCGGGCATGGGGTGGGAGGCTTCGAGGACTTCGATTTTTTTGCAGTTGGCGCCGTGCTCGTATCGTGTGACGACGAGGCCTTCGATTTCGGAGCGCATGTATTTTTTGGCCCAGGCTTTTTCGAGGGCGGAGGCCATGGCGGCGGCGGCTTTGCCGGCGCCGATGACGATGGTGCGGCCGATGGGTGGTTCGGGGAGCCGCGAGGGCAATAAGGTGTCGGGGTGTACGGAGGCGATGGCGATTTCAGACAGGTCCCGCAGCCAGGCGGTGTAATCCGCGGGGCGGTTGAGGGTCGGAAGTTCGGGCAGTTTGTTCATCGACAGTGACCTCGTAATTGTTATTTCCCATGCGCTCGATCAGGGCCCTTCCGTTCTTTTTGGGTCCTGTGGCGGTCGAGCACCGGGTAAAAGGTTTCAGGACCGCTGTGAACCCATCCCTGGGCGCTGCGGCGCAAACATCCTGTTTGCGACGCTCCTGAAACCTTTTACCCGGTACTCGACCTTCAATTCTTACATCTTAACTACGTAAGCTGATTGGCAACTTCCATTGTAGTTTCAGATTACTACACGGAAGTATCCAAGCCGGATAAGGGAAACGTGTCCGACAGCTTGACTCACGGAGAAGAGCCTTGCTGGGGGAGTCCGTGGACACGTCTCCCTTATCCAGCCTGTTTTCCGCATTAAAAGAGATAATGCAAAAACAGTTCCGGAAAAAGCCACTGGCGACGGCGATTCTTCATCGCCAGCGGAAACACTGGGTTCTTTAGGCCGCAACGAAGTAATACTGTTCAAATTGCAGCCCGCTGGCGGTAACCCTTCCCGGGACCTTCTAAAACAGGGACGTTTTAGAAGAGCCCCCAGGGATGGGTTCACGGCGTGTCCCGGGAAGGGTTACCGCCAGTGGGCGCCGCCAGACTTATTTCATGCGACTCTGACTAAAAATACAGCTCAGCTGCCGATTTCGTGGTCCGCGAGCTTTTCCAGGGCGCGCACGATGCCGGCGTGGTCCCAGTCGGCGCCGCCGTTGGCGGCGCAGGCCTGGAACAGCTGCTGAGCGTTGGCGGTGCCCGGGAGGCTGAGGTTGAAGGCGCGGGCGCTTTCGAGGGCCAGGTTGAGGTCTTTCTGGTGCAGGCGGATGCGGAAGCCTGGGTCGAAGGTGCGTTTGATCATGCGTTCGCCGTGGACTTCGAGAATTTTCGAAGAGGCGAGGCCGCCGAGCAGGGATTCGCGCACTTTGGCGACGTCGGCGCCGGCTTTGGAGGCGAACAGGAGGCCTTCGGAGACGGCTTCGATGGTGAGGGCGACGATGATCTGGTTGGCGACTTTGCAGGTCTGGCCGGAGCCCTGGGGGCCGATGTGGGTGATGGTTTTACCCATGACTTCGAGGATCGGATGGGCGCGGACGAAGCCTTCTTCGGTGGCGCCGACCATGATGGTCAGGGCAGCGTTGATGGCTCCGCCTTCGCCGCCGGATACGGGGGCATCCACGTATTCACCGCCGGCAGCGGCAATGCGCTTGGCAAATTCCTGGGTGGGGACCGGGGCGATGGAGCTCATGTCGATGACCAGAGCACCGGGCTGCAGGCCTTCGACTACACCTTCCTGGCCGAACAGTACGGATTCCACGTCCGGAGTGTCCGGGACCATGGTGATGATGATTTCGCAGTTTTCTGCCACGGCTTTGGGGCTGGCGACAACCTGCATGCCTTTTTCGGCGAGGGTTGCGTCCAGGGCGCGGCCGCGGTCATTGGTGAACAGTTGGTGGCCTGCGTCCAGCAGGTGACCTGCCATTGGGCGGCCCATGATGCCGAGGCCGATAAATCCGATCTTGCTCATTTCTCTCTCCAGAATTTTTTACATTTATTGGTTTACGGCTTAACCGTGTGCCGTATCCAACCAGCCGAGGCCTTCGCTGGTGGTGGTTTTCGGCTTGTATTCGCAGCCGATCCAACCTTCATAGCCGAGCTTGTCCAGGTGCTGAAACAGGAAGGGGTAGTTGATTTCTCCGGTACCCGGCTCGTGACGGCCCGGGTTGTCCGCGAGCTGTACGTGGGCGATCTGCTCCAGATGCTTTTCGATGGTCGGGGCGATATCGCCTTCCATAATCTGCATGTGGTAGATGTCGTACTGCAGCTTCAGGTTGTTGCTGCCCACCTCGTCGAAAATTTCCAGTGCCTGCTCGGTACCGTTCAGGAAGAACCCGGGAATATCGCGGGTGTTAATGGGCTCGGCCAGCAGCTGGATGCCGGCAGCCTGCAGGTTGTCTGCAGCAAAGCGCAGGTTCTGAATCAGGGTCTGGCGGGCTTCTTCCTTACCTACACCGACCGGGGCGATACCGGCGAGGCAGTTCACCTGCTTGCAGCCCAGTGCGGTGGCGTACTCGATGGCTTTGGCCACACCTGCGCGGAACTCGTCCACGCGATCCGGGTGACAGGCGATGCCGCGCTCACCGGCGGCCCAGTCGCCCGCGGGGAGGTTGTGCAGTACCTGGGTCAGGCCGTTGTCGTCCAGGCGCTGTTTGATTTCCTGCACGCTGTAATCGTAGGGGAATAGATATTCCACGCCCTTGAAGCCCGCATCGGCGGCGGCTTTGAATCGGTCGAGGAAATCCACCTCGGTAAACAACATGCTCAGGTTGGCAGTAAATTTTGGCATTTTGCTTCTCCTGTTATTTTTTTCGTCATTCCCGCATAGGAACGTCATGCCGGACTCGATCCGGTACGGGAATCCAGGTACTTCGATTTCTGGACCCCGGCCTTCGCCGGGGTGACGGGAGTTAAGTGATCAGGTCAGTGCGGCGATAGAAGTGGGCGCGTCGCCCTCGCCTTCCGCCAGCGCTTCAAACTCGTTTACGCCGTCGAGATCCACACCCATGGAAATATTGGTTACGCGCTCGAGGATTACCTCAACCACAACCGGCACGCGATGCTGTTTCATCAGCGCGCGGGCTTTTTCCAGTGCCGGGGCGATATCGTCCGGGTGGGTGACCCGCAGCGCTTTACAGCCGAGGCCTTCCACTACGGACACGTGGTCCACACCGTAGCCTTCAATTTCCGGGCAGTTGATGTTTTCAAATGCCAGCTGCACGCAGTAATCCATATCGAAATTGCGCTGCGCCTGGCGGATCAATCCCAGATAGGAGTTGTTCACCAGTACGTGGATGTACGGCAGGTTGAACTGGGCACCGGCGGCGAGTTCTTCCACCATAAACTGGAAGTCGTAGTCACCAGACAGCGCAACAATTTCCGCTTCCGGATCGGCCTTGGCTACACCGAGCGCGGCGGGTACTGTCCAACCCAATGGGCCGGCCTGGCCACAGTTGATCCAGTGGCGCGGCTTGTACACGTGCAGAAACTGGGCGCCGGCGATCTGTGACAGACCGATGGTGGAAACGTAGCGGGCGTTCTTGCCGAAAACCTTGTTCATTTCTTCGTACACGCGCTGGGGTTTTACCGGCACATTGTCGAAGTGGGTTTTGCGCAGCAGGGTGCGTTTGCGCTCCTGACAGTCATTGACCCAGGCACTGCGGTCTTTCAGGCGACCGGCGGCTTTCCATTCGCTGGCCACTTCAATCATCAATTCCAGCGCGGCTTTTGCATCGGAAACAATTCCGTAGTCCGGCCCGAAAATACGCCCAATCTGGGTGGGCTCGATATCCACGTGCACGAACTTGCGGCCTTCGGTGTAGGTGGAAACATTACCGGTGTGGCGGTTGGCCCAGCGGTTGCCGATTCCCATTACAAAGTCAGAAGCCAGCATGGTGGCGTTGCCGTAACGGTGGGAAGTCTGCAGGCCTACCATGCCCGCCATCAGCGGATGATCATCGGGAATCGTGCCCCAGCCCATCAGGGTCGGGATTACCGGTACGCCGGTGATTTCTGCAAACTCGGTGAGCAGATCGCTGGCGTCGGCATTGATCACACCACCACCGGCAACCAGAAGCGGCTTGTCGGCGTCGTTCAGCATGGTCAGTGCTTTTTCAACCTGGGCGCGGGTGGCGGCCGGCTTGTACACGGGCAGCGGCTCGTAAGTATCCGGGTCGAATTCGATTTCGGTCATCTGCACGTCGATGGGCAGGTCGATCAGTACTGGACCCGGGCGCGCACTGCGCATCAGGTGAAACGCCTGCTGGAAAGCGCGCGGCACCTGGGCCGCTTCCATCACGGTGATCGCCCACTTGGTGACCGGGCCAGCGATTGCCTTGATATCCACCGCCTGGAAATCTTCCTTGTGCAGTTTGGAAACCGGCGCCTGACCGGTGATGCACAGAATCGGAATGGAGTCTGCGCTGGCCGAGTAAAGGCCGGTAATCATGTCGGTGCCGGCGGGGCCGGAGGTACCGATGCACACTCCGATATTGCCGGCCTTGGTGCGGGTGTAACCCTCGGCCATATGTGAGGCACCTTCCACATGGCGGGCCAGGGTATGGTCGATACCGCCGACTTTACGCAGCGCAGAATAGAAAGGGTTGATTGCGGCACCGGGCACGCCGAAGGCAACGTCGATGCCTTCTTTTCTCAAAACGTGAACCGCGGCTTCGGCAGCTGTCATGCGAGCCATAGTTTTCTCCCACTGAAGTCATCGCTTCAGAAATTGCTTGGTTATTCTTGCTTCCTGCACCGGTTATTGGGTGCTTGTACTATCGGTATTTCTTCGTCATTCCCGTTAACATGTGACCCTGCACTTCGTGTCACTGGACCCCGGCCTTCGCCGGGGTGACGCTGATCTAAATTCAGGCGGTGACTAAAGCTTCTTCTCCGACCACTACATCCGCTACATGCACTCGAATATTCATCGGGTACTCATCGCAGTTTTTCCCTTTACCACCACGATCCACCACCACAAACTCGCCCTTGCGCTCGATTACCGACTGCACGCCGTGCCACAAGCCCGCGCGGTAATTCACGCCCTGGCGGCCGTCGGTAATAAACGCGCGCACCTCCTTCGGATCGATGGCTTCCCCCTTGGGCGCGACCACGATGACGAAACGCTCTTCGTGCATCGGAATAAACGCCTGGCTACCCAGCGGGTGACGCTCCAGATATGTCAGCTCCAGGGGAAGCTCGACGGGCTCACTGATAAAAATGCTCACCAGTGGGCGGGCCTCTTCACCCAGGGTTTCGATCTGCACCAGGTCGTGATAGCGCTGCGCGCGTCCGCCGTTGATCGAAAACGAATCCGCGGTGCGACTGTCGATCACATCGCCATAGGGCGCGAAGGCTTCTGCGGTCAGTGGTTGTGCCCTAAGTTCGAGTACAGTTTCGAGCATGGTGGTTTTCTCCATCTTTTTTAGAATTAGGGTGCGCTACATCCGTGTACGCGCATAACAATCAGCGGTTACCAAAACCCCCGAGTTTCATTTGACGGTTTACGTCTTTGTACAGGAGGTAACGGAACGGGCCGGGGCCGCCGGCATAGCAGGCTTGCGGGCAGAAGGCGCGCAGCCACATGTAATCGCCGGCCTCCACTTCTACCCAGTCTTTGTTCAGCAGGTACGCGGCCTTGCCCTGGAGTACATAAAGGCCGTGCTCCATCACGTGGGTTTCCGCAAACGGAATTACGCCACCGGGTTGGAAGGTGACGATATTCACGTGCATGTCGTGGCGGATATCTTCGATATCCACAAAGCGCGTGGTGGCCCAGCAGCCTTCTGTGTCCGGCATTTCGATGGGCTGAACATCTTTTTCATTGGTAACGAAGGCTTCCGGCACATCGATACCGTTTACCCGTTCGTAATATTTGCGAATCCAGTGGAAGCGCAGTGTAGACGCACATTCGTTGCGCACCTGCCAGTCGCTGCCCGGCGGAATAAATGCGTAACCGCCCTCTTCCATGCGGTAGCGCTGGCCGTTCAGGGTCAGGGTCAGTTCGCCCTCCACCACAAACAGCACGCCTTCGGCATTCGGGTCAGACTCGGGCTTTTCACTGCCGCCACCGGACTGCACTTCCATAATGTATTGGGAAAACGTCTCGGCGAATCCAGACAGAGGACGGGACAGCACCCACAGGCGGGTCTTCTCCCAGAACGGCAGATAGCTGGTGACGATATCGCGCATCACGCCTTTCGGAATCACCGCGTAGGCTTCGGTAAATACCGCGCGATCAGACAGCAATTGCGTCTGCGGCGGGTGCCCGCCTTTGGGGGCGTAATAGGTGTGCATTGGGTATTTCGAGTTGCTCATTACTGTTCCAGTGCTTTTTCCAAACTGCTACAAACCGTATTGTTTTTCGCCGCTGGGGCGGGGTGTTCAGACGCCCAGTGGCGGGCGATATCCACACGCCGGGTCACCCAAACCCGATCGTGTTTTTCGATATGGTCGAGAAATTTCTGCAGCGCGCGGAAGCGGCCGGGGCGACCGATCAGGCGGCAGTGCAGGCCGACACTCATCATTTTTGGTGCGTCTTCACCCTCTGCGTAAAGCACGTCGAAGGCATCGCGCAGATAATCAAAAAAATGCTCGCCGGTGTTGAACCCCTGGGGCGTGGCGAAGCGCATATCGTTGGTGTCGAGGGTGTACGGGACGACCAAATGGTTTTGCTGCTCACCCTCGGAAGTTTCTACCGGGGTCCAGAACGGCAGGTCGTCGCCGTAGTTATCGCTGTCGTAAAAGAAGCTGCCTTCGTCCACCACCAGTCGGCGGGTATTGGGGCTGTCGCGGCCGGTGTACCAGCCCTGGGGCTTTTCGCCGTACAGTTTCTGGAAAATCTCGATGGCCCGGCGCATATGCTCGCGCTCGATGTTTTCCGGAATGTTCTGGTAGTGAATCCAGCGCAGGCCATGGCAGGCGATTTCGTGGCCCAGTTCTTTAAAGGCCAGGGCCAATTCCGGGTGGCGCTCGAGCGCGGTGGCGACACCGAATACGGTCATCGGCAGGCCGCGTTTTTCAAATTCATTGAGGATGCGCCATACACCGGCGCGGGAGCCGTACTCGTAGATGGACTCCATGCTCATGTGGCGATCGGCATAGGCCTCGGCACCGACGATTTCCGACAGGAAGCGCTCGGAGTGGCTGTCCCCGTGCAACACACAGTTCTCACCGCCCTCTTCGTAATTCAGCACAAACTGCACAGCCACTTTCGCGCGCCCGGGCCAGTTGGCCTGAGGCAGGTCGCGCCCGTAACCGATGAGGTCGCGGGGGTACGGGTTCTGCGCTTTTTCCTGGGTCGATGAATTCAACGTTGTTATTCCTTTTCTGTTGCTGATTACCGCTGGCAACGGATGCCGGAGATCGGGCCCGATCAACCCGGTCACTTCTGGATACAAATCACCGCGACTTTGTGGCGACACTTTTTGTATACAAGACAACGATATAGTGTATTCAGGTGGTTTGC
The DNA here is from genome assembly GCF_056312215.1 of Microbulbifer sp. ABF4_107. Taxonomy (NCBI): domain Bacteria; kingdom Pseudomonadati; phylum Pseudomonadota; class Gammaproteobacteria; order Cellvibrionales; family Microbulbiferaceae; genus Microbulbifer; species Microbulbifer sp. ABF4_107. The sequence continues at coordinate 2,740,972 of NZ_CM149983.1, forward strand.
AATCGTCGGATTGCAGTTGTTCAGGAATTTTTTGGGGGAATGGGCAGGGCTTCGCGGCGGCTCAGGGTCCGATGGGGGGATCTCTGGTAGCTCCGTGGCGGTGGATCACCGGGTAAACCTTTTCGAAACCGCCACAAGTACGTCCATGTAGGCTGCGTCGGCGACGTGGCCCGGCCGCTCCAAGTATTCACGGCGCCTTCGGCCCCTGTCGCCGACGCTTTCGAAAATGTTTACCCGGCACTCCACCTTCGCATCAACGAATGGAGTAACTTGCGAGCTATGCAGGCAGAGAAATAAATATCAGAAATGGGGAGCGAGCGGCCTGAAAGGACTTCAGGCCGAAAGAAAAGGAAAGATAGAAAGGAATCAGTTGCCGAAAATACTGTAGAGATCCGGCACTTCTTCCGCGCCTTCCACAATAGACAGAGAGCCTTCAACGGCCTTCAGGTGATCCAACATAAATTGCGACGCACCCGCGCCATCGCCGGCTTCCAGTAAACGCACAAGCTCATCGTGATCGTGGGACTCACACCCCATATGCTCACCGCCGGAATTGCCATAAACCGCGAGAATCAGAGATGAACGAGAACAAAGGCGCCCGATAAATTCTGCCAGGGTTTTATTGCCGGACATTTGTGCCAGGCGCTCGTGAAATTCAGAGGACGTGCGAATCGCAAGGCTGTTATTTCCCTCGCGCAGCGCACCCACTTCCCGTTGGGACAACGCGCGCAATTCGGCAATTTCTGCTTTGGAAACACGCGCAGCCACTTCCGGCATCAGACCGCACTCGATCATCTGCCGCGCCGCAAACACCTCCCGCGCCTCATCCGCCGTCGGCCGTGCCACGCTGGCACCGCGACGGGGAGCGATGGTTACCAGCTGCTCCATAGCCAGACGCTGCAGGACTTTGCGGATACCGGTACGGCTTACGCCAAATACTTCAGAGAGCGCATCTTCCCGCAGGCGGGAGCCGGGTTTGAGACGATGCTCGACTATCGCGTCACTGATGGACTGGTAGATAGCATCCTCGCGTTCGGTCCCTTCCTGACGCTTGCGTTTGGTGGCTGGTGCGGTATCCGCGGTGGCTTCAGGCATTCCCCGTGACTCTCTTCGCTTGCTTGTATTGACGTTTTTGGATTTGGAAACCGCCTATTGTATACAAACAAGACAGATGAAAACCAATCTTGAGAGGAACCACACGGTCCGGGCGAAGGGCGAGTGCTGGGTGTGGGGTTTCAGGATCGTCGGCAACAGGGACGTTGCCGACGAAGCGTACAGGGATGTATTCACAGCGGTCCTGAAACCCCACACCCAGTACTCGCCCGCCACCGCGGGCAATTCAAAGCTACTCGAACCAGGCCGCAAACACCGCGCGTTCTTCGTCGGTCATGCCGGTCATGTTGCCGAGTGGCATATAGCCACTGGCGACTGCGGCCTGAATTTTGGCTTTGGTTTGTTCGACCTGCTCGTGATTATCGAAGGCAAAACCCGCCGGCGGTGCAGAGAAGCCCGGTTGCGCTGGGCTTTGGGAATGGCAGTTTGCACAATGGCGTTCGACCAATGTGAACAACTCTTCTCCCTGGGAGGACTCTTCAGCAGCCGGCGCTTCAACTTCTGCAGGCATCACTTCTGCGGTATCCCCTTGCTCTGCTTCGACCGGCTCTTCCGTAACCTGCTCCACTTGCACCGACTCCGACTGAACAACTTCCGCATCTTCAACCGGCTCCACTTTTTCCACAGGCTGAATCTGCTCCACCTCAACCACTGCCGGGTTCGGCGCCGCCTGCGGAGACACAATCCAGAAAGCCACCATAATCAGCGCAACACCGGCCGCTGGGTACGCCGGCTTGATCTGGCCGGAGTGCATCAACACAAAGAACTGACGGATCAACGCGCCCGCGAAAATAAACAGCGTCATGATTACCCACGCAAATTCATGTGTATAAGTGAAGGCATAGTGGTTGCTGATCATCAGCAGCACCACAGGCAGGGTGAAATAAGTGTTGTGCACGGAGCGCTGCTTGCCGCGCTTGCCGTCGATAGGATTCGGCTCTTTGCCTTCTTTCATGGCATTCACCATGCGGCGCTGGCCGGGGATGATCCAGAAGAAGACGTTGGCGGACATGGCGGTGGCCATGACGGCGCCGGTCATCAGGAAGGCGGCGCGGCCGGCGAACAGTTGGGTGCTGACGTAGGCGACGACGATCATGAGTACACCGACGGCGATACTCAGCAGGCCATCCCGTTCCATGTTGGGGCTGATGCGTTTGCACAGTTCGTTGTAGATGATCCAGCCGGAGAGCAGGAAGCCGATGGCGACGACGTTGGCTTGCCAGCCGGTGAGTGCGGCGGCCCAGGCCCAGTCGCTTTGGGTATTGATGAGGTAGAAGGCGGGATTGGTCATATACAGCAATATGAACAGGGCGAAGCCGGAGAGCCAGGTGGTGTAGGATTTCCAGAAGGACCAGTGGAGGTCGTCGGGGAGTTTTTCGGGGCTGGTTGCGTATTTCTGGTTGTGATAGAAACCACCGCCGTGCACGGCCCACATTTCACCGAAGACGCCTTTTTTACGGCAGACTTCGTTTTCCGGTTTTTTGAGTCCGTTGTCGAGCATGACGAAATAAATCGATTCGCCAATCCAGGCGATGGCGGCAATCACGTGCAACCAACGCAACATAAAGTTTGCAAATTCCAGGATAAAAGTTTCCATAGCCCGTTCTCTTTCTCGCTTATTGTTTTTCGGGGTGAGAAAAACACTTCCTCATCCCGCGGGCCCACCCTCTCCGTTTAAGCAGGTCCTGTGGCGGGCAGGCACCGGGTATCGGTTTTCAAAACCACTGTGAACCCATCCCTGGGCGTTGCGGCGGCGACGTCCTGTCGCCGACGCTTTTGAAAACCGATCCCCGGTACCTACCCTTCGCGTCTGGCATTCGGCTTCGTTAGCAAGCCGAAAATCAACAACTCCCCTAACGTCTGATCAACTACCCCGGTAAGTGGAATAGCTGTAAGGGGAAACCAGCAGCGGCACATGGAAGTGCTGGGAGGAATCAGAAACCCCAAATCGCAGCGGGATCACATCCAGAAAGCGCGGCTCGCCGTTGCGGTTGCCCTGGCGGCGCAGGTATTCGCCGGCGTGGAATACGAGTTCGTATTCACCCACCAGAAACTCTTCCCCTTCCAGAATCGGGCCATCGCAGCGGCCGTCGTCGTTGGTGACCACTTCTTTCAGCCAGGTGCGGTTGCCACCGGCGAGGCGGTAGACCTCGACGCGGATCCCCTGCCCCGGCAAGCCGCGGGCGGTGTCCAGTACGTGGGTTGTCAGGCGTCCCATCGTTTTCTCCTGTGTTCTTCTGTTCTCTCAGATTCTTTCGGCACCCGGCTTCCAGAGGATTCCGGGGCTTCTGTTTGTTGTGGATTTATTTTTACACCAAATATGGATACATATTCAAACACTTTATGTATACAATTTGATTTTATAAGTGAATACATTAATCTGGCGATACAAATAAATGACCGGGAGAGAAAACAATGACAGAGACGACAACCGCAAACCGCCTGGCACCAGCACCGGCCACTCAGAGCTGTGAGGATTTTGTTGCGCGGTTTGGGGATATCTACGAACACTCCCCGTGGATTGCGCAGAGAGCGTGGGATAAAGGGCTATCAGACGACCACTCCGATCCGCTGGTACTGGCAGAGGCGATGTCGCAGGAGCTGTGGGGAGCGAGCGAGGACGAGCAGATGGGCGTGATCTGTGCGCACCCGGATTTGGCAGGTAAGGCGGCGTTGGCAGGCGAACTTACTGACGACTCCACCAAGGAACAGGCAGGCGTAGGACTGGACCAGTGCACGCCAGAGGAACTGGCAAAGTTTGAGACGCTGAATAACGCCTATAAAGACCGCTTCCAATTCCCCTTCATCATGGCAGTAAAAGGAAGCAACCGCTTCCTGATCCTCGATGCCTTCGAAGTCCGTCTGAAAAACAGCATTGAAGAAGAGCGCAAAACCGCAATCGAACAGATCAATAAAATCGCACGCTTACGATTGGTGGACAGAGCACAATAGCCAGAAGCGAAGGACAGGTACTGGGGATCGGTTTTCAAAAGCGTCGGCGACAGGGACGTATTCACAGCGGTTTTGAAAACCGATACCCAGTGCCTGGCCGCCACAACACAACGAATATACGTACCACCGAACCACAAAAAAATGCCCGTGCATCACTGCCCGGGCATTTTTTATCGCGTGAACTCAGACGTTAGAAGTAAAACTTCACCAACGCACTTACCGCATTTTCGGTATCAATCGCGCGGCTACCGAACTTGTTGCGCCAGTAGGAATACTCGATACCCGCATACATCACGCCCGGCTTGTCGGTAAGGCTACCCACGTCCAGAGTCAACTGCGGGTTGATGTGGGTTTCCGCCGCCTGGGCGCCGCTCACACCGGAAGAGTAATCCGCGAATCCGTCGAACAGGAATTTTGCAGAGCCGATTTCAAAGGGAGCACCCCAGGTAACCGTCATCTGCCAATCGTTGGGATCGTCAAACGCGGTGTTGTTATCCACATAGTACACATTGGTATTGAAGTACTGCATGCCCGGCACATCCCAGCTTACACCCACACCCGCCAGGTAGTTATCCGCATCGGCACCGCCGCCGAATTCATAGGTACCCGCGAGCAGTACGTCTTTCACCGGACCAAACTTCAGCTCATTGCCGGTCAACCAGCTCATGCTCACACGCGGCGCAAATTCACCGTAGAGATCGTTTACACCGGTATCTTCATCCTCCACCTGGTAGCGGTCGATAAAGAAGAAGCTGTCGCCCCAGTTGTTTGCGGCGATGTTTTCAAAGGTAAATACGGTCGCATCTTCCTGAGCGCCGCCGAAAGTTTCGTACTGGCCGCTGTGTAACAGGGACAGGGTCGAAGTTCCGAAGAAGCGCTCGGCGTGGGCGGTGGGCGCCATGGCTGCGGCGATGGCGGTCACCAGGATAGATTTGGACAGGGTAGCTTTATTCAGAATGGTTTTGATTGATTTCACAACTCAGTCTCTCTGGTTATTTTTATTTCGCGCGTTTCATATGCGCATACAAAAATGTCGTCGACTGCACACTTCCAACAACAGTTATCAGGCTCTTTCCGGCCTTTCATTTATTCGTCGAAATGCTCATCTCGCGGACAGGACTCACCGGGCCGGGGCTCTACAGGTAGAGAAAGCTCCCGACGGTGAGTCCTTTCAATCGATTTCGTGTTTAAGACAGCTTACGAATAAGCGACTTACAAGAAGGCAAACTTGGCGATAAAGATGGCACTCAGCACATACAGGCTGACGGAGATCTTTTCGTGTTGGCCGGTGAACAGCTTCATGGCGGTGTAAGTCAGGAAGCCGAGGGCGATGCCGTTGGCGATGGAAAAGGTCAGCGGCATCATCACCACGGTGACGATTGCCGGGATGGTGTCGGTGTGATCCTTCCAGTTGATGTGCGCCATGCCACCCATCATCAGCATGGCCACGTAAATCAGCGCACCGGCGGTGGCGTAGACGGGGATCATGCCGGCGAGGGGTGCGAAGAACATGGCGAGCAGGAACAGTACACCCACGGTCACGGCAGTGAGACCGGTGCGACCACCGGCGGCGACACCGGAGGCACTTTCCACATAGCTGGTGACTGGCGGACAGCCGACAAAGGCGCCCATCACACTGGAGGTGGAATCCGCTTTCAAGGCGCGGGAAAGGTTTTTGATGCGGCCGTCATCATCCACAAGGTGCGCGCGGTGGGCAACGCCCATCAGGGTGCCGGCGGTGTCGAACATGTTGACGAACAGGAAGGCGAGAATGACGCTGATCATGCCGACGTTCATTGCGCCCTTGATGTCCATAGCCATCCAGGTGGGCGCCAGGCTCGGCGGTGTGGATACAAGCCCCTGGTATTCCACCAGGCCGAAGGCCCAGCCAATGGCAGTCACCCCCAGCATGCTGAACAGGATGGCGCCGAACATTTTGCGGTAGCTGAGAATGGCGATCAGCAGGAAACAGAGTGCGGCAAGCAGTGCAGATGGATTGCCGAAGCTGCCCATGGACAACAGGGTCGCCGGGTTATCCACAACAATGCCGGCGGTCTTGAGGCCGATCAGGCCGAGGAACAGGCCGACACCGGCGCCCATGGCAAAGCGCAGGCTCATGGGAATACTGTTCAGCAGCCACTCGCGTATCCGCGACAGGCTCATGATCATAAACAGCACGCCGGAGATAAACACGGCACCCAGGGCGATCTGCCAGCTGTAGCCCATCTCCCCGACCACGGTGTAGGTAAAGAAGGCGTTCAGGCCCATGCCCGGCGCCAGGCCTACGGGCCAGTTGGCGTAGAGGCCCATCAGGAAACAGGCGAGCGCTGCACCGATACAGGTGGCAACAAACGCCGCCCCGTGATCCACACCGGCCTGGGCCATGATATTGGGGTTCACGAAAATCACATACGCCATGGTGAAGAAGGTGGTGATACCGGCCACCAACTCTGTTTTCACCGAGGTTTTGTGTTCGCGAAGTTTAAAAATACGGTCTAAAAAACCGGTGCTCTCTGTATTCACTGAACTCTTTGCCGAACTCGTCTCCGAACTGGTGGACGGATTGAGTAAATGCTGGTCTTGCTTAAGCGTTTCCACAAGTGATCCTCTCATTATTGTTGTTTATTACCAGAGAGCGAACTTCTGTCTCAGGTAGGTGATGGCATTGCCCGCCTTTCCTGTGCCTTCTTACGACGCTTCCACGCTTTCTCCGACCGTTTCGGCGCCGACCTTTGTCACCCCTTTATACGCCAGGGGGCGTCCTTATATGGGCTTTATTTTTGACCTAAAGGTCAAGAAGTAAGGGCTGAATCGATAATAATCCTGTATACAACGATTGCAACAATATTTTCAGAGAGAGTACATCACTTGTTCACGAACAAACCATGCGTCATTTAACTTAACCAACAATGAACGGATCATCCGCATTTAAAACATATAATAGGGATGACCATTACGAACCATGCCGGTCAAATAGTAGCCACTCGTGTAATCCCCCACTCAAAACCGAACTTGTCGATACAAAAAAGGGGCCGCAGAGCCCCATAAAAAGTACAAACAACAAAGATAAATTGCGTGACTAAAAACTTACTTTTGGTGGCGACAGATCCCCGCGGCGTAGGTCGCTTTTACCGCGCGGTCGTCGCCGAGAATCATCAGCGCAAACAGCTTTTCCATCAGGCTGCCGGACTGGGCAATACGCCGGCCGATCAGCGGGGTGGCGTTGTAATCCAGCACCACAAAGTCCGCGTCCTTACCGGGCTGCAGGTTGCCGATACGGTCATCCAGATACAGGGAGCGGGCGCCGCCGAGGGTGGCCAGGTACAGGGCCTTGAACGGGTCGAGCTTTTTGCCCTGCAGCTGCATCACCTTGTAGGCCTCATTCAGGCTCTGCAATTGCGAGAAGCTGGTGCCGGCACCCACATCGGTGCCGAGCCCTACCCGTACGCCGTGCTCTTCCAGCTTGTCCAGATTCAGCAGGCCGCTGCCCAGGAACAGGTTGGAGGTGGGACAGAAGGACACCGCGGAGCCGGTCTCCCCCAGGCGTTTGCATTCGTCATCGCACAGGTGCACCCCGTGGGCAAACACCGAGCGCTCGCCGATCAGGCCGTGGTGGTCGTACACATCCAGGTAGCCCTTGCGCTCAGGGAACAGGGATTTCACCCACTCGATCTCCTGTTTGTTTTCAGAGATATGGGTGTGCATATACAGGCCCGGGTACTCCTGCAGCAGCTGGCCGGCGATGGCCAGTTGCTCGGGGGTACTTGTGGGCGCGAAGCGCGGGGTTACCGCGTAATGCAGGCGGCCCTTGCCGTGCCAGCGCTCGATCAGCTCCTTGCTGTCGGCGTAGCCGGTTTCGGCGGTGTCGCACAGGTACTCGGGGGCGTTGCGGTCCATCAGTACTTTGCCGGCGATCATGCGCAGGTCGAGCTTCTCTGCCTCGGTAAAGAAGGCGTCGATGGACTGTTTGTGCACGGTGCCGAACACCAGCGCGGTGGTGGTGCCATTGCGCAACAGCTCCTGGATAAACACCTGGGCGAGTTCGCTGGCATGGGCCGGGTCTTCGAATTTGCGCTCGGCGGGAAAGGTATAGGTCTCCAGCCATTCCAGCAGCTGTTCGCCGAAGGCGCCGATAATGTCGACCTGCGGGAAGTGGATGTGGGTGTCGATAAAGCCGGAGGTGATCAGGGCGTCGGTGTATCGGGTCAGCTCGGCGTCCGGGAATTTGCCCAGCAGGTCTTCGGCGTGGCCAACTTCGAGGACTTTGCCGTCCTCGACCACCAACAGGCCGTCTTCAAAATACTCGTAGGAAGCCTCGACGCCAACGTCACGGGGGTCGGCGATACTGTGGAGAATGGCGGATCGGAAGGCTTTGCGTTGGGACATGGTGACTCTCATCTGGCAATTATTTTTTCCTCGCCAGCGGTATCTCCCCTCCGCAGGCGGGAAAAAATTAAACCAGTGAGCCAACCGGCGTCAACAAAAACCTGATCAAATGGTCAGAAATTTACGTCATGCCGGACTTGATCCGGCATCCAGCTTCGTAGTACTGGATTCCGGGTCTAGCCCGGAATGACGGGAGCGGGGGTGCGTGGGTGGTTTGTGGCGCACTTACTTCGAATTTACGTCATGCCGGACTTGATCCGGCATCCAGCTTCGTAGCGCTGGATTCCGGGTCGAGCCCGGAATGACGATAGTGGCTTAGTCCCAGTCCAGGTCCACCTGTACCGACTCAAACGGCGGCACTTCCAGCCCGCAGCCGCGCAGCACCACATCAATCAGGAATTTGGCCGCGTGGTCGAAGTCTTCGCGGGTGTATTCCGCCTTGTTCTCGATCATCAGGATCTGGGTCTGGAAGTCGGCGTAGTGCTGGGTGGAAGACCAGATGAGGAGGATGAGCTGCACCGGGTCTACCGGCGCCATGCGCCCCTCGTCGATCCACTGCTGAATCACCCCGGAGCGGTCGCGAACCCAGTCGCGCATGCTGGTGCGCAGGTGTTCTTTCAGCACCGGCGCGCCCTGGATCACCTCCATGGCGAACAGCCGCGAGGCGAGCGGGTGGGTGCGGGACATTTCCACCTTGGCCTTGATAAACCGCGCCAGGGTCATGGCCGGGTCGTCTTCCGGTTTGATGGACTCCAGCATGGCGTTCCAGCGCCCGGTGATGGTGTCAAACAGGGCCGTGTACAGGCGCTCCTTGTTGCTGAAGTAGTAGAGCACATTGGACTTGGGCAGCTCGGCGCGCTCGGCGATACGCTGGATGGTGGTACCGCGGAAGCCGTTCAGGGCGAACTCTTCCTCCGCCGCAGCCAGAATCAGCTCGCGGTTGCGTACCCGGATTTTGCCGGGACGCTTTTTCCGAACGGTTTTCCCGGGCTCCGCGTCGTCGGGTGCCATATCCAGGGCGCGGGCCAGCTCTAGCTCTTCACTGCGATTGGACTCGGTATCGGGCGTGTTCTTTGGGCGGGGCATAGGGGACATTGTGATTGTTATTAACAGGCGGCCGACAATAGCCTAACTGCCGGGAGCTGGCAAAAGCGTTGTCGGCGTTCTGCCGCGTCACCACTTCCCACCCAGCCATCAAATTTCAGACGAAAACCCTCCATCCGGCCAAAAACATTTCCTAACCACCTGATCAGCTTTTCCGGGCGCCACAGCCAAATCCGCAGCAAAACCTGACCTTTTGATCAAATTATTACTTGTCCAAATGGTCAAGAAAATGTAAAACAAAAACTCGTCGCAGTACCGAAACGGAGTTTGGAGCGCTGCCGGCGAGCAAAGCGGAGAGAGAAAACCCGCCGGCACCTGCCTGTGAAGGTAACCGCCCAGGCAGGCCCGGCAACCACCATCGCAAAACCAATAAGCAAACGAATAATGCGGGGAAAACAGTGATCGAGTTCTATCTGAATGGTCGGCATCAGCAGCTGGCGAGCGTCGACCCCAACCTCACCGTACTGGAGTGGCTGCGCACCGAAGCGCGGCTCCCGGGCACCAAAGAAGGCTGCGCCTCCGGCGACTGCGGGGCCTGTACCGTGGCCATCGGCTCCATTGAATCGACAACAGCCACCGGCGAAGACCGCTTGCGTTACGACAGCGTCAACAGCTGCATCGCCTTAGTTGGCAGCCTGCACGGCAAACACCTGATCACCGTGGACGGCCTGCAGACAGAACCGGCGCACCCGGTGCAGAAAGAAATGGTGGAATGCCACGGCGCCCAGTGCGGCTTCTGCACCCCGGGCATCATCATGTCCCTGTTCGCCCTGCACACCGAGAGCGCAGCCAACGGCAAGACTGCGGACGACGCGGCTCTGATGGAATCCCTTGGCGGCAACCTGTGCCGCTGTACCGGCTACCGCCCGATTGTGGAAGCAGGCCGCAAGGCCGCGGTGCAGGAGTGGCAGCCGGTTGAGACTGAGGTTGAGGGCACGGAACAACAACAGAATTCCACCGAGCTCGACCTGCGCGGCCCCGCCTGGCTGCAAAACCCGGAAATGATCGCGCAGCTCAAACAGGTGCAGCACAACCCCATTGCCGTCGCCACGGAAAACGGCCGCCGCTACGACGCGCCCACCACCCTGGAACAACTGCGCCAGCTGCGCGCGGAACACCCCCAGGCGCGCATGGTCGCCGGCGGTACCGATTTATCCCTGGAGATCACCCAGTTCCTGCGGGACCTGGACCACGTGATCGGGCTGAACAATATTCCCGAGCTGCAGGAAATCCGCGAGCAGCAAGACGGCCTCTATCTGGGCGCCGCTGCCAACTACCGCGCTGCGGAACACGCGCTCGCCAGCCGCTGGCCCCACTTCCACACCATGCTGGAACGCCTCGGTTCCAAACAGATCCGCAACCGCGGCACCGTGGGCGGCAACATCGGCAACGCCTCCCCCATCGGCGATATGCCTCCGGCGCTGATCGCGCTGGGCGCCGAGCTGGAACTGGACAGCACAGACGGCGTGCGCCGCCTGCCGCTGGAAGAGTTTTTCCTCGACTACAAAAAAACCGACCTGCGGGAAAACGAATTTATCCGCGGTGTGTGGATTCCCGCTTCCCAGCCCGATGAACAGCTGCTGATCTACAAAATTTCCAAGCGTCTGGACGATGATATTTCCGCAGTGCTCGCCGCCTTCTGGCTGAAGATCGACGGCGCCATTGTGGAAGACTGTCGCCTCGCCTTCGGCGGCATGGCCGCCATTCCCAAGCGCGCCGCCAATGCCGAAGCAGCGCTGCGCGGCCAGCCCTGGAACCTGAGTTCCGTGGTCGCCGCGGTAAAAGCACTCGCCGAAGACTTCGCGCCCATGACCGATGTGCGCGCCTCCGCGCAGTATCGCCAGCAGGTGGCCGGCAACCTGATTCGCCGCGCACTGCTCGACTCCGCGCGCAGCGACTTCAAACCCGTCAAACACCACACGGATAACAATGAAAAGCCATTGATGGTGACCGAATATGCGTAAACTCCCAGACGTCTCCCACTCGAACAGCAACTCCGAGAAAAACCCGGCCACCCATATCAATTCCGCCCGCGGTGTCGCCGGCAATTCCGCCATGCACGACAGCGCCTGGAAGCACGTGCGCGGTGAAGCCCGCTATATCGACGACCTGCCGGAACCGGAAGGCCTGTTGCACGCCGCCGTCGGCCACAGCAGCCACGCCCACGCCAGAATCAAATCTATGGACCTGTCGGCAGTGCGCGCCTTTCCCGGCGTCGTCGCCGTACTGACCGTGGACGATGTGCCCGGGCATATCGATATCGGCCCGGTGTTCCCCGGCGATCCGGTACTGGCCAACGGCCTGGTCGAGCATATCGGCCAGCCGCTGTTCGCCGTCGCCGCCACCAGCCTGCGCGCCGCGCGCCAGGCCGCACGCCTCGCCAAAGTGGAATACGAACCGCTGGATCACGCGGTCACCGTGCACGATGCGCTGAAAAAGCAATTGTTCGTGCGCCCGGATCACACCCAGCAGCGGGGCGATTATGAAAAAGCTTTGAAGGAAGCCCCGCACCGCTTGCAGGGTGAAATCAATGTGGGCGGCCAGGAACATTTTTATCTGGAAGGCCAGGCCTGCCTGGTGGAACCCACCGAAGACGCCGGCGTGCACGTGCACACCTCCAGCCAGCACCCCTCGGAAGTGCAGACGCTGGTAGCAGAAGTACTGAACCTGCCGATCCACGAAGTCACCGTGGAAGTGCGCCGTATGGGCGGCGGCTTCGGCGGCAAGGAAACCCAGGCCGCGCCGCTCGCCTGCGTCGCCGCCATGCTGGCCCGCCACACCGGCCGCGCGGTGAAATACCGCCTCGCCCGCTACGACGACATGGTGCAGACCGGCAAACGCCACGACTTCTACAACACCTACGACCTCGGCTTCGACGACGACGGCGTCCTGCAGGGCGCGGACATCATGGTCGCCGGCCGCTGCGGTTATTCCCCGGATCTGTCGGACGCCATCGTCGACCGTGCCATGTTCCATTCGGACAACGCCTACAGCCTGGGCCCGGCACGGGTCACCGGCCACCGCTGCAAAACCCACACGGTGTCCAACACCGCCTTCCGCGGTTTCGGCGGCCCCCAGGGGATGATGACCATCGAGATGGCCATGGACGATATCGCCCGCTACCTGCAACTGGACCCGCTGGATGTGCGCAAGCGCAACCTGTACCGCCCCGGGCGCGACACCACTCACTACGGTCAGGTGGTGGAGCAGCACGTACTCGCGGAGCTGATGGAAAAGCTCGAAACCAGTTCCGACTACCGCAAACGCCGGCAAGAAATCGCCGCGTTCAACCGCAGCAACCCGGTACTGAAACGGGGCATTTCCCTCACCCCGATCAAGTTCGGTATCTCCTTTACCGTGCAGCATCTGAACCAGGCCGGCGCGCTGGTGCATATCTACACCGACGGCAGCATCCTGGTGAACCACGGCGGCACCGAGATGGGTCAGGGCCTGTATATCAAGGTCGCGCAGGTAGTGGCCGCCGCCTTCCAGGTGGACCTCGACAAGATCAAGGTCACCTCCACCCGCACGGACAAGGTGCCCAACACCTCTCCCACTGCCGCGTCTTCCGGTTCCGACCTGAACGGCATGGCGGCGCTGGATGCCTGTGAAAAAATCAAAGCCAACCTGGCCGACTACGCCGCACAGAAATTCGGCGTGGACGCCAACGAAGTGCGCTTTGCCAACAACCAGATCATCGCCGGTGAACACGCGGTGGACTGGGCCGAGTTTGTACAGGGCGCCTACACCGCGCGCATTCCATTGTTCTCCAGCGGCTACTATCAGACCCCGAAAATTCACTACGACCGCAGCACCGGCCAGGGCCGCCCGTTCTATTACTACGCCAACGGCGCCGCCTGCTCGGAAGTGATCGTCGACACCCTCACCGGGGAATACCGCACCCTGCGCACGGACATCCTCCACGACGTGGGCCAGTCCCTGAACCCGGCCATCGACATCGGCCAGATCGAGGGCGCCTTTGTACAGGGGGCCGGCTGGCTCACCACCGAGGAACTGGTCTACGCCGACGACGGCCGCCTGCTCAGCAACGGCCCAGCCACCTACAAAATCCCCGCGGTGTCCGACGCGCCACTCGATTTCCGGGTCAACCTGCTGGAAAACAGCCCCAACAAAGAGGCCACCGTATTCCGCTCCAAGGCCGTGGGCGAACCGCCGTTTATGCTCGGCATGTCCGTGTGGTCCGCCCTGCGCGACGCCGTCGCCAGCGTCGCGGATTACCGGGTCTGTGTACCGCTGGATACCCCGGCCACTCCGGAGCGGGTACTGGACGCCGTCACCCGCACCCAGCAATGGATGGAAAACCAGACCGCGAGCAGCACCGCGGCCCCGGTTGAGGAGGGCGAACCCGCATGATGCAGCAACTCCCGTGGCACAAGGCCGTTGCCGACTGTGAACAACGCGGCGAACCCTATGTACTGGTCACAGTACTCGGGGTCACCGGCTCCGTACCGCGGGAGCCCGCCAGCAAAATGGTCATCACCGCCGGGGATACCTACGACACCATCGGCGGCGGCCACCTGGAATACAAAGTAATCGAGCGTGCCCGCGGGCGCCTCGACACCCGGGAATACGGTTTCGATCTCGCGCACTTTCCGTTGGGCGCCAGCCTCGGTCAGTGCTGCGGCGGCAGCGTCGCCGTATTGCTGGAAGCCCACGGTGGCAGCGATGCCCGGCTGGTGGTGTTCGGTGCCGGCCACGTCGCCCAGGCCATCATGACCATCGTCGGGCAACTGCCCTGGCAGGTGACCTGGGTGGACGCCCGCGCGGAGACCTTTCCACAGCAGATCCCCGCCAACGTCACGGTCCATCACACCGACGATCCGGCCGGCGACGCCCCCGAACTGTGCGAGAACGCCCACGTACTGATCCTCACCCACAACCACGCACTGGACTTTGACCTGTGCTGGAAACTGCTGGAACACCGCCGCCATGGAATAGCTGCGGCCTCGATCGGCCTGATCGGCTCACAGACCAAGGCGGTGCGTTTTCAGCAGCGGCTGCTGCAGCGGGGGTTCAGCGAGGAGGAGATCGGCAACATCCGCTGCCCCGTAGGGCGAACAGACGTGCCCGGCAAGCGCCCCATGGAAGTGGCGGTGTCGATCAGTGCGGAGATGATTGCGCTGGTGGCGGAGGCCACTGGCAGTGCAGACCGGCAACCCCGCCGCGGTCTGCCATGGAACCAGCTGCGGGACCTGAACAGCCCGCAACCCGAAGAAGCATTACGCGCGCAGGCGGGCTGACCCCGCCGCGCCGAACCCGTGTTCACTCAGGGGGCTACATGCTAGCCAATACCTACCCTGTCTTTGCGACCGGCCACTGGCCGGTCTTTTTTTGGTTTCGCTATTCCGGCAACAGATCAATCGCGGTCAGCTCGTGCCCGGAAATATACAGCACCCCTTCATCACTGAGGCTGAGATCGCCGGAGGCAGTGTAACTCCACACAGTCTCCTGGCTTTCCAGATCAATGGCAAAGGTCGTGGTACCGCCTCCAACGAACACATGGGTTCTGGTGATCACAATGTTGGAAGTCAGAGACTCACTGGCCTCGTAACTCCACAAGGTATCTCCGGTAGGTTCATCAATGACCTTCAAAATGCCGGACTCGAGGGCAAAAATCTGCCCCAGGTGCGAAGACGGTTGCCCGACATAGCTGCCGGAACGCTCCCACAGGATCGCTCTCTGCTCCAGATCAAATACCACCAGAGTACCCTGCTGAATCGCCACCGAGTTCCCCAGCCCGGTCAGCACGGTCGCCATATCTACGTCGTAACCACGCCAATTAAAATTGGGGAAGTCGATGGTGTAGGCAAGCTCCCCCGTCACCCGGTCATATGCAGCAAAGTCGGTAATAAATGCGTAGACGTAGTCGTCATCTACCGCCGGTGTAAACCCATCGTATTGCGCAGTATTCGCAAACCAGTTTTGATCGCCGGTCTCCGCATTGTGGGAGTACATTCCCCCGTAATAGCCACCCGCCATATACAACTGGCCATCAAACGGCGTTGGAGCGAGATACCTGGACCATTGATTCGAATAGGACGTGGCGAAAGACAAGGCCCCGGTTTCCGCATCGACACCGCGAACAAAAGAATCCCCGTGCCCGCCGGTTTGGAAAAAGACCTGGCCATCATCGTAGGCCGGAGCATTCAGGCTACTGATATCGTCATAGGCTTTTTCCCACAGTAGCTCGCCAGTTTCCGCATTCAGACCGTAAATCCGCTGGTTGCTGTAATAACTACTGCTGGAAACAAACACCCGGCCATCGCCAGCGGCGGCGCCGTGCAGTTGCGGGGTATCCGGGAAGGCCTTGTTCCAGCGCAAGCTGAAATCACTTTCGTCCAGGTCCCAGGGGGTATAGCCGGTATGATCCGCGCCGCCCTGCGCGGTACCCCAGACGATCGGCCGCGGAAACTCTGTTTCATTTGATGGTGAAGTATGCGCAACGTACTCTTCCAGGTTGGAGAAAGTATCCGAGTCCAGATCTTCCGCAGCGTCTCCTGGAGCGTTGGGATCCAGTCCTACGAGTAGCTCCCAGTCGTCCCGCATGATGTCGCCATCACTGTCCCGCAACAGCGGAGAGGTATCGTGAATCGCGTACTCATCAAAATCACTCAGCGTATCGCCGTCGGTATCAGAAAGCACTGGGGAGCTGCCGATCACCGCCTCTTCGAGATTCGTCAGGCCATCGTCATCCGCATCCGCTGCGGCATCATCTGACCTGAACGTCCAGGCCATAGGTGATTTCGTACAGGTCATCCATACCATCCATATCGGAGTCACTGGCCAATGGGTCGGAACCGTACACCTCTACCTCTTCCAGGTCCGTAAGGCCATCGCCATCGGAATCCATCAGGGTCGGATCCGTGCCTGCGGCGACCTCTTCGCCATCATTCAGGCCGTCACCGTCTGAATCCGGATTCAGAGGATCTGTACCGCGTACCAGCACCTCGTCACCATCATTGACGGAATCTTCATCCGTGTCCGTTTTGTTTGCGCGGGTACCCAGCACAAACTCTTCTGCGGCGGTGAGATTGTCGAGGTCATAGTCCGAGTTCGCGTCACTGGCGTCGTGGGGATCGAGGCCATTGCCGGCCTCCCACCAATCGGGAAGACCGTCGTCGTCGCTATCCAGGTGCGGCGTAAAATCAATAAACGCTGCATAAACGGACAGGTTAACAGCACTATTCAGATTGGTATCCGCCATCACCAGATCATTAAACCGGGATGACAACAGCAGGTCGCCATTCGGGCGCAGGGAGATATCGTAAAAACTGCCACCGATATCCAGGCTGGCCTGTTCAACACCGGATTGATCGTACTTGGTGACTTGACCATTCCAATCGGCAACAAAGAACTCACCAGCCGCATTGACCGCAACGCTTCTGCCACTGTTCACGGTAATTTCTGCCAGTAGCCCCATGGTGTCCGGATCATATTTATCGATGGCACCACCGCTAAATGCGTAAAGGTATCCATCCTCCCCTACGGTCAGGTCGATATAACCCTTACCACTCACAAATTCGACCGAGCCATCACCGAGATCAAATACCACTATGCCCTGATTGGGGCTGCCAGAGGTCGACATGTTGGTGACAAATACGCGCTCACCAATAGCGTCGATACCGCCATAACTGCCATTGTTGATGGTCGACCAACCGGGCGCCGAGTAATGCGCCCACTCATGCAGGTGCGGGGCGTAGATACTGAGAACCGGCTCGAAGGTGCCATTGAATACGGCAACTCGCCCGTCTTCCAACGTGGCCAGGTCGCGAGCGTATCCCGTGTACTCCTCATTCCCGGCAACCTCGACTTCTTTCTGCAGGTTTCTTTCAAAATCGTAGAACTGGATTCTGTTGCCGTTCGAGGCAACAAAACTCGTACCCATTTCAAAAACATTTTTCAGTGGCTCAACAACAAAGTTATCAAGGTATACCGAACAACTTGCACCAGTGCCCTGAATAGAAATGCTCAGTTCATTTTTACCACCCGCCATCAATACAGTCTGGGTATTCCAGGCAGTCTGCGGCGGATTCCCGGCATAGACCAGCTCGCCATTTACACGAACCGATACGTCTTTGCTGTAGTAGTTGTAACAATCCGACACCAGATCAAAAGAAAGCTCGGCAGGTGAAAAGTTTCGCTGCCAGGTGATGTTGGCACTGCCATCTAGTACCAGCGCATGGCTACCATGGCTCGCCTGGTCGGTTGTGACCGCCACCTCATCGGGCGCCGATGCCACCACAAACTCTTCAGGAATGCGGCCGTCTTCAAACGAGAAATACGCGTTCGATACGCTGGCCGGCACTGAGCCGGCCTCGGCCGCATCGGTGCCATTGATATACTCGATGTAGTTGGCGTACCCATCACCGTCCAGATCCTCTGCCATATCGCCCGCGCTGTTGGGGTCCAGGCCGGCAGCCAGCTCCCACGCATCCGGCATCAGGTCGCCATCAGAATCTTTTTCACTCGGGTTGGTTTCATGAACAAAAACCTCATCCCCGTCATTCAGACCATCGCCGTCAGAGTCTGCTTCGGTGGCAGAGGTGGAGGCGATAAACTCCTCCAGGTTACTCAGGCCGTCGCCATCGAGATCCTGGTCAGCATCCGAGGCATCGTCGTCATCCAGCCCAAACTGGAACTCCCACCAGTAGGGAATACCATCTTCATCCGCGTCGCCAAATAGTGGAATTTTCCGGAACGACATGCCGGTTCCGGCATCGGGCTCCAGATAGACAAGACCTTCGTCGTACTGCAGCACCTGTCGGCCATCAAGTGTCCCCAGATCCATACTGAACAAGGGCTTGCTCAGCTGTGCGTCGTAGGCAGCCAGCCACAGGTTGTCCTCGATCTGGAACAGTACTGTCGATATCGTATTCCACCAGAATGCATCGCGGGGATAGAACTCGCTGCTGAGCGCAGGCCAGGATTCCGACAACGGCAATTGTTGGCTGTACGGGGTGCCCTGCATATCACGCACCACCGTATCTCCCCCCACTAGAATACGACCTGCATCCGGAGATACTGCGACAAACGCTGGCAGCTCTGGGGGGGCAAACCTGAACGTCCGGGTGTAACCCAGGTACCCTGTTTCCGGGCTTATCGCACCACTACGTAACTGCCCGTCGTAGCTATTTTCATTCCAGTAGAGACGATCGGTTTCGGCGTGATACTCGAGATCGACCGAGTCGTTGTAGATCTGAAAATAATTGAGGCGATCGAAATCAGAGCTCAACACATTGAATTTTCGGTACCCGGAGTTGGTGGTTTCCGCGACCAGCAGGTGCGGCCCGGCATTAACCAGGTCGACATCACGACCCGCCACCTGGAGCAGCCGCTCCGACTGCAGTGGTTGAACACTGGAAATGCGGTGCGCAACCCCGGCATCATCGGCGACCAGCAAATTTCCGTTATCTGTTACCGCAATGGATACCGCCTGTGCTCCGGTCAACTCACGCGCAAGCAGGATCGGGTTCAGGTTTTCTTCCTGCATCAGATCCCATCGATAAATGATCTGCTCGCTCACCGACAGGGCATAAACAATGTTGTCGTGCAGAACAGATTTTTCCACCTCACCGATCACAACGGCATTTGTAACATCGCATACCGTGCCGTTTCCTTCCGAGACCTCCTGGCAGGCGGAATCTTCAGGGTAAGCATCCAGAGTGAGCCCGGTGGTGGAGTCTGTCTCACTGTAGCCAGCATTCCAGCTGTCCGGCCAACCATCACCATCGGAATCCAGCGACGCCGCCGGATCCGTTGGGAAATGGTCATCGACATTTTCTACACCATCGTCATCCAGGTCGCGGTCAGTTCCAAATGTATGAAAATGGAACTGTCCGGAAGCCTCGCGAGTCACCAGGAAGTACTCGTTTTCCCGCGCCATCAATGCGCTGGTAGCGCCCACAAAACTCTGCGTCTCGTACAGTTCACCGTTGCGGGTGTAAGCTTTCACGCTTGTCGCGCCTTGAGCGTTGGTACCTGCCGTGACCAGATCATGGCCGTCATACTCGGCGCGATCAAACGGCAGCAGATCGAATTCGGAGCGGTCCTGACTATCGGCCTTAAATTGCACACCCGAGCCTGTCAGTACCCGGTTGACATTGTCGAGCACCAACACCTGCCCATCCGGGTAATAATCGTTGTCGTAAGGGTAGTAATAGTCGTAATTGAACTGACCGTTACTCTGATTGATATCGAGATAAGCCAGGCGAGAGGCCGAAGAAGTACCAGTGCGGAAAAAGAGTCGCCCAAGCGAGTCAGACCAGTCGGCAGAGAGGAAATTATTTTCATAATCCCGCTGGTACATAAGCTGGCCGCTGCTGGCCAGAGTCAGGTGAGTGGTTCCCTTATCATCATCCGCGGCGACAAAGAGGTAGTCACCCGCCGCAGCGAGGTTCAGCACAGGAAAGCCGATATTGGTGAGTAACCGCAGGCTACTGCCATCCAGGTAACGAATGGCGCCATCCGGGTAGGCAATGTAGGTGCGCGTATGTCCCTCGTGTACCAATACCGATGTGGGCATTACGTCGTCCACGGCGAGCACGATCTTCTCTTCAATGCCCTGTGATTCCGGCACGTACCGGAACAGGGTCAACTCGGCCTCAGTGCTCGCGACCAGCAGGACACTGCCGTCCTCCCCCGCGATACTCTGGTCAATTTCATAGGCTGAAAGGGCGGTCAGATAGCACTCGCCACCATTGCCGTGTTCCTCAACGCTACAATTTCCATCCGTTGGATAGGCGTCACCGTTATCGCCGACACCATCGCTGTCGCTGTCCAGGGTTTCCGAGGGATCCAGAGGGAAGGCATCCGCGATATTGAGAACACCATCGCCGTCGATATCTTCGTCAATCTCATCCGGTCTTCCGTCGGCATCCATATCCGGACCGAGCGCCGCCAGTACGATCGGTGAAGGGGCATTTTCCAACGCCACAGTATCGGCCCCAGGCGCCGTTTCAGCCGCTTCCATCAGGAGTAGCTGCGCGGTTTCACCCGCAAGATAATCCTCTGCGCCCTCGCCGCGTACGGCCCCCGTTCCCGGAATAATCAGCTCGCCAATCACCTGGCGTGCGGCCACTTCAAACACCTGCTGGCTACCTTCGATAAAGTCGGCGGCCGTCAGCGAGGTGAGGCCATCGTACTGACCGTCCAGCAGGTCCGCCGCCATCAGTTCCAGTACTCGGGAAACCGGCTGCCCCAGCTCCAGCGAGACCTGCCAGATCAGCGCAACCTGAGCTTCCAGTGCAGTACGGTAGTCAAGCAGCGCCTCCGTAGCGGCTTTGGTCTCAATAACAAGAGGTTCCTGCCTGAACAGGTCCACACCCTGCAACAGACCAAATCCGAGCTCAGAGCCCACCGTTGCAGAATAGCGATCAACTAGTTCGTCGAATTGTGCAGCGCTCTCGGCACCACCATTGAGGCGCAGCATTTCCACCACCAGGGTGGTACTGACGGTGGCGTAGACAGGCTCCCCGCTTTCCAGCGCGTCGCTCAGAGCAAGGGTGGCCAGTGTCGTCACAACCGGCGCCTCGCCGGTGGAAATGTCGACGGTGTCTGTATCGGCAGTTACTTCGACCAGATAATAGTCCGCGTCATCCAACTCGAACTCGATGCCCTCAAACGCACCCGCCGCCTCGGTGCTACCGTCTGCGAGCAACTCGCCTTTCAGAGACGCCCCGGTCAAAATCGAGTAAACACCGACCGCCGCGTTACTGAGGGGGCCCTTGACCGCATGGCCATCGAGCACAACGGGCTCAACGGAGGCGGGCGGGGGATTCGGGTTTGGATCCGATGGGCCACCCGATGAACCGTCACCGCCTCCACCACCGCCACAGGCGGCCAGTGCGGTTACCGACAGAAGGAACAGACCCCGGGAAATGATATTTATTGTTTTAGTCGACATTTTGAAAGCCAAGTGAACATTTTTTATGCAAAAGGACTCCAAAACCATCAACTCTGGCGCGGAGTTCCCCAACTTTTCTGGGTATGTAAATTACGCAACTTGACACGCCTGTTCAATTACACGCGATTACACTCGCCCCCATCGAATTCGAATAGCTTCTCATCCCCCCGCCGCCCCAGTAAAATCGCCCCTTCATCGGATACCAGAGAACCCGGAGCACCCCCCCATGGGCCGAGCCTACCAGAACCGCAAAGAATCAATGGCCAAGACCTCGAACATGAAGGCCAGAGTCTACAGCCGCTACGGCCGCGAGATTTACGTGACCGCCAAAGCCGGCGGCATCGACCCCAACGGCAACCTCGCCCTGCGCAGCCTGATCGACCGCGCCAAGAAAGAACAGGTGCCCACCCACGTGATTGAAAAGGCCATCGACAAAGCCAAAGGCGGCGGCGGCGAAGACTTCTCCCGCGCCCGCTACGAAGGCTTCGGCCCCGGCGGCTGCATGGCCATCATCGAATGCCTCACCGACAACCCCAACCGCACCTTCGGCGACGTGCGCCAGGCGTTCACCAAAACCAAGTGCAAGATCGGCACCGAAGGCTCCGTCAGCCACAGCTTCGACCACCTCGCCATCCTCGTATTCAAACACGACGACGAAGAAGCGGTACTGGAAGCCCTGATGGAAGCGGACGTTGACGTCACCGATATCGAAAACGAAGACGGCAAACTCTCCGTCTTCGCCCCGCATACGGATTACAACAAAGCCAAGCAGGCGTTAATTGAAGCCTTTGGTGAAATTGATTTTGACGTGGACGAAATTCAGTTTGTGCCGCAGACGTATACCCAGGTGACCGGGGATGATGTGGCGCTGTTTGAGAAGTTTACGGCGATGCTGGATGACTTGGAGGATGTGCAGGCGGTTTATCATAACGTGGAGAATATGTAGCTCCCGAATGAGTCTATTTATAAGGTACTAGCCCAAATTCCGGAACTTGGACTAGTACTCTCAACGCTCAGTGACCAAAAAGAGTTGACCACTATACTGTCGTGACTTTGCGGATCAAACGGTTGACGGCACCTCGTAAAGCACGAATCGCGGCTTTCATTCGCGCTGAAGGATAGCTCCTCTCAAGATCGCTGACTTTTAACTCAAGATCGGCAAGCACTTTTTCTTTTTCATCTAGGTTTCTCTTAAGCTCTCGGTTTTCCACCTCAAGGCGCTCATACCTCGATTGAGAAGAGTCAGTATAGCAGCGCCCAGATAACGGTCCCTCATCAAAATAGAAGCGGATAAGAGGCTTCACTTTACTTAGCCAAATAATGCCCGGCTCTCGAAACCTGGAGTGGTCGTAGTCCAGTAAGTGACAAGGTAAGCCTGTGAGCTCGGAAAATGTCTGTTGATATTTTTCATCAAATCTATCCCTAAACTCAATCGGTGGAGGGCCTTCGATATACTTAGAGTGCTTAGCAGACAGGCCCATTTTTTCCAGGACTTCTTGAAAACTTGGCACCGCATTCCGAATTTTAGCGCTTCTGGTACTGTTGATGATTCGGTATATTTCAATGTCTGGAGCGCTAAGGCCGACATTTTTTCGGTCTGCTAAATCAACCACCAGAAGGCATTCAAGCCCCATTGCCTCAATGATTTCTTGAGTAACACTTTGTGAGTAGTTCAGAAACTCAACCTTGATGCCCTTTTCAAGAAAAGGCTTAAAAAGCTTGTTGTAATCAAAAAACGCAAATCGTTTTGTTAAGTATTCTCCAAACTCCGTGGACCACCCCCAACGCCTTACAAACTCCCGGTAGTGACTAACTGCATAGTCAAAAACATTACGCACAACAAAAATCACTGAAATTTCTTCAGTGGAGTAAGGTTGAAGATGACTGATAAGATCGAAAAGCTTAACTGCGGCTCCTGGTCTTGACCAAGCTTCGCTTGAAAGAATCAGCTTTTCCGGCCGATGAACTTCGATTTCACTTTTGAGGTCAGAAAGCAGTTTTTGATAGGAGTCTTTACCATATTCATAGACAAACCTACTATGCCGATAACCAATAGATTCACCATTTTTTGATATCCCTGCTAACGGAAATAACACCTTGTTTTCTAATAGTTTTTCTCTTTGTTTGTACAGGGAATCCTGGAGTGCTGAGCTACCCGTTTTAAATGTCCCAGCATGGATAAAAATCTTCACCGCAACTTCCTTACTTCAAGCTGAGTTTATTTTTTGTGCTTCTTTTACAGGAAGCTACCTTAGCACGCTGAATATATAAGCAGTAGACGCATTGCATCTACCGGTCAACGAACCATCAATTCCCTGCCCCCAGGAATATTAAACTTAATACTTTGCCTTCGGAGCTGCAGGCGCTCAACGGTGGTGGCTTACTAAGCCCAAACACAAATGTAGTCACATTTGTATCTCACTAATCGAGCGGCTCACGAAGCTCAGCCGAGGGGCCCTCAGAATCTTGCAACTGCCCAGCTGCTGCATGGCCCTAATTTTTCGACCAAGAGCCGCCATGGCCCGACATTGATAAATGCATTTAATACCCAGCGAAGTGTCACACCTTCCAAGGCCTAAAAACGAAAACACCCCCCAAGGTTTCCCTTGGGGGGTGTATGGAAACGCTCCTGACATGGTCTATGCGACTCTCTCAGCGCGTCTACTTTAAGATGGTGCCCAGGGCGGGACTTGAACCCGCACGAGCATAGCTCACTACCCCCTCAAGATAGCGTGTCTACCAATTCCACCACCTGGGCAAAAACTTTGCAGTTTTTGATTTCGCCTTTCGGCTTACTGAGGCTGTTCCTCAGTGGCTGCTTCCGGCAGTTCGGCCTGGGGGGCTTCTTCTGCGGAGGGCAGTTCGTCAGTGGCCGGGGCTTCGTCCTGAACTTCAGGGATGTCGCTCTCAATCACTGCTGGGATTTCGTCCTGCTGTTCGCGGGATTCAATCGCGGCCGGTACCTGCGGGATACCGTCGATTGCCGGTGCTTTGTTGTTGCTGGCGAGGTAGGCCAGGCCAAAGCTGGTGACGAAGAATACCGTCGCCATGATTGCAGTCAAGCGGGAAAAGAAGTTTCCGCTACCCTGGCTGCCGAATACGGTCTGAGAAGCGCCAGCACCGAAGGAGGCACCTGCTTCCGCACCCTTACCTTGCTGCAGCAAAATCAGCGCGATGATGCTCAGCGCGGTGAGGATATGTACGATTAGTACCAGTTTTTCCATTGTCCAGAAAACCTGCTGTCGGGCATTGGCCCTTGCTCAAAAATTTCTTGCTGCGCTCAATCTGCGGCGCAACAAATCTGAATAAACTCTTCGGCCTTTAATGAGGCCCCGCCTACCAGTGCGCCGTCGATATCGGGCTTGGTAAACAGTTCTGCGGCGTTGCCGGCTTTTACGCTGCCGCCGTAGAGAATCTGTACTTTGTCACCGGCTTCGCCCAGTTGCTGGCGAATGAACTGGTGTACTTCCTGCGCCTGTTCCGGGCTGGCGGTTTTGCCGGTGCCGATGGCCCATACGGGCTCGTAGGCGATGACGGCATTCTGCCAGGTGTCTTCCAGACCCAGTGCAACCACAGCCTGAATCTGCTCGGCGACCACTTCCAGGGTCTTGCCGGCTTCGCGCTGTTCGAGTGACTCGCCCACGCACAGCATCGGGATGAGGCCGGCGGATTTGGCGGCGGCAAATTTGGCCGCAACCAGCTGGCTGCTTTCACCGTACAGGCTTCTGCGTTCGGAGTGCCCTACGATGACGTAGTGCGCGCCGCAATCCTTCAGCATCTCCGCGGAGACTTCTCCGGTGAAGGCGCCGGAGGGCTGCTCGCTGAGGTTCTGTGCCCCCAGTTGTGCCTGCCCGATCTTGTCGCCAACCAACCCTAAATAAGGGTATGGGGGACAGACCACTACCTGAGAGGAGCAGTTGCCGGACTCCAGTCCGCTGTTCAGCTCGGCCAACAGTTGCTCGGCGAACGCTTTGGTGCCGTGCATTTTCCAGTTGGCAGCTACCAGGGTTTTACGCATGGGTGCTCCTCCAAGGGGCGCAAATCTTAGCGGTATTGCCGGTAACATACAACCAGCGTTTCCGGATATTTATTGGTTTTTCCATTGCTTTTCAATGGGTTCCGGCCCCTGGCCTGTGGGGCTCCAGTGAAACCGGGCCCGACTTGCAGCGGGGCGCCAGATCAGGCGTTGCCGACCCGCTCGACGACCTGGGCGATGTCCCCGGCCAGTTGTTGGACGAGCGCAGGGTCTTTGCCCTCAACCATGACCCGGATCAGCGGCTCGGTCCCGGACGGACGCAGCAGTACCCGGCCGGTATCGGCGAGCGTGGATTCGGCCTGGCTCACCGCCGCCTGTACATCACCGTGCTCCAGTACGCCGTCGCGGCTGGCGAGGCGCACGTTGATCATGTGCTGGGGCAGCATTTCCATTTGCTGGCTGAGCTGGTGCAGGGGTTCGCCAAAATCGCTGACGGCGCGCAGTACCTGCAGCGCGGAGATGATGCCGTCGCCGGTGGTGGTGACGTCGGTGCAGACGATATGCCCGGAGGATTCGCCGCCCAGGGTCCAGCCGTTCTTGTACATCATTTCCAGTACGTAACGGTCGCCCACTTTGGCGCGGGCGAAGGGGATGGCGCGGTCTTTCAGGGCCAGCTCGAAGCCGAAGTTGCTCATCTGGGTGCCCACGACGCCGCTGCAGCCACCGAGGAACTGCTGGCGGTGGATGGCGATGAGGAACAGCAGCTGGTCGCCGTCGATCAGGTTGCCGTCTTTATCCACAAACATCACCCGGTCGCCGTCGCCGTCGAAGGCGATACCGAGGTCTGCACCGCGTTCGACTACGGCTTTCTGCAGGGCTTCGGGCTTGGTGGAGCCACAACCCAGGTTGATATTGAGGCCGTCCGGCGCGATGCCGATGGCGTGCACCTCGGCACCCAGCTCGCGGAATACCTTGGGGGCGATGTGGTAGGTGGCGCCGTTGGCGCAGTCCAGCACGATGCTGAGCCCCTGCAGGGAGTAGGCCCAGGGTGTGCTGGCTTTACAGAATTCGATATAGCGACCGACGGCGTCGTCGATGCGCCAGGCCTTGCCCAGGTCTTGGGCGGTTTCCATGGGCAGGTCGAGGGCGGCTTCGATCTGCGCTTCGACGTCGTCCGGCAGTTTGCTGCCGTTGGCGCTGAAGAATTTGATGCCGTTGTCCTGATAGGGATTGTGCGAGGCGCTGATGACGATACCCGCCTGGGCGTGGAAGGTGCGGGTGAGATAGGCGATGGCCGGGGTGGGCATGGGGCCCAGCAGGCCGACGTCGACGCCGGCGTTGATCAGTCCGGCTTCCAGGGCGGCTTCAAACATGTAGCCGGAGACGCGGGTGTCTTTGCCGATGAGGATGCGGCTGCGGCCTTTGCCTTTGGGGTTGGCGCCGAGGACTTTGCCGGCGGCGTAGCCGAGGCGCAGCATGAAGTCTGGGGTGATAGCGCCCTGGCCTACGAGGCCGCGGATGCCGTCTGTGCCGAAGTATTTTCTGGTCATCTTTGTCTTACTTCTCGTTATCTATCGCTAATTTTGATCTGCGTTGTTGCGCTTTGTAGGAGCCTGCCCTGCAGGCGAATTGATGCGGAGTGGTTCGCCTGCAGGGCAGGCTCCTACGGGAGTTTCCTCGCCGATTTGGTTCGCCTGCAAGCAGGCTCCTACAGTTTGGTTTTGGCTCCGGGCTGTTCGCTTGCAGGGCAAACTCCTACAGGGTAGTGTCGACTAGTTGTTGCATTTTCAGGACGTCGGCGGTGGGGGCGACGTCGTGGACTCGGATTATGGCGGCGCCGCGTTGGGCGGCGAGCATGGCCAGGGCCAGACTGCCGGGTAGGCGCTGGTCCACTTCTCGCCCGAGCAGGCGGCCGATCATGGATTTGCGGGACATGCCCACCAGGATGGGGATGCCTTCCGGGGCCAGTTCTGGCAGCTGGCGCAGCAGTGCCAGGTTGTGCTCGTCGTTCTTGCCAAAGCCGAAGCCGGGGTCGTAAATCACTTTGTGCTGCGGGATACCGGCCTCGATGCAGGCCTGCAGGCGCTGGTCGAGGTAAGCGCGTACTTCGCCCACAACATCCGCGTATTCGGGTTTGTCCTGCATGGTGCCGGGCTGCCCCTGCATGTGCATGATACACACGGGCAGGCCGGTGGCGGCGGCCGCTTCCAGGGCGCCGGGGCGAGTGAGTGCTCGCACATCGTTGATGATGCCGGCACCGGCGCTGGCAGCATCGCGCATGACCCTGGCGGTGCTGGTGTCCACGGAGATCACTACATCCAGACGGGAGGCGATGGCTTCTACCACCGGCACCACACGCGCCAGTTCTTCCTCTTCACTCACCGGGGCGGCGCCGGGGCGAGTGGATTCGCCGCCGATATCCAGAATGGCGGCGCCATCTTGTACCATCTGTTCCGCGCGCTTCAGCACCAGATCCAGATCCAGGCCGGTATCGCGGTAATAGCTACCGCCATCGGAAAAGGAATCGGGGGTGGTGTTGAGGATGCCCATGATCCGGGGGCGGGACAGATCGAGGGTGTGCTGGCCGCAGACTAGATTCATATTGGCTTCATAGCAGTCGTATTACTTGGCCCCGGGAGTTGCCGTTTGGGGCAGCGGAATATGCAAAACGGGCCTGCTCGTTACAGCAGGCCCGCTTGGGAGCGGTGCATCCATTAGCGAATGCGCCGCTATGTCAGACAAGATCAGTGGCCGTTGACCGGGCCACCCACCGGGCTCTCTCCGTCTTTGGAGTCGTCTTTGGTTTCGTCCTTGTTTTCGTCTTTCGGCTCCACCTCTTCGGGGGTGCCACCACCGGTGTAGTCGTTGTCGTGCCAGTCTTTGGGCGGGCGCACTTTGCGACGCGCCATCAGGTCGTCCACCTGCTCGGCATCCAGGGTTTCGTATTCCATCAGCGCGTCTTTCATCGCTTCGAGAATATCCCGGTTGTCTTCCAGCAGCTTTTCCGCGCGCTCGTAACAGGTGTCGATGATGCGGCGCACTTCCTCGTCGATCTCGTTGGAGGTCTTGCCGGAGATCGGGTTGCCGTGGCCGGGCTGGCCGGTTTCATCTTCACCGTAGTGCAGCGGGCCGAGCTTCTCGGACAGGCCCCACTTGGTGACCATATTGCGGGCGATGTCGGTGGCGCGTTCGATATCGTTGGAGGCGCCGGTGGTCACACCGTCGATCCCCAGGGTCATTTCTTCCGCGATACGGCCGCCGAACAGGGAGCACAACTGGGATTCCAGGGCGCGCTTGCTCAGGCTGTATTTGTCTTCCTCGGGCAGGAACTGGGTAACACCCAAGGCGCGGCCGCGAGGAATGATGGTGACCTTGTGCACCGGGTCGTGCTCCGGTACCAGGCGGCCGATGATGGCGTGGCCGGCTTCGTGGTAGGCGGTATTGGTCTTTTCTTTCTCGTTCATCACCATGGATTTGCGCTCGGCACCCATCATGATCTTGTCGCGGGCACGCTCGAACTCTTCCATGGACACCATGCGGCGGTTGGCACGGGCGGCAAACAGGGCGGCCTCGTTCACCAGGTTGGCCAGGTCCGCACCGGAGAAACCGGGGGTACCGCGGGCGATGACCTGCGGATCAATTTTCTCGTCCAGCGGTACCTTGCGCATATGCACCTTGAGGATCTGCTCGCGGCCGCGGATATCCGGCAGACCGACAAACACCTGGCGGTCAAAACGGCCGGGGCGCAACAGGGCCTTGTCCAATACGTCCGGGCGGTTGGTGGCGGCGATGACGATGACGCCTTCGTTGCCTTCAAAACCGTCCATTTCCACGAGCAGCTGGTTGAGGGTCTGTTCGCGCTCGTCGTGGCCACCGCCCATGCCGGCACCGCGGTGGCGGCCGACGGCGTCGATCTCGTCAATAAAGATGATGCACGGGGCCTGCTTTTTGGCCTGCTCGAACATGTCGCGCACGCGAGATGCGCCCACACCGACGAACATTTCCACAAAGTCGGAGCCGGAGATGGAGAAGAAAGGCACCTTCGCTTCTCCGGCGATGGCCTTGGCCAACAGGGTTTTACCGGTACCGGGAGGGCCCGCCATCAGTACACCGCGGGGAATATTGCCCCCCAGGCGCTGGAATTTGGACGGGTCGCGCAGGAATTCCACCAGCTCCTGTACGTCTTCTTTCGCTTCATCCACGCCCGCCACGTCGGCGAAGGTGGTCTTGATCTGGTCTTCGCCCAGCAGGCGGGCCTTGCTCTTGCCAAAGGCCATGGGGCCGGAGCGACCGCCGGCACCACCCTGCATCTGGCGCATAAAGAACATGAATACGGCAATGATGATCAGGATCGGGAAGCTGGCCACCAGCAGCTGCTGCCAGATGCTGGGGGACTCCGGCTCGCGGCCATTGAACTGAACACCGCCGCGCACCAGCTCGTTGGTGAGCTCGTCGTCGATGATCTGCGGCTGAATGGTCTTGAAACGGCTGCCGTCAGCTTTTTCACCGGTGATGACGAGGCCATCTACCAGCGCGCTCTTGATCTGACCGGACTGGACGTCCTGAACAAATTCGGAATAACTGACGGACTCGTCCCGGGATTGCGGCTTGAAGTTCTGGAAGACCATCAGCAGCACCGCAGCGATGATCAGCCACAACACCAGATTCTTTGCCATATCGTTCAAAGGGTTTGCCCTCTTGCCTGTGCCCGGGTTTCCTCCCCGGCAACGTATTCCATTTCACCCAGTATAGGCGGCGAAAATCGTAAAACTGTCGCCCCGGTCATCGGGGACTTTATCAAATCTCTGCGGGATGCGCTGAGTTGATCAACCTTTGAAGCCTCGCGCGACCACATAGACCTCGCGAGAGCGGGGACGGGATGCACCGGGCTTGCGGGTGACGACCGTTTGATACTGACTGCGCAGGTCGCGAATCAGTTCATCAAATCCTTCGCCCTGGAAGACTTTGGCTACAAAAGCGCCTCCAGACTTGAGGGTCTGCCGCGCCATGTCCACCGCCAGCTCCACCAGATACATGGAGGCCGGCTGATCTACAGCGCGCACTCCACTCATATTGGGGGCCATATCGGAAATCACAAGGTCGGCGCGCTCTTCCCCGAGTTTTTCGAGAAGCTCGTCAAAGACTTCTTCCTCGGTGAAGTCGCCCTGCACAAAGTCCACACCCGCCAGGGCATCCATGGGCAGGATATCCGATGCAAGAACCCGGCCTTTGTGGCCAACCAGTTCTGCAGCCACCTGCGACCAGCCACCGGGAGCGGCACCGAGATCCACCACCGTCATGCCCGGTTTGATCAGCCGGTCCTTCTCCTGCAGCTCCTGCAACTTGTAGGAGGCACGGGAGCGGTAGCCATCTTTCTGGGATTGCTTGACGTAGTGGTCGTTAAAATGTTCACGCAGCCAACGGTGGCTGCTCTTTGATCGGCCCATCAGTTACAATACATCGCTAATTTCTGGGGTTGTCCGCGCACGGGTTACCCGATTTAAGGATGGAGTATTGTATGCCTTTAACTGCTGACCGCAAAAAAGCCTTGCGCGCGCGTGGCCACAGCCTCAAACCCATTGTCACTGTAGCCGACAAGGGACTGACCGAAGGGGTGCTGGAAGAGCTGAATCGCGCCCTGGAAGACCACGAGCTGATCAAGGTGAAGCTGGCGGTGAATGACCGCGATGTACGCCGCGAGCTGATTACCGAGCTGTGCACCCAGAGCAAATCCGAGCTGGTTCAGGAAATCGGCAAAATTGCGCTGATCTTCCGCAAGGCGGAGAAGCCCAACGCGCGCCTGTCCAACCTGCTGCGCCCCTGACCCACCTGCTACGCCTCACCCTGGAACACAGGCTGGGGCCTCCTCTCTCTGAGATCCGCGCGACAACCCGCTTTACCGTTAAAAACGGGTGGGCGGGATAAAGCTGCGCGGGCGCTCTACCGGCATCGGGACTCGCTGGCTGGGCACGGGCGCGGCAAAGCGCAGCAGGCCCGATGCGCCTTCGCAGGCGGGGGTCAGGTTCTGGGCCCACCCCTCTCCGGCACACAGTGCCAAAGGCAAAATGCTATTCAGGTGTGCATCCGCCTCTGCCCATGCCTCCGGCAGTAACCCCTGCACCGCGGTGCTGGCACGAGGGCGTATACGCTCGGAAGCAATTCTGCTGCGCTGTCCTCGCGATACCACATAGTCGTCGGCCGAGAGCGGTGCGCTGGGGCGGTTGGTAACCGCGATGTCGCGCTGGATACCGTAGCGCAGGCTCATCATGGTTTCCTCAAACAGCATGGCGGTGTCCTCCCAGGGGGAGCTGTAGCTGTAGAAATCATTGGCCGAGTCCGGAAAAAAGAAACCGGCAATGTCCGCTGGCGCGTACTCGCGCTGCGTGGCACTGGCCTCGACACCGCGATAACGTACATCTGCCAGTGCGAACAGTTCAGAGGAATACATCGGGTTTACCGCGGTGACAGACTCATTGACGAACCCACCACTGCTGGACTGGTTGAAAAATATATCGTCGCGATCCAGGCCGCTGTTGAGCTTGGCCGGTGACATGGCATCGGCCGCGTGCGCCAGCTCGTGGTACATCAGCGAGCCCAGGTCTGCTTCAAGCTCGTAGAAATCCCGATGGTAACGGTCCTGAACCTCGTAACTGGTAAACACATAGTTGTTGTTTTTCACATAGCGCCAGGGGGTGACAAAATTCAGTGCAGAACTGAAACCACTGCGGTAATCCGGCTGCTCATTGATCACGTCGCGCTCGGCCGGCGACAGCCACAGACTGTCCGGGTCCAGATAGATGGCCCCGGTAAGCGACCAGTAAAACGACGGGCGCACGTCGCTGGAAATCACCACCGCGGTCACCGAACGCAATAGCCGGGCGAAATCCCCGTGGTTGTCCAGCTGGGTCAGGAAGCGTTCGAAACGCTCGCCCATCCAGTCGTGGGACACCAGCACGTGATCCATGATCTGGTCCACCGTGGGCGCGTTGCTGATCAGACCGATTGGCGGCAGGGTGCGCAGAGTACACAGATTGCTGTCGTTTAACTGATTGGAATAGACACAGTCTTTCAGCACATCGCGGTAGGGGCTGTCGGCGCGGTAGCTGTATACCGGCATCAGGGGCTCGTAGGTCGCACAGGCCTGCCCGTCGCCATCACAGAAATAGTCGCTGTTGGTTGCCGGGCGATCCTGCACCACCACATAAGCGGTATCAGAGAAACTGCCCGCGGTGGTTTCCAGGGTGGCGCGCAGAGTGATCACCTGGTCGCCACTCACTCGCGGCGCTGTCACAAATACCACCGGCTGACCGGAGTCGTCTTCCACCAGGTCCGCCTGAGGGCCGGCGAGCTGCTCGAAGCGCCAGGAGTTGACACCGCCACTGACATGGCTCGCATTCAGGCGCAGTGAAAACTCTGCGCCCTCACTCACCGCGCGATCCGCACGGAACTGAACCCGGGTGCTTGCGCTGCTGGGCGCCACGGAAATATTGAAAATGTCCTGCAGGCTATCGCCTTCGGGGTTGGATGCTGTCAGGCGGAAGCTGTACTCACCGCTGAACACGGCATCAAAACTGATACCTGCTGTACCATTTCCCGCCAGCGGCATGACGTCGGGGCCAGACAACTGCTCCCATTCAAAGCGGTTGTAGCCCTGCTCGCTCAGGCTGGCGACCACACCGACACTGTCGCCCTGACTGGCACTGCTGTCGCCGGTGAGTGTCATTTGCGCCGGCGCCGGGGCAATGGGTGCTCCGCCGCTGTTGTCGCCACTATCCGAGCCTGAACCGCCACCTCCACCGCCGCAGGCAGTCACCGAGAGAGCCAGGAGAGAGGCGGAAAAAACGCGCAGTGCGCGACCGGAAAGATTGTGGAGAACGGCTGTCATGCTGGCTCTTATTCTGATGATCACTTGATTGACCCGTAGATTACCACCGGTCTGACGAACGAGAGAACCCCGCGCCACACACCGCCCTCCGGCGGTGATCCTCCACAAAAAGTGATCCACCACAAAATCCGGGCGAAAAAAAACGGCCCTCCTCGCGGGGGCCGTTTTTTGATCAGATACAGTACTGACTGATGGATCAGGCCGGATTCATCTTACCCAGCACAGACTGCAGACTCTCTTTCGCATCGCCGAACAGCATGCGCGAGTTGTCCTTGAAGAACAGCGGGTTGGAGACACCGGCGTAGCCGGAGGCCATGGAGCGCTTCAGCACCACCACTTTGCCCGCCTTCCACACTTCCAGTACCGGCATGCCGGCGATGGGGGAACCGGGCTTTTCAACGGCATCCGGGTTGACGGTGTCGTTGGCGCCGATCACCAGCACCAGGTCGGTTTCCGGGAAGTCGTCGTTGATCTCTTCCATCTCCAGCACGATGTCGTAGGGCACGTTGGCTTCCGCCAGCAGTACGTTCATGTGCCCTGGCAGACGGCCCGCTACCGGGTGGATACCGAAGCGTACGGTTTTGCCGGCCTTGCGCAGCTTGTCGGTGAGGTCGCTCACCGCCTGCTGGGCGTGGGCTACCGCCATACCGAAGCCAGGTACGATCACGATGTTCTTGGCCGCTTTCAAGTCGTCCGCCAGCTCGTCGTGGGTGGTCGCTACCGCTTCACCCTCTTCCTCGCCATCGGCGCTGACTGCGGCGCCGTCGGAACCGAAACCACCCAGGATCACGCTGATAAAGGAACGGTTCATACCGCGACACATGATGTAGCTGAGGATGGCACCGGAGGAGCCCACCAGCGCACCGATCACAATCAGCAGGTCGTTGCTCAGCATAAAGCCGGTGGCCGCAGCGGCCCAGCCGGAATAGCTGTTCAGCATGGAAATCACCACCGGCATATCCGCACCGCCGATGGCGGCGATCAGGTGGATACCCAGCAGCAGGGCGATACCGGTCATGATCAGCAGATTGATGATGGTGGCATTGCTCACGTCCGCAGGGATGAACTGGGCACCGAGCACCACACAGATCACCAGGGCGATCAGGTTCAGCCAGTGACGCGCCGGCAACATCAGCGGCTTACCGGAAATCAGCCCCTGCAGCTTGCCGAAGGCAACGATGGAGCCGGTCAGGGTAATGGCACCGATGAAGACGCCGATAAAGATCTCGGAGTTGTGCACGATGTGCGCGGCACCTTCGAGATTGATGCGCGGATCCAGGTAGCCGCCCCAACCGATCAGTACCGCGGCCAGGCCCACAAAGCTGTGCAACAGGGCTACCAGCTGTGGCATTGCGGTCATTTCGACCTTGCGCGCCAAGTGGATACCGATCACCGCGCCCACGCCCATGGCGATGCCAACGGGCAGGTAAGCGCCGGAGGTGATGCCGGCCACGGTGGCGATGATGGCAACCGCCATACCGACCATGCCGTAGTAGTTACCGCGACGCGCGGTTTCGTGTGTGGACAGTCCGCCGAGGCTCAGGATAAACATCACCGCGGAGAACAGATACGCCATAGAAATTACACTATTCATGTCTGTCTCTCCTTATCGACGGAACATTTTCAGCATACGGTGGGTTACGAAGAAACCACCGAAGATGTTGATACTGGCAAACAGTACCGCGATAAATGCCATTACGGTCACCAGGAAGGAACCGGTGGCCCCCACCTGCAACAGGGCACCGATGATCACGATGCCGGAGATGGCGTTGGTCACACTCATCAGCGGGGTGTGCAGGGCGTGGGATACGTTCCAGATCACCTGCCAGCCGATAAAGATGGACAGAACAAACACGGTAAAGTGGGCCACGAAGTCCGCCGGGGCGGATTTGCCCAGGGCCAGCAGCAGTGCACCGGCCACGGCCCAGAAGGCCACCAGTGACAGCGGGGAAGATTTCTTCTCCGGCTTGGGTTCCACTTCAATCTGCGGCTCCGGCTTTTTCTGCTGGGGCGCGGCAGAGATTTTCGGCGCGGGGGGCGGCCAGGTGATTTCACCTTCCTTCACCACGGTGGCACCGCGCACGGCTTCGTCTTCAAAGTTGATGACGATCTCGCCGTTCTTCTCCGGTGTCATGTCGGTCAACAGGTGACACAGGTTGGTGGCGTACAGGGTGGACGACTGGGTGGCCGCGCGGCTCGCCAGGTTGGTGTAACCGAGGATGGTCACGCCGCTCTTGACGACTTTCTTGTCCGCTTCGGTGAAGTCACAGTTGCCGCCCATCTCCGCGGCCAGGTCCACCACCACAGAACCGTCGGCCATGGTTTCCACCATGTCTGCCAGCCACAATTTTGGCGCCGGCTTGCCCGGGATCAGTGCGGTGGTGATGACGATGTCCACTTCCTTGGCCTGTTCGCGGAACAGGGCCATCTCCGCGTCGATAAATTCTTTCGACATCTGCTTGGCGTAACCGCCAGTGCCGGAGCCGTCTTCCTCGATTTCCACGGTGAGGAATTCCGCCCCCATGGACTCTACCTGCTCGCGTACTTCCGGGCGGGTATCGAAGGCGCGCACGATGGCCCCCATGCTCTTGGCGGTACCGATGGCGGACAGGCCCGCAACACCGGCGCCGATCACCAGCACCTTGGCCGGCGGAATCTTACCGGCGGCAGTGATCTGGCCGGTAAAGAAGCGACCGAACTCGTGGGCCGCTTCGATCACCGCGCGGTAGCCGGCGATGTTGGCCATGGAGCTCAGTGCGTCCATCTTCTGAGCGCGGGAAATACGTGGGATGGATTCCACCGCCAGCGCGTTGATGTT
Source organism: Microbulbifer sp. ABF4_107 (assembly GCF_056312215.1). Lineage (NCBI taxonomy): Bacteria > Pseudomonadati > Pseudomonadota > Gammaproteobacteria > Cellvibrionales > Microbulbiferaceae > Microbulbifer > Microbulbifer sp. ABF4_107. Next base: position 2,777,129 of record NZ_CM149983.1, read on the forward strand.
CTTGTCGGCGAACTTCTTCAGCAGCGCTTCGTTCTGCGCCGGCTTCAGGAAGGCCACCAGGGTGGCGCCGCTGGGAATCAGGTCCAGCTCGGCGTCGTTGGGCTGCTGTACTTTCAGTACGATGCCCGCCTGGCTGATGCATTCCGCTGCGTTGGCACACAGCTTGGCGCCGGCCTGTTCGTATTCTGCGTCGGGGAAGCTGGCTGCTTCACCGGCCCCCTGCTCGATGACAACGTCAAAGCCCAGCGACTGCAAACGCTTTACGCTGGCTGGCGTTGCCGCGACCCGCGACTCTCCAGGCGCGGTCTCCTTTGGTATGGCAATAATCACCGTTTGTGCTCCCGTTAAATATTTCGTTGTTATAAAACTCTTTCCAGAACGCTTTATAAAATCCTGCCAAGAGCCGACCCGGTTAACCGGGTCATTTATGTACCGCTGACATTTAATCCTGAACTTCCCGGTCCGTCATCAGGGCTATCTGATTTTGGCGCGAAAGCGGTCCTCTCCGGGAAAAACAATTTCCCGGAAAAATTAAATCCGTTTCGGTAGGACGATGAATTAAAGGGAATAAAACTGGGCAACGGAAATAGAGGATTCTTATTACTCGTTTAGTGGAAATCTATCAAAAATGCGGAAAATCGCTTAAAAAACAGCAGATTACGTTACACATGTAACAGAAAACACCACTAAGGACATGACTTTCGTGTGTTTTGATTAAATCACAACCGGCGGTGAACATTTCATTGAAGCGGCGCGAAATTAATCAAAAACCGGTTTTTAAATTCATATAAAGGAATATTTGGTTAACTATTCCAATGTGTTTCCGTTTAAACCAAATAAATAATAACGCTTTGATATGGTAATAATTCACCAATGGAATAGGTATCAATTAAAACCATTTATCGGCCCAGGAATTTGCACTATTCAGACGGGGGAAATAAATGGAATTTATGGTAACTATTTCCACTGAAACCAAAATATTCCACGTTTTGCAGAATATTATTCTGCCGAGCGAAAACCCAATTCCGGCAGCTTCTGCTGAACTCCATCTGAGCGCAGATATTGCAGCAGTCGAATCGCCAGAGTGCGCCGGCGGGTGTCCCGCAAAATCACCATCTGTAACTCGATCGGCGGGTGGAACTGCTCGGGGATGCGCATATATTGCCCGCGGCGCCCAGAGGCCAGCGCCTGGCTGTAAGGAATCACCCCCAGGTCCCCCTCCCCCTGGTGCAACATGATCTGCGCATGGCCGGAATGACCGGCATACACCACCCGGTTTTTGACCCGTGGCCACAGGCGCAGCTTCTTCAGCATCTTCACCGCCGCATCCCCGTCCGGGGCCAGCTGCGGATCCGCCACCACCAGCTTGTGTTTGCCGCGCCCCAACAACAGGATCAGTTGCCGCGGTGTCAGGGCGGCATCGCTCTTTGCCAGCTGCATGGAGAGCGTGGAAAAGCCGGAGGACTTGTCTTTGGACACCACCGGGTTAGCCCACACCGCCAATTGCCCACGGGCAAATGCCTGGCGACTGGCGGGCACCGTCAGGCCGGCCTTCTCCAGCAGCACCGGGCGCGCACTGTCGGCGGACAACAACAGATCGAAGGGAGCCTGGGAGTGGTCTGCGCGAATCTGGCTGTAGAGCAGACCGCTGGCACCGGCGGTGATTTGCAGGCGGCAAGCACAGAGGGATTCGAACTGGGGCCGCAGGGCCTCCAGGGCCGGCTGGAAGCTGGCGTCTACCGCCACCCGGAGCACCGGTTGCGAGCGCTCACCGCAGCTTGTCAGTAGCAAAGAAAAGAGAACTGCGAACACTGTCCACAGAGAGAGGGGCTTCCGGGGCGGAAGGAATGCGCTTGCTTGTCCCGTCATTCGAAATCAGTACCTCTCTTCGATAGCGAACGACTGCTCCGTGCCGAACTAACCCTGGAAGCGCTGGTAGTCCTCCGGGCGGTTCAGATTCAGGTGCCAGTCCCCTTCCGGTTCGGGCAACTGCATACACCCGATAAAGCCGAACAGCGCACGCACCGAGGCAATGGCATTGCCCTCTGCCGCGGCGTCCAGATAATCACGGCAGCGCTGCCCCAGCGGCAACCAGCACGGCAGGTAATAATTGCCATAACACACCGCCTGCTCCACGGTCTGCCCGGCCACACACAATCGATGCAGCAGCCCGGGGGTCAGCAGAGGCATATCCACCGGTACCACCAGCAGTGCATCACAGGGCAAATCCCACTGTTGCAGGTGCCGGTAAATTGCCTGCAGGCCTCCAAGGGGACCGACGGCCTCGGTCTGGTCCGGAATCCCTCCAGGGCGACGCCCGCTAACCAGTGTGGGCATCAAATTGACACCATTAACCGCGCGCATCTGGGCAAACTGGTTCTTGGCCTGCTCCAGCAGAGAGCGTCCATTGGATAATTTTAGCAGCGCCTTGTCCTGGCCCATGCGGCTGGACAGACCACCAGCGAGAACAACCGGGCAAACCTGTACGGGTGCAGCGCTACTGCGGGCGTTTTGAGGCTTATTGACCGTCGCAGCGCCGGCATCGGAGCTGGGCTTGCCAAACGAGTTGAAGTTATCGGGAGGGGTCATTGAATACGGCTTCCTGGCATCAGAATCATCCTTCCTTGTGACATCCTGAAAAGGAAACGATACAACAAAAGCAGCTTCGCATAATCCATAGCGGACTCCACTAGCCCAAAAGGGCTATTTCGCTCCGCGGCTCCCTTTTGAGGCCGCAACAGTCAGCACTGCACCAAATTGCCGCCAATGCCGCCCGCCTCGCACCAACTGGAGGCACCCAGGGCAACGGCCAAGCGCATCACCCGTCCACTACCGGTCCGGGAGGTCAGGTTTTCCCGAAGGTTCACGGGATCTGCTGCAGTTGGTACGAGTTTTGATTGTCCATATACCTCAGGCAAAGAAGCCCGGCTGCACAATCCGTGCCGCCGGGCTTTTTTATGCCTGCCGGACTGCAGGAATTGATGGTGCTCGGGATGGTACTTGGGACTGATGAGTCGACAGCTCAGCCGCTGTCTCTGGCATCAAGATTGCAGCGACTTTGCATAAATTCTATAGCGATCGCCACAGCCGCGAGTACGGCAACGAACTCGACCTGGTAGCGACCTATGCCATAACAAGAAATATCGGCCTGCTCGCCAAGTACGCCACCTACGATGCTGATACCTTCAGCACCGATTCGGACAAGTTCTGGCTGCAGTTCGAACTGAAGTTTTGACGGAAGCGATGACGACGATACCTGCCACTGCCCCTATCAGTATTCTGCTGGTCGATGACCAGCCCGAACGCGCCTCTATGGTCGCCGGGCAGCTCACCGCTGCCGGCTACAACCTGCTGGCTCAACTTTCCAGTGCCGAAGGCCTGCTGTTTCAGGTAGAACAACACCGCCCGGACATCGTGCTGATCGATATCGAATCCCCGGACCGGGATATTCTCGAGAGCCTGTCGGTGATCAACCAGCACAATCCCACCCCGGTGGCGATGTTCTCCGCCCGCGGCGGCGCTGAGTTTATTACCAGTGCGGTAGAGGCCGGGGTCAGCGCCTATATGGCCGAGGGCCTGTCCGCGGAGCGGGTGGCACCGGCCATCGAAATCGCCATGGCCCAGTTTCGCAGCTACCAGCACCTGCGCCAATCCCTGGAGCGCACCCAGCAGCAACTCGACGAGCGCAAAATCATTGAGCGGGCCAAAGGCCTGCTGATGGCGCGCAAAAACATCAGCGAGCAGGCCGCCCACCAGACCCTGCGCACCCTGGCCATGAACAGCAATTCCACCATGCGCAATGTGGCAGAGCAGATCGTCACGCATCTGCAGAGCGCAGTGAATTAATACGGAAGACCCCCTGGTGCGACCAATGACTAAAAAGAATTCGAGAGTATTACTGTGAGCAGCCTGCAAGCCGAAAAGCCAAACCTGAAACTTCTTTACCTGCGCCTCACCGACAGCGCACCGCTGATCATTGCTCGCGAGATGGGCCTGTTTGATCGCTACGGACTGAACGTGGGGTTGCAGCGGGAAACCTCCTGGGCCACCCTGCGCGACAAACTGATTGGTGGCGCCGCCGATGCCGCGGCGATGCTGGCCCCCATGCCACTGACCCTGAAGCAGACGCTGCCACACTGCGAAGAACAGCTTCTCAGTGGCCTGATCCTTAGCTGCAACGGCAACGCCATCACCCTGTCAAAAGCGCTCTACGATCAGCTGCAGACAGATACCGACGATGCCGCCGGCACCGGTGCCGCACTCAAAGCATTTATTGACGCCCGCGGTGACGATGAAGCGCCGCTGACCTTTGCCAGCGTCTACCCCTTTGCCAGCCACACTCTGCAACTGCGTCACTGGCTGAACAGCGCCGGCATCAACCCCGATACCGATGTACGCCTGCTGGTACTGCCACCGGAGCAGATGGTGGATCATTTGCGCCGCGGCGATATCGATGGTTTCTGTGTGGGCGAGCCCTGGAACACCCTCGCGGTACAGGAAGGTATCGGTGTGATCGCCACCCCCAACAATGCCCTGATGCCAGCAATGCCGGAAAAAGTGCTGGCAGTCACCCAGAGCTGGCACGAGGCCAACCCGGCCACCCACCTGGCCCTGCGCGCCGCCCTGCTGGAAGCCTGCGGCTGGTTGAGCGACCGCAGTCACCGCCGCGATGCCATCGGTATTTTGGCCCGGGCCGAATATCTCGACCTGCCGGAGGAAACCTTTGCCGCCTCCCTGAACGACCAACTGCTGAGCCAGCAAGGCCGCGAACCGACACAGAATACCGGCTGGCACCTGTTCGCCCACCCGCAGACGGACCACGGCCGCCCCACCGAGAAGAAGGCCCGCGAGCTGCTCACCCTGTGTAATGAGATTGCGCCGGTGGATATGGACACGGCGGCGCTGTTCCAGTCCGATCTCCACCAGCAAACCCTGGACTATATTCGCCACCAGCAGCTGAGCGCCCCCAGGCACGCCCGCACCAATTAACCCCCAGCCCGACCAGGGCTCGCCCGCCCCCGGTGCACAAGCGTGCACCGGGGCGCTCAAAACAGCCCAAAACAGGGCACCCACTCTCTCCCGCACCAATAGACTTCCCCCCTTTGCACCACCATCCGTACCTCGCCCAAAAATGGCACAGATATTGAATACCTATTAAATGCGCGCGCAAAGCGGCGGGATAAAAACAACAGACCTGAGCAAGACTCGGGCAAATCCCAACGCTGAAGTCAGTAGCGCCATCTCTTTATTGAGAAACCATAGCGAATACGAAATTCAGGACAGCGAAGTCCACCGGCGGCAGCCAGCTGCGCCCGTGGGCTTTTTTTGTGTCTGCGATTTGGCCCCGCCGACACGAACCCAGCTGCTCCGATGAGGGAATTAGAGAAACCGATGTCTGGACACAGTCAATCCGATCGCCTGAACCTGTTGTCGTTTACCGGTAACGTCAAAATCCTGCACATGACCTGGCTGGCCTTTTTCCTGTGCTTCTTTGCCTGGTTCAGCCACGCCCCGCTGCTGATGGCCATCGCAGAAAGCCTGGCACTGACTCCGGACCAGGTAAAAACCCTGCTGATCCTGAACGTGGCGCTGACCATTCCCGCGCGCATGATCATCGGCATGCTCACCGACAAATACGGCCCGCGCCTGACCTTCTCCGCGCTGCTGGCCATCGGCGGCCTTCCCTGTTTCGTATTCGCCCTGGCCGACAGTTTTGTGCAGGCGGCCATCGCCCGCTTTTTTATGGGCTTTATCGGTGCCGGCTTCGTGATCGGTATCCGCATGGTGAGCGAGTGGTTCCCCGCCCGCCACCTCGGCACCGCCGAGGGTGTCTACGGAGGCTGGGGTAACTTCGGTTCCGCCGCCGGCGCCATCTTACTGCCTTCCCTAGCATTAGTATTCGGTGGTGACGACGGCTGGCGCTACGCCATTGGTCTCACCGGTGTGATCGCGCTGCTGTACAGCGTGGTCTACTACAACAGCGTGACCGACACTCCCAAAGGATCGACCTATTTCAAGCCGAAAAAAATCGGCGCGATGGAAGTGACCAGTAGCGGCGACTTTTTTCTGCTGCTGTTTATGAAGCTGCCCATGTACGGCGCCCTGGCGCTGTTGACCTGGAAACTGTCGCCGGCGGAAGTGGGCCTGCTGAATCAGTTCTGGACCTACACCATTTACGCCGCCCTCACCGGTCTCTATCTGCTGGAACTGAAAAAAACCTGGAGCATCAACCGGGAGGTTTTCACCAATCCACCGGCGCCGATTCACCGCTACAAATTCAAGCAGGTGGCGATTCTCAATCTGCTGTACTTCGCCACTTTCGGTTCCGAGCTGGCAGTGATCTCCATGCTGCCGCTGTTTTTCTTCGAGACCTTCACCCTGGACCCGGTAAAAGCCGGTCTGGTGGCCTCCGCCTATTCCTTTATGAACCTGGTTTCCCGCCCCACCGGCGGTCTGCTGAGCGATAAATATGGTCGCAAACCGGTGCTGATGATTCTGGTGGCGGGCCTCGCCTGCGGTTACCTGCTGATGAGCCAGATCGGTGAAACCTGGCCGCTGTACCTGGCGGTGGGTGCGGCCATGCTGTGTTCCTTCTTTGTACAGGCCGGTGCCGGTGCGGTATTCGCGGTAGTGCCGCTGATAAAGCGCCGCCTCACCGGCCAGATTGCCGGTATGACCGGCGCCTACGGCAATGTGGGCGCGGTATTTTTTCTGACGGTGCTGACCCTGGTGGATTACCAGACGTTTTTCCTGGTGATCGCCGGCACCGCTGTTTTCAGTTTTATTGTTCTGTTGCTGATGGAAGAGCCGGAAGGCCATATGGTAGAGGTGATGCCGGACGGCAGTGTCTCCCTGATTGATGTAGCCTGAGCTCTTCCACTTCCGTCATTCCCGCGAAGGCGGGAATCCAGCTCTGCGGTATCTGGATCCCCGCGTTCGCGGGGATGACGAGCTCGCGTTTCGGGCGGCGACCGCAACAGAACAGAGAAAAGATTCATAACTAACGGGATACGACCATGTCCAGTGATTCTTTAAATCTGTTTTCCTTCAAAGGAAAGATCCGGGTGCTGCACCTGACCTGGATCGCTTTCTTTATTACCTTCCTTGCCTGGTTCAACCACGCACCGCTGCTGATGGCCATTGCCGACAGCCTGTCGCTCACCTCCGAGCAAGTGAAGACACTGCTGATCCTGAACGTGGCGCTGACCATTCCGGCGCGGGTGATTATCGGCATGCTGACCGATAAATACGGCCCGCGCCTGACCTATTCCCTGCTGCTGGCCATTGGCAGTATCCCCTGTTTTATCTTTGCGCTGGCGGACAGCTTTACCGCGGCGGCTATCGGCCGTTTTCTGCTGGGCTTTATCGGCGCAGGGTTCGTGATTGGCATCCGCATGGTTTCCGAGTGGTTCCCGGCAAAGCAGCTGGGTACCGCGGAAGGTATTTACGGTGGCTGGGGTAACTTTGGTTCTGCCGCCGGTGCCATGAGTCTGCCGACCATCGCACTGCTGTTCGGTGGCGACGACGGCTGGCGCTATGCCATCGGTATTACCGGTGTGATTGCGCTGGTTTACAGTGTGATTTATTACCGCTCGGTAACCGACACTCCGAAAGGCGGCACCTATTTCAAGCCGAAGAAAATCGGCGGTATGGAAGTGTCCAGCCCGTCGGACTTTGTACTGCTGCTGATCATGAAGGTGCCCATGTATGCGGCGCTGGCGCTGCTGACCTGGAAGCTGTCGCCGGCGGGCGTGGGCATGCTGGCAATGCCGGTGGCGATCGCGATTTATGTATCCCTGGTGGCGCTGTACGTGTTTGATGCGAAGAAGTGTTACGACATCAACAAAGAAATTTTCGTCAAACTGCCGGAGCCGATCCATCGCTATCAGTTCAAGCAGGTGGCGGTGCTGAACATTCTGTACTTCGCCACTTTCGGTTCTGAGCTTGCGGTGATTTCCATGCTGCCGCTGTTTTTCTCGGAGACCTTTACCCTGGATCCGGTGAAAGCGGGCCTGCTGGCTTCTGCTTATGCGTTTATGAACCTGATGTCCCGCCCGGCGGGTGGTTTGATCAGTGACCGGTTCGGGCGCAAGAGTACGCTGCTGATTCTGACGGCGGGTCTGGCGCTGGGCTATCTGACCATGAGCATGATCGACAGCGAGTGGCCTTTATACCTGGCGGTGGCTGCGGCGATGGCATGTTCTTTCTTCGTGCAATCCGGTGAGGGTGCGGTGTTTGCGGTGGTACCGCTGATCAAGCGTCGCCTGACCGGGCAGATTGCGGGGATGACCGGGGCTTACGGGAATGTGGGCGCGGTGTTTTATCTGACGGTGCTGAGCATGGTTTCTTACCAGACCTTCTTCCTGGTGATTGCGGGTACGGCGGTGCTTGGCTTTGTGACGCTGCTGTTCCTGGAAGAACCGGAAGGTCAGATGGCGGAAGTCATGCCGGATGGTAGTGTTTCTCTGATCGACGTTGCGTAATTCTTCAAATACGGTCATGCCGGACTCGATCCGGCATCCAGCTTCGCAGCACTGGATTCCGGGTCAGGCCCGGAATGACGAGAGGGGCGAATTCTGGCACCGACTTTATAAACCGTCATGCCGGACTTGATCCGGCATCCAGCTTCGTAGCACTGGATTCCGGGTCAGGCCCGGAATGACGAAAGAGACCACCTATTTTGAACACCACCTGCGAAACCATCACCGTGCCCGATTCAGACCAACAGGCCTCCAATTCCGAGAACCTGGAATTTGCCACGGCCACCGAGTGCGGACAGCGCGCCTACAACGACGACGCGGTTGCGATCTACCGGGCCACCGGCAGCGATCTGCGTTATCGCGGTTCTCTCGCCGCGATTGCGGATGGGGTGGGCAGCGCGGAGGCCGGGGGTGCGGCGGCGCGGGCGGCGGTGAGCGGGTTTATTTCCGACTATTACAGTACGCCGGATTCCTGGTCGGTAAAGCAGGCGGCGGCGCGGGTTTTGCACGCACTGAATGGCTGGCTGTACCGGCAGAGCGGCGGCGCGGATGAGGTGCAGCGGGGTTGGTTGACGACCTTCTCGGCGGTGATGCTGAAAGGCTCTACCGCGCATCTGATTCATATCGGGGATTCGCGGATTTATCGACTGAGAGACGGCAAGCTCGAATGCCTGACACAGGACCACAGCCGCACCCTGGGACCAGGGCGGACGTTTTTGAGCCGCGCACTGGGGATGGATGCGCATATCGAGGTGGATTACCGCCAGGAGCCGCTGGAAGCGGGCGATCTGTTTTGTGTGACCACCGATGGTATTCACGATTTTCTGCCGACCAGGCAATTCAAGGATCTGCTGGTAGAGCACCAGCTGGAGGCGGCACAGCCGCTGATGTCGGCGGCGCTGGATAATGGCAGCAAGGACAACTTGAGCCTGGCGCTGTGCCGGGTGAATGTGCTGGATACGCTGGAGGCGGACGATGTGATGCTGGCGACAAGCCAGTTACCCTTCCCACCTCCGCTGCAACCGGGCAACAAGATCGACGGTTACGAGGTGCTGCAGGAGCTGCACGCGAGCAGTCGCAGTTATCTGTATCTGGTGCGAGATATGGAATCCGATGCGCTGCGCGCTTTGAAGGCGCCGTCGGAAAATTTCAGTGACGACCCGGCTTATATCGAGCGGTTTATCGCCGAGGAATGGACCGGGCGTCGGCTGGAGCATCCGGCCATTGTGAAGGTGTATCCGCCGCGCAAGGAGCGTCAGTTTCTTTACCACGTTATGGAGTATGTGGACGGGCAGAATCTGCGGCAGTGGATGCAGTTGAATCCGGAACCGCCGCTGGATCAGGTGCGCAATCTGGTGCAGCAGCTGGTGAGCGCCCTGCGCCGCCTGCAACGGCTGGAAATCGTGCACGGGGATCTGAAGCCAGAAAACATCATGGTGGATTCCACCGGTCGCCTGAAGCTGATCGATCTGGGCGGCGCCAATGCAGCGGGGTTGCAGGAGCTATTGCGTTACCAGGACAGTGCACCGCCCGGCAGCAAAAATTACTGTGCTCCGGAATATTTCTTCAGTGATGCGGCCAGCCACCGCTCGGATATCTTCTCCCTCGGGGTCATCGCCTACGAGATGCTCACCGGGCACTACCCCTATAAAGAACGCTTCGGCAGCAACCACTATCAATTAAAGAACTACGCCAGCCTGCGCTATCTCAGTGCGCGTCGGCAGCGGGAAGATATTCCGGACTGGATCGATGGCGCCCTGCGTAAGGCCTGTGCGCCAGACCCGAAGAACCGCTACCCGGCACTGTCGGAGTTTGTGCACGACCTCAGCACGCCCAACAAAAAATTCGATAGTGCGGATAGACCGCCGCTGATGGAGCGCAATCCGCTGCTATTCTGGCAGACGGTCGCGGTGCTGGCGATTCTGTCTCACCTGCTGTACTTCCTGTAACCTGCCCCTCTTTGACGCAAGCCTGACGGAACCGCACCAAATTAACGCGCACCGCTATGGGAAATCGCCAATAAACCGCACAAATCCTGTGGTTTCCCCCACCTTCCGCCGCTCGTAAAAGTTGGCACAGAGATTGAATATCTTTAGTCACAATCCGAAATTCTTTTAGCAAGGCAACGGCGCCTGACACTCTTCGACAGAAGAGGGGACGCCCGTGCAGCCGCAAGCTACCCAGGCCCTCCCCCAACGCTGTACTTCTGTCGAAACCAATCAGGTTCAAACGGCAGAGATTATGGTTAAGCAAAAAATCGTCGTCATCGGCAACGGCATGGTGGGTCACCACTTCCTGGAACAACTGGCAAATCGTCCCGAACGGGAACTGTTCGACGTGCTGGTATTCTGCGCCGAACCCCGCCCCGCCTACGACCGGGTACACCTCTCCGAGTACTTCGGCGGCCGCACCGCCGACGACCTGGCCATGGGCAAGGTCGAGCAGTACCGCGAGTGGGGTTACGACCTGCGTCTGAACGATGCCGCCGTGGGCATCGACCGCGAAAACAAAATCGTGACCTCCGCCAGTGGCGCAAGTGAAGCGTACGATCACCTGATCCTGGCCACCGGTTCCTATCCTTTCGTACCGCCAATCCCCGGCCACCAGCACGACAAGTGCTTCGTGTACCGCACCCTCGAAGACCTCGACAAAATCCAGGCCGCCGCCAAAGACGGCAAGGTCGGCGTAGTTGTGGGCGGTGGCCTGCTGGGTCTGGAAGCGGCCAACGCACTCAAGCAGCTGGGCCTGGAAGCCCACGTGGTGGAATTCGCCCCGGGCCTGATGTCCGTACAGCTGGACGAAGGCGGCTCCAAACTGCTGCGGGAAAAAATTGAAGAGCTGGGCGTGACCGTACACACCAGCACCGCCACCGAACTGATCGAAGAAGTGGACGGCGGTCGCCTGCGCATGAACTTCAAGGGCGACAAGTCCCTGGATACCGACCTGATTGTGTTTTCCGCCGGTATCCGCCCGGAAGACAGCCTGGCCAAATCCGCTGGTATCGAACTGGGTGAGCGCGGCGGTATCGTGGTGGACAATACCTGCCGCACCTCCGACAAAAATATTTTCGCCATCGGCGAGTGTGCCCTGTTCAACAACTTTATCTACGGCTTGGTAGCCCCCGGCTACACCATGGCGCGCACCGCGGTTTCCCTACTGTGTGGCGAGGCAGCCGAGTTCAACGGTGCGGACATGAGCACCAAGCTGAAACTGCTGGGCGTGGAAGTTGGCTCCATCGGCGATGCTCACGGCCGTGCGGAAGGTTCCGCTGCGATCACCTTCGTTGATGAGCAGACCGGCGTGTACAAGCGCATGATCACCGACCGCGAAGGCAAGAAACTGCGCGGCGCGGTACTGGTAGGCGACACCGGTGATTACGACACCCTGCTGCAATACCACCTGAACGATATGGATCTGCCGGAGCACCCGGAGCAACTGATCCTGCCGGCACTGGACGGCGCCGCCCCGACTCTCGGTGCCGACGCGCTGCCAGACACCGCCACCATCTGCTCCTGTCACAATGTGAGCAAGGGCGATATCGTCGGCGCGGTACAGGGTGGTTGCTGCTCTGTGGGCGAAGTCAAAGACTGCACCAAAGCGGCCACCGGTTGTGGCGGCTGTTCTGCGCTGCTGAAAAATGTGGTGGATGCAGAGCTCGCGGCTCTGGGGATGGAAGTCAACAACGACCTCTGCCCGCATTTCCCCTACACCCGCCAGGAAATTTTCCACATGGTGCAGGTAGAGGAAATCAAGACCTTCGACGAGCTGCTGCACAAGCACGGTTCCGGTAAAGGCTGTGAAATCTGTAAGCCTACCGCGGCTTCCATTTTCGCCTCTCTGTGGAACGAACATATTCACGAGAAGCCCCACGTTGGTCTGCAGGACACCAACGATACCTTTATGGCGAACATGCAGAAGAACGGTACCTACTCCGTGGTTCCGCGTATTGCCGGCGGTGAGATTACGCCCGACAAACTGATCGTGCTGGGCCAGGTGGCGAAGAAGTACGACCTGTATACCAAAATCACCGGCGGCCAGCGTATCGACCTGTTCGGCGCGCGCCTGGAAGAGCTACCGGAAATCTGGCGCGAGCTGACCGATGCGGGCTTTGAGACTGGCCACGCGTACGGCAAGTCCCTGCGTACGGTGAAATCCTGTGTGGGTAGTACCTGGTGTCGCTTTGGTGTCCAGGACAGTGTGGGCATGGCACTGACGGTCGAGAACCGCTACAAGGGCCTGCGTTCGCCGCACAAGATCAAGATGGCGGTTTCCGGTTGTACCCGTGAGTGTGCGGAAGCCCAGAGTAAAGATATTGGTGTAATTGCTACCGAGAACGGCTGGAACCTGTATGTGTGTGGTAACGGCGGTATGCGCCCGCGTCACGCGGACCTGTTCGCGACGGATCTGGATGATGTGACGCTGATTAAATATATCGACCGGGTGCTGATGTTCTATGTGCGCACGGCGGACAAACTGCAGCGTACTTCGGTATGGCTGGAGAACCTGGAAGGCGGTCTGGATTACCTGCGTGAGGTGGTGATCGAGGACAAACTGGGTATCTGCGATGAGCTGGAGCGTCAGATGGGTAATGTGGTTGGCACTTACCAGTGTGAGTGGAAAACCGCGATCAACGACCCGGAGATGGTCAAGCGCTTCCGCCAGTTCGTGAACACCGACGAGAAAGACGAGAAGATCGTCTTCGTAGAAGAGCGCGAACAACGCCGTCCTGCGACCCAGGAAGAAATCGTCAAGATTGCCGAGCCGGCGTAGAGGCTTGAATTAGCCCGGTGGCGGTGGAGCACCGGGTGTCAGGTTTCAGGACCGCTGCAAGTACATCCATGTACGCTGCGTCGGCGACGTCCCTGTCGCCGACGCTCCTGAAACCTGACACCCGGCACTCCACCTTCGCATCGACCTCGTATCGTCATTCCGGCGCCGTCATGCCGGACTTGATCCGGTACGGAATCCAGCTCCACAGGAGCTAAATAGAACCACTCCGCCCCGCGTCATTCCGGCGCAGGCCGGAATCCAGCCCCACAGAGGCTGGAAAAGAACACAAGTTTTAAGAATTTCACCACCACCATTTGTGGAGAACCAGAATGAGCGAAGTTGCCATAACCCGCACCGAGTGGCTGCAAGTCTGCAAGCGATCAGATCTTGTAGCCGATTCCGGAGTGTGCGCTCTTGTGGGCGGTCGTCAGATTGCCCTGTTTTTTTTACCCACCCAGGAACCCCAGTTGTACGCTGTTGATAACTGGGACCCTGTCGCCAATGCGGGCGTGATCGGCCGCGGTATTGTGGCGGAAATTGACGGTGAACTGACCGTTGCCTCGCCGCTGTACAAGCAGCACTACCGTCTGACCGACGGGCAGTGTCTGGAGGAGGAAGAACTCAAGCTGGAGACCTTCCCCGTTGCCTTTGAAGGCGATGATGTGCTGATTAAGATCGATCAATAAGAACCAGAAAATAAGCAGTCTCCAATGGCATTAACCGAACTGTTCAGCGCCCACCGTTCCTGCACCACCTGCCCCTATTGCGGGGTGGGTTGTGGGGTGGCGGCGACGCGGGAGTCGAGCCCTTCCAGTGGCGAGGATGTGATTCGTATCCAGGGGGATGAACAGCATCCGGCCAACAAGGGCAAGCTGTGCGTTAAGGGTTCGTCCCTGGCGGATACCCTCGGCAACCACGGGCGTCTGTTAAAGCCGCAGTTGCACGGCGAAGAGTGCGACTGGGAAACGGCGCTGGAATTTGCTGCTTCCAGACTGCGTGAGACCATTGACGAGCACGGGCCGGATTCGGTGGCGTTTTACCTGTCCGGTCAGTTGTTGACCGAAGACTATTACGTTGCCAACAAACTGATGAAGGGATTTATCGGCACGGGCAATGTGGATACCAATTCCCGCCTGTGTATGTCCTCCGCGGTCGCCGCCTACAAACGCGCGCTGGGTGCGGATGCGGTGCCGTGTAATTACGAGGATCTGGACGAGGCGGAGCTGGTGGTTCTGATCGGCTCCAATGCCGCCTGGACCCACCCGATTCTGTTCCAGCGGATGCAGGCCGCGAACGCCAAGCTGGTGGTAGTAGACCCCCGCGGCAGTGCCACCAGTGAAATGGCGGATATGCACCTGGCGATCACGCCGGGTAGCGATGCGGCTATATTCAATGGCCTGCTCCATTACCTGACCGAGTTCGGCGCGCTGGACCAGGAATTTATCGACAACCACACGGAAAGCTTTCCCGACGCGCTTTACGCAGCCGCGGAGTGGACGCCGGAGAAAGTGGCGGAATACTGCAGTGTGGAGCAGGAACAACTGCTCGAATTCTACGAGCTGTTCCGCACCACGGAAAAAACCATCAGTTTCTATTCCCAGGGCGTCAATCAGTCCAGCACCGGCACCGATAAAAATAACACCATTATCAATTGCCACCTGGCCACCGGCCGCATCGGCAGGCCCGGCTGCGGCCCCTTCTCCATTACCGGCCAGCCCAATGCCATGGGCGGGCGTGAGGTGGGTGGCCTGGCAAATATGCTCGCCGCGCATATGGATTTCACCAAAGACAATATCGACCGTGTGGGCCGCTTCTGGAATGCCACCAAGATGGCACAGGGCCCGGGCCTGAAGGCGGTGGATCTGTTTAACGCGGTGGAGAGCGGTCAGATCAAGGCCGTGTGGATCATGGCCACCAATCCGGCGGTGAGTATGCCGGATGCACGCCGCGTCGCCGCCGCCCTGAAAAACTGCCCCACGGTGATCGTCTCCGACTGTGTCGGCGATACCGATACCGCGCGCACCGCCGACCTGTTGTTGCCCGCGACCACCTGGGGTGAAAAGACCGGCACCGTCACCAACTCCGAGCGCCGTATCTCCCGTCAGAAAGGTTTTCTGCCGAAACCGGGGGAAGCCCGCCACGACTGGGAAATCATCTGCGACGTGGCAAAGCGCCTCGGCTTTGGCGAAGCGTTTGATTTTGAAACCCCGGCGGATATTTTCCGCGAACACGCGGCCCTGTCCGGTTTCGAAAACCACCGCAATCAGGCCCGCCGCGCCTTCGATATTTCCGCGCTGGCGAATATCAGTGATCAGGAATACGACTTCTTTACCCCAGTGCAGTGGCCGGCTAACGCCGAACACCCCAACGGCACCGCGCGCCTGTTCAGCGATGGCGATTTCTATACGCCCAATGGCCGCGCGCGCTTTATCGCCGTGCAGCCCCAATGCCCGAAACAAGAAACCCGCGACGAATTCCCGCTGGTACTGAACAGCGGCCGTCTGCGCGATCAGTGGCACACCATGACCCGCACCGGCCGCGCGCGCAAACTGCTGGACCATAGCGAAGCGCCGGAACTGCACGTACACCCGCAGGAAGCGTCTAAATTCGGTATCGAAGATGCGCAACTGGTGCGCGTGGAAAGCGAGAAAGGCCAGTTTTTCGGCCGCGCCCGCGTTACTAGTAGCCAAAAGCCCGGCCAGCTGTTTGCCCCCATCCACTGGAGCGACAGCCTCGCCCACAACGCCACCGTCAGCGCCCTGGCCATCCCCTTCACCGACCCCTTCTCCGGCCAACCAGAGTTGAAGCAAGTGGCGGTAAAGGTAGAACCACTCTCCGCCCACAGCTACGCCTGTTTATTGCTACGCAGCAAAGCCGCGGAAGAACTCCACAGCCGCCTGCAGGCCGGCGATGCGCAGCTGTTTGAAACCATCCTGCACTGGTATCGGGTACCGGTGGAAGGCGGCTACCGTTTCGAGCTGGCCCTGAAAAAGCAGCCGGACTGGCAGTCGATGGCGGACAAGCTGTTCAACCTGAGCGGCAAACAACTCAATCGCAAGCAGCTGCAACTGCCCAGCGGTGAACGCTGGTTACTGCACAGCGAAGAGATGGAACTACTGGTCTTCACCAGCGCCGACTGGCAGGGCCTGCCGGACCGCAAAACCCTGGAAAACGCCCTGCAAGAGCCACTGCCAGACGCCCCCGCCAAACTCTTGCATGACGTACCCGCCGGCGCGCAGATGGTATGTACCTGTCTGCAGGTTTCCCGCAAGGAAATCGAAGTGGCCATTGCCGAAGGTGCAGCGTCGGTTGATGCTCTGGGTGAACTGCTGGGATGTGGTACCAACTGCGGTTCCTGCAAGCCGGAAATTTCGGCGCTGCTGAATACCAATCTCGCGGTGGCAGTCGGATAACGACCAGATTATCGTCATGCCGGACCTGATCCGGCATCCAGCTTCGTAGCGCTGGATTCCGGGTCGAGCCCGGAATGACCGGAGAGCGGCGAATCAACCGGTAAGTGCGACACAGCTACTCTCAAGCTCTATCACCGTCATGCCGGACTTGATCCGGCATCCAGCTTCGTTGCGCTGGATTCCGGGTCGAGCCCGGAATGACGGGAGAGCGGCGAATCAACCGGTAAGTACGATACAGCTACTCTCGAGCTCTATCACCGTCATGCCGGACCTGATCCGGCATCCAGCTTCGTTGCGCTGGATTCCGGGTCGAGCCCGGAATGACGGGAGAGCGGTGAATCCACTGGGAATTACGATACGGCTACTCTCACGCTCTATCACCGTCATGCCGGACCTGATCCGGCATCCAGCTTCGTAGTGCTGGATTCCGGGTCTAGCCCGGAATGACGATGGAGCGAACAATCCCATATCAGTACTTGGCAAATCCCACCCAGCCCAGCTATCTTCTCGACCAAACAGACAAGATTTAAGGCAATAACAATGACTGATGCCTGTGCAGAAAACGGCCTGCGTTCCGTAGAAGTGGCCAAACAGATGCTGATCGACAGCATCAACCCCATCACCGCGACCGAAACTGTCCCATTGAGTCAGGCCTGTGGCCGCGTATTGGCCGAGCCCGTACTGGCCGCACTTGATCTGCCCCCCTGCGACAACTCCGCCATGGACGGCTACGCCCTGAGCGGCGACCATGACAGCTACACCATCATCGGAAAAAGCCTCGCCGGCCATCCCTTTAATGGCACTCTAGAGCCAGGCCAGGCTACCCGAATCACCACCGGTGCCGCCGTACCCGCGGGCGCAGACCGCGTACAGATGCAGGAAAACTGCACTTTAGATGGCGACCAACTCTCCATGAGCCGCCCTGCCAGACCCGGCGAAAATATTCGCCGCCGAGGCGAAGATGTTCATACCGGCCAGAGCCTCATACCAGTCGGCTCCAAAATCAAAGTCCCCCACATTGCACTGTTAGCCGGCGCCGGTGTGGCCGAAGTCACGGTACTGCGTAAACTCAAAGCCGCCCTGCTCTCTATCGGTGATGAACTGAAACCTATCGGCACCCCGGCATCCGAACTGGGCGACGGCGACATCTACGATAGCAATCGAATTGCACTACAGGCTGCGCTGGAACAACTGGATGTGGATATTCTGGATCTCGGCTGTTGGCCGGATCAGCCAGAAAAAATCCGCGAGGCGTTTATCAAAGCCCGCGACAACGCAGACTTTGTCATCACCAGCGGCGGTGTCTCCGTAGGTGAAGCGGATTTCACCAAAACCGTATTGCAGGAACTTGGCGAAATCGGTTTCTGGAAACTCGCGATCAAACCCGGCAAACCCTTCGCTTTCGGACGCCTCCCAAAAACCGACGGTGAAACGCTGTTCTTCGGTCTACCCGGCAATCCAGTTTCCGCAATCGTCACCCTGTATCAACTGGTCGTCCCCGCCCTTGAAAAATTGCGCGGCACCTCCGAACAATTCCGCCAGCCTCCACTGCAGGTTCGCGCGCGGCTACTGAACGATATCCGCAAGAGACCAGGACGCACGGATTATCAACGCGGGTTTACCTATCGTGATGAGGATGGGATTCAGGTGGTGGAGACTCGTGGAATTCAGGGAAGTCATATTCTTTCCGGCTTTGCTTCGGCGAACTGTTTTGTTGTTTTGCCGAGAGAAGGTGGGGATTGTGAAACTGGGGATTGGGTAACAGTGGAACCCTTTTCCGCACCTTTGAAGTAGTTCAGTGGTCCCGAGTAAGCAGGCTCGGTGGCGGCAAAGCACCGGGTGTAGCTTTTCGAAACCGAGCTAGGCGCCCCCCTGTAAATACATCCCTGTACGCTGCGTCGGCGACGTCCCTGTCGCCGACGCTCCTGAAAACCTGTACCCGGTACTTTACCTTCGTATTTAAGTGTGTACTTTTTAAGGAACTTGCGTGATTCTTGAAGTTGCAATTCTGGACATAAAGCCCAATCAGAATAAAGATTTTGAACGTACCTTCAAGAAGGCACAAAACATCATTTCCTCAATGCCAGGCTACATAAATCACCAATTACAAAAGTGCCTGGAAACAGAAAACCGCTACATCCTCTTAGTAAACTGGGAAAAACTAGAAGACCACACCCAAGGCTTCCGAAAGTCTCCCGAATACCAAAACTGGAAAGCCCTCCTCCACCACTTCTACGATCCATTCCCAGAAGTAGAACACTACTCGCGCGTCGAACTGTAAGTTCTCCGATGCGAAGGCGCTGATACCGAGTACACCTTTGCGGGACCGTCTGCGGCCAGGACGGCCGCAGCCGAGCCCCCAGGGATGGGTTTACGGCGTGTCTCGCAAAGGTGTACTCGGTAGCAGTGCCGCCCCCACACGTCCAAAGCCGGCACCACAAAACCCTTTAGAACCCACGATGCTATAATCCGCGGCACCCCAAAGACCGAACAAGACAGAAGTACCATGAGCCGCAGCCGCTACGAGAAATTCAAGCAGGTGCTCCGCCAGCGCCAGCACGATATGACGATCCTTACCGACCAGGTACATAAAGCCCAGAATATCTCTGCCATGCTGCGGACTGCTGACGCTGTCGGCATCCCCGAAATCCACATGGTGCAGCCCACCCACGGTCACAAGATTTATCACAACACCGCCGGAGGCAGCGGCCGCTTTACAGGGAACAGCGTCTACCCCGATATTCAAACCGGTATGGCTCACCTAAAACAGCAGGGCATGCACCTCTACGCCGCCCACTGGTCCGACCGCGCTATCGACTACCGACAAGCCGACTACACCCAACCCTTCGCCCTCGTCATGGGCGCCGAGAAAGATGGCCTCAGCGATTACGCCGCCGAGCACGCCGACGACCATGTCACCATTCCGATTATCGGCATGGTGGAAAGCTACAACGTGAGTGTGGCCGCGGCGATTATTCTGCAGGAAGCGATGTATCAGCGGACCAACGCGGGCATGTATGAAAACAAAGTGCTCGACGAAGAAGATCCGGAAATAAAAGATATTCTGTTTCGCTGGATGCACCCGAAAATTGTGAGATATTGTGAGCAGTACAAGTTGCCATTTCCGGAGCTGGATGAGGATGGCGATATTATTCCGCCTAAAGACTCAAAGTACCGCCAACCGAAAAGCTAACCGCCTGATCGTCATGTAGGATTCGATCCTGCATCCGGCTTCGTAGCACTGGATTCCGGGTCAAGCCCGGAATGACGAGGGGGGTCGATTCCCGCACCCAACTTTACAGAAACCGTCATGCCGGACTTGATCCGGCATCCAGCTTCGTAGCACTGGATTCCGGGTCGAGCCCGGAATGACGAGGGGGGTCGATTCCCGCACCCAACTTTACAGAAACCGTCATGCCGGACTTGATCCGGCATCCAGCTTCGTAGCCCTGGATTCCGGCTCGAGCCCGGAATGACGGCTGCGCGTTGCTTTACCCAAAGCACCCATCTACCCTTGGCACACCATTTCCAAGACCAAGCATTCCTCAAGGAGGACGCAGTGCATACCGAAGAAATCGAATACACCATCGACGGCGAATCCTTTACCGGCTACCTGGCCTACGACGAAACCATCGAAGGCAAACGGCCCGCCATCCTCCTGGTCCACGAATGGTGGGGCATGAACGACTTTACCAGGGAAGAAGCCGAGCGCCTCGCTGCTGAAGGCTTCACCGCCTTTGCCCTCGACATGTACGGCACCGGCGTCGGCGCTGACAACCCGGGCGATGCCGCAGCTCTGATGAACAAAACCATCGAGACCGAAGGCGCCGCCCTGAAACGTTTCCAGGCCGCCCTCGATCTGATCAACGCCCACGAAACCGTGGAAGCCGGCCAGGTTGCCGCTCAGGGTTACTGCTTCGGTGGCGCGGTGGCATTGACCATGGCCCGCCTGGGCCTGCCGCTGAAAGGTGTGGTCAGCTTCCACGGCGACCTGCAGACCGAAGTGCAGATCAAGCCCGGCGACGTCAAGGCGGAAATTCAGGTCTACACCGGTGGTGACGACGACATGATTCCTGCCGAGCAGGTAGCCAACTTCGTCACCGAAATGCAAACCGCCGGTGTGCGTTTTGATGTGATCAGCTACCCCGGGGCCAAGCACGGTTTTACCAACCCAGCCGCCACCGGTCGCGGCGAAAAGTTCGGTATTCCCCTGGCGTACAATGAAGACGCCGCCAACGATGCCTATGAGGGTGCGGTGAACTTCTACAACAGAATCTTCCGACTCTAAGATCGGTAGAAAGCGCTCCCCTGATTTCTGGCGGTAGCGGCAGCGGTGCCATTCGGGGCACAATAGCGGCCGCTACTTGCACCGCCAGTCATATTTCAGAAGGGGGAAGCGTGCAACCGATCATTTCCATTGAGGGTGTGGGTAAAACCTACTCCGGCGGTTTTACCGCGCTCAAATCCGTCGATCTCCAGATAAACCGCGGCGAAATCTTCGCCCTGCTCGGCCCCAATGGTGCCGGCAAAACCACCCTGATCAGTATTATCTGCGGCATCGTCAATGCAACCAATGGCAGTGTGTCCGCCGATGGCCACGATATCCAGCGGGAGTTCCGCCCCGCGCGCAGCAAGATAGGCCTGGTACCCCAGGAGCTTTCCACCGATTCTTTCGAGAGCGTGTGGAACACCGTCAGTTTCAGCCGCGGCCTGTTTGGCAAAGCGCCCAATCCTGAATACATCGAAAAAATCCTGCGTCAGCTCTCTCTGTGGGAGAAAAAGGACAGCAAGATCATGGCACTGTCCGGCGGTATGAAACGCCGGGTGATGATTGCCAAAGCGCTGTCCCACGAGCCGTCCATTCTGTTCCTCGACGAACCCACCGCCGGCGTGGATGTAGAGCTGCGCCGGGACATGTGGGAAATGGTGCGCGGGCTGCGGGAAAATGGGGTTACCGTGATTCTCACCACGCACTACATCGAGGAAGCGGAAGAAATGGCAGATCGCATTGGCGTGATCAACCATGGTGAGCTGGTACTGGTGGAAGAAAAACACACGCTGATGCGCAAACTGGGCAAAAAGCAGCTAACCATTCACCTGCAGAACCCGGTTACCGAGCTGCCTGAAGCTCTCGGCGATTTTTCCCTGGAAGTGGCCGACGAGGGGAACCAGCTGGTGTACACCTTCGACACCCAGCGCGAGCACACCGGCATCGCAGAACTGCTGCGCGCACTGAACCAGCAGGGTATCGAATTCAAGGACCTGCACTCCAGTGAAAGCTCCCTGGAAGAAATCTTTGTCAATCTGGTGCACCAAAACCAGAACGAACGCCAGCAGGCCGGATAACAGAGGAGTTTTACGGATGAATGTTTACGGTATCCGCGCCATTTACCAGTTTGAAATGGCCCGCACCGGCCGTACCCTGATGCAGAGCATCGCCTGGCCGGTGATTTCCACCTGCCTGTACTTTATCGTGTTCGGCACCGCCATCGGCGGTCGCCTGGGCGAAATCGAAGGGGTAAGCTACGGAGCGTTTATCATTCCCGGGTTGATCATGTTGTCGCTGCTGTCGGAAAGTATTTCCAATGCATCGTTCGGCATTTTCTTCCCAAAATTCAGCGGCACGATTTACGAGGTGCTTTCCGCTCCAGTATCCGCGTTTGAGATCGTCGCCGGCTATGTAGGTGCGGCAGCCACCAAGTCGGTCATTATCGGCATACTGATACTGATCACCGCGCGTTTTTTTGTGGACTACGAGATCGCCCATCCGTTCTGGATGATCGGCTTTCTGATTCTCACCGCAGTGACCTTCAGTATGTTCGGTTTTATTATCGGCGTGTGGGCAGACGATTTTCAGAAGCTGCAGATTATCCCGCTGATGGTAATTACCCCGCTGACTTTCCTCGGCGGCGCCTTTTACTCCATCAATATGCTGCCGGAATTCTGGCAGAAGGTAACCCTGTTTAACCCGGTGGTGTATCTGATCAGCGGGTTCCGCTGGGCCTTTTACGGTGTCTCCGATGTGAATGTGGGTGTCAGCCTGGGCATGACCCTGCTGTTCCTGTTCACTTGCATGGCGGCGGTGTGGTGGATTTTCCGCACCGGCTACAAGATCCGCACCTGATTCAAAACAGAAGAAATAAAAAAAGCCCGCGGGAGCATGCTCTCGCGGGCTTTTTTGTGTACGGCGCTGGTGTTAATGCGCCTGGTATGCCCGGATAAACACCCGAACCACTTCCGCCACATGTTCCGCAATCTCTTTCTTTTCCGGAGGCGCCGCACACCCGAGCATAATCTGAATATGCCGACACCCACCCTGCAGCATGCCAAAAAACACTTCCGAGGCGCGCTCAGGATCCGGCACTCGCAGCTGCCCAAGTTCCACCGCCCGCTTCAGGAAGCGGGTCATTTCATTGCGGGTACGCATGGGGCCGGCCTCGTAAAACAGATTGGCCATGGTCTGGTCCTGGGCCCCCACAGCGCTGATCAGACGCATCAGTTTCATGGAGTCCTCGTGATAGAGCATCTCCAGAAAGGCCTCGCCGATTTTGTGCAACATCTCCGCCACCGGCATTCCCGGCTCCAGAGTAAACATC
Organism: Microbulbifer sp. ABF4_107; assembly: GCF_056312215.1. Classification (NCBI taxonomy): domain Bacteria; kingdom Pseudomonadati; phylum Pseudomonadota; class Gammaproteobacteria; order Cellvibrionales; family Microbulbiferaceae; genus Microbulbifer; species Microbulbifer sp. ABF4_107. Next base: position 2,800,388 of record NZ_CM149983.1, read on the forward strand.
ACCATCGGCATCTGGCTGCAGCACTTGGCCTCGATGGCCGCGCAGAACAGGTTCTCCTTGTCGGAGAAGTGACTGTACACCGTCAGTTTGGACACTCCAGCCTCGCCGGCCACCGCATCCATGCTGGTTCCGGTAAAACCGTGGCTGAGAAACAGGTGTTTGGCCGCATCCAGAATCGCCTGCCGCTTGATCGGGTCTTTCGGGCGGCCCCGGCTGGCAGGGCTGCTTGAATTTGTTTCGCTCATGGTCGTCATCGTCTTTATGTCGCGCGCGGCACCCTGCCAGTTTGGCAAATTTGCCGGATGTTGAAACACGCGCTCACCGCCACTGAATTAGTGGACTCGTGAGTTTAATATACTTACTATACTCGCCAGTACAGAATAGCGTCCGGCGCAGTATGGCAGACAACTGTACCAGTTTCCGCCGACTTCCCCGACCTATAAGTCACGTTCTTCATAGTCACCGGGTCACGCGCCGCACCGTTCCGCAGCCAGCGAACCACAAGGAATGAGGTATTCATGAACCGCTTCCTCCCGAACATTGCCCCAACCCTGAAGCTTACCGGCGGCCTTTTCGCCGCGATTCTTCTGGCCGCCTGCTCCGCACCTGAAGCAGGTAACAGCAAACCCCCACGCCCCGCCATTGTCGTCCACCCCACTGCCTCGGGTAGCCAGTTGGCGGTGTATCCCGGGGAGATCCGCGCACGGCACGAGCCGGCACTGGCATTCCGGGTCGGCGGCGCTGTAACCCGCCGCCTGGTGGAAGTGGGCGACAGGGTCAAGCAGGGGCAGCCTCTCGCACAACTGGACGCAAGCGACCTGCAGCTGCAAAGAGACGCCGCCCGCGCACAGCTGGAAGCGGCGCAAACGGACAACCGCAATGCCAGCAATGAACTCGCCCGCTACCGCGACCTGCTGGAGCGCAAGCTGATCGGAGAATCCCAGTTCGACGCGGTCAAAACCCGCCACGACAGCAGCGTAGCGCAACTGGATCGCGCCCGAGCTCAGTGGAAGGTGGCAGAAAACCAGGCCGACTACGCAACCCTCAGGGCCCCCAGCGACGGTGTGATTACCCGCCGCAGCGTCGATGCCGGGCAGGTAGTGAGCGCCGGCCAGACCGTATTCGCCATGGCCGCCGATGGTGAGCGCGAAGTGCGTATCGATCTGCCAGAGCACGAAGTGACGCGTTTTGCCGTAGGCCAGCCGGTGACCATCGAACTGTGGTCCGCACCGGGTACCCCCATCAATGGTCAGGTCCGGGAACTCTCCCCGGCGGCGGAATCCGGCCTGCGTACCTTCGAGGCACGAGTGGCATTCGCAGTAGATAACAGTGCCAACAGCAAGCCGCAGCTGGGCCAGAGCGCCCGCGTCTATGCGCGCACCGATTCAAACCGCCCCACACAACGCCTGCCAATGTCGGCGATTACTGCCGACGGCGTCGAGGCGCACGTATGGCGCATGGACCCGAGTACCTTCACCCTGCAAAAGGTCGCGGTCACTGTGGCCAATTACGGCCATGAATACGCCGAGGTGATATCCAGCCTCACAGCGGAAGACTGGGTACTTTCCGCCGGTACCCAACTGGTGCGAGAAGGTCAGCGTGTACGCCCGGTGGACCGGCAAAACCGACCGATCGAATCGGACGACCGACTGGCGCAAAGCCTTTAACCGTCCCCAAAGAAGCCTCCAAGAAATTCCTGCATCCACGGACACACCAAGATGTCATTCAATCTCTCCGAGTGGGCCCTGAAAAATAAACCGCTGGTGCTCTATGCCATGCTGATACTCGGCTTGCTGGGCGCCATTTCCTATACGCAGCTTGGGCAGAGCGAAGACCCACCCTTCACCTTCAAGGTGATGGTGGTGAATACCCTGTGGCCCGGCGCCAGTGCCGAAGAGGTTTCCCGCCAGGTGACCGAGCGCATTGAAAAGAAACTGATGGAGACCGGCGACTACGAGCGCATCACTTCCTTCTCACGCCCGGGTCAATCCCAGGTCATGTTTGTGGCCCGGGACAGTATGCGCTCTGCAGAGATCCCCGACCTCTGGTATCAGGTACGGAAAAAGGTCAGCGATATTCGGCACACGCTGCCCGGGGATATTCAGGGCCCGTTTTTCAATGACGAGTTCGGTACCACCTTTGGCAATATCTACGCGCTGACCGGTCAGGGATTCGACTATGCGCTCATGAAAGATTATGCCGACCGATTGCAGCTTGCGTTACAGCGCGTCGACGACGTCGGCAAGGTCGAGTTGCTGGGCCTGCAGGATGAAAAAATCTGGGTAGAAATCTCCAATGCCAAACTGGCCTCCCTGGGGATTCCGCTCTCGGCAGTGCAGTCGGTGTTGCAGGCCCAAAACCAGATGGCTGATGCGGGTATTGTGGAGGCCGCCAGCGATCGGGTACGCATCCGTATCAGTGGGCAGTTCCGCAGTGTTGACGAAATCCGCCAGTTTCCGATTCACGCCAACGGGCACACATTAACACTCGGCGATATTGCCAACGTACAGCGTGGCTTCAGTGATCCACCGCAGCCGCGTGTCCGTTTTATGGGCGAGGATGCCATCGGTATCGCCGTGTCCATGAAGTCCGGCGGCGATATTCTGCAATTGGGTGAACGGCTGGATGCCGCCGTGGAAAGTCTGCAACAGGACCTGCCCATCGGTCTCTCCCTGAGCAAGGTATCCGACCAGCCGGCGGCGGTAAAAAGCGGCGTGGGCGAGTTTGTGAAAGTGCTGATCGAGGCACTGGTGATTGTGATGCTGGTGAGTTTCTTCTCGCTGGGCTTCCGCACCGGGCTGGTGGTGGCGCTGTCGATACCACTGGTGCTGGCGATGACCTTTGCGCTGATGAGTTACTTTGATATCGGCTTGCACAAGATTTCCCTCGGTGCACTGGTGCTGGCACTGGGACTGATGGTGGACGATGCCATCATCGCCGTGGAAATGATGGCGATAAAAATGGAACAGGGTCTTAGCCGGCTGAAGGCAGCAGGCTTCGCCTGGACCAGTACCGCGTTTCCCATGCTCACCGGCACCCTGATCACCGCCGCGGGCTTCCTGCCCATTGCCACCGCACAGTCCGGGACCGGTGAGTACACCCGCTCGATTTTCCAGGTGGTGACGCTATCCCTGCTCGCCTCCTGGGTAGCGGCAGTGGTATTTGTGCCCTACCTGGGTAACCGCCTGCTGCCGGAACACGGCGGGCACGGGTCGACCTCTCAAAATGATCCGTACAGCAAACCCTTTTATCAGCGCTTCCGTCGCATACTGAACTGGTGTCTGCACTATCGAAAAACCGTATTGCTGCTGACCGTTGTAATTTTTATAGGCTCCATATTTCTGTTTCGCTTTGTGCCTCAACAGTTTTTCCCCTCCTCAGCTCGCCTCGAGTTGATGGTGGATCTGAAACTGAATGAGGGCGCCTCGCTGCACGCAACCGAAGAGCAGGCCTTGCGATTGGAGGAATTGCTTTCCCAGAATCCGCTGGTGGAGAATTACGTGGCCTATGTGGGCACCGGCTCACCGCGGTTTTACCTGCCACTGGATCAACAGCTGCCCGCCGCAAGCTTTGCGCAGTTTGTCGTGCTGACCCGCAGCGTGGAAGAGCGGGAACAGGTACGCCAGTGGCTGATCTCCACCCTGGGCGAACAGTTCCCCGCGGTGCGCACCCGGGTATCCCGCCTGGAGAACGGTCCGCCGGTGGGTTACCCGGTGCAATTCCGGGTTTCCGGTGAACATATCGGCGAGGCCCGCCGCATCGCCCGCGAGGTGGCTGCGGTAGTACGCGAAAATGAAGACGTGGCCAACGTCCACCTGGATTGGGAAGAACCCAGTAAGGTGGTAAAACTGGACGTCGACCAGGCACGGGCACGGGAAATGGGTGTGAGTACAAATTCACTTTCCCGCGCATTGCAGGGGTCACTTTCCGGCACCGCGGTTGGCCAATACCGCGAAGACAACGAGCTGATCACCGTCGCTGTACGCGGCCAGGAGCGGGAGCGGCAGGCGCTGGAACAGCTGGGTAACCTGGCGGTACAGACCGACGCAGGAAGGTCGCTCCCCCTGAACCAGATCGCGACTCTCGACTACGGCTTTGAGGAAGGGGTTATCTGGCACCGGGACCGCCTGCCCACAGTGACGGTGCGCGCGGATATCTACGGCACCCAGCAGCCGGCAACCGTGGTCGCCAGTATCTGGCCACAGCTACAGGCACTGCGCGATACACTGCCCCCAGGTTACCTGCTGGAAATCGGTGGCAGTGTGGAGGAATCCGCGCGAGGCCAGGATTCCGTCAATGCCGGTATGCCGCTGTTTATTTTTGTGGTGTTCACCCTGCTGATGTTGCAGCTGCGCAGCTTCTCCCTGTCCACCATGGTGTTCCTCACCGCGCCGCTGGGAGTAATCGGGGTCACACTGTTCCTGCTGCTGTTCAATCAGCCGTTTGGTTTTGTCGCGATGCTCGGCACCATTGCCCTGGCCGGCATGATCATGCGCAACTCGGTCATTTTAGTCGACCAGATCGAGCAGGATAAACGGCAGGGACTTGCGCCCTGGGATGCCATTGTGGAATCCACCGTGCGCCGCTTCCGCCCGATTGTGCTCACTGCACTGACGGCTGTGCTGGCGATGATCCCGCTATCCCGCAGTGATTTCTTCGGCCCCATGGCGGTGGCAATTATGGGCGGTCTGATCGTGGCCACCGCACTGACGCTGCTGTTCTTGCCCGCGCTCTACGCGGCATGGTTCAGGGTTAAGAAATCCGAGGAAAGCGATTCATCGGAAAGTGCCTTACCCGCAACCAGCAGCTAAGTGAAAACTGCTATATGAAACCAACTATGTGAATCCAGCAAAAAAGGCTTCCGGAACGGAAGCCTTTTTGTTTCAGTCGCGGGAAATCGCTTATTTGCTCATTCGCTCATCTCGTGAAAGTCCTGCAACTCCTCGATCACCTGAAACAGGCGATCGGGTCTGTCGGTCATAATCCCATCCACACCCAGTTCTATCAGTCGGCGCATCTCGGCCTCGTCATTGACCGTCCACACATCGACGCGCACACCGTGATCCTGAACCTGATGCAGGCTATTGCGATCCACCAGGGCAATGCCATCGTACTCGGTGGGAATGTGCAGCGCCTGGTAGCGCGGGCTCAGTAGCCGGAACACGCGTAACTTGCTGGCTGTGGCAAAGACCTTGACTTCATCGGAGCCAGCCCCGGTAGCCACCTGCGGGCAGTCTTCGCGCAGGGCATCCACGGCGCCCTGATGGAAGGAAGATACAATCACCAGGTTGCTTTTGTTGTATGCCTTCAGCTTGTGACAAAGTGAGCGCGCTGCTTCGGGATTCGGGGTTTTCAGCTCGATCACCATCGGGTAGCGAGGATAGGTCTTGAACACTTCATCCACAGTGAGAATACGCTGGGGATTGTCTCGATAGGGGTAGCGACTGCCATCCTGGCTCCAGTTGTAAGCCACATTCAGCTGTTTGAGCTCAGCAAGGGTTTTATCGCGTATGCGCCCTTTGCCGTCGGTGGTTCGGTCGACGGTATCATCGTGCATCAACACCAGTTCATCATCGATGCTGGCATGCACATCCATTTCCAGAACATCCACCTTCATCTCGGCCATTTTCTGTAAAAAAATCGGCGTGTTACCCGGGTAAAGTCCCTGGCCGGAGTCATCCGCATGGGAAATCACCAGCGGCCGGCGAAAACCTTCCGTTTGATAGCTGGGGAATTGCAGTCCGGTGTAGGGTGCCGGGCGCGCAGCGAGATAACGCCAGCCGAGAAATCCCAACAGACAGATCAGCAGCAACAACAATAGACGTTTGATCATTCAGCGTTCCAGAGTCGACATCAGTTTATCGGGGCGGTCGGTAACGATTCCGTCCAACCCCAGGGTAATGAACTTTTTCATTGCGGCGGAGGTATTTACCGTCCACACGGAGAGGGGCAGCCCACAGCGCCTGGCAGCTGTTACAAAACGGTGTGTAAACACCGGTATGCCATAGTAGCGCATGGGTAATTGCATGGTCCGATAGGCGGGTTTAAGAAAACGCTCGGCAAACACCAGCTGTGCAACAAAAAACAATAATGCTTCGGGTAAAGTGGCCCCTGTAGCAACGTCGGGGCAGAGCTTGCGGAAGGTGCGAATCACACCGTGGTGAAATGAAGAAACAATAACGCGCGAATGGCTGCCCGCCCGCTCGATCGCCTTCGCCAGCACCTGCGCCGCGCGCGGGTCATCGTTCTTCAGCTCGACAATCATCGGCACTTGCGGGAACTCGCTAAACGCTTCATCAATGGTCATCAGCGGCTGGGGATCGTCGCGATAGGGAAAGTGATGCCCGTCTGATGACCAGTGATAGGCTGCATTCAGTTCTCTCAACTCCGCAAGGGATTTGCCGGTTACCAAACCACTGCCATCGGTGGTGCGTTCAAGGGTACCGTCGTGGAGTAATACCAGGTGACCGTCTGCGGTAAGGTTCACATCAATTTCCACAGCATCGACCCCGAGCGCAACCATTTTGCGCAGGTACAACCGCGTATTGCCGGGACAGAGCCCGCGCCCGCGCTCATCCCCATGGGCGATCACCATTGGGTTCGATCGGTTTTGACTCAACCAGCCTTGAATATCAGTCAACGGGGAGTTGCTCAGCCGGGATCTTTCTTGCGGCCACTTTGCGAGCAGCCTGTTCACGCCAGCGCAAGTAGCGGGCTTCAAGCCACAACGGGAAGAAAATGACAATATCGTAGACACGAACCAGCATGGCACCGGTGCGAAGAATGCCGGTGCCGGCAAGCCGCAGAATAACTGAGAGTAAACGCAGAGAAAAGGCCACAAAAAACCCGATGAGCGTGCGGGTCGACGCAATAAATTTCTCCAGCGGAATAGCCACGAAGGTGAGCATAAACGGCAGGACAAAACCCATTCCCATCTGCGCCGCAGTGATAATCCAGGAAATGCCACCCGCTGAAACCGCCGCGTCCTCGCCGGGCGACTGGGCGCTCACGGCCAGATCTTGCTGCATCAATATTTCACGCATGAATGCGAGTCCCGCTTCCAATGTCGCGAGGAAGAACAGCAGAAAAAACGCAGCCCACATCATGCGTGTGCGGATTTTATCGTGCAGTGCACTGATAATGGGGAACAGGCGAGTGATTCGCAGGCACTCCATCACAAACAGTCCCATGGTAATTTCCACCAGGATAATCACCAGCGCAGAAATATCCGCAACCTTGAAGTTTCCGATATAGCTGGTGCCACCGACCATTTCGGTCATGGGCCGAGCGATCAAATGAAAATTGATCAGCGCCCCACCCACTGCGATAGTCAGTACGAACGCAGAGATAAAAAACTGACTCAGAGAAGACGAGGACAGCATGCGTTGCGCGCGGTCGCTCCCCTGCAGGATTTCCTCATAGCGCTCCATATGCCCATCAATCACTTTGGCACGCTGCTGCACGGTGGTGACCGTCTTGTTCACTTTGCCGAGGCTTTTCAGAATAGATCGCCAGGCGGGCATCATGCGCTTGAGTAGCTGATGACGCTCGCGCGCGGATTCACGATAGGCTTCCAGTGCCTTGCCTTCCGCCTTGCGCATGGATCCGTGAATGGTCTCCAGTACATCGCCCACCACCGGGTCCTGCTTGGCAGGAATCTCGGCAACCGCCTTGATGGCCTTTGCCCAGTTAGTCGGTTCCGGCGGTACTTCGGCGCTGCGCACATAGTCTTCGTCGATGGCGGTGAGCTGCTCGCACAGACGGCGGTGTAATGCCGGGTATTGCGCAAGCTCTTTTTTCATCGCCCCTTCAATTCGATCAAAGTCCCGCTCTATCTGCCGCTCGGTGGTCTCTCGACCTGCGGCCAGTAGCACCTCACGATTACGCAATTGCAGTCGCGCCTCAGCGGCGGCAACGGCGTTGGCACCCAGTCGGAAAGACTGGTGAAAAAAGCGCGCCAGCGCATAAATTCCCTGATGCACGGGCTTGCGTGCCAGGAACAGCGCAACCAGTGCAATCACAAACCACAACCATGGTGGCAAACTGTGGAATAGCTCGGTCATGGTACAGCTTCCTCCCTGCTGACAGGCAGCAACGTTATTGTGTGTACAGACCCCGGTACGTCCTTTATGGGTTCCCGTCAGATGCTACCAACTGTATGAATCGGATTCCCGTGGACAGTCCCACAAATGCTGTGAAAAGCACGGTACCTGCGGTGAAATAGAGGGGGAATTGGCAGGAAAGTTCTCAGGAAGATGCATTGCACGCCAAGCAATCGAATAGCCCTATCGGGTGGTTCAGTCGAGGCTCTTGTTGAAGCGCAGAATTGCGAGGGTCATCATCACCGCAATAAAGGCCAGCAGGGCCATCAGGTCCGGCCACAATTCGAGGATATCTGCACCGCGCAGCATAATGCCCCGAATTAGGCGCAGGAAGTGAGTGAGAGGCAGAATTTCCGCCAGCCACTGGGCCGCCCCGGGCATACCTTCAAACGGAAACATAAACCCGGATAGCAGAATCGAAGGCAGAAACACAAAAAAGGTCATCTGCATTGCCTGAAACTGAGACTGAGCACGGGTAGAGATCAACAGCCCCATCGCCAGGTTGGCGAGGATCAGTAATAGCGCGGCCAGGTACACATCGAGCAGGCTTCCGCGAATAGGCACACTGAACAGAAACAAACCCAGTATCAGGATCAGGCTGGTCTGGATGAGGCCGATCAGGCCATAGGGCAGAACCTTGCCAATCATCAGTTCCGCGCTGCTCACGGGGGTCGCTATCAGCAATTCCATATTGCCCCGTTCCCGCTCCCGCACAATCGCCACAGAGGTGAACATCACCATGGTCATGGTAAGAATGATACCGATAAGCCCGGGGACAATGTTGATCGCAGAAACCCGCTGCGGATTATAAAACGCAACAATGCTGATGGCGCTTTGCGGGAAGGGTACAGAGGACTGGCGGTTGGGTAACTGCGTATTATTTTCCGGCGGAGGCTCGCCAATGGGAATCTGGGCCAGCTGTGCGGCGGCGCTCTGTACGACCGTATCACTGCCATCCACCAGAATCTGAACCGCCTCCTGACCAACCGCAAGGCGGCGCTCAAAATCAAAGGGAATGACCACCCCCACACTGATTTCTCCGCGCCGCAGCATTTCCATCAACTGCTCTGGCGTTTGCGCCGGTGCCACGGGCTGGATCACCTCCGTCGCCAGCATATCCATCACGAACTGGCGCGATGCACTGGTACCGGATTGATCCGCAATCGCCGCGGGCAGATGCCTTAAATTAAGGTTGATAGCGTAGCCAAACAGCACCAGCTGCATGACCGGGATCCCCACAATCATCGCCAGGGTCATCCGGTCCCGCCGCATCTGGCGGAATTCCTTGATCAGTACCGCGTAGAGGCGACGCAGGTTCAAGTGCGGCCCTCCTTTTCCGCCGCAGCTCCGGTACCGGTCGACTGACGGTGGGTTACCGAGACAAACACATCCTCGAGGCTGGCGCCGATCGGTGCAACACGCACATCGCTTTCCTGCGCCTGCAATATGTTCTGCAGCTGCTGCCGGGTCTCGGCTGCACCCTGTTTACCGTCGGTCAGGATCCTCAAGCTGTTGCCAATCTGTGCCGCACTAATGACTCCCGGTACGCGCAACACCTGCTCACGAGCTGCACGCTGATTGTGCGCTTCCACCAGTAAGGTCCGCCCTTCCAGCGCTCCGGTCAGTTCGCCGGGGGTACCATCGGCAACCAGTCGACCGCGATCGAGAATGGCCAGACGGTGGCAGCGTTCGGCTTCATCCATATAGTGGGTGGAGACCAGGATTGTCGTGCCGCTATCGGTGAGCTCGAATAACTTTTCCCAGAAGTCCCGCCGCGATTCCGGATCCACCGCACTGGTCGGTTCATCCAGAAACAGTAGTTCCGGTTTATGGATCACCGCACCAGCAAGGGCCAGGCGCTGCTTCTGGCCGCCACTCATGGTTCCGGCCAGCTGTCGGGCGCGTCCCTCGAAGTGGTACTCCACCAGTAAGTCGTCAATACGCGATCGCGCCTGACGCGCCGGTAGATTCTGGACCGCCGCCAGAAACTCCAGATTCTCCCGCACCGTAAGATCGGCAAACAGTGAAAACTGCTGTGTCATATACCCGATGTGCTGGCGAAGGACTTCCGCCTGGGCAGGGATTTGCAGGCCCAGAACTTCAATCTCGCCCGCCGAAGGTGTCAGCAATCCGCACAACATGCGAATGCTGGTGGACTTGCCGGAACCGTTCGGCCCGAGAAACCCGTAGATCTGTTGGCGGGGCACCGTAAGATCAACCTGGTCTACCGCAACCAGGTTGCCAAACTGCTTGCTGAGACCTCTAGCGCAGATCGCAATTTCACTTTCCGCCATTGTAGGGCTCTGGATCGCGTGGCATATACGCATCAGCGTCTTTATCGGGGAGCGGACTGTGCGTATCTGGCTGAGTATCTGGCCGAATGTCGGGCGTGTAGACGGAATACGGATCCTGCGTGTCAGATTGAAGACCCCCTTGTGGATACTCCTCCTCACCGACGGCGCCCGGCAGGAATTCCACACGCAGGGGCAGACCAGCGGGTAGCTGCGTTGCCCGCGGATCATTGCGCAGCTGAACTTCGGCGATATAGCTGAGGCGCGCCACATCATCACCGGTGAGCGCATAGTAGGGGGTGAAGGAGGGTTCGTTACGTACCATACGCACGCGGCCGTCGAACAGCGACAAGTGATCCTGTTCAGAGTGCGTCGCAGCGGAACCGCCACGGTCAACACTGCTATCCAGAATAATCCGCGCGCGTCCGCCAACAACAACATCCCGCCGCAGTGACTGGGGTACGTATACCCGCGCATAGGGGGTTTCACCACTGAGCAAAACCACCAGTGCACCACCGATGGGGGCCTCATCACCCAGCTTGAAGGGAATACTATCCACCACGCCCGCACGAGGCGCGCGTAGTTTCAGTTTTTCCAGCAGAACCCGCTGTGCCTGAGCCTGGGCGCGCGCCGCAGCCAGGGACGCCTCGCCCTGATCAATATCTTCAGCCCGGGTGCCGCGCTCCAACTCCAGCAATTGCTCCTGCGCCGCTCGCACCTGGGCGCCGGCACTTTCTGCGGCTGCGCGGGCGCCGTCAATATCTGATCGGGATGCATAATTCTTTTTGCCAAGGGCAACCAGACGCTGGTAATCCGCCTCGCTATCCACAAGGTTTGCACGAGCCGCCACAAGACTGGCTCTGGCACGCTCGATTTCCTCAACCCGAGGACCCACGCGTAACTCGATCAGCGCAGCCTGTGCCCGTGCAACCGCGGCCTCTGCATTGTGTAGCTGTGCCAGAGCTTCCGAAGCATCCAGATCAAGCAGCCGCTGCCCGGGCCCTACCCGCTCGCCCTCGCGTACATAAACGCGCACAATTTTTTCTGCCGCCGGCGCCGGCAGCACAATCCGATCCCACTCCAGGGTACCCAGTGCTACGTCTTCTCGCTCGGCGCAGGCCGTCAGGAAAAGCAGAATCGAGAAAACGACACCTTGCGGGTTCAGGCGGGATAAACACATCGCTGCATCAGAAACGCCATACAAGCAGAGCCTGCACGGTGCTCTCGGTAATATCGACGCCGAGCTTGTTGCGCCAGTACTGGTACTCTATCCCCACAAAAATCTGCTTGGGGCTGTTGAAAAGCGTCTTGCCCATGTCCCAGCGAAACTGGGGCTGGGCGAAAACCCAGCTTTTAACATCACCGAACTCGCTGGTACGGCTGTGGATATATTCAATATGCCCCTCGATACTGAAATCCTGCTCACCAATACTGAAAGGAAAGGCACCGTTGAAGTCGATCATGTAGCTATCACCCTCTTTGGGTGCGCCATCACCGTAGCCAATGTCTTTGTACCCGGTAATATCCGTATTCAGGAACGCCTCTCCCGGTAGTTTCCACGCCACCCGCACACCGGGTAAAAACTTCTCGACATTGGCATCCGACGAGAAATTAAATCCCGCGATCACTCCCAGATCCTTAACCGGCCCAAAGCTCAGGTCACATCCGGTTATCTTTCCGAGGCTGAAATTTGGATACCATTCCGCATAGACATCGGAGTCATTGAAACCATCGCGTGCTCCGTCATTGATAAAATCGACGAAGAAAAAGTTATCGCCATACTTCCAGCCACTGGCATGCTGCAGGGTGAGAATGGTCGTGCTGGTTTTGCCACCATCAAACGGGTTCTTGAGGCGGCCGTACTGCAACTGCGCTTCGGTTGTCGACCACTCGGCGGCCAGCGCAGGGAATGCCACCAAATTGAGGGCTATGAACAGGCCCCCGAAAGCTTGCCGGAAACCGTTCATTCCACTTCTCCAAGAAATCCGTGTTTGAGAAGGTCCGCCCGAATCTCGGCAACCTGATCCCGGGTTACTTCGTTTGAGGATGTACCCCAGGCCGCACGCATAAAGTTCACCAGTCCGGCAATCCGTGCATCGTCCAGTTCGTGGGCGAAGGCTGGCATTCCGGCGCGCGCATTGGAACGGCTCATGCGCTGCACCGGTAGTCCCCGCAGGATCACCGCAATGGTGTTATATGGATTTTCACCGCGAATACCCGCATTGCGGTTCATCGGCGGTGCAAAGGCCAGTGTTATACCGGCGCCCTCGCGCCCGTGGCAGGCGGCGCAGTAGGCGACAAAATCAGCGCGTCCCTGCCGGTACTTGTCCGCAGCGAGGGTCGCATCACCATCATTCACCGCAATTGCCTGGGAGTCGTCCAACAGGTAGGTGATCATCGCATTGATGTCACTTTCAGAGAGATGGCTCAGGCTGTGCTTGACCACGCTGAACATTTCACCGAAAGCCATGCCCCGCTCGCTGGCACCGGATGTGAATAGTTGCCGCAGATTATCCCTGTCCCAACCCTGGCGCTGCAGGGCCTGAGGGCGGATATCCACAGCGTCCCACCCCTCGAGAATGTTGCCCGCGAAAGCGTCATCCTGCTTCATTGCAAATGCAAAATTACGCGGTGTATGACACTCACCGCAGTGTCCCAGGGCATTGACCAGATAATTACCCCGCTGCCATTCAGCGCTTTTTCCTGCGACTTGTGCCAGTGGCTTCCTGTCAAAGAACGCCCAGTTCCAGCTTTTCAGACCAAACCGCAGGTTCGCGGGGAAAAAAAGATCATTTTTTGGCGCCACATATTCAACCGGTGGCAATTGCATGAAGTAGGCGTACAGGGACGCAATATCTTCATCGGTAATCAGGTAATAAGAGGTATACGGCATGGCCGGGTAGAGATTGCCATGCATCCCCACTCCACGACGCATGGATGCAGTAAAGTCCTGCAGGCTGTAGTTGCCGATACCGGTCTTTTTGTCCGGCGTGATGTTTGTCGAATAAAGAATCCCGAAAGGGGTGTGGAAGGGCCTGCCACCGATAAATGGGCGTCCGTTGGTTGCGGTATGACAGGCAACGCAGTCTCCGGCGGTAGCGAGGTAGCGCCCCTTTTCTACCGGTGTTTCAGCAGTCGCAGTGCCAATGGCCAGTATGCAGAACAGAAAGAGTGTCACCCGGAACATTTAGTCGCTCTCCTTCAGTAAACCAGGAGTCGATTCAATGACTTCCTTCACCGCGCGAAAGTAGCGCACGTAACCGGTACAGCGACAGATATGTTCTCCCAGTGCCCCTTCGATTACCTGCTCCACCCTGTCCGCCGACACTGGCTCGCGCCTGAGTCCGTCGATCAGTGCGGTCGCAGCGTTGACGAAACCCGCCGTGCACCAGCCGCACTGGAAAGAAAAGTTGCGCAGAAACGCTTGCTGCACCGGCGATAAAAACAAGAGTTCGCCATCACCACTCCGTTCGGCCTGCCCCTCAACGGTGGTGACTTTGCTCCCATCAAAACGCCCGACATTATTGATACAGCTGCGCACGGGCTCCAGTGCACCATCTTCGCCCTCCACCACTATGGTGCAGGCGCGGCAGACACCGATACCACAGCCAAGTTTGGTGCCAGTAAGGTTCAGGTACTCCTGTAGAAAATCCAGCATGGAGGTGTATTCGTCCACCTCCACGGGGCCCACCTTCTCCCCATTCACCACCATTGAAACCGGAATTCTCGCCATTATTCAGTTTCCTCACAGCACCTGGGGGTTGAGCGCACGACGCAATTTTTCCGGCGAAACCGGCGTTTCGTTGAACCGCTTTCCGGTGGCCTGATAAATGGCTTCGACCAGTGCCGCAACAATCGGAATCATCACTACTTCGGCGATACCCTTATGCGGGTCCTGTTCCGTTTCCGGGGGCAGAATGTCATGCTGCTGATTCCATACCGGAACGTGTTTCGCGAGCGGTACCTGGTAGCGGTTGAGATTCCAGGTGCCATTGCCCGCGCCATCCCCCAGAGTTGGCAGTACTTCGTACAGCGCATGGCCGATTCCCATGGCCACCCCGCCTTCAATCTGTCCTTCCACCAGCTGGCGCACGATGGGGCGGCCGCAATCCATATAATTCTGCAGTCCGTGAATAGTGACTGCCCCGGTCCCCGGATTGACAGCCACTTCAACCATCGCAGCGGTCGGTGCGTAGTAGGTGACCATGGCGTTGTTCAGGGCCGTAGGCGGGTAACGCACGGCACGGCGCTTCACTACTTCGTATTCGCCGGCCAGAACTTTTTGCGAACGCCCCCCACGGCGCAGGGCCAATCCGTCGACGCTTCGGGTCTGCGGAACGTCATCAATATCAAAATCAGCTTCCGCCCACTCCCAGCGATTGAAGCTGTGCACCATGACCCCGGTAACACCGCCACTGCGATGCGCCTCTTCGGCCAATTGCGGCAGAGACAATGGCTGCCGCTTGCCGTAATGCAATTTGCCCTCTCGCCACTGAACCTGTGAATCGTCCATGTCCGTCAATTTCCACAGGCGTCGGGCAGCAGGCATTAGCCCTTGGGCAAGAAGGATCTCTGCCGCCTGCTGTGTTGCGTGACTCTGAAAATAGGCCGACATGGATGCGGCACTGGCCATTGCGGTTACCGGTGTCCACAGGGGGTCAGAGGACATCTGATCCTGGTGGTCCTGGCTCATGGTGTATGGGCTTTCGGTCTGGAACTGCTGCAATGCATGCCAGGCATCCACCTCACCCACGTCACAGCGATGCGCCGGCTGCCCGAGAATACTTTCCACCAGCATGGACTGGGAGGTACTAATCCCGGTACCCATTTCCATGAACTCTACCGCGATGGAAACTCGGCCCTCAGCGTCAAACTGCACTGCCGCACTCGGCGCTGCGGCTCCGGTGCCGTAATCTTTGGTGGCGATAGCATATCCAGTGCCAAACAGCAGCCCGGGATTCTTCTGTTCGAACGCCTTTTTACGCTCCGCTCGCTCAAGCCACATCGGGTGCTTGCGGGCACGCTCCAGTAGTTCCGTATAGCGAACCCCGACTCTCGGCACCGCTCCCTGAGTATTGCGCCAGCCGTTCTGAAAGGCATTGCGCAAGCGCAGCTCGATCGGGTCAATCCCCAGCTCTTCCGCCGCCTGATTGACCATCATTTCCATCGCGGACATGGTCTGCAGGGTGCCGTAGCCGCGCATGGAGCCAGAGTCCACATTCATGGACTGGTTGGCGACCGCGGAAATATCGTTGCGGGGCAGATAATAAATACTTTGAATGGCACTGGCCCCGACCATCGACACAGACGCGCTGAAGTTCTGCCGACCGCCGCCATCGACCTGCATTTCGGCGATAAGGGCCTGGAACTTCCCGCTCTTTCTGTCCACGGCCAATGTGTTGCGCATATGAAAGGGGTGCCGTTTAAGTCCCGCCTGGAACTGCTCAAAACGGTTATTGGCCAAACGCACCGGCGCGGTCGCGAAAAGCCCGGCAACCAAACCGTAATACGGAAAAATTGAATGGTCTTTTGCGCCAAAGCCACCGCCGACTACCGACGAGTGCACCACGATATTTTTAATGTCGGAGCCATAGCCGCTTTCCGCAATCATATGGGCCGCCAGCTCCTGAAAATCCTGCGGCGATTGGCTGGTCAATACCAGGTGTAGCGTCTGCTGCGCACTATCGAACCAGACATTGGATGCCTCGGGCTCCATCATCATCGGGTCGATGATCTGCGTATGGTATTCACCTTCAACCAGGTGCCAGTTACCGGAGCCGGCTTCATCCCTGGACTGTTTACGAATTTCCTGCGCGTAAAAGATACCCCGTTCGCTGACGTCCCCGGCCTTGTTGGCATCGGTCGGCCACGCCACCTTGCGGTTATGATAATTGGGAAAGAAAAGGCCATCCTGCAGGGGAGAATAGAGATCAGCTCCGCCCGGTCCCTCCGGGCCTTCCACACGAATAATGCGCCAGCTGGCGTATGGATCTCTTTCCACCGGAGGTGTCTGCTCGCCGTACCGAATGATCTGCTCATTGAACTGCAGAGCCTGTTTTGTGGCGGCATATTTTTCGAAATCGTCGAACAGCAGAATGGCGACTGCGTGACCGTAATAAAAGGGAGACTCGCCCTCCGGCAGGAGCATCGCATCACCGTAAAAAGGCGGTAGCTTCAGCTTCTTTTCTGTCAGCGATTTTGCGGTCACTCTCGCGTAGGGTTGAGCATTGGGGGGAAGCTGGCTCCAGTCGATCCCGCTAAAGCGCCGCTCTACCCGATTGCATCGCAATACATAGGCATAATGCTGCTGTTGTTTCCACCCGGGCATATCCGCGGCACGGAAATCCCGCCCAAAGATTTTCTGTCCGGTAACTTTAGCGATACCGTCCATGCGAAATGCAGGCTCATCTCCTACGCCCCGCCAATTCGGCAGGTTATTCGCTAACTCCGGTGTTTCGGCACTACTACGCTGCCACAGCGCAGGCACAGCGAATACACTGATACCGGCAACGGTACAGACCTTGATAAATTTTCGCCGATCCGCACGGAACCCTTGCATAGTATTCCTGACTGATTGTCGTGGATTTTCGGTAATGAATGTTTCCCGCGACAACACCGGGAGACAGGTCGTAACATGAACCAGCACCCTGAATGGGTACCTACAGCAAGCGCTTGTCTTTTAATTAAGCACGGTGATCAAGCACACTCTCACTCGCGCCATCCATGAACTAATAGCTCTCCCGACGCCGAACTTCCAATAATCGGATCACCTGTGGCGCGACTTCTATCTCGACCCTTGTTATTGCTCAGGCCAGCGCCAAACCTAACGGCGGGAGAATAAAGCCCGAAGATAAGGACCCATTCACCAACAAATCCTGCCAGGGAAAACCAAAGTCGCTATCTGGTCCGGCCAAGAATAGAAATTTGTTTCAACAAGCACGCAAATCGTTTGCGCAGGGAATAATCCATTATTAAAAACTCATTTCTTAACAAAAAATAATATGTGATATATGTCACAACAATCATCAGCACCCCAAGGCAAGCCGACTACACTCCATACAAATTTCTCAAGGAATGAGATTTTCCACTTAACGGACTTGCGCAAACTCTTGAAAATGGGGCAATTAGCGGTAACCGCCCGAACTAGAAGTAAGAGAGGTGAGCAGCGGGGAACACCCCTGTGATCATAGGCGCATAAATCTCCACCTGGGATCATCAGCGACTAATCACGGGGTACTTTCATGCCGATTCTCTTTTTGAGTGATTCCGGCCTGCATGGGGACTTGCTGTTCTCACTTGTTTCAGAATCTATTCCCTTCAGTTGGGAAAAATCGGATTTCGGTAAACAGAAACACTGCCTGAAGACTTACGATGCCATTGTGGTCGACTGCTTTGGACTATCGTCAAAATCCACGCCCAGTGCTGAATTCAATTACCTGAAGAATATTGATCACTCAAAAGTGATCCTTATCAACATCCCGCAAGAGCTTCCAGCGCATATCACGCAGCCTCTTGAGAGCCGGAAATTTTCCTTTCTCTGCGACAATCGGGCCAGTCAGAAAGACCTGATCAAAAAACTGGAATATTCCATTCAGAACACCCGCTCGCAATCCGAACCAGATCCGCGCTCGCAACTTCTGCTCACCAAGCGGGAACAGGAAATTCTCGCCCAGCTGACGACCGGTGACCCGAACAGCATCATCGCCTCGCGCCTGCATCTGAGCGAACACACCGTCAAAAATCACATGTACAACATTTACCGGAAGATCGGAGTCAAGAACCGGCTTCAGGCCAGTAACTGGGCAAAGCTTCACCTGCAGGTCGAGCGGATATGAATCCCCTGGTCCGGCTCGCTATACCGCTGTTCATCACTCTTTTCAGCCTGTCTGCGATCACCTGGGCTCAGGAGGGCGACTCCAGTGCACTGGAAGAAGGTCCGGGGCAATCCGACAGTGGTCAGATCGAAGATGAGATCAGCGGATTTAATATCGATCAGACCATCACCCGAACGGGACATGATTTTGCGCGCTATATGAGCGAATACCGCAACCTTCACTACCCGGATAGCACCTACAACCTGACCATTCAGGAGCGCCCCTCCGCACGCTGGGGCAATCTGATCTGGGTGACTTACAACAACAAAACTGTCTTTCGACAATTTATCAGTCCCAGTACCAACAATATTCGCGCAGTCGCCGAAGAAACGTCAAAGGCCATTCACGAGATGGTGCTTCAGGAAATGGTCCGACAGGCATTAACCGATCACTTCGATCTAGGAAAGGATGAATTCTAATGAAAATCAACAGGCTGGCCGCACTGGCCACGGCTCCCATCCTCCTCTTTGCAGGGGCCCATGGGCTTGCCTCTCAACTGATCTACGAACCGGTAAACCCTAATTTTGGCGGGAATCCACTGAACGGTAGTTATTTAATCCAGAACGCGCAATCACAGGATGACCACGAGGATCCGGATAATCCGGCGGACCTGTACCAACAGCCCAGCGCGCTCGATCGCTTTACCGATTCACTGGAAACCCGCCTGTTGAACCAGCTCCTTACCGATGTGGGCGACGGCAATAGTGGCGAGTTGGTCACCGATGATTTCATCGTGCAAATTGTCGACAACGACGGACAGCTCACCGTACTCATCACCGACCGCACCACCGGCGATAAAAGTGAAATCATCGTCAGTGGGCTGAATCCAACCAACTGAATCAACCATCTGGCCCGAACAAAGCACCGAATTCGGCACAACAGGAACTACACGAGAGGAAGTACAGCTATCGAGTCCTAGATGTACCCGGGACTGATCCGTGAGCCCTGAATAATCACGAATAATATTGGAGATAAGCGTGATGTTTTTAAGAGGTACAAAACTGGTTGCAGCCCTGTCTTTCGTAACCGCATTGGCAGGATGCACGGCCGTAAAAAATACCGGCGACGCCATTTTTGGCCCCGGTGAAGAAACCGCCAAACTGACCCCGAGAAATGAAACCTACCGGGACCTGCTCAGCCTGCCGCAACCGAAGGGTAAAATCCTGGCAGCGGTGTATAGCTTCCGCGATCAAACCGGGCAATATAAACCTTCACCGGCGAGTAGCTTTTCCACTGCTGTAACCCAGGGTGCGGCGTCTATGTTGATGAACGTACTCAACGAGTCCGGCTGGTTTATCCCGCTGGAGCGCGAGGGACTGCAGAACCTGCTCACCGAGCGGAAAATTATTCGTGCCGCGCTCGCCAAGCCCAATGCACCAGAAAATAATCTGGCATTGCCATCACTGGTCGCGGCCAACATTCTGCTTGAGGGCGGCATTGTGGCCTATGACACAAATATCAAAACCGGTGGTGCCGGCGCTCGCTACTTTGGCATTGGCGCCGATGAGCAGTATCGGGTCGACCAGGTAACCGTTAACCTTCGTGCCATCGATATCCGTTCTGGCCGGGTGCTGCATACGGTTCTGACATCCAAAACTGTTTATTCAAAAGCTATCAGTGCTGATGTATTCCGCTACGTGAAGTACAAGCGGCTGCTGGAAATCGAGGCGGGTACCACAACCAATGAGCCCGCTCAGCTCGCCATGCTGTCCGCGATGGAGTCCGCGGTCATTCACCTGATCAGCAAGGGTATTGTCGACAACTCCTGGGCTCTGCAAAACCCGGATGACATAAACAGCCCAGTGCTCCAGTACTACCTCAATGAAAGCACGGCGATTATGTAGAAACAGACACTTCACTCTCCAGTAAAAGTATAGAAGCCGAGGTAGGGATGGAACCGAGTACGAGCCGCCATCAGCGAACAGCACTGGCAATGATGCTGTTCCTGTCCACAGGAACAGTATGCGCTGACGATTTTTCGGCAGCCCAGGAGTTATCTGCTGTCAGCGAACTGGATTTGTACAGTGTTGGGGCTTCGGCAAACCTCGCCGTGATCCACCAGGAAGGGAACTTCAATCATATTGCCGCAGACCAGTCTGGCACGGTTAACTACCTTTCCATTCAACAGTCTGGCTACGGCAACCTTCAGATCGTCAATCAGATCGGCAAGAGCAATAGCATGATTACCAGTCAGCAAGGGGAAAGTAACATCGCCGTATTGCTGCAGGCGGGCTATGAGAATCTTATTTTACTGGAACAGATTGGCTTTGCGCACAAGGCGGGTATCACGCAATACGGTATTCAGAATTCGGCGACCGTCGAACAGATAGGTCTGGCACACCAGATCACTATCAATCAGCGCGGTAATGGGTTACATACAGCGGTTACCCAGACAGGGGTTTCGATGACAACAACGGTCAACCAATATGACTGATGCAAGATTCACCAGGTACAAAAAGACGCTGGCTGGCTCCCGGTTATCGAACCTGACGATAGCAACCCTGTGCCTGCTATCGGGCTCAAACGTGGCGTATACACAGGAGTTATTGCCCTATCAGCACCAGATCCCCATCGAAGATATCCCTGCGATAACGGAACAGGTCAACACCGGTTCCGGAAATACACTGACACAACAACAGGATGGGGAAGCGAATACTGCCGATGGTGGGCAGCTGAACGAAAGCGATAGCACCATTGCGCAGATACAGGATGGCACGCTTAACAAGAATTCTGCGTTACAGGCGTACGGTGCGCAAAATTCGATTTCCAGCAGCCAGTTTGGCGCACAGAACTCCGTACAGATCACCCAGATTTATGTGTTTGATAATGCGACCACCAGCCAGCAGGTCGGTTTTGGAAACGAGCTCGGGGTGGACCAGACAAACGGAAACTTCAACGAAGTGCAGACATTGCAGGCTGGCGTGATAAACCGGGCCGAGGTGTCTCAACAGAGAAGTATCTACAGCCGTGGCTACGTCAACCAATATGGCAATGACAACACGACGTTAATGCGACAATCCGGCAGTGGAAGTTTCTCGGCCACAAGTCAGGATGGAGCGTTTAACTACGCCGCCACCCAGCAATCCGGGCTGGCTCAGGATGCTGAAATACTGCAGAGCGGTATTGCCAACCAGGCAGAACTCGCGCAAGACGATAGCTACAACAGTGTCAGCACCTTTCAGAGTGGTTCGTTCAATCAAATTGCTGTATCGCAAAGTGGCACCTTTGGGCTCGGAGGAGGCCATCAGTCTCTCGTCAATCAGGTCGGAAACCTTAATGCCACATCGATCAATCAGGCCGGTATTTCCTCGACTGTCATCGTCACCCAGTTTGGGCACGGCAATTCAGTGTCACTCAGCAATTGAGCCAATAACATGACGGGGCCAATTGCTGCCCCGCATACCACTCTACCTCAACACTCTGCCCGTGCTTTACGCCCAGTCACTATTGCCTGCAAACCCTTCATCGATACTAAAAAAGCGCCACAAAAAGTATTGCGCGCCAACTCTCAACCTTTCGGTTATCAAACCCGGCTAATCAGAATGAATACTGATTAAAAACTGTACTTTTTTCCTAGTCTTTCATGACTTCCCTCCTATAGCGACCCACCCAGCCAGCGACAACACTCAATACCAAGGTGAACATTTTTTGTTCTTTCTGTCCAAAATTCAAACCTGACGCCCAAGGTTTGAACAGGCAAGAAGAATCGTGGGACACCCCACCGGAAATCGTTCGCAGGGCGACTGGGTACTCATGAGATTAACCTGATCTCAGCTTGGTACCTCGCCCGATAAGGAATATGGCGCTGCTTTCAGCACCATTGAAGATCAGTTCCGCCCTCGGGGCTGGTTGGATTCTAACGTCCGAAGTAAAGGAGCAACTCATGAAGACGTTTTCCCGTATCGCTGCTGCCATCGCACTCGTAACCAGCGGCAGTGTTTTCGCAGACGACAATATTGCTGTTCAAACCCAAGTTGGTGCTTTCAACCTGGCGACCTCTACCCAGCTGGAACTTATCGGTGGCTTCAACGAGGTTTATCAAACCCAAGTTGGTGTACTTAACCTGTCTACCGCTTTGCAGCTCGGTGTTATCAGCGCATTCAATGACATCAACCACTTCCAGATTGGTGCACTGAACAACGCTTTCTCCCTGCAGAACGGCTTCATCACCATCGACAGTGATGCGACCATCAACCAGGCGGGCGTGCTCAACAACGCGACTACCTTCCAGAGCAACTCCTTCTTCAACGATGCCACCATCAACCAGGTTGGTGTTCTGAACGACGGTAACATCGGCCAGAACGAATCTGCATTCAACGATGCAACCATCAACCAGGCCGGCCTGCTGAACCAGGCGAACATCAACCAGTCTGCCAGCATCGGTAACACTGCCGTTGCCAATCAGTTTGGTATTGCCAACCTTGCTAACCACCTGCAACAAGGCAACGGCAACACCTCCGTTTCCAGTCAGTTCGGTGTTCTGAACGTTGCTGATGTTTTGCAAGTGGGTAACGGCAATGACTCGATGATCACCCAAGTGGGCGCTCTGAACATTGCTGATCACGACCAGTTCGGCGATGACAACCTGGCTTCTACTCTGCAAGTTGGTGTACTGAACGTCGCCTACGTAGGTCAAACTGGTGACGGTAACGCCGCGTTCACCGCACAGGGCGGCGCACTGAACCTGCACATCACCGCTCAAACTACTGACAACAACCTGGCCGTTGGCACTCAAGTGGGTGTTGCTAACCTTGGTGTAATCATCCAGTAATACACCGACAGAAGTTTCGGCGGCCGCGAGGCCGCCGATTACTGCACCAGGTGTTCGGGATAAACCTGAACTTCCTTTGACGTAAGCAGTAGAGGGGTTTCCAATGAAAGCTTTCCACTTTTGTGCGTTAGCTGCTGCATTGGCGACGAGTGGTTTAGCCTCAGCGTCAGACAACGTTGCCATCCTCACACAAACGGGATTCGGTAACGCAGCGCTCATCGATCAGACGGGCATGGATGGCAGTGTCATTATCAAGACACAGACTGGCGGCCTTAACCAAAGCAGCTCGGTTGTAGCCTCATTCGGTAGTATTACCCAGCACACTCAATTCGGGCTATTCAATGACGCCTACTCGTTACAGGTCGGCGGTCAGGACAATAGCAATGCGATTTTTCAATTGGGTGTAAACAACTGGGGTACCGTACTTCAGATTGATGCCACCAACAGCGAAGCCTACATATTCCAGGTAGGCGACAACAACAGCGCCAATATTTTGCAGCTTGCCGGCAGCGATAATCTGGCCACCATCACTCAATTTGGTTCATTGCACAACGGGAATATCGGGCAGATTGCCGCCCAGGATTCCGATGCGCATATCACCCAGTTTGGTGTTGGACAGCAGGCCTTTATTACGCAAACAGGCATGGGGCAGTACTCCAATATTCTGCAAAGCGGTACTTACAACGTCGCATTTAGCACACAGGCCGGTCAAGGCAACAGTTCTGACATCAGTCAGGACGGTGTCGCCAACTTCGCCAGCGTGACACAGACGTCGAATTTCAATACCGCCCTGGTGACGCAAGATGGCATTGCCAACATGGCCGTAATTTCTCAGGCTGGTGTACTTGGCGGCAACACCGCCATCGTCAGTCAGAATGGCCTGCTCAACAATGCCTATATCAGCCAGATCTCCGCATCAAACACTGCGATTGTTTCGCAGACCGGTATCGGAAACCAGGCCAATATCTTGCAGTAGATCGTGAAGTAAGCGGAATATGTTTACTCAAAATTAAAAGGGCGGTCTATTGACCGCCCTTTTTTATTTTCGGGAGACTGACAGTTAGATGTGTTCTACCGAATCAATCTCATACTCGATGGCACCCGATGGGGTGTTTACCACGACAATATCCCCTTCCTCCTTGCCAATCAGCGCACGGGCAATCGGGGAGTTCACGGAAATTTTCTTGTTCTTCACATCAGACTCATCGTCACCAACAATTTTGTAGGTCACTTCACTGTCGTCTTCCAGGTGAATGATGGTCACGGTAGTACCGAAAATCACCTTGCCTGAAGGCTCTATCGCTTTAACGTCGATCACCTGTGCCAAAGACAGCTTGGCTTCGATTTCCTGAATACGGCCTTCGATAAAACCCTGCTTCTCACGCGCAGCGTGGTACTCGGCGTTTTCTTTCAGGTCGCCGTGTTCGCGGGCTTCGGCAATGGCCTGCACCACGGCCGGGCGCTGTACTTTTTTCAGATCTTCCAGTTCGGTGCGCAGTGCGTCTGCGCCTTCAACAGTCATGGGTACGCGGTTCATGGGAACCTCCACATTCTCAGTGTTTCGCGACCGGTCAATGCCGGCCGCAATGGTTATTTAATAGCGTTCTTTAACGAAAAAGCTCCGCCAAACGGCGGAGCTTTTCAGGTACACCACTTAAAAGCAGTGCAGATTGGCTCGCTGATCAGCCCTGCAGGCGCACTACACGCTGATGCAGCTCCTGCAAGCTGCGTACCTTGTGCGGCTCGGCAATCTGCATGGCCATGGCCATGGCACGCGCCGCCGCCAGGGTGGTGGTGTAGCAAACCTGGTGGTTTTCCGCACTGCGGCGGATGTCCGCGGAATCGCGAATGGCCTGGCGGCCTTCGGTGGTGTTCACCACCAGGGCGATTTCGTCGTTTTTGATCATATCGACGATATGCGGGCGCCCTTCGCTCATCTTGTTCACCGTTTTAACGGGAATGTCCGCTTCTTGCAAGACCTTGGCGGTTCCGCGGGTAGCCACCAGCTCGAAGCCGAGGCCGGCCAGCTCGCGGGCCACGTCCACCACACCGGGCTTGTCCACATCGCGCACGGAGATGAAAACCTTGCCGGATTCCGGCAGTGCGTCGCCGGCGCCAATCAGGCCCTTGTCGAAGGCTTCGGCGAAGGTCTCGCCCACACCCATCACTTCGCCGGTGGATTTCATTTCCGGGCCGAGGATCGGGTCTACCTTCGGGAACTTGTTGAACGGGAATACAGACTCCTTGACGGAGAAGTAGTCCGGAACAATCTCGGTAGTAAAGCCCTGCTCTTTCAGGCTGATACCGGCCTGACAGCGCGCGGCGATCTTGGCCAGGGAGGTGCCGATACACTTGGACACGAACGGCACGGTACGGGACGCGCGCGGGTTCACCTCGATCACGTAGATCTCGCCGTCCTGGTAGGCCAGCTGGGTGTTCATCAGGCCAACCACACCCAGTTCACGGGCCATGGCTTTGACCTGCTCACGCATTTTGTCCTGAACCTCAGCCGGCAGGCTGTAGGGCGGCAGTGAGCATGCGGAGTCACCGGAGTGTACGCCACACTGTTCAATGTGCTGCATGATTGCGCCGATGACCACGTCCTGGCCGTCGGATACCGCATCGATGTCCACTTCGATAGCGGAGTGCAGGAAGTGATCCAGCAGTACCGGTGCATCGTCGGAAACTTCCACCGCTTCCTTCATGTAGGTCTTGAGTTCGTCTTCCTTGTAGACGATCTCCATGGCGCGGCCGCCCAGTACGTAGGAGGGGCGCACCACCAGCGGGTAACCCACTTCTTTCGCGCGCTGGATGGCTTCGAACTCGGAGCGCACGATGGCGTTTTGCGGCTGCTTGAGGCCGAGGCGCATGATCATCTGCTGGAAGCGCTCGCGGTCTTCCGCGCGGTCGATCTGTTCAGGGGTGGTACCGATGATCGGCACACCTTCGTTGGCCAGGAAGCGCGCCAGGTTCAGCGGGGTCTGGCCACCGAACTGTACGATCACGCCCACCGGCTTTTCCTTGCGCACGATTTCCAGCACGTCTTCCAGGGTGACCGGCTCAAAGTAGAGGCGGTCGGAAGTGTCGTAATCGGTGGAAACCGTCTCCGGGTTACAGTTGACCATGATGGTCTCGTAACCGTCTTCGCGCATGGCCAGTGCCGCGTGCACACAGCAGTAGTCAAACTCGATACCCTGGCCGATACGGTTTGGACCGCCGCCGAGTACCATGATTTTTTTCTTGTCCGTCGGCTCCGCTTCACACTCTTCATCGTAGGTGGAGTACATGTAGGCGGTGCTGGTGGAGAACTCTGCCGCACAGGTGTCCACGCGCTTGTAGGCGGGGAAGACGCCCATCTTCTGGCGGAATTCACGCACGGTCTTCTGGCTCACGCCGAGCAGATCCGCGAGGCGCTTGTCGGAGAAGCCTTTGCGCTTCAGGAAGCGCATGGTCTCGGCGGTTAGCGCGGAGGTGGGCATGGACTTCAGCGGCTCTTCGATATCCATCAGTTCCTTGATCTGTACCAGGAACCAGGGGTCGATGCCGGAAAGTTCGTACACTTCATCGATGCTCATGCCCACGCGGAAGGCATCGCCCACGTACCAGATACGCTCGGCGCCTGGTACGGACAGTTCGCGACGCAGGCGCTCCATGGAGCCCACTTCTGCGGCGTCGATCTTCGGCTCGAAACCGAAGGAGCCCACTTCCAGACCGCGCAGGGCTTTCTGCATGGATTCCTGGAAATTACGGCCAATGGCCATCACCTCACCCACGGATTTCATCTGGGTGGTCAGGCGCGCGTCCGCTTCACCAAACTTCTCGAAGGTGAAGCGCGGAATTTTGGTCACAACGTAGTCGATGGACGGCTCGAAGGACGCCGGCGTGGCACCGCCGGTGATGTCGTTCTGCAGTTCGTCCAGGGTGTAACCCACCGCCAGCTTGGCCGCGACCTTGGCGATCGGGAAGCCGGTGGCCTTGGAGGCCAGTGCGGAGGAGCGGGATACCCGCGGGTTCATCTCGATCACCACCATGCGGCCGGTTTTTGGATCCATACCGAACTGCACGTTGGAACCGCCGGTTTCCACACCGATCTCGCGCAATACCGCGATGGACGCGTTGCGCATCAGCTGGTATTCCTTGTCGGTAAGGGTCTGTGCGGGGGCCACGGTGATGGAGTCACCGGTGTGCACACCCATGGGGTCGAAATTTTCGATGGCACAGACGATGATACAGTTGTCGTTTTTGTCACGCACAACTTCCATCTCGTACTCTTTCCAGCCGAGCAGGGATTCGTCGATCAGCAGCTCGTTGGTGGGCGACAGGTCGAGGCCGCGTTTGCAGATCTCTTCAAATTCCGGCCAGTTGTAAGCCACACCGCCGCCGGAACCACCCATGGTGAAGGACGGACGAATGATCACCGGGAAGCCGAATTCTTCCGGCACCTTCTTCGCTTCCTCCATGGAGTGGACGATCTTGGCGCGCGGGGTTTCCAGGCCGATGGCCTTCATCGCCTTGTCAAACAGGTCGCGGTCTTCCGCTTTTTCGATGGCGTTTTTGTCCGCACCGATCAGCTCACAACCGAATTCCTTCAGCACGCCGTGCTTGTCCAGCGCCAGCGCACAGTTCAGTGCGGTCTGGCCGCCCATGGTGGGCAGGATGGCGTCCGGGCGCTCTTTCTCGATGATCTTGGCAACGGTCTTCCACTCCACCGGTTCGATGTAAGTGGCGTCCGCCATGGCCGGGTCGGTCATGATGGTGGCCGGGTTGGAGTTCACCAGGATCACCCGGAACCCCTCTTCCCGCAGCGCTTTACACGCCTGGGCACCGGAGTAGTCAAATTCACAGGCCTGACCGATGACGATGGGGCCCGCGCCGATGATCAGAATGCTTTTAATGTCTGTGCGTTTTGGCATCTTTCTTCCGTATCTAGCCGGCCGCAGCCGGTGGATAAAATTCTGGTCTTCGTTTCAGTAGAGGCGGCTTAGCGGCGCGCTTCCATCATCTCGATAAACTGGTCGAACAGCGGCGCCACGTCATGCGGCCCCGGGCTCGCTTCCGGGTGACCCTGGAAGCTGAACGCCGGTTTGTCCTTCAGTCGAATGCCCTGCAGGGTGCCGTCGAACAGAGATTTGTGGGTAACTTCCACATTCTCCGGCAGAGAGTCCATGTCCACCGCAAAACCGTGGTTCTGCGCGGTGATCATCACCTTGGTGGAGTTCAGGTCCTGCACCGGGTGGTTGCCGCCGTGGTGGCCGAATTTCATTTTTGCGGTCTTGGCGCCTACCGCCAGGCCCAGCAGCTGGTGACCCAGGCAGATGCCGTAAGTAGGCAGGCCGGTGTCGAGGATTTCCCGGATCGCCTTGATGGCGTAATCGCAGGGCTCGGGGTCACCGGGGCCGTTGGACAGGAAGACACCGTCCGGGTTCATCGCCAGCACCTCGGATGCGGGGGTTTCCGCCGGTACCACCGTGATGCTGCAGCCGCGGTCCACCAGCATGCGCAGGATGTTGCGCTTAACGCCGAAGTCGTAGGCCACCACTTTGTGGGGCTGCGCCGCCGGTGCCGGCTTGTGGCCCTGGCCCAGTTCCCAGGTGCCTTCGTTGAAGTCGTACTTCTCCTTGGTGGAGACGACTTTCGCCAGATCCATGCCTTTGAGGCCGGAAAACTCCTGGGCTTTTTTCAGCGCTTCCGCTTCATCGATGCCTTCACCGGCAATGATGCAACCGCTCTGGGCGCCCTTGTCGCGCAGAATACGGGTCAGGCGGCGGGTATCGATATCGGCGATGCCGACGATATTGCGCGCCTTGAGGTAATCCTCCAGGGACTGCTCGTTGCGAAAGCTGGAAGCCAGCAGCGGCAAGTCGCGGATCACCAGACCGGCAGACCAGATCTCACCGCACTCTTCATCTTCCGAGTTGGTACCGGTGTTGCCGATATGAGGGTAAGTCAGGGTAACGATCTGGCGGGCGTAGGACGGGTCGGTCAGGATTTCCTGGTAACCGGTCATGGAGGTGTTGAAAACCACCTCACCAACAGTTGAGCCTTCCGCGCCAATAGCGCGACCGCGAAAGACACTGCCATCGGCGAGCACCAGCAAAGCCGGGGTGGTGCTGGGCATCAGGGATTCCGGCGTGGGAACGGCGTTGTTCAATTCAATCTCCAGTCGTCAGAACAGCTTCCGGGCAGGGTGAGAGGGCGCACCTGAACAGGTAATTCAGGGTGCGTGCCAGGTGAAGTTTCAGCTGCAACTTTTTCCCCTGAGCCCTTTATAAAAAAGCGAGATGAAACCTACGCTTCATCTCGCTTCGTTATAGAGTTCTTCTCGGGCGCTCACTGCGGCATGTACCTGGGCTCTCACGGTGTGTCCGGCAACCGGTTTTTCGGTTGAGTGGGCGGGGAAATCCGCCAGCACCGGCGCAATTTTGGGGCTGGAAAGCCACGGGCCCTGCTGCCTGCTCCTCGACCGCGTGAACACGGGAAGAAGCCATTCTGGCGCGGGAAACTTCGGTGGGACCTTTCCAAGCCGGGCGCAGATTCTACGGGAAAACGGCAGTAATCGCCAGTACAAATTTACGCCAGAGATCACTCTCCGGGACAGCCAGTCAGAAGGAAGGCGCGAATCGCCGCTAGTTCGCGGCGCGGGTCAGGCGGAACAGGCTGGTGCCCATTTTCAGTTCCGCGCGGTCAAGACGGGTCTTGTTCAATTGCAGGGACAAATTGGCGCCGCTGCCGGAGAACTCCACCATGCCCCCCAGCAGGGTAAAACGGCTGACGTCGCTGACGGTCAGCACCGGAAAGAACTCCAGCGCGCCCACTGTCTTGGCCATGAGCTCCCTGTCCATTTTACCCCCCATCACCACAATCTGACAACGCCGCATGCGCATGGTCTCATCGTCGTTTACCGTTTCCAGTTCAACCAGGCGCCCCTGGATACGGTGCCGGTGAAATCGCACGCTCAGTGGTGGTATCAGCGCATCGTCGCCCACCACGCAGATACGGAAAGGCGCAGCGGAACCGTTGAACACCTCAATGGGCCACTGGAAGTGGTGGGCAAAATGGACGATGTAGTCGACCATGACCTTGCGGCCAAGGTCCGTATCGGAAAGGTAATCCGCACGCGCAGGGGCGGCGGCAAGCGCGCTGGATACAAGGCAGCAGCACAGCAGACGACAGCAGGCCGACGTCGTCTTGGCGGTCAAAATAGCGAACTTGAACATCTCTGGGGTCACCGGCGCGAATAATGGCCCCACCGGAAAATTAGCGGTGGGGCTCCCCAAAGACTAGTCTCGCCCAGCCTCCCCCACCACGAGGGGAGCACAAGCCGGGCGCCAGAAAACGTACACCGCTGGCCCCGGGGCAGTCACTCAGTTTTCTCCGTCCCCAACAGGTATCGTCGGGCGCCATTTCAGCGCCTTCTCGATGGCCATGATCATAGAGCCGGCCACATCCTTGCGGGTGGCGCTCTCGATACCTTCAAGACCCGGCGAGGAGTTCACCTCCAGTAGCAGCGGCCCCTTCTTGGAGCGGATGATATCCACACCGGCCACTTTCAGGCCGAGTGTTTTCGCCGCCTTGATCGCCAGCTTGCGCTCTTCCGGCAGGATTTTGACCACCGACGCGGTGCCCCCCTGGTGAATGTTGGCGCGGAACTCGCCCGGCGCCGCTTCCCGCTGGATGGCGGCAAAGACTTTACCGTCCACCACAAACAGGCGCAGATCCTTGCCCTGAGCCTCGCGAATAAACTCCTGCACCAGCAGATTCACCTTCAGCGACTTGAACGCATTGATCACCGACTCCGCCGCCTTGCGGGTTTCCGCCAGTACCACACCGCGCCCCTGGGTGCCCTCGAGCAGCTTCACGATCAGCGGTGCGCCGCCCACCATTTCAATCAACTCATTGGTATCCATGGGCGAGTTGGCGAAACCGGAGATCGGAATATTCAATCCGCCTTCCTGCAGCAGCTGCAGGGAGTAAAGCTTGTCCCGGGACTGACTGATGGCCTGGGAACCATTCAGGGCGTAGACGCCGATACTTTCAAAGTGACGGGTAAGCGCGCAGCCGTAAAACGTCTGGCTCGGGCGAATACGCGGAATGACCGCATCCAGGTTGTTGAGAATGCGGCCGTCCCGGTAGTGCACCTCCGGCTCGGCGGAATCCAGCTTCATATAGCACTGGCGAATATTCAGGAAGGTCATGCGGTGGCCGCGTTCGGCACCGGCTTCCATAATCCGCTGGTTGCTGTACAGATCCGGGTTCGACGCCAGCACACCAATTCGCAGACCCGTGCCCGCTATATGGTGCTCGTCGTGGTAGTACTCTTCGATTTGACTGGGCGGAATTTCCCCCAGGCAAAAGCTCTCCGACGGGTCCACCAGCATGCGCCCCATCATCGCCTCGCGGCCGAGCAGCATGCGGTAACCCATGGAATCCCGGTTGGTCAGAGTCAGTTCAATGTCCCAGACACTGCCGCCAATACTGATACTGGTTTTGATCACCAGGCGCTTTTCCGAATCGCCGGAAGAACTGCGTATGGTTCTGCGGTCCAGTACACGCGCTTCACAGCGCACCCGAGGGCGACGCAGATTCTGCAGAGGATGCGCCTCGAAGCTCACCCACGGCTCACCGCCACGGTTGAATTGCTGGATGTTGTAGGCGTGCAGACAGGAGGTCTTGGCTCCGGAGTCCACCCGCGCCTTGATCGCGGGAATCCCCAGGCTCGGAAAGGCACACCACTCCTCACTGCCAACAATGATCTTTTTATCCAAGTGTCGCTCCTTAAAAGCGTGTAATACCGCAAGGTGGCGTGGCGTTACTTCAACCCCAGCACATCGCGCATATCGTATTGGCCGGCAGCGCGGCCGGTTAACCAGGCCGCGGCGCGCACGGCACCGCGGGCAAATGCCAGACGACTGCTGGCCTTATGGGTGATTTCAATGCGTTCGCCGTCGGCGAGAAAAGACACCGTATGCTCCCCCACCACGTCGCCGCCGCGCACAGTGGCAAATCCAATGGTTTCGCGCTCACGGGCCCCGGTCTGGCCCTCGCGGCCATAGACTGCGACCTTGGACAGGTCCCGCCCCAGGGTATCGGCAATCACTTCTCCCATACTGAGCGCGGTACCGGAGGGAGCATCCACTTTGTGGCGATGGTGGGCCTCGACGATTTCAATATCCACGTCATCGCCCAGCACCCGCGCCGCGGTTTCCAGTAAGTTAAAGCACAGATTCACACCGGTGGAAAAATTGGTCGCGAAACACAGCGGGGTTTTATCGCCCGCGCTCAACATCTGAGCGCGCTCGTCCGCGGTAAACCCGGTGGTGCCAATCACGATAGCCTTGCCGCGCTCGGCACAGTAGGCCGCATTGGCGAGCGTGGCCTGCGGTGAGGTAAAGTCGATCAGCACATCGAACTCGGCCTTTTCCAGGCTGTCCACAATTGCCAGGCCATTGCGGCCGAGACCGGCCACCTCACCGGCATCCACACCCACCAGGCTCGACCCGGGGCGCACGATGGCACCGCTCAGCCTGGCCTTACCCTCTTGCTCTGCATAGGACACAGCCTCCGCCAGTACCCGGCCCATACGGCCACCAAACCCTGTGATTGCAATGTTTACTGACATATTCCCTGACTCTCCTGCTGTACCGAGGTTCCAGTCGCTCATCGGCCTATTTTCAGCCCGACCGGACGAAAGCGGCGGATTCTACCCCGGTTTTTCGGCGCACCCCACCAAAAAGCATGACGGCGCCAACACTGTGACATCCGCCACAGCGAACAAAGCTACCAGAGAACTGACCCGGGAGTTCACCTTGTGACACAGAATTCCTTCACTAGACTTTGAATAGCCCGAATGAATGGAGCGCCTCTTGATGTTTAGTGACACGCAAAACTCTCTCTGGTCCAACCTGTCCGCCGCCATCCTGGCAATACTGCTCTCCACCATACTCTCCCTCCCCAGCCACGCCTCTGATAGCCAGGCTTCCGATAGCAAGCTGGGATCAATGGACGACTTCTGGGAGAAATACGACGATATCGCGGACTGGATAACCCTGCGCCTGAAGCTGACACCGGAGCAGGAAGAGAAGGTTCTGCCTCTCCTGGAAAAAAACTTCGAATTGCAGATGGCCATTATGGGCGACTACGGCATCAAGCCAGACAAGATGGTCCCCGAGTTGACCGAGGAACAGAAAGAAGAGATTGATGCAAAGATAATTGCGGTGCGCGCGGCAACCCGAGTGGAAGCCATCAGCGTCTTGAGTGAAGAGCAACTGGAAGAGCTAAAAAAAATCCAGAAGGAATATCACCAGGAGCTTCGTGCGAGGCTTGAGGAAAACTGACACCAACAAAAAAGCCCGGGCTTTACAGACCGGGCTTTTTTGTAGCGTGAACCAGAACGTAACAGCGCACAGCGCTTACAGTTTCATATCACCAAAGAAATTCTTCACGCCCTCAAACCAACCGGTCTGGCGGGGCGAATTTTTCTTCTCGCTCAGGGTACCGGCGAATTCTTCCAGCAGTTCTTTCTGCTTTGTGGACAGGTTTACCGGGGTCTCCACCACCACACGGCACAGCAGGTCGCCCGGGGCACCACCGCGCACCGGGGTGACACCCTTGCCGCGCAGGCGGAACAGCTTTCCGGTCTGGCTCTCGGCCGGGATCTTCAGTTTGACCTTGCCATCCAGGGTCGGCACTTCCATCTCGCCACCAAGAGCAGCGGTCACGAAGCTGATCGGCACTTCGCAGTACAGGTTTTTACCATCGCGCTGGAACAGCTCATGCTCGCGCACCATGACCTGTACATACAGATCGCCGGCCGGGCCGCCATCGGGGCCGGCTTCGCCTTCACCGGCCAAGCGAATGCGATCGCCGGTATCCACACCGGGCGGTACCTTGACCGACAGGGTTTTGGTTTCTTCCACGCGACCGCGACCGTGACAGTCGGTGCAGGGATCGGTGATTACGGTACCGCGTCCGCGACAGTTGGGGCAGGTCTGCTGAACCGAGAAGAATCCCTGCTGCATGCGCACCTGACCGGCACCACCACAGGTGCCGCAGGTCTGGGGTTTGGAACCGGCCTTGGCACCGGAGCCATGACAGGTGCCACAGTTGGCCAGGGTCGGCACCTTGATCTTGACCGTGGTGCCGCGCACTGCGTCTTCCAGATCCAAGTCCAGGTCGTAGCGCAGGTCGGAACCGCGTGCCGGACCACGGCGGCCGCCACCGGCGCCGCCACCAAAGATATCGCCAAACACGTCACCGAAGATATCGGAGAAACCGCCAAAGCCGCCGGCACCGGCGCCGCCTGCCTGACCGTCAACGCCGGCGTGACCGAACTGGTCGTAGGCCGCTTTCTTTTGCGGATCGGAAAGCACTTCGTAGGCCTCGTTGGCCTCTTTGAATTTGTTTTCCGCCTCTTTATCGTCGGGGTTGCGGTCCGGGTGATATTTCATCGCCACCCGGCGGTAAGCTTTTTTCAGCTCCTTTTCATCCGCGCCTTTGCTGACGCCGAGGACTTCGTAGTAATCGCGTTTGGACATAGCTCTGTGTGTTCTTCTTAAAACTGCAGAAGGCGCGAAAGCTCAGCCGAGCCTCCGCGCCTTTTTTTAAACCCTCCCGGAGCCAGCTCAGGGAGGGTTAGGACAAGTCGTTGACTCGTGAAGAGTTACTTGTCTTCTTTCTTGTCGTCTTTGACTTCTTCGAACTCAGCGTCCACTGCATCGTCACCGCCGGAAGACTGTGCCTGTTCGGCCTGCTCCGCGGCGGCTTCGCCGGCTTGCGCCTGCTCTGCATACATCTTCTGCGCGACAGGGCCGGAGGCTTCGGTCAGCTTGGTGGTAGCCGCTTCCATGGCCGCCTTGTCGTTGCCTTTTACCGCTTCCTCGGCTTCTGCCAGAGCGGCGTCGATTGCGGCTTTCTCTTCCGCAGTCGCCTTGTCACCGGCTTCTTCCAGAGTTTTCTTGGTGGCGGAGATCAGGCCGTCGAGGGTGTTGCGGGTGGTCACCAGCTCCTCGAACTGCTTGTCCGCTTCGGCGTTGGCCTCGGCGTCCTGTACCATTTTTTCGATCTCGTCATCGGACAGGCCGGAAGAGGCCTTGATCACGATGGACTGCTCTTTGCCAGTCGCCTTGTCTTTGGCGTGCACGTGCAGGATACCGTTGGCATCGATGTCGAAGGTTACTTCGATCTGCGGCATGCCGCGCGGTGCCGGCGGGATGTCAGCTAGGTCGAAACGACCCAGAGATTTGTTCTGTGCCGCCTGCTTGCGCTCACCCTGCACCACGTGAATGGTCACCGCAGTCTGGTTGTCGTCAGCGGTGGAGAACACCTGGGACTTTTTGGTCGGGATGGTGGTGTTCTTGTCGATCAGCGGAGTCGCCACGCCACCCATGGTTTCGATACCCAGGGTCAGCGGGGTTACGTCCAGCAGCAGTACGTCTTTCACGTCACCGCCCAGAACCGCGCCCTGAATCGCTGCACCAACGGCAACGGCTTCGTCCGGGTTCACGTCTTTACGCGGCTCTTTGCCGAAGAATTCGGTGACCTTGGACTGTACCAGCGGCATGCGGGTCTGACCGCCCACCAGGATCACTTCGTCGATACCAGAGGCAGACAGGTCGGCGTCGGCCAGAGCAGTTTTTACCGGCTCCAGGGAGCGGGTAACCAGGTCTTCTACCAGGCTTTCCAGCTTGGCGCGGGTCAGTTTCACAACCAGGTGCTTGGGACCGGTGGCGTCTGCGGTGATGTACGGCAGGTTCACTTCGGTCTGCTGGCTGGAAGACAGCTCGATCTTGGCTTTTTCTGCGGCTTCTTTCAGGCGCTGCATGGCCAGTGGGTCGCCTTTCAGGTCGATGCCCTGCTCTTTCTTAAACTGCTCTGCCAGATAGTCGATCAGGCGCAGGTCGAAGTCTTCACCACCGAGGAAGGTGTCACCGTTGGTGGACAGCACTTCAAACTGTTTCTCGCCATCGACGTCGGCGATTTCAATGATGGAGATATCGAAGGTACCACCACCCAGGTCATAAACCGCGATGGTGCGGTCACCACCGGCTTTGTCCATGCCGTAGGCCAGCGCAGCCGCAGTCGGCTCGTTGATGATGCGCTTCACGTCCAGACCGGCGATACGGCCGGCGTCTTTGGTGGCCTGGCGCTGGGAGTCGTTGAAGTAGGCCGGTACGGTGATTACCGCTGCGTCTACTTTCTCACCGAGGAAATCTTCCGCGGTTTTCTTCATTTTCTTCAGCACTTCGGCAGAAATCTGCGGCGGTGCTTTCTTGTCGCCCTTCACTTCTACCCAGGCGTCGCCGTTCTCGGCTTCAACGATGGAGTAAGGCACCATTTTGATGTCTTTCTGCACAACGTCGTCTTTGAACTTGCGACCGATCAGACGCTTTACCGCGTACAGGGTGTTGGTCGGGTTGGTGACGGACTGGCGCTTGGCGGACTGGCCCACCAGCACTTCGTTGTCGTCGGTGAATGCAACGATGGAAGGGGTGGTGCGATCGCCTTCCGCGTTTTCGATAACGCGGGCCTTGTCGCCGTCCAGTACCGCCACACAGCTGTTGGTGGTACCCAGGTCGATGCCGATGATTTTACCCATGCTCTAAATCCTCACTTTGCTGCGCGCGCCGCTGCTCTGTTCTGTGTGGCCGGGCGCTGCGCTGTTTAATTCGGTTGCCTGCTTATATTGGTGCCGCCGTTCACATTTCAAGGGCGGCGCCACAGGGTTTCTGGTGAAAAAGCGAAAGGCCTTACGGCGCTTTGCTGACAACCACCATCGCCGGGCGCACCAGGCGGCCGTTCAGGCGGTAGCCTTTCTGGAAGCAGTCCAGAACCGTGTTTGGCTCCACATCCGGGTTGGGCACCTGGGTCATAGCCTGGTGCAGTTCCGGATCGAAGGGCTCGCCCGCCGGGTCGATCACTTCCACACCGGACTTGACCAGGGTGTCGATGAAAGACTTCTGGGTCAGCTCGATGCCTTCCACCACCGCCTTTTGCGCTTCATCTTCACCATCGATGGTGGAGAGGGCGCGCTCCAGGTTATCCACCACCGGCAGCAGCTCTTTGATCAGCTTCTCTACGCCGAATTTGTGGGCCTTTTCCACATCCTGCTGGGCGCGGCGGCGGGCGTTCTGCACCTCGGCCTGGGCGCGCAGCACCATATCTTTGTGGTCCGCCAGTTGCTGGTGCAGGGAAGCGATCTCTTCTTCCAGTGCACTGTCACTGCCAGCCAGCTCTTCCGCCAGCGCTTCTTCTGCGGCTTGCTGCTCTTCGGCGCTCGGGGTTTCCACCTCGGCGGCCTGCTCTGCCTGATCGCCAGTCTCGATCTGCTCTTCTTCGCTGCGCTCTTTGGCCACTGCTTTCTCCGTCTGTGTCCGTCGGACAACTGCCAATTGGTCAAAATGGGAACACACCGGCAGCGGGGACGCCGCGGGTGAGGATGGCTATATGGGGGCAGCGGTGGCCACTTCAAGTAATTCCGCCAGGGATCCGCGCCGGGCAGGCCATTGGGCCGGGATAATGTCGCAACCTGTGGGCGACTATGTTAGCGGCCTCGTTGATTGCCTCGCAATTAGCCCCCGGGGTGATTGAAACCCCCTGGACAAATACTGTATAAACAACCACTACTGAATCACCAATCTAACAACGGCGATCACATTCCCATGTTGCTGCATCTGTCTATCAGTCAGTTCACCCTGGTCGACCAGCTGGAGCTGGAATTTGGCCCGGGCACCAGCACCCTCACCGGAGAGACCGGCGCGGGCAAGTCCATTACCCTCGATGCCCTGGGCCTGGCGCTGGGCGACCGCGGCAACGGCGAGCTGGTCCGAGCCGGCGCCAAGCGCGCCGACATCCACGCCACCTTCGATATCAGTGCGCATCAAGACGCCCGCTCCTGGCTGGAAGAACAGGAGATGGACGCCGGGCGCGAAGTAATCCTGCGCCGCACCATCAGTGCCGACGGCCGCTCCCGCGCCTATATCAATGGCCAGCCGGTCACCCTGATGCAGTTGCGCACCCTGGGCGAACAACTGATCGATATCCACAGCCAGCACGAACACCAGTCACTGCTGAAGAAAGACACCCACCGCCGCCTGCTGGACGAATACGCCCACGCCGAGGCGCAGAGCGCCGAAGTGCGCATTCACTACAAAACCTGGCAGGACCAGTATCGCCGCTACCGCAAACTGGCAGACAGCGCCGAGGAAACCCAGGCCCGCCGCGACCTGCTGGAATACCAGCTAGAAGAGCTGGAACAGCTGCACCTGAAACCAAACGAGCTGGAGGAGCTGGAAAGCGAGCAGCGCCAGCTGGCCAATGCCGGTGACATCCTGAACGGCAGCTATCAACTGGCTGCGCTGCTGAACGGCGGTGAGGGCGATATCGCCGAGCAACTGCACCGCGCCCTGCAGCTGGTGGGCGCCATGCCGGAACAGAGCCCGGCGCTCGCCGAAGTCGCGCAGATGCTCGACAGCGCGCGTATCCAGATCGACGAGGCCGGCAGCACCCTGTCCCGGCATATCGACCGTTTTGAGATGGACCCGGAGCGGCTGGCGGAAGTGGAAGAGCGCCTGTCCGCCATCTACTCCATCGCCCGCAAACACCGGATCCAGCCGGATCAGCTGCCGGAACTGCAACAGCAGTGGCAGCAGGAACTGGAAGAAATCGGCGCGGTGGATGCCCTGGACAAGCTGGCTGGCGAGTGCGAACGGCTGGAGCAGGACTTCCGCAAAGCCGCCGGCAAGCTCAGCAAACTGCGCACCGCAGCTGCGAAAAAGCTGGCGGATGCGGTAAACAGCCAGCTGGCGGATCTCGCCATGCCCCACGCGCGGGTGGAGTTGGCACTCACATCACTGGAAAAGCCCACCGCCACCGGCCTGGAAGAAGTGGAGATACTCATCGCCACCAACCCCGGCCAAGCCCCGCGGGCACTGGGAAAGATCGCCTCCGGTGGCGAGCTGTCCCGGGTCAGCCTGGCGATTCAGGTGGTCACCGCGCAGACCTCGCGCACCCCCACCCTGGTATTCGACGAGGTGGATGTGGGTATCGGCGGCGCCACCGGCGATGTGGTGGGCAAGCTGCTGCGCCAACTGGGCGAGCGCGGCCAGGTAATCTGCGTGACCCATCTGGCCCAGGTGGCCGCCCGCGCGCATCGCCAGTACCTGGTGGAGAAGCACAGTGACGGAGAAGCGGCCTTTGTGGCCCTGCGGGAGCTGAAAGATGCCGAGCGCAGTGTGGAAGTCGCACGCATGCTGGGTGGCGAGCCCACCGCACAATCCCTGGCGCACGCCGAGGAGATGTTGGCGCGAGCCTGACCGGGGTCTAGCTGAGGCCGAAATTGACCGAAAGTGGCGGCAGATTCACTTTATACTGCCGCGTCCAAACCCAGGCCCCACTGGGGATACAACTACACTGTCGGGCAAAGAACTCGGTCTCACTATGCAAACCACCATATTCAACACCCCAATCCTCACTCCCTGCCTGCGCCTGCTCGCGCGCCTGCTGCTCAAATTGCACGGCTGGAAGGTGGTCGCCGACGAACGCGCACTGAAGCTGAAGAAGTACGTGATGCTGGCGGCCCCACACACCTCCAACTGGGATGGCTATTTCTTTATCCTCGCCGCGCTGAAGCTGAAGGTGAACCCCCAGTGGATGGGCAAAGACAAACTGTTCCAGTTTCCTCTGGGTGGCACCATGCGCTGGTTTGGCGGTATTGCGGTGGACCGCAGCAAGGCCAATAACCTGGTGGAAGCCACCATCAATCAGTACAAGGTGCGGGACGAATTGGTGATCGCAGTGCCGCCGGAAGGCACGCGCGGCAAGGCGGAGCGCTGGAAAACCGGCTTCTACCACATTGCCCGCGGCGCGGCGGTACCGGTGGTATGCGGCTTTATCGATTTCGCGCGCAAGGAAGCCGGGCTCGGCCCCGCGATGGAAATGGGGGAAAACCTGGCCAGGGAACTGGCGCGGTTTGGTGAGTTCTACGCAACCAAGACCGGGAAATACCCCAGCGATTACACCCCACCGGTGTGATTGGCAGACATGAAAAAGGGGAGCATAGGCTCCCCTTTTTCATGTCAGGCGCAGCGACGCTCGTCGCTATCAGCCTTCTTTCTTCTTCACATACAGCACCAGGCTGTGGCCGGTCAGCTCGTAGCCGTGCTCTTCGGCAATCTGGTGCTGAAGCTCTTCGATCTGCTCGTTGTGGAACTCAATCACCTTGCCGGAATCGGTGCACACCATGTGGTCGTGGTGGTCGCCGCGGTCCAGCTCGAATACGGAGTGGCCGCCATCAAAGTTGTGGCGCATCACCAGGCCGGCGCTCTCAAACTGGGTCAGTACCCGGTAAACAGTGGCCAAACCGACGTCTTCGCCAGCCTCCAGCAGCATCTTGTACACATCCTCAGCGCTCAGATGCTGTTCACTGGCGCTCTCGAGCAGCTGCAGAATTTTTACACGCGGCAGGGTGACCTTGAGGCCAGCCTTGCGCAGTTCCTGATTTTCGTTCGACATGTGTATTCAGATTCCGGATGTGTTTTCTCTATCGGTGTTTCGCCTGTTGGCAGGCGAATAGTTCGGGTATTATCCACGCCCAGTGTGGACAGCGAAACCCCAACCGCTGAAATCGCCAACTGTGCCGCGAGGGGATCCGGTGAGGAATCTTCCGCAGATGCGGGAACTTAATTGCCCGAATGGCGACTATTCTGTGTTGGGGCCGGGCGCTGGACGCCCGGGCCACAAGCCCCACCTGAACACCCTCGTCAGGTCGGGGGCCGTTAAGGAACCATAAAAATCCAGATGGAGCATTCAATGCCATCAGTTGTACGTATTCTGCTGATCGCCGGGCTGGTTAGCCTGGTTACCGGTTGCAGCCTGTTCAAATTCCCCGGCGTGCACCGCATTCAGGTTCAGCAGGGCAATATCATCACCCAGGAGATGGTCGACAAACTGCAACCGGGTATGACCCGCCGTCAGGTACGCTTCGTGCTGGGCACCCCGCTGGTTGAGGACACCTTCAACCCCAACCGCTGGGACTACATCAACCGTGTGCGCAGCCCCAAAGGGGAAGAGACCCAGCAGCGTTTCACCGTCTATTTCAATGGCGACCAGTTGATCGAAACCAGCGGCGACTGGCAGCCGGCCAACTGGCCCTGAACACCCCCAGCTTCCCGGACCGGAGCGAACCGCGTCAGCCGCCCTCGGCCTGACGCTTCGCCTTCGCCGCCCGCTGCTTGCGCGCCTCTTTGGGGTCGGCAATCAACGGGCGGTACACTTCTACCCGGTCTCCCGGCTGCAAAACATACTCCGCGGCCACCGCCAACCCCTTGGTGCCAAGCGCCTGGCCAAATATCCCGAG
Organism: Microbulbifer sp. ABF4_107; assembly: GCF_056312215.1. NCBI lineage: Bacteria > Pseudomonadati > Pseudomonadota > Gammaproteobacteria > Cellvibrionales > Microbulbiferaceae > Microbulbifer > Microbulbifer sp. ABF4_107. Next base: position 2,841,778 of record NZ_CM149983.1, read on the forward strand.
TTTCGCAGTTGCCGGATCCACTTCCGGGTATTCCCGCGGTATACCCGACAGCTCCAGCGCCTGCAGCGCCGTAGTACCCGGTTCCACCAGCAGGCTCATCAGGCGCTGCTCGTGGGGCAACGCATAAACCACTTCTACGGCGATGGTTTTCTGCTTGGTCATCCGTTCTCTCCATTCGTTCCGTTCTTCTCATAGACCTGCTTCGCCCGCTCGCACATGGCATCCACCATCTGGTTGGCAATTCCGCTAAACAGCTTGCCGACCGCGGCACCCAGCAACCGGTTCTCCACGCTAAACGACAGCGCAAAGGCCACCTTGCAGGCATTTTCGGCCAACGGGGTAAAAGTCCAGCAACCATTGAAACTGCTGAACGGTCCGTCCACCAGCACCAGCTCCATCTTATCCGGGCGCTGCAATCGGTTGCGGGTGGTAAAGCTCTGGCTGATACCCGCCCGGCACAGGTCCAGCCGCGCCTCCAGGGTTTCTTCGTCCCGGTGCAGCACTTCCGCCCCGCGACAGCCCGGTAAAAACTGCGGGTAACTCGCCACATCGTTGACCAGGTCAAACATCTGTTCCGCGCTGTACATTACCAGCGCGCTGCGCTCAATTTTTGTCATCGGTCAAGCTTTATTCATCATTTAAGGATTGCCCCACGGAGGCGGATTTCTTGCCTATCCTGTGTGGCGAGGGCAATTTTCGCCCGCGACGCTACTCAAGGCGGATAAATCCTGCAACAATCGGTTTTTATCTGCCCGGTTGTTCCGGGCCCGAAAGTGTTAAAAAGTCCGGCCGCCAACCTCATATCCAGCGGCCAGGGCCGCAATCATTCAGACGACAAGAATAAAAGGCAAGCGAGAAACCTATGTCTGCAGCTCGAGAACATTTCGGATCCCGCATCGGGTTTATCCTGGCCGCCGCCGGCTCCGCGGTCGGCATTGGCAACCTGGTCGCTTTCCCGGTGGCCGCCACCAAAAGCGGGGGTGGCGCCTTCCTGCTGGTTTACGCCCTGTTTGTATTCCTGATCTGCCTGCCGGTGATGATGGCGGAGCTGGCACTCGGCCGCAAAACCGATAAAGACCCGGTGGGTGCCTATCGCCAGCTTTCCGGCAGCTCTAAACTCTGGCGTATCCCCGGCTGGCTGGCGCTCATCACCCCATTTATGATCGCGGTATTCTATATGGTGGTCACCGTATGGGTCCTCGGGTATCTGGTCGAGATCTTCAAGGGCAACCTGACCAGTCTCACCACCGAAGCCTATTTCGGCGAGTTCATCAATTCCAAGACCGTGTTCTTCTACCTGATCGCGCTGATGCTGATGATCAATGGCGTGCTTTCCATGGGTGTAAAAGACGGTATCGAGCGCGCGGCCAAGACGCTGATGCCGCTGCTGTTTGTGATGCTGCTGGTGCTGGTGCTGTTTGTCCTGACCCGCGAGAACGCCATGATCGGGGTGAAGTACTACCTGATTCCCGACTTTTCCAAGTTGAGTGGCGAGGTCATCAGCAAGGCCATGGCACAGGCCTTCTTCTCGCTGTCCCTCGGCATGGGCATTATGATCACCTACGGCTCCTATATGAAAAAGCGGGACTCCATCCCCGGTTCCGCCAAGGCCGTGGCCCTGACCGACACCATGGTCGCGTTTACCGCGGGCCTGTTGATTCTGCCAAGTATCTTCCACTTCAACCCGCAGATTGATACCGCCTCCCTGAGCGACTCCTCTGCCGGTATGATCTTCCTATTCCTGCCGAAGATCTTCCTCTCTCTCCAGGACAGCATCGGCTACACCGGCGCGAGCATATTTGCCGCGGCGTTCTTTTTCCTGGTCTTTGTGGCGGCACTCACTTCGCTGGTTTCCATCATTGAAGTGCCCATCGCCACTCTGCGTGACGAGCGCGGTATGACTCGCAAAAAGGCCATTTACACCGTAGCGGCAGTGCAGCTGATCCTCGCCGCGTGCTGTGCCATGTCCTTTGGCATGGCGGACTGGCTGACCCAGTTTGTCAGCCTTGCCGGCAGTGATAAATCCTTCTTCGATCTGGTAGAAATCGTGTTTTACGATACCATCCTGCCCCTGAATGGCCTGCTGGTATGTATCTTCGTGATCTACAAGTGGAAGCGGGCCAATTTCGACCAGGAGCTACACGAGGGCGATACCAGCTTTGCAGGCTCTCTCTCACAGAAATATGTAAACTTCGCCCTCGGGACCTTTATCCCGGCAATTCTGCTGTTGATCTTTATCAACACCGTTGCGCTGAAGTTTTTCGGCTCCAGCATTCTCTAAAAGACACGACATTCGCCTGACAAAGGCACACAGAAGTATTCATGGCAAAAAAGAAAAAGGCCCCGTCCTCAAACACCATCGCCCTCAACAAGAAGGCCAAGCACGATTATTTTATCGAGGAGAAGTTTGAGGCGGGCATGGAACTGCAGGGCTGGGAAGTCAAATCCTGCCGCGAAGGCAAGGCTCAGCTCACCGACAGCTACGTACTGTTCAAAGACGGCCAGGCCTGGCTGCTGGGCGCGCGGGTCCAGCCGCTGCCCAGCGCCTCCACCCACTTTGTCACCGATCCGGATCGCACCCGCCGCCTACTGCTGAACAAGCGCGAGATTGCCAAGCTGGTCGCCGCAGTGAATCAGAAAGGCTATGCCTGTGTGTGTACCGCCATTTACTGGAAGAAACACCTGATCAAATGCGAGATCGCACTGGCGAAAGGTAAGGCCAGCCACGACAAACGCGAAACCCTGAAGGAACGGGACTGGAACCGCCAGAAGCAGCGGCTGATGCGCACGGACAATCGCTGATTCCCCCTCAACAGAAGAATAACGACGAGATTCACCAATGAGTGCACCGCGAGGACAGTTCAGTTCCAATTTCGGCTTTCTGATGGCCGCAGCCGGCTCCGCCGTAGGCCTGGGTAATATCTGGGGCTTCCCCACCAATGTGGCCGCCAACGGTGGCGCCGCCTTTGTGATGGTCTACCTGCTGCTGGCCTTTATGCTGGCCTACCCGGTATTGATGGCGGAACTCGCCATCGGCCGCCACGCCCGCAGCAATATGGTGAAAGCCCTGCGCGGTATCTCCACCGGCCCGGTGAGCCGCGGCGTGGGCACACTGGCGGGCTTCGGTGGTATCGCCGTTGCCTCACTGATTCTCAGCTTTTACGCCATCGTCGCCGGCTGGATGGTGGCGCACCTGGCAGATCCCTTCGCCACCCTTGTAGGTGCGACTGATACCGCGAGCTGGCTCACCGGTGACAGCACCACCCGCAACTTCACCTTTACCGCCATCTTCAGTGGCCTCACCATGCTGATTATTGCCAGTGGCGTTGAGAAAGGTATCGAACGCTGGTCGACCCTACTGATGCCAGCCCTGATTGTTCTTTTGCTACTGCTGATCGTGTACGTACTCACTCAGCCCGGTGCCATGCAGGGTCTGGAAGCCTATCTAATTCCCGATTTCAGCAAGCTGTCTCCGCAACTTCTGCTGTCTGCCATGGGCCAGGCATTCTTCTCGCTTTCTCTGGGTGTGGGCACCATGTTGATCTACGGCTCCTACCTCAGCAAACAGGAAAGTCTGCCGCGCCTGGGTGCGCTGGTGACCCTGATCGATGTGGGCATCGCGTTCACCGCCGGCCTGTTGATTCTGCCGGCCATGTACGTGGCACAGGAAGCGGGTACCCAGATCTTCTCCGAAGCGGGCGACCTGATTGCCGGCCCCGGCCTGATCCTGCAGGTACTGCCCGCCCTATTCGACACCATGGGCACCAGCGGCCTGTTTGTCGCCATCGCCTTCTTTGCCCTGATGGTCATCGCCTCCCTCACCTCCTCCATTTCGATGCTCGAAGTACCGGTGGCCTTTTCCATCGAGAACCTGGGACTCAAGCGCAAGCCCGCCACCCTGATGATGGGCGCGATCATTTTTGCCATCAGCACCCTGATCATTTTCAACTTCGAAGCACTGTTTGGACTGGTGATCTCCATCAGCACCGAATACGGTCAGCCACTGCTGGGCGTCGCGCTGTGCGTATTTGCTGGCTGGATCTGGCGCCGCGACCAGCTACTGGCAGAACTTCAGGAAGGTCACCCGGGTATCGAGAACACCCTGTTCTGGAAGATCTGGCCCTGGTACGTGCGCATTGTCTGCCCGCTGCTGATCCTCGCCGCGTTTGCGCAAACCGTGCTGTAAGCACCCATGCCAGCCAGAAAACCGCCCTCGTTCGTCCGCAACCGCACCGCCAACGGCAAGCGCCCCGGGAAACCGAAACCCGTGCAGGGCACGCCGGAGCTGGATATCGAGCGCTTCAGCCACGAGGTGCGCGGTATCGCACGCTACAACGGCAAAACCGTGTTTGTGGATAACGCACTGCCGGGGGAGAAGGTACGCGCACGCTTTACCGCGCAGCGCGCCAAATTTGATGAGGCGGTGGCGGTAGAAATCCTCGAGCCATCTGCAGACCGCTTGTCGCCACCCTGCCCCCACGCGGAGGTATGCGGAGGCTGTGCGCTGCAACAGATGACTCCCGAGGCACAGATCCAGGCCAAACAGCAGATACTCCTGGACCAGCTGCAGCGCTTTGCCAAGGCCGTTCCGGAACAGGTCATTCCGCCCCTGACCGGCGCAACCCTGGGCTACCGCCACAAGGCGCGCCTGGGCGTGCGTTTTGTAAAACCCAAGAGCGGAGGCAAGCCGCAGCTGGTGCTCGGGTTCCGGGAAAAGGGCTCCAACGAACTCACCGAGATCGACCAGTGCCTGGTACTTCCCACGTCCGCCTCGGCACTGATCCCGGGATTAAAGGAAACCGTTCTGCAGTGCGAAGGTCGCCGGGCAATTTCGCATATCGAAATTGCGGTCGGTGATGACCATACCGCCCTTGTGATCCGACACCTGCAACCGCTTTCCGCGAGCGACCTGGCACACTGGCGCGCATTCGCAGAATCCCACGATCTTCACCTGTACCTGCAGGGGGAGGCGGGCGACGACAGCACCCGTAAGGTCTGGCCGGAATCCGGTCCCGATCGCCTGAGTTACGGACTGCCCGCATTCGACCTGAAACTGGATTTTCATCCCCAGGACTTTATCCAGGTCAACTTCGACATCAACCGGCAGATGGTTTCCCACGCCCTCGAACTGCTCGACATGCAATCGGAGGACCGGGTGCTGGATCTGTTCTGCGGCCTCGGCAACTTCACCCTGCCCCTGGCCACTCGCGCCAGGGAAGTGGTTGCCGTAGAAGGTCTGTTATCGCTCACCCAGCGCGGCCGCGAAAACGCCGAGGCGAACGGACTGACCAATATCCAGTTCCAGGCCGCCGACCTCAACGCCGACTTCACCCGCAGCCCCTGGGCCCGCGGCGGCTTCGACCGCATCCTGCTGGACCCACCGCGCAACGGCGCCCTCGAAGTGGTGCGCAATATCCGCCACTTCAACGCCAAAGCCATCCTCTACATCTCCTGCAACCCCGCCACCCTGGCCCGGGACGCCGGGGAACTTCTGCAGGCCGGCTACCGTCTAAGCAAAGCGGGCGTAATGGACATGTTCCCCCACACCACCCATGTGGAGTCCATCGCCCTGTTCGAAAAGGCCTGAACCGGCGGTCAAACTTTTTTGAGTCACGTCTATTGTGACAATCCGGCTTCAGGTATAATGATCGATACGCAAACGTGCTTTAGCACTGAGCAGAATTCGGGGATGACTTGGATTCGACGCCGGTGACAAAACCATGGGTGCATGCCGTGAGGGTAGCGAATCACGTAAATCCAAAGCTGCATTTTATTAGTTGCCAACGACGACAACTACGGTGCCGCTCTGGCTGCGTAAGCAGCCCGTAAAGCACTAACTAAGGGTTCGTCCCTTAGCGGCCTTTAGCAAGGTTCCAGTACCGCGCTGAAAGCTGTTATACAGAACTGGATCGCCGTGAAACTTATCTGAGGTGGATCGGTTAAAACTTTTTCAGAATCGTCTTCTACGTCCTGCCCGTTGGGCTGTAGCGGATTAAATTAATTAACGGATCTAAGCATGTAGAGCCTCTGGCGGAGTGCTGACGGACGCGGGTTCGACTCCCGCCATCTCCACCAAACAAAAAAGCCCGCAACCGAAAGGTTGCGGGCTTTTTTGTTTGGCCGAGTTGACGCGAGTGGAACGCAAAGCGCCGGGTTCGATCAACGCGCGACACGCGCGTTAAGACAGCCGCAGGGGTGAGGAGCGCAGCGACGAATCACGCCCGCCATGGAAGCTTACAGCTAGCCCCCCAATACCGGCACTGGAAAAGTGCTGTACTAACCTGCAGCCCCCCGCAGAAAATCATGACTCTCCCCCAACTCCGGCGCACAACACCCCCGCGTCGCCAGATAATGCTGATTAAACACCGAAAAATAATGCTGCAGAGTAAGCGCTGGCTGCTCCTCTCCAGCCAGCAGTAAACAACTGATCGCCGCTTCTGCTGTCGAAAATCGGTGATCCCTTCCAGACTCCCTGACCGCATAGGATCGCACCAGCGATTTGGGCAGGCTCAGGCAGGGAACATCATCCAGCCAGCGGCTTAGGCCGATCATACGGCTGCACTGCTTCCAGGTACCGTCCAAAAGAATCAGCGTGGTTTTCTTTTCACTCGGTGGAATTTCCTGCACCACGTTTCGCGAGCAGTTTTCAGTGCCGTCTGCTGGGAATACCACAAGGCAATTGCGTTCGGGATCTTGCAGGATATCCGTTAAATCCTGCGGTGCTTCGAGACGATTCCACAGAAAGACCTGTGTGCTGGGAAAGACATCCACAATCAGCCGGCCGGTATTGGTCGGCTTGAACAATTCCTTGCGGTGCATCAGCAATACAAAATCCAGATTGCTTTCCGCCACTGGTCGCCACGCACACATACAGGCGAATTCCCCCATCTGGCAGCTGGCGCAGCGCCGCACGTTTTTGCCTTTGGCGAGAAAAGGTTTGGTGGATTTTGCGAGTTCTCGCTCTCGCAGGCGGGTATATGGGGTGCTATGCATAAAAAATAATTTCAAACTACGCTGCCGAGGGCCCCTGACTGTTGCGTCAAATGACGCTTCAGCGCTCAAAGCCCTGCATTTACTCACTGGGACGTAAATATCTCGAAATTCTTTGACTTGTTCGACCGGCGGGCCTACAGTGGAGTCAGTTAAAAAGTAAGCCTCCCGTTTAAATCCTCAGTTTCGTCGTAGCAGTTCTTCTTCGTCCTGTAGCATCTAAATTCAAGTCTTTATTTTTGCTATTCATGCCTAATGAAGGCGTACCCTTTTTTTGTTTACAGGAAATGATCATGTCCAACACTACTACCGGTACCGTCAAATGGTTTAACGAGACCAAAGGCTTTGGCTTTATCGAGCAGCAGTCTGGCCCCGACGTCTTCGCACATTTCAGTGCGATTGCGAGCTCCGGATTCAAAACACTGACCGAAGGCCAGAAGGTCGAGTTCTCCGTAACTCAGGGTCCCAAAGGCCCGCAAGCTGAAAATATCGTTTGCGCCTGACCCCTCTGCCATGGCGCGGCCTGACCGCGCCTGTTGGGGCGCCTTCTTCGGCACCCCAACCTGAGCGACGATGTCCATAATTGATACAGACTGATTGTCACTGACAATTACCGACTCAACTCCTGTTGAGCGATTTCCGCCAATCTGACTTGCCAAGTAACACCTGATTTACCTCCCGCATTTTTCAAGTTCTTACCTAGCACCAACTTCCTGGCGGTTTCTACTAGAGCAAACTATGCGAAAGACCCCAGTGGCCGCGTTTGATCCGGCCGACAAAGAAAAGTACAGCAATCCGATTCCAACCCGCGCGTTTATCATGAGCTTACTGGAGAACAGCCAGAAGGCACTCAACCGCGATCAGTTGGCCCAGGCTCTCCAGCTCTCCGACCCCGACCAAAAAGAAGCCTTACGCCGTCGACTACGCGCCATGGAGCGAGATGGTCAGGTGCTGTGGGACCGTCACAAGGGATACCGTCTGGTAAATCCAGATGAACTCATCAGCGGCCGGGTCATCGGCCACGCGGACGGGTTCGGCTTCGTCAAAAGCGATGCATCCCCCGAAGACCTGTTTTTACCGGACGACGAAATGCTGACGGTATTTGACGGCGACCAGGTACAGGTGCGCATCAGTGGCGAAGATCGCCGCGGACGTAAAACCGGGACAATTATACGGGTACTGGAACGCAATACACATAAATTGATCGGGCGACTACACCAGGAGGAAGACCAATACTTTCTCAAGCCGGAAAATAGCCGCATCGCCCACGAGATTGATCTCGACGCCAGCCAGTTGATGGGGGCGACTCCGGGGCAATACATTGCGGTAGATATTATCGATTTCCCCACTTATCGCTACAACGCGTTCGGAAAGATCAGCGAAGTTATCGGCGACGCCATGGCTCCGGGTATGGAGATCGACATCGCCATCCGCAGCCACGGAATACCGTACATCTGGCCACCGGCAGCGGCACAAGAAGCGCTGCAGCTTGGTGACAGAGTACCTGAAAGTGACAAGCAGCATCGCGTAGATTTACGCCAGCTGCCATTTGTCACTATCGATGGCGAAGACGCCAGAGACTTTGATGATGCCGTTTACTGCGAGAAAGCAGATACTGGCCACTGGCGCCTGTTCGTAGCCATCGCCGACGTATCCCACTATGTGAAACCGGACAGTCCCCTAGACAAAGAGGCGCAACACCGCGCTACCTCTGTCTACTTTCCCGGACGCGTGGTGCCCATGCTGCCGGAGTCCCTCTCCAATGGCCTCTGCTCACTGAATCCGCGGGTGGATAGACTGGTGATGGTGTGCGAGATGACCATCGACAGGCACGGCAAGCTGGTAAACTATACCTTTTCCGAAGGTGTCATCCACTCCCACGCCCGGCTTACCTACCAGCAAGTAAACGCTTTTATTACTTCCCCGGCGTCCATGAACGGGGAAGCTCCCCACAACCACCCACTGAAAAATGTGGCCGCTCCGGTCCGGGCACTGCACCAGCTGTATGGCGTACTGAAAAAAGCGCGGGAGAAACGCGGTGCGATGGATTTTGAAAAATCAGAAGTACGCTTTGCGTTTACCAGCGACCGAAAAATTGACCGGATTATTCCTGTAGTCCGAAACGATGCGCACAAGATGATCGAAGAGTTCATGCTGAGTGCAAATGTGGCTACGGCAGACTTCCTGAAGCGGGAGAAGATCCCAGCTCTGTTCAGGGTACACGCTGGACCGCGGGACAAGAAACTGGCTCTGCTGAGGGATTTTCTTGCCGCCAAAGGTCTAAAGCTGGGTGGCGGGGATAAACCTTCACCTGCGCACTACGACCAGATACTCAAAAGCATCGCGGACCGCAATGACGCCCAGATCATACGTACCATGTTACTGCGCTCCCTGAGCCAGGCGGAATACAGCGCGGCCAATAGCGGGCACTTCGGTCTGGCTTATCCGGCATATACGCACTTTACCTCGCCAATCCGCCGCTATCCTGACTTGCTGGTGCACCGGGCCATCCGTTTCGTGATCCGTTCGCAAAATGATCGCCCCCTGCTACGTCGCCTGTCGCAGTTCTTTAAAGGCCGCTCTGCAAATCCCATTCGTCGCTTTGCGAGCGCTCCCATCCTGGATCGTGCGACGGCTTACCCTTACCCGAAATCCTCTGTCACTTCTCTCGCCTCACATTGCTCCCAGGCTTCGCGCCGCGCGGATAAGGCCAGCTGGGATGTGGACGCCTGGCTCAAGTGCGAATATATGCAGGATTTTATCGGCGAGACCTTCCAGGGTGTGGTCAGCAGTGTGATGAATTTCGGCCTGTTTGTAGAAATTGAAGAAACTCAGGTGGAGGGACTTATTCATATCTCGGCACTGACTAAAGATTACTACCACTATGATGCCGGTCAGCAGCGCCTGCGCGGCGAGCGCAACAAAGCAGGTTTCGGTATCGGCGACACCGTGCGAGTGCGCGTCGTTCGGGTGGATATGGAACGCCGTAAAATTGAATTCGCACTTGCCTAGGGAATCTCTGATCAAGACCGGAATGCCTCTGTGTGACCTGAAGGCAGTGGCTGGTGGGCACAGCTCGCGGTGAATGGCTAGCCCTTTACAAGAGCTGCAACTGCCTGGCGCCATTTACTCATGGCGCCCAAGCAGCCACCTCCAGTCACCAATTTCCCTGCAACTTCCCTTCCTGCTGCTACTTTTACAGGTGCCCAATGAAATTCCTCTGGCAGCCCAAAGTTCAATAAATGCCGCGCCACAAAAAGCTGTTACAAGGACCCTTGGCCAATAACGCATAAGCAGGGCTAATCGGTGTTAAACGGAGTTAACAATGAAAAGTCTCAGGCTGGCCGCTTGCATAGCATTTCTGTTCCCGCTTTTGGCGCACGCGCAGATTCCTGTTTCCGATGTGGACCTCAAGCGTTTTTACGCACGGGTGGGCGCCAGCTTTATTTACCCGGATGACAACAATACGTCGCTGAAATACCACATCTTCCAGGACTGGAACCTCTACCGCACGGAGTGGCACGTCGAAGACGATGTAGGCTGGAATATTTCCGGGGTCTGGCGTCCTCTGCCCTATTTCGGTGTGGAGCTCATGTATACGGACGGGGCCGATTTCAACCTGAGGCTGGATCACCTGAAAGGGCGCCCGGGGTACGAACGCATCGACTTCGGGCGCTTTAGCGCCTCCTCCGCCAACCTCTTTATCAACTGGTACATGATGGACCTGGAGTGCCTGGGCCAGCCGTACCTGGGCATCGGCCTCAATTACTCGGATTTTTACGACGACGAACTGACCGCGGATTTCCAGGATTACCTGGTGGATAGCGGCATAGCGACCGGCCCCAGTTATTTCGGTATGAGCCACAGCTGGGGAGCGAGCGCCCAGCTGGGGATCGACTGGCGCCTGGGCCGCGGCGTGGCGCGCTCCTGGCTGATCAATGCGGCGGTCATCTACACCGATGCCAACACCGATACGATCGTCACCTACAAAACAGACCCGGGCTACCAGCGTCTCTACTCGGATTTCGAAGTCAATCCATGGACCCTGAATCTGGGTATCACCTATGAATTCTAAGGGTCGGGTATATCTACCCGCCGCCCTGCTGCCGGTCGCCCTCGGCCTTTTCCTATCCCCGTCCGGCGCCAGTGCGGAGTGTACTCCCGGCAATATCGGAACAGAGGGCCCCGATCAGATTTTCTGTGACCCGGACAACGATCCCGATGGCGCAGACGTCAGCGCACTTGGTGGAAACGATTTCCTTTCGATCGATACCGTCACACTGGGTACCGTCGATACCGGAGCGGGCAACGACACCGTAGAGATACTCGATGGAGAAATTGATACAAATCTCGAGACCGGTGACGGAAACGATACCGTGATTGTCGAAGGTCGCGACTCGACGATCGGTAATTACTTCTCCGGTGGTATCCACACCGGCGCGGGTAAAGACTACGTTGAGATTCTCGATGGTGTCGCGTTCGAAGTCCTGACCGGGGACGGTGACGACACGCTGATCCTGGACGAAGGGTTTATCTTCCACCGTGCGGATATGGGCGCGGGGGACGACCACTTCTACTACGACGAAGGCGTTATCGAACACTTTATCGGCGGCGACGGATCCGATACCGCCCGCGTGGATTCCTTTGCCTACGACGCGACCACCCTGTTCGACGGCGGCGATGACCTCACCGCCGACGATGGCTATATCGACAGTATCAAATTCGTTCTCGATCACGACCTGGACGGCAGGCTGCTGCAAAACTGGGAACAGGTGATAGTGAACGGCAGCTCGAAAATCGATTTCTTTGGCACCCTCGAAGTGGGCGGCGGAACCGCTGCCAACGGCGAGCGCCTGGGACTGACCATTCGCCGCGGTGGCGTGGTCGAATTTATCCCCAACGCTTTTACCATCCACGGCGATGTCGTCAATGCCGGCACCCTGTGGCTAAACGATGGCCGCATTAACCAGTTGACCCTCGCACCGCACGACGACGGTCGCTTTGGCAATTACACCGGCGACAACGGCCGGCTTTGGATGGAAACCACCCTGGCCGGCGACGATAGCCCTACGGACCTGCTGAACGTGGCCGGGGACACTGCCGGACACACGTTCGTGCGGATTTACAATTTTGGTGGCGACGGCGCCGCAACAACCGGCGACGGTATCAAGATCATTGACGTTGCGGGGAACTCCTCCGCGGATGCGTTTACCCTGGACGGCGAATACATCGGCTACGACGGTCAGCCCGTTACGGTCGGCGGCGCCTATGGCTACACCCTGCACTATGGCGGCCAGAGTGATCCTGACGACGGGAACTGGTATCTGCGCTCCACCCTTCCGGATCCATTTAATGAAAGCGGGCAACTGATACCGCGCTGGCAACCGGGCGCAGTCCTGTACGAAACCTACGCCCAGGCCATACGGCGTATGAACCAGCCCACTACTCTGCGCAAGCGCGTGGGCAACCGCTTTTGGGCAGGCACCAGCTTCAAGGACCGCGGTCTGTGCTGCTACGGCGATGCGGTGGAGCGCACCATTGACGGCGGCGGCCTGTGGATGCGGGTCAACTCTGTTTACAACGACAATGCCCCGGAAGAATCCACCGCGACGGCACACTGGCAGCAGGATTTCGGGCAGGTGCAGATCGGCTCCGATTTCTCCTTTGACCCCTCGGTGTACCGCGGGCGCCTGATGCTGGGCATTTTTGCCCAGTACGGTTACGGCAGTACCGAGCTGGACAGTTACTTTGGCCAGGGAGATATCGATACCTATAACTGGGGCATCGGCAGTACCCTGACCTGGTATGGCAGCCAGGGCAGCTACGCGGATATTCAGGCACAGTTCAACTGGTTTGATTCCGACCTCTACTCGAGAGAGCTCTGGGTTCTCGGCACCGGCAATGATGCCATCGGTTTCAATTTTTCCGCCGAAGGTGGACACAGCTTCAAACTCTGCGATTTCTATTCCCTCACACCGCAATTGCAACTGGCCTATACCGCGGAAGATATCGACGATAACCACGACCCCTACGGGGTAAGGCTGGAAGACACCGAAAACCAGGGTGGCTTTGCCCGGCTTGGGCTGGCATTTGAGCACCGGGTGAGCCAGCGCAACAATCGCAATATGTACGGCAATCTGCTGCTGGAGCGCATCGGCCTCTACGCCATTGCCAACACCTATTACTACTTTGATGATAAAACCGAAGTGAAAGTCTCCGGCACCTCCCTGTATCAGGCACGGGATGAATGGTGGGCACAGCTGGGACTGGGGTTTACCTACGACCAGTGCGGTGATCGCTGCTCCGTCTACGGTGAAGTGGACTATGCCAGCAGTGTTGAAAACTTTGGTGATAGCGACAGTGTGCAGTTGTCCATTGGATTCCGCTTCAAATGGTAAAGCACCGATCGCGCACGTATTTCGGCCGGGCGTGCAATTACCTATACTCCGGCCATGAGCAGCCCACGCCCCACAGCGCCCTCCAGCGCGCCCCCCAACCACTGGCAGAACTTGCTGTGGGCACTGGGCGCGCCGGATGTTGCCCCTGAGTTCCCCCTGCCCTGGCTACCGGCAAACCGCCACCGGGCGCTCACCGAGTTCTTTTCCCGCGCTGAAATCCAGCCACAACTGGAGCCCTCCCTGCTCGCGCATCTCGAGCAGTTGCGCAACCATCGGCTGGGTATCTATTTCGAGAGCCTGTGGGCATTCGCCTTTACCCATCACCCGGACTATGAACTTCTGGCCCATAACTTTCCCATTCGCGACCAGGGCAAGACTCTTGGCGAGCTGGATTTTGTTGTGCGCCACAACCCAGACAGTGCACTTGAGCACTGGGAAATAGCACTGAAGTTTTATCTGCAGGTTGGAGACTACTGGGTGGGACCGGGGCTGCGGGACCGGCTGGATATCAAACTCGCACGCATGCACGACCACCAGCTGCCGATTGCCCACAGTGCCGCTGGCTCTGCCACCCTGTTGGCATCCGGGTTCCGTGTAGACCGGCAATGGGCACTGATGCCGGGGCGACTTTTCCCGGCGCTGACCGCAACAACGGACAGCCCTGCCGCGAGCGCTTACTGGTGGACAGACCTGACGGGATTCCACAACTACCTATTTAGCAGTGGGGACTGGTGGCTGCTACCCAAGCCCTGCTGGCTTGCGCAAATTGACGGTGACCTCCCCTCCCGCGCCACCCGCATCGACGAGGCGCTCCTCACCCGCGGCCCCGTTTGCGTGGCCACACGCGACCGCCACGGTGAGGTGAGCCGCGGCTTCCTGGTTCCCGCCGATTGGCACACCCGCGCCCTGCACGCCATGGACCACTAGCTTTCACTTGACATAGATCAAAACAGGTTTACAATTTTCAGAAATTTCTGAAAGTTAAGAAGAAACCAAAACTAATGAAACTTTCCAGTCAGGCTCAGGCCTTCGTTCTGCACTTTGGCGAAATGGGCAGCCGTTGGGGGTTCAACCGCACGGTGGGACAGATGTTCGCGCTGCTGACGATCCACAGCGAGCCGGTGAATGCAGACCAACTGGCGGAAGCGCTGAAGATCAGCCGCGGCAATGTGAGCATGGGACTCAAGGAATTACAGGCATGGCGGCTGATTGAGTTACACCACCAGCCGGGAGACCGAAAAGATTACTTTACCGCGGCGGGCTCTATCTGGGATCTCGCACGCACCGTATTCGAGGAGCGACGCAAGCGCGAGCTGGACCCGACACTTACCCTGCTGCGCCAGTTGCTGCTGGCAGAACCCGGGGATGATCAGGAGGCCGAGGCGCAGAAGAAAATCCAGGAGGTCTACAGCCTGCTGGAAATGCTCGACCAGTTTGCCAATACCCTGAGCAAGCTGGATGAAAAGGACCTGCTCAAACTGATGAAACTGGGCTCGGGGCTCAGCAAGTTGCTGGAGCTGAAGTCCAAAGCCACGGGTTCTGGTGCAAGGGCCGGGGCGAAAAAGAGCCCTTCGCGTAAATAACCAATTCCCTCTCTTTCACTAACTTCAAAAAACTCATCAATAAAACTTTTCTACAAGACAACCCGGTTTCGCGGCACCGGGATACAGCCTGCCGCGCCCAGTTTTACGTCGCGGCCACTCCGACCGCGGCGGTTTCAAAGAGGTGCCCATGCTGGATACTCTGATCCTTTCGCGCATACAGTTCGCTGCCAACATCAGCTTTCATATTCTCTTTCCCACCATCACCATTGCTCTCTGCTGGATTCTGTTCTTTTTTAAACTGCGCTTCGACCTCACCGACAACCCGGTGTGGATGCGGGCCTATCGCTTCTGGGTAAAGATCTTTGCACTGACGTTTGCGCTCGGCGTGGTAAGTGGCATCACCATGTCATTTCAGTTCGGTACCAACTGGCCGGGCTATATGGAAACCGTGGGCAATATTGCAGGGCCATTACTGGGCTATGAAGTGTTGACCGCGTTTTTTCTGGAAGCGACCTTTCTCGGCATCATGCTGTTCGGGATCAAGCGGGTGCCCAGCAAGGTACATACTTTCTCCGCATTGATGGTGGCCATCGGCACAACGCTTTCCGCCTTCTGGATTCTCGCGCTCAATTCCTGGATGCAGACACCGGCGGGTTATGAGATTCGCGATGGGGTGGTGCATGCGACCAGCTGGCTGGAAGTGATATTCAATCCTTCCTTCCCCTATCGACTGGCGCATATGCTGCTGGCCTCCGGCCTCACTGCGGCATTCTTTGTCTGCGGACTTTCCGCCTACCGGATTCTGAAGGGCGACGAAAAGCAGGCGCCGCGGCTGGCACTGAAAACAGGCCTGATTCTGGCGGCGATACTCGCGCCATTGCAGACCTTTGTCGGTGACCTGCACGGACTGAATACCTTCGAACACCAGCCGCAGAAAATCGCTGCCATGGAAGGTGTATGGGAGACCGAGCGCGGCGCACCGCTGCTGCTATTCGCCGTGCCCAATGAAGAAACCCGCAGCAACGACTTTGCCGTGGGTATCCCCAATCTCGCCAGTCTGATCCTTACCCATGAACCGGACGGCGAAATTCGCGGGCTCAACGAATTTGAAGGCGATCACCCACCGGTAAAACCGCTGTTTTTCGGGTTCCGCATTATGGTTGGGATGGGCCTGCTGATGCTGGCCACCGCCTGGACCGGCTGCTACCTGCTGCGCCGCAAGAAATCACTGCCACCCATTTTTCTCAAACTGCTGGTAGCCATGACCTTCTCCGGCTGGGTCGCCACTCTCGCGGGCTGGTACGTTACCGAGGTGGGGCGGCAACCCTGGCTGGTTACCGGAATTCTTAAAACCGCCGATGCGGTTACCCCGGTGGCGCCGGCCAATGTCGGTCTTTCCCTCGCACTCTACCTGACCGTGTATGTGATTCTGATGTGGGCCTATATCCACACGCTGAAACGTATGGCGCTGAAGTCGGTCACGGTGGAGGAATTCGAAACAGCGGAACCGGTAGCGGATGGCAGCCTGACCAATCTGCCCCATTCGCACGCACACACTGAAACTCGTGGAGGTACAGCATGAACGAGATGATCAACCACAGCGGCGACTGGTTACCGGTGGTCTTTATCGGATTGATGGGTGTGGCGGTGCTGGCCTACGCAATTCTCGATGGCTATGACCTGGGCGTGGGCATTCTGCTGCCTATGGGGGAAGACGACGAGCTACAGCGGGATACCATGATCGCTTCCATCGGGCCATTTTGGGATGCCAACGAGACCTGGCTGGTACTGGCGATTGGACTATTGCTGATTGCCTTCCCCGCGGCCCACAGCCTGATCTTGATGCATCTGTATATTCCCGTGGCGATTATGCTGATTGGCCTGATCATGCGCGGAGTGGCCTTCGACTTCCGCGCCAAGGCGGCGGTGGATCACAAGCTGGCCTGGGATCGCACCTTCAAGATCGGCTCACTGCTCACCACCCTCACCCAGGGTTATATGCTTGGCCAGTATGTGATGGGGTTTGATCAGAGCCTGCCTTCCCTGCTCTTTTGCGGAGTTTCCGCGCTCGGGGTAACGGCGGCCTACAGCTATATCGGCGCGGCCTGGCTTGTATTGAAAACCGAAGACAAACTGCAGGCACGGGCCGTGCGCTGGACGCGCCTTGCTGGGCGCGCCTCACTGGTGGGCGTGATTGCGGTGTGTGCCATCAACCCGCTGGTGAACCCCGGTGTTTTCGACCGCTGGTTTACTTTCCCACTGGTGATGTTTGTGCTGCTGATTCCGGCGCTGTGTTTCCTGGGGTTTATCTTCAACGACATATTATTGGCGCGCCTGCCCAAGGCCAATGATCGCCACAGTGCGATCCCCTTTGCCATTGTGGTGGGGATTTTCACTCTGTGCTTCAGCGGGATTGGATTCAGCTTTTTTCCGGAAATTGTGCCGGGCCAATTGAATATCTGGGAGGCGGCCAGTGCACGCGAGTCGTTGCAGTTTATTCTTGTAGGCGCTTTGATCGTGATTCCGGTGATACTGCTGTATACGGCGTTTTCCTACCGGGTGTTTCGGGGCAAGGCGACCGAGCTGCACTACCATTGAAGGTCGTTGCTTTCGCAGATACGAAAAGCCCTGATTTTTCAGGGCTTTTTGGGTTCGTCTGCGGGCAGGCTCCCGCAGGAAAGTAGATTGCCCGGTGAGAAGCTACTGCTTCCACTTGCGGTATTCTTTCAATGCCTTGTAGGGGCGCTCGCTGTACCAAGCGTAGCCTTCGCGGCGTTCCGCGGATACTTTTTCAATTTCAAAATAAATACTGCCATCGCGGTCGCCGAATACCGGGCGATCACTGTCGATATCGTAGAAGCGCGCCCACAGCGGGTCCGCGTTTTCATCGCGCACCAGCGCCGGTGATATATCGCCACGGCGATAGCGCAGGCCGTCGATCTGATGCTTTTCAAACCAGCTGGCGGCACTGTCAATCGCCTCGCGAATAGGTTGCGGTGGGTTCTTAAGGGTCATCAGGAACAGCATCAGGTCGGCACTTTCACTGGTCGCCAGGGCCACCGGTTCAAACGCGCGGGCAGAGGTGGGTTCCAGGGTTTGTGGATGGTGCTGGGCACCCCAGATCGTAGGCTTGCCGTTTACCTTTACCTGGGTCGCTACCAGCATTTCCAGCGCGCGCTTCAGAGCGTTTTGAGCCTGCCCTTTTAACTCCGCAGAAATAAATTCGAGGCGCTCATCCCCTTCCGCTGCGGCACCCACCACTTTCAACAGATTGGCAATGGCGTCGTCATTAAAGGTGATGTCGTCGTGGTATTTACCGCGCAGGGGGAAAGTCTGGGGCCAGCCGCCATTGGGGTACTGGGCCAGCAGGATAAAGCGCAGGGCGCGACGGGCGGAATCGCAGTAGCGCGGCACCTGTGTCGCGTTGCAGGCATTGACCATCACCCAGAACTGGATACTGGTGGCGTAGTTATCAAAAGTGGGGATATAGCTTTTTTCGGTGCCGTAGTACTGACCCGGCTCGCGGGGTTCCCGCATATCGGTGCGCTTGGACCAGCCGCCGGACGGGGTCTGGTAGGTGAGCAGGCTGTCGGCCAGCGCCCTGCCCTCATCACTGGCGATATAGTCGCGATCGTAGAGCGCTTTTTTGACGTCGAAGCCAAACAGCTTGGCCTTGGTGGGCTTAGTGCTTTTCTCGATCCCGGCCGCCTTGCGCTCCGCCGCCAGTGCGTTCTGGTCCAATTCGTAAAAGAAGCGGGAGAGTGCCCGGTAGTCTTCCATATTGCTGGCGGGCTTGTGGGCGAGCGCGGTTTCGGCTTCCAAACTGCAACCACCGGAGAACATCAGCAGGAGGCCGAGGGAAAACGTGCGCACGGCGCCGATCCATTGAACAGGCTTAACTGGTCGCAAGGTCATGATTGGGGCTCGCTATTGTTCCTGTCAGGCAGGATTTCATTATTTGGTAAGGCCAAACGATGGTAGCAAAAGCCCCGCAGGGAGGAAACAGGCATAAAAAAGCCGGGACTGGCCCGGCTTGAAGGATGCATAGCTATTGAATCGCGGGATCAGGCGGTGGCGCCTGCCAGTGCCGCCGCCTTCGCGCGCTTCTTCACGCGGGCATTGCGGCGCTTCTCACGGCGCTGGTACCAGATGTACACACCGGTGATGGACAGCAGTAGCGGCGACAGTCCGATCACACACCACAGGATCTTGCTCACCAGGCCGGCAAAGTTACCGAAGTGCAGGCGGCGGTAGCTATCCACAATCACCGCACCCACAGAGGCGTCGCGGATATCGTAGCTGAGCATATGCTCGCCGCTCTGGGCGTTGTAAGTGACGTTACTAGCGTATTCGCTGATCAGCGGATTGCCGGTGTGGACGTCGCCCCAGAAGGTGAAGTTGGCACCCGGCTCCCAGGGGAAGGAGATGTAGGTGATCTCGAAGTTCTGGATACGGTTGCCGGTATCGTCCATCAGCCCCTGCAGGGAGAGGTCGTCGTTGTACAGGCGCTCGGCCATCTTGTAGTGCTCGTGACCGTCCGCGTGCTCTTCCAGCTCGTGGGCGAAGTGGGTGATGTTCCACCAGGCACCGGTAAAGCCGAGGATCAGCAGGATGGGGGCGCCGATAATACCGGTCATTTTATGCAGATCGGAGAAGTACACGATCATGCGCGCGTTCCAGCGCAGGGTGAAAAAGTTCTTCCAGAATTTGCGGTACAGAATAAAACCGGTGATACCAAGCCCACACAGCAGAATGGAGAAGACACTGGTGATCAGCATGCCCCAGTCGCCCATCAGCAGGGTGTAATGCAGATCCAACAACCAGTTGGTGAGGTCGTCGGTCAAACCGGCGGGGCCGCGCAGGGGCTCGCCGGAGTACTGGTCCATCAGCGCGAAGGTCCAGTCGTCGGTACCGTACTTCATGGTGTAGACCACGTCCGCGCGGTCTTTGTCCTGAAACAGTGCCCAGCCGGTAACTTCGTAATCCGGGAAGTTCCGGTGCATGGACGCTTCCAGCGCATCCAGGCTCAGGCGCTCGCGCCCGGCGGAATCCACCCGCACCACATCTGCCGCCAGCATGGTGTCGATCTCATGCTTGAACACCAGGATGCTGCCGGTGATACAGATGACCAGCAGCGGAACAAAAGCGGCCAGTGCCATCCAGCTGTGCAGTTTGAACAGGGTTTTATTCATAATGTTTGAATGCTTGAAATGCGCGTATTCGAATATCAGCGGAGGGCAGCATCACTGGACAGGCACAGGGCTGACCAATATGCGGGTTACAGCTTAGACGGCAGTCTAGTCCTCTATTGCATCAAATACAACGTATTCTCATTTAGCTTTTATCAATCGACGCCATACAAGATATAAATGGCGGTTGTCTTACAAAAAAGCCGGACAAACCACTGGTCTGTCCGGCTTTTTTTAACTCCCCTGACGGCGATGGTTCGATATCAGAAGCTGTACTGGAACGATACCTGACCGTGACGCGGCGCACCGTAGATGGCACCGTAGGCCAGACCTTCCACGTACTTCTCGTCGAACAGGTTGTTGATGTTGAATCGAACAGTCGCGGACTCGCTCACTTCATAAGACGCGAAGGCGCCCGCGCGGAAGAAGGCGTCCTGCTCGGCGTAGCTACCGATAATATCGGACTGCCAGCGACCGTTCACACCCACTCGCAGCTGCGGCACGGTATCCAGGCGAGTATCAAAACGTACCAGGGCGGTGGTGCGCGGTACCCATTCGTAGATGTCATTGCCGTCCGGGCCAGTCAGGTCCAGATGGGTCAGACCCACTGTCAGGTTCGCGTTGTCGGTTACCTGGCCGACCGCTTCGATCTCAAAACCCTCGGACTTCACGTCTTTTGGGGCATACCAGGAAGTGCCATCTATCTGGCCTGCGTAAGTCGCCAGGCCCTGCTGCTCTGCACTGAATACCGCAGCAGTGGTCAACAGGCGGCTGTCGAACCACTCGGCCTTGACCCCGGCTTCCATATTCACGCCCTTCATCGGGTCCAGATAGACACGGTTGATATCGGTCTGGTCCTGATTCTGGAAAATATCGGAGTAGGAAACGTAGCCGAGAATATTGTCGGTGAAGTCGTAGGTCAGCCCCATATACGGGCTGGTCTCTTCGGTATCCGGGTAGTAGGTCTGGGATACACCACCGCCGTAAATAGAGCTACCTTCGCGCGCCAGCTTGATGGAATTCACCCCCACGATCGCATTGAGCGCATCGGTAATGCTCAGGCGTGCCGCAGCGTAGAGACGGGTCAGTTCCTGCTCACCGGCGGATGCAGGGGACATCTCACCCCATGTGGGCTCCGGATAATCCTTTCCACCATTCGGAATGGGAAGCGGAAGAAACATTTGCTCGTCCGGAGCCGGCGCAGAACTAGAAGCGGTCTCCTTCATTGAATGGCTGATTCCGGCAATCAGGGTGTGCTCCTGACCAAAGGCATTGAATGCGCCGGTCAGGTTCGCGTCCAGCAGATCGTTGGTGCTGTCGGTGGCTCCGCGATACGGCCAGCCTACCGGTCCGGTGCCGTCTTCATTGATGTAGCTACCCCACGCGTAGAGAAGCTTGGATTGAGTTTCGTTCTCGTGCCGGTTGTAGGTGAACTTGGCCTCCCAGCCCTCGGGCAGCTGGTGGGTATATTCAACAAACGCGGTTTTGGATTCGGTATCCCAGTAGGCCCAGTCGGCGGCGGTGGAAGTGGAGGTATCGAAGTCCGCCATGCTGCCGTCTGCGCGGAACAGAATCAATGAGCCCCACATCGGGGAATCCTGCTTGTCATCGCGAATGGTCACACCGGCAGTCAGTACACCGTTGGTGCCGATCTGGCCGTCCACTACACCGTACAGAGACATCTTCTCATCGTGCTGGTCACGGATGTGAGAGTCCTTGTCTTCGTAAGCAACAACCACACGGCCGGCCCAGCTGCCATCTTCGGTCAGCACCTGGTTGTAGTCTGCTGCGGCACGTTTGTAGCCGTAGGAGCCGCCACGGAAATCGACGATGCCACCGGTTTCATTGGTCGGGCGCTTGCGCACATAGTTGATGGTGCCGGAGGCGTTGCCCACACCGGTCAGCAGGCCGTTGGCGCCGCGGATCAGCTCAATCTTTTCAAACAGGAAGGTATCCAGCTGGCCAACTACAGTACCGAAGTCGTTGGTCATACCGAGGCCGTCGACCTGGGTAAGCTGGATCTCGAAGCCACGGGAGTTATAGGTAGCGCGGTTGGTTTCGTACTGATCAACGTTGACACCGGTGCTCAGCTCCAGGGCGTCATTGGCGCCGGTCACGCCGAAGTCTTCCATGGTGCGCTGATCGACGATGCTGATGGACTGAGGAGTATCCTTGATGGCCAGCGCCAGGCCGGTGGCACCGCGGCTTACGCGCTTTTCGCGCACGCCAACTACGGTCATCTCTTCAATGGCGGTTGCACTCGCCTCACTTTCCCCTTCAGCGGCGATGGCGCTATTGGCTGCGGCCAGTGCGACAGCCAGCAGAGAGCTGGCGAATATACGTGGATTTGATTGCATTATTGAGCCCCCAGGAACTACCCCTTGAATTTGGAACGGGAGTCTAATGAACCGCAACCCGTAATGCAATGAATTCTCATTTAGATTTTATCGTGAAAAGTCATTTGGTGTTCTGACCGGCCAGTGTCATTGAATTGCCATCTGGCCTGTTTAGTCTGCCGCCCTTTGAGAGCCGGACGGGAGAGGACGTGGCCGACAATCGCAAAAGCCTGCGCTGGATTCTGCTGCACGGAGCTGCCGGCGTTGCGGTGCTGTGCAGCCTGCTGAGTGGATTGCGCATTGCCAGTCTCTCTCGCCCGGAAGTCGCCCGATTTGAAGAGCTGCTCCCCCAGGGGCAAGTGATCGGACTGCACTTCCTTAGCGCAGTGGCGGTCACCCTGGTCGCCATCCTTTATGTCGCCCACCGCTTGCTGGCCGCCTATCGCGCGCGCGATTGCCGAACCTCAACCTCTGCCACGACCCGGCGCTGGCCGGGCTGGCAGCGGGCGATTATCCGCGCGGGATACCCGGTTCTGCTGTTGTCGCTGGGGAGCGGCTGGCTGCTGTTTGCGGGCGCGGCGGGTGTGGCGGGTGTGGAGTGGAGCCTGCGCGACTGGCACTACCTGGGTGCCATCGGGATGCTCGCGTATATCGCGCTACACGCCGGGCTCTACCTGGTGCGCTGGGGCCGAAAGTCCCTAGTGCGAATTTGCCTTCCCCAGGCAGGGCAGCGATCTCCCGGGCGCCTGCTCGTCGGCGGCGGACTAGTCACCGCCACCCTGCTGATGCTTTTAAGTGGCTGGCTGCTAACTCACGGCCAGAGCCAGGTCCCGCTGCCGGTCGCGCAGATTCCACTTATCGACCCCGATCATTCCCCCATCGAGATCGACGGTCGCGCCGATGAACCCCAGTGGCAGCGGGCAATGCCAATCACGGTTTACACCGACGGCGGTGCCAACTTCGATGACGGCGCCACCGAGGTCACCCTGCGGGCACTTACCAACGGCGAAGAATTTTTTCTGTCCGCCCGCTGGCGGGATGCCACCCGCAGCCTGGTGCACCTGCCACTGCTGAAAACAGAAAATGGCTGGGAGGTGCAGCAACAGGGTTTCCACAATTTCGATGAAACCCGCCACTACGAAGACAAATTTGCCGTGCTGCTGTCCTCCAGCTGCGCTTTCGGCGCTGCCGGCACTGCGCACCTGGGGCGCAAACCGCTATCCGAGCGCCCGGCCAACTGGCATGGCAAGGGTTACCACTACAGCAGTGACGGGCAACTGCACGACCTTTGGCACTGGAAGGCGGTGCGCACCAACGACATGTATCTCGCCGACGACAACTTTATCGGCCCGCCGGATCAGGTGCGCCCGGGAGAGCGCCGCTATACCGCCGGTTACCAGCAAGACGGCAAGGAGTCCGGTGCTTACGTGATGAACTGGCAGTGGTACAAGCCCAGCATCATAGTACCCAAACGCCTGCCCATAGATCCGGTGCAACTGGCAGCGCTGCAAACAGGCCAAAATAAACACGACAGTAAATACCAAAACGAAAAAGCGGAGTGGGTAATCCCCTGGTTTGACTACCAGCCCTACTCCGCCGCGCAGGACGCGCGCTATCCGGCCGGCACGGTCATGCCGTCGGTGATGTACAACTCCAATCGCTTTGAAGGGGACCGCGCCGATGTGCGTGCCCGCGGCGTATGGAAAGATGGCTACTGGCATCTGGAAATTGCGCGCAAGCGGATTACCGGCTCCACGCTGGACGTGCCGATTGCCGATGGCACCTGCCTGTGGGTCTCGGCCTTCGATCACTCGCAGATTGCTCACACCCGCCACACCCGTGCGATCCGCCTGCAATTTTTCGAGGAGCCGGCGCGATGAAAGTCTGGCAACGCTCGCTTGTGCTTTTTTTACTGTCGGCCGGTGTGCTGCTTACGGCAGCGCTGCATCAACCGGAAGATCCCGTACCGGTTCCATACCATTTCACAAAAATAGATTCCTCTGGTGTACCGCTACCTAACTGGGCAGGCCCCTGGTCCTGCGTGTGCGACAGTCGCAGTAGTCTTTTGTGGGAAGTGAAAACCGACAGTGAAAATATTCACGATGGCCTTTGGACCTACTCCTGGTATCGGGAACAGGTCCACCAGAGCGAGGGGCTCATTACAGTATCCACTTCCGCTTCGAGAAAACAGACGGCGATTGGCACACCCAACAATGGCGACTGCTATTTCGAAGAAGAACGCTGCGATACCGCCGACCTGATCCGGCGCACCCGCGAAGAGACGTTGTGTGGTGCACAGGACTGGCGACTGCCCACCGCTGGTGAACTGCAAACCCTGGTCTACACAGACGCAAAAGCCGGCCAGCCCACCATCGATACCGCCTTCTTTCCAAAAACCAAACGCGGTGATTATTGGACTTCCGAACAAGATGGTTCATTACAAACCGTTTACAACTATTTAAAGTCCGGCGCGGTGGCGGTCAGTTTCGTGGATGGGCAGTCCATCACAATTCCACACCGCAATGCGGCGTTTGTGCGCCTCGTCTCCGGGAATTCAAAAAGCTGTCACTAATCCCCCTGCACACTGCCCGCGCTGTATTTTTTCGTTCTTCTGATTTCCATTTATTTTCTTTCTATAAAAACCTGGACAGGAAAACCCATGAAACAGTTTCTGGGAAGTAACTCTATTCGCCTGGCTGGCTCCGCGAGCCTGCTGATGGCCCTGTGTGCGGCAGACGCCAGTGCCGCCACCAAACATTACCGCCTGGTATGGGACACCGACGGCCGCACCAGCGCCGTGATCGGCTTTTCTCCCGATGGCAGCAGCTCCAATCCTTACGTGAGCTACGGCTACTCCACCAACGAGGGAAGCTGGACCAGCGCCGGCGTGGATGCCAGCTACACCTTTGATGGCAGTATCGACAGCAGTTTTGTACGCCTGGAAAATCTTTCCGCCGATTCCGATGTATTCTTCCGCGTATGTGACCAGGATGGCTGTGGCGATCGTTTCTGGTTCAAGACTGCCCCCAACGATAACTCCCCCTTTGTAGTCATTGCTGGCGGTGACACCCGCACCGGTCACACCAACCGTCGCCAGGGCAACCAGCTGCTGGCAAAAATTCGCCCACTCGCAGTGATGCACGGCGGTGACTTCACCGATGCCAACAGCGCCTCTCAGATGAATGCCTATCTCGACGATTGGGAGCTCACCTATTCCAGTGACCAGATCGACGGTTTGAGCTACAAGCGCATCTATCCACTGATCCCCACTCACGGCAACCACGAAGACGACAACTACTCGACCCTGTGTCAGGTGTTCGGAGCCGACTTCAATACTGACGGCAACTGCAACCCCAGCGACACCTACGGTGCCGTGCAGATTTCTCCGCTGCTGCGCGTATACACACTCAACAGCCAGTTTAAAAACAGCGGCTGGTCTTCCTACGCCAGCGCCCAGAACAACTGGCTGCAGAGCGATCTCGCCAGCTACGGCAGCAGCGCCCAGTGGCGCTTTGCCCAGTACCACAAACCCATGTTCCCCCACTACACCGGCAAATCAGAAAATCAAATTCTGCACACCTGGTGGGCACAGGATTTTTACGATTACGCGGTGAATCTGGTAGTGGAATCCGACACCCACATGACCAAGCTCACCCAGGCCGTTGAGCCCAGCGGTAACGGTTTTACCACCGCGTCCAATGGCGGCACCATTTATGTGGGTGAAGGCAGCTGGGGGGCGCCGGCGCGCTCCGCCAACGACCCCAAATCCTGGACCATCGATCTCGCCAGTATTCAGCAGTTCAAGGTGATTCAGGTAAGTCCGAGTGAACTGACCGTGCGCACTGCTCAATTCAATACCTCCGCCAGCAGCCTGAGCCGCGCCGACCGCGCCGCCGATCCACTGGCACTGCCCGCCAACGTCAACTGGTGGAGTGCCAACCAGGTGGGCGAAGCCATGACCCTGGTGCGCAATGGCAGCAATCGCAGTGTGATCAGCGGCGGTTCGTCCAGCAGTTCATCAAGCAGTTCCTCTGGCGGCTCCTCCAGCGGCGGCTCCGGCGCCATTGCCATGGCGGTCACCGACGATGTATTTGTCACCGCAAACCAGACCGGCACCAATTACGATGGCAGCAACGAAGGCCTGCTGGCAGATGGCGCCGACTCGGCCTACGGGCAGATGATGACCCTGTTGAAATTCGACCTGGACGAAGTCGCCAGCTGCAGTAATTTCAGCAATCTGACTCTGGAAGTGAACGTCACCAACTATTCCAACAGCAGCTATGGCGTCTTCCTGGCCAACAGCGACTGGCAGGAAGAGTCCGCAACCTGGAGCAATATTGGCGGCAGTGGTGTGCGAGGCACCCAGCTCGCTACCTTCACCCCATCGTCAACCGGTCTGCGCCAGATCGGCCTGTCCAGCGGTGCGGTGGAAGGCTGGTTGAGCGACAACAATACCGGCCTGGTGATTGCGTCGCTCGGCGGCAGTGACGGTGTGGATATGAACTCGAAAGAGACAGGTACTGCACCGGTGCTCTACGTGAACGCAGACTGCGACGGCAGTGGTTCCAGCAGCTCGTCGAGCAGCTCTTCCAGTTCGGGCTCTGGCAGCTCGTCCGGCTCCGGCAGTACCCAGCAGTTGGTGCAAGCCGCATCTGACGACGTATTCGTAGGCTCAAGCAAAAGTGGCAGTAACTTTGACGGCGACAGCGATGGCCTGCTGGCGGACGGCAGTGATCGCCAGTACGGTGAGATTTACACCCTGATCAAGTTTGATCTGGGTGGTGTGGAAAACTGCAGCAACTTCTCCCAGGCCATTCTGAAACTGAACGTCACCGACCGTTCCGGTAACACCTATGGAGTTTACCGTGCCGCATCCAACTGGCAGGAAGGCAGTGCCACCTGGAACAGTGTCGGCGGCAGCGCCATACTCGGCAACCAGCTGACCACCTTTGTGCCCAGTTCCACCGGCACCCGCCAGATTGACCTGCTGTCTTCCGGCATTGTGGAAACCTGGTTGGCCGGCAGCAATACCGGCCTGGTCATAGCTTCCAATAACGGCAGCAACGGTGTGGACATGACCTCCAAGGAAACCGGACAGGGACCGCTGTTGCGACTGGAAGCGACCTGCAGCAATTAATCTGCGACAGGGTTTTCTGTCTTCCACAAAAAAGGGGGCTTCCGATCTGGAAGCCCCCTTTTTCTAACTCAGCTTTCTGTTTCGCCAGCGCGTTATTCCGATGCCTTCAGGGTGCGGTCAAAAAAGTCCTTCATCATCTGATGCCAGTGCTTGCGGGTTTCCTTGCCGCGCAGGCTGTGCTTTTTGCCGGGATAAGTCATCAATTCAAACTGCTGGCCGTTGTCCTGCAGCTGCTTGATCAATTTGGTGGTATTGGTGAACAACACATTGTCGTCTGCCATGCCGTGATAAATCAGCAGCGGGCCTTTCAGGTCCTTGGCATAGGGGAATACCGACGCCGCCTCGTAGGCCTCCGGCACCTGGTTCGGGTTGCCCATATAGCGCTCGGTGTAATGGGTATCGTACAGACCCCAGTCCGTCACCGGTGCGCCGGAGACGCCCGCCTTGAAATAATCCCCGGCCTTGAACATGGTCATCAGCGCCATGTAACCGCCATAGCTGTGGCCATAGACACCAATGCGCTCGGGATCTACAAACGGCAGTGAGCGCAGGAATTTCACCCCGGTAACCTGATCCTCCACTTCCACGCCGCCCATTTTTTTGAAGATGGGGTCTTCAAATTTTTTGCCGCGATTCGCGGAACCGCGGTTGTCCAGGGTGAACACCACGTAACCCTGCTGGGCCATAAACTGGTTGAAAGGTCTGTCCCAGCTATTGGTAACCAGCTGCGCGTGGGGGCCGCCGTACAGGAATACCATGGTCGGGTAGGACTTCTCGGGATCAAAGCCCGCGGGCTTGTACATGCGGTAGTGCAGTGTGTGCCCTTGCGGCGCTTTGATCTCCCCAAATTCCGGCTCAATCCAGTCACTCATATACGGGTGCAGCGGGTGGCCCTTCTCCACCTTGTTTTCCTGCAGCCAGGTCACGCGCTTACCATCGATACCGTGCAGGCTGACCTGAGCCGGTGTGGTTGGGTTGGAGTAGGTATCGATATAGCCCGAGGCATCAGCGGCAAATTTGATGCTGTGCATGCCGGCGCGGGAGGAAATTTTTTCAATCTTGCCGCTGCCGTTCAGGTCGGTCACATACAGGTGGCGCTCCAGCGGCGTGTCTTTGCGGCCGGAGAAATAAACCTTGCCGGACTTCTCGTCCAGCGCTTCCAGCTCGTCGATAGCCCAGTCACCACGAGTCAGCTGCGCCAGTTGTTTGCCGGAGAAGTCGTACAGGTATAGGTGCTTGAAACCGTCCTTTTCCGACGCCCAGATAAAGCGGTCGCTGTCTTTCAGAAAGCGCAGGTCGTGGAACAGGTTCACCCAGGTATCGCTGGTTTCCACCAGAGCGTTGCGGGTCTTGCCGCTGGGGATATCCACAAAGCGCAGTTCCAGTCTGTTCTGGCTACGGTTCTGCCATTGGTAGGAAAGCAGGTTATCCCGCGCCCATTTCACACGCGCAATATAGATATCTTCGTCTTTGCCAAGATCCAGCCACTGGGTTTTTCCGCTGGCGAGATCCAGCACACCCAGTTTGATTTTTACATTGGGGCGGCCGGCAGCGGGATAGCGCTGCTTGATCATATCGATGCGATCCGCATAGATTTCACTGCGGGTCACTTCATCCACCGGACTCTCATCCACCTGCAGGAAGGCAATGCGCTTTTCATCCGGCGACCACCAGTAGCCGGTCATGCGGTCCATTTCTTCCTGGGCAACGAATTCGGCCATGCCGTTTTTGATCGCGCCGTTTTTTGAACCGCCATCAGTGGTCAGCTGACGCTCCTTGCCGGTTGCCAGGTCCACCACAAAAATATTCTGGTCGCGGATAAAGGAAACGAAGTTGCCCTTCGGGGAAACCCGTACATCGGTTTCAAAAGCTTCGGTTTCGGTCAGGCGCTTGGACTTGCCGCCGTCCAGTGCGTAATAGAACACATCGCCGGCGAGGGGGAATAACAGGGACTTGCCATCTTTGGACCAGCTGTACTCCATGATACCGCTGCCAAAAATGCGCTGGCGCTCGCGGCGGGCCTTCTCCTCGTCGGAGAGCTTCTCCTCGCCACTGTGCAGCTTGTCGGAATCCACCAACATGCGCGTCTCGCCGTCGCTCAGGCGGTACTCCCACAGGTCGTAGCGGTTGTAGTCTTCCTCCCGTCCCTTGAGAAAAGTCACCCGGCTACCGTCCGGGGAATACTGCAGCGCGCGCGGGCTGGTCCCGCTCAAAGCAGGGTCAGAGAATATTCTGTCGATCGTCAGCTGTTCCGCAGAGGAATAACTGGCAAAAGCACAGCCCAACAGGAAAAACAGTTTCCGCTTCATATAACCACTCGCGCTTGAATCTTTATCAGCGAGAGATAATAGAGGGCAGGCTTTTCCAACGCCAGATTTTGCGGCGATGCGACCTTATTCGACGTTGAGCGCCGGGGAAGAAATGGCTGCTGATCGGGGGGAAAGCAGGCTCACCAGTACACCGGCCAGTAACGCGGCAGAGACCGCGGGAATAATCGGATTGCCCCAGAATCCGTTGACCGTGACCATCACAAGCAGTGAGGTGACCGAACCAGCCAGCAGCGAGGCAAGTGCGCCCTGCCAGGTGTAGCGCGGCCAGAAGCGCCCCAACAACCCACAGGCAAACAGCCCGGCCATCACCGTGGAAATCATTTTGCTGATGTAGCCGATCAGGTCGTCGGACATCATCGCCATCGCGAGCGCGATTCCGATGACCACCAGCAATCCAATGCGGGACTGTTTCAAGCCATCACTCTTTTCACCTGCGGGCGCTTTCATCAGGTCACGCACCAGTACGGAAACACCGGCAATGGCATCGGAGCTGGCACTGGACATGGTGGCCGACAGGCCCGCCAGCAATACCAACACACCGATGCCCAGCGGAAGCACTTCGATCGCGAGATAGGGGAAGGCAAAGTTACGGTTTTCCAGTGCGGGATTCAGCACAAAGGCACAGATACCGATAATGGCCGGTACCAGAGAAAAGAACAGATAAAGGCCGCCGGAAATATAAAACGACTTGCGCACGGAGCCGACACTGCGCGCGGAGTAAATACGCTGGCGAAAGGAAGGTGTGGCCAGAACACCGATGGCGATAACGGTAGCCAGGGAAAGTGCCGGCAGGAATGCCATCGGCTGTGACCGCTCAACGGCCCGCTGGGATTCAGTAACCACTTCCCAGCCACCCACGGTGTGCACCGCAAATACCGCCATCAGCAGAAAACCGATAAACAGTACCAACGCCTGCAGCGTATCGGTCCACACCACCGCGTGGTAACCGCCCACGATCACAAAAATTCCAAAACCCATGGCGACCAGGAGTTTCGCCAGTTGCAGATCGATGCCGGTAATCCAGGCAAGGTACAGGCTACCGCCCAGAATGTGCGCGCCGAGCCAGCCGAGGCAGGCCACCAGAATCAATACCGCGACCACCTTCTTTACCAGCGGGTGATTACCCACATAAGACGCGAGCTCTTCACTCATGGTGGCAAAGCCCTGCGCCCGTACGGGAGCGAACAGCAACCCGAGCAGCAGGATCCCCACCGCACCGCCAATACCATACAGAGCCCCCGCCCAGCCATTGGCATAGCCAAAGCCCACCGCGCCCATGGAAGAGCCGGTGCCAACCATAGTGGCAACGGTGGTGCCGATGGTCAGAAAGATCGGCAGGCTGCGGCCGGCGAGCAGGAAGTCGTCCTCATCGGTGCTGCGCCGGGAGACGAACCAGCCAACGGCGATCAGGAAAACGATATAGAGGCCGAAGGCCCCCAGGAAAATACTGGCATTCATACTGGAAAATTATTTTTATTGAACGCGAATTTTTGGGTTATTTTATTAGGCTGCCACCGCAGCGGCGACCTGCAATGCAGGCGTGGCCTGAAGTGTGCAGCTGTTGTGCCTTTCCTCGACGGACAGGGTGGCCCCCTTTCCTAGAGACTATTCTAAAACCAAAGCGCAGCAGATGTGCGCTTCAGGACGCGCGCTACGGAGATTTATAGCAAACTATGCCAACTTCTACTTTGCAGTCTACTACCAGGTCGCATACAGAGCAGATTCGCGCGGGTGGATGATCTCCGAAATTTTCTTTGAAGACTTTGTTAAAAGACTGAAAGTATCTCGCGTCGGTGAGAATCACCGTCACGTGAATCACATCCGCGGCGCTATAGCCGGCCTTATCCATAATCGCAAAGCAATTGTCGATGGCCAGCTGGGACTGCTCCACAATCCCCCCTTCCACCACTTCACCATCGCGCATCGGTGTCTGGCCGGACACGTAAAGAAAACCACCAGCTTCTACTGCACTGGAAAAAGGCAGATACTGGCCACCTGTACCCGTTCCGCCCTCGGCGCCGAATCTCTGAATCATTGGAAACTCTCAGTTTATTAGTAATTTCAGGAAGAAGGTAAACGGGTAATTAGCCGCGGAACAGAAAAGTACCGCTGCGGCTTTTCTGCACCATGCCTTCGCAATAGGCACAAACCCCGTTTACCCATACCCGGGATATTCCCTGCGCCGGACGCTGCGGTTGTGCATAACTCGCCATGGATTCCAGCGCGACGTAATCGAACAGCACCAGATCCGCGCAATACCCTTCGCGAATAAACCCGCGATTCGCCAGGCCAAAATTGGTCGCGGAAAGTCCGCTCATCTTGTGCACCGCCTGTGGCAGGTCGAACAAGCCGAGATCGCGGCCATAGTGGGCGAGCACCCGCGGGAAGGCGCCCCACAAACGCGGGTGGGGATGGGGATCATTGGGGAGACCGTCGGAGCCGACCATGGTGAGGGGGTGCTTGAGAATGTTTTTTACATCCTCATCGCTCATGCAGTGATACACCGCACCGGCGGGTATCAGCTTTTTCGCGGCCTCAAGACTGGAGAGATTCCACTCCCGCGCGATTTCCGTCAGCGAGCGGCCGCCCTGCTCGGGGCAAGGTTCGGACCAGGTAATAAAGACTTCCACATCGTCGGTGACCTGGGCCAGATCCAGGGTGCTGGAGCTGGCGGTATAGGGGTAGCAGTCACAGGCGACTTTCTGATGCTCGGCGGCAGCTTCCAGGGTACCCAGCACTTCTTCGCTGCGCCCCCAGTTACCGCGCCCGGCGCATTTCAGGTGGGAAACTATCAATGGCACCCGGTGTTCCCGGGCAGTCATCAGTGCCTCGTCCATAGCTTCCAGAATGCGATCGAATTCGGTGCGCAGATGGGTGGTGTACACCCCGCCCTGCTCTGCGAGCTCCGCAACCATTTCCAGAACTTCGGCCGTATCCGCGCACTTGGCGCTGCCATAGGCGAGGCCGGAACTGAGCCCGATGGCACCCTGCTGCAGGGCACCGCGCAATTGCGCGCGCATGGCGGTGAGTTCTGATTCGGTGGCGGTGCGCTGCAGGTCATCCATATGGTTGTTGCGCAGGGAGGTATGGCCTACCAGTGCGGCCACATTCACATTGGGGCTGGATTTTTGCACCGCGCGGGCATAATCGGAAAATTGTGGGTAGGCGAAGCGGTTGCGATCGCCCAGCAGATTCAGAGGATCGGGCGGATCGCTTTGCAAAGTGACTGGGCTGGCACTGATGCCGCAGTTGCCTACGATCACCGTGGTGACCCCCTGGCTGATTTTGGCGGGCACCTGCGGATTGTGGATAACTTCGAGGTCGTCGTGGGTGTGGACGTCGATAAAACCGGGGGCGAGATACAGGCCTTCGGCCTCGATAATTTCTCGCGCAGTGTCTGTGATCGTACCGGGCTCGGCGATGCACTGGATACGGCCTTTGGCAAGGGCAATGTCGGCGGTAAAAATGTCAGCACCGCTGCCGTCAACAACCGAGCCCTTGCGAATCACCGTATCGTATATCATTCCATGTCCTACTTGGTGCTCACTCAGTCTCCCAGCGGCAAGCGATCCTCGCCGTGCTTGTGACTGTCGAGCGTATGCTTGAGACGCCGCAACGTCTCACGGCTTTTGCGTTTTTGTTTAACCGCCAGCTCGGTGGCCAGCACATCGATCGCGGCCAGCATCACGTAGCGCGCCGCGGTCGGTTTGAAAATGTAATCGGTTTCCAGCGGTTCCATCGGCACCAGGTGGTGCAGAATTTTCGCCAGTGGCGAATCCGCCACGGTGACGCCCAGTGTGGTTGCGCCGTACTCCCGCGCAATCTCCGCCGCTTCCTGCACATCCGGGCTGTAACCGCCCATGGAAAGACACAGCACCACATCGTTGTTGTCGATGGTGGAAGCCGCCATGCGCATCAGCATGGGATCCGAGTAGGCGGTGGCCGCAAAGCCCAGGCGGAAAAACCGGTGCTGGCATTCCTGAGCCAGCACGGTGGAGCCGCCGCCCACCCCAAATATCAGAATCTGACGGGCTTTCACCAGGGCTTCTACCGCGGGCTCGATCACCGTCTCGGTAACCAGTCGCGCGTTGTGGTCCAGCGCCGCCTTGATCTCGTCGTAAACGCCGTAGTTGGCACCCGGCTCCGCCTTTACCTCGGTGTAGAACCGCTGCCCCACTGCCAGCGCCTGGGCGAGACGCAATTTCAGGTCGCGTACATTCTTGCAGCCCACCGCTTTGGCGAAGCGGGTAATGGTGGCCTCGCTCACGCTCGCTTTATCCGCGAGTTCACTGATACTCGCGTGGGCGGCAAAGCCGATATCGTCCATCACCAGGCGCGCGATCTTCTGCTCGGCATCGCGCAATTGGCCATAATGGGCGTTGATCTTCGAAACAATATCCGGTTCGTGACTCACGGCAGGGTTCCTGTTTTCCTGGTGTTCTTTGGGCCACACATGTGACTCTTTGAAGCGCCTCTTTTAGACGCCTCTTTTGAAACGGATAGGATGTTACTGAACTCGGTGCAGTATATGTATCGTGTTTGTTACTTTCAATACTGCAATCTAATATGTGATACTTTCTACCACCCCTTATTAACAGTTTTGATCGTTTTGAGACGGAGTTGGCCCATGAGCGCCGAGCCCACAAACCCGCAGTCTTCCCCGGCCGCCAACCTGCTGCGCGAGGAAATCCCCCTGCCCGCAGCAGTCCTCTACCGCTCGCGCCTGGAGCACAACCTGCAGTGGATGCAGTCATTTGCCGACCAGCGCGGGGTAAAGCTGGCCCCCCACGGCAAAACCACCATGACCCCGGCACTGTTCCGCATGCAGCTGGGCGCGGGGGCCTGGGGTATGACCCTTGCCAACCCGCAGCAGGCAAGGGTAGCAGCAGAAGCCGGAGCAACCCGGATACTGATGGCCAACCAGCTGGTGGGCCGGGCCAATATGCAGCTGGCCAGTGACTTGCTGCAGGATTACCCACAGTTGGATTTCTATTGCCTGGTGGACTCCACAACCAATATCCGCCAGCTGGGAGAATTTTTCGGCTCCACCAAGCAGCCACTGAAATTGCTGATTGAAGTCGGCGTGCCCGGGGGGCGCACCGGCTGCCGCAATACCGACGAAGTAAATGCGCTGTGCGAAGAGTTTAAACACTGGCCCCAGTTGCAGCTGGCGGGAGTGGAAACCTACGAGGGGCTAATACAAAAAAAAGAGGACGGGGAAGGCGCCGAAGCGCGTGTGACCGAGCACCTGAAATTGGTGCGCGATATCTGCCTGTCACTGCTCGAGCGAGAAGAGTTTGCCACTGAAACGGTCATTCTGAGTGGAGCGGGTTCCGCCTGGTACGATCTGGTGGCCGAGGTATTTACCGATCACAAGGCACCGCGCATCCTGCCGGTACTGCGCCCGGGCTGTTACCTCACCCACGACCGGGGCATTTATGAGGAAGCACAGGCCGCGGTGATGGCGCGGCTGGACGGGCACTGTTGCCCAAGCGGGGATCTGCAATCGAGCCTGGAAGTCTGGGCCTATGTGCAATCGCTGCCGGAACCGGGCATGGCGATTCTAAATTTCGGCAAGCGCGACGCCGCTTATGACGCGGGATTGCCGCGACCGGAAATGCACTTTCGCCCGGGCCGGGACACAACCCCGCATACAATCACGGAAGGCTGGCGGCTTACCAACATCATGGACCAGCACGCCATGCTGCAGATTCCCCGGGACGCCGATCTTCAGGTGGGCGATATGCTCGCGCTCTCCACCTCGCACCCCTGCCTCACGTTCGACAAGTGGCGCCAGGTACTGATCATCGACGATGACTACAACCTGCAGGAAACCGCGGAAACCTGCTTTTAAACAGTACAACAAGAATAAAAAAAGATATGGCAAATCTATTATTCAAGATCAGCGCACTGACGGGCCTGGCTCTCGTAATGGCCGCACCGATTGGTAGCGCTGAATCTACAGACCGCGGGGAGGTCAAACTACACACGCCATTGATGCCCTACCCCCGCCAGATCCAGCCAGTTTCCGCCGATCCGATGCAACTGGATGCGAATAGCCAGCTCTGTTTTGCGCACGCAGCCTCTCCTAAACTGATCGCGGCCACCGAGCGTTTCCGCGCGCAGCTGCAGCGCCAGCGCAATATGGCATTGCAGGCTGCCGTCGACTGCAAAAAAATCGCGGACAATAACGCGGCGGCACGGATCGAAATCGCGTTTGAAAGCAAACCGAAACGTATCGATGAAAACACGCTGGCGGCACTCGACGTCAACCGCGAGCTTTACCGCTTGCGCATTGAGGCGGGCAAGGTGCGGCTGAGTGCCCACAGCGACACTGGACTGCTTCACGGCCTGCAAACGCTCTCACAATTGAGCGGCGTCGGGGAGACCCCATCGAGCACAAACGACATTAGCTTGCCGGCCGTCGAGATTGTCGACTACCCGCGATTCCGCTGGCGCGGAGTGCTGCTGGACTCCGCACGCCACTTCCTTTCGGTCGACACCATCAAACACCAACTGGACGGTATGGCGGCGGCCAAGCTGAATGTTTTCCACTGGCACCTGACCGACGACCAGGGCTGGCGCCTGGAAAGTCGCGCCTACCCCCGGCTACACCAGACGGCTCCGGATGGAGAGTTTTATACCTGGCAGCAGGTGCGGGAAATCGTCGCCTACGCCGCCGAGCGCGGCATCGTTGTAGTACCGGAAATTGATATGCCCGGCCACGCCAGCGCCATTGCGGTCGCCTATCCGGAATTGATGTCTGCGCCCGGGCCTTACCAGCCGGAAGACCGCTGGGGCGTGCACAAGCCGCTACTCAATCCCGCCAACCCGGCGGTGTACACCTTTGCTGAAAAAATTCTCGGGGAAGTTGCCGAGCTGTTTCCGTTCGAATATGTACATATCGGCGGGGACGAGGTGGACCCGGAGCACTGGGAACAGAACCCGCAGATACAGCGCTATATGCAGGAAAACAACCTCGCCAACAGCCACGCACTGCACAATGATTTCAACAGCCGGCTGGCAGACATTCTGAAAGGGCTCCACCGCAAGATGATCGGCTGGGATGAAACCCTGCACCCGGATCTGGCACCTACGGCCGCGGTGCAGTCCTGGCGCGGTCCGGATGCGCTGGGGGAAATTGCCCGCGCCGGACACTACGGCATTTTGTCCACCGGCTTCTATGTGGATCAGCCCCAATACACCAGTTACCACTACCGCAATAACATTATCCCCACACCACTGGAATTCGATGCCGTTCAGCCCGGGGAGAAGTGGCAGACCTGGCAGTTCGAAGCGCCGCGCAAGCGGGGCAGCGCGGTTACCGGTTCTTTTACCATTGTGGAATCCTCGAGCGGAGAGCTGCGCGGGGTAATGGTATTCAATGGCAAAAAACCCGCGGTTCTGCAGCAGGTAAAGCGTACCGGCCCCTATACCTACTTTCGACTGGACACCTGGATGGGCCCGCTGCGCGCGCGTGTGAATCTGCAGGATAAAACACTGCGCGGTGAATTTATTGTGGGTAACGCGCCCTACCACCCAACGGGTGAACGGATCGCCAGCAACAGCCAGGAGAGTGCAATCCCCACTTTCTCTTCCGGCTCTTTCAGTACAGACGCGCTCAATGATGCACAGAAAAAGAATATCCTGGGTGGTGAAGCGGCACTCTGGGCGGAGATGGTCGACGAACACAATATCGACCTGCGCCTGTGGCCCCGTACCTTTGCGGTCGCGGAGCGACTCTGGTGGGGCGAGGAATTGAAGGATGAGGGTTTTCTCTACCGACGGCTGAGTGGAATCGATCAATGGGCAGAAGCTGCGCTGGGGCTTCAACACAAAACCCAACAGATGGAAGCACTATCAAAACTGTTCCCGAAAGACCTACAGGCAGAGGCGCTGGCATTTTCAGCGGTACTGGAGCCCGCCCACTACTACCACCGCCACCACGAAAAATCAGCCAATGAAACCTACTCCCGCCGGGATTCCCTGCACCGCTTTGCCGACAGCCTGCCGGTTGAGAGTATGGCCCTGCGAGATTATCGCAAGCTTCTAGATAACCTGCCGGCAAATCCCGAATCCGACTTCACCCGCCAACGCCTGCTGAGCGGCCTCGAAAGTATGCAACGCGCAGGTATCGCCGCCGAGGCGCTGCTGAATCAAAAAAATCCGCTTTCCCCTGAGATCCAGCAGCTGGCAGAAAAAGTGCAACAACAACTGAAACTGGCCGAGCTGATTACCGATCGCTACCAGAAGCAACAGACCTTCTCGGCAAGTGAGGAAATCAAACTCCGCAAGCGACTGGCAGCGCTGAAAGGAATGCACGCGGAGGTGACTCTGCCTGCGGTTTATGTTCTGGAGCGGCTGCTGGACCAACTGCAGTACGCTTTAACGAAGAACCCAAAAAAGTAAACGGACAATATCTTTAACATGGTTAAGACTTTAACAATCTCCCTGCTGGCACTGGCGATTACCGCAAACGCCGCGGCTTCTACAAAGATCAACGAAAAACCGGACACTACCGACTGGATGCCTGAGGGCAGTTTCACCAGTGGCGTGGAGGGACCGGTAGTCGGCGCAGACGGCAGTCTGTATGCGGTAAATTATTCAGAGCAAGGCACCATCGGCCGCATCACAGGAAAGGAAACCGGCGAAGTCTGGCTGAAACTCCCCGAAGGCAGTATCGGCAACAGCCTGCGCTTTCACCAGGGCTTTTTGTATGTTGCAGATTACACCGGCCACAATGTGCTGAAAATCAACCCGGCAAGTCAAAAGATCGTGCACAGATTTCACAACCCGCAGATGCATCAGCCAAACGATATTGCCATTGCGGGCAACGGCACTATTTATGCGAGCGATCCGGACTGGGCGAACAACAGCGGCCAGCTGTGGCGAATCTCACCACACGGTGAATTTACGCTACTGGAAAAGGACATGGGCACCACCAATGGTATCGAACTGAGTCCGGATGGTAAGAAACTATATCTCAATGAAAGTGTGCAGCGTCGGGTGTGGGTTTACGATGTGCTGGAAAATGGCGATGTCGCCAACAAGCAGCTACTGATCGAGTTTGATGATTTTGGGCTGGACGGAATGCAGACAGATACCGAGGGTAATCTATACATCACCCGCTACGGCGCGGGCACAGTGCTCAAGGTTTCTCCCGCCGGTGAAATTCTTGCAACCATCCGCCTGAAAGGACAACACCCGACCAATATCGCACTGAGCGCTGATGGAAGCACCGGGTACGTGACCATACAGAAGCGCGGTGCTATTGAGTATTTCTCTATTCCTCACTGACTGCGCTAGTGGTCCATGCGGAAAGTTGGGTAACTGTTCGCTTCGCCAAAGTGTCCAGCTCTGCGTTGAGAAAGCTTGAAATAGAACCACTATTCCTGCGCTTTCTCGCCTTGATCTGAACACTTTGGCTGTGCTCCTTAGTTACCGAACTTTCCGCATGGACCACTAGAAAATAGAAATCCAATCTGAAGTCCGTGACTCTCACTAACTGAAACAGCAGATACAACAAAAAAGGTGTGCCACTTGCGTGGCACACCTTTTTTGTTGAACAACGCTGTCGGATTAACCCGCGATCAGAAATTACCGCTGATCGTCAGGCCATAGCGACGGTCGGTCTTGAAGGTCAGGGACTCCTTGGTGGTGCCTTCCTGATTGACCTGCGCCAGGGTCTTGGTTTCAAGATCCAGCAGGTTGCCGATCTCCAGTCCCACTCGCCAGTTGTCGTTCAGGGAGTAGAACAGGCTCGCATCCATCATGCCGGCGGCTTCCGTGTAGATGGGGGCAAACTCGTTGGAGTCGCGGCGGGTGACCATGTAATCCGAACGCCAGGTGTAGGCAAGACGCATGGAGAAGTCGTTGTACTCGTACATGCCCACAATGTTGTAGTTCTGATCGGAATAGCCCTCAAGCGGCAGCCCGGAGAAGTTTCGGAAGGTATCGCGCTGATCGCTGATGGGTTGCCCATCGGCAGTGAAACGCTGCGCACCCAGGCCGCTCTCCGGATCGTTCAGGTCATTCTGATCGATGTAGGTGTAGTTGAGCTGCAGTCCCAGACCACTCAGCGCGCCGGGCAGGAAGTCGTAGAACTGCGAGTAGGACAGCTCGACACCCTGAATGGAACCGGAGCCGGTATTCGCCGGGCCGGTCAGGCTGAATTCCTGGGAAATGCCATTGTCCGGGTTGGTCACGGTTTCGACGAAACTGCGATTGCGGATAATGTCGTGCATTTTCTTGTAGAAAAGCCCCATGGACACCGAGCCAGCGTCGGAGAAGTACCACTCCGTCGTCAGATCGAAGTTGTCGGCTTTCTCCGGCTCCAGGTTCGGGTTCAGCGAGGTACCGAACAGGTTGACGTCAGTAACGCCGACCACCGGATTGGTGGCGTCGTCGGTGTCGTCGGAGCCCGGGTTCTCGCGAATCGCGGTGTAGCTGATACCCAGGGTTTTGGTGCTGCGGGCCTGATCCAGCGTCGGGAAATACAAGCCGCGGGAAGCGCCGAAGCGCAACAGCACATCGTCCGACAGGTTGAACACCAGGTTCAGGCTGGGGAGCACGGTATCGTAATCGGTGCCCTCAACACTCTGCACGGAACCGGTGCCGTCGGCAAACGCGTAGAGGTCCGGATAGGTTTCCTGGAATACGCTGATCAGGCTGTCGCTGCCGGAAATGGCCGGGGGCAGTACCACGTAGCCGTCGGAATCCAGCTGGTAGCTGACATAGCGCAGGCCCACATTACCGCGCACCGGGACAGCGCTGTCATCTATAGCGAAATCCGCGCGGATATAAGCCTCAAGGCGCTCTTCCCCGGTATTGGAAATATCGTGAGCGGCGAAAGGTCCGTTGACGCGGTCGGCGAGA
Source organism: Microbulbifer sp. ABF4_107 (assembly GCF_056312215.1). Taxonomy (NCBI): domain Bacteria; kingdom Pseudomonadati; phylum Pseudomonadota; class Gammaproteobacteria; order Cellvibrionales; family Microbulbiferaceae; genus Microbulbifer; species Microbulbifer sp. ABF4_107. The sequence continues at coordinate 2,882,577 of NZ_CM149983.1, forward strand.
TCTTCGGAGCCCGAGTAACACTCTGCATTGGGCTGGCCGGCGGAACCGAACGGCGCATTGTTCCAGGTGCCACAACCACTGCGCATGGCTTCACTGAAATTCTTCACCAGGCTCATACGCGGGAAGAAGAAGTTGCTGGTGATATCACCCTGCAGTACCTGGCCATCGTAAAAATCACTGAAGTCGACGGTCTCCCAGGCTTCCGGAGCGACATCCGGCCCGGCCTTGTCCACCTGCGCCTTCACCCAGCCTTCATTCACGAAGCCCCAGTTGGCGTACTCGGTGTTGCGCATGGTCAACGCTTTATCCGAGTAATACATGCCGGTGTGAATTTTGTTGAACAGGCCATCCAGCTCGTAATCGAGATCGAGACGGAAACTGTCACCCTCGGCATCGGAATTGACCTCGTGGTCCAGCGCGGTGGCAATATAGTGGGTCTGGTTTTCACCGGCCCAGTTTGACCAGTAACCCGGGTTGTTCCAGGTGGGATTCAGGAACTCAACGGAGGGCAGTGAGCTGCGCAGATCCAGGAATACATCCGAGGCATTGGAGCCCGGGGCAACGCGGGCATTGATCCCGTAGTTGTGCACAATCTCTTCGGATTCGACGTGCTGGTAGTCCACGGATACCGTCATGCGATCCGTCGGTCGGAAGGTCACATTGAGCGAGGTATCTTCAACGGAATTGATGTTCTGGTTGTAGCGGGAGGAAGCCAGCATCGGCAGTTCGGCGTCGGCACGGATGATACCGCTGGTGAGGTAACCGTCGTCGAAAGTGATGGGATGCGCTTCGTCCTCCAGCCAGTGGGCGGCAAACCAGGTGGTGGGGTGGAAGCCCTGCCCCTGGGTACCGATCACCCGCTCTTCCCACTCCAGCTCGGCCTTGGAACTGATGTGTTCCAGGGTAGCGGTGATCCTTTCATCGTTGCTCTGCCACTGCACGGAGCTGGCAAAGCCTTCGCGGGTGCGGTCATTTTCCGCGGTGCGCAGGGAGAACTGGCCGGGTGCGTACACCACGCTGCCCGCTTCCTGGCCGGGAATCATCGGGCCTTCCAGCGGCGAGCCCTCTGCCGGGCGAACCACAGCACCCCAGGCCATTTCGCCAATAAATGCATCGCCGCGGGAATAGTAGTTGGCTACGCCGACGCCATCGCCGCGGGTTTTGTATTCGGAACCGGAGCCGGCCACCAGGAAGCCGACCTTACCGATGTCTGTTTCCCAGGAATCGGAAAACAGACCGGAAAAGGACGGTGTGGCCTCTTCACGAAAATCGCCGTAATTGGCTTTGGCGGTAAACGCCAGAATCTGCTCGTCGGTATCCAGCGGCTTGCGGGTAATCAGGTTTACCGTGCCGGCGATACCACCGGCGGTCAGGTCCGCGGTCTGGTTCTTCACCACTTCTACCGCGCCCAGCAGTTCCGGGGAGATATCTTCGTAGTTCAGGCCGCCCCAGGGATTGGCACTGAAGGCATCGCGACCGTTGATCTCACTGCGCACGCGGTCGAGACCGCGCACTAGTACACCGGTACCCTCATCGGCGTAGTGGTTGGGGTCGTCGGACGCGGCAAAGCGCTCGATGGTTACGCCCGACACCCGCTGCAGGGCCTCAGTCACGGATTTGTCTGGCAGCGCGCCGATGTCCGATGCGGTAATCACGTCTTTTACCGTGTCCGCATCCCGCTTCAGGTCCTGGGCGGACTGGAGGTTGGAGCGCAAATCACCGTAGACCACAACCTCTTCTACCAGCGCATCGTCGATTTGTTCTGCTTCCTGCGCAGCGAGCTGTCCTGGCAATAGGCCATAGACCGCGCCGTATACGGCGATGCTCAGCAGTTTTTTGTTGAACCCTTTGTTGAACGCGGGATGGTGTTTCCTTGTCATGGCGAACCCTCGGTGATGTCTATTTTTTATTCGAATCGATTTGTTTGATTATTAGTATCTGCGCGGCCACCAGCGCATGTTGCACCCCCAATCTGCACCCCAACCCTACCCCACTGCGATGCAAAAAATGCTCCGGGGCTCTCTAGGTAACCAGGTAACCAGATGGGCCAAGCAGACCCGCTTCCGGCGTTACCCGGGTGAGCCCCGACTGCGAGCGATACAAGGTGAACATCAAAAACGGACTGGTGATACCAGCGCATGACATGAAACATACCAATCAAGAAAATAACTTTCAACATTAAATTCAATTAATGTTAGAAACTTTCACAGCGCAAGAATTCAAACTTCCCCGAGTAGCACCGGTTAACACTCGTTAACGGATCTTTACCACTCGTCCTCAGTAAAAATAGTGTCTCCATGGTCTCATAGACCACACACCACACAGGAGACACCATGAAACGTCTGTACAGCGCTGCCACTTTCGCGGCCATTGCCACAGTGACCGGATGCGCCAGCGCCCCGAAAGCGCCGCCGGTTTATTCCGAGTCCTTCATTACCAATATCACCCCGCAGGGCAACCATCTGTTTACCTACACCGCCAGTCTGAGCATGGAAAATGCAGGAGGTGGCCGCAAGCCGGGCGGCGGCGGTCGAGGTGGCAAGGGAGGCAGAGGCCCCGGTGGCGGTATGGGCGGCGGCATGGGTGGAGGTAAGGGCGGTGGCGCGGGCGGGATGCCGGCCAAAATGCGCGAAAACGCCAGCGAGGCCGCCATGGAACGCCTGGACCTGGTGCTCGCAGAAACCAACTACTGCCCACATGGCTGGTTTGTTATCGAAAAAACGGCAGACCGGGGCAATGTGGAGGTTAAAGGAGAGTGCCGAGCCCGTTGAGGCCCCTACGATTCCCCGCGAGATAGCGTAAACTGGCCTGAATAAATCCAACTCTGGGCGTTATCAATGAAAATTCGGGCCGGTGCCATCCTGTCACTGTCTGTCAGCGCGCTGTGGCTGTCAGGCTGTGACTCCAAGTCTCACCCAACTGCACAGGAACATCCTGCGGATCAATTTTTGAAAAACATCGCAGCCCATTGCGGCCAGGCATTTGCCGGAGATATTACCGCCAATGAGCCACGCTCCGATAAGCCCGACCCGTTTGAAGGCAAGGAACTGGTGATGCATGTGCACGGCTGCGAAAATCCGGCACAGGAAATTCACATTCCCTTTCACGTGGGCGACGATCGATCCCGCACCTGGATACTGACACGCACGGAAAACGGGCTTCGGCTCAAGCACGATCATCGCCACAAAGACGGCAGCGAGGATGCTGTGACCATGTATGGTGGCGATACTGCCAGTGCGGGGACGGAAAATCGGCAGGAATTCCCGGTAGACGAGGAATCCATAGAAACCTTCAACCGCGAAGGGTTGAACGCATCAATTGAAAATACCTGGGCCATGGAAATTCACCCCAGCCGGTATTTTATTTACGAACTGACCCGGCCGAATGGGCGAGAATTCCGCGTGCAGTTTGATCTGAGCAAGCCCGTCACGGCACCGCCGGCACCCTGGGGGCACTGAGCCCCCGGATCGACGTATTAACTCAGTCCTTATGCAGCAGATAGTCCGCGTGGAAACGCAGATGTTGCTCGATAAAGGTGGCAATAAAATAGTAGCTGTGGTCGTAGCCCGCGTGAAACTCCAGTTTCAGCGGGTAACCCGCCGCGTCCGCCGCCGCCTTGAGGGCATTGGGCTTCAGCTGCTGATCCAGAAACTGATCCTCTTCCCCCTGGGATACCAGCATCGGTAATTGCGCAGTGGCGCGGCTCAGTAGCGCGCTCGCATCGTATTCCTCCCACAGTGCTCTATCCGCTCCCAGGTACGCCGCCAGTGCCTTCTCTCCCCAGGCGCAGGCCATGGGATTACAGATGGGACTGAAAGCAGACACCGAGGTATAACGGTCGGGGTTTTTCAGCGCAATAGTCAGCGCACCGTGCCCTCCCATGGAGTGGCCGCTGATGGCACGGCGATCACTCACCGGGAAATTTTCCTCAATCAGCGCCGGTAACTCTTTCACCACATAATCGTACATCTGATAGTGGGGCTTCCACGGAGCCTGAGTGGCGTTCACATAGAATCCTGCGCCCTTGCCGAGGTCATACCCCTCATCGTCCGCTACCGAGTCACCTCGGGGGCTGGTATCCGGAATCACCAGTGCGATACCAAGCTCTGCCGCCATACGCTGGGCACCGGCTTTCTGGGAAAAGTTTTCATCGGTACAGGTGAGGCCAGAGAGCCAGTAGAGCACCGGAAAACGCTGATCCTTTTCCGCCTGGGATGGCAGAAAAATGGAAAATTGCATTTCACAATCGAGCGCGTCGGAGCGGTGGCGGTACTGGCACTGGCTGCCATCAAAGCTCTGGGTCTTGCTGACTAGTTCTAGCATGCTGGAAGCACCTCAGTTTTAGTGACCATTGTTGTAGTGAATCACACTGCGGATGCTTTTGCCTTCGTGCATAAGGTCGAAGGCCTCGTTGATCTGTTCCAGCGGCATGGTGTGGGTGATAAAGTCATCCAGCTGGAATTCTCCGGCGAGGTAGCGCTCCACATATTCCGGCAGCTGGGAGCGCCCTTTCACCCCGCCAAACGCGGTTCCGCGCCACACTCGCCCGGTGACCAGCTGAAACGGCCGGGTGGAAATTTCCTGGCCCGCTCCGGCAACGCCGATAATCACGGATTCGCCCCACCCCTTGTGGCAACACTCCAGTGCCGAGCGCATTACATTCACATTGCCGATGCACTCGAAGGAATAATCCACACCACCGTCGGTGAGCTCCACAATCACCTCCTGGATCGGCTTGTCAAAATTTTTCGGGTTGATGCAGTCGGTGGCTCCCAGCTTTTTCGCCAGCTCAAATTTGCCTTCATTGATGTCGACGGCAATGACCCGGCCCGCTTTGGCCAGGCGCGCACCGATAATCGTGGCAAGTCCGATCCCGCCAAGGCCGAACACGGCAACGCTCGCGCCCTCTTCCACCTTCGCCGTGTTCGCCACGGCGCCCATTCCGGTGGTCACGCCACAGCCAAGCAGGCAGATCTCTTCCAGGGGAGCCGACTTGTTCACCTTGGCCACCGAAATTTCCGGCAGTACCGTGTATTCGGAGAAGGTGGAGGTGCCCATATAGTGGTAAATCGGCTCGCCGTTGACAGAAAAGCGCGTGCTACCGTCAGGCATCAGGCCCTGGCCCTGGGTGGAGCGGATCTTCTGGCACAGGTTGGTCTTGCCAGAAGTACAGAATTTGCACTCACCACACTCCGGGGTGTACAGGGGGATCACATGATCGCCGACCGCTACGCTGGTTACCCCTTCGCCGACGGACTCCACAACACCGCCGCCTTCGTGGCCGAGAATGGCCGGGAACACCCCCTCAGGATCATCACCGGACAGGGTGAATGCATCGGTGTGACACACACCGGTCGCCATCAGTTTGATTCGCACCTCGCCCGCCTTGGGTGGCGCTACTTCCACGTCTTCAATGGACAGTGGCGCGCCGGCTTTCCAGGCGACCGCGGCTTTACACTTGATCGGCTCCGCTGACATGTAGCTCTCCTGTTTGTTCTGATGGCCAATTAGGCAGAAAGCTTAACAGATCAGAACATGCCTGCCTGTCTTAAATACCCACCCAGCGCCTGGCTTCGCACCATTTTGCTTCAATGTCTGGGGCTCGCGCCCTCTGCTGGTGCTCAGCCAGTGCCTCGTACTCGCCCTCCCCTTTCTCCGCCCATTGCGCTGAACTGGCCCATTCTTTGCTCCGATACAGACAAAAGACAACAAAGGCTCGATAACGATGACTGACCACCAGTGGCTGATGACCTCGCAAGCGCTCAACGCTCTGCGCACTCTCCGCAAACGTATCCAGGCCGAATTCGGCATCAACCTGCGCTTTTCTGAATTCAATTTTGAGCAACAGCTGGCAGGCCTCAAAAACCGCAGCAAAGACACCCAATCACTCACTTTGATCGCGCAGCTGGAAGCCATGAAGGGAGGGCCATTCCTTACCGGCCAGGAACCACCAGAACGCCTGTATCGCGGACAGAGAGTACTGCAGGAAACCGGAGGAAAAGATATTTACGAAATGATTTACGGTGAAGATCTCGCGCTGCACGACGGACGGGGATCACAAGCGCAGCCGCGCAGAATGTATCGCGGCCAGCCTGTACTTGGCTGACCGGTAATTGGCAAGCCGTGACTTATTGCATAGATGACTTTTTGTATAGGCGACTTTTGTATTGGTGGCTTTATGTATAAAAAGTATCTTCCAAAAAATGGTTTCGCGCAGAAGTTGCCGACTACATACGAGCCAATTCCTGCAACGCATCGACTTCCAGAAAATCTTCCATCTCGTCGAGCAATTCCTCCGCAAGATCTTCCAACAGGCGCTCGGTGGCCTCGCGGGTGGTATCTTCTACCGTGCCGCCATCCTTGGGGGCTTTGGTCCGATAGCGCGCCCGCAGTTTCAGCTCGGCAATATCCACGGTTCCTTCCCGCAGAGGGGGGGCACCGGCCCTGGAGCTCAGTAGGCGGTAGTGGAATTTTCCATAGGCAGCCATACTACCCTTCTCTACGTCGTACTCTTTGCTACTGAAAATATCGAGTATTTTCTGACGCACGGTCACATCAAACTCAGTTTGTAACGTGAGCGGCGCTGCACCATCCACTACGCGCACGCGCTCGTCATCAAAAAACTCGCCAAATTGCTGTTGAATCTGCTGGCTCAGATATACGCCGAACGCCTCGTTGGCTTTTCTGCGCATTTCCCCCAGGCCACCGTTACTGCCCGACAGTGCCAACAATAACTCCAGGTTATTGCCTGTGAGTGGAGTCGGCGCCTCAATGCGAATGTCAGACGGCGCTACCGAAAGCCAGAATTCTGGGTCACTACCGGTGTAGCCAGACCAGCCGCTGGCAGTATTGGCGGACAACGCCTGAGACCAAACAGTCAAACAGGTGAGAATCAGTGCGAAGGTACACCGCAGGCCCTGGGATAGCGGGGAATGAGCGGAAGAGGAGTAGAGGGTGGAAACTGGGTCGGGGAATATTCTTGAGGGCATTCTTAGGGGCATGCTTAGGGGCATAGTCTCGCTCCCGGGTCTTCGGGTTAATTGATCGTGCGGCCAACGGGCGGAAAGCCAGTTTGCTGCACGAACACTATCCCTTGCAACCTGCGGGCCAGATTCGGGACCTGGCCCCGGGAGCGAGCACGCCGACGAGCGGCTCTATTGCCCCACTGCTAATACGCCCTACTGAAGGTAGCGGGCCTTGAGCAGTGCGAGTTCCTGAGCGTCCACATCCAGCGCGTGCTGAATATAGCCCTCTACCGAACCGTGCTGACGCTCCATCTCGGCAAATGCGGTTTCCAGCCAGGAAGCTTCCACGCCGGCGAGTACACCGACAACTTCCGGCGGCAGCTGGGCGAAGAACGCGTACATCTGCTTCTGCTTTTCGCTGGCGTCTTCCGGCAGTGTCAGCGAGCTGTGCTGTTTGCTGCTCTTGACGACTTCATTGGTCAGCAAGTAGTCCTGCTCGATGGTTGCGCGGTCCACGCCCAGTGCGGTCAGGATCAGCGCCGCGCCGATACCGGTGCGGTCTTTACCTGCGGAGCAGTGGAACAGCAGCGCATCGTCGGAGTCGATCAGCTTCTGAAACATGGCCTTGTAGTGCGGCGTCTGCTGTTGCACGAGGCCAACATACGCCTTGTTCATCAGCTCGGCCAGATCCTGCTTGGAAAAGTCGGGCTTGCGCAATACCTTGCCAAACTCCGCTTCCCAGTCACCCATCATCTCGTAATCCCAGGTCAGGTGATCGATTTCGCCTGCCTGCCAGTGGGTGGGCTCGCTGGAGCGCTCTTCGCTGGAGCGGAAATCCACCACGGTGGCAATTTCACGATCTTCCAGATAGTCGTAGTCGCTTTCGGAAAGATTGGTCAATACACCAGAGCGGTACAGCTTGCCCCACTTTACGGTTTTACCGTCGGCGGTTTTGTAACCACCGAGGTCGCGGAAGTTGCGCCCGCCTTCCAGTGGCAGTACACGGGTGTGCGCCACTTCCGCCTGCGCACTGGACTGCGCTTCAGTCTGTGCGCTATTGGCGGTCAGGGAATTGCCAGCCATGGAACCGGAAGACGCACAGCCACCCAGTGCCAGGGCCGCAATTGCGGCCACCAGGGTATTGGATACAAATTTATTCATCATTCACCTCAATTTATTTTCTGCTTGAACGCGTTAATTTTTAGAAGTTCAACCGGAAACCGGCGAGGTAGCGGCGACCGTAGCTTTCAACCTGGTTCGGGTTGCTCTCATCACCGGTGTAGCGCACGTCCTGCTCGTCGGTCAGGTTGTTGGCGTTGGCGTACAGGGTGACATCAGAGCCGAACACCGCCATGGGCAGGTCGTAACTTACGGACAGGTCCACGCGCTTCTGCTCCGCCCAGTAATCGGTCATGCCGACGTTCTCGGTGGTGGAGAGCCAGTCGTCACGGAACTGGTGGTTCAGGCGAATGGAGATGCCTTCCATCTCGTAGAACACGGAGGCGTTGAAGATGGTTTCGGAGGTACCCGGCAGGCTGTGTCGCTCACCTGCAATGGTTTCAAACTCACTGTCCAGGAGGGTCAGGTTGGCACTGATACCGAAACCGTCCAGCGCGGGCAGGAAGTCTGCGGCCTGGGCAATGGCATTGAACTCGGCACCGCTCATCTTGCCGTTGCTGCCGTTTACGTACTGTGTGTACACCCAGTAGTCGGCGCCGATTTCCGGCATATAGTCAGTGCCCGCGATTACATCGCTCTGCGCGTAGATCACGTTGTCGATGCTGCGGGTAAACAGGCCCGCGCTCAGCAGGCTGGCGTCACCGGCGTACCACTCGAGAGAAAGGTCCGCGCCCACGGATTCTTCCGCTTTCAGAGAAGGGTTGCCCGCCGTCACGGTGCTCTGAATGAAATCTACAGTGTCGTCGCCGCGCCACTCGGAGTAGGTCGGGCGGCTGACACCGGTGGAAACAGACATACGCAGTTTCACATCTTCCGCGAGGTCATAATTGAGGTGCGCACTGGGCAATACACTGGTAAAGCTGTCTTCAAAGTTACCAGTGGGCCCTTCACTCAGATAGTCGGTGTTCTCGACGCGCATACCCAGCACCAGATTTCCCCAGTCGTAGTGGGTGGTAACCATGGCGTAGCCCGCGGTGATGTCTTCTTCCAGGCGGATCGCCTGGGAGTCATTCGGGGTCAGCTCAAGACCGCCGACAGCTGCGTCCCAGGCCGCGCGCAGGCCTTTGTTGTCGTAGTAGGTCGCGCCGGCGATGCCGTTGCTGAACTGGCTGTCCCAGGCTTCGCTGGTGGCGAAGTCATTGATGTCTACTTCAGACGGGAAACCGCCAAAACCCAAGACCATGCCGAAACCTTCGGCCTCGCGAGAGTCCATTTCGATACCGGTTTTTACTACGGCGTCCAGGCCAAACAGTGTCAATTCACGATCTGCGTCCAGCTTGAATTTGGTCGCATCGATGGCCATTTCAGAGCCGATCAGCATGCCCAGATTGACGGCAAAATTGATATCGCCGACATCCATTGGTGTTTGCGTCATGGGGTTGAGCAAGCCGTCTACTGCCGGGTCGTGCAGGTCACTGACATCAAAACTCGCCATCGCAAAACCACCCTCGCTGCGCGGTATCGGCAGGAACATGGTGTTTTCGGTTTCGGTAAAGTTGACACGGGATTCGATGTGCCACTCACCCAGTGCTAAATCCGCACCCAGGGTGTTGGTAAAGGTGGAGTTTTCATACAGGCCGTACTCCAACATACGACCTACCAGCGCAAACTGGTTTTCCGCCACTGGACCAACGGCCTGGGTCGCTCCAAAACCCGCAGCCGCTTCGGCACCGCCGGCAAAATCAAATACGTACTGGTTGCGCTCTTCGAAATCCTGGAATTCGTTGTACAGGGTGGAAACAAATACGCGTTCCAGCGCGCCGTCGCCGCGGAACTCGAAGCGGCCGCCGTAGGCGCGGTCTTCGCGGACAACTTTATAGCTGCGGAAATCCAGCTCATTGACCAGCAGCTCGCCGCTGTCGGTGCGCTCGATATCGTATTCGCGGTTATCGGTAATCTGCTCGCGGCTGTTCTCGGAGGTGAACAGGGAGAAGCCGAAGTTTTCATTGGACCAGGATGTGCGCAGGGCGACTTTTTCGATATCGCCGTCGCCCAGCTCCTGGTTGCCCATACCCACGTCGGTGGAGAAGGCCCAGCCATCTTTCACAAACGGGTCGAAAGTGGAAATGTTGATATGTCCGGAAACAGCGCTGCCGGGCATGTCTGCCATGATCGCCTTGTTGGAGTCGATGCGGCTGGTGATCACCGACGGAAAGCTGTCAAAGCGCGGTACGCGACCATTCTCGGCACCCGGAATGCTCAGGCCATCAATGGCAAGCGAGGTGTAGCGGAAAGGCGCACCGCGGAAGTTGATGTAACGGGCCTGGCCCTGGTCGCGTTCGATGGCGAGACCCGGTACGCGGCCGAGGGAGTCCGCCAGGTTCTGATCGGGGAAACGGCCAATGGTGTCGGCGGAGATGATGTCGACGGTGTTGTCGGCATCGCGCTTGGCGTCGATGGCGGCTTTCTGGCTATCGCGGATAGGCTGCGCCATTACCACGATTTCTTCCACCGCCTCGCCGTCAATGCTTTGCGCCTGCGCCAAAACTGAAGACGGTGCTGCGGCACCAGCCAGGGAAAGGGAAATCAACAAGGACAGCTTGTTGTATTTGAATTCGATCATTTCTCTGCTCCGAAGTGTGTTCGGGTGGTTTTGCTTGTGTGGTCTTGCAAAGGCCCCGGGGGTGAACCGGGCCGCTCGCTGGGCATGATCGAAATTGCGTGTGACAGTCGGGTTAAAAAGAGGCTTTAGACGGGAAAAGAGATATCTCCAAAAGAAAAATCTCTTATAAATCAGGGTGTTAAAAAATCTACTCGACGGGCATCGAGGGCCAGTCGATAGCGGTAGCGGCCACTCTTGAGATCCCGCTCAGACTCAAAAAGGTAGGCTCGGGCGATTTCTTCACCCAGGGCAGACACCAGTTCATCGCGGATTTTGTTGCGGTTCTGGTCGAGAGTCTTGGCTCGCAGGCCATTGTCGCGCAGGTCGTTGATGGATTTTGCGTGACCGCCATGGGCTTCCATCAGGTCGATCAGGGATTCCGCATTCTCGCGATCCGGCCGGTTGACCGGCGGATTCAGCAGCCAGCCTTCGCCTTGCGCGCGCAACCGTGCGTACCAGAGATAGTAAAAGAAAGGGGTTTTTGACAACGCTATAGGTATGCCATGAATGGACACGCGGAAATGGTGACAATCAAACAGCAAGCGATCCGCGGCAGTGGCAGCAACCAGTGCATCGTCAATGGCTTTCAGCCAGGGCTCCCGCTCGGCGGGCAGATTGTCTGCTGAAAGCGCGCAATAAAACCAGCTCAACTGCTCGTGACTTAGAGCTGTGACGTCCGCCTGAGACAATCGCTGCAGTATCTCCGCTGGGGGCAGCGGTGAACTCTGGCAAAGGTATTCAAACAGCTGGCACTGTACGGAGTTGAAACGAGTAAGCTGCGCCTGTAGCCGACGGGCTGCGCGAAAACCAGAACCGGACGCCATCAGCGAGCGAACCTGTATCCGCGCCCTGTCGGTTAATGGCCGGGGCAACAAAAGAAAACCGCCCAACAATAACAATGCCAGCGCACCCTGGCTGCCCACCAGTATCGGCAGATTCACCCCGCAATCAACCGACAAGCGTGCACGTTCCTGGATATCGCCATCGCCAAACTGCCAGTGAATTGTGATTTCCCCGCTAACCGGAGCACTCCGGCCGGCCTCCGGTGCCGGGCCGTCGTCCAGTAATTGCACCACCAGCGCGCGGCAATTCTGCAGCAGAGGCAGACGCCCGGAGGCCTCAATCGAAGAGAGATCCTGTTCCAATTGTTCCGCAATCCAGGGTTGCGGCCCACGGTGGGTGAGTCGGTTTTGCAAGGCCAGTTGCAACCGTTCTGGTAGCTGCTGCTGCAGGGATTCTCCGAGGCGTGCGCGAAAACTGTGCCCTGCATGCCAGTAGGCAATCACACACAATACACAGGTGATCACAGCCCAGATGATCGTCGCGCGGAAAAGTGGATTTTTCATCCCTCCATTCCCTCGCATTTATCCGCGCCGGGAAAATCCCGGTGTGCGCTGAACAGGCCGCTACTGGCCCGGTCAAATGCATCGGCGATGACACAGTCGATATGCGATGGACGAGCGCGGCGCACAAACAGGGTGGCCGCAGTTACGTTGTCGGCCATCAGCGTGCGCTGAAGCGGGATATCAAGGTCCTGCTCAAGAAACAATCCACCACTGACCAGATCCAGCTCGCCATTTTGAAACGCGCGATACAGGCTGATGGCATCGTCAAAATACAGCAATTGTTGCTGGGAAATATCCAGTCCGATTTCTTTTAATGACGCCAGCGGCAACAGGTGAAAGGTATGGCTGAGCTTGTCGTTTAACAGGCCAATTTTTTTACCCTGAAAAAACGCGCGATCCAGCCGTGGCTTTTGGTCGCGGCTGAACCAGTACACCTTGTACTGATCGTAACGCAGCAGCGGCTCATAATACGTTGCGTACTCGGGCACCAGGCCACTCAGGCTGTGGGGGCGGCTCCAGATCAGATCGTAGTCCTCGTTGAGGACTTCTTCCGCGCGCAGTTGACTGCGGGGTTTCCAGGAGATCTGTACGGAGTGGAAGTAGCGTGCCATGTCCGGCGAGCGGCACAGGTTATCGGCAATTTCGCGGGCGTGAATCGATGAGACGGTAAGCAAGCTGAACACACCATCCACTGCCGTATCATCGGCGGCGCTTCCCTGTGTTGCGCAGCGGTATACGTGGTATTGGTGCAACGCAGGCACCTGGACATCCTGCCGTGTCAGCCACAGGCTCGCAGCCACCCCCATGGCCAATAGCAGGCACAGGGCAGCGAAATAGGCTTGTTGGCTGGCAAAGAAAAGCGGCGACATTCCGGGAGCGCTACTGGACGCAGGTTGTGGATTCAGCTCCGCAGTCTATGTACGTTTTGTGACAAACCGATTACGTGCAACCGGCCGAAGGGCGCACCGCGTAAAGTCAGGTCTCGAGTTCCGGCAGCACGCGACGTGCGCGGTGGCTCGTTACCAGCCGCGCGGGGGTTACATCGAAGCACTTTTTGAATGCCGCCACAAAATTTGACGGGTGATTGTAACCGGCCAAAAACGCCGCCTCACCGATACTGACACCTTCCAGAACCAACGCGTTTCTGGCAACTTCAAGCCGGCGGCGGCGAACGTAATCAATTACGGTGTATCCATAGGCACTCTTGAATCGCCGTTGCAGGGTACTTACGCTGATTCCAAGAGCCGCGGCTATTTCGCCGAGGGTACGGCAATGGCGCAGCTGCTCGTCCACATTCCGCTTGAGCGATGCGTCGGGCCCGGAGTCCCCGCACTGCGACTTCGCTTCAAATGGCTGCAGCGCTAACTGCCGCTGGAACTCCTCGATAAAGGACTGAAGCAGCGCGACAGCGTGTACCTCACCGTTCAGGGACTGCCCCAGATTTCCGTCTCCGGGACACCGGGCTGCTTTTCCCCCCTGCGCGGATGCCTCCGACCGCATCAGCGCCTCTACCTGCTGTACCAGTTGATCGCTCGGTTGCCACGTTCGCAACTGGCCATGACCGTGAAACAGTGCCTGCAATTGCTCGAGCTGCTCGCTGGTCTGACACCGACAGTGCAGCCAATCGCGCTGTACAAACACGTTCAGTTTGCGGATCCGGCGGTTTTTCCGTGCGAAGCGTGTAAACAATTCCGGACGCGCCAGCGCGTAAGCGACACATTCCGGCCGGGAAGGTGTAGCCCGCAAGTGGTAACGGCGACTACCCAACGTAAAATCTACATTCCCATCCAGCACACAACTGAAACTGATCCCGGCAGGCAGTTCACAGGCACTGGTGAGGTCCTGTAATTCTTGCGCATCATTTATATGTAGCGACAGTCCACCCCAGAAACTTCGGTGAACAAACTGCCCCTGTATGACCGAATCACCGACCGGCTGCGATGGGTCACTGGCGTCCAGCCGGTGGCCGAGACCGCCCTCACCCAACATGTTTATTACCGCACCCTTGGAGATCCGCTCCCCCTGGTTCCCCTTTCCATCCATTTGGACTTCTCTCTGTTTCCCCAACTCCCCCCCATTTATTTTTCAGGGGACCCCGGAATCGCTCGCGCAGCCACTTTATGCCGCACTCCTTCCGAGCCGACAGGCACCGTGACGGTTTGCCATAGCACATTGACGCTTCCGCATAACGATTCGCCGCGACGAAGACATCCACATAAACTAACATAAATGATAACAATTCGCATTGCCAAATGATGCAGTTGGCAGCCAGCACCCCGGGAGTTCCCTCGACCGCCGGTGAGAGGCAGCTACAGCATCTGCTCGCGAAGTGTTTTATGCGCAGGGGGCCGGTCACAGGCGGTCCCCGGTAAGCGCGCTTGAGTACGCAGCGTATGGAAGCGCTGTCTCTGGAATACCTCCGCATCTTGCTATTCCAGGGCAAGTCGGTGTTATACGCCCACCGACTGGCGTAGTGAGTGCATGGACGCACTTTTTTTATCCATATCTCCAGCAGCGGGCAGCGGGCCCTCCTCGCATTTAGTGCCACCATGACCGTTAGGAACCCTCTTCCAACGGTCCTAATATTCAGCGGTATCCCCCACAAAAACAGAGGTAACCGCTATGCCAAAAGCCTGGGTTCTGGTAGCCAACCATACTCACGCCCGCGTCTTTGAGGCGGAAAAACGTGCGGGCACTCTCACTGAAGTAGAATCGCTGGTGTACCCGGAAGGGCGTATGAAGGGACAGGAGTTGCTTCGCGACGCCCCCGGGCGCTCGTTCGACAGCCATGGCCAGGGCCGACACGCCATGGCCGAGCCCACCAGCCTCCGCAAACAGGGCGCACAAAAGTTCGCCAAAGACATTGCCCACACACTGGAGCGAGGGCGACAGGAGGGCCGATTCAACCGGCTGTATATTGTCGCGGAGCCGTCCATGGCCGGCAGCCTGCGGCTGTCCATGAGCTCACCCTGCCTGGCCACCATCGCCGGCGAGGCGCGCAAGAACCTCACCACCAGTAACACCGAAGAAATCCGTGCGCAGCTTCCCATGTGGTTGTGACGCTGTACCGAATTCTCCCGGCTTCGATTCACTCTAAACTCCCTTTCCCGCCCGGCAACAAATGCCGGGCGGCGCCAATTGATTTGTCCTTCCCACCCTGAGACCATGCCCTACCACCAGCCGGCAGCGGCATGCCCGGCGCGTCCGAGCGGACTCCAGAGAAAATCAATCGAAAAGGAAGCGGTATGCTGAGACTGTTCCAAATCCAGCGCGGCAAGATCAAAGAGACCTACGCCGGTAGCGATTACCACAGCCAACCGCTATCCGACGCCGCCTGGATTGATCTGCAGGACCCGGAGGAGGATGAACGCGACCTGCTGGAGCAACTATTGCGCACCGAGCTACCGGAATCCGAAGACGTTGACGAAATCGAATCGTCGGCGCGCTTTTTTACCGACTCCGCCGGTATCCACGTGCACTCCCTCTACCTGACCCAGAGCGAAGGCCGCCACGACACCGCCACCGCCGCATTTATTCTGCAGCCCCAGCGCCTGATCACCGTCCGCGACAGCGAACTGGCGGACTTCCGCCTGCTGCGCATGCGCGCCCGGCGCAATCAGGTAGAGGCCCATAACGCACAGGAGCTGCTGATCCTGCTGTTCGAACAGAAAGTGGAAAATCTCGCCGACGCCCTGGAAGACAACTATCTCAAGCTCGGTGAAGTCAGCCATCTGGTACTGGAAGACGAAGAAGCCGACCTGGAAGAAGCCATCGATCACCTGGCCAAACTGGAAGACTCCAACGGTAAAATTCGCCTGTGCCTGATGGACACCCAGCGCTCCATCGCCTTCCTCCAGCGCCACCTGAAAGACGACCCGGAACTGCGTGAAGACTGCTGGGGCATCCTGCGCGACATCGACACCCTGATGTCCCACACCACCTTCCTGTTCGAAAAGATCAACTTCCTGATGGACTCCACTCAGGGCTTTATCAGCATCGAACAAAACAAGATCATCAAAATCTTCTCCATCGCCGCCGTCGTCTTCCTGCCCCCCACCATGGTGGCGAGTATTTACGGCATGAACTTCGAACATATGCCGGAACTCGAGTGGCTGCTGGGCTACCCCTGGGCACTGTTGTTGATGCTGATGGCGGGTATGGCGCCTTACCTCTATTTCAAGAAAAAGGGGTGGCTCTAACCCACCGCACGTTGATGCGAAGGCAGCGATACCGGGTATACGTCTGCGAGACCTTCACCGCCATGGACGGCGGTGCAGAGCCCCCATGGATGGGTACACGGCGTGTCTCGCAGACGTATACCCGGTAGCGCTGCCGCCACCAATCCTGATCTCAGCCACCACCCCACCAAATTCACCGCCAGCTGCTAACCTTTATGGGTAAAACGGGATAAAGGTCATTGCAGGGTAGCAGGGCAATAATGGCGACGTCGGACGACAAAACATCAGGGAAAACCAGTCCCAAACCCTTTCATATGCGGCGCTGGCTCAGCGTACAGCAGGCGGTCGATCACCTGAGCGCCCTGTCGGAAGACCCACTCACCAGCGACGATCTCGCCAGCCTCGCCGCCGACCACCAGCTCGACCTCTACTGGTACCGGCCTGGCCAGAAACTCACCTATCTGGACAAACCCGGCTGGGGCAGTATCGAACTCAACCAGCCACTACGCCTGTGTCCGGAGCACAGCAGCGATTGGCGCGCCATCGTCGGTGTGTTGCGCCACCGCCCAGCCTTGCCCGCGGAAGAGAATGACACCCCGACACTGGTGGACAGCGACGGCAACCGTCTGCGCATCACCTTCGATTTCAACAACCGACCCGAGCCTTTCAGCACGCGCTGGTACCCCAACTACGCAGAGCTGGTGGTAAAGCGCCGCGATCTGGACAGCCTCGAGGATCACCTGTTTAACAGCGACGAAGAGCCCGCCCTGGAACCAGCACTGTTACTGGACGTAATCTGGCAACTGGAGCAGATGGCGATGGAAAACGGTGAAAGCCACGGTCCCGCTCACGACCTGAAATGGTTGACCCACCAGCTCAGCGATCGCACCAAACTGCCTTCCAACCTTCTCGATAAAGTCCTGAATGCGGCCGAGCGCCAGCACGCCACCCACCACTAGCACTCGCCTCACTGCCCCTATAAATCCACAGCGCCAGCACGGAGTGATGGCGCCCATGCGATTTTTTCGAAAAATCCTTCCAGCTTTTTGCGCTAGTCCCCGAGCGTAAAGTTTTTATAATCCGCTGCCATTGATACCGAATCTGCCCAACTGGAGGCGCGTACCCGTGCAGTCCCGCAATAGCAACACCCACTACGGCTGGGTAGCCATAACCTTTCACTGGCTGATGGCTCCCGTCATCATCGGCATGTTCGCCCTCGGCTGGTGGATGGTGGGGCTCAGCTATTACGACCCCTGGTACCGCCAGGGACCGGATATCCACAAGTCCGTGGGTATTCTGCTGCTGATTCTGCTGGTTGCACGCCTGGCTTGGCGTGCACTGAATGTATCTCCTGCACCGGAACCGGCACCGCGCTGGCAACAGCGGGCCGCAGCGGCAGCCCACGGCGTACTCTATTTATTGTTGATCGCCATTTGCATTACCGGTTACCTGATCTCCACCGCCGACGGTCGTGCGATCGAGGTATTTAACTGGTTCAGTGTACCCGCGACGATTCAGGGGCTGGAAAATCAGGAAGACATTGCCGGCACCATTCACGAATGGCTGGCATGGACATTGATGGGGCTGGTACTGCTGCACGGCCTTGCGGCCTTCAAGCACCACTTCGTCAATAAAGACAACACCCTGCGTAAAATGCTGGGTTTAGGTAGAAAATACGATTAACCCACAAAGGAAAACTCCCATGAAAAAACTTGCTTCACTGCTGTTTGCGGCACTGGTTGCCAGCACCATCGGCACTTCCGTTCAGGCGGCCGACTACCAGTTCGACACCAAAGGTGCCCACGCGTTTATCCAGTTCCGCATCAAGCACCTGGGCTACAGCTGGCTGTACGGCCGCTTTGACAAGTTCGACGGCAGCTTTGTGTACGACGAAGCCAAGCCGGAAGCCTCTTCCGTTCAGGTGACCGTGGACACCACCAGCCTGAACAGCAACCACGCCGAGCGCGACAAGCACCTGCGTGGCGACGACTTCCTGAACGTAGCCAAATTCCCTACCGCCACCTTCAAAAGTACCAGCTTTGAACCCAAGGGCGATGGCAAAGCATTGCTGAAAGGCGACCTGACCCTGCACGGTGTCACCAAGCCGATCACCATCGACGTGGAAGAAATCGGCGGTGGTAAGGATCCCTGGGGCGGCTACCGTCAGGGCTTTACCGGCAAGACCGAATTCAAACTGAAAGACTTCGGTATCGACTACGACCTGGGCCCGGCTTCCCAGACCGTGGAAATGATTCTGGATGTGGAAGGCATCCGTCAGTAAGCCTTCGATTGCCGTCTCACAGGATGGACTCGCAGGATAAAAAGAACCCGGCCTTGGTGCCGGGTTTCTTGTTTTAGGCGTTTACTGTCCGACCTACGGACTCCCGGGCCATAAAGTGCCCCGCAGCAAATACCAATAGCCCCATAAGAATACCCGGCATCCCTTCGTAGATATGCGCATGCCAGCCCAACCAGCGCCAGATCAGTGCGGTTGCCAATCCAAGCACGCTCATAGCAATGGCCAATTTTTGTGACGGCTTGCCACCGGCGGCCAGCACCATCAGCAAAGGCGCAAACGCCGAGGCGAGCGCCGACCAGCTCATCACCACCAGGCTGAAAACACTCTGCTTATTCGCCAGCGCCCAGACTACTGCCGCTGCAGTAATACCTAGGGTCGCGATCTTCAGCAGGCGAGTATTTTCCGTGCGCTGGGGCAACAGATCGTGGGTCAGAGCCGCTGAACAGCTCAGCACCAGAGAATCCGCGGTGGACATGGTCGCGGCGAAAATGCCCGCGAGAATCAGTCCCACCAGGACGGGGGACAACAATTCCATGGCCATCATCGGCAGCGCCAGCTCCGCATCAAAAGTACCTGGGTCGTTCAGCAGGATTCGCGACAACATACCCACGCCGGTGGCCATAAAATAGAAAATGGTGAACCACAGGTAGTACCAGCAGCGCGCCTGCAGCATGCGCTTGGAATCGTTCAGAGCCATAAAGCGCACCATTACATGGGGCTGGCCCACCACGGAGATACCGGCAAACAGCCAGCTCAACGCAAACAGTACACCGCCGGCAACACCGGGCAACAGCAGGTCCTGTGGATACCAGTTGAGGAAGCCTTCCACCTGTCCCATTTGCTGCCAGGCAGCGCTGATACCACCCACCGACTGTGTCGCCACAACCAGCAGAATACTCATGGCAACCACCATCACCATCGACTGGGCCGCATCGGTCCAGATGGATGCGCGAATACCCCCGGCCAGGCAATAGGCCGCGACAATCACGCCGCCGATCACCGCCCCACTCCAGATCGGAAGGTCCAGCACCACGTACAGCGCTTTACTGCCGGCCACCAATTGGGCGCTGGCATAAGCAAGAAGGAAGAGAAGGGAGAGAATCCCGGCGATTTTCTGCCAGAGTCCAAAGCGGGTGCCCTGCCAGCAGGCCAGCACACCCGCATAGCTGGATTCACCACTGCGCTTTGCTGCCTCGCGCAGATTTTTGTGCATCCACAGGGAGCCGAGAAAATCCCCGAGAATCCACCCCAGCATCAGCCAGATGGAGGCGAGGCCAGTGGCATAGGTATAGCCGATCACGCCGATAAACATATAGCCACTGTTGTTGGTGGCTACCGCAGAAAGTCCCACCAGCATCGGCGAGACATCCTGGCTCGCGAGATAGTAGTCTTTTTTGGTACCACGGCTTTTGCGGTAGGAGCTAACCCCTACCGCGGCGAATAGTGAAAGAAAAAACAGGAAACTGATCAGCACGTCCATTCCCCCTAAGCAATTTGATTTGTTATTGAAATTTATTCACAGCGGCCGAGGTTGTTTTTATTTTCGGCCCGGGAAGTATTCCCGCGATTAGCGCGGTTCGTCGGGTTTCCCTCCCGGCGCCGGCTGGATACCAAGCAGTGCCGCGAATTCTTCCGAACCATAAAGGCCATTCAACGCGGAGTCTTCCAGCGCCTCATCCCGATAGGCCGGCGAGATATCCAGTGCCTTCTGCAGGTAACTGATCGACTCCTCCCACTGCTCCAGGTAAGCGTAAGCACAGGCCAGCTGGTAGTAGGCATTGCCATTCTGGCTGTCGATCTGCAGAGCCTGCAAACACAGATTGATAGCCCACTGTGGTTCATCCAGCTCCAGCACCGCATCGGCTTTGTACGTAAGTGCTTCGCCGTCGTCCTGGCGCAACTTCAGTATCTGGTCGTACACCGCGATCTTGCCGGTGGGCGTCTGTTCGCGCCCGGCGCGCAGCCACAGGGAGTGAACCTCCTGGGTCAGCTCAATCTCGTCCCGGTTGTCCTCGATATGCTGGGTCTTCTCAGACAGCTGCTCTTCAATACTGCGTAACCGTGCCTCGTACTGCTCAACCAGACTGGAAATTTCCTGATTGGCGAGGGTGTGCACCTTTTCTTTCACGTCGCGGATGGACGTCCAGCCCATAATCACCAGCAGGGAGCTGAAGCCGGCAATCAGGTAGAAGAAATAGGTGATGGTGTCAGTGGCGTAGGTAATCGCCTTGTCTGCGGCGCTCAATTGCCGATCGACGATGTTTTCCGTCAGGGAGACTTTTTGCGCGGCCATATCCACCCGCAGCTGCTTCAGTTCATCCAGCACATAGCGTTCGATAAACGGCGAATAGAGAGGCTTGTCCAGATTGCCCGCTTCCGCGGCAACCCGCTCCAACTCATTCAGTTTGCGAATATTCTCTGTTTTTTCCTCTTCGCTGATTACCGGAGGCGGCACATCCGAATCCTGCTGCGCCAGGGCCAAGTGCGCGGGGAAAAAACCACAGGCCACAACCAACACTGCCGCCAGCAAAGCTGACGGCAGTTTCGGAAAGGTGCCTCGAGTCAGGCCGCGCATATGGCTTCGCCGTGTTCGTGCACTTCCACCAGTGCGGCGTGCAGGCTTTTGACGGCACTTTCGTAATCGCTTTCGTCGATCACAAACTGCATGTCGACCTGGCGCATGGACTGGTGCACCGCGAGGATGCTGATCGCAGAGTTGGCCAGCGCGCCAACCGCGCGAGACAACATGCCAGAGACTTTCATGTCGCTACCGATGGCGGAAACCACCGCCACCTTGCGCACCTGAATATCGCAATCCGGGAACAACTCGCCAATCGCCTTTTTAATACGCTTGACGGTTTTCAGGTTGTTGCTCAGATAGTGCGTAATCGTGTTGGCGTTCGTATCCTTGGTCACCACGCTGCCTTTAAAGCGCGCGATGATTTCATTGATCGCCCGGTCGTAACTGGTCATGCTGCCCATCATGTCCTGATCGAAACATTCAACAGCATAGATGCTTTTGCGCCCCGCGATGATTTCCACACGCGGTGTGTCGCTGACATAGTCGCCGGTAACCAGAGTACCGCGGTGCTCCGGCTCGAAGGTGTTCATCACACGCAGGGGAATCTCCTGCTGGCGCAGACCTTTTGCCGCGCGGGGGTGGATGGCCTCCATGCCCAGGTTGGCCAATTGATCCGCCACGTCGTAGTTGGTGCGACCGATAGGCACCGCCTGCTCTTCACCCACAAGGCGCGGGTCGGCACTACTCAGGTGGTATTCCTTGTGGATGATCGCCTCGCTGGCGCCGGTCATTACCGCAATGCGGCTGAAGGTCATTTCGCTGTAACCGCGAGCGAAGGTTTTCATCAGGCCCTCGGCGGTGTGCGCGTACCCGGTGGCGATGGGCAGTTCGGTATCGAAATCCACATCGGCAAAGGCGCGCTCGATGCGCTGATCCAGAGTCAGGTGTTCGCCATCGCGCCAGCCGGTCAGGTCGATAAAGCGCGCGTTGATACCTTCCTGTTTCAGCAACTGCGCCATATTCCAGGCGCTGTGCGCTTCACCCAGGCTGGCGAGCATTTCGCTGACCACATCCAGGTGCCCTTCCAGAGCAAAGTGTCCATGCTGACACACCCGCTCGAGGTCCGCCAGACAGTTGGCGGCATCGTCCAGGCGTTCGCCGATAAAGCCATTGGCCTTGGCCAGGGTGACCTCATCATCAAACAACTGCGCATTCACTTCTTCCATACGTGCGCGCAGGCCGGCAACCGCGTCGGACCACTCGCGCTCGTCGTCGGCACCGGCAAACAGGGCAAAAACTCCCGGGCGGCCGGATTTCTTGTGCTCCAGCAGCATGTCGGTGATGCCGCCGTAGGCAGAGACAACGAAAACACGGCGGTACAGGCCTTCCGCTTTCGCCTTGCCATTTTTCAGAATGATGTTGTCGCGTACCGCACGGTAGTCGCTCATGGACGTACCGCCGATCTTTTCAACCGTATGTGCTTTCATGGAATCCTTGCGTTGACCGTTTTCGAGTTTCGAGCCGGGAGCGCCACGGCTGTTACCGGAATCAAAATATTCCCGGGTGGTGCTCCAAAACTCAGCTGCCTTGTTGTGCATTGCGATGACGTTATCGGCCGGCTTATTTTTCGTCCTGCACCTCTTCCGCATCCAGCTCGTAGGCGCCTTCCGCGTTGTGCACTTCTTTGCCGTGCAGAGGGGGATTGAATACGCAGGCCATTTTCATTTCAGATTTGGCCTTGAGTACGTGCTTGTCGTTTTTATCCAGAATATAAATGGTGCCCGGGGTGATCTCGTGTACCACGCCGTCGTCTTCCGCCATTACGGAGCCTTCGCCGGAGATGCAGTACACCGATTCCAGGTGATTCTGGTAATGCAGATGCAGGTCGGCACCTTCATAAATGGTGGTGATATGGAAAGAGAAGCCCATATTGTCGTTTTTCAGCAGCAGGCGGGTGCTCTCCCAACCTTCGGAAACAATTCGACGGTCGCTTTTTTCGGCTTCTTGCAGTTTTCTTACGATCATTTCTAACTCTTACAAATCTTTCTAAATTCGGTCATCAATGCGCTCTTCAGTATGAGCGCTATAAAACGGCCCGCGCAAAAAGCGCAGGCCTTTTTTCACAAAGCGACTGACGATCAGGCAGCACCGGCGAGGGTGTTATCTTCCTGCTCCGCTTCGTCGGCAAAGAAGTCGTGTTCTTCCGGCACATCTTCGCCCTTCAGCACTTTGGCAACCGCCGCTTCCACAATATCCAGTGCCTTGGTCAGGTTCTCGTCACTGATGGTCAGCGGGCACAGAGTTTTCACTACGTGGTCGTCGGCACCACTGGTCTCGATGACCAGGCCGTTGCGGAAGGCCTCGGTGGTGATCTTGTCGGCCAGCTCGCCGCTCACGCAGTTCAGACCGCGGAACATGCCGCGACCACGGGTGGTCATATTGCCGTCGCCGTATTTATCGACGATGGTCTGCAGCCGTTTCTCGATGTACTCGCCCTTGCGCAGCACTTCCTTGGCGAACTTGTCGTCACTCCAGAAATGCTTGATCGCCGCAGTCGCGGTAACGAAGGCCAGGTTGTTGCCGCGGAAAGTACCGTTGTGCTCGCCCGGCTTCCACTGGTCCAGTTCCGGCTTCATCAGCACAACAGCGAACGGCAGACCGTAGCCACTCAGGGACTTGGACAGCGTGACGATATCTGGATCAATACCCGCTTCTTCAAAGCTGAAGTAGCTGCCGGTACGGCCACAGCCCGCCTGAATGTCGTCGACAATCAGCAGTACGTCATGCTTCTTACATACGTCCTGCAGGTTGCGCAGCCATTCAGCGCTGGCGGCATTAATACCACCTTCGCCCTGTACGGTTTCAACCAGTACCGCTGCCGGGTGGTCAACACCGCTGGAGGAATCGCTCAGTACCTTGTCCAGGTACGCCGTGGTATCAAATTCGTCACCCAGATAACCATCGTACGGCATGCGCGCAACACTGCTCATGCTCACACCGGAGGCACCGCGGTGGTGGGAGTTACCGGTGGCGGCCAGGGCACCCAGGCTGCAGCCGTGGAAACCGTTGGTGAAGGAGATGATGTTCTCGCGGCCTTTGTATTTACGCGCAATCTTCAGCGCCGCTTCCACCGCATTGGTACCGGTAGGGCCGGTGAACTGCATCACGTAGCTCATGTCGCGCGGCTTCAGGATATTCTCGTAGAAGGCTTCCAGGAATTCACGCTTGGCTTTGGTGTGCAGGTCCAGGCCGTGGGTGATGCCGTCCTGCTGGATGTACTCCAGCAGCGCTTCTTTAAAGATCGGGTTGTTGTGGCCGTAGTTCAGGGTGCCGGCACCGGCGAGGAAGTCCAGGTACTGGTTGCCTTCCTCATCGTACAGGTACTCGCCCTGGGCCTTGTTAAAAACCCGCGGAAAGGCGCGGGCATAGCTCATTACTTCAGATTCAATTTCGTCAAATACTTTCATTGTGACAACCCTTCTTGAGTCGTTGATTTCAATTACAAATTAGGAACAGAGAAACAGGTCATAGAGTGGTGTTACCACTCAGCCAGCGACACCCGCTTGCGCTGCAGACACATCAAACGGGCCGATGCGCAGCAACATTTCGCTGTCGTGCTGGCCGTTGAAGTGGCGCTCGCGGTCAAACATCACCGATTCAGCGAGGCCAGCGCCGAGCTTGCGCGCCAGGCTGCGAAACAGCGCCCAGGAGGCGTCGTTGTCCGGGGTAATGGTGGTTTCGAGATGATTCACCTGAGCGCAGGCCGGGCGCGCGAGAATTTCGCGCAGCATGCGGCCGGCGAGGCCCATGCCGCGGCCGTTCTCAGCCACCGCCACCTGCCAGATGAACAGGGTTTCGGGGCGCTCGGGAATGAGGTAACCGGAGATGAAACCCACCAGCTCGCCATTCAGTTCAGAAGCCACACTGGTGGCTGAGAAGTGGCTGGCCTGCAGCAGGTTGCAATAGAGGGAATTGGTATCCAGGGGCGGGCAGTTCCCGATCAGCTGGTGCACATTGGCACCGTCCTCACTGACCGGGCGGCGCAGCAGAACCTGGGTGCTCTTGTTAACCGCAGCATTGACCGCAGTTTTAGTCTTCAGAGCATCCACTGGCTGCGCCAGCTGTACCTTGTCGTCAGTCGAGTCGTCTTCTTTTAGTTCGCTAGTCGCGCTCAAACCAATACCTTTCGCTTCGTCTTACTCAATCTTTAGTCATCAAATTGTTAGAACAGTATCAAACTTCTGTAACACTTTTCGCGAATGCGACATTTCCTGTCGATACGCCCGTGTTCCGTTTGAAATTTGACCTTTCTCTCAAAAAGTTATTTACTGCTCTAAACATTTAAATCCATAGTACTCTAAATATTACCGAGGGCGCAAGGCCAAGCCTTATGCAACTTGATCAGAACGCAGCCAATTTCAGCGCCAGCGATGAGCACCAGAATCACGCGCAACCCGCGCAGCCACAGGGCGTGCGCACCATTGACGGGCGCGATAACCCCTCCGGAGATGGCCACAAAAACACGGCACCAGATTCCACGCAGAAACCGACTGATAATTCAAAACCCGACTTTCGGCAGGGTCGCCAGGACACAACAATTGACAAACCCGGCGCAGAAACCAAAATCGGCCGCGGGCAATTAAGCCGCCGCGCCTGCCACCCCGATTTCGAGAGCCTGCTGCTGATGGATAAAATTGAAGAAGTACTGATTACCCTGCGCCGCCTGATCCGCGCCACCGACCTGCACTCCAAGCAATTGGTTAAAACCGCCGGGCTCACCGCCCCGCAATTGCTGCTGCTGCAGGCCATTCGCGAGCAGGGGCAGGTCACCATCGGCGCCCTCGCCAAGGAGATCAGCCTCAGCCAGGCCACAGTTACCACGATCCTCGACCGCCTGGAGAAGCGCGGGCTGGTGTACCGGGAGCGCTCCTCGGAAGACAAGCGCAAGGTGCACGCCTACCTCACCGACAAAGGCGCCGATATCATCCGTGACGCGCCAACTCCGCTGCAGGAGCACTTCGTCAAGCAATTCCGGGATCTGCGCGAGTGGGAGCAGTCGATGATCATCTCCTCTCTGCAGCGGGTCGCCCTGATGATGGATGCGGAACATATCGACGCCTCCCCGGTGCTCGACGTGGGCGACCTGGACCGCAAAGACGGGCGCAATCTGCCCACCCACGACACCGGCAAACCATCCAGAGCCGATCACGAAAATTGAACACCTGACGCAAAGATCACACGTTGACCCGCACGCCAGCGCAAGGTTTGCTCTATTTCGTAATAATTCTCATCCAATCATTGCATTCGGGCCGTAGTCGGGTATAAATGGAGCGACAACACTGAGGTGCTCTCCCGACCACCGGCTCACCTGTAAACAGGCAGCCAGAGGTAAGCGAGTACTGACTCAAGACAGCGGCGCACTGCACTGTCGCGGCAACAAACGGCTCAGCAATCTCCCGTAGCAACGATGGGTGGACGCAATAACCCGCAGGTCTTTCCGCAAGCGGGCCACATGCCTACCCCCACACCCGCGATCGCGCCCCGGCGAAAACTACCGGCAAGAATCCGGTGAGAGCGGCAATCGCCCTCTCTTCAACCGAGCACATGGCCGTGCTCGGTAAAAAGCAATTCCGGCCGCCCTGTCTTGCAACTTCTGTATGGAACCCGAGCACCCGCAACCGCCGCACTCGGCACGGGCAGCCCGCACGATGTTCCATACAGCCTTTTGGGGAAAGGACTGAACATGGCCTGCTTGCAACATCCTGACCGGGATCAACCGGTCTACCTGATGGCGCACCACACCGTTGGTCGCCGCCAGGGTGTCGCTGACACGCGCATCACACTGCCGGAAATTTCCGGTATCCACGCTGCCATCCAGTGGACCGGTAGCCACTGGATCATCCGTGACCTCAGCCGCAACGGTACCTGGGTCAATGGTCAGCAACTGATTCCCGCGAAAAACCAGCAGCTGCAACTGGGCGACAGACTGACGTTTGGCCGCAACGACAACCCTATGTGGGTAGTGGAAAACCTCGATCCCCCGGAAAACCTGCTAATCGATATGCAAACCGGTGAAGGCATTCCCCTGGAGTCCTACCACTTGCTGCCAGACGAACACGACCCCATCGCCAGCCTGCACTTCAACCCGGTTAACGGCGTATGGATCTACGACATTCTCGACTGCGCAGAAAACAGCGACAGCGCCAAGGTCGTCAACCACGGGGCGCGCATTGATTGCGCCCGCAGCAGCTGGCAACTGTTTCTCGGCAACAGCCAGAGCACCACAACCGAGCTGTCGTTCAAAAATCTGTGCATCTCCGACTTCCGCCTGCGCTACACCGTGAGCCATCACGAGGAGCACGTGCAGCTGCAGCTGGCCAAAGACGAGATGAAGCTGGACCTGGCTGCCCGCTCACACAATTACCTGCTGTTATATCTGGCGCGTGCGCGTATCCGCGATATTCAACGGGGTGTGGATGAAGCGGACCAGGGCTGGGTCGCCATTGACCTCGCCACCCGCGAACTGGGCATTACCGTCAACCACCTCAACACCCAGATTTTTCGCGCCCGCAAACAGATAGCCGACAGCCTGCCAGACGCCATCGACACGTCGCGCCTGGTAGAGCGCCGCTCCTATGAAATGCGTCTGGGTTGCACCCAGCTGGATATTTTCAAAGGGTCACAAAAAGAAGAGTTGGAAGCGTCCACCGGGGAATACCCGGTACGCGCAGTTTCCGAAGAGGAGCCGGCGTAACGCCGGCCCGAGCAAGGAGCAGGACTGAATCCACGGACGGCGGTTCTCCCGTAGATTTAATTACCGCAGTCATCAACATGCAGCCAGAGCAGTTACCGTTTTATATCGGCCGTTATCACGCCACCGCCAGACTGGGTTCCGGCGGCATGGGCGTGGTGTACCTGGCCACCGATGAGCGCCTCAACCGCCAGGTCGCGATCAAAAAGCTCCTCCGCAATCCCAACAGCAGTAACGCCGACGAACGCATCCGTCGCGAGGCCATGCTGCTCGCGCAACTCAATCACAACAATATTGTGCAGCTCTACGATGTGGTGGAAGGGCAAGACGGCATCGCCCTGGTGATGGAATACGTCGACGGTTGTAGCCTCGACCGCTGGAGCAAAGAGCGCTCACCGGACCTGCTGCAAAAGCTGCAACTACTGAAACAGATCTGCACCGGACTGACCCGCGCCCACAGTGCCGGTATCATCCACCGGGATCTGAAAGCAGAAAACATCTTGGTGGACAGCAACGGTACCATCAAGATCACCGACTTCGGCATCGCCAAAAACTGGCACGAAGACAGCGACCTCACCCGAGAACAGCATGTGGCGGGCAGCTGGGGCGCCATGTCACCGGAGCAGGCCCAGGGCAAACCGCTGGACAACCGCAGCGACCTGTTCGCCCTCGGTGTGGTCGCCTACCGACTGCTGTGCGGGCAGAACCCCTTCGGCGACAACAACAGCCCCTATGTGATCGTCGATCGCATTGTCAAAAGCCCGCACCCACCGGCGGCAAAACTGGCACCGGAATTGCCCCATGCGGTGAGCGACCTGCTGGACCGGCTGCTGGCCAAATTACCAGAGCAGCGCC
This sequence comes from Microbulbifer sp. ABF4_107, assembly GCF_056312215.1. NCBI lineage: Bacteria > Pseudomonadati > Pseudomonadota > Gammaproteobacteria > Cellvibrionales > Microbulbiferaceae > Microbulbifer > Microbulbifer sp. ABF4_107. The sequence goes on from NZ_CM149983.1 coordinate 2,911,273, forward strand.
CGCTGAATGCCGCCGAAGTGGCCGCGGAACTGGAATCCCTGCTACAGCAGATTCGCGGCAGCGGCTCCAGCTTCACCCGCACTCACAGCGTTACCGCCACGGTGACCGCTGAGGGCTATTTCCACCAGCCCTACAAACCGCACCGCAAGTTTGCACGAATCGCCGGCATTACCGGTGGTATCCTGGCCGCGTGCGCCGCCGGCATCGCTGTGGTGCTCGGGGTATCGCTGTATTCGCCCCCCGCAGAAACCCAGACGGGCCGCTATATCGCGGTACTGGAGCCCAGCGTTCGCGGGCAGGAAAACATCTCCCACAATCAGCGCCTGCTGATCAGCAACGTACAGAACGCGCTCAAGCAGGGCCTCTCCGACCGCCGAGGCCTGCACCTGATTTCCTACTCCGAATCCCGCAGGCTCGCCGGGCAACCCCTGGCGACCCAGGCGAAATCCCTCAATGCCGACCTGTTGCTGGTTCCCGACCTGGAGTGCCAGGAGCACAGTTGTGAACTGTCCCTGGAGCTGCTGGACAGCACCTCCCTCGCAGTGATCGGCACCCGCAGCACCCGGCTCGCCATGGAGGAGGGGCTGGAAAGCCGCGCCCGCACCCTGTACAAGGTCGACAAACTGCTGGCAGACTACCCCGCTCAGGTAAACACCGGCGCCACCCAAATCAGCGACAAGGACTACCTCACTTACCTGGAAATCTACGAGCGCCGCTACGACTACCTGCGCCTCGGGGACCTGCTGGATCAGCTGGACGAGCTGCAAAAGCGCGCACCGGGCTTTGCCCCCCTATATGAACTCTACGGCGAGATGGTGATCGACCACGAGTTCAATACCCGTGCCGCGGAGGCGGACACCCGCCTCGCCGACCTGCTGCAAAAGGCACCGGCTCGGCTCGGTGAAACACCGGAGTTCATGATCAGCCAATTGCGCCTGGCGATGATGCGCGACGACCCCGGCAGCGCCGAAGCCCTGCTGGCCAAACTGAAACTCACTCTGCCGGACAAGGCCAGCTACCACCAGCTGAACGCCATTTACCACCAGCTGCGTGGCGACTACAGCCAGGCCCTCGAGAGCATCGACCGCGCGCTGGCACTGCGTACCAGTTACGCCTATCTGGACCAGAAGGCCCTGAACCTCACCCTGGGCGGCGATATGCCCGCGGCCAACGCCGTGCTCAAGCAGGCCATCGCCCTCAACAGCGATTACATCGATGCCATCTCCCTGCTCGCCAGCAACCTGCTGGACCAGGGGCAACCGAAGGAGACCATCCGCCTGCTCACCGAAGCCGGTCTCGATCGCATTGGCCCCATGGACACCTACAACCTGTGCCTGGCCTACTACATCGAGAAGCAGTACGACCAGTCCCAGACCTGCTTCCAGCGCGTGTCGGATCTCGCCCCCAAAGACGCCGACCCGCTGCTGTACCGGGCAGAGATAGCCCGCGAGCTCAAACAACCGCAAGTCGCCGAAACATTTGCCCGGCAGGCACTGACACTGACCCGCCAGCGCACCGACTGGGAGGGGCTGCTGATGCAGGCCCGCGCCTACGCCGAGCTGGGCGAAGGCGAGAAGGCAGTGGAAAACCTGCTCAAGATCCGCCGCGACGCCCCGGACGACCTCTACGTCAATTACGCCCAGGCCCAGGTGTACATCACCACCGGTGATCTGCTCTCCGCCAAGGTACATATCCGCAAAACCCTGGAACTGGGTATCTCCCCCATCTGGTATTGCACCCCGCGGTTTGTCAAAATCTGCAACCTGACCGCCTTCGATGATCTCCGGCAGCAATACCCCGGACTCTGCGGCGGTGCCGAACACAAGAACAAACCGGCCGGTGATTCCCAGATCGCCGCCAGTGGCGAAGCCAGCACGAAGCTTTGATCGCATAACCGATCCACTCTTCAACACTCCGGCGCGCCCGTTTTAAGTGTTCGTGTTTCCTATGTGGGCCCAGCGGTAACGGGTCCGGGCTCAATCACAACAAGAACACACGCAGATGGACATTGCCGACTCCGAGGTTGCACCGCAATCTCCCGCAACCGATACGCCGCAGCTGAGCGACCGCTACCAGATCCAGAGCACCCTCGGAGCCGGCGGCATGGGCGTGGTCTACCTGGCGGAAGACCGCAAGCTGCACCGGCGGGTGGCGATCAAGCGGCTCAAGGCCGACGCCGCCAGTGACAATGCCCACCAGCGTATCCAGCAGGAAGCGCGCCTGCTCGCCCAGCTCAATCACCCCAATATTGTCGCCCTGCACGATGTGCTGGAAGACACCCTGGACAATGGCGGCCGCAGCGTTGCCCTGGTGATGGAATATATCGAGGGCACGACCCTGCGCGCCTGGATGCGCGAGCGCACACCCAATCTGCAACAGAAACTCAGCCTGCTGATGCAGATCTGCCAGGGCCTGCAGCAGGCCCACGACCTTGGCATCATTCACCGGGACCTGAAGTCCGACAATATCCTGATTGCGGAAAACGCCAAGGGCGAACCGGTGGCCAAGATCACCGACTTCGGCATCGCCAAATCCCAGCAGCTGGACGAACAGACCCTCACCGCAGAAAACCAGCTGGCCGGCACCATCACCGCCATGTCGCCGGAACAGATCCTCGGCAAAGCCCTGGATGCCCGCAGCGACCTGTTCAGCCTTGGCACCATCGCCTACGAGCTGCTCACCGGCAACCGCCCCTTCGGCAAAAACGACACCGGCGCCCTGGCCATGGCCCACCGCGTCACCAACGACCCGCACACCCCGCCGCAACAGGCCTGGGCCGGTATCCCCGAACCGCTGGCGATACTGCTGGACAAACTACTTGCCAAAGATCCGGCAATGCGCCCGCAGAGTGCGCAGATTGTGTACCAGGGATTTGCCCTGCTGCATAAACAGGGGCTGGAGGCCGAAAGCGAAGACTACACCGCGACGCTGACCGACCTGTTTACCCACCACAAAGTCAAAAGCCGCCGCCGCTGGCAGCGGGGGCTGGCGGTTGTTGCCGCCGCACTGGTTTTGAGTAGCGGGGGTTACTGGGCCTGGAAGGAAATTACCCGACTGGAACCGCAGTATATTGCGGTGATGCCGGTGGAGATTAACGGGGAGATTCGCGGGGAGGAGAATGCCAAGACGCTAACCCGGACTATGGTGCGGCAGGCGTTGATGAACTCGGTTTCGCAGTTGAAGGCGAGTGCGTTGGTGAGTTTTGAATCTAAGGAGGGACACAACTTTGATGCACAGTTGCAAAAATTAAAAGACAAGGGGGTAACCGATGCTCTGTTTGCGCGGCTAAATTGCATTCAATCCTGGTGCGACATCGAACTACAACTGATCAACCCAGCCAGCAATTTTATTCGAGGAAAAAATAGTTTTACGTTTCTAAGTGAAATGCGTCAGGAGGCTGAGTATCGAATCACCAGCATTGGAACTAAATTTTTCTCTGATACATACCATAAGATATCCGCCAAAAATACGCCGATGAAAGAAAGTGATTATAGTTTGTACATTGAAATCATCAGCCGCCTAGAAAGTAAAGATGTTAACTCTAATGACCTCGACCTACTTTATACGCTCTCCCAAAAATACCCCGAAAACCTTCCTATCTTTCAAGCCATAGTGAATACGGCCGTCCGGATCTACGCCATCACTGGAGATTCGAACCAACTAGAATTTGCACTCCAACATATAAATCAAGCTGAGAGCTTCGGGATTGACGCAGAAACTGCAAATAAGATGCGACTTTTTATATATAGTTTTGGAGAGCATCAGGATAAATTTGAAGAGACAGCGGCAAAACTGGAAGGTACCGACTACCCAATTGCTGACCTTAAAAACAGGAAGGCGAGATATTTTTATAGTACAGGAAGGTACACTGAAGGTTTGAATGAAGCACAAGAAGCGGCCAAATTAAACCCGACCGCAGATAACTTTTTCTTGATAGCACTAAATCAAATTGCTAGCAGAAACTATATTGATGCCAGAAAAACTTTAACTAAAATTATTAAAACCTACCCTAATCACTGGTCATCCTATTCCGCCCTTGGCGTTATCGAGCTGGAAAGCGGCAACTTAGAAGCCGCAGAAAACGCGATTATATCGATCCCAAAGCCCCTTCGTGACTGGCGCACGAAATCAAACCTGGGCAGCATTTACTACTTGCAGAAAAAGTATGTAGAGGCTGAACGGCAACACAAGCAAGTACTAGCCCTCGTGCCAAATGATATTTACACGATTACTCAAATCGCTGACATCCAAAAAATGTTGGGGAACACCACCTCCGCGAATGAAAATTATTTGAAAGTTTTACAACTTACGAATGAAAAAGATGACTTCGAATCAAAATTAAGCAATGCACTGGCATCAGCAAACCTCGACGACCACACAACCTCAATCCGATTAATACTAAAATTAATTCAACTCGCTCCCGACGACACTTCAGTAAAGTATGCTGCAGCCGAAGTTTACGCACTTGCGCGAGAGTGGGGTTCCGCGAGCGTTTATATCGAAGACTTGCTTGATCAGGAAATGGGTGCAGAGTGGTTCAAAATGCCAAAGTTTAAATCGCTCTGCACCCAAAAATCAGTATCATTACGAGTAAAAAATACTATCTGCAATTAATCAAATAGGTACAAGACGAGCTCTAGGATCACCAGATACAAAATGCATACCACCATCAACGGCTTCACACAACCACAGGAACTTGAAGTTATCCGGCTTATTCTCTTTATCCTTGATAACGATTTTTAGCTCGGTATAGCGCCCATTCACCCGCTTGGCAGTAGTCTTGAACTGGTGTTTGAAGTCCGGACTGAGCGCCAGGATACCATCCAGTTTGCGGTTGGTACTCAGAGCAAACTCCAGATCACGCCCCGGCACGGCGGAGAGATCGAGAGTAAGGTTGATCACCACCTTGCCCCCGCGACCGCCAAATTTAAAGTCCATATTGCCAAACAGTTCGTTCGGATTGCACGTCTCATAGAAGGGCCAGTACTGTGCGGTACCATTTTCGGGCTCTACCGGGCGCAGCATCATATCGATCTCCATGCCTTCCGCCGGCACGTCAACCACCAGCTCCGGCAAGGAGTCGCAATAATTATCCACTTCTGCTTTGTTCATGTTGTCATCCCTATAATTGTAATCAGCGAGCGATTGCTCACCTGCCCTGCAAACCGCCCAGGGGGTCAATGGTCTTGGAAAGTATCTGAATCAGACGCAGACTCAGGACGAGAACTGCGTCACATAGCTTACTGCAACCGATCGGCGTGTTTCTATAGCACTTTGATTAAAAAAAACCGGCAGTAAGCAAGCTTACTGCCGGTATAAATCAGATGGTCCCAGCCATCTACGGTTACAACAACACTATCAAGAGCGAAATGAGGCATCCGTGCCTCTGTCAGGCCCTTCCACGATCCCGGCTTCCTAGGCTCTGTGGTTACCGGGCCGGCCTGACGGTTCGGCTTGCGCCGAAGTCTTCCTGATCTGGTTACCTGCCGCCTAGGCTCTGCGGAGACAGGTAACTACCAATCCTTTGGCAAAATGGTTAAAGGGCGCTTTGCTGTTTGCCGATGACGAGAGCAAATCCTTCGCTCCCGCTGATCCTTATCCGTAGATCCGTTTTCCGTAACGGACACCGGAAACAGGGTGTCTGCAATCCACCTTGCCGCGGCTCCTGTGAGGGCCGGGCATCGCGTCCCCTTCAACCTTGAGGTGAAATTTACGGATTTCGCCATTACAGGTCGATCACACGCCATTACACGCTATTACACGGGTGGGGATTTGTTGTGCAACCTGACGTTTTCTCCGCCACTGCGATTCCGTCATCCCGGCGTAGGCCGGGATCCAGGGAGCGGAGTGCTTGGGTGGTTTTGTGCTGGATGCCGGATCAAGTCCGGCATGACGGGGGGGCTGTCATCCCGGCGCAGGCCGGGATCCAGAGGGACGGAGTGCTTGGGTGGTTCCGTGCTGGATGCCGGATCAAGTCCGGCATGACGGTGATGTCGTCATCCCGGCGCAGGCCGGGATCCAGAGAGCGGAGTGCCTGGATGGTTCCTTGCTGGATGCCGGATCGAACCCGGCATGACCGGTTTCGTTGGGCGCGGCGTGTTGCCCTGGCTTTCACTACACTGTGAAGTCGGTGCCCAATGCACCGGGCAGGTTTGCGCCTGCCGGACGATTGCTTGTTGGCCCGCAGCCGATCCCGTAAGATCGGCGGTCATTTCGCCCATCAATTAAACAGCGCTGATTAATTAAAAATGTCGAGAATGTTTACGCGCCTGGATTGTCGCGCTTTTTTCCGCACGCTTCCTCTGGCTGTTACTGCCTATATTGCGCTGCTGTTAACGGCCTCTTTTGCACAGGCGCAAAGCTACGAACAACTGTACAGCGATTACCGCGGCAGCCTGTATCAGATTCGCCTGATCGAGCACTCCTCCAATTCCAAGGCGGGGCTGGGTTCCGGTTTCCAGATTTCCAAAGACGGCCTGATCGCCACCAATTACCACGTGGTCTCCGAGGCGGTGCACGATGCCGACAAGTACGTCCTTAAATACCTGTCGGTGGATGGCAAGGAAGGCGAGCTTGAGCTGCTGGATGTGGACGTGGTCAACGATCTGGCGATCCTGCGCCAGAAGGGTACGCCCGGCCCGGATTTTCTGCAGCTGGCCAGCCAGGCGCCGAGCAAGGGTGAGACCATTGTCTCCATGGGTAATCCGCTGGATCTGGGAATGACCATCGTCCCCGGCACTTACAACGGCATCGCCGGTGGCAGCTTTTACGACCGCATTCACTTCTCCGGCTCCATCAATCCCGGTATGAGCGGCGGCCCGGTGATCAATCGCAACGGTCAGGTGGTGGGGATCAACGTGGCTACTGCGGGCAATCAGATCAGCTTCCTGGTACCAGTGGACAAGCTGGTGGCCCTGCTGCAGGACTATAAAAAAGAAGCCGGCGAGGGCAACGGCGCGCTGGAACTGCAGCCGATTATCAGCCGTCAGTTGCATCAGAACCAGCAGCGCATAATCGACCAGATCCTCGACGCCAAATGGCAGCTGCGCCCCCTGGGCGATGCCATGGTGGTGGGGGAAATCGTGCCCTCGATCCAGTGCTGGGGTAACACCAGCGACGACGAAGACGAACTGGTGAAGCAGGTGGCCAAAGGGTGTACAGGGCAGGATGTGGTATTCCTGTCGGAAACCTTTGATACCGGGCGGGTGGAATACGAATTTTTCTGGCTGGAGTCCGAAGACGATTTTCTGTCTTCGCGTTTCTACGCGGCCTACGAGGAAAATATGAGCGGCTTCTTCCCCGGCAACAGTGCCGGAGAGGACGATGTAACCGACTTTAACTGCAAGCAGCAATTCACCACCCACCCGCGCAACGGCAAGACGCACTCTGGCAACGGTGCAAAAAACAAAGAAAACGGCGAGGACTCCGGCGACGAGGCGCAAACGCCGCCCAAGGCCAACGGCAGCGGTGAGCCGGTGATCGCACGCACCTCCTACTGTGTGCGCCGCTACAAGGACTACCCGGAGCTGTTTGACGTCTTCTATGTGAGCCTCACAGTGGATCACGACAACCGCGCCCTGGTGAGCCACTTCACCCTGTCCGGGTTCACCCAGGAATCCGCCACCGCCTTTACCCAGAAGTTTGCGAGCGAAGTTCAATGGCACTGATTATCGAAGAAATCAATCGTGCCCACCGGGTGTGTAACCGCTTCCGCCTGAACGGCGAGCGCGCCACGCTGGGCCGCTGCTACAGCAACGACGTGATGCTGGAAGACCCGCACGTAGACCCGGTACACGCGGAAGTGGTGCAGGATGAAGACGGCTGTTATGTACTGCGCGATCTGAACAGCCTCAACGGCATGCGCCTGATGCGCAACTTTCGCGATAAATCCGTCAAGCAGGCGGACGTGAGCGAGCGCCAGATCCAGTGTGGTGACGAAGTGCAGATCGGCAAAAGCCGGGTGCGTTTTATCAATGCGGAAATGAGCGTGGCGCCGGCGGTACCCCTGCACTCGGCGGAAAATGTGTTCGACCGGGCGGCAACGCCGATTGTCGCCATCGCCCTGTGCCTGCTGGTGGCAGGGCTCAGCCTGTGGCTGGCCTACCTCGGCAGCACCATGGAATTCGAGTGGACCGGGGCGGTGGAAGTACTCACCGACGCGGTGATCGGACTGCTGATTTACGCTGCGGCCTGGGCCTTTATCGGCAAGGTGGTCAAGCACGAGGCCCACTTCCTCGCACACCTGTCCATCGCTGCCACCGCGGCGCTGGTCTATGCCGCCTGGCAGTGGTTTGGCTCCCTGCTCAACTTCAACTTCAACCTGCACCAGGCGCTGCCGCTGCTGAATATCCTGGCATTGGCGGTAATCCTACCGGTGATGCTGTGGTGCGCGGCCTATCTCGCGCTGAACATTGCTCCCCACTGGCGGCTGGTGGCCTCGGTACTGCTGCCCTGGTGCTTCCTTGGCTTTGCCGCGGCGGTGGAGATTGGCAAGATGGACGAGTTCAGCGACTCCCCTGAGGTGTCCAAGGAGCTGAAATCCAAGAGCCTGCTGTGGCGCAAGCCGGTGCCTCTGGAAGAGTTCCTGGCATCCACGCCGGCGCTGTTCGATATCCCGCTGGAGCCGGACGACGAGACAAAGCCGGCCAAGAAGAAGACGGCGGAGGCGGAGCTGGAGGTACGCGGCGAGTAATCGCCCACTTTATTCCACCGCAACCGTCGAACTCTGTGCCGTGAACACATAAAATCTCCGCGCGCCGCTGCCTTCTGGCGCGCACAAGGAGTGAATGTCATGACCGAGTCCCGCAAAGATCACAGCCTTTTCTGGAGCCCCGCTGTGGCGAAGCTGCAGCCGTATGTTCCCGGCGAGCAGCCCAAGACCACCGCGCGCCTGATCAAGCTGAATACCAACGAGAGCCCCTACCCACCTTCCCCCAAGGCACAGGCGGTGCTGCAGGAGGAAGGCCTGGCTGCCCATCTGCGCCTCTACCCGGACCCGGAATCCACCCAGCTGCGCGAGACCATCGCCGCCCAGTTCGATCTGTCACCGGAGCAGGTGTTTGTGGGCAACGGTTCCGACGAGGTACTGGCGCACGCCTTCTACAGCTTCTTCCAGCGCCCGGAGCCGCTGCTGTATCCGGACATCACTTACAGCTTTTATCCCGTGTACTGCCAGTTTTACGGCATCGAGTCACAAAAGCTGCCCCTGCGGGACGACTTCTCCATCGCGGTAGAAGACTTTGCCATCGATAACGCCGGCGGCGTGATTATCCCCAATCCGAACGCGCCAACCGGACGCTATTTGCCGCTGGCGGAAATCGAGAAGCTGCTGCAGTTACACCCGGAGCGGGTAGTGGTGATCGATGAGGCCTATATCGACTTTGGCGGCGAGAGTGCGGTCGCCCTGATCGACCGCTACCCGAACCTGCTGGTGATCCACACCCTGTCCAAATCCCACGCCCTGGCGGGTTTGCGCCTGGGTTATGCCATGGGACAGGCACACCTGATCGAGGGGCTGAACCGGGCGAAGAACTCCTTCAACTCTTATCCCATTGACGGTATTGCCCAGAAGGTGGCGACGGCGGCGATTGCCGACCGGGAGTGGCTCGCGGACAACTGCGCCAAGGTGATCGCGACCCGCGAGTGGACCTGCTCTGAACTGACCGACATCGGCTTCGATATCGTCCCTTCCACCGCAAACTTTATTTTCGCCAAACCCCCAAAGATTTCTGCCGAGTCACTGTTCCTGGCCTTGCGCGAGCGCAATATCATCGTTCGCTATTTCAACAAGCCGCGGATTAGTGAGTACTTGCGTATCAGCATTGGAACCGATGAGGAAATGCAGGCGCTGGTGGCGGCTTGTCGGGAAGTGCTGTAGCACTCTCCCACTTTGCTCCCTCAGGAGTAGAAACTATCTTGGTGGCCCTGCTACCGGGTAGGCCCTTGCGAGACACGCCGTGAACCCATCCATGGGGGCTCTGCAAAAACATCCTGTTTTTGAAGGTCTCGCAAGGGCCTACCCGGTATCAGCGCCTTCGCATCAACCCTCAATGAATTACTACGAAAGCGGATACTTCCACAGAACTAGCGGACGGAACCTCTATAATTTCTCGACCACTAAACCCTAAATCGACGTACCCGCAGTAACCATGTCGCCTCAGATCAAGAAAGCCTTTCAAATTCTGTCCGCCGCCACACTGGCTCTGTTGGCGAGCACTACATCCGCCAAAAACCCCTGGGAAGCGGTAAAGAAACCGTCCAACCAACTGCCGGAAAGTATCGGCGGCTACAGCAATGGCTGCCTGAGTGGCGCGGAGCAGATGCCACTGCGAGGCGAAGGCTTCCAGCTGGTGCGTACCGGGCGCGACCGTCACTATGGCAATCCGTATCTGGTGGAGTTTCTCAAGGATTTTTCCAACGCCGTGGAAGAACACAACCTTGGGCGGCTGCAGATTGGGGATATGTCCATGGCCCGCGGCGGGCCATTTAGCAGCGGGCACAAGAGCCACCAGCAGGGGCTGGATGCGGATATCTGGTATTCCCAGGACAAGCGCGCCGCCGAGCGTCCGCTGACATCCTGGGAGCGGGATAATATCTCCGCCATGCCCATGGCCGATGACCGCAAGCATATGCTGCTGGAGAAAAACTGGGATCCGCGTATTCCCGGTATTCTGCGTCTCGCCTCGGAAGACCCTCGCGTCGCGCGAATCTTCGTGCATCCCACCATCAAGCGAAAAATGTGCAATATTGCAGGGAGCGATAACGAATGGCTGCGCAAGGTGCGCCCCTGGTGGGGGCACAACTACCATTTCCACGTGCGCCTGAATTGCCCGCCGGGGGACAAAAATTGCAAACCGCAGGCGAAGGTACGCGGCAATCCCTGCGGCGGTGGTCTGGACTGGTGGTTCAGCGATGAGTTTTACGCCATTCTAAACGGTACCGCGCCGACCAAACCCAAGCCGGAAAAGCCGCCGAAGAAACCAGAGATGCCAACTCAGTGCGCCCAGGTACTGACGGCACCGGCAGAGCCGAACAACTGATGAGAGCCAGATGAATAAACAGGCCCCAAATAGCAACCCATCACAGACCATTCACGTTTTGCTGATCTGCGGCGGTGGCGGCAGTGAGCACGATGTCTCCCTGCGCACCGCAGATTTTATCCAGCGGGAACTGGCGAAGTCGCCAAAGTTTCAATTGACGCGGGTGACCATGGACGCCGACGGCCGCTTTGTGGATGAAAGCGGTCAGGTGCGGGAGCTGCGTTCGGACAAGCTGTTGTACAGCGCTTCTGGCGGGAATTCCGGCAGTGCGCAACCGGTGGATTATGTAATTCCCTCTATTCACGGTTACCCCGGCGAAACCGGTGATCTGCAGTCGCAGCTGGAAATTCTCGGGCTGCCCTATTTCGGCTGCGGGCCTGAGGCAAGCAAGGTGTGTTTTAACAAGATCACCACCAAGCTGTGGCTGACGGCGCTTGGGATCGACAACACCCCGTATCAGTTTCTATGTGCGGACAACGCAGACGAGGCGGCGAAGGCGCAGGATGCATTGAAGCAATGGGGTTCGGTGTTTGTGAAGGCGTCGAATCAGGGGTCTTCGGTGGGTTGTTACAAGGTGAGCGACCCGGAGGCTCTGGACGGCGCTTTGCGGGAGGCGTTCAAGCTGTCGCCCTACGTGCTGGTGGAGAAGTGTCTGAAGGTGCGGGAGTTGGAGGTGGCGGCTTACCTCTATGACGGCGAATTGGTTGTGACGCCGCCGGGTGAGGTGTGTGCACCGGAGGATACTTTTTACAGTTACGAAGAAAAGTACGCGGAGGCCAGCCGGGCGCAGACCCATGTGGTGGCGGAGGGTTTGTCGGATGCACAGCTGGGATGGATTCGCGAGGCGTCGAAGCGGGCGTTTGTGGGTTTACAGTTAAAGGACCTTTCGCGGATTGATTTCTTTCTGACGGATGACGGGGAGATTTATCTGAATGAGGTAAATACCTTTCCGGGTATGACTTCTATTTCGATGTTCCCGAAAATGCTGCAAAACCAGGGGCATGACTTCTCCTCTTACCTCGGTGCTTTGATCCACTCAGCGGTCTCTTGAACACTGTGGCGGCGCCGCTACCGGGTAAAGCCTTGCGAGACACGCGGTGAACCCATCCCTGGGGCTCTGCACCGCCATCCATGGCGGTGAAGGTCTCGCAAGGCTTTACCCGGTATCGACGCCTTCGCCCCAACTTTATGGGGTACTTTCTACTATCGCTAACTTGCTTGCGGCAGTACTTCTGACAGCCACCCTTCCTGCCTTTTTCTCGAAAACTGCCCCCGCAAAAACTCCATCTGATCTCCACGAATCCGCGCGCTGTTGGTAAGTGCCAGGTATTCCGCCGCATTGGGCACAAATGGCAGTGCCAGTAGTTCCATGTCGATATTTTCCAGTAGCCGGTTGCCCTTGTGCTGGTTGCAGCGCCGGCAAGCGGTGACGACGTTTTCCCAGGTATCGCGGCCGCCTTTGGAGACCGGGTGAATATGGTCGCGGGTGAGCTCGCGGATGGGGAAGCGGTTGCCGCAGTACAGGCAGATGTGCTGGTCGCGGGCGAACAGGGCGCGGTTGTTGAGTGGGGGGCGGGTACGGGGGCGGGCCATGCGGTCGCCGCCGCAGGCGATGATGGCGGCGAGGTCGAGGGTGGAGCGTTCGCCGAAGCGGTTGATGCCACCGTGTACGGTCTGCACCACTCCACCGAGTGTCCAGGTGACCAGTTCCCGCACGTACAGGCAGGCGGCCTCTTCCCAGGTCAGCCATTCAAGGGGTTGGCCAGCGAGGTTTAACCTCAGGATTTGCGCTTGCACGAGTTCACCTCCCGTTTTTGCGAGCTCAACAGACAATAAAGCCCCGCAGGCAGGCCAGCGGGGCTCAGGGATATAGACGAAACATCAGAGAAAGTGTGGGCGGAAGTCTTGGGGAGAAAAGCGGGGAATTCAGGAGAATGCGATACGCGGGAGGACTGCGGCGAATTCTGGAGCCGATGGAGGCTCGACCACCAGTGATGAGCGGGTGGTTGCGATACGAACGGGTACAGCATTTGATTACTGAATTCGTTATCCTCCTCATACCCACCGGTCATAAAAATTCACCGGCTTGCTCTGATTAAAGCGAAGGTTTGTGACGATTTCCAGACAGTGGAGGCAATCTGCTGCAAAAATTTACCGGGTGGTGGTGGCAGCGCCTGTATAGACAAGGTACGCGCGGTGGAATAAATAACCTAATGCTGCGCGGTATCGGATAAGAAAGGTAGCAGGAAGAGAATTTGCAGACCCAGAATGTAAAACACCGCTTGAGCAATCCGGCCCAAGCGGTGCGTCTCACAGGATGGTGCCCAAATCCTTTCGGGCTGGCAGCGCGGTCTCCAATCCTTGGTGACCTGTCCTTGCCGCCGTTGCAATCCGTTCTCCGTCCTTGCAAATACATTATGGTCGAAAGAGAAATTTAGGGTAGTGGGAAAGTGCTGAACTTGTTGTAAGAGATGTCTTACAAGCGAGTGACGGGCGTCACATTAAACCTGATCAGGTCCGGGGGGAGTGCGTGGCGCGTATCGCAACTGGTACGTCTGTGCGACATTCAGCGGCTTACTATAGTTACTTCTGTTACGAGATCAAGACAACTGTGAGATCTACGTCGAAAAAAGCGCTAGTTTTTTATCTTTTCGCAGCATTTGGCGCCATTGGGGTATTTGCGCTGGTAATTGCACTTTCACTGGGATGGGTGCCCGGGGTGAATGTTCCCTGGGGACAACTGTTCGGTGCGAGTACCAATGAAGATACCGTACGGCACCAGATAAAGGTCGCCGACGGTTTTCACGTTGCGTTGTTTGACGATCAGGTTCCCAACGCGCGCTTTATGGCAATTACCCGCAACGGCGACCTGCTGGTGTCACAACCCAAGCTCGGGCAGGTCAGCCTATTGCTGGCGGATCGCAACAGCGACGGGAAAGCGGATGGCAAGCGGGTACTGATCGACGGTCTCAAGCGCCCCCATGGCCTGGCGCTGTTTGAAGACTGGCTGTTTATCGCGGAAAGCGACGGCGTGGGGCGAGTTCCTTTCGACCACTCGGATGGCCGTATCGCCGGCAGTTACCAGAAGGTCGTTAGCGGCCTTGCCGATACCGGTAACCACTGGACAAAAACCATCGGTATGGGGCCGGATGGCTGGATGTATCTTTCCAGCGGCTCTACCTGCAATGTCTGTGCAGAAGAAGACCCACAGCGCGCAACGATCATGCGCTTTCGACCGGACGGCAGCAATTTCGAGATTTTCGCCACCGGGCTGCGTAACAGCGTCGGTTTCGACTGGTCTCCCAAAGATGGCGCCCTCTACGCTACAGACAACGGCCGCGACTGGCTCGGCAATGATTTCCCCCCCTGTGAACTGAACCGAATTGAGAAGGATGGCTTTTACGGCTGGCCCTACGCCAATGGCGACCGTATTCCAGATCCGGACCTGGGGATTAACGGCAGTGCGCGCATTCAGCAAAAAATCAAAACGTCCATTCCACCGGTATATGAATTCCGCGCGCACAACGCGCCGCTGGGGATGCGCTTTTTACGCAGCCCCCTGCAACCGGCCGATTTCCGTGATTCGGCCCTTGTCGCGCTGCACGGCTCGTGGAACCGGGATATCAAAGACGGCTACAAGGTACTGGTACTGCACTGGGATGAGGACGGACGCATTCACGCAGAGGACTTTGTCTGGGGGTTTTTATCCGAAGACCGCGAGACGGTGTTCGGGCGACCGGTGGATATCGCCGAAGATGTACGGGGCAATATTTATATTTCCGACGATTACGCCGGTGCGATCTACCGCGTGCGCGCGGGCGCACTCTCGGGCGAAAATTCAACGCCTGCGGACAGGCGCCCGCCGATCAGCGCCCCCAAGAAACCACTCGCCATCGACAGTAGTGCCGCCCGACAGGGCGCGCAGATTTACCAGCGCCGCAATTGCATCCGCTGCCACCAGCAGCTTCCATTAAAAGACCTGAGCCGTCGCTACACCATCAAGCAGCTCGCGGATTACTTCGACACCCCCACGCCGCCGATGCCCAATTACGGTTTTAGCAACAGCCAGAAGCGCGCCCTGGCCCACTACCTGATGGAACAGGAGATAAAGGGCGGCGGCCGGCAGCTGGAACATTTTCTGCCTTAAAACGACGCACCCCGATGAAGGCCGTGATCCGGGAAGCGGAGTACTCGGCTGGTTGCGGGCTGGATGCCGGATCAAGTTCGGCATGACGGTGGATCCCATCATCCCGACCCAGCGGCGGGTATGGAGAGATTGGGCGGAGGGGTGAGAAAAGAGTTACTGCCCTTTCGGCCGTTTCTGCAATTTGCGCTGTAGGGTCCGCCGGTGCATCCCGAGGGCACGGGCGGTTGCGGAAATATTGCCATCGTTTTCCGCCAGCACCCGCTGAATATGCTCCCACGCCAGCCGGTTGACCGACGGCGGTGCGCTGGCGATTTCCGGCAACTCCGGTACATCATCCAAAGCGCCCTGCTCGCCGGTCAACGCCGCCACCAGTTGATCGCCTCCGGCCGGTTTGCACAGGTAGTCGTCCGCCCCCAGTTTGATGGCCGCCACCGCGGTTGGAATGCTGGAATAACCGGTCAGAACGATGATCCGCGCACGCGGGTTGGCCGAACGCAGTGGCGCTATCAGCTCCAGCCCACTGTCGTGGTGAATTTTCAGATCCAGCAGTGCGCAATCGAATTTTTCCCGCGCGACCAATCCCTGCGCTTCATCCACCGACTCTGCCACCCGGGTGTCAAAGCCCCGGCGCGACATGGCCCGCTCCAGCATATTGCGGGTACCGGATTCATCGTCGACGATAAGTAGTCGTGGGGCGGAGTGACTCACAAGATTTCCTCACACTCGACTTCCAGCGGCAATTCGATGGTGGCAACCGTACCCGGAGCATCCTTGCGCGCAGTCAGCGTCAACTTGCCGCCAAGCTGCGCAAGTGCGGTTTTGCACAGGATCAGTCCAATACCAAAACCACCGGATTCCGCACTCGGGTCCTCAGATTCGAGCCCGCGGCCACTGTCGGCAATTTCGATGCACAGGCGATCTCTGCTCCAGTCCACATCGAGAGCCACCGGTTGTGTAATATCCCCGGCTAGAGATGCATCCAGGGCATTGTTCAGAATATTGATCAGGGTCTGCTCCAGAGTCAGCGGCAGACGTGCCTGTTGCTGATCGGAACCACGCTGCTGGAGCGTGAAGCGCGCGTCCGGGCGCAGCAACTGCCAGCGTTCCAGGCTGCGCTCGATAAACGCCGCCACCGACTGCAGCTCTTCACTGCCCGCAGGGTCCCGCGCGCGGCTTTTCAGCTGCTCCAGGGCCTGCTTGCACAGATTGACCTGCTGCTGCAGCAATTCCAGATCGTCTTTTACCGGCTCGGAAAAGTCCTGCTGTTGCGCCTGTAATTCCTCCACCAGCAACCCGATCGTCTGCAGGGGCGAGGCCAACTCGTGGGCAGTGCCCGCCGCCAGCGTCCCCAGGGAAAGGACCTGATCGCGCCGCGCCTGCTCCTGTCGCAACTTGTGCAGGTGGCGATCGCGGCTGCGCAGGGCCTCCGCCATGCTGTTGACGAAGCCGGCGATAAGCAGCGCAGAGAAGGTGAAGGTTGCCCACATGCCGATCAGGTGTTGATAAAAATCACTGCCCTCACTGGCGTGGCTCATGTTGTGGCCGGCGTGAGCACCGTACCCACTCTCCACACCGGGAAAAAACACCATCAATCCGGTGTAGATGGCGATACTGATGGCGGCCATCAGCCAGGCAAAAAAGCGCGGCTGGGTGGCCGCGGCGATAGTCAGGGGAACCAGCAGATAGGTGACGAAGGGATTGGCAGCGCCGCCGCTAAAGGCCAGCAACGGCGGCAGCCACAGCCAGTCCATCAGCAGGTGACCGAAAAACTCCCGCCGCCCCACCGCAACACTGCCGCGCGCGCGCCAGCCGCTGATCAGCGTGGTGACCACTCCGAGCAATACAAACACCAGTGCACTGCCACTGAGAGAATCCGCCAGCCACAAGCTGACACCGATATAGGCCGAGAGCGCGATGGCCCGCAGCGCCGTAAGGCGCCGCAGGTTGGTGATGATGGTTTTGTCTCCACCCAAGGGTGGCGCTGGGGATGACACGGGCAATCTACTCGGTAATACGTGTATTGCTATTGTATCGGCTAATATGTCGCGGGGGCGGGCATTGGCCCAGTACTCGCGCTCCGGGGTTTGCGCACCGCCTTTTTACGGCGCCCCGCGAGCATCACACCGCCGATCACACTGCTGCCGATCAATACCAGCAGGGTGGCGACGATCAGGTAATCCCGCACCTGGCGACCGGTAAACGGGGTCAGGTGGCTCCATTTGTGCAACAGGGAGAAAGACAGGCTCTCGACACGATCGACGCCACGGGACTGATCCACCAGAACCCCGGTCACCGGATCTACAAACAGCATGGTCTTATCGTCATTGGCGACGTCCACCTGCCACACCGGCAGGCGCTTGTTGCGAAAGTCGTAGCCGGGCCCGTAGCGGGTCACCAGCGACATACCGGCGATATCCTGTGGCTGAATACCGGCAAGCCGCGCAGCCAGCAGCTGGGCCTGTTCGCGGTCACCAAATTCGGTCAGCAACTGGCCACTGCGCGCATCCACAAACAGGGACCCCGCTTCCGATGGGCGGCCATCAAAGCGCTGGCTGCGAGTGCCGGGCGCGGTACTTTGTGCCGGCGCCAGGCCCACGCGGTACAGGGGTATGCCCTCTGCGCCGCGAATCAGCGACAGGCTGTTGATGGCGCGGCCATCCAGCGCGCTTACCCAGGCAAAATCCGTATTCAGATTGCGGTACTCCCCCGCTTCGCCGAGGCGCAGCCCCTGCACCGACTCCACCAGGGAGGACTGCAGCAGGTGGTAGAAGCCGCTCGCGGACCAGCCCAGTAGCGGCAGCCACAGCACATAGCCGAGCAGGCGGTGATAGCGGCGCTTGCCGTCCTTGATCTTGCGCTGCTTCAAAGCAAATACCAGTGCGAGCCCGGTAGCCGCAAAGGCAAACAGGGTCAGCATCAACAGGCCCACCAGAATCAGCCGGCCGTATTCCAGATCGTCCAGCCAGGCAAAGGTGTGCAGCTGGCGGAACACACCCTGCATTACGGTTTTTGTGCTGTCGGTCATGGAGGCCAGGGCCGCCGTTTCCGTATGCACGAACAGGGTCAGGCCATCGTCACCTTCAAACCGGATCCGGTACACCGGCAGCAGTCGATTGACCGAGGGATAGGTATTGTCGAACCGGGTTTGCACCTGCACATCGGCAATCTCATCGACCGGGCGGCCGCTGTAATAGGCCGCCAGCCAGCGGGCCTGGTGCAGGTCGCCATCGAGCACTTCACGGCCGCTGTCGAGCTGATAGTAGCGGCGCGGATCCGTCTCGGAGTGGGTCACCTGCAGCAACGGTGCACCGCCGCTCGGCACCAGTTTCACAACACGCGCGCCGCTGACCTTTTCCCCGTCCGCCAGCAGCGCCGGCAGCTTGCCCAGCTCAGAGGCCTCGAGGCTCACCGAGGGCGGGAAGAACTTGGCCGCCGACGGCCCAAACCAGGCCATCATCGGGTGGCTGATACCGGAAATAGCCCATATCAGGATACCCGCCAGCGCCCACCAACCGAGCTTGTTGTGCCAGTCCAGCCACTGCTTTTTCAGGTTCATGCTGTTCTCTTTTGATTGTTGTTTTTATTACGCCGTGTATCAGGGAATCAGAAGCGATAGCGCACACCGGCAAACAGCGAGCGCGGCAGTCCCGGGCGGTAGCTCAGGTCTTCATCGCCCACCTGGTTGGAGGTGTAGGTGGAGTAGCGCTCGTCGGTAATATTCGACAGGCGCGCGTAGACAGACAGGTCTTCACCCACGTCGTGGGTGGCGCGCAGGTTGAACAGCTCGTGGCCGGCGTATTGCTGGGTGTTGGTCTCGTCGGTGTAGTAGTCCCCCATATGCGACCACTCCAGTTCCATGCGCAGGCCGGTGAGCCACTCGGGCGTATAGGCCAGAGTGACGTTGGCGAGGGATTCCGGTGCGCGGCTGATATCGTTACCGGCGAAATTCAGGTTTTCGCTGACCATGCAGAAACAGCTGGGATCAAACCGGCTGAATACATAGGAATAGTCCTCGTACTGCTGGCGCATGGCCGCGTAGGAAACCCCCAGCTGCCACTCCTGCCCCACCGGTGCCTGTACGGAAACCTCCACCCCCTGGTGGCTGGTCTCACCGGCGTTGGTGGTCTTGCGATCATTGCCCTCGATGTAACTGACAATGTCGTTTTCGGTGGTCATGTCATACACCGCTACCTCGTAATTCACCCGCTCCGCGACAATGCCGCGCAGGCCGATTTCCTGGCTCACGCTGGTCACCGGTTCCAGCTCGGTGGTGCCCTCGGAGGAACCCGGGCGGAACAGTGTGCCTACGGTGGGCGCGCGGAAGGCGTGGCGATAGCTGGCGTAGAGCTGGTGGCTGTCGCTGAGTTTGTACACCGCCCCCAGTTTGGGGCTCAGGTTGTCGTAATCCCGGGACTGGGATGCGGGACGGAAGTGCGACGGGTCCGTATTCGGCGTACCCAGCTGGTCCTCGTAGTCCACCTCGAACACGTCGTAGCGCAGGCCGGCACTCAACAGCCAGTTTGCGCTGGGGGCGAATTCCGCGTGTACATACGGGGAAACGGAGGTCTGCTCCGCTTCAAAGTGGTAGGTCAGCTCGCCGGTGCGCGCGTAATCCACAAAGTACTCACCGTCCTGTGTGACGGTGATGCGCTCCTCGCGGTATTCCGACGGGGTGTAGTCGGCGTCGACACCGACAATCACTTCACCGCCGTCGAAGTCCCGGCGGTACTTCAGCAGTAGGCCGTAGGAGCTGAATTCGGTATCGCGGATATTCGGGTCGTAGGTCACCATCCAGCTGGGCATCATCGCTGAGGTGTTGTGGCGTACAAACGGGGTGGCGGTAATCAGGCTCTTCTCGTCGGGGGTGTAGGAAAGCTCGGAAGACAGGCGGAAGGCCTCGATATCCCGGCCGCCGATATCCCCGTGATACAGGTTCTTCTGCACATTATTGCGGTAGTCCTCTTCTTCAAGACCGGACACACCGCTCTGGTCGATGGTGGAGTAAGACAACACCGTCTTGCTGTCCCAGCCCTCGGCAAACTGGCTGTCCAGGCGGCCGCTCATGGAGGTGCGGGTGTAGTCGGCCTCCTCACGGAAACCTTCGCTGGCGGTGCTGTTCAGGTCCAGGCGAAAGGCGCTGCTCTCCCCCAGCTTGTTGCCGCCGGAGATCAGCGCGCGCTGCCAGCCGTCCGCACCCAGTTCGCCATTGAGGGAAAATTCGGCAGCGTCCGGTGCCGCCTTGGTGACCGCATTGATCACCCCGCCGATAGCATCGCTGCCGTATAGCGCCGACGCGGGGCCCTTGGTGACCTCCAGCTGCGCGCTCTGGGGCACATTGATCTCGTACAGGCCGTTGTGGTTGAAGAAGCCGGTGGGACGGGTGGGAATGCCATCTTCCAGAAACAGGTAGACCCCGGCGGTGGAGATGGGCTGGCGGATCGAGGTCATATGCCCTTCCCCGCCCAGGTTATTCACATGCACCCCGGCCACGCGGTTGAGGGCGTCCGCGGGATGCGCCGGGGCGATATGCTCCAGCGCCTCTTCGCTGATCACACCGACGGATTCCGCCAGCTCCGAGCGAGTCTTGGCCTCGCGCGTGGCGGTGACAATGACCTGCTCGAGAGCATTATCGGGCAGCGGGGCAGTCTCTGCGGCAGCGAGGGTTGCGGGAATCAGTGCGATCAGGGCGAGCGGACGCAGTGTAAATGGGGCAGTGCGGGACACGGTAACTTCCTTGTTCGGCGTTTTTGTCAACAGATGAATCCTACCGAAAAAGCCCGCTGCGCAAGTGCGCCATATTGTCGCAGGTGGGCGTCCCGTTGACCCCTTTTCCGCTTGCGGCTAAGGTTGCCCGCACCCGCAAGCCCTATCAGAGATTTTCCCCATGCCCGCAAAGAAGAAAGCCGCAACATTTGAGAGCGCACTGGAAGAGCTGGAACAGCTGGTGGAGCGACTGGAAAGTGGCGATCTGCCCCTGGACGAGGCGCTTGCGGACTTTGAGCGCGGGGTGAAACTGACCCGCGAGTGCCAGCAGAAACTGGCCAGCGCCGAGCAGAAGGTCAAGGTACTGATGGAAGAAAACGGCAAGGTGCAGGAACTGCCCTTTGACGCCGCCGACGAATTCTCCGGAGACGCGGAGTAAGTGAGCAGTTCCTCCCCGGTTTCCACCCCTGTGCCCGCCAAACTCAAAGCCTTCCTGCAGTCCTCCAGCCTGCAGGTCGAGCAGACCCTGAAGGCCGCCCTAGCCGACCGGAGCGACGCCGAATCCCTGTTTGCCGCTATGCAATACGCGGCACTCGGCCCCGGCAAACGCTTGCGCCCGGCATTGGTGTACGCCTCCGCATTGGCACTGGGCGGCGAAACCGCCGCGAAAGATTGCCACGAAGCTGCCGCCGCTCTCGAGTGTGTACACGCCTACTCTCTGGTCCACGACGATCTCCCGGCCATGGACGACGACGACCTGCGCCGCGGCCGCCCCACCTGCCATATCCAATTTGACGAGGCCACCGCAATCCTCGCCGGTGATGCACTGCAGTGCCAGGCATTCGAGCTATTGGTGAACTCGGCGCTGCCGGCGGAACTGAAGGTAAAGGTGATTGGCGAGCTGGCCCATGCCTCGGGAGCCCGCGGCATGGTGGCCGGTCAGGCGATTGATCTGGCGGCAGTGGATCACACCCTCTCTCTTGAGCAACTCAAAGAAATGCACCGCCTGAAAACCGGCGCACTGATTGTCGCCAGCGCGCGTATCGGCGCCCTGATCGGCGGAGCCAACGAGATACAACTGGCCGCCACTACCCGCTACGCCGAAGCGATCGGCCTGGCATTTCAGGTGCAGGATGACATTCTCGATGTGACCGCCGATACCGAAGTCCTGGGTAAAACCCAGGGCGCAGATGCGGCGCGCAACAAACCCACCTACGTGTCGCTGCTCGGGCTGGATGGTGCGCAGGCCAAGGCAGAGGAACTGCATCGGGAAGCCAGTCAGGCCTTGCAGGAAATCTCCACTGGCGCCGAAAACGTCAACCTTAATATTCTCCAGCAGCTCGCGGATTACATTGTTAAGCGGGATCACTGATCGGCCTGACCGAAAACGTCCCGCAGCCCCTTCGCCTTCCCACCTTAAAATGCTCTACCGCGACCGGTTTTCTACAACTGGCTCGCGGCCTGTGACTTTTTAACGAAAAGTTGTGAAATATTGTGCGCCACGGGCGCTCAAGATCTCTATAACAGCGCTAAAAAATATCAATATAGAAAAATAGACCAGAAAAAATCCTATCTCTGGCACCCGAGCTTATTTGACGAAACCCGCAAACTCTGCAAGATTTACCACAGGCTGTGCAGTTTTCAGACTGCGTACACTTCGCAAAATTAACAAAGGGAGGGTTCGCAGACCGGCGCAGCCTTAAAAAAACATAAATAAAAATAATAGGTGACGAGTATGAAGCGAAAACTGCATGCAGTGATTGCCCCCGCGGCCGTCGCCGCATTGACAATTGGCCTGACAAACGGTGTACTTGCACAACCTCTCACGGCAACGGAGCTGATAGAGGCTTGCAAAAGCCATCAGGTTGACCAGCAAAGCGCCCAAGCCACCAGCTGCCGGGCATTTATCCACGGCTACCTGTCTGCCAGCAAAGATATTGTTGCCGCAGACGAGCGCCCTTCCGAATTTGTCGCACGCGCCATTCGCACGCGTGCCAGCCGCCTCTCCGACGACGCGGCCCAACGGCTCAGCAGCCGCTACTGTCTGCCAGAGGCAGCAACGCTCGACACCCTGATTGGCAAAGTCTCAGAACTTTCACAGCCCTTTGCCGAAGAGGCAACGGCGGAATCCGCAATGCTGACAGTTTTTGAAAATCACTATCGCTGTAAAAAAGATGTACCGAGCCCCTGATGTAGTTTCGTTGTCCCACTTGGCCAGCGCTCACCACATCGGACTTATTCGCACTCTAATATGGTTTTTGTAGTAGATTATTCATGCGTTATACCCTGTGCCTTTTTGCCGTTCTCGCATTTATATGGCTAAGTAACTCCGGGCAATACACTGCTCTGATTCTCACTTTTGGCTTAGCCTCCACGGTCTTTGTAATCCTCATTGCCCGGCGCATGAAAGTGGTGGATGGAGAATCCCTGCCTCTGCAATTATGGGCAACATTACCCGGTTACTATCTGTGGCTACTGCGCAAAATCATCGCCAGTAACCTGGAGGTGGCCGCCTGTGTGTGGGGCGGTATCCTTTCCCGACGCACGACCATCTCCCCCTGCAGTGAACGCATCCCCGTCGACCTGCCATCCGATCTCGGTCGAGTCCTCTATGCCAATTCCATTACCCTGACCCCGGGTACAGTCGCAGTGGACGTCGATAGTGACTCGGTGCTGGTACATGCCCTTCGCCGCAGCGGCCTGGATGACCTCAAGAGGGGCGAGCTGGAGCGGCGGGTTGCGGCTCTCACCGACAACACACCCGTTACCGAACGCTGACAGGGCAGATTAATAATGCTGAACGCTACATTGATTGCCCTGCTCGTCGTTATGACGCTTGCGCTGATACGCGCGATAAAGGGGCCGACGATTCACGATCGCATTCTCGCAGTGAATATGTTCGGCACAAAAACCGTACTGTTGATTGCGGTTATCTGCTTTACGTTTGGCGAACCCGAATATCTCGATATTGCCATCGTCTACGCGCTCATCAACTTTGTGAGTGTAATCGGGGTGTTGCGGTATTTTGAGTTCCGCACCCGCAATGGTACCGGCGCGCCGGAGGTGTCCGGTGATTGAAACAGTACAATCTTTTGCCAGTGGCACCCTGCTTTTACTGGGCTGTTTTTTCATGTTGACCGGCGCAGTGGGCGTGCTGCGCTTCCCCGATTTCTACTCTCGCATGCACGCGGCGGGCATTACCGACACCCTCGCCACCTTACTGATTATCAGTGGCCTGATGCTCACCGCCGGCTGGAGTCTTGCGCTTTTTAAACTGGCGCTGATCATGCTGTTTATTTTCTTTACCAGCCCCACCGCCAGCCACGCACTCGCGCGCTCGGCGCAACTCAGCGCACTGCGCCTGCCGCAGATTGCGCCAGAGCCAACACCGACAGAAATGACGAACTCACAACCTGTGGATACTTCGCCAGACGCCGAGCCTGAAGCCGCCGACAGCACCCGCGTCTGAGCGTCACATATATCACGCAACCGGGGCCAATTTCGGGAATTGACAACCGCAATGATGACAACAAAAACAATACCGGCAGCCATCGAGGGTCGATACCGATGAACCTGCTACTTGATATCGCGCTACTGGCCCTGTTGCTGGTCACCGCCATTTCCATCGCCTGGATCAAAGACCTGTTTGCCGCAGCCATGCTGGCGGGCATTTACGGTCTGCTATCGGCGGGCTTTTTCATGACCATGGGCGCGGTGGATGTCGCATTTACCGAAGCGGCCGTGGGTGCCGGAATTTCACCGCTACTGATCTTGCTGACACTCGCACTTTGTGGCCGCTACCAGCGCGCAGACCGTAATCGCGCGCGACTCGCCATTGCACTTGTGGCCACCGTGGGCGCACTGCTGGTTACCGCTACCGTCGACATGCCGTCCTTCGGTGATGCGAACGCACCAGCACAGGTGCATGTGGCACCGCACTATATCCAGGAATCCATGAGTGAAATCGGTATCCCCAATATCGTCACATCGGTATTGGCCAGTTACCGGGGCTTCGATACCTTTGGCGAGGTGGTGGTGATCTTTACCGCCGGACTCGGGGTACTGTCACTGCTGATGACCAATGCCGCTCAACCGTTGCGGATTATGCAGCCTTCACCGGTACAGCAAGCATCGCGGGATATCGTTCTGCGGGTTGTTGCCAAGGTGTTGATTGCGCCGATCATGCTCTACGCACTGTACGTGCAATTCCATGGTGAGTACGGCCCCGGTGGCGGCTTTCAGGCAGGGGTGATCTTTGCGGTGGGATTTATTCTCTACAGCATGGTGTTTGGCCTGGACGCAGTGCGCAAGGTCGCCAGCCACGAGCTGGTCCAGCTATTGTCGGCAATGGGTGTTCTGATTTTTGGCTGCACAGGACTGTTGAGTCTCGCCAGTGGAAAAAATTTTCTGGATTACAGCGCTCTGGCCGAGGACCCGGTTACCGGGCAACACATCGGCATTATCGCCATAGAAATCGGCGTCGGTGTCACCGTCGCCTCGGTGATGATCATGATTTCCTATCTGTTCTCCGCGCAGCTGCGCGACCGGGAGGCAGAACTCGCGATCAAGGGCACACCGCCCTTTGCCGACGATACCGCCGACGGTGAGGTCAGTCGCGGTCTGTCCCCACTACAAACACTGGAACGGGGGGCCGGTTAGGATGTTATTGGCATCGCACTACAACTACTGGATCGTCATTGCGTTAATGATGATCGGCCTGTACATAGTGATCGCCCAGGGCAACCTGGTGAAGAAGATCATCGGATTGAATATTTTTCAGACCTCCGTTTTCATTTTTTATATCAGTGTGGGCAAAGTGGATGGTGGCAGTGCGCCCATTCTGCATGAGGGCGACACTCTCTATTCCAACCCGCTGCCCCATGTGCTGATCCTTACCGCGATTGTTGTGGGAATTGCGACCACCGCACTGGCTCTGGCGCTGACCATTCGCATTAAACACGCCTATGTCTCCATAGAAGAACGGGACATTCAGGCTGCGGAAGCGCAGCAGGAGCGCACCCCGTCACAACCCCAGCCCGCTGTGGACAAGGAGCCGTAGACCATGCTGTCGCACCTCCCTATTTTGCAGGTCATTCTGCCGCTGATGGCGGCCCCCTCCTGCCTGCTGATTCGTAAGACCACCCTGGTGTGGCTGTTTACCCTCGCGGTCAGTGTGGCTGCACTGGTAGTCAGCATTCTGCTGTTGCAGCAGGTTTATGCCGCAGGCCCCATCACCTATGAACTGGGCGGCTGGAAAGCGCCCTGGGGAATCGAATACCGTATCGACCTCCTTAACGCCTGGGTACTGTTTATCGTTTCCGCGCTCAGCAGCGTGGTGTTGCTTGCCGCCAACACCAGTGTCCAGAAGGAGCTGGAGCCCAATCGTCAGACCGTTTTCTATACCCTTTATCTGCTGTGCTTTGCCGGCCTGCTGGGTATCGTCGCCACCGGCGACGCGTTCAATGTATTCGTATTTCTGGAAATTTCCTCTCTCTCCACCTACGCACTGATCGCGCTCGGCAAGGATCGCCGTGCACTGTGGGCAGCGTTCCAGTACCTGATTATGGGCACCATCGGTGCCACCTTTATCCTGATCGGTATCGGCTTCCTGTACATGATGACCGGCACATTGAATATGGCGGATCTGGCCGCGCGCATACCGCCGCTCGGTGAATCCACCACGGTGCTCGCGGCCTTTGCGTTTATTTTTGTGGGCATCTGTCTCAAGCTGGCGCTGTTCCCGCTGCACCTGTGGCTGCCGAACGCCTACAGCTGTGCACCATCGATCGTCACCGCGTTTCTCGCCGCCACCGCTACCAAGGTCGCGCTATATCTGTTACTGCGCTTTACATTTACCGTGTTCGGCGTGGACTTCTCCCTGTCGCATCTACCGCTGGATATTCTGTTGATCGGTCTCGGCTTGGTAGGTGTATTTGCCGCATCCATCGTTGCCATCTACCAGGCCAATATCAAACGTATGCTGGCGTTTTCCAGTGTGGCGCAGATTGGCTATATGGTGGTGGGGATCGGCATTGGCACCGCCACCGCACTGCAGGCCACGCTGATGCACCTGTTCAACCACGCGTTGATGAAGGGCGGCCTGTTCCTGGCGCTGGCTGGACTGGTTTATCAGATGGGCGGCTGCCGTATCGAGCACTTCCGCGGTCTCGGCCGCACCATGCCCTGGACTATGGCCGCCATTGTGGTGGGTGGCATCAGCCTGATCGGCATGCCGCTGACCGTGGGCTTTGTCAGCAAGTGGTACCTGATTGCCGCCGCCATGGAGCAGCAGCTCTGGTGGGTGGCGGTGCTGGTGGTGCTCGGTTCGCTGCTAGCGGTGGCCTATATCTGGAAGCTAGTGGAAGCGGCCTATTTCCAAGCGCCGGAAAGTGAATCTGGTGCGGCGAGTAAACGCGAAGCACCGCTGGGTATCCTGCTACCCGCCTGGCTGCTGATCGCCGCGAATATATATTTCGGGATTGATACCCGCCTGCCGGTAGAAGTGACTGCCGCAGCCTCGCAATTCCTGCTCGGAGGCGCTGCGCAATGAATGAATCCAGTCTGTTGCAACTGACACTGTTGATTCCGCTACTGGCACTGGTGGGCATTCAGCTCGCTGCCCGCTGGGAAAATGTCCGCGAAGCAGTCTCGCTGATTGCCGCCAGCGCGCTGTTTTTTACCGTCACCCAACTCTATCAACCCATGCTGAATGGCGATGTGATCGCTGCGCACTGGCTGGAAATTTTGCCGGGGCTGGCACTGGCCTTTCGGGTAGAACCTCTCGGATTGATGTTTGCCCTGGTGGCGAGCTTCCTGTGGATTATCACCACGCTCTATGCTATCGGCTATATGCGCGGCCACGGCGAGCAAAACCAGACGCGGTTTTACAGTCTGTTCGCGGTTTCCATTGGCGCGGTCATGGGCATCGCCTTTGCGGAAAACCTGTTTACCCTGTTTATCTTTTACGAAGTACTGACACTTTGTACTTACCCGCTGGTCACCCACGCGGGTACCGACAAGGCCCGCGCCGGTGGACGGATTTATCTCGGAATTCTGCTGGGCACTTCGGTGGGCTTTTTCCTGCTCGCGATCATTGCCACCTGGCTGCTCGCCGGTACGCTTTCGTTCCAACAGGGCGGCGTTTTCTCGCCGGGTACTTCTCTCGCGCTTTTGTCCGTTCTGCTGGGGCTGTTTGTGTTCGGCGTGGGCAAGGCGGCGATCATGCCCTTCCACCGCTGGCTGCCCGCAGCCATGGTGGCGCCGACACCGGTCAGCGCATTATTGCACGCGGTAGCCGTGGTAAAGGCCGGTGTGTTTGTACTGCTGAAAATCTGCCTGCTGATATTTGGAATCGAGACCCTGCAGGCGATCCCGGCGACCGAGTGGCTGTTGTACCTGGCAGGCGTTTCGATTCTGCTCGCATCTATCATTGCCCTGCGCCAACAGAACCTGAAAAAACGCCTGGCCTATTCCACCGTAAGCCAGCTGGGCTATATCACTCTGGGCGCCCTGCTCGCCACCAGCGCGGGCATGACCGGCAGCGCACTGCACATCGTGATGCACGCCTTTGGCAAGATCACCCTGTTCTTTTGTGCGGGCGCGATCCTTGTGGCCGCACACAAAACCGAAGTCAATCAATTGCGCGGCCTCGGCCGACAGATGCCGGTCACCATGACCGCGTTTCTGGTAGCAAGCCTGTGCATCATCGGCATCCCGCCTACCGGCGGCACCTGGAGCAAGTGGTATCTGATGCTGGGGACATTTGAGGCCGAGCAGTGGGTTTTGATGGGGCTGCTGATGCTCAGCTCACTGCTGAGCATCGCCTATCTGCTGCCAATTCCGCTGCGCGCGTTCTTTTCCAATAACGATCGGGATGGGATAACTGCTGACGGGCACGCGGCTGGAGCTACCGTCATCAGGGAAGCTCCCCTGCCATCCCTGATTGCCCTCGGCATCACCGCGGCGGGCTGTATTTACCTTTTACTGTTTCCCGATGCGTTCTATGTGCTGATCAAGGCTGGAATCTGATATGAACAGTGATAAACAGGATTTCTTCGACAGCCCCAAAAACATCCGCAATATGCTGCGGGTGTTTTACGCAATCTGTGCGCTGTTATTTGCGGCGGATTTTGTCATTCATCGCCACACGGAATTCCGCTGGGAAGGATTGCCCGGCTTTTACCCGGTATACGGATTTGTAGGCTGTGTGATTCTGGTGTTTGCGGCCAAATGGATGCGCACCTTCCTGATGCGACCGGAAGACTATTACGATAAGCGGGAGCTGGCCGACTTCAATGCCGTCGATAGCGGCGAACCTACGGAAGAAGATCCCACCATTTACTTGAACGGAGAGCGCGATCATGTATGAAGTTGCGCCGTTTATTCCGTTTTTTGTCGCCGCGGCACTGGGCCTGTTTTTGCGCGGCTGGGTGCGGGCACTACTGTTTATCGCGGTACCGATTCTCGGCCTCGCCAACTTATGGCAGCTGGGCGCCGGCGGTTCCGGAGTTGAATTCGGCCACTACGCCATTCTCGATTTCAACCTGCTGTTGTTCAAAGCGGACAAGCTGAGCCTGCTATTCGGCTACCTCTTCCATATTGCCGCACTGATCTCGGTGATTTACGCCCTGCATGTGCGCGATACCCTGCAACAGGTCGCCAGTATGCTCTATGCAGGCAGTGCTCTGGGCGCGGTGTTTGCCGGGGATCTGCTCACCCTGTTTATTTTCTGGGAACTGCTGGCACTGACCTCGGTATTCCTGGTGTGGGCGCGCCGCAGCGGCCGCGCCTATGTGGCGGGGCTGCGCTATTTCACCCTGCATATTCTTTCCGGGCTGTTGCTGCTCGGCGGGATCATCTTCTACGGCCAGACCCACGGTACCCTCGAATTCGGCCAGATCGGCCTCGATGACAACGCCTACAGCTGGATGATCTTCCTCGCCTTCGGTATCAAGTGCGCCTTCCCGTTTTTCCACAACTGGCTCACCGATGCCTATCCGGAGTCCACGCCCACCGGCACCGTGTTTCTCAGCGCGTTTACCACCAAAGTCGCCGTTTATGCTCTGGCGCGGGCCTACCCGGGCACCGAACTGCTGGTGTATATCGGCGCTACCATGGCCTGCTTCCCGATCTTTTACGCGGTCATCGAAAACGATCTGCGCCGGGTACTGGCTTACAGCCTGATCAACCAGCTGGGCTTTATGGTGGTGGGGATTGGCATCGGCACCTCACTCGCTATCAACGGCGCTGTGGCCCACGCGTTTAACGATGTGATCTTCAAAGGGCTGCTGTTTATGTCCATGGGCGCGGTGCTGCACGTGACCGGCAAGATCAACGGCTCGGAACTGGGCGGGCTCTACAAGAAAATGCCCAAGACCACGGTGCTGTGTATCGTCGGCGCTGCGTCCATTTCAGCCTTCCCGCTGTTCAGTGGATTTGTCAGCAAGTCCATGGTGATGAGTGCGGCGATCAAGAATGGCTACGACTGGGTCTGGCTGATCCTGCTGTTCGCCTCCGCGGGTGTGTTCCACCACGCGGGCATCAAGATCCCCTACTTTGCCTTCTTCGCCCACGACGCCAAGCTGCCGGCCCGCGAGCCGCCGGTGAATATGCTGATCGCCATGACGATCGCCGCAGCGCTGTGCCTGACCATCGGCATCTATCCACAGGCGCTGTACAGCCTGCTGCCTTACCAGATGTCTTACACACCCTACGACGTGACCCATGTGCTGACCCAGCTGCAACTGCTGTTCTTCTCAGCCCTTGCGTTCGTATGGTTGAACCTGCGCCACCTGTACCCGCCGGAACTGCCCTCGGTGAACCTCGATGCGGAGTGGATCTACCGCCGGCTGGTACCGGACGCCATGCGCGCCCTGTTCAACCGCCTGTTTGCCCTGGACAGCCGCCTGCGCCAGGCGGCGGTTTCCGGCGTTGAACGGCTGGTGGAGGGCGTTGCCAGCCACCACCGCGCCGAAGGCGTCATGGCCCGCAACTGGCTCACCGGCAGTATGGTGGCCGGTGTGGTCCTGCTGCTGGGGATCTACCTGGTACTGGGCTGGCTCTGACCGCAATTACTGACCGGGGAGCCGCCCTGCCGCGCGGGATGCAATATCCCTTCGGGGGGCATACAATTCGCTTCTTATATCAGTTGCAATTGATACCTTGGGCCGCCGCCCGCCACTCTGTGGATAACTCTATGGTTAGTGCCATGGAAAGTGCGGCGCCCCGAGCTGCCCGATTCAGGACCCTTGATGTTCGACGAGATTCCCCGCCAGCGCCCGACTACGCCGCTCCTCGACCAGATCGATGACCCGGCCCAACTGCGCGCCCTGTCGGAAAAACAGTTGCCGGAACTGGCAACCGAGCTGCGTGAATACCTGCTCTACTGCGTGGGCCAGACCGGCGGTCACTTTGGTGCCGGTCTGGGCGTGGTAGAGCTCACCATTGCCCTGCACTACATCTACAACACCCCGGAAGACCGCCTGGTGTGGGATGTAGGCCACCAGACCTACCCGCACAAGATCCTTACCGGCCGCCGCGAGCAGATGCTCAGTATGCGCCAGCAGGGCGGCCTTTCCGGCTTCCCCAAACGCAGCGAAAGCCCTTACGACACCTTCGGTGTGGGTCATTCCAGCACCTCCATCAGTGCCGCCCTGGGTATGGCCCTGGGCTCCCCGGATGAGCGCAAGGTGGTGGCCGTTATCGGCGATGGCGCCATGACCGCCGGTATGGCCTTCGAGGCCCTGAACCACGCGGCCCACACCGGCAAAGACATGCTGGTGGTGTTGAACGACAACCGCATGTCCATCTCCAAGAACGTGGGCGGCCTCGCCACCTACTTCGCGCGGATTCTGGCCAGCAAGACCTACCTGAATATGCGCGAGGGCAGCCGCAAGATCCTGTCGGCCATTCCCAAGGCCTGGCAGCTGGCGCGCCGCACCGAAGAGCACGTGAAGGGCATGATTACCCCCGGCACTCTGTTCGAGGAGCTGGGCTTCAATTACGTAGGCCCCCTCGACGGCCACAATATGCAGGACCTGGTGCACACCCTGCGCAACCTGCGCAATCAGCGCGGCCCGCAGCTGTTGCATATCGTCACCACCAAGGGCAAGGGCTTTGGCCCGGCGGAAGAAGACCCGGTGGGTTACCACGCGCTCAATAAACTCGAGCCCGAACCCAAGGTTCAGGTTGCAGTTCCGGAGCTGAAAAAGAAATCACCAAAGTATCAGGATATTTTCGGCCAGTGGCTGTGCGACACCGCCGAGCAGGATGAAAAGCTGATCGGTATCACCCCGGCCATGTGCGAAGGCTCCGGCATGGTGGAATTCGCCGAGCGCTTCCCAGAGCGCTACCACGACGTCGCCATCGCCGAGCAGCACGCGGTCACCCTCGCCGCTGGCCTCGCCTGCGAAGACCAGAAGCCGGTGGTCGCGATCTACTCCACCTTCCTGCAGCGCGGTTACGACCAGCTGGTGCACGACGTGGCCATCCAGAACCTGGATGTCACCTTCGCCATCGACCGCGCCGGCCTCGTCGGCGAAGACGGCCCCACCCACGCGGGCAGCTTCGATCTGACCTTTATGCGCTGCCTGCCCAATATGATCATCGCCGCCCCCAGCGACGAAAACGAGTGCCGCCAGCTGCTCTACACCGCTTACCAGCACCAGGGCCCCTCTGCGGTACGCTACCCGCGCGGCACTGGCCCGGGTGTGGAAATCGAAAAAACAATGACGGAGCTGCCGGTCGGCAAGGGTCGGGTGATTCAGGAAGGCAAAAACGTTGCGATCCTGAGTTTCGGCACCCTGTTGACGCCGGCTCGTGAAGCGGCGGAAAAACTCGGCGCGACGCTGGTTGATATGCGCTGGGTAAAACCCCTGGACGAAGAGTTGATCGACCGTCTGGCCGACAGCCACGAGCTGCTGGTCACATTGGAAGAAAACACGGTTGCCGGCGGTGCTGGCAGTGCGGTTTCAGAATACCTGAACCAGCGTATCGTTCCGGTACCGCTGTTGCAGCTGGGCTTGCCTGACAAAATTATCGAACACGGCAAGCACCCCAAACTGCTCGCAGAAATCGGCCTTGATGCCTCTGGTATCGAAGAACAAATCCGCGAACGCCAATCGCAAATGCACCAGGCCCAATCAAACGGGCAAGCTGCAGCAATATAACGCTAACAACGTACAACAGTAAAAATCGAAAGCCGGGTACCGGGTACGGGTTTTCAGGAGCGTCGGCGATAGGACGTCGCCGCCGCAGCGCCCAGGGATGGGTTCACAGGGGGGCGCCTAGCGCGGTCCTGAAAACCCGTACCCGGTATCCGGCCGCCACTGCGCTTCCAGCAGAGCGCCGAACAAATACCAGTGGCGGCGGATCACAGGGTGGTGCATTTGGAAACCGCTGTGAATACATCCCTGTACGCTCCGTCGCAAACGTCCCTGTTTGCGACGGTTTCCAAATGCACCACCCTGCGCTCCGCCTTCACGTCAGCCTTAAGCGCTTCGAACACACAACATATAATTCAGAGACAGGAAGTACGATGTCCTTTACCAATTCCGTTAAGCAAGTCCTGAACGCCAAACGCCTCGGGTTATCCATTGCCATAATGGCTGCCAGCCTGAATGTACAGGCCATGGATCATAGAGCTTTCGACAACGCCATGGATGAAATTCCGAAAAGTGGTGCCAGTGACAAACTAAAAGCACTGCAAGATCTTCGCTACCGCTGGATTATGGAAAGCTACCCCGAAGCCGCCACTTATGAAGGCTATCCCGGCGTAGAACAGAACTGGACCGATCAATCCATCAAAGGCATCGAACGTCGCAAAGGCCAGACCCGCGAACTGCTCGCTGCCAGCCGTCACCTCGACGAAGACAAACTCAGCGACAGCGAGAAGCTCGACTACCAGCTGATGTATCAGGACCTGCTGCTGCAGGTACGCGGATACCAGTTCCCCGAGCACCTGATGCCCGTCAATCACATGAGCGGCATCCAGCGCAGAGTACCCGCGGTGCTGAACGCCATGCCCAAACGTACCGCTGCCGATTACGAAGATATTCTCGCGCGCCTGGACAAATTGCCGGGACTGATTGAACAAACCAAAATTCTGCTGGAAAAAGGGCTGGAGCAAAACCTGACTCCGCCGCAAATTACCCTGCGCGACCTTCCCGGTCAGATTCGCGCACTGATTCCATCCGACCCGAAGCAGAGCCCTCTACTGAAGGCATTTTATGAAATGCCCGCAAGCATTCCCGCGGCGCAGCAAAACAGACTGCGCACCCGTGCGCTGAGCATTTATCAGAAATCCCTGGTGCAGAACTGGCAGCGCCTCGCGGAGTATGTGGAGCGCGACTACATTCCCAACGCGAATACCGAAACTGCATTCACCAGAAACGATGATGGTATTCGCTGGTATGCCTACAAGGTGCGCGAAGAAACCACGACTGACTTGAGTCCGGAAGAAATCCACCGCATTGGTCTGGCAGAGGTGCGCCGGATTCGCAATGAAATGGATGCGATCATCAAGAAAACCGGCTTTAACGGTGACTTCAAGGCGTTTACGAATTTCCTGCGCAACGACCCGCAGTTCTACTATGAGAGCAAAGAAGACCTGTTAAAGAATTACCGGGATATCGCCAAGCGCATCGACGGTGAACTGCCGGCACTGTTCGGCACTCTGCCGCGCCTGCCCTACGGTATCAAGCCGATTCCAAGTTACTCAGAAAAATCCCAGACTACCGCTTATTATCAGCCGGGCTCCATGGAGTCCGGCCGTGCGGGCGTCTTCTTCGCCAACACCTACAACCTGAAAAGCCGCCCGACCTGGGAAATGGAAGCGCTGACGGTGCACGAGGCCATGCCGGGGCACCACCTGCAGATTGCGCTGGCCCAGGAGCAGAAGGATATTCATCCGCTGCGCCGCACAAAAATGTACACAGGCTTTGTGGAAGGCTGGGGCCTCTACTCCGAGAGCCTGGGATACGACCTGGGCCTGTACAAGGATCCCTACAACGAATTCGGCGCACTCACCTACGATATGTGGCGCGCGGTGCGATTGGTGGTAGACACCGGGATGCATCAGTTGGGCTGGAGCCGGGACGAGGCGATTCAGTATTTTATGAATAACAGCGCAAAACCCGAGCACGACATCGTAGTGGAAATCGACCGCTATCTGGTGTGGCCGGGTCAGGCGCTGGCCTACAAGGTCGGCCAGCTGAAGATCAAGGAAATCCGTGCGCGCGCAGAAGAAGCTCTCGACAGTAACTTTGATATCCGCCAGTTCCACGATGCGCTACTGGGCGCCGGTGCGCTGCCATTGACCGTGCTGGAGAACCGTATGAACGGCTGGATCGAATCCCAGGGTGGCGAGATCAGCAGTATCAAGCCAGTCTCGAATGCGGGAGGCCAGGCGGCGCTGAACTGATATTTCCTTTTCGACAGTTAAAAAATAAGGGCCGCAAATGCGGCCCTTATTTTTTTTGAAGTCCGTTTATCGACTTCAAGTTGCGCACTGAAACTTATTCGTGGGATACGTAGTAGTCATACACATAGGTTTCTGCGTAATTATCGTAGCTTTCTCCCGGCGCTGTACCATCGTGAGACTGGGTGTAATTCCCCAGTTTGAAGTAGCAGCCGGAGATGGCTTCGTCGTGGATGTAGGGCACCTTCTCTTCGTTGTAGTAGAAGTGCGTCTGCCCGTCGTAAGACTCCATCTTCACCGTAAACACGGTACCCAACTCGTAGTTGCCATCCACCAGGTAGCCGTGGCGGTCGTTGCCATTGGTGATCCACAGATTGGCGTGAGTGTCCGGGTTGCCCACGGTGCCGCAGTTATCCCAGTCGTCATCGGTGCCCGGAGGACAGGTGCCGTTGTGGCCTTCGATACGGAAAACTACAACATCGTCGCCGGAGTCGTGAATCTGTCCCACTACCACATGTGGCTTCACATGAGTCAGGTTGGTGACCTTCTGCTTGATCCACATGGTGTGCTTTTTGCCATCGGTGTTGGACCAGGCCGCGGCACTTTTGGAGTTCTGGAAATGGTAGTTCTGGGTCATCTCCCGAAGCTCACTGCGCGGGTTGCTGGAGCCACTGGTGGAATCCCCATGGTGATTGGCCCGGAACTGAACCGCGTACTCCTGCTCCGCTTCGTCAAAGATCAGTTTGAACCACTCGTCACTCGAGAAGGTATACAGGTCCGGCGTGTAGTGTTCCTCGGCTCCGTTGATCGGCAGGGTCAGCTTCCACCAGGACAGGTCGATGACCTGAGACGCGTAACGCATGATCGGCGCAGGCGGCGGCACATCGAGGTCGGCCTGGGTGGTGACGTTTTCCGCTTCAAACAGATCGAAGATTGCGTCACCGCTGCCATCGCCGTAGCGGGCATAGGCCAGTGCCGGTGAGCCGGTAGAAACATACTCCACGGTAACCTGCTGCCAGCCATCGCCGTGATTGGTGGTGGTCTCGTAGACGTTATCCGAACCCAGGTCCTGAATACCGATGGTGCCGTGATTGTAAACCCAGGCGCTCACCTGATAGCGGTTGCCCGCAGCCGGCTTGTAGATCGCCTGTTCCATACGACCTCCATCGCCCTTGATCACCAGCAGACGGCCACCGTCCACCGGCATTGGATTGGAGGTGCCGTTAGTGGAAACCACGTTGGCGGGGTCACGCTCTTCCCAGCCGCCGGTGGACGAACTCAGCTCAAAGCTGTTGTTGACCAGAGGCCACAGGTCTTCCACTGCCGCGTTATCCACGGTGACGGTTTCGGTCGTAGAGGATTCAAAGCCCTCATCATCGGTAACCGTCAGGGTAACCGTGTAACTGCCCTGCTCGCTGTAGATGTGCGAAACATTGGCACCACTGCCGTTACTGCCGTCGCCAAAGTCCCACGCGTAGGCAGCAATGTCGCCACCGTCCGGATCGTAGGAAGACGAACCACTCAGGTTCAGGCTGGTGTTTACCCGCGTGTTGGTAGAGCCGCTGATGGTGGCCACCGGATACTCGGAGGGAAGTTCGCTGACGGTCACTTCGGCACTGGCACTATCGGTAATGCCACCGGCGTTGGTGACCTGCAGATCTACCGTGTACACACCGGTGCTGTTGTAGGTGTGTACCGGGCTCTCATCCAGTGAGGTAATGCCGTCACCGAAATCCCAACTGAAATTCAGCGACCCGCCATTGGAATTGTAGGAACCGCTGCCGTCCAGAGTAAACGGAATCCCCACGGTTACATTCGCCGGTACATCGATCACCGCGCTTGGGCTACCCGGGCCACCTTCGCCGCGCACCACTTCAATCTCGGTCATACTGTTCCAGCTATTGGACGTGTTGCCGAGACCCACCACCCGCACATAGCGACCGGAGAAATCGTCAAAATTGTGCGCCTCCAGTTGCAGGCTGTTACCGGAACTGTTGCCACCGTACACGTACGTGAGGCTGTTTTCGTTGTCGCCCACGTAGACTTCAAATGACGCCATACGGCTATCGCCCTTGTACCAGGCGATATTCAGTGCACTCACCATGCAACTGCTGCCCAGATCGAAGGTGATGTATTCGCCGGCACCATTGGCGGACCAGCGTGAACCGAGGTTGCCGTCGTGGGCATTGGCCGGTCCGTTGCCGTCATCGGAACTGGCGCTGGAAGACTGGATTTCACACAGGTCAGTGCCGCCACCCCCGGAGCCGGAACTGGAACCCGATCCGGAACTGGAGCTGGAACTTGAACTGGAGCCACCGCCAGAACTGGAACCGCCGCCATTTACGATGGAGAAGTCGTCAAAGCGACCTTCGCCGCCGTTATAGGTACCGGTGACCGTTACGCTGCTGTGACTGCCGGAGTTGAAGGTCACTCCCAGTTCACCCCAGTCGGTGTAACTGTCGGCATCACTGTAGGTATCGGATCCGACGGTGACCTCAATACCACCGGCGCCTCGCAGCCACGCACTCAGGCTGTAATCCGTATGCGGATCTACCGCCACCTGCTGGGAAAAAGCCCCACCGGAGCCGGTGATTTTTGCACTGCCACTGCCCGTGTGAGCAACGCCGGAAATAGCCGAGGGATCGACATCCTCCCAACCGGACCAACCGGATTCAAAACCCGGGTTTTCGATGGTCGCCGCAACCGCTGTGGATACGCCGACCGCCAGATAAAGCGCGGACTGCGCCATTTTCTGACTGATTTTTTTCAGTGTGAATTTTCTCATCGCATAGAGACCTGATTATTGATTTTTATTTCGGAACATCTACTCGCTATAACACTTCGCACTTGCCAACCACACACGAATACATCCCCCCAAAAAAGTGAAGGTGTCTGTAATAAAAACGAAATCACGAAGCGCGGGGAAGGCTAATGTCCGCTGGAACACACTGTCAATTTTCAGAAATATCACCGAAAACCGAACAATAGAAAACCTGCAGAAGCAGCACAATTGGTTAACCAAATTCGCTAAACCAATGAAAACAAATGGAAAATTTTTTCCTGAAAGCACACCGTATGAACCGGCTACAAAATAGCGAAATTGAAATCAACACCAATATTTAATTTCGCGCCAAACAGTGACCTATTGGTCAACCAATCACTGTAGACAAATGAAACTAAAAGAATTTTTTCACGAAAAAAATTTCGAACGCGTTGGGAGGGGAAAAGATATTTTGATGCGGGTCGCATTTTTTGCGCGACTGCCGGTAAAAATTGGTCTGATAGATTATGGAATTTTGGCGCGCTTTTATTTGAGTTGTCCGCGCCAAAATCAAAAAGTGAGAACTCTACACACTCAGCGCAATACCGATCGCAAGGGTGGCAGCTCCCAGTAAAGTAAATACGATGGAGGTTTTCCGGAACATCGGTACCGCAATGGCAATCACCAGGCCGCTGACCAGACTGAATAACAGGCTGAGACCAAACATGATACCGAGCACCCAGAACGCCGGCCCGGCGTGCCCCTTGTGAATCAACAGAAATTGGTGCCACAGATCGTGCTTTTTGACGTGCAGTATCGCCTTGTTCGGGTCTTCCTGCGGCTCGAAGAACACCTGCCCCTTGTAGCCATACCAACCGATATAATTTTCTTTCGGCTCGTAATAGTAGTCCGCAGGCAACTTCATATCCTGCCCTTTCTCCTGCATCAGCGACAGTATCACTGCCCGCACGGCTTCCTCGTCCTTGGGAATGCCGTTGGGCAGGTTAACTTCAAACTGCTTCTCGGTGCGGACTCCACCGTCGATATCCATCATATGCAGCATGCCAGTGGCGAGGTACATCACCGCCAGGGGAAGGAAGAAACAGGAAAAATAGGTGTGGAGTTTTATCCACAGCAAGCGGGTTCTGGATTTCATGGTTTTATTTAAATTGATTTAGTTTTCAAATACGCCAACAAAAACATTCTGCGATAAATAACTGTAATAGTCGTCTGCGATAAAGAAAAAGGCGCGGTGCTCACACACCGCGCCTTCACTTTCATTCGCTGCAGAAATCAGAAACGATAATCTACAGACAGGCGGACGTCGCGACCCGCTTCATAAACACCGGAAACAATGCCCCATCCGGGAATATCGGAGTAATCCCCTACGCTGGAGTGGTCGCGGTAGTGCTCGTCAAACAGGTTCTGCACGGCAAAGTTTACCGCCAGACTGTCGTCCTGCAGCGGCTGCCAGCGCAGGTAGATGTCGTGCAGCTGATAACCGGACTTGTCGATGGTCTGCACGCTGTCAATCCAGCCCAGTTCAACAGAGCGGTGCAGTACCTCAACATCAATTCCCTGAACATGTGTCAGGTTCCAGCCAAGGTCGAGGCGATCAGTAAGCGCGTAATCTACCGCGAGGGTGAGGGTATCACCGCGGGTATTACCCAGCCCGTTGTGCTCGTAGCCTTCGATATCGTTGCCATTCAGGGTGGAATCGTTGTGACTGTATGCGGCAGACAAATACCAGCTGTCGTAGGAGTAAGCAGCGCTCAGTTCGAAACCATCGGACTCCAGTTGACCGATATTTTCGAACAGGTCCTCATCGTAAATCACGTCGTCGATGGTGCTCTGGTAAACCGCAGCCTTCAATGCCAGGGCTTCGCCAACATATTCCAGGGCCAGCTCGTTGTTATCGACGGATTCTGCCTTCAGATCCGGGTCGATATGGGCAACATCAAGCGTAAAGGAATCGCCAATTTCCTTGCCGCGCACGGCCTGGGCATGACCCGCAGAAAGCGTCCAGGTATCGCTCAGTGCATAAGAGAAGCCGACATTGGGGCTGACATCGTCACTGCTGAACTCGCCGTCGGCATTGTTCTGTGTCAATTCGTAGGAGTCGTAACGCACCCCGAAGCTAAGCAGCAGGGGCTCGGTCACCTGCCAGTGATCCTGAATGTAGGCGCCCTGCACCCGTCCGCTTTCCGAAATGCTTGATGTGGAATCCACCTCACGACCACCGGCAACCACCTTCTGATTTCGCCGCTCAATACCATAGGTCAAGGTATGCTGACCGAAACTGCTGGTGTTGCGGATATCAAAACCAATCGATGCGGTATTACCGCCGTACAGTCCCCAGGGGCCATCCTGCACCATGTCGGAGTTGGTGTCGTAGGCGGTAATTTCCAGGTTCACGGCATCGCTCAGGCTGGCGCTGTAGTTGGCCACCAGAGTTTCACGCTCCGCATCCATCGGATACAGCGTGTCGCCTTCCAGTACGTACCAGTTTGGTCTGCGACCCAGTTCGCCAGATTCTTCGCGCTGCTCGTAGCTGACGGTCAGCTTCTGATTGTCAGCGATGTCGCCGCTGACTTTTACAAACGCCAGGTTCTGATCCGCAGAGGTTGCGAGAATTTCATTGCCGGCGCCGTCTTTCATATTGTTCCGTTCGACCTGGACAAAGGAGCCGATCACGCCCCAGTTCTCGCCCAGCTTGCCGTAGACGGAGGCGCTGCCCTTGGTGCCGTCATTGCTGAAATAACCGCCCTTCAGTCGCGCGCCAAACTGCTCGCCGCTTCCGAGCAGGTCGTCGGCACCCTTGGTCTTGAAGCGGATGGCACCGCCGATGGCTCCGGGACCGCTGGTGGCTTCGCCGGCACCGGATTGCACTTCGACCTTGTCCAGTAGCTCCGGCTCGATGGAGACACGGCCGATATGGTGGAACAGGGTACCGGTCTGCGGGGCACCGTCGACGGTAACATTCAGCAGGGTATCTTCCATACCGCGGATATAGACCTTCTGGGCGATGCCCAGAGAGCCACCAACGGATACGGACGGGATGTGACGGAAGATATCGGCCAGGTCATTGGCCTGCTGCTTTTCCAGCTGCAGTGGAGTAATTTCGGTATCGGTGGCCATGCCGACCACAACAACGGTTTCCAGGCTTTCCCGCTCTGCGGCCTTGTCTTCCGCAAAAGCGGGCGCTGCAGTGAGGGCGCCGGTGGCGAGTAGCGGCAGCAACGCGCAGTGATTGAGCAGGGATTTGTTGGGCATTGGGCTTTCCTTTTCAGGTGAATCAGGTGGATTCGCAGTTTCACTTAACCGTAAACGCGAATTATTACCATTAACCCTATTGAAGTACAGTGCTGTTGCACTTGTTACATTGCACGCAGATACCAGTCAGACCACTGGCAAGGTGATCGTCATACACAAGCCGCCCTGAGGCCGGTTGGCGGCTACCACCTGGCCTCCCACGGCTTTGAGCTGCCGGCGCGCCAGCGCCAGGCCGAGGCCAATCCCCCCAGAACCGCTATTGTCCGATTTACTGGCATTGCGTGAGGGGTCCGCCTGGAAGAAGGGGCGGAAAATGGTTTCCAGCAGCGCTTCCGGCACC
The DNA here is from genome assembly GCF_056312215.1 of Microbulbifer sp. ABF4_107. Lineage (NCBI taxonomy): Bacteria > Pseudomonadati > Pseudomonadota > Gammaproteobacteria > Cellvibrionales > Microbulbiferaceae > Microbulbifer > Microbulbifer sp. ABF4_107. The sequence continues at coordinate 2,952,952 of NZ_CM149983.1, forward strand.
CCGGGTCCACCATCTTTAACGGTCACCTCAAACCCGCTCTCACCGGAGTCCAGCGCACAGGCGTTGAGATCAACTTCCACCACTTCGCCCACCGGCGTATAGCGCAGCGCATTGCGCAGAATATTCTCCAGCGCCTGGCCCACGGCCTGGTGGTTGCTGTTATTCAGTTCAGCGGTATCCGGCAGCCGGCACTCTATCTCCCGGTCCGGAAATTCAAAACGGGCATCGTCGACGATGACATCGATCAGGTCCACCAGGTCTAGGGTTTCCTGGGTCAAACTTGGCTGCTCGTTGTCGAGCCAGGCCAGGGCCAGGGTATCTTCAGTCAGTTTGCGGAAATGCCGGGATTCCCGGTACAGGCGCTGAACATTGGGGTCCTCCGGGTAATGCTTGCCGAGGCTTTCAATAGCGATTTCCAGGCGTGTAAGCGGGGTGCGCAGCTCATGAGAGAAGTCGGCGATCAACTGGCGCTGGTTTACCAACTGCTCGCCGATACGCGCCGCCATCTGGTCGAAGGTGGTGGCAAGCTCGCTGAACTCGTCTTTGCGCCCACCCAGTTGCGGGCGCACCCGCACAGAAAAATCCCCGCGACTGAAGTCCCGCGTGGCCCGCTGCAGGCTACCCAACGGCTGCATGATGTGGCGGTACAGAAGCACGGACAGAATGGCCAGAATCAGTGCAGGCAGGAAAATCTGCAACAACAGGCGGGTGGTCTGCCAGTAACTGCCAGGGCGCATCCGCTCCGGCAGCAGGACCAGGAAGCTGATATCTGAGTTCTCGAACGGGATCTCCATCACCGGGTTATTTTCAAAATACAGATGGATTTTCCATTCCACATCCCGCCCCAGGTTGTTGCCGCTGTAGCGGTCTTCCAGGCCACGACTGCCAGCCACGTGGTGAATGGAATAGCCCACTACTGCCGCCAGGGTCTCCTCCCGCTCCTGCAACGCATCCAGCCATTGCGGCAAAGATGTCGCCTCCCCGGATAAATACAGCGCTTCCGCCTGCTTTCCCCATCCGCGCAATTCGGCACGGTGCGCCTGGCTGAGCATACTCATCTCCTCCTCGGCGCGTACGGTGACGTAATTGATCAGATAAAACATGGCGACGACGCCAGCGGTGATCAGCAGGATCAATTTCCACAACAGGAGTCGGTTCATTTCAGACAGTACCCCTGGCCGCGCACCGTTTGCAGACGCTCGCCGCGCCACCCTGCCTGGTTGAGTTTACGCCGCACCCGGCTCAGATGCATATCCAGGCTGCGGTCGTAGGCTCCAAGAGGGCGGTTCAGCACTTCCCGGGAAAGGTAAGCCTTGCTCAGTACTTCCCCGCGATTCGCCGCCAGCTCCCACAGCAGGTTGAACTGAATCGCGGTGAGCTCCATCTCCTGCTCCCCTACCCGCGCCTGCAGATCCGACAGCTGCAGATGCAACTGATCGATCTCAAGAGATTCCCGCGTTTGCGCGACCAGCGGTTGCGCGCGGCGCAGCAGCGCCTCGACCCGCAGTAGCAGTTCCACCTGATTGAACGGTTTGGAAATATAGTCATCGGCGCCGTGGCGCAACCCGGTAATCCGCTCTTCTTCCGCGCCCCTGGCGGTGACCACAATGACCGGGATCTGGCTGGATTTGCGCAACAGGCGCAGTACCGAGAGGCCATCCAGCTTGGGCAACATCAGGTCCAGCAGGATCAGCTGGTAGGAGTGGCGCGCCACCTCCTGCAACACCGCTTCCCCATCCAGGCAGCTGCCGGTCTGATAACCGGCATCGCGGATCATGGTGGCAATCTGCTGGTTGAGTTCAGCGTCGTCTTCGGCGATCAGAATGCGGCAGCTGGCAGCGTCTGGATTGGAGTAGGGATTGGGGGAGGGATTGAGATCGGGGTTCATGAAGCGGTACGGGGCGAATGGATTATTTGCCGGGCAGACTATCAAAACTCCCACAAAAAAACCCGCAAGCCAAATACCTCGGAGGTGTTCGGCTTGCGGGTTTATCGCGCTACACGCGTGTTAACAGTCAGTCGACACGCTTTTTATGGGCTCGCGCGTGGCTCTGCACCGAACGGTAAAACTGCCCAAGGGCACGGTCGTCCGCACGGGCTTCCGCCAGTGTTTTGCTGTTGCGCGCCACTTCCCGCTCCAGCTTGCGCCAGTTGCGCAGGCGCCGCTCATCCAACCCGCCGGACTCGACCGCCGCCTGCACCGCGCAACCCGGCTCCGACTCGTGCGCGCAGTCGGCAAAGCGGCACTTTGCGGCCAGCGCACTGATATCTGCAAAGGTCGCGGCCAGTCCGTGGCTGACATCCGCGAGCCCAAGCTCACGCATACCCGGGCTGTCCAGCAGCAGGCCACCATCGGGAATGGCGTAGAGCGCGCGGTGGCGGGTGGTATGCCGGCCCTTGCTGTCGTCCTCGCGGATGCCACCGGTCTCCGCCAGCTCGGTGCCGGCGAGACTGTTCAGCAGTGTGGATTTACCCACACCGGATGAGCCCAGCAGCGCCAGGGTTTCCCCACTGCGGCAGTATTCGCGCAGCGGCTGCACGCTCTCCGAATCCAGCGCGTTTACCAGTACTACAGGCAGGTCGCGATGGCCCTCCAGGGCATTGCGATACTGCTCATGGTCTTCGTCCAGGTCCGCCTTGGTGAGCACCAGGCAGGCGCGACAACCGGCTTCTTTCACCAGTGCCAGATAGCGCTCTACCCGCGACAGGTTGAAGTCGTGATTGCACGAGGAAACGATCAGCACGTTATCCACATTCGCCGCGATCAGCTGCGCCTGCTTGGCCCCGGGCGCCATGCGCTTGAACAGGCTGACGCGGTCGAGCCGGCGGACCGGCTTGCGGGTCTCCCGCTCCAGTAACAGCCAGTCGCCCACCGTGGGGCGCTCGGCCGCGTCTTCAAACAGCGGGCCATTTACCAGCACCGCCTCGTCGCCGCCGTCACCGGTCACTTCAATCTGACTGCGGTGCACCGCCATCACCTTCACCGGCTCGCACTCGCTCAACTCGTCCAGGCTCAATTGCTGCTGAAAGAACGGCTTCCAGCCCAGCGCCTGCAACGGGGAAATACTGGCCTGAAGATTGTTTTCAGCACCAGTGGAAGCACCGCGCCGGAATGCCGGGCGGCGTGAAATCAGGGATTTACTCAAGGTTCTAACCCTCAACAGCGCCTGCGCACGAGATTTCATGACACGCAGGCGCAAATCATCCAAGCCTCAGAACTTTAGTCTGGGCACAGTTTGAAGGGGTTTCCATGTAAGGGGAAACCCGACAATAGGAACTTGCCGGGCTGTATACGACCTTTTAGTCGCGGCTGGCCCGGCGGGGGTTGGATACACTCATCAACAAGCCTCCGCTGGTGGAATTTCGCGCAATTTAGCAGGGCAGCCGCCCCTGCGCAATAGGATAGAAAAAACAGACAAGCTACGAAGTGCCCAGCGCTACAGGATGTAGCGCCCGCGGCCGCAGGTCGGCGCGAGCAACCGAAAACCCAGCTGAGCCACGTCTCTGCGCCAGCGTTTTCTCGACGGCACATAAAAAACAAAAGCCGGCATAAAGCCGGCCCTTATATCTTAGCGCTGGAGGTACATCACCTTTCTCGACCGCCAACGATCAGATAACTTTGAGTATAGACACAATTTTTGAGCACGCTGTCCCTGAGTAACTGATCCGCTCTTCCTGAGCATTTCCCGCGCTCTGCATCTTGCTCACGTATAGATTGGCGTTTTCCCGTTGCCTTACTGTGACGGTTTTATGAAAGGTTTGTGACAGTGAAAACCGCTCTCAGTCACCGCTTTCAGCTTCACCCTTCCCCGGTGCCGCTCTCGTCGTCGAACAGGTGTCCCAGCTTGCCCTTCTTGGTGGACAGGTAATCGGTATTATGGGGATTGCGGCCGGACTGGTGCGGTAGGCGCTCGGTGACGTCCACGCCCAGATCCTGCAGCGCCTTTACCTTGCGCGGGTTATTGGTCATCAGGCGAATGGACTGGATACCCAGGTGATCAATCATCGGCTTCAGAATCGAGTAGTCGCGCATATCCGCGCCAAACCCCAGTTGCTCATTGGCCTCCACCGTATCCGCCCCCGCATCCTGCAGGTGGTAGGCACGGATCTTGTTCAGCAGGCCAATACCGCGGCCCTCCTGGCGCAGATAGAAAACCGCTCCGCGGCCCTCGGTGGCGATACGGTGCATCGCATACTGCAACTGGGCGCCGCAATCGCAGCGCAGGGAAAACAGCCCGTCGCCGGTCAGACACTCGGAGTGAATACGAGCGAGCACCGGGGTGTCGGTATCCAGATCACCCATGCTCAAAACCACATGCTCCTTGCCGGTTTCCAACTCCTCGAAACCGTGCATCTCAAACATGCCCCAGGAAGTGGGCAGCTTGCAGGATTCCACAAAACGAATGGTCAAACTGATACCTCGTATTCCATCAATATGCGTGATCAATTGCGCGCGCGGAGCAGTAACAGACCATCCTGCTGCTGCATATCCACGCGGCTCAAAAAACTGTTGCCCAGCAGGGTTACCTGCGGGAAATCACTTCCCAGTACCGTGGCATCCACGTTGTGTACCGTGATACCGCCGATGGTGACGCTGGCGAGATTCAGGCGATAGGCCTTCTCCACACCGCTGGCGGTGGAAACGGTCATCGGCCGCGCGCGGGCGAGATCCAGCCCAAGGCTCTTTGCCGTGGGATAGTTGAACGCGATACTGGTCGCGCCGGTATCCACCATCACATCCACCCGGCGGCCATTGATCCAGGCGGTGGTACTGTAATGACCGCGACGATCCGGACTCAGTCGCACTTCCGCGCGGTCCGCCTGCTGGTAATTTGCTGCCACCGGCGCCGCCAGGGTGAGCTTCTGCTCGCGGCCATCAATCGACACCAGTGCATAATCACTGGTAACGGAAACCAGTCTGATCCCTTCCGGCGAGGTCTTGCCGGATTTCAGCAACCGCTGCTTGCCGTCAATTTCGAACATTGCACTGGTGCCGAATATCGCCTGCAGGCGCACATCCTGTGCGTGGCTAAACAGCGGTGACAGCGCGAGAGCAATCGATACCAACAGCTTGTGTATTTTCATGGGCGTCCTGCCTCAAAGGGTATGAATCAGATAGGCCGTGCCCTGCAATACCAGCGCGGCGTAGATGCCCGCCAGTATATCGTCGAGCATAATCCCCAGACCACCGTGTACCCGCCGATCCGCCCAGCCAATGGGCTGGGGTTTGGCGATATCAAAAATCCGGAACAGCACAAACCCGTAAGCTGCCCACAGCCAGCCTGCGGGGGCCATAAACATGGTCAGCCAGTAGCCGACAAATTCATCCCATACGATACCGCCGTGATCGTGCACACCGAGTTTTTTCGAGGTGGCGCCGCACAGGTAACAGCCGAGAATAAACGTCACCACGATCACGCCCATATAGGCGACCGGAGACAGAAACTGCAGACCGTACCAGAACGGAATTGCGGCCAAAGTGCCGAATGTTCCCGGAGCCTTTTTGGCAAGGCCGGAGCCGAATCCAAATGCCAGCAGCATGACCGGGCTGCGGAGCAGTTCGGCAAAGGTCGGCGTTGGCAGCGGGGTCTTTTTCTCGCTCATATTTATTCTTTTCTTAGCTGTCACTCTTTACCTTCAAAAGTGCCGGTAACCGGAACCGCGCGGTTGCCAGGGGCTGTCATTCAGCCGGCAGCGGATACCCGGCTCTGCACTCATGTAACCGATGGCGGTGATCGGTAAATTCAATTTGTCCACAGCGCTCCGATGCTGCACGGGCACGGTGAAACACAGTTGATAGTCGTCCCCACCGGTAAGTGCGGTTTCCAGTGCGCTTTCCGTACTTAAGGATTGCGCCAGTGCGGCGACGGGGAATGTATCCAGCTTCAGATCGGCACCGAGTTTGCTTGCTTCGCAGATGTGCGAGAGATCCGCGAGCAGCCCGTCGGAAATATCCAGTGCGGCGCTGGCGTAGTTGCCGATCGCGCGGGCCACGGCGAACTGCGGTTCGGGAAAATAATACGCGGCCTCCATCTGCTGATGCTGTTCAGCGGAGCCTTCCATCTCGCCGAGAACGATCGGCAGCGCTGCAGCGGCGGCGCCCAGCTGGTTGGAAACAAAAATAATATCGCCTGCGCTGGCCCCATCGCGGCGCAGTGGTTTTTCACAGGCGCCGGTGACCTGGATGGTGATGGACAAAGGCCCCTTGGTGGTATCGCCTCCCACCAGTATGACACCGTATGCTTGCGCCGTTTCCGCCAAGCCACGGGCGAAAGGTTCCAGCCACTGCGGGTCGCTTTCCGGCAGTGTAAGCGCGAGGGTGAACCACAGGGGCTCGGCATTCATGGCGGCGAGGTCAGAGAGATTGACGCGCAGTGCGCGGCTGGCAATACGGTATGGATCAGCGTTTGCGGGAAAGTGCACATCCGCGACCAGGGTATCGACGCTGGTGGCGAGTGTTTTACCGGAGGGGGGGCTCAGTAGCGCGCAGTCGTCGCCAATCCCCAGTACGACCGTATTTGCCGCACTGCCCGGCCGGGCTCCGGTCTGAAAGCGGGAGCTGAAGTACTCCCGAATCAGTTCAAATTCACCGGGGCCGGGCATGGGCGGTCTAGCCTTTGTCGGCCTTTACTTCGACACTGCGCTCTTTCGCCGCAACTTTGTCGAGGATGCCGTTGATAAATTTAAACGCGTCGGTGGGGCCGAATTTTTTCGCCAGGGCGACGGCTTCGTTGATGACGACCTTGTAGGGTACGTCGACGCGGTTCATCATCTCGAAAGTGGACATGCGCAGCAGGGCACGGGATACCGGGTCCAGCTCTTCGACGTCGCGGTCGAGATACTGGCTGTAGGCGCCTTCGACTTCGTCGAGATTTTTCGCTACGCCGTGGAAGAGCTCGCGAAAGTAGGCGACGTCGGTTTTGCTCATGTCGTTGTCGGCATGAAACTCGGCTTCAATGGTGTTCAGGCTGGAGCCTGCCATTTGCCACTGGTACAGCGCCTGCATGGCGTAGTGGCGGGCCTTGCGGCGGGCGGATGCGGTTACGGTCATTTCAGTGATTTCTCAATCAGATTTTGCTGATCAGGGAGACCATTTCGAGGGCGGTCTCGGCGGCTTCGCAGCCTTTGTTGCCAGCTTTGGTGCCGGAGCGTTCGATGGCCTGTTCGATGGAGTCTACGGTGAGGACGCCGAAGGTCACAGGGATGCCGGTGTTCATGGAGACCTGGGCGAGGCCTTTGGTGCATTCGCCGGCGACGTATTCGAAGTGCGGGGTGCCGCCGCGGATAACGGCGCCCAGTGCGATTACGGCGTCGAACTTTTTGGTTTCGGCAATTTTCTGCGCGGCGAGCGGGAATTCGAAGGCGCCCGGGGCGTAGTAGATGGTGATATCTTCTTCTTTGATGCCTTTGCGACGCAGGGTGTCGAGGGCGCCGTCTTTGAGGCTTTCTACTACGAAGCTGTTCCAACGGCTTACCAGCAGCGCGTATTTACCGGTGCTGCCTACGAAATCCCCTTCGATTACTTTGATATTGCTCATTTCTTTTTTCCGTTTCTGTTTTTCCACTTCAGGCCCCGGTGTCACTTCGGCCGGGATTCCGTGGCGGCGCGGCACTGGGTATTTGTTTTCAGAACCGCTGTGAATACATCCCTGTACGCTGCGTCGGCGACGTCCCTGTCGCCGACGCTTCTGAAAACAAATACCCAGCGCCCCGCCTTCGATTTGAACTCTTGAGTTTTACCTAACCGATTAAATTTCTTCGGCGTTCAGGTATTCCTCTACCTCCAGATCGAAACCGGAGATAGCACTGAATCTAAATGGCGCACTCATCAGACGCATTTTGCGTACTTTCAGATCGCGTAGAATCTGCGAGCCGGTGCCGACCTGTTTGTACACCAGGTCCTGGCTCGGGCGCTGTTGCTTGCCGCTGATCAGCCAGTCGATGCTTTCTTCGATTTCATCGGTGGTTTCGTTGTGGCAGATCACGACCACTACACCCTTGCCCTCTTCCGCGACTTTTTTCAGGGCGTTGCGGAAGGTCCAGGGTTCGTATTTTTCGTCACCGCGGCGCAGTGAGAATACGTCGCGCAGGGTGCTGGCGACGTGGACGCGCACGAGGGTGGGCTCTTCCGGCTGGAAGTCGCCGAGGCTGAACGCGAAGTGGCGTTCGCGGCGGGCTTTGTCGAGGTAGGTGCGCAGTTTGAATTCGCCGAATTCGGTCTGCACTTTGCGCTCGTTGACACACTCGACGGTTTTTTCGTTCAGGGCACGGTAGTTGATGAGGTCGGCGATGGTGCCGATCTTGAGGTTGTGCTGCTGGGCGAATTTTTCCAGGTCCGGGCGGCGGGCCATGGTGCCGTCTTCGTTCATGATTTCGACGATGGCGGCGGCGGGTTCGAAGCCGGCGAGGCGCGCGAGGTCGCAACCGGCTTCGGTGTGGCCGGCGCGGCTCAGTACGCCACCGGGCTGGGCTTTGATCGGGAAGATATGGCCGGGCTGGACAATGTCAGAGGGCTTGGCATTGCGGGCGACGGCCGCGCGAATGGTGCGCGCGCGGTCGGCGGCGGAGATGCCGGTGGTGACGCCTTCGGCGGCTTCGATGGAGACGGTGAAGTTGGTGCTGAACTGGGCGCCGTTGTCGCGGGACATCAGCGGCAGGTCGAGCTGTTCGCAGCGGTCACCGGTCAATGTCAGGCAGATGAGGCCGCGGGCGTGGGTGGCCATGAAGTTGACGTCTTCCGGGCGCACCTGTTCGGCGGCGATGACGAGGTCACCTTCGTTCTCGCGATCTTCGTCATCCATCAGGATAACCATTTTGCCCTGACGGATATCGTCGATCAGTTCTTCAACGCTATTGAGTTCCATAAAACCTCTAGTTCGTTCGATCTACCTGTCAGGTAAACCTCGTATATCTCAAGCCGTACATCACTCTGACGCGAAGGTCCTGGCGCTGGGTAGGCCTTTGCCGGACCTTCGAAAAAAGGGACTTTTTCGAAGAGCCCCCAGGGATGGGTTCACGGCGTGTCCGGCAAAGGCCTACCCAGTGACAGGACCGCCACATAACCCTTAGGCCTTGTAGAAGCCGTGCTGCGCCAGAAATTCCATCGTCAGCCCTTCACTCCTGGGCTCGGCCGCGGCATCTCCCAAGAGTAGCCGCTCCAGATAGCGCGCTATCAGGTCTACCTCCAGGTTCACCTTTGTACCCGCCTGATAACCGCCGATGACGGTTTCGGCGATGGTGTGGGGCACGATGGTGAGTTCGAACTCGGCGCCATCGACAGCATTCACCGTGAGGCTGGTGCCGTCGACGGTGATGGAGCCCTTGTGGGCGATGTATTTGGCCAGCTCATTGGGTGCGCGCAGGCGGAACTGTTCGGCGCGGGCGGTCTGTTTGCGCCATACCACTTCGCCGATGCCATCCACGTGACCACTGACCATATGGCCACCGAGGCGGGTCTGTGGGGTCAGGGCCTTTTCCAGGTTGACCTTGTCGCCCAGTTTCCAGTCCTGCAGTGTCGCAACCGCGAGGGTCTCGGCGGAGACGTCGGCCCAGTACCCGTCGCCGGGCAGATCTACCACGGTAAGACAGACACCGTTGGTGGCGATGCTGTCGCCGAGTTTGACGTCAGAAAGATCCAGCTTGCCAGTCTTTACCCGCAGGCGCAGGTCGCCGCCCTTGGGCTGCAAAGCAGTAATTTCGCCAACGGCTTCAATAATTCCGGTAAACAATCCGGGCACTCCTAAAAATTGTCTTTTCACGCGAGGGCGTCGTCAGCTCCGTGCTCGGATCCTCATGTATTTATATACATTCCGGTCCTGCGCGCGGGGCTTTCTAGCCCTCGCGCGAAAATCCTGCTTTTTAGAAGCACCCTCTTACCGCTTACCGCTCGATATCGGTCGTGGCTGTAATACGCCAGTCGTGGCCGACTGCGCGCATATCGGTAATGGTGATGGGCAGCATGGATCCCATGCGCTCAATCGGCAGCTCGAACAGCGGTCTGGCGCTGGAGCCGAGAATCTTGGGCGCCACGTAAATGATCACTTCGTCCACATGGCCCTGATACATAAAGGCGCCGGAGAGGGTCGCACCGCTCTCGACCAGCACTTCGTTGCATTCGCGGCGGGCGAGCTCTTTCAGCAGTTCGCCCAGGTGTACGCGGCCGTCTTTGTCCGCGGGCAGTACCAGTACCTCGGCACCGGTCTTCTCCAGCCGCGCGCGGCGTTCGCTGTCTGCAGCTTCCGTCGTGACCACCAATGTGGGGGCGTCACCCTGCAAAATAAAGGCCTTGGCCGGGGTGCGCAGTTTGCTGTCTACGATCACCCGCAGCGGCTGTTTCTCAGCCGCTGCGGCGGCTTCCGCCTCCGGCAGCGCCATTTCTTCCGGGCGCACGTTCATGTTCGGGTTGTCGTGGCGTACCGAATCCACGCCGGTGACGATGGCGCAGCTGCGCGCGCGCAGGTTCTGTACATCGGCGCGGGCGGCGGGGCCGGTGACCCACTTGGATTCGCCGCTGGCCATGGCGGTGCGCCCATCGATGCTCATGGCGGATTTGGTCCGCACCAGCGGCAGGCCGAGGGTCATGCGCTTGATAAAGCCCGGGTTCAGCGCCCGGCAGGATTCTTCCAGCAACGGGCCTTCCACTTCAATGCCCGCATCGCGCAGTTTCTGTAACCCATTCCCGCTGACGCTGGGGTTCGGGTCTTCCATTCCGAAAACCACCTTGGCCACGCCGGCGGCGATCAGGGCATCGGCGCAAGGGCCGGTTTTGCCGGTGTGACTGCAGGGTTCCAGGGTCACATAGGCGATATGGTCTTTCGCCTTCTCACCGGCGTCGTTCAGGGCCTCGATTTCCGCGTGGGGTTCACCGGCGCGCTTGTGCCAGCCCTCGCCGACGATATTGCCCTCGGCATCGGCAATCACACAGCCCACCCGCGGGTTGGGCATGGTGGTGTAGGTGCCGCGCTCGGCCAGCTGGACCGCGCGCGCCATCAGTTCACGGGGGGTAATACTCACTGATCCGCTCCCTTGGGCGTATTCAGACGCTCGATCTCATCGCTGAAATCACTGACATCTTCAAACCGGCGGTAGACCGAGGCAAAGCGCACAAACGCCACCTGATCCAGCTCGCGCAGTTGTTCCATCACCAGTTCACCGATATGCATGGCGGGGAGCTCGCGCTCGCCGGTGGCCTGGAGGGCGTGTTTGATCTGGGCCACGGCGGCCTCGACCCGCTCGGTGCTGACCGGGCGTTTCTCCACCGCGCGCTGGATACCCGCGCGCAGCTTGTCTTCGTTGAAGGGTTCGCGCTGGCCGTTCTGCTTGACGACCCGCGGCAGCACCAGCTCGGCGGTCTCAAAGGTGGTGAAACGCTCGTGGCACTGCAGGCACTCACGACGGCGCCGCACCTGGTCGCCATCGGCCACCAGGCGGGAATCTACGACTTTGGTTTCGTCTGCGCTGCAGAAGGGACAGTGCATGGGGATTGGGCCCGTTCGGAAAATGCGCGGAGTTTACCACAGAAGTGCCCACGCCTTGCGCGCCGGGGTAATTGCAATGTGGGCGGGACGGACAGGCTCAGGCGGCGCACCGATCGCAAAGACAGGGCAACTCCAACGCTGGGCTCAGCAACTGCCAGCCTGCACTGGAAGCGCCCTTCTGCAGGGACTTGATGACATCCCCCTTGATGCCGACCTCTTTCACCGCGCCACAGCGCTCGCAGATCAGGAACTGGGGGGTTTGGTGGTCATGGCTACAGGCGATATGGGAACAGGCCACAAATTTGTTGGCGGATGCCAGTCTGTGTACCAGGCTGTTCTCCACCAGAAAATCCAGCATGCGATAAACCGACATGGCCTGAATGGTCTCGCCGGTGGCCTCCCGGTAAACATCGGCAATCTCGTAGGCGGAAAGCGGCACCGGAGACTTGAGCAGCGCCCGCAAAATATTCTGACGCTTCTCGGTAAAGCGCACGCCCTTGGCCCGACAGCGCTCGTCGGCCCGGTTCAGTATCTGCTCTACCTGTCTTTTGTTCATGGAAACGCTCTCATCTGCTTTACGCGGGATTCTAACATTTCGCGCCCCGGGGTCCGCTACCCACCTACAAAAACGGCCCCATATGGGGCCGCTTGGGAGTCAGAGCCGGGGGCTCAGCTCAGGAGCTTAGCCCTGATAAACAGGGAACTTCGCGCAGACTTCCAGCACCTTGGCTTTCACTTCGGCGATGGTCGCGTCGGCATTGCCTTTTTCCAGTGCGTCCAGCACGTCACAGATCCAGTGGGTGAGCTGCTTGGTCTCTTCCACGCCGAAGCCGCGGGTGGTGATGGCCGGGGTGCCCACGCGCAGACCGCTGGTGATGAACGGGGAGCGCGGATCGTTGGGAACGGCGTTCTTGTTTACGGTGATGTTGGCGTTGCCCAGGGCTTCGTCCGCATCCTTACCGGTGTATTCCTTGCCGATCAGGTCCACCAGCATCAGGTGGTCGTCGGTGCCGCCGGAAACGATGTTGATACCGCGGTCGAGGAAGGTCTCGGCCATGGCGCGGGCGTTTTCTACCACTTTCTTCTGGTAGGCCTTGTACTCGGGGCTCATGGCTTCCTTGAAGGAAACTGCTTTTGCCGCGATCACGTGCATCAGCGGGCCGCCCTGACCACCCGGGAATACCGCGCTGTTCAGCTTCTTCTCGATCTCTTCATTGGCCTTGGCAATGATGATGCCGCCGCGAGGACCGCGCAGGGTTTTGTGGGTGGTGGAGGTCACCACGTCGGCGTGGGGTACCGGAGACGGGTATTCGCCCGCGGCAACCAGACCGGCAACGTGCGCCATATCGACCATCAGGTAGGCGCCAACCTTGTCGGCGATGGTGCGGAACTTGGCCCAGTCCATGATGCGGCTGTAGGCGGAGAAGCCGGCAACGATCATCTTCGGCTTGTGCTCCAGGGCCAGGCGCTCGACTTCTTCGTAGTCCACTTCGCCGGTTTCCGGGTTCAGGCCGTACTGCACCGCGTTGTAGATTTTGCCGGAGAAGTTGACCTTGGCACCGTGGGTCAGGTGGCCGCCATGGGCCAGGCTCATGCCCAGTACGGTGTCGCCAGGGGCGCACAGCGCCTGGTAAACCGCGGCGTTGGCCTGGGAGCCGGAGTGCGGCTGAACGTTGGCGTAGTCCGCGCCAAACAGTTCCTTGGCGCGCTCGATGGCCAGAGCTTCTACCTTGTCGACGTACTCACAGCCGCCGTAGTAGCGCTTGCCCGGGTAGCCTTCGGCGTATTTGTTGGTGAGGCTGGTGCCCTGGGCTTCCATCACCTGCGGGCTGGTGTAGTTCTCCGAGGCGATCAGCTCGATGTGCTCTTCCTGGCGGCGGTCTTCGTCCTGAATGGCGGACCACACATCGGGATCGTAGGAAGAAAGGGTGACGGATTTATCAAACATGGTATTCCCTCGGATGATAAGGCGCGAATCGCGCAAGCATAATCTCGACAAGGGCAAATCCCGACCCGTTTGTGACCGGCCCGCCCCCAGAAAGCGGCGCATTGTACACCAAGGGGGCGGCGGCGGTGCAAAGGGTGCACTTGAAACAAATTCAATTCAGCGCCCCACTCGGTTCAAGTTGGCGGCGCCGGCAGAATCCTCGGATGCAGGCGTACCAGTTGTCGCGTTATTCGACAATCTGTGCAGGACACCAAAATCACAGCAGAGCGCTGTAACCCGCCACGTCCACCAGTTGCCCGCGGTAGCCATAAACCTGCTCCACCAGATCCGGCTGCAGCAGCTCGGCGGGGGTGCCGTCCGCCTGAACCTGTCCGTTGGCCAGCATTACCATGCGGTCTGCATATCGGGCGGCGAGATTGAGGTCGTGGAGCACGGCGACAACGGCAGTATTTTCACCGGCGATTTCGCAGGCCAGCGCCAGTACCTCGTGCTGATGCTTGAGATCGAGCGCGGACGTGGGCTCATCCAGCAGCAGGATCTTTTCTTCACCGGGTTCCGCGAGGCTGAGCTGGGACAAAACCCGTGCCAGCTGCACCCGCTGTTTTTCGCCGCCGGAGAGGCTGGGGAAAAGCCGGTCGCGCAGATGCCATACATCCGCGCGCTGCATAAAGTGCTCTACCCGCTCGCCCTGCTCTGCCCGCGACAGGCTGCCCGGGCCAAGACCCAGCTGAACCACTTCGCGACTGGTAAAGGCAAAATTCAGGTTGGAGTGCTGGGCCAGCAGGCCGTAGCGGCGCGCCAGGGCGCGATGCTCGCTCTGAGAGCGATACCACTCTGCCTGCGGGCGGCCGAACAGGTGAATGCGGCCTGAATAATCCAGCTCACCGCTGATGGCGCGCAGCAGTGAGGTTTTGCCGCAGCCATTGGGGCCGAGGAGCGCGGTGACTTCACCACAGGCAAAACCCAGGGAGATATGCTCCAGCAACGGCGATGCCGCGCGCGGATACTGGATCGAAAGGTCGGAAATTTCCAACAAACTTTTCATCAACATAGGGCAACCTCCCGTTAGAAAATCTGCTGGCGCTGTTGCCACAGCAGGAACAGGAAGAAAGGTGCACCCAGGAGCGCGGTAATAATCCCCACCGGCATTTCCGCCGGCGCGAAGACGCTGCGCGCAATGGTATCGGCCACGGTCAGTAACAGTCCGCCAAGCAGGGCACTGTAGGGAATCAGGTAGCGGTGATCCGGCCCGCGCAGCAGACGCACGATATGCGGCACCACCAAACCGACAAAGCCAATAATTCCCGATACCGAAACCGCAGCGCCTACGGCGATACCGTTCAGCACGATAATCTGCCGCTTCAGGCCAATCACATCCACGCCTAGATGTCGCGCTTCGGACTCACCCAGCAGCAGCGCATTCAGATCATTCGCCCGCGCCCACAACAAGCCGGCGCTAATGGCAAAAATAAATCCTGTCACCAGCACACTGGTCCAGGTTGCCCCGGACAGCGAACCCAGCTGCCACATGGTCATATCCCGCAGCGCCGTGTCGGTAGCCACGTAGGCGAACATTCCCAGGGCCGCGCCGGCCAGCGCAGAAATGGCGATACCGGCGAGCAGCATCATTACCACCGAGCGGCCGCGGTCGCCGAGGATATACACCAGCCAGGTGGCAAGAATTGCTCCCGTGCTGGCGAATGCGGGCAACAGCAGCCATTGCAGCTTTTCGTAAAATGCGCCCAGCCAAACACTCAGCACGCCGCCAAATACCAGCACGATACCCGCGCCTACGGCGGCGCCTGAGGAAATACCGATAATGCCCGGTTCGGCGAGGGGATTGCGGAACATGCCCTGCATCACCGCGCCGCACACGCCGAGGGTGCCGCCGACAATCAAACCGAGCAGCAAACGCGGCAGGCGGATTTCACCCAGCACCAGCGCGTACTGTTCCGGCACATCCTGATCCAGAATACCGGGCCAGCTCCACTGCATCAGGCCGGCGAGCACATCCCGCCAACCGATGGTCATGGCGCCCACCGCAAGGGAGATACAACTCCCCAACAGCAACAGCGCAATCAGCGCTGGCAGCAGGCTTTTGTCACTCAGGCGAAATTCCAAGGGAGAGGTACCTCAAGGCGAAAAGGGCTAAGGAGAAGGTGGCGATACCGGGTGCAACTTTGTGAGACCTTCTAAAACAGGGACGTTTTAGAAGAGCCCCCATGGATGGGTTTACGGCGTGTCTCACAAAGTTGCACCCGGTAGCGCCACCGCCACTTTGTTCGATCAGTTTCCAGAAAACTTTTCGTTCAGTTTTTTCGCTTCCTTTAGGCTGGCAAGGCCCATACCGCCGAGCAGCGCAAAACCGTCTACGGAAAAGAAAGCACCGTTCTTGCCGGCCGGGGTCAGCTTCAGCAGCGGTTGCCACTCCAGCAATACCGCACCGCCTTTAAGCTGTGCGTCCTGGTCACTGGAATACAGAATCCAGTCCGGGCGCAACTCGATCAGTGCTTCGTCGGACAGTTGCTTGTAACCGGAAAATTCCACAGCGTTGACGCCGCCCGCCATACGGATCAGGCTGTCCGGGCTGGTGCCAGTGCCAGCGGCTTTCAGGCCGCGGCCTTCCTGGGCGCGGACAAATAAAATGCGCGGTGCGTCCGACAAGGCGGTGCGGGCACTTTTCAGGGACTGCAGTTGCTGTACCACCTGTTTTTTCACGTTGCCTGCGGGCTTTTCCAGCACTTCAGACAACCGATCGATATTGGCGATCAGCTGCTCACCATTTTCCGCTTCCGGCAGTTTTACAATTTTTACACCAGCGTTTTCCAGCAGGGTGAGGGTGTTGGCCGGACCCATATGTTCACCGCCAATCAATACCTGCGGGTTCTGCGCCAGCATTCCCTCCACCGGTAATTGTCGGTAATAACCAACCACCGGTACCTTTTTGAAATCCGCCGGCAGGCGCGTGGAGGAATCCACAGCGATCAGGCTATCGCCAGCCCCCAGAGCCAACACCAGCTCGGTGATGGAGTGGCCGGTGCTGATTACCCGTTCCGGCGCGGCGGCAGCCGCTGAGCTGGCAACCAGCAAAGCCGTGGCGGAGAGAAAATGGCTGAGAGTACGTTTCAGGGTGCGAGTTTTTGAAAAAATCATCTTTCGAGTCCAGTCGATTTAAACCAGGTTTTTCCAATCGGGATTAAACAGTGTCAGGGTGCTGCGACGTGGGGCTGCATCGCAATTTCCGCAACTTCCACGCCCTGCTTCTGCAGCAGCGCAAATAAATCCAGCATTCGCTGCACCGGCACGTTGCGGTCCGAAGCAAGGGCCACCGGGCGTTCCGGCTCTGCGATCAGGGCAACGATCAGCGCCTGCTCAAAATCCGCCTGACTACTGTAGCCCTGTTCACCGATGCCCCAAAGGTCCGGAGCACGGTTGGACAGGGATACGGTAATCGGGTCCGCAGGCATGGCCGCCGCGGCGTTCTCGCTGGCGGGCAGATCCATGGGCAGCGAGGTCAGACGCATATTTGCCGTAAGCAGCAGGAAGACCAGTACGATAAAAATGATATCCAGTAGCGGAGTCAGATCCGGTGCCAGATTGGCCAGAGAGAATTCCCGCTGACCGGGAGGATTGATATTGATCACTGGGCCGGTACCGCAATATTGACCGCCTCGCGCACACAGGCATCCGGGGTTTTGCAGCAGGGGTCCAGTCCCTCCAGCCACAGGTTGCCGCGGTTGAACAGGTGCTCCAGATCCGCCACCACACGGTCGCTCCAGATCGCCAGCAGGTGCGCACCGGCAATCGCCGGCAAGGCCACAATCAGGCCCGCGGCGGTGGTGCTGAGGGCCATGCCCAGGCCGTCGGCGAGTAGCGCCGGGGTTACCGGTTCGCTGCTACCGGAGAGACCGGCAAACATACCGATCAAACCGAGCACCGTGCCCAGCAGGCCCATAAGTGGGCTGATAATTCCGATGACCATCAACAGGCGCAGGCCGCTGTGCAACTGGCGGCGCTGGTCCTGCAGCCACACCGCGGCGATCTCTTCCCGCTGGGGCTTGTCCACCTTGCGGTGCTGCAACAGCAGTGCGGTAGCGCGGCTGGCCAGGGCCCGCTCCTGTTCACACAGGGCTCCGAGCTGGTCCAGCTCGGCCTCGCCGGTGCATTGCAAACGCCTGAAGGAACCACTGATTCCCCGGTGGCCGGTGGTCAGCAGGAACCACAGGCGCTCGCCCAGCAGTGCCAGCGCGAGGGCGGAAACCACCAGCAGCGGCCAGCCCATGGGACCGAGCTGTGCGAAAAATTCAGACCAGGTTTGATGTTCGAACATAACGCTCTCGTTTTAATACTGCAGCCTGCTCCAGGCAAAAACTTACAAGGCAAACCGGATCGGCAACCGTACCCGGGACAGTCGCGCCTGGCCGTTTTCCCGGTAGGGTAAAAACTGCCAGCCCTCCACCGCGTTCAGTGCGGCTTCATCCAGGCTGTCGACACCGGAAGACTGCAGCAGGCGCCGCACAACTTGTGTGCCGTTATGATCCAGCTGAACTTCCACCACCACGGTGCCCTGCTGTCGCCGCTGCCGCGCAAGCTCTGGATAGACCGGCGCACCGGGCGGGCTGGCAAATGCCGGGCGCTCCACCAGTACCGGCACTTCGCTGACACTCTGCTGTTTTGCCGGTGTCGGCGCGCTGGATTGCTGGCTCACATCAGCTTCTGCAACCGCCTCCTGCACCGGTACCGGCTCGGGTGCTTCCGGCGCTTTTTCGGCAGAGGGTTTCTTCTCTACCGACGTTTTCTCAGTAGGTTTCTTTTCAACGGGTTTTGCGGGCTTCTTCTCGACCGGCTTTTTCTGGACCGGCTGGGGCTCCGCCTTTTTCACAGACTCAACCGGCGGCTCGACGGGCGCAGGCTGTTCCGCCGGCGGCGGGGAGACCGGTGCGGCTGAGGCCAGCTTTACCTGCCCCAGCTTCAATGCCACTACGCCCGAAGGTGCCTGCACTTCCCGTACGGGCGCCGCCCACAGCAGCCAGCCGTGCAACGCAAAGGAGAGGACCACCATCACGGCCATGCGCCACTTCACGCTATTGCCTCACTGTTCCGTTCCAATTTGCGCTTCACTTCCCCGCTGATGGAAGTGCCCCAGTTGACCATCTAACGCAGCGAAGGGTACCAACTTGCAGATTTAAGATCAAACGATAATAGTTTGCATTTACATAACGTTTAACTGCGACTATGATTCGGCGCAACCGTACCAACCGGCAGTGATAACAATGGCCGGCGACACGGACATCCACTTGGGAACGTAAAAAGGGAGCACCGTCATGGGCCAGTTCATAGCTTTTCAATTAAAAACGCTGAAACTCCATCCTCTCGCAGCCGCAGTACTGGCACTCGGTGCCAGCAGCGCTGTGGCTCAATCGACAGATTCCGAATCGGTCGAGCAGCCAGTAATTCAGTTCGGTGAAGTCGTTGTCGCTGCGGACCGCAACCCGGCCGCTAAAGAGAAGGATGCAGCCACCGTTGTGGTTGAGCGCGTGCAGCTGGAAGAGCAGCAACCGGAATCCATTGCCCAGGCCCTGAAATACGAGCCCAATATCGAAGTGGTCGGCGGCCCTCGCTACTCCAACCAGGCTCCGAATATCCGCGGCCTGTCCGGCGTGCGTGTACTGCAAACCATCGACGGTGCCCGCCAGAACTTCAATTCCGGCCACCGCGGCACCTACCAGCTGGATCCGGAACTGCTGAAACAGGTAGAAGTGAAGAAAGGCCCCGCCTCCAGCTTGTGGGGCTCCGGCGCTATCGGCGGTGTGGTGGCCATGTCCACTAAAAGCTCTGCGGACCTGCTGAAAAGCGGCGACACTCTGGGCGGCTACCTGAAACAGGAACTGGGCAGCAACGGTGACGCTACTGAAACCACCGCCGCCGTCTACGGCCTGGCCGGTGACTTCGATTATCTGGTAAATGGCTCCGTATCCGAGCATGACAATGTAGAAATCGGCGGTGGCGAAGAGCTGGAAAACAGCGCCAGCGAAAACACCGCCCTGCTCGCCCGCGGCGGTTTCAAGATCAGCGACAACCAGCGCATCGACCTGTCCTTCCGCCACAACAATCGCGAAGAAGGCGTGCCGTCCAACCCCAACGCCAACGTCGGCACCAGCTCCCCGCTGGTAGAACGCGACATTACAGATCAGAACGTCACTGCGAATTACTGGATACAGGCACTGGAAGGCAAACACACCTCCAAGTTCACGGTTTACCGCAACGACACCCAGTTCGACGAATTCCGCCCCACGCAGGGTGACTCTTCCCTGGGTACTTTGGGCCAGAAAGACAACACCGAAGTCACCACCACCGGCCTCGCGTTGACCAATTCCACCAACTGGGCCACCGAAGGTTTCGGCGCCCAGTGGGTATACGGCCTCGACTGGTACCAGGATGACGTCACCACGGTACGCGACGGCGACAACCGCCCCGAAAACCTGAATGCCGACACCGACGTCCTCGGCCTCTACGCCCAGGCAGCCTTCACCTTCGGCGACGTATTCACCCTGACCCCGGGCGTGCGCTACGACCGCTTCGAAGCGGAAAGCCAGCAGCTGAGCGAATCCGCGCGCGAAGACACCGCCGCGTCCCCATCCATCGCCGCCTCCGTCAAAGCCACCGACTGGCTGAGCCTGAGCGCCAGCTACGCCAAAGCTTTCCGCGCACCGGGCGTGGAGGAGATGTACACCCAGGGTACTCACTACGCCTACGGCGACTTCAGCTTCATGGGTATGGGCTTTCTCGCCAACACGTTTATCCCCAATCCGGACCTGGAGTCTGAAGAAGCCGCCAACACCGAGCTGCGCGCCGACTTCGCCTTCAGCGGCCTCGCCACCGAAAACGACCAGCTGACCGCCAGTGCATCTGTGTTCCGCAATAAAGTGGACAACTTTATCGAGCAGGTAGTGATCAACCCGCACCCGGTTTTCGGCTTCCCGATGAACACGACGTATCTGAACGTGGACGAAGCGGAACTGGAGGGGTTTGAGCTGAGCACTAACTATCTGGTGAACGACCTGGCGGTGGGCGTAAGCTACGGCCAGACCGAAGGTAAAGACCTGTCCGACGACAGCTATTTGAGCAACATCCCCGCGGACAAGTTCGTGCTGGATGTAGGCCACTACTTCCTGCAGCGCGACCTGAAAGCAGGCCTGCGCACCTCTGTAGTTTCTGCCCAGGACCAACTGCCGGAAGAAGTGACCAACGAGTACAACAGCTACACCCTGGCCGATGCCTACGTAACCTGGGAGCCTGCCGCTGGCAGCCTGAACGGCATCAAGCTGGGCCTGGCCCTGGATAACCTGACGGACGAAGAGTACCGAGTAGCCTTCCAGGAACTGTATATGCCGGGCCGCAACATTAAACTGTCTGCCAGCTACCGTTTCTGATCGAAACAGTCAAAATCGAAATCCACCACAAACGAGCGGCCTCCGGGGTACTTACTTGGCAAACGATTGCCGCTAGGTTGTTTGACAGGTAAGTACCCCGGAGGCCGCGGCTCGCGGAGCCCAAAACGCCGAAGACCGTGGCCCACGGAGCCGGTCATAGCTCCGTAGCCCGCCGAATCAGTGGTGGCCACCGCGCAAACAACCTCATCGGCAATCGTTTGCGCAATGGCCACCACTGCTTCGGCTGATTATGTGGAAATGAATTGATACAGAGAGTTTTTGGTATTGCTTATGCAAAAACAGGGGCAACAAAAAGTGATACAAGACAAAGTACAGGAACTGCTTGCCAGTGAATCTGGCTTTACCCTGGAACAGATGGCGAAACAGCTTGATACCAGCGTGCGCGAGATTATTGCCAACCTGCCGACCGAAATGGCATCCCTCGCCGGCAGCGA
The DNA here is from genome assembly GCF_056312215.1 of Microbulbifer sp. ABF4_107. Classification (NCBI taxonomy): domain Bacteria; kingdom Pseudomonadati; phylum Pseudomonadota; class Gammaproteobacteria; order Cellvibrionales; family Microbulbiferaceae; genus Microbulbifer; species Microbulbifer sp. ABF4_107. Next base: position 2,974,265 of record NZ_CM149983.1, read on the forward strand.
CGCCGTCTGGCAACTGATCGAAGAACTGCCCACCTGGGGCAAAGTCACCGCCATCGTCCAGAACGAAGGCTCCGTGTTTGAATTTAAAGGCGAGTTTCCCAAAGGCAGCATTGCCCACGGCTACTACAACTTTATGCACCACAAAAACCCCTTCCACGGCCACCTGCTGGTCGAAGGGCTGGTCGAAGTCGCCTTTGTCAGCAAACCCCACCGCGGGTCCGAAAGCCACTCCATGGTCTTTCTCGCCCCCAGCGGCAACTGTGTATTCAAGGTATTCCTGGGCCGGGACGCCGAGCGTAAATTGATCCCGGAACAGGTCGAGCGATTCAAACAATTAAAACAGCAGCTGGCAGGCGCCAGTGCTGCACATTCCTGAGGGGAGATTCGGAAATGACCGATCAGAACGAACAACAAGCAGCGCAGAAAACCAACCCCCAAACCAACGACGGCGCCGACCTGGTGGCCGAAGTTCGCGACTTTATTGCCACCCGCAAACTGCTGAACCTTGCCAGCCTCGCCGAAGACGGCCAGCCCCACGCCAGTACCGCGCCCTTCCTCGCCGCCGATGGCAATTTCTACCTGTACATCTCCGACCTGTCCGAGCACTGCGCCAATCTCAAGGCCAACAGCAAGGCTTCGGTGATATTCAATGCCGACGAAGCGGACACCAAACAGGCCTTCGCCCGCCTGCGTGTCACCTTCAATGTGGTAGCCAGTATTATCGGCCGCGGTGAGGATCTGTGGTTGGAACGTATCGAGCAACTACGCGAAAAGTTTGGCCCGGTAATGGATCACCTGAAAGTCCTGGAAGATTTCCATCTGTTCGAACTGAAACCGAGTGCCGGCCGCTACGTGAAAGGCTTCGGCCAGGCGTACGCACTGGAAGGTCTGGAAAAGCAGGTTGCCCTGCATTTGAAGGATGGTCACAAGGAAAAGAACAGCGACGCCGCGTAACCCCAGGTGCCGCCATTTCCGCTCCGAGGCCCGCAGTGCAGCACCTCCTGCACTGCGGGCCCGAGCACCTAAAAAGTGCTTTTAGAATCGATAGCCCAGTCCAGCGGCATACACCAGCGGATCAAGCTCCACATCCGCCGTCACCGCACCCACTCCAGGAATGTCCACCGTCGCCTTGGTGTCGATATCCATCCACCACACAGCTACGTTAAATAACCAGCGCTTGTCAGCACCGAAAGCAAAGTCGACACCGGCTTCCGCAGCAATGCCTGATGAATTCTTCAGCTTGAGATCCGCAGAATCGGTTGCACCCAGGGTTGCGAAGATATCATTGGCGGTGCCACTGATTTTCTCTTCAAAAAAAACGGTGTAATTGAATCCAACCCCTACATAGGGCTGCACACTGGACGAAGAAGCAAGCGGAAAATATTGCAGCATAACGGTGGGAGGAAGGTGTTTCGTCTCGCCCAGGTCAAATGTCTCACCAAGCCCGGAAACTTCCAGATCATGACTGAACGGCGTCGCCGCTATCACCTCGACCCCCCAGCTCTGGTTTAGCATGTAAGTGCCAATAAGACTCAGAGCCGAGCCATTATTCACGTTTGCAGCAGTGCCCTCGAGTGTCACATCGCCCAGCGCAAGCGCACTGGAATTTACATCGGGGCTCACCGTAATTGCACCACTCCGCAAAATGAATTCTCCGGGTTCATACGCGAGTGCCGGCGCGGAAAGCAGTGAAGCGAGAAGGGATCCAAGAGCCATTTTTTTCATAGTTATCTCCATATCCTTGATCGGTGTCGAATGCCTCACCAGCAGGGATATCCCAGGGGATACGCTGGTACACCTTGAGACTCAACCAGAATATAGACCAGCCAGTCATGCCGCAATAACTATTTTCGCTCAGTTTTTGAACTACCGCTGTTACTCCCGCGCAATTTTCTCGGCCCAAACTATTGAAGGTGCAAGTGGTTTCACCAGTTGTTGCGGAATCGCCACACCAACAATTTGCTTTTAAAACGACACCAAAAGGTTGATACAACGCAACAAAACTGCAACGCTACTGCAATCGTCATTTGTTACTTTTTAGTAACAAGTAACTAAAGAGTAATAAATATGACTTCTCGAAAAGGCTTTCTGCTTCCGCTCGTATTCCTCGCGGGATGCGCGCTCAATCAGGCTCCACAGTCCCTCACCGCCACCGGAATGCTGGTAGAGGAAGACGGCAAGTTTTACCTGGTGGGTGCTGAAGATCGCTACCATTTGAATTCCGTTCCTCAACTGGATTACGAAAGGTATCTAGGCAGGGAACTGATCGTGCAGGGGGAAATTCCCAATTACTGCCATCAGGCGTGGGAAGACTCACTGGTGAAGGTGCACGGTGGTGCGGAGATGGTCGACCTGAACAAGGTTGACTGGTCCGATTGCCTGGAGGCCGACAAGGTTAGCCTGGTCACTGCAGACGGCGCTCACCTGGTGTATGACTGGGAAGAAATCGAGCTGGAAGACTACTACTTCTAATTCGCTGGACCTATTTCTCCCTCGAAGTATTTTCCCGCTGCGCAGGGCTCACGCCTTCAGCCTTGCGCCTTTAATCGAGTCTCGTCGCAGCTGGTTCCCGCCAGGGCGGCGAGTCCGCGTTTATCCAGCAGGCTTACCGCCCTTCCCTTCACCCTGATCAGATCCTGCTTCTGGAAGCGGGAAATTAACCGGCTTACGGTTTCCGCAGTGAGTCCGAGATAGTTGGCGATATCCATGCGCTGCATGGTGAGGTTGAAATCCACGGCCGAGTAACCGCGGCGGGCATAGCGCTCGGAAATATTGATCAACAGCGCTGCCAGGCGCGCATCAGCAGATCGCTTGCCGAGCAGCATGACCATGTCTTTTTCCTGACGCAGCTCTTCCGAAAAGAGATTGAAGATCTGCTTTTGCAAGCCGGGAACCTGTTGCGCGAGTGTCTCCAGCTGAGCGAAGGGCAGCTCACACACGCTGCTGTCTTCCAGCGCCTCGGCAAAACTGGGATGGGACTGACCGCTGTACGCATCCAGACCGAGCAGCTCGCCGGGCAATGCAAAGTGGGTGACCTGGGCATCGCCATCTGCGGCAAGCACGACCGACTTGAAGCTACCGGACCGGATGGCATAAAGGCTGTTGAACTTGTCGCCGGCACGAAATAACTGCTCCCCGGCCTTGATCACGGTTTTCTTGCGGGTGATCTGCTCCAGACGCTCGATATCCTCCGCCGAGAGACCTGCCGGCAGACACAGAGCCCTGACCGAACAGTTGCCACAGCTGACGGCCTGCGACTTTGCCGCTGGTGATGTGTTGCGTGCGCTCAAACCGATCACTCTCCCTCTCGCGGTAACCACTGTTGCCGCCCGTCTGTTACTGGCCATTGCACCAATTTCTGTAGTCACATTGTATTCTCTACAAATCGCCTTAACACCCTGCCTGGGTTTTTCACAAGGTTCACGCCCTGAATCGAGGGCAGCGCTTTTGTTAAAGCACTGTCGTTAAAGCGCAGGTATTAAAGCACCCTTGAATAGGGCCCGTTCTCCACCGCCCGGTGCAGGTGGGTATCGAATGCCGCAGCCAGATTGCGCAAGAACCAGCGCCCCTGCTCGGTAACGTAAAATTCACGTTGATCAAGGCGAACCAGGTCATCGTCGAACATGGGCTGCAATCGTTTCAACTCCGCGTCGAAGAAATCCTCGAAGGGCGCACCGGCACGGGCCTCTACTTCGCGCTTGTCCACCCCCAGCTGGCACATCAATTCCATAATCAGCCACTGCCGCAAGCGGTCGTCTTCACTCATGTACCAACCGCGCACAATGGCCTGCCCCCGGTCCGCAACTGCTCCGGCGTACGCCTTGAGTGCGTGCGCATTTTGCCAGTAACCATCCCGGCTATAGCTGATGGCTGAGGCCCCCAGGCCAACCAACGCCTCTGCGGGCATCAACGTGTACCCCTGGAAGTTTCGCGCCAGCCGGCCCTCCATTGCCGCTTTCGCCATGGCATCACCGGGGCGTGCGAAATGGTCCATCCCCAGGAACTGGTACCCGGCGCCAGTGAGCTGCCGGGTCGCAGCCAGTTGCATGGCCATTTTATCCACTGGCGCGGGCATCAGGTTGGCGTTGATCAGGCGCTGGGCCCTGAAGCGCTCCGGGAGGTGGGCATAGTGATAGAGCGCGATGCGGTCGGGAGCCAGTGCCAGCACCTGCTCAACAGTGCGCTGCAGGCTATCGACGGTTTGCCCCGGTAATCCGTAAATCAGATCGTAAGCAATAGAACCGAACCCTTGCGCGCGCGCGTCGTCAGTCAATGCCGCTACCTCGCCCGCACTGCAGATACGATTGATGGCCCGCTGCACACCAGGATCGAAATCCTGCACCCCGAGGCTCAGTCGATTAAACCCGAGCCGGCGCAGGGTTTTGAGGGTACCGGGGGCCAGGGTGCGCGGGTCTGCCTCGATGCTGTACTCCACCTCTTCGCCGGACTGGAGGGAAAAGTGCTCCCGGAGGCCGTTGATCAGACGCTCGAGGTCACTGTCATTCAGGAAGGTCGGTGTACCACCCCCCAGGTGCAACTGGGTAACCGGCGCCCTCGATAGCCCCCGGTACCAGCGGGCCTCCCGCAACAGCGTTTCCAGGTAATCAGCCGCTCCGTCGTACTTGCGGGTAATGACCTTGTTACAGGCGCAGAAATAGCAAAGGGACTGGCAGAAGGGGATGTGGACGTACAGGGAGAGAGAGCCGGCGTCGCCCAGGGATGTCCAGGGTTTACGGCCGCTGGCATCGCCAGTTTCGCCGTCCAGCGGTGCGAAGCGATCGGCGGTCGGGTATGAGGTATAGCGCGGGCAGGGGCCAGCGTAACGCTGCAGCAACGCCAGTGACAGACTATCCGGAGAAAGCGCAGACGCTCGCGCGGGGGAAAGAGATACTGCGGGGTCCATCTGGCATGCCTCCTGTTACCGGGACCCGGAGGCTACGAAAATGCAGGTGCTCCCCACTTGATCCAGATCAAGTGGGGAGCGATTGATAACCCGTCAGTCACCTGCCGGGCGGCGAAACAGATTCTGGATAGACGAGAAATCCAGCACCCGATTAATCGGGTCACCTCCGTGCAGCTGATACAGGTTTTTCGCCAGCGCGCCGAGGGGAGTCGATGAGGCACTGCCTGCCGCGGTATCCATGGCCAGTCCCAGATCTTTCAGCATCAATGCCACGGAAAAGCCCCCCTGATACTCCCTCGAAGCGGGAGCAGTTTCCATCACCCCCGGGTAGGGATTGTACTTTTCCAGCGACCAGTTGCCGCCGGAGCTCGCAGCCATGATTTCCGACAGCACCGACGGATCCAGGCCATTATCCACTCCCAGCTGCAGTGCTTCGGCGGTACCAATCATATGAATCGCCAGCAACATGTTGTTGCAGATTTTCGCTACCTGTCCGCTTCCCGCAGGCCCCGCATGAAAAATATTTTTGCCCATGGCCTCCAGCACCGGGCGCGCCCGAGCGATGGCGCTTTCCTCACCACCGCACATAAAAGACAGTGTTCCCGCTGAAGCGGCGGCGGTGCCACCGGATACCGGTGCATCCAGTGCGGCAATCCCGCGCTCTCCAGCGGCGGCAACGAGCTGCCGGGCATCGTTGGCGGCAATGGTGGAACAATCGATCAACAGGGTATCTGTATCCATTGCCTGCAACAGACCGTGCACACCGAGGTACAAAGTCCGCACCGCTTCTCCACTGGGCAACATGGAAACCACCGTATTGGCGCCCTCAGTGGCGGCAAGCGCACTGTCCGCCTTGTGGCAACCACTGGCCACGGCGTTTTCCAGCATCGGCGCCGACAGGTCAAACGCGGTAACCGTGAAGCCTTGCTTCACCAGGTTCGCGGCCATGGGACCACCCATATTGCCGAGACCAATAAATGCGACCTTCTCCATCAAATCATCCTTTTATATTTATTGTTCGCTCCCCGTCCAATGATCAGCGATCCAGACCAGGGGAGCCGACACCATACTACTCAATTTTTATCACGGGGGATGGGCTCCGGGACAACCGGCAGCCCACTGCAACGGCAGTTTTCGCGCCATATCAACCCACTACGCCCCGATCGGGGAGGATGCACGCCAACACACTGCGCCACTAGTCTGCAGACTGCGGTTTTCATCTGTCGAAGCCACAGCGGTATCGTGACATTCGGCCCATAACTCCAATAAATAAAATACGGTACTCAGCGATGATCAAGCCAACCCCCGGTGGCCGGCAACGGCTATGCACCTTTCCCAGCCTGTTACCCTGCCTGTTACTTGCCACTTTTTCCGCCCATGCCTCGGCGGACTGGTATTTCCGCGGCACGGCCAATGGCTGGGCCGCCGAAGCCCTGAGCCAGGTCAGCGACACCCAATACCAAACCTGCCAGAGCTTCGCCGGCGGCGATGACAACGGCGGCCCCCGTTTCAAGATCGACAAATCCGGCAACTGGCAGGAGGCCTACCCCGCCTCCGATTACAGCGTAACGGCGTATACCAGCTACGACATCACCTTCTACAGCGACAGCAAGACCATTCAGGTTGCGGAAGTCGCCAGCTGTGACGAGAGCGGTCCCGCAAGCAATTTCTCCAGCCTGTACTTCCGCGGTACCGCCAACGGCTGGAGTGCGAGCGCCATGGAGCTGGTAGCGGACAACACCTGGCAACTGGCGGTCAGTTTTGACGGCCTGGCCAACCAGCGCTTCAAGGTCGACGTTTTTGGTGACTGGAGTCAGAACTATGGCGACAGTAACGGCGACGGTCATCTCGAGCAGAGCGGCAGTGATATTTATACCGGTGTCGCTGGTGACTACCTGCTTACGGTGAATGATGCCAACCTGAGTTACTCACTGGATCCGCTCGGCTGTGACCAGAATTGCGGTGGCGATGTGCAGCAGCTCGGTGCGGTCTACACACCCCAGCAAACCACCTTTTCGCTCTGGTCACCGGACCACAGCGACGTGCAGCTGGTGCTCGACGGTCAGAATTACCCGATGAGCAAAGTCTCCGCCAGCGCCCTCGCGGGCACCGGTCTCACGGATATTTACTCGATAGCCGTGGCCGGCGACTGGAAATTGCAGCCTTACTACTTCGTGGTCAACGGGGTAGCAGTACGCGACCCCTACGGCAAAATGGTGGAACCCAATACCAACAACAACATTGTCATGGACATGTCGCGCACCGAACTGGCCAACGGCTGGTCGGTGCGACCGGTTCTGCACGCGCGCGAAGATGCGGTCATCTACGAAGTGCACGTGCGCGATTTCACCATCGCTGCGGAATCCGGTGTGAGCAGCGATAAGCGCGGCAAGTTTCTCGGCATGGTGGAAAGTGGCTCACTCCACAACGGCGTCGCAACCGGCATTGACCACCTCAAGGAGCTCGGAGTTACCCACGTGCAACTCTTGCCGGTGTACGACTTTGGCTCCTGCCCCGACGTGACCGACAACACCTGTTACAACTGGGGCTACGACCCGCGCAATTACAGCATCCCGGAAGAGCGCTACTCGCTGACTCCCTATGACTATGAAAACCGCGTGCGCGAGTTCAAGCAGATGGTAGATGAATTTCACAAGGCCGGACTGCGCGTGATCATGGATGTGGTGTACAACCACACCTATTCCAAGGAGATGTTCGAAGCGATTTCCACCAGTTACTACACCCCCACCGATCTGTCCGGAACCGGCAACAGCATTGATGCGAATGTACCCATGGTGAGCCGCATGATTCGCGACTCACTGGAATACTGGGTGGAGGAATACAATATCGATGGCTTCCGCTTCGACCTGATCGGTATTTTTGATTACGACGAGGTGGGGGAATGGGGCAGCTACCTGAACCAGCGATTCCCAGACCGGAACCTACTGCTCTACGGCGAGCCCTGGAACGGCTACGCCTCGGACCCGCGGGAACTGGAGCGGGTACGTCTCGGTACCATCGGCCGGATTCACGAAGCGCGGGTGGGAGTATTCAATCCAAAATTCCGCGAGGCGATCAAAGGCCAGAACGACAACGGCCACTGCAACCCCGGCGACTGCTTTGCCTTCAACAATAACCCGGACACCTGGCGCATTGAAGTGGGCAGCCGAGGCGCCCTCCGCTACACCCACAACAAGGACACCGCGATCGACAGCTGGGATCCGATGTTTGCCATGGACCCGGAACAGAGCATCAATTATGTCTCCGCCCACGACAACCTCACCCTGCGCGACAAAGTATTGCAGTGGGCCGACCTGAACGGCATCAGCCGGGACAGCGGCTACCTGCGCCGCATCCAGAAGTTTGCCAATGGAATCGTACTCACCAGCCAGGGTATTCCATTCCTGCACGGCGGCGTGGAGTTGATGCGCGATAAACAGGAAGACCACAACAGCTACCAGTCCCCGGACGCCATCAACCAGTACAACTGGCACTGGAAAATCGACAATGCCGATGTCTACGACTACTACCGGGATGCGATCGCACTGCGTCGCGCCCACCCGGCGTTCCGCCTGACCAGCTGGGATGACATCAATCAATACGTCACCAGCCAGCGTCCGCGCTACGGCGTGATCGTGAACCGCATCAATGGCGCCGCAGTGGGCGACAGCTGGCACGACGTGATCGTGATTTACAACAGCGCAGACAATTATCAATTTGATCTGCCCGCCGGTGAGTGGAAAGTGGCAATGGAGAAGTCCGACCCAGCGGCCGGTAACGGACGGATAGTAAGCGGCAGCGTCATTGCCGAAGGTACTGCGGTCACCGTGCTCTACCGGGACCAGTAGCAGCGGCGCCACAAGTGCGAAAGAATGGTCTGCAGGAACTTTGGGGCGGTATCACCGCCCCTTTTTTATAAAGCCGTTACAGATCGGACAAAGGATTTTTCCCATCCCATGGACTGGCAAAGCACGCGTCCACCTGTGCGAGAGTCACATCTTCAATCGCGGCCGGCTGCCACTGCGGGTTGCGATCCTTGTCGATCAACAGCGCGCGCACGCCCTCCTTTACCTGCCCGTTGCCACACATATTTACCGCCAGCGCCAGTTCCATCTGCAGCACCTGCGCCAAAGACATATGCCGGGCCCGGCGCAGTTGTTCCCACACGATCCACGCGGTAAGCGGACAGCCTGCCTTCAGGGTTTTGGCGGCACGCTGCAGCCAGGGATCTTCCCCGCTGTAGTCGACGATATCCCGGTACACCTCCGGCAGGGTCGCGGCGTCGGTGAGCTGCTGGATCACATCGTAGTGTTCGCGCAGATTCGGCACCGGGTGATCCGCCGCGCCCAATTCCAGGGACTGCACCGCGCGGCTGACCCGGGCGTGGTCCTGCTGATCCCCCCCTGCAAATTCCAGCGCCGCCAGTTTGTCGATCAACGCCTGTTTCGCATCACTCGGCAACAGGCGGTCCGCCATGCCGCAATACAGCGCATCGGTGCCATTGAACTGGGCACCGGTGAGGCCGAGAAACAGACCGGTACGGCCGGGCATCCGATTCAGAAACCAGCTCCCGCCCACGTCCGGAAACAGGCCAATGGTAATTTCCGGCATTGCCATACGGGTGGACTCGGTAACGATGCGGTGACTGGCACCACTCATAATGCCGATGCCCCCACCCATCACGATGCCATTGCCCCAGACCACGATCGGTTTCGAATAGGTGTGAATGCGATAGTCGAGGCGATACTCGCGGGTAAAAAAGTCCTGCACAAACCGGCTCGCGCCCTGCTCGCCGTAGCTGCCAGATTCCCGGTGCAACGCCACCACATCGCCACCGGCACACAGGGCTTTCTCCCCAGCCCCGTCGATCCAGATACAGCCAACACTCTCGTCCTGCTCCCAGGCATCGAGCTGGGCGGCCAGAATATCGATCATGTCGAGGTTCAGGGCATTGAGTGCTTTGGGCAGATTCAGCGTCAATTTGCCAAGCGCGCCCTGGCGCTCAACGAGTACGGGTGATTCCTGGGGCATACTGGTTCCGGATTGTGCTATTTGAAGCAAAGTTAAACATAGATACGGTAGCAGTGGCATTACCCGGGGCTTCCCCGAAAGGTGACTTAACCGGCGATTAAAAAAACACCACCAAGCGCAGGTTGAAGTTTTCCAACAAACTGATAACTTGCGCCCAAATTCTGACCGACTGGATTAGAGCTCTAATGGCTGAATACGTTTACACAATGAACCGCGTGGGCAAGGTTGTTCCGCCCAAGCGTGAGATTCTGAAAGATATTTCCCTGTCCTTCTTCCCCGGCGCCAAAATCGGCGTACTGGGCCTGAACGGCGCCGGCAAATCCACCCTGCTGCGCATCATGGCAGGCGTCGATCAGGACTATAACGGTGAAGCCCGCGCCATGCCCGGCATCAACGTCGGCTACCTGCCCCAGGAACCGCAGCTGGACCCGGCCAAAAACGTGCGCGGCAACGTCGAAGACGGGATGCGTGAAGCCATCGACGCCCTCGCCGGCCTCGAACAGGTCTACGCCGACTACGCCGAACCCGACGCCGACTTCGACGCCCTAGCGAAAAAACAGCAGCAGTTCGAAGACGTCATCCAGGCCTGGGACGCCCACAACCTGGAGCACCGCCTGGAAGTGGCCGCCGACGCCCTGCGCCTGCCGCCCTGGGATGCCGACGTGAACAACCTGTCCGGTGGTGAGAAGCGCCGTGTGGCCCTGTGCCGCCTGCTGCTGTCCCGCCCGGACATGCTGCTGCTGGACGAACCCACCAACCACCTGGACGCGGAATCCGTGTACTGGCTGGAGCGCTTCCTGCACGACTTCGAAGGCACCGTGGTCGCCATTACCCACGATCGCTACTTCCTCGACAATGTAGCCGGCTGGATTCTGGAACTGGACCGCGGCCACGGCATCCCCTGGGAAGGTAACTACACCACCTGGCTGGAACAGAAAGAGAAGCGCCTGGAGCAGGAACAGAAAGGCGAGCAGGCCCGCGCCAAGGCCATGCAGAAAGAACTGGAGTGGGCCCGTCAGAACCCGAAAGGCCGCCAGTCCAAGAACAAGGCCCGCCTGTCCCGCCTGGAAGAAATGCAGTCCCAGGAATTCCAGTCCCGCAACGAGACCAACGAGATCTACATTCCGCCGGGTGAGCGCCTGGGTGACAGCGTGATCGAGCTGAACAATGTCAGCAAAGCCTTCGGCGACCGCGTACTGATCGACAACCTGTCATTCCGTGTACCCAAGGGTGCCATCGTCGGTATCGTCGGCGGTAACGGCGCGGGTAAGTCCACCCTGTTCCGCATGATCAGCGGCAAGGAACAGCCGGATTCCGGTGAGATCAAGATCGGGGAAACCGTGCAGATCGCCAGCGTCGACCAGAGCCGCGAAAACCTGGACGACAACAAGACCGTGTGGGAAGCCGTATCCGACGGTCACGACATGCTCAAGATCAACAACTACGAAGTGGGCTCGCGCAACTACATTGGCCGATTCAACTTCAAGGGCAGCGACCAGCAGAAACGCGTGGGCGAACTTTCCGGCGGTGAGCGCGGCCGCCTGCACCTGGCCTACACCCTGAAGCAGGGCGCCAACGTACTGCTGCTGGACGAACCGTCCAACGACCTGGACATCGAAACCCTGCGCGCCCTGGAAGAAGCCCTGCTGAGCTTCCCCGGCTGCGCCATGGTCATCTCGCACGATCGCTGGTTCCTGGACCGGGTGGCGACCCACATCCTCGCCTACGAGGGCGACAGCAACGTGGTGTTCTTCGAAGGCAACTACACCGAGTACCACGAGGACTTCGTGGCCCGCAACGGTGAGAATGCCACCCCGCACCGGATGCAGTACAAGAAACTGAAAACCTGATACTTTCGCACGTCGCAGTATAAAAGCCCGCGCCCGCGGGCTTTTTTATTGGCATGTAACCAGATTGCAATATTGCCGGTATTCACTGAATTGCGTAATGTGGTGGAAAAGCGATACCAATTGATACCGGCCTATGAATGATCCCACAGGAGTCCAGCTTTCATCCGGGCGCAAATTACTTCCCATTGCGCTACTCACCGCGGCTCTGATCGGTATCAGTGAATGGGCCGTCGACACCTGGGTTCCACAGAGTACTGCCCCCCTTGGCCTGACTATTCGAATCGTTTTTGTCACATTGCTACTGGTCACCCTTTGGCACTACCTGCTGCGCAGACAGCGAAAGCTCAACCGGCAACTGACAAAGTTACTGGAGTACCAGGAAAAGCTGAACGCACGCTACCAGCGAGAACTGCTCGAGCGGGAGGCCACCGAAGTGGCGCTGTCGGACCAGCTTCACTTTCTGCAAGTTCTTACAGACGCTATTCCGGCGCCGATTTTCTATAAAAATGCCGAGGGTATTTATACCGGCTGCAACCGGGCGTTTGAGGCTTTCCTGGGCAAGCCCCGCAGTGAAATTGTCGGACGTTCGGTCTACGGTGTCTCACCGGGCCCACAGGCAAAGATCTATCACGAAAAAGATCTTGAGTTGATGCGCCAGCGCGGGCACCAGGTGTATGAGTCTCAGGTGGTTTACGCGGACGGCACCCTGCACGATGTCATATTCAACAAGGGCGCCTACGAACTGGAAAATGGACGTCTCGGCGGCCTGATCGGCGTCATTCTCGATATCACTGATCGCAAGCAACTGGAGAGGGACCTGATTCAGGCGAAGGAAAAGGCAGAGTTTTACAGCCGCTCGAAAACCCAGTTTCTCACCAATATGAGCCATGAGATCCGCACACCGCTCAATGCCATTGTCGGGTTCAGCCAGGTACTGCACAACCGCAGTGAAGGAATTGAACTGCCCCGGGACTTCCACTCCTTTCTGGAAAAAATCTCAATCAGCGGGCAGCGGCTGGCAGAGCTGGTGAATGACGTGCTGGATATTTCCCGAATCGAGGCGGGAAAAATTGAGGCGGTGGAAGAGGATTTTCCCCTGCAGCGACTGCTCGATTGCATTCTGATTTCCTGCGAGCCCGAGGCCCTGCGCCAGGGTGTGCACATTCACTGCGATATCGACCCGGCCCTGCCCGAGTACATTCGCAGCGACCGGGGCAAACTCTCGCAGATTCTGATCAACCTGATCGCCAATGCGGTCAAGTTCTCCCCGGCCAACAGCAGCGTCGAGCTCAAGCTGCAAAAACAAGCTAAAGCGCAACTGGCCATTGATGTAACGGACAGGGGGATTGGTATTCCGCCGGAGCAGCAGGCGATCATTTTTGAGCCCTTTGAGCAGATCGACAAATCCCTGCAGGGGCAGGCGCGCGGTACCGGTCTTGGCCTCCCCATCACCCGCAGCCTGGTGGAGCTTCTGGGAGGGAGTATCGACCTGGAAAGTGACGGCAACGCCGGCACCTGCTTTAAAGTCCTTTTGCCGCTGCAGGAAGGTAATCCGGAGCCCTCGGGCGCGATTGACGGGGAAGTCTCCCACACCGCGCTCACCGGCAAACAGGTACTTATTTTTGAAGACAACCCGCTAAACCAGGCCTTAATGCAGGCATTCTGTGACGACCTGGAGCTGTGCGCGACCTTCGTCACCAACGGGCGCGACGGTGTTGAAAAAGCCCGGACGCTGCGTCCAGATCTGATCTTTATGGATGTGCAGTTACCGGGGCTAACGGGCATCGAAGCGACACGGGAAATCCGTCAGGACCCGAGCATTGGCAGTACGCCGATTATCGGTCTTTCCGCGGCGGCCTTCAGTGATCAGCAAAGTGCAGCGCTCGACGCCGGCATGAACGGCTACCTCACCAAACCCATCGCCTTCCCGCAACTGATTGCAGCGATGAAAAGCCACCTGGACTAGCCAGCCCTGCCGGGCTGTATTGACAAGCAAGCCCTGAAATACCGTAAACAAGCGGGAACTTCAGACCGTTAGCGCACGACCCCGCGGCTCTTCGACGCCATCAATGATAACAACCCGATTTCTGCCGCGCTCTTTTGCCATGTATAGCGCCTTGTCCGCTTCTTCAAACAGTTGTATGGCGGAACTCAAGTTGCCATCCTCATAACTGGCCACTCCGATACTGACACTCAACGGGACACCATCACACTCGGTTTTCGCCACGGCTTCCAGCAACCGGTTGGCAATCCTGTTTGCCACCTGTCGATCACATCGTGGAAGCAGCACCGCAAATTCCTCTCCGCCGTAGCGGCAGGCAACGGCCGGCTTGCGCACCAGTTTACCGGTGAGCTGCCCGACGGCCCGCAGAGCCTCATCTCCCCGGGCATGCCCGAGGCGATCATTAATGGCTTTGAAATGATCCAGATCAAGCACCACCAATGCGAGCGGAGTGCCATTGCGCGCGGCCAGAGAGAACTCCCTCGCCAGAAGTTCGTCAAAATGGCGGCGGTTAAACAGGCCTGTCAACTGATCGGTATGCCCCTGGCGCTGAATCTCGCCGACCCGGGCACCCAGGGCGAGAGACAGCAACACCATCTCGATCAAAGCGCCGACCTGAAACGCATTGTGGGTAACAGCATTGTGCGGCAGCACACCAAAGGTTTTGAAAATATACATGACCACCGTCCACATCAGCGTGATCCATGCGATCAGAAAGTACCGCGCGGAGACGGAGCCCCGCCACACACTGACAGCGCCGACCGACAGTGAAGTCAATGAAACAATCAGCGCAGCAACCGAAAACACTTCCGTCATCGTTGCATAGTCGACAAACGGCGCGAGGATTGTCAGTAAGATCACACAATATCGCAGCAGGCCACAGTATCTATCGATCCCGGGCGCCAGCCGTTTCAGGTTGCAAATCAGTCGGGCAAACTGAATGGCAAAAGTCAATGTGAGCCCCAGCGCAAGAAGCAACGCGCGATTTGCAATCCAAGGGAAGTCAGGCCAGATAAACTGGAACGCAAAACCGTTCAGTACCGCGAAGAACAGACCACAGCTGATGCTGTACCCCATATAGTAGGCGTACGCCGGGTCCCGCAACGCCAGAAACAGGAACAGGTTGTACAGCACCAGCACCAGGAAGCCGCCGTAGTAAATGCCGTACAACAGCTGCTCTACTCCAAGGCGTGGCAGATAGGCTTCCTGACTGCTGACGGACAGACCAATATTGACACTGCCAGCGGAGGCGAAACGTAGGTAAAAGGTTTGCCGGCTTCCGGCTGGTAGTGTCACCGGAAAAACGAAATCCCGCAGGGCCAGCGGACGGCTGCCAAAGGGCTGGTGGTCGCCGGTGCGAATATGTTGCCACTGCCCATCGCCAAGTGGCGCCCAGAAATCCAGGTGATCAATCAGTACATAGTCCTGTCGGATAATCAGCGGCAGATCGTGCTCGGTGGGATTTTCCAGAGTGAACGCCACCCAATAAGCGGCGTCACTAAAACCGAAATTTGCCGCGTCCTTCCGCCATGGCGAAAGCCTGCTGGCAAGCGCAACGGGGTCCAGTTTTTGCGCCGGCAACGTCTGGTCGCGATCGATAAAGAGCTGTAAATGTGAAGTAAGGGAGTGAGTAGGCTGGCCGGGTTCGACCTGAACCGTGTCGCCATAGACCACCCATGACGCAAAAATCCACGGCGCACATAGTAAGAAAGTGCGTATGCAATAATAGAGGGCGCCGATCAGTTTCATCCCTAAACCTAACCCAGTGAAGTCGAATCATTGTCTGCAGTGCCACACTTTTTGATGGTGTCCGGCAACTGGCTCTGCTGCACCTGATCGTCAGGCTGTGAAAATACTATCACACTGTTTAGAGCTGCCCCCAATGTAGTGGCCAATCCAATCTCCCGATAGAAAATGGGCAGCCTGAGGCTGCCCATTAGGGTCCCGCGTCCTGCTTGCGGTGATTATCTATCCCTGCAAATCAATCCCGTGAATGTCTGGATCAGTTCAGGTCAAAGCGGTCCAGGGTCATCACTTTGGTCCAGGCTTTGACAAAGTCGTTCACAAACTTCTCGTCGTTGTCGCTGGCTGCATACATTTCTGCAACCGCACGCAGCTCAGAGTTGGAACCGAAGATCAGGTCTACCGGAGTGGCGGTCCACTTCAGTTCGCCGGTCTTGCGGTCCTTGCCTTCGTACAGGCCATCTTCCTTGAAGGATTTGGACCACTTGGTGTCCATGCTCAGCAGGTTGACGAAGAAGTCGTTGCTGAGAGTGCCCGGCTTGTCGGTGAAGACACCGTGCTTGCTGTTGTCGTAGTTGGCACCCAGGGTGCGCATGCCACCGACAAGAACACTCATTTCCGGCACGCTCAGGTCCAGCAGGTTGGCGCTGTCTATCAGCATATCCACCGGCATCAGGTGCGCTTCCTCACTGTAGTAATTGCGGAAGCCGTCGGCCTTGCGCTCCAGGAAGCCGAAGGACTGAACGTCGGTCATTTCCTGGGTGGCATCGTTGCGACCCGGCTTGAACGGCACGACAATCTCATAGCCGGCTTTTTTCGCCGCCTGCTCGATTGCCGCCGCACCGCCAAGTACGATCATATCTGCCATGGACACTTTCTTGCCGCCGCGTGCCTTGCGATTGAAGTCCTGCTGAATAGATTCCAGCTGGGCGAGAACTTTGTTCAGTTCCTGCGGGTTGTTTACCGGCCAGTCTTTCTGCGGCGCCAGGCGAATGCGTGCACCGTTGGCACCACCGCGCATGTCGGTTCCGCGGTAAGAGGAAGCGGAGGCCCATGCGGTGCGCACCAGTTCCGGTACAGTCAGGCCGCTATCCAGCACGGTTGCTTTCAGGTTCTTCACGTCGCGATCGTTGATCAGCTTGAAGTCCACCTGCGGGATCGGATCCTGCCAGCTCAGCACTTCCGCCGGTACCTCGTCACCCAGGTAGCGCGCACGCGGGCCCAGATCGCGGTGAGTCAGCTTGAACCAGGCTTTGGCAAAGGCCAGCTGGAACTCTTCCGGATTCTTGTGGAAACGCTCGGCGATTTCCTTGTACTTCGGATCGAAGCGCATGGACAGGTCGGTGGTGAACATCATCGGCGCGTGGCGTTTACCTTCAACGTGCGCATCCGGAACGAATTTCACCTGCTCGGCGTTTTCCGGTTCCCACTGGGTGTGGCCCGCCGGGCTCTTGGTTTTTACCCACTCGAAACCGAACAGGTTATCCAGGAACTGGGAGCTCCAGGCGATTGGGTTTGCTGACCAGGCACCTTCCAGGCCGGAGGTCACGGTGTCTTCCGAGTGCCCTTTACCGCACTTGTTTTCCCAACCAAAGCCCTGCTGTTCAAGGGGCGCGTCCCCAGGAGCAGCACCGATACACTTCTCCGGCTTGTGCGCGCCGTGGGCCTTGCCGAATGTGTGGCCCCCGGCAATCAGGGCAACGGTCTCTTCGTCACTCATGGCCATACGACCGAAGGTATCGCGAATGCGGTGACCGGCAGCAACTGGATCCGGGTTACCATTGGGGCCTTCCGGGTTTACATAGATCAGCCCCATGTGGTCCGCGGCCAGAGGCTTCTCCAGCTTGTCGCCATCGAAACGTTTGTCGTTGCCGAGCCACTCGCGCTCGGAGCCCCAGTAGACAACGTCGGCTTCCCAGTCGTCTTCACGGCCACCGGCAAAGCCAAAGGTTTCGAAGCCCATGGATTCCAGGGAAACGTTTCCGGCCAGCACCATCAGGTCGGCCCAGGAAATGGCGTTGCCGTATTTCTGTTTTACCGGCCACAGCAGGCGGCGGGCTTTATCCAGGCTGACGTTGTCCGGCCAGCTGTTCAGAGGTTCAAAACGCTGCTGACCGCCACCGGCGCCACCGCGACCATCGTATACACGGTAGGTACCGGCACTGTGCCAGGCCATACGGATAAAGAAAGGACCGTAGTGGCCGTAGTCTGCTGGCCACCAATCCTGGGAGGTGGTGAGGACCTGTTCGATATCTTTTTTGATCGCGTCCAGATCCAGCTTGCTGAAGGCTTCGGCGTAATCGAAGTCTTCGCCCATGGGGTTGGACTTTTCTGCATTCATGCGCAGGGGTTGCAGGTCGATACGGTTTGGCCACCAGTCCCGGTTGGACATCGGCTCGCCGGACGGCGCAGCATTGGCGTTGACAGAGAGGGCTGTCGCCAGGGCTACCGCCAGGGAGAGGGATTTCTTGAGCATTGGATTGCGTTCCTTATAGTCTCATCTATCGGACGAGGGAATCCTATAGGGTTACACAATCACCTTGAAATTAGGCGTTGTTATCGTCTCAATTAACACAGACAATCCATGAGAAAATTTCGATAGCCTACAGATATTACCCTGATAAGCGGCGCTAATTCATCGAACAAAAACCAACCCGGCACCCCCAGCCTCATACACACAGAATCGCCATGGAAAAAGTCGCCCTCTTTGTCGACGTGCAAAACGTCTACTACACCACCCGGCAGGCATTTCGCCGCAACTTTGACTACAACGCCTTCTGGTCCCGGGCCACGCAAGCCCGAAAGGTAACCAGGGCCATTGCCTACGCCACCGACCGCGGCGATAAAAAGCAGCGGGAGTTTCAGAACATTCTCAGAGCCATCGGTTTCGAGGTGAAGCTGAAACCCTTTATCCAACGCGCCGATGGCTCTGCCAAAGGCGACTGGGATGTGGGAATTACTATTGATGTACTGGAATATGGCAGAGACGCCGATACGGTGGTGCTGGTATCGGGCGATGGAGATTTTGATTTGCTGGCGGAAAAGCTGCGCCTTGGTTACGGCAGGAAGGTGGAGGTATATGGCGTCGCACCACAGACATCCGCCTCCCTGATCAATGCCGCGAGTCAGTTTATTCCGATCGAGGATAACCTCCTTCTGCGCTGATATTTGTCAGCAGTGAAAACGGCCCTTGGTAAACTCCTGTGAGCGGCCGTTGCCAGCCTATGAGGTTGCCGCCACAAAAGTCCGCTGTGTTGTCCCGTGTTCCGGATTGCGCGGCGCCAGCTCAACGCGGTTGCGGCCGGTATGTTTTGCGCGATACAGCGCAGCATCTGCCGCCTCAAACAACTGAATCGCTGACGAGTAGTTTCCTTGTTCCAGGGCTGCGACACCACAGCTCACGGTAAGAGAAATATCGTTCAGGCTCAGCTCCGCAACCAGGTGACGTAACCGCTCCGCCACAATTGCCGCTTGTGCACGGTTCGTGCGCGGCAATAGAATCGCGAATTCTTCCCCTCCATAACGGCAGGCCACGACCGGTTTACGAATCTGCTTTCTGACCAACTGCCCCAGTGCAGCGAGAGCCGCGTCGCCCCGCACGTGCCCCAAGCCATCGTTGATGACCTTGAAGTGATCCAGGTCAAGAATCAGCAGCGCCAGAGGCGTCCCATTGCGCTCGGCACTCGCAAACTCCTTCGGTAATCGCTCGTCGAAATGGCGGCGATTGAACAGTGTGGTCAACGGGTCTAGATAGCCACTCCGCTGAATCTCACCAACCCTCGCCCCCAGCGCCAGGGAAAGCAACACCATCTCCAGCAGCGCCCCCACCTGGAAGGCATTATGGGTAATACTGTTGTGCGGCAGCAGGCCAAATGTTTTCAGCATATAGATAACCACACTCACCAGTAGTGCCGTCCACCCAACGAGAAAATACCGCGCGGACACCGATCCCCCCAACAGACTGAGCACACCCATCACCATAAACAGCATGGAAAGCACCAGGGTCAGAATTGCCAGTATCAGAATCATGGGGCCATAGCTGACGAAGGGCGATATGGCAGTCAAAGGGAGCAGTGCGTACAGCAACACCCGGGCCAGTAGATCCGTGCGCGGAGCCAGCTGCGGACCCGCACATACAGTGCGCACAAACTGGATACCCAAAATCAGCGTGAGGCCAAGCAATGCCACCAGGCTCTGATTCGCCAACCAGGGATTTTCCGGCCACAGGTACTGGTAAGAGACACCGTTGTGCACTCCGAAATAGAGCCCATAACAGATTGCATACCCCATATAAAAGGCATAGGCGCGGTCGCGCACCGCGAGAAATAAAAATAGGTTGTAGACCACCAGCACGATGAATCCACCGTAGTAGATACCAAGCAGCAGCTGCTCTTTACTCAGCTGGGGAAGCAGTGCAATCTCGCTGCTGACACTGAGCCCGATATTCATGGAGCCCGCAGTCTGATAGCGCAGATAGTAAGTCCGGGTGGCATTACCGGGCAGGGTAATCGGGAAGATAAAATCCCGCATATTCAATGGACGAGTGTCGAACGCGCGGCGATCGCCGGTTGCAATCTGAGTCCAGCTGCCGTTGTCTGTGGGTTGCCAGAAATCCAGGTAATCGATCAGCGGATAGTCCTGACGGAATACCAGCTCGAGGGGCGCAGCCGTGGGATTATGCAGGGTGACCGCAACCCAGTAAGCGGCATCGCTGAAACCGAAATTGGTCCCGTCACCCTCACTGGTGCACCAGCGTCCGGAGAAATCGGATTCCGCGACATCGCGAAAGCTCAGGCCACGGTGCTCGTCAACCAGTATACGAAGGTATGGAGAAAGACTCTGAGGAGACTGTGCGCCGCCCACAACAAAGGGCTCTGCCCGGACACTGACCGAGACAAAAATCATTGCCACACACAAAAGCCACTTCGAGAGACCCATCGCCGTCACTCCGTTCTTATTTTTCTACTTGCTACCGTAGTTTAATGCGCACACCCAATGTATCACTATTCATCGCGGTGGTATTGACTCCGTTTGTCCCAAATGCGAATGCGGGCGTTCCAGTTAGAGCTTCGCTGCTACCTCCTGTACCATGACGGCCGTGATGCGCTAATGCCGGCCAGATAAATCCCCCTACTCCGGAGCCACCAATGGAAATTTCCGCGCTCTATCACTTCCCGGTCAAATCTCTGCAGGGCCATAAGACCAAATCCCTTTCGCTGGACACCTATGGTGCGGTGAACGACCGCCGCTGGATGCTGGTAGATACCGACAATCAGTTCGTCACCCAGCGCCGCACCCGTGCCATGGCTCAACTCAAAGCGGCGGTGACCGCGACGGGCTTACAACTGGAAAGTGCCAGCGGTGAGCGGTTCGAGGTAAATCAGCCTGGCGCTGATTCCGAGCTGAGAAGCGTGCGTGTGTGGGGTGATGATGTGACAGCCCGGGATGCGGGCGATGATGTAGCGCAATGGCTGAGCGACCAGCTGCAGTCACCGGTACGACTGGTGGCCCAGGGGGCGGAGTTCCAGCGCCCGCTGGAGGCGCCCCGACAGGATCGCCAGGTCAGCTTCGCGGACGCGGCGCCTTTACTGGTTATCAGTCAGGCCTCCCTGGACGATCTCAACAGCCGCCTGACTGAGCCCGTATCCATGCTGCGCTTCCGCCCGAACCTGGTGGTCAGTGGCTGTGAACCTTTTGCAGAAGACGACTGGAAAACCCTGATTGTCCACACCCAAGACGGGCCCGTGACCTTCGACTGTACCCATCCCTGCGCCCGCTGCGCCATTCCCGGGCTCCACCCGTTTACCGGTCGCGCTCAGAAAGAGCCGCTGAAAACCCTGGCCAGCTACCGGCGCTGGGAAGATGGACAGATTTACTTCGGTATGAACCTGGCCCCGGCCACTGCCGACCAGCCCACGGCAACCATACAATTGGGAGACCCCGTAGAAATCCGCTAGCCTGTTTCAATCCGTTTGCCAGACAGGGAGAAACCCTATGAGTATCACCCGCGACTGTGCACAATTGCTGGAAGCAGGCAGTCGCTACCACGTGCACTACGGCGATCGCCTCGCCAACCACCTGCCCATGGTACTCATCGCCCTCGACAAACTGAGGGCTCCCCCTGATTGCCTGCGGCACGCGTTCGATCGCAGCACACCGCATCTGCAACCGCGCCCGGCGAGTCCAGTGGAACAGATCAGCGATCCCGTACAGGGACGCAACCGCGAAGATCGCTCCCCCAGCGTGCTGAATTATTACGAACGCCAGCTCAAACAGCTTGGTATCGCCAAATGTCTGCAACAGGAGCTGCCACCACTGCTGCCGTCCATGGCCACGGCCGCATTTCACGGGCTGATCCGTACCGCTTATGGCATCGACGCCCGCCACCTCGAAGAAGTGGCCATGGGCCTCACTTACTGGAACCTCGACTATCACGAATTTGCCAGCAGCGATCAGCGAACTCCCGCTTCACCAGCCGAAATCCTTGCCGCGGTGGCCAGTAAATACCCCGCCATTCCCCTAGCACCGGGAAATATTGCCGATCATATGCAGTCCGTTACCGGCCAACCGGGCTGGATGGATACCCCTATTCAGCCGCAATCGATTGGGCTGGAGGATATTGCGGATGTCGCCATACACGCCTATCTCGGCACCGGCGACTTTACCCTGCTCCACGGTGTAACCGGCTGTCACGCACTGCGTCTGATCCTGCCCTACTGCGACGATCGCGAAGCGGCACTGCGCTATTTCTGGCAAGGGCTGGTGATCGCGTATTTGAGTACCGGACCGAAAAATATTCTGCCCATTGAGAAGAGTGAACTGCGCTCCATTTCACAACGACAGGCGGAGATTGTAGAAAAGGCGCTGCACAGTGACGACGATCATGTGATCAAGCTGGCGTACAGTGCCCTGGAAGAATTCCATTACTATGGCAATTCCGCGTACCTCCGCGCGCTTTAAAATTCACGACATGTAGCCTCCCAAATAAAAACCCGCTTAACTTCCTGCCAACAAAAGGAATTTTTTATGGCATTGACTCCATCCACGATGATCCCGCTAGGCACCAACATTCCCGCCTTCACCCTCCCCGACGCGGAAGGCAAAACCATCAGCAGCACCGACTACGCCGGCAAACCGCTACTGGTCATGTTTATCTGCAACCACTGCCCCTTCGTAAAACACATCGCCGACGCCCTCACCACCTTCGCCAACCAGACCATGCCCAGAGGCCTCGGTATCGTCGCCATCAACAGCAACGACTTCGCCAGCTACCCCGAAGACAGCCCGGCAAAAATGCGCGAGGAAATAGCACTGCGGGGATATCCGTTTGCCTATTTGGTGGATGAAGATCAGTCCGTCGCCAAGGCCTTTGACGCGGCCTGCACACCGGACTTTTTTCTGTTTGATCAGGAAGGAAAGCTGGCTTATCGCGGCCAGTTTGATGGCAGTCGACCAGGGAATGATGAGCCTGTGGACGGAAAGGATTTACTGGAGGCTGTGGATAAGATTCTGACTGGCGAGAAACCGAGCGAAGATCAGACGCCGTCTATCGGCTGCAATATCAAGTGGAAATAACGTGCTTACGAAGTAAATAGGTGAGCTGAAGTCAAAGTGCTGGGTATCTGTTTTCGAAAGCGTCGGCGACATGGACGTCGCCGACGCAGCGTACAGGGATGTATCCACAGCGGTTTCGAAAACAGATACCCAGTGCTTTGGCGCCACGAGATGACAACAAAGCACCTTGACTGTGAGATGCTACCTACGAAGCACTCTTCAAAAAAGCCAACATCCAGCGCGCCACCGCGCTCGCATGGATATCGTTGTGCAGGGACTCTTTGCCCTTCTCCACCATATCCACCCCGAACACCTCCTGACGCAACTCCATCAGGCCCTTCGAATACGGTTTGGTAAACTCCGGGTGCGCCTGCATCGTAAGCATGTGCTCACCCACCTGCAGCATCGCATAAGGACAGAAATCACTGGACGCAATCACCTTTGTCTTCGGCGGCAATGCCACCACCTGATCCTGATGACTCACCAGCAGACTGAACTGATCCTGCGGCTCCACCATCCAGCCCGGCGTCTCCTGCACCTCATAACTGTGCACACCCACACCCCAGCCCTTCTCCGACTTGCGCGCCTCACCACCCAGTGCCTGTGCAATCAACTGGTGACCAAAACAGATCCCCAGGGTCGGCTTCTTCCGGCGGTGCAGCTCCTGCACAAACGCCATCAACGGCGCAATCCACGGCTGATCATCGTAAACACCGGTTTTGCTGCCCGTCATCAGATAGGCATCCACCTCATCAATATCTTGCGGATACTGCCCGTGCTGCACCTCGTAGGTCACAAACTCCAGAGACAGATCCTCCCGCTGCAGCAGCGCCGCAAACATCTCCGGGTATTCACCAAACTCATCCACCAACTGTGGCCGCACATCATCCGTCTTCAGAACACCAATTTTCATCTCTTCACCTACACTACACCGGAAGTCCGAATTTGTGATCACATTATTGCGCCAGGACACGCCTCTAACAACCCTGCACACACCCGGAGATGGAACCTTTGACAGGCTGGCACCGGATAAGACGCGAAAAGGTTACGTAAACCAACGCCCGACTAGACTCAAAGTGTTGCGCGGATCCGATGTTTTGTAACGCCATGTAGTTCAAGGAGCGACCTCATGAAAACTCTCAGCCTCGCCGCCGCCCTTATAGTGGCCTCTCTGGGCGCCAATTACTGCCTGGCGGATTATGAACAGGGGGACGTTGTTGTCCGCATCGGCTGGGGCCTTGTGGATCCGGATGACGACTCCGACCTGCTGCGCATCGACAATAGCATCTACCTGGAGGATACCCGTGTCTATGTAGACGATGGAGACAGCGCAACCTTTACCGCCAGCTGGCTGTTCGCCGACCACTTCGCTCTGGGGCTGCTGGCTGCCCTGCCATTTAAGCACGACCTCGCGGTGGCTGGCCTGCCGGATCCAAACGGTGGCCTGCTGGGCAAAGTCGATCTCGGCAGCATCGAGCACCTTCCCCCCACCCTCACCGTACAGTGGTTCCCAGTGTGCAAGGAATCCTGGGTGCAGCCCTATGTGGGTATCGGTGTGAATTTCACCACCTTTATGGACGAGGACATCAGCAACGTCGCCCAGGAATACTTTGAGGACGTGCTCGACGCCAGCAGTAACGCCACACTGAGACTGGATGACTCCTGGGGCCTGGCCGGCGAGCTGGGGATCGACATTATGTTCGGCCGCGACAGCAACTGGCTGTTTAACGCGGCCGTCTGGTATCTGGACATCGATACCAAGGCGAAAATCGACTTCCGCACCAACCAGGGCTACAACACCCGCATCACCACCGATGTGGATATCGACCCCTGGGTGTATTCCGTCGGTCTCGGTTACAAATTCTGACCATACCGTTACGCGGGCACCGCCGGTGCCCGCGCCCGCCCCTGCCCTATCGCCCTGCCCCGTTCTGCCCAGCCCTGCGCAAACCCTGACAAACATTGCATTCTGCGCCAATTAACTGGCAGCATGTCCTTTATTAAACCGATAATTGGGCGGAACATTGCCCGAAAATTGCATAGCCAGAGAATAAAAACCGGTATCGCTGCGCCAAAAGGCATCGCTGTCATTTTTCATGTATGATTGCGCGCCATTTGATCATTTTTTAGCCGGCAGGCGAGCCACAGGAGAAATAATGACGACATCCACTTCCTCGAGTGACATCCAGCCTGCCGGGCCTGGTAAGAAAACCGCATTTACCCGCTTCCTCGATACGGTCGAGTGGCTGGGCAATCTGCTCCCTCACCCCATTACCCTGTTCGCCATGTTCGCCCTGGGCGTGGTGGTGTTGAGTGGCATCGCCTCATTCTTCGATCTCTCGGTGATCGATCCGCGCCCGGAAGGCGCCGCCGGCCGCTCCGCAGACGGGGTCATCCATGTGGTGAACCTGCTCTCCGGTGAGGGGCTCAGGACTATCGTAACCACACTGGTCACCAACTTTACCGGTTTCGCCCCCTTGGGCACGGTACTGGTGGCCCTGCTGGGTGTGGGCATTGCGGAACACTCCGGCCTGCTGTCTGCCGCCGTGCGCGGCATGGTGCTGAAGGCCTCCAAGCGCACCGTCACCGTGATCGTGGTGTTCGCCGGTATCATCTCCAATACCGCGTCTGAGCTGGGCTATGTGGTATTGATCCCGCTGGCGGCAATGATCTTCCACTCCCTCGGCCGCCACCCGCTGGCCGGTCTGGCCGCGGCCTTCGCCGGTGTCTCCGGTGGCTACAGTGCCAACCTGTTGCTGGGCACCGTGGACCCGCTGCTGTCCGGTATCACCGAATCCGCCGCGCATATGATCGACCCCAACTATGTGGTTGGCCCGGAAGTGAACTGGTACTTCATGATCATCAGTACCTTCCTGATCACCGCCCTGGGTAGCTGGGTGACCATGGCGATCGTCGAGCCCAAACTGGGCAAGTACGACAACAGCGAAGCCTCCGTGGACCTGTCCCAGGACAAGATGACCCAGCTCACCGCCGAGGAAAAGCGCGGCCTGAAGTTCGCCGGCCTCGCGGTACTGGGCGTGTGTGGTTTGCTGGCACTCACCATCGTGCCCGAGTGGGGCGTACTGCGTAACCAGGAGACTGGCGCCGTGGCCGGCTCCCCGTTCCTGAAGGGCATTGTGGCGCTGATCGTGGTGTTCTTTGCGATCCCGGGCTTTGTCTACGGCAAGACCGTGGGCACTATGAAGAACGACCGTGACGTGATCGACGCCATGTCCAAGAGCATGGGCACCATGGGCATGTACATCGTGCTGGTGTTCTTCGCCGCGCAGTTCGTGGCCTTCTTCAAGATGACCAACCTGGGTACCATCTTTGCGGTGCTGGGTGCCGAGGCCCTGCAGAGCATTGGCCTCACCGGCCCGATTCTGTTCCTGTTCTTTATCATGATGTGTGGCGTGGTAAACCTGAGCCTGGGCAGCGCGTCGGCCCAGTGGGCGGTGACCGCGCCGATCTTTGTGCCGATGCTGATGCTGCTGGGCTATGCGCCGGAAGTGATCCAGGCGGCCTACCGGATCGGCGATTCCGTGACCAATATCATCACGCCAATGATGAGCTATTTCGGTCTGATCGTGTCTTTCGCCACCCGCTACAAGAAAGACCTGGGCATGGGTACGCTGATCTCCACCATGATCCCCTACTCCATCTTCTTCTTTATCGGCTGGACCGCCCTGTTCTTCCTGTGGGTGTTTATTGCCGGCATGCCGGTGGGACCGGGCGCGGCGACTTACTTCAATATGTAAATCCCAACCTCCTCCTGACTTCCCGAAACCGCGCCTCCGAGCGCGGTTTTTTTTACCCGGCGCAATCGTCTCAGCCGCTT
The DNA here is from genome assembly GCF_056312215.1 of Microbulbifer sp. ABF4_107. Lineage (NCBI taxonomy): Bacteria > Pseudomonadati > Pseudomonadota > Gammaproteobacteria > Cellvibrionales > Microbulbiferaceae > Microbulbifer > Microbulbifer sp. ABF4_107. The sequence goes on from NZ_CM149983.1 coordinate 3,001,186, forward strand.
CCGGCGATCAGGATTGATTCTTGCAGCAGCGCATGGTTACCTCACTATTGGCTATGCATCGCAACACAGGAAATCCTTGTGAATAATAATTCGATCAAAAAGACACTCATCGCACTCGCGATATCCCTCACCCCAGCCTTCGCCCTCGTGCCCATGGCACACGCCGCCGAACTGGACAAACAGCTGAAGCAGACCGAAGACAAGGTCATCGAGTGGCGCCGCCACCTGCACCAGAACCCGGAGCTCGGCAACCGCGAATTTGAAACCGCCAAATACATCACCGAGCACCTGAAAGCCCTCGGTATGGAAGTGGAAACCGGCATCGCCCACACCGGTGTGGTCGCTCTGCTCAAGGGTGGCAAGCCCGGCCCCACCGTGGCGCTGCGCGCGGATATGGATGCACTGCCCGTTACCGAGCAGGTGGACATTCCCTTCGCCTCCAAGGCCAGAACCGAATACAACGGTGAGGAAGTGGGCGTGATGCACGCCTGTGGCCACGACACACACGTCGCCATGCTGATGGGCGCCGCCCAGGTACTGGCAGATATGCGCGGTGAGCTGGCCGGCAATGTGCTGTTTATCTTCCAGCCCGCAGAAGAAGGCGCGCCGGATGGCGAGGAAGGCGGTGCGGAACTGATGCTGAAGGAAGGCCTGTTCAAAAAATACAAGCCGGACGTGGCGTTTGGCCAGCACGTGACCTCCAGCCTGCCGGTGGGTGTGATCGGCTACCGCTCCGGCCCGCTGATGGCGAGCTCCGATGAATTTCGTATCAACGTAAAAGGCCGCCAGACCCACGGCTCCCGCCCCTGGGGCGGTGTAGACCCGATCACCGCCGCGGCGCAGATCGTAATGGGCACCCAGACCCTGGTGAGCCGGCAGATCGATATCACCAAGGAACCGGCGGTGGTGTCCTACGGCGTAATCGACGGCGGTGTACGCAACAACATCATCCCCGACAGCGTCTACCTGAATGGCACCATCCGCAATTTCGATATGGACAACCGCCAGGAGATTTTCAAACGCCTCAAGGTGACCGCGGAGAAAATTGCCGAAAGCAGCGGAGCCGAAGCGGAAGTGGAAATTCTCGAGGGCTACCCGGTCACCGTGAACAATCCCGAACTGACCCAGGCCGCCATCCCGGCGCTGAAAGCGGCAGCCGGCGATGACAAAGTCATGGTGATCCCGAAAATTACCGGCGCCGAGGACTTTTCCTTTTTCGCCAATGAAGTACCGGGCTTTTACTACTTCCTCGGCGTCACCCCGAAGGGCACCGACCCGGCCACCGCCGCCAGCAACCACTCACCGCGCTTTTATGTGGATGAAAGTGCGCTGGCCATCGGTACCAGGGCGATTACCCAGCTGGCACTGGATTATTTCGAGCGTCAAAAAAACTGATGGGCAGACTGCGCTGCCCACAGCCCGGCGGCACGCCGACGTGTTTTCTTTACCGTAGATGAAGCCTGCCGATGGATACCGAAGCCATACGCCTGTTTGTGCGAGCCGCAGAAATGCTGAATATCAGTGCCGCTGGCCGCGAGCTGGGGATGGCACCGGCGGTGGCCAGCGCCAAACTGGCCAAGCTGGAAAAGTCCCTTGGCGCAGATCTGCTGCACCGCTCCACACGCAAGGTGGCCCTCTCTCTCGAGGGCGCCGAATTCCTGCCCTTTGCCCGAGAACTCCTCGCCCAGGAAGACGCGGCGTTTGCCGCCCTCGGCAAAGGTAACCTCGAAGCCACCGGCACCCTGCGCTTCACCGCCCCAAGCACCTTTGCGCAGCTATATATAGCGCCGATCCTGCCGGCGTTTATGCAGCGCCACCCCAAGGTCCATCTGGACCTGCGACTCACGGATACGGAATTCGACCTGATCGAAGGCAGCTTCGATCTGGCACTGCGCTATGCGGCACTGCCGGACAGCAGCCTGAAAGCGCGCAAACTGGCCGATGATGTTGTGGTGCTGTGTGCGTCCCCCGCGTACCTCGAGCAACACGGTGCCCCGCCAACCCCGGAAGCGCTCGGTCAGCATCAGCTGATCGCCTTTCGCGGTCTCGGTACTACCCCTCTGGTCGCCGCCGATGGCCGCCGCGGCGAGTTCGACCCGCGCACGGCCGGCTCCCGACTCACCATCGACGACGGCGCCAGCCAGCGGCTTGCCACCATCGCCGGTGCCGGTATCTCCCTGAACGCCCTGTGGAGCGTCAAAGCGGATCTGGATTCGGGTGCCCTGATCCGGGTGCTCCCCGACTATCAAGCCGATACCCGGGCCGCACTGTGGCTTGTCTACCCACAATCCAACGCCCTGACCGCCAAGGTGCGGGTGTTTATCGACTTTCTGCTTGAGCACATCGGACAACGCCCCACCTGGCTGCAATAGCCGTTTATATAGAAAAGCTAAAAAGTGAACTCCGATATGCACCGTTTTTATTGAAACGGGAAACGCCTATCTTAGTGGTATTCCATCAGAACGGTCCCTATACCACTTGCCGCGGGCACTGAAGACCACGGACCCCGGCAGCGACAGGAGCACACCATGAAAGCCATGATCCTCAACGAATACGGCGCCGATGCCCGCTTCCAGGCCACCGACTTGCCGCGCCCGGACGTACAACCCGGTCACCTGCTGGTGCGCGTCGCCGCCTCCAGCGTCAATACCGTCGATACCATGATCCGCCAAATGGGTAAGGAGCTCCCTCTGGCACCGGATCTTCCCGCCGTGCTCGGCATGGACTTCGCCGGCACCGTGGAATCCGTCGGCGAAGGCGTGAATGACTTCCAGCCTGGCGATGAAGTCTACGGCTGCGCCGGTGGGCTGGCAGACCTGCAAGGCAGCCTCGCGGAATTTATGCTGGCGGACGCCCGCCTGGTCGCGCACAAACCCAAAACCCTCTCCATGCGTGAAGCGGCCGCGCTCCCCCTGGTTGGCATCACCGCATTTGAGGGACTGAAACGGGCTGGTACCCAGGCAGGAAAACGCGTACTGGTCCACGGCGGTGCCGGTGGTGTCGGCCACGTCGCAGTCCAGCTGGCGCGCCACTTCGGTGCCGATACATACGCCACCGGCCACGGCGAGCAATTGGAGATTATCCAAGGGTACGGAGCCACCGCCATCGACTTCAAAAAAGAGAAGGTCGCTGACTATGTGGAAAAACACACCGGCGGGACCGGCTTCGATATCGTGTTTGACTCGGTGGGTGGCGCGAACCTGGGCAACTCGTTCGAGGCTGCCGCACTCAACGGCCAAATCGCCACCACCGTCGCGCTGCTCGACCTGGACCTCAGCCCGGCCCATTTCAAAGGATTGTCACTGCATGTGGTATTTATGCTGATCCCCATGCTGCACAACGTGCAGCGGGAAACCCACGGTGCCATTCTGAAGGAACTGGCAAAAATTATTGATGCCGGCGCACTGACACCCCTGGTGGACGACACCTACTTTGGTCTCGAAGATATCGGCCGCGCCCAGGATCACCTCACGACTGGCAAAGCCATCGGCAAGGTTGTTGTAGAAAATTAATTGTTCCCTTACGCCAAGGCAGGGGCACAGCGCTCTTCCCAAAGGAAGGCGCTGGTCCTCACCGGGAGATAAATCCACATGAGAAAAATCACACTAACGGCAATAGCTCTGGCTACAAGTCTGTTTGCACTACCCACCATCGCCGGCGATCACACCGTCATTGCCACCGACAATATTGAGTGGGGCCTGCTCAACCCGCTCAGAGGGGATGCCAGCCCCAAAGCCGCCGACCTGTGGGGAGACCGGACCAAAGATATGGCAACCGGGATGCTGGTGAAATTCGACAAGGGGTTCTCTTCCCCACCCCACATTCACAACATCACTTACCGCGGTGTGGTGATTGAAGGGCGTATGCACAATGATGACCCGGGCGCGGAAAACATGTGGCTCTCCACCGGCTCATTCTGGACACAGCCCGCAGGGGAAACCCACATTACCGCAGCCAATGGAGAGCGCAACCTGATCTATCTGGAGATCGACAGCGGTCCCTATCTCGTGCTGCCCCCGGAGAAAGCGTTTGATAGCGGCGAGCGCCCGATCAATATCGATGAGCGCAACCTCGTCTGGCTGGATGCGAAAGACGTGACCTGGCTCGATAAGGGGAACGCGCAAGTGGCGTATCTCTGGGGTAAACCCAGTGCGGCCAATGGCAGCTTTGTCCGATTACCTGCCGGATTCAACGGCACCATCGAGAACCCGAACGGGTTGAAAGCGGTAGTGGTCAGCGGTGAGGCCAGCTACCGATGGAACAGAGACAAAACCCGGACATCGCTATCGCCAAGCAGCTTTTTCAGCGCCTCCACAGCGGGTAAGCATCGCATCGAAACTCAGGAAGGCGCGGTACTCTACATCAACTCCAATGGCAGCTACCGAATCGAGTAGCTACTGAGAATTCTGCCAGCACCGGCTGAGACGAGCGGCAAAGCACCCTGACTACGAAAATGGAGGCCTTATGAAAGCGAACAAGAAAACCATTCTGATCACCGGTGCCACCGATGGACTGGGTCTGGCCACGGCACAGGCACTGCATGCACAAGGGCACGAGGTTCTATTGCACGGACGCAGCGCAGCCAAGCTCGCCACAGCGCAAGAAACGGTTTTCGGGAAGGCCCCGGGTGCGGCAGAAAAAAATACCGCAGCTGGTTACCTCGCCGATTTTTCCGTGCTGGAAGAAGTACAAACGCTTGCTCAGGCGGTCACCAGAGATCACCCGGTCATTGATGTTCTGATCAATAATGCCGGTGTGTTTCAGGTTCCGGAAACGCGTACAGAAGACAACCTGGATATCCGGTTTGCGGTAAATACCATTGCGCCCTTTTTGCTGACGCAATTGCTGACGTCAAACCTGGCCGCAGATGCGCGCGTGGTCAACCTGTCGTCTGCCGCACAGTCGCCGGTCGATCTGCAGGCACTTGCGGGAAAACGGGAAATCGACGATGCCTTCACGGCCTACGCGCAGAGCAAGCTGGCACTCACTATGTGGACGGCTCAGCAGAATGGAGATCAGGGGCCGATGCTTGTCGCGGTAAACCCGGGCTCGCTGTTGGCCACCAAAATGGTGAAAGAAGGATTTGGGCAGGCGGGAAATGATATCCAGATCGGCGCAGACATCCTTGTCCGCGCCACCCTCTCCCGAGAGTTCGAGGGCGCCTCAGGAAAATACTTTGATAACGACAAGGGAAGCTTTGCCGCACCTCATGCAGATGCACTCGATGCAGCAAAATGCCAGGCCCTAGTCACCGGCATTCAGTCCGTGTTACAGCGTGTCGGGCTCAGCTACTGATGCCTCTCGTGATACCTCTCAAGACGCTTCTCGCGATGACGCGCGAGATTACCCGCGCGCACAGCTAGAGAATCCGCTGTCAGGCGGATTCCGTTTTCCGCTGCGGACGACGGCGGCGCTGCCCGGGTTTGGCAGCGTTATTTCCCCCGCTCCGGTTGCCGTCCACCCGATTACCGTTCGCACGATTGCCAGAGCGCTGGCCGCCGTTGCGGTTTTCAGAGCGGCCACCAGAATCGCGGTTCCCAGAAGCGCGACCGCCGCCAGCCTTGTTACCAGACGGCTTGTTGCGACCACCGCCGCCACGACGCACCTGATTGCCCTTACCCGGTTTACCGCCAGAGGCCGGCAACTGGTGATCCGGCTCAAAGCCTTCAATTTCTTCCCGCTCGATCGGCTTCTGGATCAGCTTCTCGATATCCCACAGCTGCTTGGCTTCATCCGCTGAAACCAGAGACACCGCCTGGCCGGAAGCACCGGCACGGCCGGTACGGCCAATGCGGTGCACGTAATCTTCCGGCACGTTCGGCAAATCGAAGTTCACTACCTGGGGCAGCTGGTCGATATCAATACCGCGCGCGGCGATATCAGTGGCCACCAGAATCTGCACCTTGCCGGCTTTAAAGTCGGCCAGGGCCTTGGTGCGCGCATTCTGGCTTTTATTGCCGTGAATCGCTGCCGCCGGAATTCGGCTCTGTTCCAACTGTTTGGCCAGACGGTTGGCACCGTGCTTGGTGCGGCTGAACACCAGCGCCTGATGCCAGCCATTTTCCTTGATCAGATGACACAGCAGAGACGCCTTGCGGGACTTATCCACCGGGTGCAGCTTCTGGACCACCGTCTTGGTGGTGCTGTTGCGCGGCGCCACGTCGATTTCTACCGGGTCATTCACCAAGCCCTTGGCCAGGCTGCGGATTTCCGGGGAGAAGGTCGCAGAGAACAGCAGGTTCTGGCGCTTCGTCGGCAGTACCTTCAGGATTTTTTTGATGTCGTGGATAAAGCCCATGTCCAGCATGCGGTCGGCTTCGTCCAGCACGAGGGTTTCCAACTGGTCGAACTTGATCGCGCGCTGGTTGTACAGGTCCAGCAGACGGCCGGGGGTGGCCACAAGAATGTCTGCACCACCGCGCAGGCGCATCATCTGCGGGTTGATCTTCACACCGCCAAACACCACCGAGTGACGCATGGGCAGGTACTGGCTGTAGCTCTGTACGTTGTCGAACACCTGCGCCGCCAGTTCGCGGGTAGGGGTCAGCACCAGGGCGCGCACCTGGTTGTTGCGCGCGCGCTCACCGGCGCTCAGTTTGTGCAGCAGCGGCAGGGTAAAACCGGCAGTCTTGCCGGTACCGGTCTGGGCCGCCGCCATCACGTCACCACCGCGCATTACCACAGGGATGGCCTGCTCCTGAATCGGGGTGGGTTTGGTATAGCCCTGCTCCGCAACGGCGCGGGCAATTTCCGGCACAAGGCCGAGGTCTTCAAAAAGCATAGGTTTTCTTACTTGAGTGCAGCCTGCGGAACAATCACGCCGGCTCGCGTTGCGCCCGAGCCGTGGTGCTCCGGGCAAAAATTGGAATGCTCAACCCGCCGATCCCTTGTTTCAAGTCCAGTCAGACTTCAGATTCAGGGCCGATGTTCCACGGGGTGAGATTGGTTGCCGCCAAAGGCGTTGGCCGAATGTTCTCAATCGGCCGGGTGCGGCATTCAGTAGAAAGGGTTCAGACACACTGTTGAGAACAGCGTTCCGGAATTGAGTCGAAAATTAATTCGACCTACAGATGACGCAACTGGCGGTAGCGCCAGCCGCGGCACTATAACACAGCGCGGTAGACTGCCCAGTTTTAATTGCAATTTCGCACCGTGAACACTTTATGCAGGATTATTCACGCTCCTGACCGTGGAACCTTTCGAGACCAAAAGGCCCACCGTAGTATTTCTCCACCACAAAACGGGGAGGGCTAATTTATGTCTTACACGACCCACACGCTACGCGACGGCCGCGAAGTCAGCATCCGCCCGGTCAGGGCCAGCGACGGTGAACTGGAACGGGAGCTGATTGAGAGTCTGTCAGCAGACTCCAGCCGCATGCGATTTCTCGGCGGGATCGGCCAGGTCAGTCAGCAACTGATGCGCGTACTCACCGACAATGACGCGCAGCACGAAGCCTTTATCGCACTGTTTGAGGATGAATCCGGGACCCTGCACGCCACGGGTGTCGCCAACTTCGCCTGTGATCCGGATGGCCGCACCTGCGAGTGCGCCGTCGTGGTTGCCGATGACTGGCAAAACGTCGGCCTGGGTAAACTGTTGCTAGGCGAGCTGGTCGACGCCGCCAAAGCAGATGGCCTGGACGAAATCTACTCCATCGAGTCCGCAGGCAATAGCGCCATCGACCACGTCGCGCGGGAACTGGGGTTTGCCTGCAAGGCCGACCCGCTAGATTACACAACCTTGCGTTACTCTCTCAATCTGCACTAGCTCAGTCTGCGCTAGCTCAGCCTGCAATGAACCTGCTCTGAGCTTGGCCTGCACTCACCCTCGCCAGCGCCGCTTGTCGGCGCTGGTGACAGCGTGGCCATACCCGCGAAGCCGCAAAGGCCACGACCGTCATGTCCTTAGAAAACTTGCCAACGTATGGAAGCTCCGGCACTTTGGGCTATACACATAAGAGCTAATAATAAATCCGGAGGTTCCCATGGAATCCAGCCCTCTCATTTCGATCGGTCTCCCCCTGTCCCTGTTCATCATCATGATCGGTATCGGTATGACCCTCACCGCCCGGGACTTTCACCAGGTCACCGTGAAACCCGCCGGCCTGATTATCGGCACTATCACCCAAATCGTGGTCATGCCCCTCGCCGCCTTCGCGCTTGCATGGGCACTACAGCTGCCTCCGGCAATGGCGGTTGGACTGGTAATCATCGCCGCGTGTCCCGGTGGTACCACATCAAACCTGTTTACCCTGTTGGCCAAGGGCAATGTGGCACTGTCTATTGTTTTGACCGTATCTGCCAGCCTGATCACGATCATGAGCCTGCCGCTGTTCGCAAACTACGCCCTGCAAGCTTTCTCCGGCACACAACAGACTATTTCTCTGCCATTCGGGAAGACGGTATTGATGTTGTCTGCGATCGTTTTACTACCGGTGGCCATAGGCATGGGCGTGAAAGCGTTGCGCCCGGCCCTGGCTGCACGCGCGGAAGGGCTGGTCAGCGTGTTTGGCGGGCTGGTCCTTGCAGTTCTGATCGCCGGTATTATCTACGGCATGCGCGACCGTTTCGTCGACCTGCTGATCCAGGCCGGCCCCGCAACCGTCGCCCTGAATATTCTGGGTATCGCTATTGGCCTGCTCTGCACCCGCGCTGCCGGGCTGGGAAGCCGCGAACGCCTTGCGGTTGCCACCGAGTTGGGTATCAAAAACGGCACACTCGGATTGATGGTGACACTCACCCTGCTGCAATCCAATGAGATGTCGGTACCCTCGGCCATTTACGGCGTCATCATGTTCCCGATCGGGTTCCTGCTTGCCGCATACGGCCGCCGGCTCGCCAGGGCTTCAGCGACCTCCGCAAGCGCCGAAGAGCCCTCCCGTACTGCCGAAGCTGGCTAAACGACAGCCCGCCTGGCATTCGCTCGAAATGCCCCGTAGAGTGGCCTCACCACAACATGTGAGGCCACCCATGCTCCTCAAAAGCTCACCTAGCGCCCTTCGCTCTGCCCTCGTCACTCTGCTATTCCTACTCACAGGCTACACAGCCTCGGCATCGGCATCGGCCGAATCAACTCCGCAGCAGGTAACGAGCCCACTGCTCGAATACCGGGATATCCCGTGGGCAAAGGCCGGCGGCAAGACCCTCACCACTGACATTTTTGTGCCTGACACCGGCCGCCAACGGTATCCGGTTGTGATCATCTATCACGGCGGCGGCTGGCTGATTAACGACAACAGCATCATGGAATCCACTGCCAGATACCTCGCACGCAATGGCGAGTTTGTGGTCGCCAACATGAACTACCGACTGCTCGGTGACAATAACAACACCACAACCATGGGCGAAATTATTGAGGACGCGCTCGGCGGATTTCTGTGGGTAGAAGCGCATATTTCCAAGTATGGCGGTGATCCGGGCCGTATTGCCGTTACCGGCGATAGCGCCGGTGGCCACTTGAGCGCCATGGTCGTGCTCGCTGCGACTAATCTGAGCAGTAAACCTTTCGGCCCGGGTAACCTCTCATTCCGGCCTACCTATATCCCCGCCGGAAAAACACCGGAACAGATCGCAAACCGGGAACAGAGCCCGATAAAAGCGGCGGTACTGAGCTACGGTGTGTTTGATCTTGAAAAGCGGGTCCGCGAAGGTCTGGAGTCTCCGGGTAACGGCTTCTGGCAAATGGGCGGCGCCAAAGCGCGTAGCATTTTCGGGAACGATATCAGCGTCGCCACACATCCGGAGCTCTACCAGGCCGTATCGCCAATTCACCTGATACCCAATGTACAGGACCGAAAGCTACCCGCAATATTTGCTCACGTCGGCAGCAGGGATACAACGACACCGCCAGCAGCCGTTAAGAAGTTTGCAGATCATCTGGAAACGGCGGGGCAATCAGTAGTATTCAAAGAGTACGCAGACAAAAATCATGCTTTTCTCGATAATGGCTGCAACGAATATCTAGGCAACTGTTTTGATGATGATGCACCGGACACTCTGGACGACATGATCCAGTTTCTGCAAACGCATCTGAAATAACATCAAGGTTCATATGGCACATTGGGCTCCATCAAATACTGACGAGCCCTTGTCGAGCCTGATCTTACCCAGATAAGTGGAAACCCTAACGATGCGTATTTTCGCAAAATTTAGAACGTAGCGACGCGATTTATCAAATTTCAGCTTTTCCTAGAGCCATCGCTTGGCTTCGGAAATTACCGTTTCCAGCCTCTTCTGAAGCGCCCTATTCCGCAGAGCGCAAAGGTATAGCGTTTCGCTGACCGGGCTAGAAAGTTGATGAGCTTTAATCTGCTCAGGCCGTTGGAAGGCTTCAACCGCATGTGCCGGAAGAATGGTAAAACCCAGCCCCATACTTACCGGTTCCAAAATCAGGCCAATCTGGTTTGAGAATCCCGTTCTTGGAAACAGGTTACTGTGCTGAAATTCAGGGTAATTGGCACCGAGAAGCAGGTTAGCGTGATGACTCCCGTCAGGGTGGTCGATAAAGCCAAGTGCCATCAACGTGTCCCACTCCGGCTCTTTGACTGAAGCAGGTGTTACCAACAGCAGCGACTCTTCCGCGACCGGCGTGCAAACCACATCGGCCAGGGTGGGTTTCGACGTCATGAATCCAATATCAACGGTAGATTCAGCGATTGCATTTTCCACATCGGCATTGGGTGCAAACCGATAATCAATAACAAGCTTCGGATGCTCGCTCTGCAACTCCAGCAAATGTGGATACAACTTAAGCCCGACACTTCCCGGCGACATCACCCTCACAACGCCTTCGTAGGGCGGATCGTCTCGAATGTTCTGCTCCAGATTCGACAACGCGAGGAGAATGCCCTGCGCGTCGGCATAAAGCCTTTCACCGGTATCCGAGAGTGAGAACTGCTTGCCCTGCCGTACAAGCAGCTCGGCGCCGAGCTGCTCCTCCAGCTTTCTGACGTGCTGACTAACCCCGGACTGCGTCATATGGAGCCGCTCTGCGGTACGCGTGAAATGACCAACTTCAACCAGAGTGCAAAAGCTGCGTAACCAAGTGGTATTTATCATTACATTATGAAATCTAAATAATCACAAATCATAATTTTACGTAATAATCAGTGTTATGTAACCTTTTCTTACTCATCAGAGGAGGACAGCAATGAGCAACGTTTATCCAAGAAATTTTTCACATATTGGCATATCCGTGCCGGACCTTGAGCGCGCCGTTAAATTCTATACAGAGGTCATGGGTTGGTATCTGATTATGGAGCCAACCGAAATCGAAGAGGACAACAGCGCCATCGGAGAGATGTGCACCGATGTATTCGGCGCGGGCTGGGGGAGCTTCCGTATCGCTCACCTATCGACAGGAGATCGAATCGGAGTGGAACTTTTTCAGTTCAAAAACCAGACCAACCCGAAAGACAATTTCGAGTACTGGAAAACCGGGGTTTTTCACTTCTGCGTACAAGACCCGAACGTCGAAGAACTTGCACAGCGCATCGTGGCTGCTGGTGGTAAAAAGCGCATGGAGAAGCCGCGCTACTATTACCCCGGCGAGAAGCCCTACCGCATGATCTATATGGAAGATCCGTTTGGGAACATCGTAGAAATTTATAGTCATAGCTACGAATTGATCTACAGCGCGGGAGCCTACTGACGATTCACCAGCAAGAATTCGATAGCGGCTTAGCGAGGCTAGAGGCTCCCTGAGCGCCCAGCGCAGGCGCAGCTAGCGTGGAGCATATTTTGTGTTAATGTTTGAGCGCCAGCGAGTAACACAAAAGGTGCGTAGCGTTGGTTGTCGCTCTGCCGCTGTTTGTTATGCTTGACTACACCACTGACTTACACTAAAACCGCTACATGTAATTTTTAGTGCCCGATCAAATTGAATTATATTTATTCAGCGTCATTGATCAGTGTAAATCAAAGTAGAAAACCTTTAGGCTTTGCACAATGAAGCACTTCGTGCAAACAAGTCATACATTCGGTAACAATAGGATTTCCATTCTTATCTTCTACATATAAGCCGACCCCATTATCTTCATGGCTCATCATTCCGGTGCATGAATTCGGATCGTCCAGATGATAGCAGATACTGTACGCCAAACTTTCTTGCTCCAACATAACGAGTTGCGAAATTTCTTCAGGAGATATTCCCTTGCTAATGAATTTTTCAACTATCGGAATTACAGGGTTTATTGTTCTACTTGGGTTTCTATTGGCCCACGCTTTTTCATTTTCTATACGATCTTTTGAATAAGATGAATTATTAGGGTTTTCGATGTATTGCCAAATTGACCATAAAAATAAAAATTCAATTACATCTCCACGACGATACTCGGAACTACTCGCCCATTGAGTTGGCGATTCGACATCAAGAGTCTCAATTAGCTCCTTAAACTCTTCCATAGACTTAGGAAATTTTAGATTCATATTTCGTAACTCCCTTTGAACCGAGACGCATAACGCCCGCAACAGGGGCGACCAATGCTATGCACGTTTTGTGCGAAACTGGGAGCGCAGCGACCCGCACAAAACGTGCATAGCGTTGGGCGTCCCGCGGAGGCCCGGAGGGCCGTAGCAAACTGCTTGCGATTGTTAAGCATGACGCTACCTGGGTGCTCACCACCCACCGACCAACTGGCCCAAAACAAAAATGACACACAAATTAACGATAGGAATACTAGCGAAAACAAGTGATCCAGAAACTTTACTCTTAAATCCCATTATAAAAAACCCAACCAAAGATAGCGCTACCAGATAGATATGATTGGAAATTAAAAACACAAAGACATACTTAGATTGCTCTATGAAACCTGAATTAGAAACAGAATCAAAGACCATTCCGAAAAATGGAGCGAAGTAAGCTGTAAAAGCTGCTGAGGCAACTCCAAAAATCAACAAGAAAGTTGAAAAATTCTTTTTAAAACTAGCTGACATACTCATAGTGCTTAACGCCCAGCGCAGGCGCAGCCAGCGCGGAGTACCTTTTGTGTTAATGTTTGAGCGACAGCGAGTAACACAAAAGGTGCGTAGCGTTGGCTGTCGCTCTGCCGCTGATTGTTATGCACTTCGGAGTATTTTGTTAGCGTAGAGGTCCTCTACAGGGAAAATCATTGTGTAATCATCCCAATTTAGGTTCCCATCCACTATCTCATACTCAAGAAACTTTCTTTCAGACTTATACTGTTCATAGTCTGGATGACCCACAGAAAATATAAATGGTGCAAAATCTACGATCTGCTTGTGGCCGTCATTGAAAGTTATTTCAAGAATGTGAGATTTTAGGTGACGGACAGACTCAACCAAAATTTCTGACATTTTTAACTCTCTGCGTGATTACTTTAGGAGCAATAGGCTGCTTTCTCACGAAGTATGAAACCCACTTCTCAACGATTTCATCAGCATATACGTTGACAAATTCTTCAAACTCTTTTCTCTTCTTAGGATCTAAACCCTGCCCTTTATCCTTGATGATAATCTTGCTGATTTTTCCGTGGAAGAAATGAATTTCCGCCTTACTTTCTTTTCCTTCATATTTTGCATGGACGTGAATAGGTTCATGCTCATTGCTATAGAAGAAAAGAGTAATTCCGAGGTATTGATATAGTTTTGGCATCACATTCTCCTTGTGAAGTTTCTCCTTGATTGCATAACGCCGCGCTCAGCCGCAGCTTACTTTGGGCGCTTTGTTGCGCGAAAATAGGAGCGTAGCGACTGCGCAACAAAGTGCTCAAAGTAAGATGTCGGCTGCAGCGCCTTGTTAACGTGCACCGCCCTTTGGGCCGCTACGGACTAAATTTTCTGCTTGAGACTTGCCGCCCGCACCCATATAAAAAGGGTGAGAATTAGCCACAAGCCTTTCTCTACATTACAAAAAACCTGCAGTTTAAGGCGCCGCCGAAATTTGGTCACCTAACTTGCAGCCAACAATTTCTAGCGGACTATGCCTTTCTCCATCATTTCGGATGGCCGGTAAAATCCCGAAGCACCAACCTTCTCTTTACCCGAACCTGGAATCAACCACAATCCGCTATTCAATGCTTTTTAAATTCGATTTCTCTCAGCCAGCCCACAAACTACTTTCTTGCCTCAGCACGTTAACGCCGCCGGCAGGGGCGGCTTACCTTATGCGCGTTTTGCGCGAAAATGGGAGCGTAGCGACCCGCGCAGGACGCGTATAAGGTAAGCTGTCCCACGGAGGGCCGAAGGCCCGGAGTATTTTGCCCGGCATTGTTAGCATCTTCTTGGCACTAGAGCCTGACGAATACTGCGACGCTGCTCCGAGTTAAATGTAAAGTACGGGAACTCGATTTTACGACCAGACAGCCCGAGAATCACGAAATTTATTGATGGAAACATTTTCAAATTTACAGATTTTATATCTGACCGATCTAAATCAGTGACATCGCCAAAATCAGTGTACCTCACCTTATCCCGGGTAATTTCGAGAGAGTGCTCGACAACCTTATCACCACCAGTATTAAATAAAACTAGCCAAGTAAATATGGCCATTTGAAATACGAAGAATCCGACAGTATAAATTTTTAGATAAATTTCGTTAATCGGAAAATCTAAAAATATTGAACCTGAATAGCACGTAACCAGTAAAACTATCGCATAGATTGACGATTGAATTATCCGAGAAACAGCATCTTGCATTCTTGACTGAAAAAATACTTTATTCATTGGTTATGCTAACGCCCAGCGCAGGCGCAGCCAGCGCGGAGCACCTTTTGTGTTAATGTTTGAGCGACAGCGAGTAACACAAAAGGTGCGTAGCGTTGGCTGTCGCTCTGCCGCTGCTTGTTAGGCGCGACGGAGCCCCGATACATACCCCCTTAAATTCCGAAGAATGCTCTCCTATTATCTTCCTTGTGAAGATCATGCTTTGCTATATGAAATGCCTTTGGAGCTACACTAGTAGAAAAAATTTTGAACGGGAGTTCTTCGATACAAACTTCTGAGATGACAGCAGAAAAATCCTTTTCATAGCAATCCTGAAGAATCTTCAAATTAGTTGAAGGAAAGCTATTCTTGAACTCCTTGTTATACTCAGGCATGAAGTATCTAATTAATGACGCCTCGTAAAGCGCTATGCGCTCTTGCTCTGTGGTTCCGTACAGTTTGTCTATGCCAGATTTGATTCGAGCATTACTGCTATCACTATTCTCAGCAAAAGGATTAAAAACCGTAAACATTTGATTATTAGGCTGAACTTCAAGAAGCAGTAAGGACAAGTTGTGCCCATCTGGCACACCTTTGACTGCAATTTTCTGCAGTGTCTCATGCTTTAGAAGTCTATCTACAGCATTTCTAGAGCCATCCTTCCCATACGCTTGCCCTACGTATTTAACCTCAAAGTTTAACTCACCCGTCTGTTCCGATATTTTACGCATCATCACAGCTTCATTCGGCCAGCATCTGTCACCATCCACAGTTTCCAAATAGAAAATGTCTTCTTCACTTTTCAAGGTTAGAACTGGAGGTAACTCGGCACAAATCTGACATTCTTTTCCTTTGACTGAAAATGTTAGATGAAAATTATTATTTACTTGTTTTGCATCTAGCAATTTTACGACAGGCGTAAATCCTATTAAGTAGATGTGACAATTTTCCACAACACTCATATACGGATCTAAAGCCTCTTTCTCGTAAATTGCGGATGCTGGAACTGTACAATAACTTGTAGCGTACATGCTCAAGGCATGTTCAATATCGAAAAGAGCGCCGCCAAATATTTCTTTTCTTCGCGCAATTCGCTCGTCATTTTCTTCGTTCATCTTATCTAATTCACTTCTTATTTTTTGTGGATCACTCGGTCGCCTAACGCCCAGCGCAGGCGCAGCCAGCGCGGAGCACCTTTTGTGTTAATGTTTGAGCGCCAGCGAGTAACACAAAAGGTGCGTAGCGTTGGCTGTCGCTCTGCCGCTGCTTGTTAGGAATTTTTAGATCTTCTCTCGTATGGATGGATCAGCCCCATATTTCAGAAGCAATTCAGCATACTCCGAAACATAATTATCGTCCGCTGCGTAATCATAGGCCCTCCAATTATTGCTCCATACTCTATTTGGATTTGCTCCTGCCTCCAATAAAATACGCGCCATCTGCAACACGGAATCGCCTTTAGTAGATTTGGTGACAATGTACTCATGAAGCAAGTGATGGAGATAGCAATCCATATTTTCTTTGGGATTGGGATTAGCGCCTGCTTTCAGTAAAAGTTGAACCATCTCCAAATCGATCTGATGAATATAGTGATACATGTATACTGATAAGTCTTCTTTTAGCTCAGGAAAGAATTCTAATTCTTCGAGAGTATTCGACAATTCAGATCGTTTAAGATGCTTCATAATTGCCTAACAGTTTTATTCATAAGCCCCAGATATAGACATAATGTCTACATCTGGGCATGAGATGTCTATATATACCCATAATGGCTATATATAGCCATACCGCCTCATATCGAATATGTCTATATCTAGACATATAGCCCTACCCGCATCATGGATCTACATCCGGCCAGGACCTCGCCAACCAGGGCCTTCGACCCGTTATAAGTGGGTATTTTCTTTGAGGCATAAATAACAAAGCCCCGCAAGGCGGGGCTTTGGATTCAACTTACTTCTGCGAGGTTTCCCTTGCTTTCGAGCCACTGCTTGCGATCGCTGGCCCGCTTCTTGGCGAGGAGCATATCCAGCAACTGATTACTGTTGTCTCCCGCGTCAATATAGAGCTGGACCAGCCGACGCGTGTTGGGGTCCATGGTGGTTTCACGCAATTGCAGCGGGTTCATTTCACCCAGGCCTTTGAATCGCGTTACCTGGATTTTGCCTTTCTTCTTCTCGGCGGCAATGCGGTCGAGGATGCCCTGGCGCTCGGCGTCATCCAGTGCGTAGTAGACGTCCTTGCCAATATCGATGCGGAACAGCGGCGGCATGGCAACGTAAACGTGGCCGGCGGTAATCAGCGGGCGGAAGTGGCGCAGGAAGAGTGCGCACAGCAGGGTTGCAATGTGCAGGCCGTCGGAGTCGGCATCGGCAAGGATACAGATTTTGTTGTAGCGCAGGCCTTCGAGGTTGTCGCTGCCGGGATCGACGCCGAGGGCGACGGCAATATCATGGACTTCCTGGCTGGCTAGGATTTCACTGGAGTCGACTTCCCAGGTGTTCAGGATTTTACCGCGCAGGGGCATGATGGCCTGGAATTCGCGGTCGCGCGCCTGCTTTGCAGAGCCACCGGCAGAGTCCCCTTCCACCAGGAAGAGTTCTGAGCGGCTGGCATCGGCGCTGGAGCAGTCGGCGAGCTTGCCGGGGAGTGCAGGTCCCTGGGTAACTTTTTTGCGCGCGACTTTTTTCGCTGAGCGCAGGCGTTTTTGCGCATTGCTGATGCAGAGCTCGGCGAGTTTGTCACCGTCTTCGGTGTGCTGGTTGAGCCACAGGCCGAAAGCATCTTTGGCTACACCGGAAATAAAGGCGGTGGCTTCACGGGAGCTGAGACGCTCCTTGGTCTGACCGGAAAACTGCGGATCGGCGAGTTTGGCGGAGAGTACATAGGAGCACTGCCCCCAGATATCTTCCGGTCCGAGCTTAACGCCGCGTGGCAGCAGGTTGCGGATTTCACAGTATTCACGCATGGCATCCAGCAGCCCTGCACGCAGACCGTTCACGTGGGTGCCACCCTGGGCGGTGGGGATCAGGTTGACGTAGGACTCAGCGGTGACTTCACCACCTTCCGGCAGCCATTGTACAGCCCAGTCTGCGGCCTCGGTCTGCGCGGCGAAGTTGCCGATAAACGGTTCTGCGGGCAGCACTTCCCAGCCCTGGTTTGCTGCGGCGAGATAGTCCTTGAGCCCGTCTTCGTAATACCACTGGTCGGATTCACCATCCTGCTCATTGATAAAGGTGACGTTCAGGCCCGGGCAGAGCACGGCCTTGGCACGCAGCAGGTGGCGCAGGCGCGGTACGGAAAACTTGTGCGAGTCGAAGTATTTCGGGTCCGGCAGGAAGCGCACACTGGTACCCGTGGTGCGCTTGCCACACTCTCCGACCACTTCCAGATCGGAGGCTTTTTCACCGTCCTGGAAACCAATACGGTGTACCTTGGCATCCCGCTGAATGGTCACTTCGAGCACCTTGGACAGGGCATTCACCACGGAAACACCGACGCCGTGCAAACCACCGGAGAACTGGTAGTTGTTGTTGGAGAACTTGCCACCCGCATGCAGGGTGGAGAGGATCACTTCCACCCCCGGACGCCCCTGCTCCGGGTGAATATCCACAGGCATGCCGCGGCCGTCATCGCTGACGGAGATGGAGTGGTCTTTGTGCAGTACCACTTCGATTTTCTTGGCGTGCCCGGCGAGGGCTTCGTCGACACTGTTGTCGATCACTTCCTGGGCGAGGTGGTTGGGGCGCGTGGTCTCGGTGTACATCCCCGGGCGCTTTTTCACCGGGTCCAGCCCCGTCAATACCTCGATATCTTCTGCGGAATAATTAGCCATAGAGTTCTGCTCGCCGTGGCCGGCGCCTACTGCTTGGGTGTTGTTATTGATTGATTCGGGAACAGGAAATCTACCAGCGCGGGCATATGCCGGGCAAATTCCTGAAAACTATGATCGCCACCGTCTTCGATGGTCTGCCGCTGGCCGCGGTAGAAGGCTTCCGCCTCGCGATAATCCAGGGTTTCGTCACCGCGCTGGGCCAGCAGCCAGTAGCGGCCACTGAGCGTAGCCGGAATACCGGATTCCAGTTGCCGCATCTTATCCACATCCTGCGGGCGCAGGCGATAGGTTTTATCCTCACCACTGTACGGCTTCAGATTCTGGTCCAGATAGTTCGGCATAAACCGTGACGGGGTGACCGCGGGGTTGATGAGCACTGCCGGGAGCCTGTGCTGTTCTGCCAGCCAGGTACTCCAGAAGCCGCCCATCGAGCTGCCCACCAAGCCGATGGGGCCGCGGTGGTTGCTATTGAAATCTTCTAGCACCTTGCCCAGTGTCATGGCGGCCTCCGCCGGATAAGGCGAGACCAGCGGTGCATAGAAAACAATATCCGGGCGAACTTCCTGCAGCCACGCTTTGAGTTCCTGGCATTTGAAAGACTGTGGGGAAGACAGGAACCCGTGCAGGTACACCAGCAGCGGGCGATCCTGCGGCTGGGGACTGGGGTGCTGAGGGCTGCGGTGTTGAGGGTTGGCATGTTGCGACATGCAGGGGATTATAACGATGCCGCCGGCAGATGTACCGGCGGCGGTAACGATGAATTTATTGAAGCGATTCGTCGAGGCTGGCAAAGGCGCGGCGCAGATCGACCTTCATATCCCTCCAGAAGGTAACACTGGTAAAACGCTCGAAGCGGCCGCCCGGACCGAGGCTGCCGAAGTTTTCGCCGATATCGCGGCGGTCACTGAAGCGCATCACGGCGTTGCCATTGCTGTCTTTGAGCTCACCGGAGAGGGTGCCGTAGGCGCTCTGGTCGGTGTAAACACGCCACAGCCACGGCTGCGGGTCCAGCGGTGCACCGAGCGCAAAGCGGCTCAGGTCGAGCTGCATCACGTAATCCGCTTCCGCCTTGTCGGTAACCAATTGGCTCTGACGCGGCGCGAGGAAGCGCTCGTTCAAGGTTTCTCCCATCACTTCCTGGAGTTTGACCAGATCCTTGTCGCGCAGTTCGTAGTCCTGAGCGCGCAGCGGTGAACCGGCGGTTGGGAAACGCTTGTTGTACTGCACACCCACCGGCTCCAGGTACACCTTGGCGCCGCTCAGGTCAAAGGCATAGGCTGCGCTGACACTGTCCAGCCCGGTCTTGCGGGGCAACAGGCCATCCGCTTCGTCTTCTGGCGATGCGACCGGTTGCTGGGCGCAGCCGGCAACCAGTGCCGCCGCTAGAAACAGCAGGGGTAAGAATTTCTTATGAGTAGTCTGCATGGTGACCTCACTTCCTGATGAACACATAAATTGTTGCAGAAGAGGCTGGCAACCTGCCGGCCTGCCGTCTGCAGGAACCCGGTACCACTAAACCGCGAATTCAGGTGCCATCTTAGAGTAGATGAGCGGCCAATAAGTCACGAAAGACAGGTTAAGAAGTGCAAATAGATTATTGGTCTGCGTTCGCGGAGCTGTGCGGTATCAGTATCCGGAAGATGCCAGGTCGACACTGTATTCGGCGATGGCGACCCGCTCTACACCGGTGTCGTAGTGTCCATCGTCGTGCAGATCAAACCAGCGGTAGCCCGGCATTTCACTATCCACAGCAAAGGGACCGCTGCCCGGAGTGAACTGTACCGAGGTGGACGGAGTGGCGTGCAGGCCGATGTCACCGATATGGCTGTCGAACTGCTGGTGCACGTGCCCCCAGGTAATTGCACGTACATTTTCAGTTTTTTGCACCAGCTCGATAAATGCCTCGCGCCCGGCCTTCAGCATATGGCCATCAATCCAGTGACTGCCAACGGCAACCGGCTGGTGATGCATCATCAGCATTAGCGGGTGATCGGCGTGACTCTCAATCAGATTTGCGATGCGCGCAAGCTCGGCGTCGTCAAATCCACCACAGATCTGACCGGGCACACTGGTATCCAGTAACAGCAAACGCCAGTTGCCCACGCTGACCACTTCCGGCCGGCGCTTGGCCGCCAGCTGATCCATTCGCTGGGGATTGTCGTGATTACCGGGGAGCCAGAACCAGGGAGACCGCACCCGCTGCATTTTATGCAGGAAGCGGCGATAGGATGCTTCGGAGGCGTTTGCAGAAACATCGCCGGTCACCACCATCAACTCTGGGGCTACCGGGGATTTATCGATGGCGACAAGCACTTCGTCCAGGGTATGACCGGTGTCGAGGCCCAGCAACTGATAATCCGGCCGGCCGCCTATATGGGGGTCGGTAAACTGGATCAGCCGATGTGCTGCTTGTGCTGGATTGTTACTCACTTTCTCACCTTGCCGATACATCCATGTACGCCTGTACGATGCCCGGCGACTACTCAGGTCTATTCAGGTCGGCGGTTGAGTTCCGAAGGGGAGAGTAACTTCGGCGCGACCATTGGCCAGGCAATGGGCCAACCACTCACTCAGATAGCGGTTGACCTGTTGGCGCTCGTCTTCATTGTGCATGGCCGGATTGGGGTAGCGGAAATTCAGTCCATCACCACCAACCGGGCCCTGTCCGTTCACTGCGACGACTTCCGCCATACGTGCATCGTGATAGAGGCGCACGGTAATCGGCGGCGGCGTCAGCCAGTGTTTGTCCTTGTCACTGGAAACGCTGGCCGAGGCCTGCAGACACACTTCAGTGGTGTACCTGCTGCGATCCAGTACGGCAACTTCCAGAGTCCCGTGAGGGATCTGGTAGCGCCAACTCTGATTGTTTGCGAGCTCCGGCATCAACTTGCACAGGCGAAGATAATTTGCATCGCAATCGGCGTGGTACGTAGGCAAATCCACCCGAAAGCGGTCTTTGCCAACTGCTGTCGCCAGGCTGCGAGACCCCTCTCGCGGCGGCGATGCCGTTTTATTTCGGCCTGTGTCTGCCGGTACCGCCATTATCGACACTCCTGTTGAGTTCACGCCGTGACTGATCTCTCAAAATATCTGCGGCGAGATGAAATTTCGGCTTATCGGGCCTGTCGACGTACAAAAAGCGTACAATTTGCTAAGTACATCTCCGGTCAGAAAGCGGGAGCCCCGAGCCGAGAGACTGAAAGGCACACGCCGCTAGTAACCATTCACTACCTTGGCAGTTTCCGGGGGTGATTGCCATTAAAGTGTAACTATCAAAGGAATTATAAGGTTAAGAGGGGCGGATCCATGCGACCAGAGATCCGCTATCGGTACCCGGGCTCAGTCCAGACGATCCCGGTTCAGTTGCAGCCACTGCAGGCTGATGACGCTCGCCGCATTGTCGATCGCGGCATCACCGCTTTCCAAAGCCGCCATGACAGCGTCCAGAGGGAACACTCTCAGGCGAATATCCTCGTGCTCGTCGGCGAGGCCAAATAGTCCCTCGATACCCCGAAGGTCCGCACAAGCACAAAAAAGGTGCATGCGTTCGCTGGATCCCCCGGGGCTTGGCAGGTAACTGCGGATAAAGTGAAGCTTCTGGACCTCGAGCCCCGCCTCCTCCTGCAGCTCGCGGCGCGCGACTTCCTCAAGGGATTCACCTTCCTCGACCATGCCCGCAACAACTTCCAGGCACCAGGGGCTGGGGTCCCGCTCCAGAGCACCAATCCGAAACTGCTCGGTCAGGGCGATCAGCTGATGCTGTGGGTCATACAGCAGCACCCCCACGGCGTTGCCGCGCACAAACAGCTCACGCTCCATTTCGCCCCCCCAGCCGCCGCGATAGAGGCGATGGCGCAAGCGCAGTTTTTGCATCTTGAAGAAACCGTTGTAGACGGTTTTACGCTCGACAATATCCACCGCGCCACGGGTAAACTGGGGTTTGAGATCCGTCTTTTCACTCATTGCGCCGTTTTCCTTTCTCGCCAAAATACCGGCCTCAGTCAAAACCCACGTCGTTGTACGGTGGGAACCGCGCAAGAATCTGGCTGGCCTCCTGGCGCAACTGGAACAGCTGCTGCTCCGGCGCATCGTGACGGCCCGCCACCGAGGGCATGGAGCCGCGCCACAGGGGCGCCTCTTCCGGCGAGAGTACATCGACAATCAGTGACGACTCCCGGTACTCCCGCACCCGCAGCGGTGCGCGCCAGCCGAAGCCGAAATAGCGATAGCCACCGTAGATAGAGAACGGGTCTTCATAGACCGCCACCTTATCGGCGCTGAACAATTGCACCCGCACCAGGAAGTCCGCCTCTTCACGCGAGGCGGCGGGCTGATAACTTCCCTTTAGAATGTCATCCACGGCCTGATTGGCCCGCTTGCTCTCAAACGGCGAAACAGGCCCATTGGCGAGGGTATCGAGCAGGTAGTAGCTGCGCAGGTTGGCGAATTTGTAGGTGGGATCGTAATCGACCGCCACCGGGTTGGGGGCCGCGCAGCCGGCCAGTAGCAGGGCTGTGAGCAAGCCGAGGGTAACGGCAGCAAATGATTTGCGCGGCATGGGTCGATGCAGTGAAGCCATGTCTTCTCCCGGTAGTACGTTGAGAGTACCGGCGTCCCTGCCGAAACTGTTATTCGTTGTGACTAAATTGGACTGGGCAATGTATCGGTCCAGATTGTCAGACGGATTCTATCGCCAATCACGAGGCCGGTGGCAGGTCTTTCAGCAGCTCACCGACGGCGCTGTTCAAAATGCGCTGGCGCTCTTTTTTATCTTCCGGCCGCGCGATCAGTTTGGTGGCACTGCCACCCCAGATGGGCATCGCGTTTTGCGGACCAATGCCCACCGACAGGGTTACCTTGGGAGCGCCGCTGCGATCAGGCAATTCGACCACGCCGCGCTGGGCGTTGCTGTCGAACTGGGAATCCCAGCTTTCATTGTTGTCATCGCTGGCGAATTCCTCCTCCACTACCGCAATCTGGTAATCCACCACCATCTGCGCGCTATTTGTGCTGGCCACCTGGCGATATCCGCGGGACTGCAGCAGACCGCCCACAACCTGACGCAGCTCGGTATCCAGCTCCACCAGTTGAGCCGGCGCGCCGGTATCGGCACTGAGCGCTTCAGTACCCCAGGCATAGGTTTGAAATGCGACCGGAGCACCGGGAGACTGGATACGCTCGATTTTTGTCGGTGTCCCGCAGCCGGCGAGCCCGAGGGCGACGCCCAGCGCGAGCATCATAGCGACAACAGGCGCGGTTACAGGTTTGTGCATAATTCCCATGAAAGCTTCCTTAGGTCCTTGGTGCGACGAAGGTGCGACTATTCGCTAAGCTCCGTAAACGAAACTCCTTCGTGCTATTTGAAACTGTCTTCCAGTGCCGGGTACAGTTCGATTTTCGGGCTCCACAGCAGCCACTCGTCTTCCGGTTTCCCATACAGTGGATAATGGCTGCCGGACTCCACTTCAAGCCCCATTTCCGGGTTATTCGGTGTAGCGAAGGCAATACCGCCGGCCAGCAGTGCCTGAGTTGATTCGGTGTGTACATCGAGCCCGGTCATCAGGCCAAAGTTGACGTCCACACCGCTGGCATTCCAGAAACGCGAGTGCTCGCGCACCAGGGTGCGAAACTGGGGTTCAATATAAACATAGATGTAAACCCGGTCCGCCAGTTCCCCAAGTTGATATCCGGTCACGCGCCCGACCTGTACCTGACGGTAATACACCGGGCTGCCGCGCTTCAGTGAACCCCGTCGCGGCGCATCCAGAATCAACGCCAGGCCTGGCATCATCATGGTATCCGCAAGATCCGGTACCGGCTTGGCAGCCAGGGCCACGAACTCGGTCTGCGGGTCGTTGCCGCCACCGGGCTCCAGCTCAAGATAGGGCCCGGTAACCAGCGTTTCCAGATTGCCCACGCCATCCAGCCCCAGCTTCGGCCCCACTACCCACATCCGGGTGCCGGTGCGCGCGAAGCGTTCCGCCCGTCGGTACAGGCGGGCGCGGGCGCGCACGCCGTCCATCTCCAGGGTGAGGCGCATACGGGTGATCTCACCTACCTGAATACCCCGGTAGCGCAGCGCCGATCCCACCTTTAACCCCTCGTCACCCTTGAGGTCGATATAAATATTGATGCCTTCTTCCTGCGCCTCTTCGCGGCTGCTGTACAACCGGAAACTATCGCCGGTGCGCGCGTCTTCCGCGTTTTTGCTGTGGTGGGGTCCGCTGCCGAAGGCTATGCCACCGCGCACCACCGATAGCAGGGCATCGGTCTCTACTTCGATGCCCTCGAGGCTGGCGCTGGCACGCACGCCGCTCACATTCCAGAAGCGACTGTCGCTGTTGACCAGATGCGCGTAGGGCGGGTCGACCACCACATACACCTCCACCCCGGAGCCATCGGGCAACAGCGCCATCCCCTGTACCCGTCCCACTTCAATCTGGCGGTAATACACAGACGCGCCGCGTTGCAGGGAGCCGGTATTGCGTGCGGTCAATGTGAGATGCAGCCCGGGAACGCGGGGATCCCGCTGGGGTGGTTTGGACGCGGCCTCAAAGGTGCGTACCGAACGCTGCCCCTTGCGCAGGTCGACCTCGATACGATTGCCCTTTAGCAGATCGTTCACCCCGGAAGTGAAATCCAGGGTGGGTGGCGCCAGCCAGAAGCGGGTGTTCTCGCTCAGCAGGTCGTCGGTGATGGGATCCATCAGCACCTTGACCGACATGCCGTCGATCTTCCGATTCGCCTTGACGCTGCTGACCTCACCGACCTTGATCCCCTGATAGATGACCTCGGTGGAGCCCTCCGAAAGGCTGACCCCGCGATCAAAGTCCAGGGTGATGGGAATGCCGGCGTCAGCCTCGGCAAAATTTTTGTACAGCTTGAACGCATTGCCGTCTTCCGCCTGCGGCGAATGGCGCTGGGACTCGGGTGTATAGAAGCTGACGCCGCCGGCAATCAGCGAAGCGAGGGATTCCAGTTCCACATTGACCCCCTGGATTCCCCCGTGAATAGATATCCCGGACGTATTCCAGAAGCGACTGCCCCGGTGCACAAGATGGGCGTAGGGACGACGGATAAACAGGTTGATCTCCACCTCACTGGCATCTTCGGTGAGGCGGTAGCTCTCGACCTGCCCCACTTCCAGCTGCCGGTAGTACACCGGCGAGCCGCGATTGAGCGATGCCAGGCGCGGGGACTTGAGGGTGATACGCAGACCGTCGCCACGGACATTGGGGGGAGGCTCCGCCACCGCCACAAAGTGCTTCTGTGACGGGCCACTGCCTGGCTCAATAGCAATGTAATTGCCGGAAACCAGCGCCTCCAGGCCGCGAATACCAGTAAGAGACACCTCGGGTTTCACCAGCCAGAACTTGCTGCCGCGGGTCAATAGATAAGCGGCGCTGTGGTTAAAGCGCACCTCCGCGACGACGCCATCCTGCCCGTCCAGCTCCTTGGCATTGGGCGCCAGGCGAAAATCCTCCACCACGCCGATTTCCACCCCGGAGTACTTCACCGCGGTTTTGCCTTTCACCAGGCCATCGCCGGTGGAAAACAGAATCGTGGCCTTGATATCCCCCTGGGTGAAATCCTCGTACAGCAACCAGGCAGCAATGGCCGCCGCAATCAACGGCAACAGCCACACCAGCGAAATTCCGCGACTGCGGCGCGCCACCCCTTCGGGCGGAACGTCGTACTCCATCGGCGGTTCGCTCATTCAGTTTCCCTGTGTTCGTTCTCGTTCACTGGTGAGTCCGCCAGCAGCCTGGCTTCATAGACGTCCCATACCAGACGCGGATCAAATGCGCGCACCGCAAACATGGTTACCACCACCACCGTGGCGAAGGCGGTACTGCCGGCACCCGCTTCCACTTCGGCGATAGCGCCCATATCTACGAGCGCCACCAGAATGGAAATCATAAACAGATCCAGCAACGACCAGCGGCCGATGGCATTGACGACCCGATAGATCCGCATGGCCTGACGCGGTGCCACATTCAGGCGCCACTGTACGATCAGGCACAGGATCACCAGCCCCACCAGTTTCATCACCGGCACCGCGATACTCGCCACAAACACGATCAGGGCGATGCCCCAAAGTCCATTCTGGTACAACTCCAGGGCGCCGCCGATAATCGTACTGGGTTCACCGGCGCCCAGATAGATCACCGTCATCACCGGCAAGATATTCGCCGGAATCAACAGCAGTGCACCGGTAATTGTCAGTGCCCAGGTCAGCATCAGGCTGGATTCGACCCGCCCGTGCATACGTGCGCCGCAGCGCGGACACAGGCAGGTTTGCGTCTGCGGCGACACCCGCACCAGCTGGCGGCAGCCGAGGCAGGTCCAGAATCCGTGAGACAATGCGCGCGCCGGACGGTTCACACGGTATCCTCGTCGCGGCCGCTCTCGGCAGCGTCACTTTGTACGCGACGACGCGCCAACCTCGCCCAGATGGTTTCCGCGTCAAATGACACGGAAGTGGCACTGGCCACCACCATCATGGCAACAAAGCAGTAAAGACCGGGCTCCACCGTCATCTTGCCCAGATCCGACATTTTCACCAGTGCCACCAGAATGCCGAGCATATACACATCCAGCATGCCCCACTCCTGCAGGTGGTGGTACCAGCGCAGTGCCCGCGCCACCGGCCCGGCCATACTCGCCCAACCACTGCCCCAGCAGATAAAACCCAGCAGCAGGAACTTGCCCACCGGCGCCAGCACACTACAGAACAGGACGATGGAGGCCAGCCAGATGTAACCGGCCGCGAACAGTGCCTGAACACCGTTCATCAGGGTGTTTTCAGCCCCAAAGGAAAACAGGGAAAACTCCAGCAGTGGCAGGCTTGCGGTAGGAATAAACAGTAGCAGCCCGCACAGGCTCAATGCCGCGGTGTGCGTCACGCTGCGGTCCATATTGCGGTGCAGGGACGCACCGCAGCGCGGACACAACAGGCGCTGCCCCACCGGAGCGTGGGCACGGGTCAGCAGCAGGTCGCACTGATGACAGGCCCGCTGCCAGGCAACCGGTCTGGCCCCCGAAGGTTGCGGGTGTTGGCAAGTCTGATCCATCCCCTGCCCCATAAACTGTCTGCGCGCTCCGTTTTCCAATGTGTTTACCCGCCCAATCTGCGCTTGTTGGCGACCAGCTTTCGGTCTCCACGGGGCCGTAAAGTCACCTGCATCCATTCAGCGCCTGTGGCGCGTCTGATGGGCGGGAACGGCGGAAAGCCGGCGGGGGGCAATAAATTGTCACTGGACGCACATTCGCGTCCGTTTAACGAAGATATACCAAATTGCCCCAACCGTCGCCTCGACGCTCCTGCGGGCGAACGGTACACTCTCGCGACCGCGGGCCCGATCTCCGTCTTGAAAACGGATGCCAGCAATCAATGCTAACGAGAAGGGGCCAAGCCAGCATTGCCTTCAGAGCACTCGACAGACTGGCTCCAGAACCATTTCACGCGCATAAATAACGAACAATGCGCAGTGAAATGCAATGCGGGGTTTACAGGAAAGCAGTGGGCGTTGGGGTATGCATGCCGCAAACGCCACCGGAAACTTGAAGACCGCAGCTGTCACAGGAAATCAAACGAAATGACAAGAAGTGCAAAAGGGCGCATCGCACGCAAGCTGGGCCGCCCGATGAAATCTCTGCTCGCCGCAGCCGTTTTGGGGTTGGGTACCGGACTTGGCGCCGTGCAGGCGCAAGCGGACACCCTGTGGGAAATCTACCTGCAGGCACTGGATAACGACCCGCAACTGGCTGCAGACCGCGCCGCTTACCGCGCGGGCCTGGAAGCCAAGAATCTCGGCCGCTCGGCACTGCTGCCCCAGGTAAACGCCTCCGCGGAAGCCAGCAGAACGAAAACCGATGCCACGCGTTTTAACTACACCTTTACCGAAAACCAGGTTGTTGTGGTGCCCAACCGCAGCGATACCGACACTGACGAGCGCATCTATTCGGCGACCCTCAGTCAGGCGCTATTCGATTTACCGGCGTGGTTCGGCTACAAACAGGGCAAAACTGCCAGCGAGCAGTCCACCGCCGAGTTCAGTGCCAACCAGCAGGATATGATGGTTCGTGTGGCCAGCGCCTACTTCGATGTACTGCGCGCACACGATGTACTCGAGGCGGCGATCGCGGAAGAAGAGGCCCTGGCCAAACAGCTGGAGCAGACTCAACAGCGGTTTGAAGTGGGTCTCACCGCAATTACCGACGTCTACGACTCCCGTTCCGCCTACGACAGCGCCGTGGCCCGTCGCCTGACCGCTCAGGACGACCTGCTGAGCCGCTTTGACGCGCTTTCAGTGCTGACCGGCCGCAACCACGATGTGGTCGCGCCCCTGCAGCCGAACTTTTCGGTCGCGCCACCTGACCCGGCGGACCGCGCCGCATGGGTTGAGTTTGCACTGACAAACAATTTCACCCTGAAGGCCGCGCGGCTGTCTGCCGATGCCGCCCGCTATGGCGCACGCGCAGCGGCGGCCGAGCATCTGCCTACCCTGACCGGTACCCTGAATTATCAGGATTATCACCAGGACGGATCCTCCACCACTTCTGTGCCAGGGGAAATGGATGAGCGCCTGCCGATTTCCACAGATACCCAGACCAAGTATGCGGCGATCACCTTCAACATGCCGCTGTATACCGGTGGTGGCCTCAGCGCCAGCCGCCGCGAAGCGCGCAATCTGGCCTTCCAGGCGGAAGATGTCCGCAACCTGACCGAGCGCAACACCATCCAGAACACGCGCACCCTGCACCGTGCAGTGACTACCGACACCAGCCGGGTAGAGGCGCGCGAGCAGGCGGTGATTTCCGCCAAGAGTGCACTGGACGCCACTCAGGCCGGTTACGAGGTGGGGACCCGCAATATCGTCGACGTGCTGCTGGCACAGCGTACCCTCGCACTGGCCCGGACCGACTACGCCAATGCGCTCTACGACTACATCCTCAACACCCTGAACCTGAAACTGGTTGCAGGCCTGCTGGCACCGGAAGACCTGCAGCAGCTGGATACCCGTCTGAACCCGGCCACTCCGGTTTCCCGCGCCCATATCCTCGATAGCGGCGCAGCGAGCTTCAGCAAATAACCGCTCCCCTATTGAGTGGGAAACCTGACGCGCTTCGCGACTTTCGCGCGAGGCGCAGAAATTGAAGGCCGGTACTGCTATAGTCCCGGCCTTTTTTCCGTCTGGAGAAAACTGGCGCGGCCACTGGCTACACTAGCGGCTAAACATCGGCAATCTGCGATCCATACACCATGAAGTATCTGATCACCGGCAACGCCGGCTTTATCGGTTTCCACGTTGCCCGCACGCTGATGGCGCGCGGCGATGATGTGGTCGGTATCGACAACGTCAATGACTACTACGAGACCAGCCTCAAGGAAGACCGATTGCGCGAACTGGAGCGCGCTGCCCAGCAGTACGGTGTTACCTACCACTTCGTGCGCGCCAATATTGCCGACCGCGCCGCGCTGGACAGGGTTTTTGCAGAGCATCAGTTCGACCGAGTTATCCACCTGGCCGCCCAGGCCGGGGTACGCCACTCCATTGAACACCCGGAGTCCTATGTCGAGAGCAATCTGGTGGGTTTCTCCAACCTGCTGGAAGTATGCCGCCACGCCGCCACGCCGCACCTGACCTATGCCAGTACCAGTAGTGTCTACGGCGGCAATACACAGATGCCGTTCAGCGAAGACCACGGAGTTGATCACCCGCTACAGTTCTACGCTGCCACCAAACGTGCCAATGAACTGATGGCACACAGCTACAGCCACCTGTTCCGCATGCCCACTACCGGACTGCGCTTCTTTACAGTGTACGGTCCATGGGGCCGGCCGGATATGGCGCTGTTCAAATTCACTCGCCTGATTCTCGAAGGCAAACCTATCCCCGTGTTCAACCACGGCCACCATACCCGAGACTTCACCTATATCGACGACATCGTCGAAGGGGTGATCAAGTCCAGCGACCAGGTCGCCACTGTGGATAACCACTGGTCCAGTGACCAGCCGTCACCATCTACCAGCAACGCGCCCTTCCGCGTGTTCAATATTGGAAATGGCAACCCGGCACAGCTGGTCGACTATATCGACGCGCTGGAAGATGCCCTCGGTCAAAAGGCCATTCGCGAGATGCTGCCAATGCAGCCGGGTGATATCCCGGACACCCACGCGGATACAGGAAAGCTGGAGCAGGCGGTGGGGTACCGCCCGGACACCAGCGTGCGCGAGGGCGTGGGGAAATTCGTGGAGTGGTACCGAAGCTACTATGCGGTTTAAGTCGGCTTGGCCCGGCTCAGGCAGTCACCTGCACTCGGTAGGCACCGAGCAGGGCCTGCCAGTTGTCTTCCGTGAACGTGAAACCTGGCAGACGCCCCATTTCTTTGTCCAGCGAGCGGCGCAGACGCGCCACATTGCCATCGGCGTCCTGACGAGACAGGGGCGTGCGAATGGCTCCCTTGTCAAAATCGATCAGGTACCAGGCCGGCGCAGCAGTGCCAGCGCCTGCCAACAGGATGTTGTGCACGTTGAGATCCGCGTGATAAACGTTGTGTCCGTGAAAGCGCGCAATCAGCGCCCCAAGGGACTCCCATAGCCCGTCGTCAAGCGCGCCCTTGCACAGGGCCTCGGCCAGAGTCTGGGAATTTTCCACCCGCTCGGTAATCAATTCACCGCGATAGACCAGAGGCGGGAAGCTTTCACAGCGCGCCGCCACCGGGCGCGGCACCGGCAAGCCCATGGCACGCATGTCGCGCAGCATATTGAATTCCCGCCACACCCGCGTGTTTGCGAGACAGCTGTAGAGGTAGGTTTTTTTGACCAGCCGGCCAGCAAGCCCACCGCGATGGTACTGCTTGAATACCAGCTGTTTGCCATCGTATTCAAACATGATCGCGGTACCGCGCTGTACCTGTCCGCAGTGGCCGCTCGCTTGCGCCAGCCAATTCGGCTGGAATAGCTTTTCGCAGTCGGCCCCCACAATCTCATCGTCATAGATGATAGCGGCGCGCTTGCGCGTAAATTGTTGATACCCCACGGGCTTGCCCCCAAAAGCACCTGGAACCGGAAAACTTGGCAAGGAGTTGCTTCCCCGCCACACCAGGATAAACGCCGAAAATTAGAAACTTTTACACATTCTACCTGCTGCGGCGCCTCGGCCCCAGTACCGCCGTTCCCCGGAGTCCGCTCTGGGGGAATAATTTCCCGTAGAAATCAGCCTTTTTTCAGCTTTCGCTCCAGACGATCCAGCAGCTTCAACCATCCGGCTCCCTGCATCGGGTCATAGGCCCAGGGAGTTTTCAGCTTGCGGTCCGCAGACAGGAACTCTTCAGCCACAGGTAATCGGGGTGGCTCAGACCGCGCCAGTGTATCCGCCTCACTCTCAGTCATCATGCGAAGCGGGTAAAACCCACAGTTGCGAATCCACTCCCCGAAGCGCAGCGCGAGGGATTTCTGCTTGCCACGATAGGCTCCGCCATTTGGCAGCCACATGGCAAAGGGCGCACGCATTCTTGCCATCCGGCAAAAAACCTTCGCCGCCCGGCGATTGTTCACCGACTCCCCCACCTCAAATTTCCACCCGACACTGCGCAGGCGGGCAACATCGGCAATCAGTAAGGCGGAGAACCAGGTTCCTGTTGATCGCTTGCGGGGGTACCAGAACCAGAAGTTGCGCTCCGCATCAAAACGGAAATCCCGATCCGCGGCTTTTTTCAGGGAAATACCGCGCACAAATGCCGGCGAGATAAACCCGAGGTCCGGCTGCGTATCAAAACTGTCTTTCAATCCCTGAATATCGGCTTCGGACAACGACCGCACCATCTGGGTATCGTCCTGAAGAAAGCACATCAGCTCGTCTTCGGACGCCATCTCAAATGCAGCCTGCATGTTGGCATACAACCCACCCAGCTTATGTCCGGACTCTGCCGTCCGGTCGATCACCCGGTGCCGCTTCGCCACTGCCGCCAGCACCTCGCGAGTCTCCGGATCATCACTCCCATCATCAATGATCGTGAGCCGACACTGGGGCGCACACGCTTCAATGGAGCTGACGCAATTCTCCAGATACCGACCGCGATTGAATGAAAACACAAAGATATGCATATAACTGCCCATATTCCCATCTCTGTTTTACAGAGAGGCGTCAATCCAGCGCTTGTCTGCAACAAGCGGTCACACAAGGTTTAAAAAGAAAGCGTATCAAACCTTGAACCAGGTTACTGCAATACCGGTCCTAAACTGACTAGACTCTTCCGGAGCGTGTTTGACCGCGAACACTTTCCGCCCCACTGCCAAGGATCTGGCCGTTTTACCACTATCTGAGATCCCAATGACCAAGCGTTTTGTCATCACCGGCTGTGGCCGATCCGGAACGACCTATATTGCCAGGTTACTTTGCGAACTCGGCTGCAAATGCAATCACGAAGTGTTTTTTACCGGCAGCCGACCGGGGCGCGGCACCGAGCTGCTGGCCCGTCTGGGCGCGCGCGAACT
The DNA here is from genome assembly GCF_056312215.1 of Microbulbifer sp. ABF4_107. NCBI lineage: Bacteria > Pseudomonadati > Pseudomonadota > Gammaproteobacteria > Cellvibrionales > Microbulbiferaceae > Microbulbifer > Microbulbifer sp. ABF4_107. The sequence continues at coordinate 3,034,187 of NZ_CM149983.1, forward strand.
GCGCTGGCAGCCCCCGACCATCGGCGAGGCTGCCTGGGAAGCCGCCCCGTGGTTACCGCTGATGCCCGACAACACCTGTGTTCTGCACCAACTGCGCCATCCGCTGGAATTTATCCGTTCACGCCAGAAAAAGGGATGGGTACACGGCCGCTTTCGCAGTCGCCACCTGCCGCACTTCCCGCGCATGAATAAAGCGCGCTTCGCAGCCCTGCCGCTTGAGGAGCAGGCTGACTGGCTGGCGAGGTTCTGGATCGACTGGAACGCGCTGGTAGAAGAGCGGGCTCAGGGGAAACCCTACTTGCAATACCGGATTGAGGATTTCGACCTGGCGAAACTTGAAGAGGTGCTCACCTGGATCGAGTTCCCCCATGACCGCAGCGCCGTGCAGCAGGCGTTTGCCGCATTGCCAACGAATGTGAATACCCGCGGACAAAAGCGCGAGGATATTACCCTCGATCTGCTCTCCCGCGAAACACGGGCAAATCTGGCGTCCGCCGCCAGCCGCTACGGGTACCACCTCTGAGCGGTAAATCCTGTACAATTCGCGCGCAGAATTACCGGCATCTTTCGCGGAGACACCATGAGCCAATCTGTCATGAACATATCCGTCATCATGACTACCTACAATTCCCCAGAGTGGCTGGAGAAGGTATTGTGGGGCTACAGCTGCCAGACCGAGCAGCCACTGGAGGTCATCGTGGCGGACGATGGCTCAGGGCCGGAGACGGCGCAGCTGGTTGAGCGGCTGCGCCAGGAGACAGGCCTCGATATTCGGCATATCTGGCAGAAAGACGACGGCTTCCGCAAGTGCAGGATTCTCAACAAGGCCATCCTAAGCGCTCGCGGCGATTACCTGGTGTTTACCGATGGCGATTGTATCCCGCGCGACGATTTCCTCGCGGTACACAAGCGCCGTGCGGAGCGCGGCTACTTCCTTTCCGGTAGCTACTTCAAACTGCCCATGAGCACCAGCGAAACCATTGACCGCGACGACATCCTGTCCGGGCGCTGCTTCGATTTCAATTGGCTGTGCGCCAACGGCCTGACAACCCGGCGCAAGACCCTGAAGCTGCGCGCGACTGCGCGCTGGGCTCCGCTGCTGAACCGCCTCACCCCCACTGCCTGCAACCTGAAGGGCTCCAACGCCTCTGCCTGGAGGGAGGATTGCCTCAAGGTCAATGGGTTTGATGAGCGTATGGCCTGGGGCGGGCTAGACCGCGAATTTGGCGTGCGCCTGGAGAATGCAGGAATCAAGCCCCGCCACGTACGCTTCGATGCAATCTGTATCCATCTGGATCACCCGCGAGGCTATGCAGACCCGGAGATCGTCGCGCGCAACAAGGCACTTCGCCTGCGTGTGGCCAAAGAGGGAGTGATTGAGACACCCCAGGGAATCCGGCAGCTTACCGAGTCTGGCTACCGCCCGCAGTAGAACCTGCAGGCACCGCACCACCACACTTCCCCAACGAAGCGAATTACATGAGCGCACCGACAACTCACAAGCACTGGTCCGACCCTATCGTCAGCCGTTTTCTGCGCCTGGCCGCCAGCGGGCTGGTGCCGCCTTCACTGTTTCAGAAGCCGCTGCCAACAGAGAGTGAGCGCGCTGCGCGCACCGGGATGCTGGATATCGAAATCGTCAGCCACTGCTGGCAGTACTCCCACTTCCTGATTTATCAGCTGAGCTCTCTCGCGCTGTTTCCACCAACCAAGGCTACGGTCACCATGACCGTGTACTTTAACCGCGAGGACACCCGCACGGCTGCGGTACTGGATTTCTTCGGCAAACAACAGGTGCCGGGTGTCACCTGGAACTGGTGTGAACTCCCCAGAGAGTCCCTGTACCGCCGCGCCATCGGCCGCAACCAGGCGGCACTGGCTACCAAAGCGGACTGGATCTGGTTTACCGACTGCGACCTGATGTTCCGGGAAAACTGTCTCGACCAGCTCGCAGAACTATTGCAAGGGCGCAAGGATGCCCTGGTGTTTCCGGAGCGCGAGCGCATCACCTCGCTGCTGGCGGACGACGACCCCATGCTGAACTTCGATCCGGAAAACCTGAGCCTCGCTGATATCGACGATTCGCGCTTTATCGAGCAGACACGCGATCGCGCTACCGGTCCACTGCAGATCGCCCACGGCGATGTGGCGCGCGCGGGAGGTTACTGCGACTGCCTGAGCTATTACCAGAAACCCGCCGAGCGCTGGTGCAAAGCACACGAGGACCGGGCTTTCCGTTGGCTGCTGGGCACCCAGGGGACCCCTCTGGCGGTTCCGAGTGTTTACCGTATCCGCCATATCAGCAAGGGGCGCTATACCGGCAGCAAATTGAATACCCAGATCCGCAGTAGTGTGCGGCAGGCAACCGACAAGCACTGAGTTACACCGACCACCCGCAAACAAAAATGCCGGATGCTTCCTTTATTCACAGAAGCATCCGGCATTTTTATTTCCCCCCCCCAAAGAGGTGGTTCAGCCGCCTCTTCGCCGCATCAGCAACTCAATCACTTCGATCGTACGCTCTAACGCACCGCTGTTTTGCGCAGCCACATCCCGCGCTCGCGCCCCAGCGGCGATTCGCTCATCCCGGTTCCCGAGCCACGTTGCAACCTGCTCCGCCATCTGCCCGGCATCCTCCACCACCTTCAGGCCGCCCACCTCCCGCAGCAAATCAGAAACCATACTGAAGTTGTGCAGGTGCGGACCAGACACCACGGGCACGCCCCAGGCAGCGGGTTCGATCATATTGTGGCCACCGACCGGTACCAGACTGCCGCCCACAAATGCCACGTCACAGGCACCATAGAAGCGCAGCAACTCGCCCATGGTATCGCCCAGCAGCACCTGGTCAGATGCAGCGGGCTTCAAACCGTCACTGCGACGCACCACATTCAGATCTCGCTCGCGGCATAACCTCGCCACACTGTCGAAGCGCATGGGATGGCGCGGCACCAGCACCAGCAATAAGTCCGGGAAGGAATCCCGGAGCTTCTCGAATGCATCCAGAACCACCTCATCTTCACCCGCGTGGGTGCTGGCCGCCAGCCATACCGGGCGCCGATGGCCCTGCAGGTCCTGACGGCCGGGCTCTCGCCACTGATGGGATAAGGCCTGGGCCTCACTCACCAGGCCGGAACCGATCTGCAGATCAAACTTGATGTTACCTACTGTCTGTACGCGCCGGGGCGACACACCAAGGGCAATAAAGCGCTCCGCATCAGCCGGATACTGTGCCACGACCCGGGTTATATGGCTGAGCATTTCCCGACTCAGGGTCGCAAAGCGACCGTAGCCGCGAGCCGACTTTGCGCTCAAGCGTCCATTTACCAGCGCCACCGGCATACCGCGGCGGGAACACAGGGTCAGGAGGTTTGGCCAGAGCTCGGTTTCCATACTGACCAGCATGTTGGGGCGCAGTGCATCGAGGAAAGGTGACAGACACTCGGGCAGATCAAACGGCAGGTAGTAGTGCAGCAGGCGACCGTTCAGGATCGGGTCGAGCGCATCGTGTACCCGCTGAGAACCGGTGGGCGTGGTGGTGGTTACCAACCATTGCCATTGATGGTGGCGTGCCGCCAACTCCTCGATCAAGGGGATTGCCGCAAGTGTCTCACCCACGGAAACCGAATGGATCCAGATCAGAGGTGCACGGCTGGCCCGGTCTGGCACCACCCCGAAACGCTCCCGCCAGCGCCGCCGCGCGCCCGGTCGCGACGGCACCAGGCCAAAGCGCTCGCTCCAGCGCTTGCGATAGGCAGGATCTGCACGCCCGCGCCACCACAGGTGCAGCAACATCAGCGGTAGGGCGAGGCGGAAAAACCAGGTGTACAGAAAACGCATCAGGTCAATATCGAAGTTCGGCGACACAGCGCCATGGGGTGTGCATTTGGATTCTTTTCAGGGCACTATTCTACCCCAATATCTACCCCGATCTCGCGCCACGCTGGTGCAACCCGGGCAGGGGCTGCGATCCCCCGCCGCGCAACCCATCAGACCACGGAGTCAACGTTGAAAATCGTCCAGCTATTACCCGCTCTCAATTCCGGTGGCGTCGAGCGGGGCACTCTGGATCTCGCGCGGGTACTGGTGCAAGAGGGGCATGAGTCCATTGTGATCTCCAGCGGTGGCCGCCTGGTAGAGCAGCTGGAGCATGAGGGCAGCCGGCATATCACCCTGCCAATTCACAGAAAATCCCTGCTCAGCCTGCGGCAGGTACGACCACTTCGCGCGGTACTGCGCGAGCTGCAGGCCGACATCCTACACGTACGCTCACGCATGCCGGCCTGGCTTACCTACCTGGCCTGGAAAAAGCTACCGGCAGCCACTCGCCCCCGCCTCGTGAGTACCGCCCACGGTCTCTACTCCATCAACCGCTACAGTGCGATCATGGCGCGCGCGGAACAGGTGATCGCAATTTCGGACTGTGTGGATAACTACTTGCAGCACAACTACTCATCCGTACTGCAGACAGCGCCTGAAGTCATCTATCGCGGTGTAGACACCGATGAATTTTCACCGGATATTCCACCTCCAGCTGCCTGGCTCGAGAACACGCTCACTGATTTTCCGGAGCTGCGCGATCGCCGCTGGCTACTGTTACCGGCACGCCTGACACGCTGGAAGGGTCAGCAGGACTTTATCGACATGATCGCGGAGCTCGCCCGGGATCACACCGATATCCAGGGGGTGATTGTCGGAGCAGCGGAAAAGAACAAGCAGCACTTTGCTGAAGAGCTGCAGGCGCAGGCCGAGCGAGCCGGCATTTCCGACCGCATTACCTTTACCGGCCACCGCAGCGACATACGTGAGTGGTACCGCCACGCAACACTGGTGTACAACCTGTCGAAAAAGCCTGAGCCCTTCGGGCGGACGGTAATCGAAGCCGTAGCCATGGGAACACCGGTAATTGGCTATGATATTGGCGGGCCTGCGGAATCCCTGCGAGCCTGCTACCCACAGGGGCTGGTAACGACCGGCGACCCCGCACAACTGCTATCGCGTACACGGGAGCTACTTGCAGCAGCTCCGAACCCGACACTCAGTCCGGAGTTTACCCTTCACACTCAAGCGCAAAAAACAATTGCCCTATACCGCAAGCTGCTCACACAGAAAGTCCAAGAGAAAACAGCCCATTGATCGACCTCAGTAACTGCAAGCCTTTCGCAAAAGGTGGCAATCGCAACTGCTTCCGCCATCCCGAGTTTCCCGACCGCTGTGTCAAAGTCATGCTGCCAGGCCGACTTGCAGAACTCCGCGCCCGCGCACCCTGGTATAAAAAATTATTCGGCGACGATCAGTTCGATGACAATTCACGGGAGCGGGACGGGTACGCCCAGAAAGCACTGCGCAGTGAGCCACCCACTAGTATCGTCTGGCAACACCTGCCCTACTGGTATGGCATGGAAGAGACTAGCCAGGGACCTGGTGCGGTTTCCGAACTGATACTCGACAGCAATGGCGAACCAGCAATCACTCTGGAGCACTATCTGCAGCAAAACGGGCTGGACACCAGAATCCGGCACGCCATTTCCGAATTCGCTGACTGGCTGCGGTTAACAGGCGTGATGACCAAAAACCTGCTACCCCACAACCTGGTCATTCGCGAGGCCGGAGAGCAGCCTCAGCTCGTACTGATTGATGGCCTTGGCCGCTCCGCATTCCTGCCTTTTGCCGAAATTTTCGATCGATCCCGCGATCGCTACCTGGAACGTCGCATCAAACGCATGTGGGCACGAGTAGCCTGGGAAATCTCGAATCGATCCATTACCTGGGAAGAGGCTGAAGCCATCAGCCGCCGACGCTGACTTTTTGAGTGGACGCCGGCTTTTCTAGATTCTTGCCGACAAAATCATCCAGCAGTCGACTTCTCTGCTAATGCCTGCTCATACACCTTAAAGGTTTCACGTGCCATGGCGTCGAGAGTCAGCCTCTCTCGCGCGCGAGCAAAGTATGGGCTGTAGTCATCCTTCAGTTTTTCCAGACTCGCCAGTGCAGCTGTCAGCTTGACTGCAAGACCGGCAGTATCCCCGATATCCACCAGATATGAAGCCGGGATATTTTCCGGCACATTGCCCACACGGGTGGAAACCAGCGGACAACCAGCCAAAAGCGCCTCGACCACGGTATAAGGAGCTCCCTCTTTGCTGGATGCTACAACCTTCAGGTCCGCGGCAGCCATCCAATCAGTTACTCGAGACTGAAACCCGACAAATTTGACCCGCCCCTCCAGGTGCAACTCTTGAGCGAGGCTTTCCAGCTCTTCCCGCATAGGGCCATCGCCCACGATATACAGCACCGCATCACCCACTTGCGCCTGTGCCCAGGCCCGCAACAGCCGGTCTATGCCCTTCGCAGGAACTAGCCTTGCAACGGAAATAACTGCTGGCCTAGTTGAATCCAGAAGCGAGTCATGACTATCACCAGCGTCCCGCAACTGAGTACCATTCGGGATCACATGCCAGGGCAACGCGGAATTGGCTACAGCCATTTGGCTCACAGCAATCCGATGCGGAAAGTGTTTGGACAGATTGTCTTTCGGGTTGACCACATTGTGCCTGGTCAGAACTACTTTACCGGGGATCCACCCCTGGAGACGGCGCATGATATACGCGGGTTTGGCTGCATGCGCATGAACCAGATCAAATTGATAACGCCGCATCAGGCGGAAAAGTTCAATACTGAGTAATGGATTGCGGCGACCGCGGTCGGTATTTACCGGAAGGAATCTGACACCCTCGGGAAACATAGCTTCATACCGGGGGTGAGCGATCACATAGACTTCCGCATTGCAGTGTCGCAGCTGCCAACTGCTCAACTCCTGAACATGCTTCTCAAGCCCGCCGGATTCGACGCTGGTAAACAGCTGACAGATTCGCAATGGCTTGCTTCTCTCCACGTCATTCGCCGTCTCAACCATCACCCTTCTCCAAAGTCGATTTAATGCCGCAGCGCCGCAATAACGCCCGCGCGCAGCTTACCTGTTGATTGAGAGGTTTTCGAGGAAGCTGCTGCAATGCGGAACAGGCAGCTTCATCCAACTGCTCTGTAACCAGCTCCTGATCCAGCAATCGCTGTATGGCCCCGCGGATCTTGTTGTCAGGCCGCCGACTGGGCAAGGTAATGACCCCCACTTGCGCGCGACTCTGTAGCGCCTCGGACACCATCGAAACGCTGTCACCAGTAACCCAGATATGTCCGGATCGGGCCATCTGCTCTGCCAGCCACCCCGGTGAAGTCTCCTGCCAGGAAACCAACTCTGCACCACTCCCAATGAATTGCGTCAGAGCCCCCTGGGGCGTGCGGCGACTGTCCGCGACTACCCACTTCAGCGGCCTTTTCAGTAGCTGCTCAGCAACTGCCGTAACTTTTGCAGCGTCCCATTGAAAATGTCGGCTGGGACCACCCAACAACAGCAACCCACGGTCGGCCTCGAAAGGAGTATCAGGAAGCGGCTCGGCCAGCGCTCCCTGTGTAAGAATCACGTTTTCTACGGCTGGAGGCCGGTCGTGTTCAGGAACAATCACGAAATCAAACCAGTGCAGTGGCAGGCTGGGCTGCATGATTACAACACTGCGGCCACCACAAAGGCCCCGTGCACGCAGCAAGGGCCAGTGGGTCCTATGCCCCGCACCAATTAACAGGTCTGGGCGTGGCAGCTGTCGTAAAGCCTCGGGCACCCCCCCAAAAAGCGACAGTTTCACGGCTCTGCAGTCGATAACCCGGCAATCGAGCCTGCCTGCCCCCAGACAACGCTCCAGTCCACTGATCAGTGCGGCGCTCTGCTTTTCATGCGCGCGATTACCGTCCACAAAACGCCAGATAACCAGCACAGTTCCACCTCAATAGCCGTCGATACCACTAGCACCTATCTACTACCTATCGCATTCATCAATGTGGCATCTACATGTGAATAATCAAAATCGAGCGTGTCGAAGATAAGCCCACGCCCCGCGCGGCATGCTACCGCAGCCATAGGGAAGACTGAAACCGCAGCCGCTATTCGCGGACTGTCGACAACAGACGGTATGCACACCTATGACCCGCCGGACCAGACACGCCCCGCGGTAGCCCGCGACATGCTCTACGGATACAATGAGCCGCCTATCCAGAGCCTCAAAGTCACTACCAGAAAGGCCGGAAAACAGGATTCCCGTTGTATGTCTACCATTTTGTCGGCCTCATCCACGCACACGCCCCCTTCGCGAAAAGCCCGTTTACGGGAGATTTTTGACCAGCCTTTCGCCATCGGTCTGCTGCTGTGTAGCTTTATCTGGGTGCTGCCTTGGTCACGCACATTCCAACTTTCTGTCCTTGTGCTCGCCATTACGGCGATCGTTCAGTTGGTGCGCGACCGGAATAGCTGGAAGCCCTTTGGCATCAAGCCCTGGTGCCTGATGAACCTGCTGGCCGCGATGGCGCTGGCGCTTTCTGCCGCAGGATCGCAATATTCGAGCAAACCCATTGAACTCGCGGTGTTTCAGCTGGTCCTGATGCTCGCGGGCATTCCGGTGCTGCTTTGGGCACGCAATGATGCCATATGGCACAAGCTGCAGCTGTGCCTGGTCGCGATTATCGGCTTTTGGCTGGTGGATGGGCTCTTTCAGGCCCTGGTGGGCTTCGACTTCTTCGGAGTGCCCCGGGCCGAACGGCTCGGCGGCTACTTCAGTCACCCAGACAAATTTGGCTACTACATAGCACCACTCTGCGCATGGGTTCTGTTTGCCCCGATAGTGCGCAAGCTAAGCCTGCCGTTACAGTCTGGCATTTATCTTCTGTGCCTCGCTGTCACCTTCTTTGGTAATACCCGCGCCGGTTGGGTGGCATTCGCTCTGGTCAGCCTGATCTGGCTGTACACTATTCGCCACCAATTGCGGGCCTCAAAAAGTGTGATGTGCCTGTTGGCCGCCGCAGCACTCTCCGCCGGCTGGTGGATCATGAGCGACCCAATGGTCAGCAAACGCATCGCCGCCAGCATACCGCAAAGCCTCGATGTACAGGGCTTGTCTTCCGTTATTCCGGTGCGCATCCAACTGTGGTCCCAGGCCTGGGAGCAATTCCTCGCTTCCCCCTGGCTCGGTACCGGCGCCGGGAACTATGTGATGTTCCTACCGGAAACCTGGGCCGATACCCACCTGGACCAGCCTTACGCACACCAGGTGGTGTTCGAAGTGCTCGCGGGCACCGGCATTATCGGCTTCACCCTGTTTTTTGCCGTACTGGCCTGCTTTCTGCGTATCGTATGGCGCGGTGACTACTCTCGCGTGAGTGAAACCCGCCGCCCACTGGCTCCACTGATTATCTTGCTGTGCACATGGTTTCCGCTGAGTACGCATCGCGAGCTGTTCAGCTCAGAAATGATGGTATTTACGTGGCTCTGCGTTGCCCTGGTAATTGCACGCTCAAACCTCCCGGAAGCCACACCACGGATCGCGAGCAATGAAATATCCAATTTAGACAAAATTGAAGGAAGCGAAAAGCAATGAATGTCTCTGTATTTGGCACTGGTTATGTAGGCCTGGTGCAGGCCGCCGTTCTCGCAGAGGCCGGCCACCGGGTAACCTGCATCGATATTGACGAAAACAAGATCGAACGACTGAAACAGGGCCATATACCAATTTTCGAGCCAGGCCTTGAACCACTGGTCAAACGCAACAACGAATCCGGAAACCTCGCCTTCACCACCAATGCTGCAGAAGGGGTAGCGCACGGCGACCTGATCTTTATCGCAGTCGGCACCCCGCCTGACGAAGACGGGTCTGCGGACTTGCGCTATGTACTCAAGGTGGCACGTACTATTGCCGAACATATGGACGGCAAGAAATACATCATCAACAAATCCACCGTGCCGGTAGGTACCGCGGATAAAGTCCGCGAGGAAGTGACTCGCACCCTGCAAGAACGCGAAGCACTAAATCTGGAATTCGACGTAATTTCCAATCCCGAATTCCTCAAAGAGGGATCCGCAGTGGCGGACTGCATGAAGCCAGACCGCATCATTATCGGCACCTCGGAAAATGCCTCCGAGCAGAAAATGCGCCAGCTGTACGCGCCGTTTAACCGAAATCACGACAAGGTAATCGTGATGGATGTGCGCAGCGCGGAACTGGCCAAGTACGCGGCCAACTGCATGCTCGCCACCAAGATCAGCTTTATGAATGAAATGGCGGTGATTGCCGATAAAGTCGGTGCCGACATTGAAGCGGTGCGCCAGGGCATCGGTTCCGACCCGCGTATCGGTTACCACTTTATCTACCCGGGCATCGGTTACGGCGGCTCCTGTTTCCCCAAAGACGTACAGGCTCTGAAAACTACTGCCGCACAGCTGGGCATCGAACCCAAGGTTCTGAATGCGGTGGAAGACCGCAATCACAGCCAGAAACACTACCTGCTGGATAAAATTGTCGAGCGCTACGGCAAGGACCTGTCCGGTAAAACCTTTGCTCTGTGGGGACTGGCATTCAAACCCAACACCGACGATATGCGCGAGGCTCCCGCGCGTGTATTGATGGAAAACCTGTGGGAAATGGGTGCCAGTGTGCGCGCCTTCGACCCGGAAGCCATGCAGGAGTGCGAGCGTATTTATGGCAATCGCGACGACCTGCAGCTGTGCGGTACCCGTGACAGCGCACTGTCCGGCGCCGACGCGCTGGTGATTGCCACCGAATGGCAGCAGTTCAAGTCTCTTGACTACACCACGGTCAATAGCAATTTGAAGGAGCCAGTGGTATTTGATGGACGCAACCTATACCACCCTCTGGATATGGTCGAAGCCGGATTCGAGTACTATTGCGTTGGCCGCCCACAGGCGGCAGGTGGACAGTAGCCCCCTTTCAGACACGTTGGCACACCTGGCGCACCCCTCTGCGCTTGGTGCGCCAGTCCTCGATTAACGCAATAGCCCGTACAAACGGTAACGCTCAAACACCGCGCGAATCTTGCAGTCGTTCCCACCTCTGGAGCGCCAGTTCTCATTTTGTAACGCTACTTCCTGAGACCCATCCACGGTCAAAAAGCGCCCGGACCAGTCCCGGGTATCGGGCAATCTCGCGCAGGGGGTTCCCTGCAGTAGACTCATGGCCTTCAGCCACACATCGTCCGCTCCGGGGCACAGCGCAAGGAATTTGTCTTTGGCGAAGGCGTCTGGGTGCAGCGAGCCGGGGAAATACAGTACACCGCCTACACCGGTCGGAAATACCAGTGGAGAGGGCTCGCCGCTGCTATCCTGCCAGCGCCAGTCGGCGCACCAGTTACTGTAGGGCTTCAACTCGCCTCGTTTGTCCAGCTGCATCAGGTGCGCGCGGTGGCAATGGATCCAGTCAGGATTGCGGAGCCACGCGCGGTACAGCTGGTCGATCATGTCCGGTGGATAGAGGGTATCGTCATCGACCGTAATGATCAGACTGTCCGGGTATTTTTCAAACGCGTAGAAATACTTGGTGTAAGGACCAAGGTCCTCGACATAGCAAATCTGCAAACCGCGCCTCTGCTGGCGTACCAGGCTTTCAGGTAATTGTCCCTCAGGAAATTGCTCCCGCGACAGCCACAGCACCACCGCATCCGCTTTCAGCCACTGCTGGAATACGCTTTCCACGGCATAAACCGCGTTGTGGATGCGACGATCGAATGAGGTGAGAGAGACAACAATGCTGTGCTCCTTTTCATTCCCCACGCCCATGTCATTACTTCCAAGCACCTGCTGTTGTAACAACTGCACCCGAAGCAGGGATTCCAGCTTGCGGTTGTTCACCTGGTCGTGCTTGCGAAGCCGCCCCTTCAGCAAATTAGTAAACATACGCTCTGTTCCATCCAGCCAATTTCGCTCTCCCGATACGCTCCTCTAACGTGGCACACCATTCTATGTGTAAAGCGAAGACGACTCTATGAAATGACGGTCAACAGACAACGCACAAAAAAAGGGCGAATACCCGAGGGTATCCGCCCTTTTTTTGCATTCAGGCTTACTGGAATGTTCAGGCTGATACCGCTACCTGGTCGCAGGTCTCATGCACATCGCTCAGCCAACCGAGGTGCGCCTGGCTCTTGCCCTGCACAGCATCGAAGTACATCTGTTGCAGACGCTTGGTGATCGGGCCACGGCGACCCTCACCGATAGTGCGACCATCCAGCATGCGAATCGGCAGTACTTCTGCGGCGGTACCGGTGAAGAAGGCTTCATCGGCGATATACACCTCGTCGCGGGTAATACGCTTTTCCTTCACGGTGTAGCCACACTCTTCTGCCATCTGGATCACCGAGGCGCGGGTGATGCCGTCCAGACAGGAGGTCAGTTCCGGGGTGTAAATGATGCCGTCGCTGACCAGGAAGAAGTTCTCGCCACTGCCCTCGGCCACATAACCTTCCGGATCCAGCAGCAGGGCTTCTTCACAGCCATTGCGGATGGCTTCCTGCAGGGCCAGCATGGAATTGATGTAGTTGCCATTGGCCTTGGCCTTACACATGGCAATGTTCACATGGTGGCGGGTATAGGAAGAGGTATTGACCTTGATCCCCAGTTCGCGGGCTTCCGGGGTCATGTAGCTCGGCCATTCCCAGGCGGCGACAATCACGTGGGTCTGCAGTCCGTCCGCGCGCAGTCCCATGCCTTCAGAGCCATAAAATGCCATGGGGCGCAGGTAGGCTTCCTTGAGGCCGTTCTCCCGCACCACCAGACGCTGGGCTTCGTTAAGCTCCTCGGCGCTATACGGCATGGGCATGTTCATGATCTTGGCGGAACGGCACAAACGACGGGTATGCTCGTGCAGACGGAAGATACTGGTGCCTCCGTCGGCAGTTTCATAGGCACGCACGCCCTCGAATACGCCCATTCCGTAATGCAACGTGTGGGTGAGCACGTGTACCCGGGCATCGCGCCAGGGAACCAGTTCACCGTCAAACCAGATAACGCCGTCTCGATCGGCAAAAGACATGGGGATCTCCTACAAAATTCTATTACGCACTCTGTAGGAGTTCAGGCCTGGGAGAGGATGGTCGAGCCCTGGGAAAGGGAAGATCGAATCAGTTCGCCAGCAGGCTGGCTCCTACAGCACAGAGCCAGGTGAAAAACAGTTTAAGCGGGCAGCGGGAATGGCGAGGCACAGAAATCCCTTAAAAGGGAATTCAGCCCAACATCTGCTGCCAAGTTGTTTCAACGGTCTTTCTTTCCGCTTCGAATTGGTCACCGGATACAACCCCCGGCAGCTGTTGTAATGCCAGGCGATGACCTTCTGATCGGTAGGCTTTGTAGGCGTCGATCAAATGCGCGGCTTGGTGGGCCGGCATCAGGCCCGCCTCGGAGAGGCTTTCAAGTATGCGGATATTGTCGGTATATCGCACGATCGAAGGGGCGCCCTGCGCCCAGGCCAATGCGGCATATTGAACCATAAATTCAATATCGACAATACCGCCAGTGCCGTGCTTGAGATCGAATTGTCGATCATTGCTCTTATCGAGGTGTGCACGCATCTTATTGCGCATTTCCACCACCTCTTTACGCAATTTCTGCTCATCACGCCCCTCGCATAACAGCCTGGTGCGCAGGTCCTCGAACGCCAATCCGAGGCGCGCACTGCCGGCAACCGGGCGCGTGCGCACCAGCGCCTGGTGCTCCCAGGTCCAGGCGCTCTCGCGCTGGTACTTTTCAAACGCGGCAAGCGACGTCACCAGCAGACCGGAATTCCCCGACGGACGCAGGCGGGTATCCACTTCGTACAGAGGGCCGCTGAGCGTGCGGGTCTGCAGAATATGAATCAGGCGCTGGGCCAGGCGGGTGTAGAAACTCTGCGCATCCAGCGACCGCTCGCCACTGGTATAGCCGGCGCTATCGGCGTCGTGCACAAATACGATATCCAGATCCGAGCCATGCCCCAGCTCCAGGCCGCCGAGCTTGCCGTAGGCGACAATGGAAAAGCGCATATCCTCTGCGCTCGCATCCTTCGGCTCGCCGTGTTTTTCCACCACCTGCTGCCAGGCGAGGGTCAGCGACTGCTGCAGTATGGCTTCCGCCAGCCAGGTCAGGGAGTCACTCACTTTCATCAGTGGCAGCGCACCGGTGACTTCCTGGGCGGCGATACGCAGGCTCTGCCCCTGCTTGAAATGACGCAGGGCTTCCATCTGCGCTTCCAGGTCGTCCTCGTCCACCCGCAGCATATGCTGGCGCAGGTCGTCGGCGATATCTTCTGCGGTGGAAGGTTGCAGCAGGCGGCGCTGGTCGAGCATTTCGTCCAGCAGGATGGGGTGACGCGCGAGCAGATCGGCAATCCACGGGGAGGCACTGCACAGGCGCAGCAGCTGGTTCAGTACCGGCGGATTTTCATTGATCAGTACGAGATACGCGCTGCGGCGCAGAATCGAGCGCAATAAAGGCAGCACCCGCTCCAGCGCAAGTAACGGCTCACTCACCTCGGAAGCTGCAGCGAGCAACAGCGGCATTGTCTGATCCAGGCGCTGGCGACCGGCGGCGGGTAACGCGGCGACGATGCGGTCGCAGTGCAGGTTGGTAAGCGCTTCCAGTGCTTTGGCCGCGGGCTGGAAACCGGCGTTGTGCAGCTGCTCCAGCCAGCTGTCGCGATCGTCGGCGCGCTCACACCCGGCCCAGAGGAATTCCCACTGGTCGGAATCGGTAATCTCGCAACTCTCTTCTGGCGGTGCGATAACTTCGTCAAACTCGCGCTCAATGGCCGCGCGAGCCTGCACCAGCGCATTCTCCAACGTTGCCCAGTTGTCGTAACCGAGTGCAAACGCGAGCTGCTCGCGGCGCTCGATCTCCGGTGGCAGCGTCTGGGTCTGGTGATCCTTTTCCGCCTGCAGGCCGTGCTCAACCCGGCGCAGCAGTAAATAGGCATCGCGCAGTTCGGCCGCAGCCCCTTCGGGAAGATGACCGCCCTCCTCCAGCAACGGCAGAACTTTCAATATATTGCGCACCCGCAGATCCGGCTCGCGCCCGCCGCGGATCAGCTGAAATGCCTGGGCGATAAATTCCACCTCGCGGATGCCACCGCGACCCAGCTTGATATTGTCGATCAGACCGCGGGCCCGCACCTGGCGCTGAATCAGGGTTTTCATTTCCCGCAGGGCGTCGATCACACTGAAATCGATATAGCGGCGATAGGTAAACGGCCGCAGCAGTTCCACCAGCTCCTCTGCCGCCTCCGCTGCTCGTTCACCACTCATGGCCACCGGGCGCGCCTTGATCATCGCGTAGCGTTCCCACTCCCGCCCCTGGGTCTGGTAATAGTCTTCCAGTGCCGCGTAATGGCTCACCAACGGGCCGCTGTCCCCGTAGGGGCGCAGGCGCATATCCACGCGGAACACGAAACCATCGGCGGTGACCGCGTCGAGAGATTTGATCAGCCGCTGCCCCAGGCGTTGAAACCAGGCCTGGTTTTCCAGTGGTTTGTCCCCATCAGACTGACCCGGTTCCGGGTAGGCAAAAATCAGGTCGATATCGGAGGAAAGGTTCAGCTCCCGCGCTCCCAGCTTGCCCATCCCCAGCACCACCATCGGCTGGACATCCCCCGCGCGGCAGCGCGGCTCGCCGTGGCGCTCGACCATCTTCTGGCGGTGCCAGTCGAGCGCCGTCTGAATGCAAACTTCCGCCAGCTGGGTCAATCGCGCACAGGCGGTGGGGATATCCCACTGGCCGGCAAAATCCCGAAAGATCACCTCGGCATTGACCCTGTTGCGCAGGTTACGCAGCACTTTTTCCAGCTGCTCTTCCGACTCGATCTCGGCCAGATCCGGCGCCACCAGCCCGCAATCCGCCTGCCCTACAAAACCGGCAAGCCACTTGGGATGACGACTGCACTGCTGCACAAAAAAATCCGAGCCCACAAACGCCCGTACCAGTCCCCGCCCCAATGCACCACTCTTCTCGTCACCCACCAGCGACTCAACCCCGGCCACCTGCTCCTCCCCAACCGCGGCGCACCAATCCTCCCAGCGCTGAGCAAACAGTGCTTGATGCGGTTGCGGACAGAATTCCATCAATGACATGGGCGATTCCTTCTAAATCCAGAACGACGAGTGTAGTGACCGCAAAAAGCGGCGAAACCCAAAGTGTACACCGGCCGTCACCGGATTCCTCACCAGCGCGGACACCAGGTCTTGAACTTTCCTACACAGGCCCTATCTAACCCTCGATCAACACCGAGCGATCTTTCGTCTGAACCTTGTTTTTATTGCGGCCCCAACCGTATTACGAGCATGACTATTTCGACTGATTACACAAATCATCACCAGCTTCACTATTTCCCCCGGGCCGCGGCAACCTGTCGCCGCCCCATGCGACGCGTACCCATCTACCTGCCTATCTCGCGTCCACCGCCGTAATCACTCTCGAATAAATTCCACATCACTTCGCGCGAAGGCGTCGATGTCCGGTACAGCTTTGCGAGACCGTCTGCGGCCAGGACGGCCGCAGCCGAGCCCCCATGGACGGGTTTACGGCGTGTCTCGCAAAGCTGTACCGGACAGCGGCGCCGCCACGGAGCTGATTAAACCCCCTAAGTGTTACCACCACCCCCTGACAACCAAACCAAAAGGAGGACAAGGTGCTGGAAGTCACCCACCTCAGCCGTTACTACGACGACTTCAAAGCCGTCGACGACGTCAGTTTTAGAATCGGAAAAGGCGAAATTGTCGGCCTGCTCGGCCACAACGGCGCCGGCAAGACCACCATCATGAAAATGCTCTCTGGCTACCTGGAACCGGATAGCGGCAGCGTCACCATTGATGGCATATCTATGGCCGACAAGCCCAAAAACCTGCAAAGGCAACTGGGCTACCTGCCTGAGAACCTGCCCGTGTACGGCGAAATGACCGTCGCCGACTACCTCGACTACGCAGCCTCATTGAAAGGCCTCGACGACCGCGACAAAGTCGACGAAATCCGCCGCGCCATCAAAGCCACCGAACTGGCCGACAAACTCCACGCCCGCATCCACACCCTTTCGCGGGGCTACAAACAGCGCGTCGGCGTCGCCCAGGCCATATTGGGCCGACCGCGCCTGCTGATTCTGGATGAGCCCACCAACGGCCTCGATCCCACCCAGACCCGGCAAATGCGCGCGCTGATCAAAGAAATCGCCCGCGAAGCCACCGTCATCCTCTCCACCCACATCATGCAGGAAGTGGAAGCCCTGTGTGACCGGGTGCTGATCATCCACCGCGGGCAACTGGCGGTGGACGAACAACTCGACCAGCTGCGCCGCGCCAACAGCATCCTGCTGGACACCTCCGCCACCGATGCCCGCGAAATACTCGGCCGACTTGGCAAGGAGGAAGGTATTCACAGTATCGAGCCGCTCAAGAGCGCCGGGCACTTCCGCATTGTCCTCGACGAGGATGCCAACCTGCGCTCCACCAGTGCGGTGATCGCCCGCACCCTGATTGCCGCCGGCGGCGAGCTCTACCGCCTGCAACCGGAGCAGCGGGATCTGGAAAGCCTGTTCCGCCAGGTGAATGAAAACAGCAAACAACAAACCTCGGAGGCACTGGAAAATGCGGCCTGAATCATCCCCTCCCGTCAGCGGTAAACAGCTGATCCAGCGCGTGGCCGGCAAAGAACTCACCCTGTTTTTTGCCTCGCCGGTGGCCTATCTGTTTCTCGCCACCTTTGCCGCCATCAGCCTGTTCGTGTTTTTCTGGGGCGAGGCATTTTTTGCCCGCAATATCGCCGACGTGCGCCCACTGTTTGAGTGGATGCCCCTGCTGCTGATCTTCCTCACCAGCGCGCTCACCATGCGCCTGTGGAGCGACGAGCGCGCCAAGGGCACCCTCGAGCATATTCTCACCCAGCCCGCGCCCCTGTGGCAGTTTGTGGTGGGCAAGTTTATCGCCTGTCTGGCGCTGCTGGGCATTGCCCTCGCCATCACCCTGCCACTGCCGGTCACCGTCGCCATCATCGGCGATCTGGACTGGGGGCCGGTGTGGGCGGGCTACCTGGCGACCTTCCTGCTGGGTGCGGCCTATCTCAGCATCGGCCTGTTCGTGTCCGCCCGCGCCAGCAACCAGATCGTCAGCCTGATTGTGGCCTCAGCACTATGTGGCGTTTTCTACCTGATCGGCAGCCCGCTGCTCACCGACTTCTTCGGCAACAGCGCCGGCGAATGGCTGCGCAGCCTGAGCACCGGTGCGCGCTTTGACGCCATCACCCGCGGTGTTATCGACTTGCCAGATCTGTATTACTACCTGAGCCTGTGCGCGGTGTTCCTGTCATTGAACACTCTGGTGCTGGAGCGCGAGCGCTGGGCCAATGGTGGCGACCGTAAACACCGCCAGGCCTGGCAGACGGTCACCGCACTGCTGGTAGTAAACGCGCTCGGCGCCAATTTATGGCTGGGGCAACTGAAATCCCTGCGCGCGGATGTGACCGAAGGCAACCTGTATTCCATCTCCCCGGCCACCGAGCAGTACCTGAACCAGCTACAGGAACCGCTGCTGATCCGCGGCTATTTCAGCGGCAAAACCCATCCACTGCTGGCCCCACTGGTACCGCAGATGCGTGATCTGTTGCGGGAATATGAAGTGAGTGGCGACGGCCGTGTGCGGGTGGAGATTATCGATCCGACCCAGGAGCCTGAACTGGAGGAAGAGGCCAACCGCAAATACGGTATTGCGCCGGTGCCCTTCCAGGTGGCGGACCGCTATCAGGCGTCCATCGTCAGCTCCTATTTTGATGTGCTGGTGCAGTACGGCGATGAGTACGAAGTACTGGGCTTCCGCGACCTGATCGAGGTGAATGCGGAACGTGAGACCGATGTGGACGTGCAGTTGCGCAACCCGGAGTACGACCTTACCCGCGCGATCAAAAAAGTCCTGCAGAGCTACCAGAGCGAAGGCAACCTGTTCGACACGGTGCAGGGCAAGCTGGCGTTTACCGCCTATGTCTCCGCCGATGACCAATTGCCCGAGCAGCTCGCCGAGTTCAAGCAATCCATCCGTGAAAGTGTGGAAAAAATGCAGGCCGATGCCGGCGACCGCCTGAGCGTCGAGTTTGTCGACCCGCAAGCGGACGGCGGTGTGGTGGCGCAGCAGATTGCCGAGGACTACGGCTTCCAGCCCATGGCCGCGAGCCTGATCGGCCGCCCCTTCTATTTCTACCTGACCCTCGCCCGCGATGAACAAATCGTGCAGATTCCCCTGGACGACCTCAGCGCGGACACCTTCGAGCGCAATCTCGAAGCGGGTATCAAGCGCTTCGCCAGCGGCTTTACCAAGACCGTGGCACTGGTAACTCCGGCGGACGATTTCAGCCACGGTATGGGCGGTGGTGCGCGCTTCAGCCAGCTGGAAACCCTGCTCGGCGCCGAGCTGAATGTGGAACGCGAAGACCTGAGCGACGGTCGCGTATCCGGCAATGCAGATATCCTGATGCTGCTGGCACCGCGCAACCTGAGTGAAAAGGCCCTCTACGCCGTGGACCAGTTCCTGATGCAGGGGGGCACCGTGATCGCCGCTACCTCGCCCTATAGCGCCAACCTGTCGAACCGCAGCCTGAGCCTGAACCGGGTCAACAGCGGCCTGGAAAAATGGCTCGACCACATGGGCCTGAAGGTGGACAACAAGCTGGTACTGGATCCGCAAAACAGCGCCTTCCCGGTACCGGTCACCCGCAACGTGGGCGGTTTCCAGCTGCAGGAACTGCGCATGCTGGATTACCCCTACTTTATCGACGTACGCGGCGACGGCCTCAATGCCGACAACCCCATCACCGGTAATCTTCCCCAGGCCACCGTGAGCTGGGCCTCCCCCATTCACGTGGATGAAGAGAAGTCTGCTGCACGCAGCATTACCCCGCTTCTGCGCAGTTCCGACAGTGCCTGGCTGTCCAGTAACACCAACGTGATGCCGCGCTACGTGGACGGTCAGATCAGCGCCTTCACCCCCGAGGGCGAACGCGCCTCGCACCTGTTGGGTGTGGTCAGTGCCGGACGCTTCGACTCCTACTTTGCCGATAAACCGTCACCACTGGCGCAAGAAGAAAGTGCCGCGGAAAACACGACGGAAGGCGAAAGTGAAAACGACAGCGCAAGTGACGCCAGCCAGCTGGAGAACCTGCCCAGCCAGATCAGCCGCTCGCCGGAATCTGCGCGCATCATTCTGTTCGCCTCCAACGACTTCCTGCGGGATCAGGTGGTGCGCATGAGCGGCGCCGCGGCCGGTGGTGACTACCTCAATACCCTGCAACTGGCGGCCAACAGTGTGGACTGGTCTCTGGAAGATGCAGGTCTGCTCAGCATCCGCGCCCGCAGCCACTTCAACCGCACCCTGCCCCCCATGGAGCAGGACAGCCGGCTGTTCTGGGAATCACTGAACTATATCGCCGCACTGCTGGCACTGGGCATCGTCGCCCTGATCCAACAGCTGCGCAATCGCGCCCGTCAGCAGCGTTACCAACAACTGCTGGCCGGCTGAGGAGGATAGGAGAAATAGCCCATGAAAAATCTACAAATGGCATTGAGTGGCGTGCTGGCCCTGCAGCTGGTCCTCGCCACCGGCCTGTTCTGGGAATCGACCTCCCGACAACAGGCACAGGCGCAGGCCACCCAACTGGTACAGACAGAAACCGATGCCCTGCAGCGACTGGAGATTGCCGGTGACGACAAACAGGTTACCCTGATACGCAAAGACGGACAGTGGCTGCTGCCCGAGCTTCACGACCTCCCGGTAAACGGTGACAAACTGGACACCCTGCTGGAAAAACTCACCGCCCTGAAAGGCAACTGGCCGGTGGCCACCAGCAACAGTGCGCGGGAGCGCTTCGAGGTGGCGGAAGAAAAATTCCGCAAGCACCTGAAGCTGTACTCCGCGGAAGGGGATAAAGCGGCGCTGGAACTGTTTCTGGGCACCTCGCCAGGATTCCGCAAGGTGCATGTGCGCCGCGCCGATGACGACGCCATCTATGCGGTGGAATTGAACAGCTTTGACCTGCCCTCTAGCGCCGACAGCTGGCTAGACAAATCCCTGCTGGCCGCCGGTACACTGGAGCAGATTCAGGGCCCGGACTACACCCTGGAAAAGGGCGAGGACGGCTGGGCGTTTGCGCCTACTAACTCAGGTGGCGGGGAACCGACGCCCGCAGTAGATCCCGGCAAAGCGCGGGAACTGGCTGCGGCACTGGAAAAGCTGCGCATTACCAAAGCCGTCACCGAAGCTCCCCAGGCAGAGGCAACGGAAATCAAGGTGCAGACCAGTGAGGGCGTGCGGCGCTATCACTTCGCCAGCGCGAACGATAAATACTATGTACGCCGAGACGACCGCGAGCAGTATTTTGAAATCGCCAAGTACGATTTCGATCGGGTGATGGATAAACGCCACCAGGATCTGGTGCTGGTGGAGCGGGATGATGAGGAGCAGACCGCGGAGGAAGAATCCGGTAATACTCAGGAAGAAGATGCAAAAAGCTGACACCTTTCAACCAATAAAAAAACCGCGCACTGCGCGGTTTTTTATTGGGTGAAAGCAAACCTTAGGATTCAGGGAAGAACAGTTTCCCCTCACCCATCCTGATTACATTGCCGCCGATGCGGCAGCGCACTTCCTTGCCCGGCTTTTTATCGAACTCCACATGCAACACACTTTTGCGGGTTTCCAGACTGCCGCGATCCACAGAGAAAATGTGCGTGCCAGACGCGGTTTCCTGCTGCTCCGCAAGATAAGCAATAAATTCCGGCATGACGTTGCCGATCGGTGGAAACACATCTTTCGCCAGATTGGGATTTAACAGGCGACCGTGGAACTCGGTGCCGCCGGTAATGGAGCCCGGGGCAAACAGGAATAGCTCGGAGGTATACAGGTCACCGAGCAGCGCATTCCAGTGATCGTGAATAAGACTGGCGGCCAGTACATGTTCGGGGCGGGTAAAGGGAACGATCAGTGTCGGCGTGTCCACACTCACCACCAGTGGTTTGTATTTACTGAAGGTGATGTGTTTATCTTCGGTATTCAGCGCCGCCGCCAGGCGGGCTACATCCGGTGTGTAGCGATCCACCGTGGGGGACAGTTCGCGGGCAAACTGGATATTGCCGGGTGTGCCTTCTTTGTCGTCGATAAAACTTTCGATCAGGCCGCTGTCCTGCTGCAACAGAAAGGAGGCAAAGCTACCTTCGCCTTTCGTCAGCCCCAGTTCAAATGCCATAAAAGACGCGGCGAGAATGGTGTGGGCGCCAAAGTGCTGCTGGCCGCGGCTGTTATACACGCAGGCAGGAACCGTATTGTCCGGCTCGATAAACACGGTTTCGGTCTGCTGGAATTCACTGGCAATGGCTTTTTTGGCGGCCACGTCCAGATTCTTCCCAGCCAGATTCACCACCGGAATCTGGGTGCCCTGAAAAGGTGCATCGGCAAACACATCCAGCAGTGCGTATTCGATCGTCATCACTCAATTCCTTTTTTATTGTCGCCTTCCCTGACTATGCGCCAGCTGGGAATTATTGCAAGTTCTCATCCACCCTACAAAACTCTCAGAAAGCGATATCTGGTGGCGGAGCCACCCGCAGCACTTCCTGCACAGTGGTGATGCCTGCAGCCACCTTGCGTGCGCCGGACAGGCGCAGGCTGTTCATGCCTTCACGCATCCCCTGCCTGCGTACCTGCTGCAGATCGCAGTCGTGGGTCACCAGGGACTGGATGCCCTCACTGAACGGCAGGATTTCGTAAATACCCTGACGGCCGCGGTAGCCGGTATTGCGGCAATCGAGACAGCCCTCCGGCTGATACACCACTTCCGGCTTTGGCGCCTTCCAGGGTTTCACCAGCGCCTGCCAGTCCTCGTCGCTCACTTGCGCCTTGCGCTTGCAACTGGGGCAAAGGGTTCTGACCAGACGCTGGGCCATCACCCCCAGCACGGTGGACTTCAACAGGTAATGGGGAAGCCCGAGATCCAGCAGACGGGTTACTGCGGTGGGGGCGTCGTTGGTGTGCAGGGTGGAGATCACCAGGTGGCCGGTAAGCGCGGCCTGCACTGCCATCTGCGCGGTTTCCAGGTCGCGGATCTCGCCCACCATGATGATGTCCGGATCCTGACGCATCAGGGTGCGAATACCGGCGGCGAAGTCCAGGCCAATGCTGTAGTGCACCTGAGTCTGGTTAAAGCTGTCTTCCACCATCTCAATGGGGTCTTCGATGGTGGACACATTGACCTCGGTGGAGGCCAGCTGCTTGAGCGCGGTATAGAGGGTGGTGGTTTTACCGGAACCGGTGGGGCCGGTCACCAGCACAATGCCATTGGGGCGGCCCAGCATTTTGTGCCAGCGCGCCAGGTCGTCACCGGCGAGGCCGAGGTCGGTATAGGAGCGCGCCAGCACTTCCGGGTCGAAGATCCGCATTACCAGCTTTTCACCAAAAGCGGTGGGCAGGGTGGAAAGCCGCAGTTCCACCTCGCTGCCGTCCGGGCGCTTGGTCTTGATACGGCCGTCCTGGGGTTTGCGCTTCTCCGCCACGTTCATGCGACCGAGAATCTTCAGGCGGCTGGTGACGGCGGCGTTGACCTGATCCGGCAACTCGTGGATCGGGTGCAGTACGCCGTCGATACGGAAGCGGATACGGCCGATGTTCCTTCGTGGCTCGATGTGAATATCACTGGCGCGCTGGTCGAAGGCGTGCTGCAGCAGCCAGTCGACGATATTGACGATGTGCTGGTCGTTGGCTTCCGGATCCTTGAGGTTGCCAAGCTCCAGCAGCTGCTCGAAGTTGCCTGCACCGGAGCTGCCCTTGAGACCACTGGCCCCGGAGATGGAGTTAGCCAGGGAGTAAAACTCGGTGCCGTAGCGTTTGATATCGGCGGGGTCCGCCACCACCCGCTGCACGGTGCGGCCGCTGGTGTGTTCCAGCTGTTCTTCCCAGCCCGAGGTGTAGGGCTGAGCGGTGGCCACCAGCAGCATTTCCTTGGAGGCTTCGACGCACAGGATCTGGTGGCGCTTGGCGAACTGGAAGCTCATCACCTCGGTCACTTCCGCCACATTCACCTTGAGCGGGTCGATATGGTAGAGGCCGTGGGAAGAAGTATCCGCCAGCCACTGGGTAAGTGTGGCCGCGTCCAGCGTCTTACCGGGCTTTTTCTGATTGGGCAGCTCACAGCTGGCAATGTAGGTGAGCGGGTGCATCTGCGCCTGCTCGGCGGTGCGCGGGGTGCCGATCAGGCGATTGGCGTCCATACGCGCCACATACCCCTGGCCCACCAGGTCTTCCAGCAATCCGGGCAGATCGAGAACCCGGTCCGCCCCTCTTGTCCCAGTGCTTACAGCCATACCCTGTCATCCGTCTACGCTTTATTGTGAAGGCGCATTGTAGCTCTTATGGCGAGCCGCAACAGTGCGCCGGTTGCCCCCAATGGTAACGAAACCGTCACGTCACTGTGCCCTGCGCACAGGTTGGGGTACCATGCCGCCAAATTTGGCCGCTGCTCACGTCACCAGGCGGTCTTTTCGTCAACTGTCAGGACCGGAAAAAGGAACAGACCATGCCCCTGTCCAATATCGCCAACCTGTTCGGCCGCTCGCCGATCAAGCCGATCAAGGAGCACATGGCGACTGCCCACGAGGCGTCAGCGGATCTGGTGCCCTTCTTTGAAGCCCTTATGAAGGGCGACCTCAGCACTGCCAAAACCGTACAACAGCGGATCTCCGCCAGTGAGAACCGCGCCGACGACATCAAGAAAGACCTGCGCCTGCACCTGCCGGACAGCCTGTTTATGCCGGTCTCCCGCACCGACCTGCTGGAGCTGCTGCACGTGCAGGACAAGGTGGCCAACACCGCTCAGGACATCGCCGGCCTGGCGATCGGCCGTCAGATGCAGATCCCCGCTTCTATGCACGCCATGATGGCCACCTTCGTGGAAAGCGCAGTCGCCACATCCGCCCAGGCCCTGACTGCCATCAATGAGCTGGACGAGCTGCTGGAATCCGGCTTTGCCGGGCGCGAAGTGGATATTGCCCGCCGCATGACCGAAGAGCTGGACGACCTCGAGCGCAAGTCCGACGAGCTGGAAGTGGAAGTGCGCGCCGCACTGTTCAAATTAGAAAAAGACCTGCCACCGGTAGACGTGATTTTCCTCTACCGCATTATCGAGTGGGTCGGTGACCTGGCAGATGAGGCCCACGGCGTGGGCAACCGATTGCAGCTGTTGCTGGCGCGATAACGGGGAGAGAAATCGTGGATATCATTGCTCAGTACGGCCATATCTTTCTGATACTGGCCTGTGTATTTGGATTTTTTATGGCCTGGGGGGTGGGCGCCAACGACGTAGCCAACGCCATGGGCACGTCCGTTGGCTCCCGCGCACTGACCATCAAACAGGCGATCATTATCGCCATGATCTTCGAATTTGCCGGCGCCTATTTAGCCGGCGGCGAGGTCACCTCCACCATCCGCAAGGGCATCATCGCCCCGGATCTGTTCAACGATCGCCCGGAACTGCTGGTCTACGGCATGCTCTCCGCCCTGCTGGCCGCAGGTACCTGGCTGATGATCGCCAGTATTCTCGGCTGGCCGGTATCCACCACTCACTCCATTGTCGGCGCCATTGTCGGCTTCTCCGCGGTGGGCATCTCCGTGGACGCGGTGGCCTGGGGCAAGGTGGCCAGTATCGTCGCCAGCTGGGTGGTCTCTCCGGTTCTCGCCGGCACCATCTCCTTCCTGCTGTTCCGCAGCGTGCAGCGATTGATCCTGAACACCGAAGATCCCTTTACCAACGCCAAGCGCTATATCCCCATCTATATGTTCGCGGTGGGCTGGATGATTGCCATGGTGACGCTGACCAAGGGGCTTAAACATGTATTCAAGGACGCCGGTATCACCCTGTCCTTCTGGCAGGACGCGCTGATCGCCGGCGTGATCGGCCTGATCGTGATGGGTATTGGCATCGTACTGCTGAAGCGCATCAAGCGTGATCCCTCCATGGAAAAAGACAACCGCTTCGCCAACGTGGAGCGCGTATTCGCCATCCTGATGATCTTCACCGCCTGTGCCATGGCCTTTGCCCACGGCTCCAACGACGTGGCCAACGCCGTGGGTCCGCTGGCCGCGGTGGTCAACACCGTGCAACAGGGCGCTGTCACCGCCAAGGCGGTCATGCCTCCGTGGATCCTGTTGCTGGGTGGTGCCGGTATCGTGGTCGGCCTCGCTACCTACGGCTTCAAGGTAATGGCCACCATCGGCCGCAAGATCACCGAGCTGACCCCGAGCCGCGGCTTCGCCGCCGAGCTGGGTGCCGCCTCCACCGTGGTACTCGCCTCCGGCACCGGTCTGCCCATCTCCACCACCCACACCCTGGTAGGTGCGGTACTGGGGGTTGGCCTGGCGCGCGGTATCGGCGCACTGAACCTGCGCATGATCACCACCATCGCCGCCTCCTGGATCGTCACCCTGCCCGCCGGTGCCGGCCTGGCGATTCTGTTCTTCTTCTTCTTCAAGGGCGTCTTTGGCTGGTAATACTGGAACGGTAATAGAAATTACCTGGCGCACTTGATAAAAAGGGAGAGCTGTTTAGCTCTCCCTTTTTTATTTGTGTTCAATTTGCACTGGCAATGTGAGAAGGATCCCTCCATGCAACTGCCCATTTACCAGGCTGACGCCTTCACCTCGGAACTCTTCAAAGGCAACCCCGCCGCTTACGTACCGCTGACCCGCTGGCTCGACGACGCGCTGCTGCAACAGATCGCCGCGGAGAACAACCTTGCCGAAACCGCCTACACCGTCCCAGCCGGCAACGGCTTCGAACTGCGCTGGTTCACCCCCGGCGAAGAGGTCCCCCTGTGCGGTCACGCCACCCTGGTCACCGCGCACCTGCTGTGGACGGAACTGGGGTTCACCGACGACGAGATTCACTTTTTTACCCGCAGCGGCGAGCTGATTGTGCGCCGTGACGGCGAACTACTGGCCCTGGATTTCCCCGCGCAGAACATCCAGCCAGTCGGACTCGGCAAGGAATATTCCGATGCACTCGGCGCCGAGCCGCTGTCGGCCATGGAAGTCGCCGGCTCCAGTGACCAGCTGCTGGTAGAGTTTGCGTCATCAGAGGTCATTGCCGCCCTCGATCCCGATATGCGCGCTGTCGCCAACCTGCCCTACAAGGGGCTGATCTGCACCGCGCCGGGCGACGGATTCGACTGCGACTTTGTCAGCCGCTTTTTCGCCCCGGCCATTGGCATCGATGAAGATCCGGTAACCGGTTCTGCCCACACCTACTTGATGCCGTTCTGGGCGGAGAAGCTGGACAAGACTGCACTCAAGGCAAAACAGATTTCACCCCGTGGCGGTGAGCTGGATTGTGAATTGAAAGGTGATCGGGTGATTATGCGGGGCAAGGCAGTAACTTATTTGCGGGGTCAGATCACTCTGTAAAGCTACGGTGGTCAGTTCGAAGTAAATAGTTTCGAGAGAAGGCGGCGATACCGGGTGCAAACTTGTGAGACCTTCCGCGAGAGGGACCTCGCGGAAGAGCCCCCAGGGATGGGTTCACGGCGTGTCTCACAAGTTTGCACCCGGTAGCGGCGCCGCCACCCAACCTGCTACGGAGCACACAAAGGACTACCAATAGTGGTAATGCAGCCGCTCATTCTTCCGCGGCCCATCAATCTGCCAGATCAACTCGATTTCATCCGAATGCAGAATCAGGTCGGCGGTATACGTATCCTCTCCACATAAATGCGGAGACTGATGACGAAACCCGTGCTCCGTCACCGGAACCAGATTAAATAACAAAACCGGCTCTTCCCGCCGCAAATGCTCAAGGCGCACAAAATCAACACAGCGCGTCCAGCGGTAGGTGTTCTGCAGATCGATCTTGTGGCCGTCGCCATCGGTAAACTCCGCCCGCTCCGCAAACAGAGTGTGCGCACCGAAACTCGTCACCGCCACCTCGCCGCGCCCGTGCCCGCGCCAGTTGGTTTGCGACCCGGGCCCGTTGCTCGCATTAAAACTGAATGCGCGCACCTTCTTTAACCGCTCAACCAATTGCGCTAACGCCAACAAAGCTTTGTAATCCACCACTGCATTCACCGGACATCGCACCTATTCATGATTCTGCTGATCCTTATCACCCTCCTGTGGGCATTCTCTTTCAGCCTGATCGGCGTTTACCTCGCCGGCCAGGTGGACAGCTACTTTTCCGTACTCACCCGGGTACTGCTGGCGGCGCTGGTATTTCTGCCATTTCTCAACTGGCGTACTCCACCACGTACCGCGCTCATCCTGATGGCCATCGGCGCCGTGCAGCTGGGATTGATGTACCTGTTTTACTACCAGTCCTTCCTGCTGCTCAGCGTGCCCGAAGTGCTGCTGTTTACCATCTTCACCCCGGTATATATCACCCTGATCTACGACCTGATGGCACGAAGGTTTTCTCCCTTGAACCTGCTGATCGCCGCTATCGCAGTATGCGGCGCCGCCATTATCCGCTGGAATAATCTCAGCGGTGATTACTGGACCGGCTTTCTTGTGGTCCAGGGTGCCAATCTCTGTTTTGCCAGCGGCCAGGTGGCCTACAAGCAGTTTATGCAATCTCAGCAAAGCCGCGGGAACACATTGCCACCCCGGCAGACCTTCGGCTGGTTTTTTATCGGTGCCAGTATCGTTGCCACCCTCGCCTGGTTGATACTCGGCAAGCCACAGTACCCGAGCAGCGGTGTGCAATGGGGCATCTTGCTGTGGTTGGGTGCCATCGCCTCGGGCGTCGGTTATTTCCTGTGGAACAAGGGCGCCACCCAGGTATCTCCCGGCACCCTCGCGGCCATGAACAACGCACTGATTCCCGCCGGGCTGCTGGTCAACCTGCTGATCTGGAACCGGGATGCAGATCTGCCGCGGCTGGCGCTCGGCGGTGCCATCATCGTCGCCGCAGTGGTACTCAGCGAACGGCGAAACCGGGTGCCCCATTGAGCGGGATTGGCGGCTGCTATAATTGCTGCCGGATGCGGGCGCGGGATAGCGCCGAACTTGTTCGCATTCACCGCGCACAAGGAATTGTGAATGATGGACGCAGCGGAAAGCCCTCGCAGCGATGCCACCGAGTGAATCACCCCGCCTGTGGCCACGCTGCAATCACCTGTTACTCGTCGCCATTCTGACGGGGCTGGTTGCCTGTGCCCCGCTCGGGCCCAATTTCCGCGAGCCGGACGTGACCTGGCTGTCCGCCTGGCAGCCGAATCTCTACGGTCAGACCTATCAGGACCCCGATGCGACGGATATCAGCCAGTGGTGGCACCGCCTGGGCGACCCCATCCTGAACGACCTGATTGCCCTTGCCCGCCGTGAAAACCCGAGCCTGCAGATTGCCGGGCTGCGCATTCTCGAAAGCCGTGCGGCCCTGGGCATTGCCGTTGGCCTGAAATATCCACAGATACAGCGAATCGACGGCAGTGGCGCCTATGTATCCGAGTACCTGCACGGTGGGCCGGACGACGACCACCGGGACTACCGCACCGGCGACATCGCCTTCAACCTGCAGTGGGAAATGGACTTCTGGGGGCGTTTCCGCCGCGGCATAGAATCCGCAGACGCCGCCTTTTTTGCCTCCATCGCCAACCAGCGCGATGGCCAGGTACTGCTGGCGGCGGAAGTGGCCAGGCTGTATTACGGCTACAAGACAACCCTGCAACGCATCGATATTGCCCAGCGCAATATCGCACTGCAGCAACGCAATGTGGACATTACCCGTCAGCTGTTCGATAGCGGCCAGCAGTCGGAACTGGACCTGCAGCAGGCGCGTACCCAGTATCTCGCCAGTCTCGCCACCATCCCCACTCTGCGGCTGACACAGTCACTGCAACGCAACGCCCTCTGTGCCCTGCTGGGACGCGCTCCGGGAGACCTGCCGGAACTCGCCGGCGCGACAGATCAACTGCCCAATATCGAACAGATTCCTCTCCGGCAGACACCGGTCAACCTGCTGCTGCGTCGCCCGGATGTGCGCGCCGCCGCCTGGGATGCCGCGGCACAGTCGGCACAGATCGGCGTGGCCATGAGCGACCTCTACCCGGCTATCTCCCTGTTCGGCACCCTCGGCTGGGCGGGCACCAGTCTCCGTGGGCTGCCGGATGTATCCACACTGGCGGTAGGCCCGGCGCTCAGCTGGAATATTTTCAACTACGGCCGATTGAAAAATAACGTGCGGGTACAGGACGCGCGCCTGCAGCAGCTGCTGGAGCTGTTCCGCGCCACGGTCCTCGAGGCCGCGCGGGAAATCGACGACGCCGCCAGCCGTATCGCCCAGACTGATGCACGCCAGCGCATTCTCGATGAGTCCCTGGTGGCCGCGCAGCGCTCCCTGGACATTGCCAGCCGCCGCTACCAGGAGGGTTACTCCGATTTCCAGCGAGTGCTGGACGCCCAGGCTGCGGTATTTGCCCAGTCGGACCTGGTGGTAATCAACCGCGGTGACCATGTAGCTGCCATTATTGAACTGTACCGATCCCTCGGCGGTGGCTGGCGCGATGCCACCGTCGATGACCTGATCCCCACCGACACCCGCTACC
Organism: Microbulbifer sp. ABF4_107; assembly: GCF_056312215.1. Classification (NCBI taxonomy): domain Bacteria; kingdom Pseudomonadati; phylum Pseudomonadota; class Gammaproteobacteria; order Cellvibrionales; family Microbulbiferaceae; genus Microbulbifer; species Microbulbifer sp. ABF4_107. Next base: position 3,064,657 of record NZ_CM149983.1, read on the forward strand.
AGATGCTGGAGCGCACCAATTGGGGAAATCTGCTTGAGGAGCCGCTGCCCGACGCTGACGCGGGCACAACCCCGTAATGGATCCACGCAAACAGGCCAGTAACAAACAACCGGGGCAGCAAACCCTGGACGAGATCGCCGCGGCACAATCGGCCGGCGGGGAATCGTCCGCGCCCGTCTCTCCAGGTGCACCTCCAGCTGCACCTCCACCTCCACCCGCGCCGTCCGGCGACCGCGCAACAACAGGGGCCGATAGGGTATCTCCGGAAACGGAAGCAAAAGAAACACCCGCAAAGGCCGTCGGGCGGGGTGTAAAGATCCTGCTGGCGCTGATCCTCGTCTCACTGTGCCTCTACCTCCTCGCCGACCGCTTCACCCCCTATACCTCGCAGGCGCGGGTGCAGGGCTATGTGGTCGGAGTTGCCCCCAAAATAGCCGGGGTGATCACCGAGGTGTGGGTCGAGAACAACCAGCGTGTCCAACAGGGCGACAAGCTGTTCGCCATCGATGCCACCCAGTATGAGCTGGCGCTGCAAACCGCCCGCGCGAACCTGGACAACGCCTGGCAGCAGGTGGCGGCCGGAGACGCGGTGGTGCAACAGGCCCGCGCCAACCTGCGTGCCGCCATTGCCGCGCGCCTTGAAGCAGAGCAGGACTACACGCGTTTGCGACACCTGCGCGACAGTGACCCAGGTACCATCTCCGTCCGTCGCCTGGAAATCTCCCGCGCCAATCTCGAACAGGCGCGCGCCAAGGTCATCGCGGCAGAAGCGGCCATTCAACAGGCCATCGAGCAGAAAGGGGGGGATTCCGAGCACAACAATTCGCTGCTGAAAGTCGCCCGCGCGGCGGTCAACGAGGCGCAGCTCGACCTGGACAACACCACGGTCATCGCCCAGAAGGATGGAATCATCACCGACCTGCGCGTCGAGGTCGGGCGCTATGCGGGCACCGGCAATGCGGTACTGACACTGATTTCCCGGGAGGATTTCTGGATCGCCGCGGACTATACCGAGAACAACCTGGGGCACCTGCAACAAGGCACGCCGGTGGAAATCCTGCTGGACTCCCTGCCCGGCAAAGTACTGAAGGGACGGATACTGGATATCGGTGCGGGGGTAAATGCGGGCAGAACCCCAACCCCTGGCGCACTGCCGGAAATTCAGAACAACCGCGACTGGCTGCGCCAGGCTCAGCGATTCCCGGTGCGGGTAACGTTTGATGAAGCGCCACCGCCGGAGGTACTCGCACAACTGCGCATAGGCGGCCAGGCCTCGGTGATCGCCTACAGCGACGAACACCTTATCCTGCGCCAGCTGGGGAAGCTCTATATCCGCGTCATGAGCTATCTGTCCTACGCCTACTGATCGCGCGGTGTTGGAAAAATTTATACAGCGCGGCGCCAGGGCCGCAGCTTCTGTTTATTCTCCGATTTTTCCCCTATTTCGCTCCTATTTCTTCTCCGCTTCCGCGCCCTGATCGCGGAAACGCAGCCGGCGAAACAGACGCACCACCAGCTCTTCGGCCACCAGCATCACCACGACCACCACAATCAGGGTAACCACGCCGTGCCACATTCCGTGAAAGCGCACGTCCTCATCGAATACCAGAGTGATCGCTTCCAGAATCACAAACTTCGAACCAAATAACACCAGCCAGGCGCAGAAGTAACGCAGAAAACGCGAGAAGCCGCTGGTGTACCGCGTAAAAAATTCTGCGACCCGGTGCTCCACGGCAATGGTCAGTTTCAACAGCAGCTGCAGCAGTATCGCCGCCAGCAGAGAAATGCTGAACGATTTAATTTCGACGTTCTCGGAAAACTCCGCGAACAGATTGAGCACCACCAGGTCCACCAGGACACCGTTGTAATAAAGCAGAAACAACCGCTGTGCATTGGTCGGTGTTTCCGCCAGCTCCGCACGTAGAAACGACATCGTGGACTTGGTCATTCATAGACTCCGCAGACACACCCAGAAATTACTGATATTTCGCCAAAGCGAAAGCAATACCGCCTCTATTCGGCTCGACAAAAGGAAATTGATGCTTAACTACTAGAGTAGCTCCTTATTCCGCGATGCCGAACGGGTGGTTGATCTGGTCTGCCTTACACGACGCAGACCCGGAGCGCGCAAATTTTTCCCCCAATGAAGTAGTACCCAAGCAGTTTGCGGAGGAATCGAATGCCTTCTTCCAACCCGGTTCCGGACAGCGCTATCCGCGGTCCGGTGCTGACATTTACCGGCGACCCTTTCGCTTCCAGTGTCGAGGACACCCTGTGTTACGAGTCAGATGCCATAGTGGCATTTGGCGATGGTGTGATTACCCATTTCGGCCCCGCGGATCAGATCCAGCCGCAGCTGCCGAAAGACCTGAAGGTTCGCAACTACGGCGCGGACGCTCTGATCACCGCAGGCTTTCTCGACAGTCATGTGCACTTTCCGCAAACCCCCATGATTGCCGCCTTTGGCGAGCAGCTGCTGGACTGGCTGAACAAATACACTTTTCCCACGGAACGCAAATACGCGGACAAGGCCTTCGCCGCATCGGTGGCGAAAGTGTTTCTCGATGAGTGTCTGAAAAACGGTATCACCACCAGCTGTGTCTACTGCACTGTCTTCCCCCAGTCCGTCGATGCCCTGTTTGAAGAGGCCGAGCGCCTGGGCATGCGCATGGCGGCGGGCAAGGTGCTGATGAACCGCAATGCACCGGACTACCTGCTGGATACCACCCAGAGTGGTTACGACGACTCTAAGGCACTGATCAGCAAGTGGCACAACCGCGGCCGTCTGATGTATGCCATTACCCCGCGCTTTGCGCCGACAAGCAGCGCGGATCAGCTGGATTCCGCCGGCGCACTGTGGGACGAATTCCCGGACTGCTATATGCAGACCCACGTGTCGGAAAATATGGATGAGGTTGCCTGGGTCAAAGAGCTGTTCCCCGACCGCAAGGGTTATCTGGATGTGTACGACCACAGCAAACTGTGTCGGCCTCGGGCGGTGTTTGGTCACGGTATCCACCTGACCGAAGACGAGCTCTGCTGCATGCATCACACCGGCTCCGCCATTTCCCACTGCCCGACATCAAACTTTTTCCTCGGCAGTGGCTATCTCGACGTGTATCGCGCGAAAGATCCCAAGCGCCCGGTACGGGTAGGCATCGGCACCGATCTCGGCGCCGGCACTTCGTTTTCGATCCTTGCCACACTGAATGAGGCATACAAAGCGGCGCAGCTGAATGGCAAGGCGCTCACGGCGGGGCACGCATTTTATTTCGCGACCCGCGGCACCGCCCGCGCCATGTATATCGACGACAAGGTGGGCAGCATCGCCCCGGGAATGGAAGCGGATCTGGTGGTACTCGATATGAAGTCCACTCCGATCATTGATTACCGCATGCAGTTTGTGGAAGACATCCACGAGGCGTTGTTTGTGCAGATGACCCTCGGCGACGACCGCGCGGTCCAGGCCACCTATATCGCCGGCAAACTGCAATACGAGCAGGCCAAAGCCCGATAAACCCGCGTCCGTAATTAGAAATTGATGGAGGCCAGCCATGTCTGCCACCCGTGATAACGCTTCTGCCGCTGGCGCCCCCAAGCTCGGCGGTGCCATGGCCTGGTGGGTGTGGACACTCGCCGTTTTGTTTGTGGTGTATCTGTTCAGTTTCCAGACCGGCTACTCCATCGTGAATCCCAGTGTGCAGGAAGATGTCGGCCTGACGATCAAACAGATCGGTGGTATTGCCGCCGTATACACCTGGGCCTTTGCCATCTCCCAGTTTTTTGGTGGTGCATTGCTTGACCGGCTGGGCGCGCGCAAGGTGATCCCTATTGCCATTGCCCTGGTTGCCCTCGGTATTTTCCTGTTTGCCAATGCCGAGAGCTACACCATGCTGCTGGTCTCCCAGATCGTGGTTGCGGTTGGCTCCTGTGTGGGGTTTGTCGGCGCAGGCTATATCGGCGGCCAGTGGTTCGGTATGGCCAAGTTCAGTTTTATGTTTGGTCTGGTACAGGTCATGGCCGCACTGACGTCCGCCTTCTCGGTGAACCTGATCAGCATGGCACTGGAGACGACCACCTGGCGCACCCTGTTTAACGCCACCGCGATATTCGGCGTGGTGCTGTTTGTATTGGGCCTGATCTTTATCCGCAATCCGACACCGGTGGTGCATGAGGCCGACAGCAGTGGGGACAACTTTTTTGTCGGCGTTCTGAAAAGCCTGGCAAGCGTCGCCAAGATCGGACACGTATGGGTGGCGGCACTGGTAGGTGCGCTGTCATTTGGCATGCTACTGGCTTTAGGGGTGGTGTGGATGCCAAAAATCCTGATGGTGCATGGACTCAGCCCCTCTTCCGCGGCGCTCGGCTCTTCGCTTCTGTGGCTCGGGTTGGCGGCCGGCAGCGCGGTGGTACCCCACTGGTCCGATGTCATCAAACGCCGCAAGCGCACCATGGTTGTGGGCTGTGCCATTCAATTGGCGGCGCTGCTCGGGCTGCTGTTTATTCCCGGTCTTGGCAGCGGCCTGGCGCTGACACTGTGCTTTATTCTCGGTTTTGCCAACGCCTCCCATATGCTCGCGTTCAGTACTGCCGCCGATGTTGTGCAGCCGCACCAGATCGGCACGTCCGCGGCCATCGTCAATGGCATCATGTTTATCCTCGGCGGCATCCTGATCAGCCGGCCGGGATTCCGTATCGGCGTCGGCGTGGAAAAGGGCATACAACCGGAGTCACTGGCACTGGCGCAGTACGCCAGTATCCCGCTGATTATTGCCGGTGCGCTGGCCCTGCTGATCGCGCTGTTTATGCGGGAAACTTATCCACAGCAGGGACATGGCTGAGGAGTAGCTGACGTGGGTACCGGCGCAGGGCAGAGCCCCCCTCTCGGTGGCTGGCGCGCCTGGGGGGCGTGGCTGATTGGAGTCGCCTTTGTGGTGTACTACTTCAGTTTCCAGACCGGCTATTCCATCGTCAACGCACGGGTGCAGGAAGATGTGGGGCTGAGTGTCGCGCAAGTAGGCTTTATCGCCGCGCTCTACACCTGGGTGTTCGCCATCTTCCAGTTCCTCGCCGGGCCACTGCTGGATCGACTGGGAGCGCGCAAGGTCTTATTGCCGGCGATTGTTCTGGTCACCATCGGTATCTTCCTGTTTGCCCGCGCGCAGAGTTTTTCCATGCTTCTGCTCTCCCAGGTATTTATCGCGCTCGGTGCCTGCACCGGGTTTGTGGGCGCGGGGTATATTGGCGGCACCTGGTTTGGCTGGGCCAAGTTCAGCCTGATGTTCGGTCTGGTGCAGTTTTCGGCTTCCCTTTTCTCCGCGTTCAATCAGAACCTGCTGACCCGCGCACTGGAATCCTGGCCGTGGCGGGAGCTGTTTACCATGGCCGCCGGTTTTGGCTTGGCCCTGCTAATTATTGCCGTTTTACGCTTGCGGGATCCCGTGCCCGTCGAGGTTGCCGGCGCACGCGGTATACGGCCGTTTCTGCGCAGTGTCATCCGCGCGCTCAGGAAGGTGGGGGCTGTCCCCATGGTGTGGGTGGCATCGGCATTCGGCGCACTCTGCTTCGGAGTAATGCTCGCACTCGGTGTGGTGTGGGGGCCGAAGCTGATGATGGTGCGCGGGCTTGAGCCTGCAACAGCCAATCTCGCCGCGTCCTTTTTGTGGCTGGGACTTGCCGCCGGTTGTTTTATCACTCCGTGGCTGTCGGATCGTCTGCAACGGCGCAAGCTGCCCACCATCGTGGGGATTGCGATCCAGCTGTTCGCGCTCGCGCTGATTTTATTTGCTCCGCCCATGGAAGCAGCGGCAGACATGTCTCTCTGTTTTGCGTTTGGCTTTGGCAACTCCGCACATATGCTGGCTTTCAGCGCCGCCTCCGATGTGGTGGAGCCAGAGAACATCGGCACCTCGGCGGCCATCGTCAACGGTGTCATGTTTATTGTCGGTGGCATCATGATCAGCCGCCCGGGTATGCGCATCGGTCTTGGCCAGGCCGAGGGACTGGTGCCCGCCTCCGCCGAACTCGCACAATTTGCCGCGCGGCCACTGCTACTGGCCATTGTGATTGCCTTGCTGATCGCGCTGTTCATGCGTGAAACCTATCCAAAAATGCGCGCACTCCACGCAGTGGAATAGCGCCGGGCATTTCCATGACTGCCCGCAACCGCACATCCTCAACCTCCTCGCCATTACCGCTGGCGGCCCGCCGCTGCTACCGGCTCGCCTTTACCACCGCGCTCGCACTGGCGCTGTGCTACGGCCTCAATATTGGTATTCCCTTTGTCGCACCGGTATTTGCGGTGCTGGTGGCAGCGGCGCCAAAGCCGCCACCGGATCTTCGCGGAGCGCTCGGGCTGCTGCTGTTTATGGCCGCCGCACTTACCGTAGGCATTCTGATTGGCCCGTTACTGCAGCAGGCACCGTTCACCGCACTGCTGATCATCGCCGCCGGAACCTATTTCAGTAATCGCCTCGCCATCGGTGGAGGCAAGGCGCTGCCCGGTACATTGCTGGCCCTGGGGTTTACCGTCATTCCCGTGGCGGATGTCGCGAGTTCGGCTCTCGCTTCCGCATTGGTGGAAGCACTGGTGCTGGGGCTAGCCCTCGCCATTTTCAGTCTGTGGCTTGTGTATCCATTTTTCCCGGAAGACGCGGCACTCGCGCCACCGGCACAGTCGACTACACCATTCGATGATCACTGGCTGTCCCTGCGTGCGACCCTGATCGTGCTGCCTGCGCTTGGGTTTACGCTGACCAACCCCACCACCAATTTACCCTTTCTGGTGAAAAGCATTCTGTTGGGACGGGAAGCCAGCGAACTGCAGTTGCGCCATGCAGGCCGCGAGCTGGTGGGCTCCACACTGGCCGGCGGCTTGCTGGCCATTGCGGTGTGGTGGTGCCTTGGCTTCGCGGTGGAGCTTTGGTTTTTCAGTGCCTGGATCCTGCTGGTGAGCCTGTTTGTGGCGGCGGGCTGCTACCAGGTATTCCGCAACCGCTTCAGTCCCGGCTTCTGGAGCAACGCGCTGATGAACATGCTGATATTGCTCGGTGCGGCAGTGCAGGACAGTGTTGTGGGCAACGATGTGTACCGGGCATTTCTGGTGCGCATGTCGCTGTTTCTACTGGTCGCGGTATACGCCCTGTTTACCATGCAGCTGCTGGAATGGTGGCGAAGGCGTCGCAGGCAGGCGCGAAACTTCCGCCGCAGCCAATAACATAAACAAAAGATAAAAACGCCAAGCGGTAAAATTAAAAGTGATTCAGGAAAACGGGAATCATCAGGGCATTGGCCAGGTCGATAAAAAAGGCGCACACCAACGGCACAATAATAAACGCCAGGTGTGACGCACCATAGCGACTGGTGACCGCCGACATATTCGCCATCGCCGTGGGCGTTGCCCCCATGGTAAACCCTGCGAATCCCGCACTAATAACGGCCGCATCGTAATTTTTTCCCATTACACGAAATACGACAAAGATACTCACGACCGCCACCAACACACTCTGCATGGCGAGGATGGACAATATGGGCCCGGCCATCTCCAGCAGTGTCCAGAGTTGCATGCTCATCAGGGACATCGCGAGAAATGCGCCGAGAGACACCTCGGCGATCAGCGCCATGGTCGGGGTGCGGGTGGGCCAGGTCATACCGGTAATGCGGGGCACCGTGCGCGGCACCAGGTTGGTCATTACGATGCCTGCAAACAGGCAGGTCACAAACAGCGGCAGGTCGAGGCCGAGGGATTTCAACAGCGCATTCAGCCCGAGTCCGATCAGGATGCACAGGTGGATCGCCAGGATACTATCCATAAACTGCAGCGCGGTTATAGCGCTGTGTTTCGATTTGTCTTCCACACCAACATCCAGCGGTGCGGCTCGAACTGGCGTCAGACCATGGCGATCAATCAGCAGTTTGGCAATTGGGCCGCCCATCACACTGGCAAGGATGAGCCCGAAGGTTGCACAGGCAATGCCGATTTCCATGGCACTGGCGACCCCATAGTCCTCGGCAATCCTGGGCGCCCAGGCAATCGCTGTACCATGACCTCCGATCAGCGACACAGAGCCCCCCAAAACACCGGTGGCCGCGGACAGATCAAACAGCCGCGCCACCGTGATCCCCACCAGGTTCTGCGCCAGCATAAAGGCGATGGTTACGCCCAGCAGTATGAGCAGCGGCTTGCCTCCGGCAACCAGGTCCTTGATGCTGGCGTTGATGCCGATGGTGGTAAAGAAATATACCAGCAGTACATCCCGGGCATTCAGCTCGAAGTCGATGGCGATACCGGTTGCCGCGTAAATCAGCGCGATCACCACGGAAAACAATAGTCCGCCAGTTACCGGCTCGGGAATACTAAACTCCCGAAGCAGACCGACAGACTCGTTAATCCGCTTACCCACAAACAGCACGATCAGCCCGAGGGTAAACGCCAGGAATGAGCCAATAGTCAGAACCCCATCGGTCAGTTCCACACCAGCACCTCTCCACGATAAAGCACAGTCTTCAGCCTAGCAGGCTACTCGCGCGACTCATCAGAGGTTCCTGGATAAAGAAGGTTTAGCGCCGCTTACCACAGTCGGGATTATTCCGCGTCTACTCTTGAAAGAGTCTTGCACGAGGTTGTCTTTTGCTGAATCTACTGCTGATTTTTATTCCTATCGCCGTGGCCCTGGAACATCTGGCACCGGGGCAGCACTTGCTGGTGTTTGTCACTTCTGCCCTCGCGATTCTGCCGCTGGCCGGTTGGCTCGGTCGCGCCACCGAGCACCTGGCGGAGCACGCCGGTGAAGGTGTAGGCGGACTATTGAATGCCACCTTCGGCAACGCCGCCGAACTGATCATTGCACTGGTGGCCCTGAAAGCGGGACTGCACGATGTGGTCAAGGCTTCTATCGCCGGCTCGATTATCGGCAACATTCTTCTGGTGCTTGGGGCCTCGATGCTGGCCGGCGGCATGAAGCACCACCAGCAGCAATACAGCTCCGAGGGCGCCCGCTCTCAGGCGACGATGCTTACCCTCGCCACCATCGGCCTGATATTGCCCGCAGCTTACTCCTTCTCCGTTGCCGAGCAGGTTCCCCGGGGGCTTGGTTTTATCAGTATTACCATTTCCGTGGTCCTGCTGGCGGTTTATGTGCTGTTTCTCCTCTACTCCCTGATTACCCACCGCGCGCTATTTGCAGGCTCCGTGGATTTCTCGGAAGACGGCACACACAAGGCACCATGGCCCGTAGGAAAAGCGTTGGCGGTACTCGCCATTGCCACGGTGTTTATTGCGTGGATGAGTGAAATTCTGGTGGGCGCCGTAGAACCTGCTGCGGAGGAGCTGGGCCTCAGCAATATTTTTGTGGGGGTCTTTATCGTCGCGATTCTCGGCAACGCAGCGGAGCATGCATCGGCAATAACCGCGGCGATGAAAAACCGTATGGATCTGTCGCTGTCTATCGCCATCGGCTCCGGGGTACAGGTCGCGCTGTTTGTGGCGCCCCTGCTGGTGTTACTGAGCCTGACAATTGGCCCACAACCGATGGATCTCGCATTTTCCGGCGGCCTGGTTCTGAGCATGCTGCTGGCGGTACTGATTACCGGGCAGGTTGCCGGTGATGGTCGCTCGGACTGGCTGAAGGGCGTGCAGTTGCTCAGTGTGTATCTGATTCTGGCGCTGACCTACTTTGTCATCCCCGACCAGATGGCAACTTGAGGTCGGCTATGTCACAGAACCACAAGAAGCCAAAAACATTCCGCTTCGGTGATTACCTGAACGCCAGCGGCGCCGGTCGCCGCACCCTGGATATCCACGCACTGCTGCCGGAGCCCGAGCGGAATGCGGACGGTCGTATTGTGCGCCTTCCTCAGCCACCGGTGTCGCTGACGTCCAGTGAGGTTTCCAGAATCCTCAGGCCGTATTTTTCCGTGCGCTTCCGCGAGCAGTTACGCGCCGTTGTACCGCTCGCGGCCTACCTGGCTCTTTTCCAGATCATCGTGTTGCGACAACTGGTGGAGGATCCATGGCTTGTCACCGGCGGCCTGCTGGCGGTAATCGTCGGCCTGATGCTCTTTATGGAAGGGTTGAAACTCGGCCTGATGCCCTTCGGTGAAGTCATTGGTGAAACGTTACCGCGCAAAGCGGCGCTTCCCGTTGTTCTGCTGATTACCCTGCTCCTCGGGATCGGGGTAACCTTTGCCGAACCCGCAATCGGTGCTCTGAAAACGGCCGGGCAGAATGTGAGCGCGGAACAGGCACCCTATCTGTACCTGGTGCTGAATCAGATGTCTGACACTCTGGTGCTGGTGGTCGGCGCCAGCGTAGGGCTTGCAGCGGTTATCGGTACCCTGCGGTTTCTTTATGGCTGGAGCCTGAAACCACTGGTGTATGCCGCACTGGTACCAGTACTCGGCCTCAGTCTGTATGCGGCCAGTCAGCCCCAACTGGCCTCGGCCATCGGGCTCGCCTGGGATACCGGTGCCGTCACCACCGGGCCGGTGACGGTGCCGCTGGTTCTGTCACTGGGTATCGGGATTGCCGCGGCGGCGGGTAAAGGGGACTCCGGCCTATCCGGCTTCGGGATCGTTACCCTCGCGTCGCTGTTCCCTATTGGCGGTGTACTGTTGCTGCTGATAATTCTGTCGTTTGTCACCTCTCCCGAAGAAATTCTCCAGCTCGCTGCCAATGCCAGTACCGCGGTGGTTGAATCACCCCCCTGGTACGCGCGTAGCCCGGGGATGGAAATCGTAATGGGGATACGCGCCATTCTGCCGCTGGTGATTTTTCTCTTTCTGGTACTGCGGCTAATGTTGAAAGAACCGCTAAAAAACCGTGGAGAAGTCTTCCTTGGTATTCTGCTCACCATTGTGGGCATGTGCATCTTCAACATTGGCCTCACTTACGGTCTGTCCAGACTGGGAGGCAGCGCCGGCGGCATGATGCCAATGGCCTTTATGGCGATCGAGGGGCAGCAGGATTCACCGCTCTACACTTATGCCGTCGGCCTGGTACTGGCGCTGGTATTTGCCTGGGTGCTCGGCTTTGGCGCCACCATCGCGGAGCCCGCGCTGAACGCCCTGGGTATTACCGCGGAGACTCTTACCAACGGTGTATTCCGCAAGCGCACGCTCATTCTGTCAGTGTCGGTGGGTGTTGCCTTTGGCATTGCACTGGGTTTGGCCAAACTGATTTTCAATCTGCCGTTGCTGTGGATGATTCTGCCCTGCTACCTGGTGGCCGTGGTACTGACCTGGTTATCCAGCGAAGAATTCGTCAACGTGGCCTGGGACAGTGCCGGCGTGACCACAGGCCCGATCACCGTACCATTGGTATTGGCCCTGGGGCTCGGCTTTGGTAATGCCGTACAAGCGGTGGAAGGTTTCGGCATTCTGTCCATGGCTTCGGTCGGCCCGATTATCACCGTCATGATCTCCGGGCTCTGGTCCCGTTACTGCGCCAGGGCTCAGGCGCGGGCTGCAAAACAAGACGGCGTCACTACCGCATCCAGGAATGAGGAAGTCACATGACCGATAAAACCATCACTTACCTGACGGATGCGGTGCAGATCACTGCGGTGGTACAGAAAGGCCGCAGCGACGACATTCTACGTGCCTGCCGCGATCTCGGTGTCGCCGGCGGTGTGGTACATCTGGCCCGCGGCACGGGCGCCCGTGAACGCCTTGGACTACTGGGTATTGCGGTGGAAACGGAAAAAGAAGTCGTGACCGTGGTCGTCGCCGCTGACTTGCGCGACCTGATCGCAGAGGCGATTTACCACACCGGCGGACTGGACGCGCCCGGCGGCGGCTATCTGTATGTGAGTGAACTGCAGCGGCTCGCGACTTATATTCCCGAAGAAATCCTTGCACGTATGAACGCACCGCAAAATGCGGCAGTGGATAATCAGGCATGACGGCAACACCCTCTTCTTCCTCGGCACTACCACTGGAAGCCGCTTGCTGTATCCGCGTTATTGTGCCCGATGACGGTACCGATCTGCGCCTGATAAAAACACTGCTGCAGGAAAAGGGAATCACCCGCGCCCACAGTGTACCGCTGCGGGCAGTGGGTATGTTACGGGAAGCTCGCAGCAAACGCGGGCACCTCCCTGAGCCCGCGTTGGCCAGACTGGTCAATGTGGTTGTGCCGGAAAACGAAGCCGAGACACTATTCGCCTTTGTCTGCGAAGCCGCCAGACTGAATCGCAGCGGTGGCGGCCTCGCTTCCATACAGCGGCTACAGGGAGCCAGCAGCTATTCGCTTCCCGAGGATCTGCCCATAGAAGCAGGTCACACTGAAGAGAGCCATTAGCGCGAAAAGAAACGCGCGGCTACTTCGCGGGCCACTGATAGTTCTCAAACCGCACGCGCAAATCCTTTTTACTGACCTTGCCGGTTGCCGTATGCGGTATATCTGCCACAAACTCACAGGCTTCCGGAATCCACCAGCGCGCAACCTTGCCGGTAAAATGCGCCAGTAATTCTGCCGGATCTGGCGACTCGCCCTCTTTGGGTACAACGACCAATAGCGGGCGTTCGGTCCATTTTTCGTGATACACACCAATCACCGCCGCTTCCGCCACCTGCGGGTGAGTCATGGCACAGTTTTCCAGCTCGATGGAGGAAATCCACTCGCCACCGGACTTGATGACATCCTTGGTGCGGTCGGTAATCTGCATATAACCATCGGCATCAATAGTGGCCACGTCCCCGGTTTCAAACCAGCCATCGGCGTCGCAGGCATCGGTGTCTGCCTTGAAGTAGCGCTGAATCACCCAGGAACCACGTACTTTCACTGCACCCGATGCCTTGCCATCCCAGGGAAGTGCCACGTCGTTTTCGTCGACGATTTTCATATCCACACCATACACCGGGCGCCCCTGCTTGAGCCGAATCCGGGTTTTCTCTTCTTCACTCCAGTGATCCATATGCGGTTTCTGGGTATTGTAGGTACCCAGCGGGCTCATTTCCGTCATGCCCCAGGCCTGCTGGACTTCCACATCGTAAAGTTCACGGAACTTGTCAAAGATCGGTTGCGGGCAGGCGGCGCCGCCGGTGGTCAGTCGCTGCAGGCTCGGCACCTTCTGTCCGGATTTTTCCAGATAATCCAGCAGCGCCAGCCATACCGTCGGCACCCCGGCCGATGCCGTTACTTTTTCTTCATTGATCAGGGTACACAGGGTTTCGCCGTCACCCATTTTCGGACCCGGCATCACCAGCTTGGCGCCAACCATAGGGCCGCTGTACACCAGTCCCCAGCCATTCACATGAAACATGGGCACAATCGGCATCACCACATCCCGTCCGGACAAGCCAAACGAATCCGGTAACGCAGAGCCGTAGCAATGCAACACGGTGGAGCGGTGGGAATAGAGAACACCTTTTGGATTTCCCGTGGTACCCGAGGTGTAACACAGAGAGGAGGCGGTTTCCTCCTCTAGCTCAGGCCATTCGAACTCGTCATCTTCACCGTCAATCAGGCTTTCGTAGCAAATCAGATTGGGCAGGCGCGAGTACTCCGGCATATGGGCTTCATCGGTCAACACCACAAAGCCCTTTACCCTTGGTAATTTCTCAACCAGCTTTTCCACCACGGGCACAAACATCGCATCCACAAACAGATACTGGTCTTCGGCGTGGTTGATGATGTACTCCAGCTGCTCCGGGAAAAGTCGCGGGTTAATGGTGTGACATACCATTCCCGAGCAGGAAACTCCGTAGTACAGCTCAAGATGACGGTAATCGTTCAATGCGAGGGTACCGACACACTCACCACGCTGCACGCCCAGCTTTTCCAGCGCATTGGCCAGCTTGCGCGCACGACGGAATGCATCTGCATAGGTATAACGGTGGTAGGGGTTGTCGGATGTCACCGATACGATTTCACTGCTGCCATAAACCTTGTCGGCAAATCGCATGATATTGGTAATGGTGAGCGACAGGTTCATCATCTGGCCGTACATGGGTTTTCCTCTCATCAAATTCTTGTTTACAGACAGCAAGGCGTCAGGCAGCTGTCCAGTTCTTCAATAAAGGCTTCTGCCATCGGCCATGGCCCAAAACCGGACGCCGGATTCAGATGGCCGACCTTGCCGAGATTGACCAGTTTGCTCCCCCAGGTAGCCGCCATCTTTTCCGCTGCGGCGAAGGAAGCCAGATAATCATCGGTACTCGCTGCGAGAATGCTGGGAAATGGCAGTGGCTTGTCGGGAAGTGGCTCCCAGCCGTGCTCACGCAGGGTATCCGGCGTCGGGTATTGGGGTGGCCACTGCGCATTCATATCCGGCGGCGCAGCCAGTAGCGCGCCCTTGATTTCGCGGGAGTAACGGGCCGCCCAGTGGGCAACCATCAGACAACCGGCACTGTGTGCCACCAGAATGATGTCACCCTTGATACCCTCGATCTGACGCTGGATATTCTCAATCCGCGCATTGCAGTCCAGCTTTTGCTCTGTGAGTGGAGGCACACTGCACACACGCTGCAGTTTTTTCTCCAGGTGAGTCTGCCAGTGCGCTTCGACGTGATCCCGCAGTCCGGGCACGATCAAAACAGTCGCTTGTGTTTCCATTGTTCACCTTGTAAAAAAAGGGGCGTGAACAGATAACTGATCCGCCCCCCAAATTGAATTACCACTTAGCCGTCTCGCGAGATCAGGCTCAGAAGTGCATCCGTGCGGTCAACCCGAAAGTGCGCGGTGTTCCGGTAAATGCCTGATAGGAAGCGCCGCCATCGAGCTTAGAGGCAATCGGTGATGCGGTTTTCTGAATGAAATACACTTCGTCGTGCAGGTTGCGAACCCAGGTGGAAATATCCCAGGTATCGTTGCGCCAACCCGCACGCAGGTTGCCCACCCAATAGGCATCCTCCTGGTGACGGGGATCCAGTTCAGAGCTGTAATTGGCTTCATCCGTAAAACGGTAATCCACGCGGGAATAGAAATCCCCGCCCATCAGAGGCTGCTCCCATTCCAGCCCCAGGTTGCCGGTGAGTTTCGGTGCAAATGGCAGGATTTCACCACTCAGATCACACTGCCCCAGTGCATTTTCCGGTGCGCGACCGTAGTAGCACTGTCCGCCGGTGTAGGTATCGTACTTGGCCTCGATATAGGCGAGATTGGCTACCCCGGTCAGGTTTTCACTGAGCAGCCAGGTGGAGTCCAGCTCGATGCCGTCCACCACTACTTTCTCCGCATTGTTTACCGCAAAGGCGAGACCAATAAAGGTGGCATTCTGGAAATTGGAATACTCGGTATGGAATACACTGCCGTTGATGCGCGCACGATTTCCCCAGGTTTCGGTTTTCCAGCCGAGCTCGAAGTTATCGATATCTTCTTCGTCGAAGGGTCGCGCCTCTTCGCTGAAGTCGCCCCACTGCAGGCTGTAGCCACCCGCCTTGAAACCACGGGAATAGGTGCCGTAGATCATGGTATCGTCGTTGGCAAACCAGCTCAGGGTGACATTGCCGGTAATCGCAGACCAGCTGTCGCTGTCTTCAAAGTCGCTGGCATCCGGCGTGAGCGAGCAGACGAGATTATTGAGTACGCAACCGAGTGCGGTGGTGGTGTGCTGCTCGACTTTTCCGTCTTTCGCATCCATTGAGTAGCGCAGGCCAGTGTCCAGCTTCAGGTTCTCATTGATGTGATAACCGAGGGTGCCGAATATGCCATAGCTCTGGGTGTCCTGTTCGGCAAAAACGTCACCGGTATCACCATCGCTACCAAACAGTGCCGGGCGGAATTGCTCGGGTACGCCAAGTACCGAGCCGACCACATTGCCGAGCATGGCAATATCGGACTGCAGTTCAAACTCTGCACCGTTTCTGTCGCCGCGGGTAAATGTGTTGTTGTAGTAGAAGCCACCAAGCAACCACTCGAGGTTTTCGCTGTTATCCGACATCAGACGCAGTTCCTGGGAAAAAGAGCGCCCGTCCTGCAGATCGTTGAATACCAGCAGGTCCGATGGCATCTGCTCCACGCCATACATGATGTTGCTGGAGGAGTAATCCTCAAATCCGGTAATGGCATTGAACAGGTATCCATCGCCGGAGTATTCAAACTGCAGTACGCCGTCGGTCACCTGCTGGTCGAAATCGTTGGTCCCCACCTGCTCGATAATACGATCCGACGGATCGTTATTGGTCACCGCACTGCCGGCGCCAAACTGGGACATGGCCCCGGCAACTGTCACTACCGTTGGGCTGTACCAGGTGTCCCCAAGCATGGTGTTCATATGCCGCTCCATGCGGCTCAGAATCAGTCTGGAAGTCAGGTTGTCGGAAAGATCCGCGCTCAGCTGAACGCGCAGAGCCTGTCCGTCCTGGCTGTCACCGCCTTCGCCTAGGGTGTTCTCGATCATCTGATCGCGGCGGGTACTGGAAACACTGACGCGACCGTTGACACCATCACTGATCGCGCCATTGACGGAGCCCTTGAATTGGCTCAGGCCCTCGGAGCCAAAACCGTACTCGGCCATACCGGCAAAGTCTGAGGTCGGGGCCTCGGTATTGACGATGATGACACCGGCGCTGGCATTTTTTCCGTACAGGGTGCTCTGGGGTCCTTTGAGAACTTCCACCGACTGCACATCGACGAGTTCGCCCAGGCCCACCCCGGAACGGGAGCGGAATGCGCCATCAATGATCAATGCGGTGTCCGGTTCAAAAGTGGGGATATTGCCCTCGTTGCCAATACGACGAATGCGAAAAGTGGCATTCAGTGGGGAAAGGTTGCTGGTCACAATCAGTGACGGAATCTGGGCGGCGACATCGTCGACATCGCGGAATCCGGCCTTTGCCAATTGATCTCCGGTCAGGGCGTCCACTGCGACGGGGACATCTTGCAGGCTTTCGCTGCGCTTCTGTGCGGTAACAGTGACTTCGTCTATTCTCAGGTCTCTCGCATCGCTAGTTTCAGCCAACCCGCTTAACGGATGAATCGCCAGGCCAACAGCAAGAGCCAGCAGCGACGGCTGTACCAGTCCAATGGAATTATCTTTATCAGGATTGGTGCGTATAAATTTCATTATTGTCTCCTCAAAATGCTTCAGTGCCTCGCACTGAAGCGTGACTGACCGAAATAAAACATCGATTCCCGTCAGCATGTGGGGTGGTCCGGAACGCTCGGCCACGGACTCACTCTAAAAGAGGGCGTGAATCTGGACTTTTCTTGAGGCGACAGGCAGTTTTCATTTGATGACACTCGGCGACTTTTTTGCATGTTTTTTGCGCGCCCGAGAAAAAGAAAACCCCGCAAAAGTACACCGACTTTTGCAGGGTCTTGCACCGCATGCAGCGGTATTAAGCAGAGCGGGAAAGAGTGATGATCGATCAGCTGAAATAGAGAATGGCCAGGACCATCGCCGCGAGCACCGTGGTTTCGATCAGCATCAGCAGTATCGGTTTGAACCCGACCTTGGCCAGTTCTTTTAGCTGGGTTTTCATGCCCAGCGCACTGATCGCAATAACCAGGCACCAGCGCGACAGGTCGCTGCCAAACTGCTGTGCCGTCGGTGGTACCCAGCCGGTGCTGTTGACCGCGGCAAGCAATACAAAGACCACCGCAAACAGCGGCAGCAGTGGAGGGCGTTTGCCACCATCCTCCGCACCCTGGGCGCGGGAGACCATAACGACACACAGAATCACCGGCAACAACATGGCAATGCGCATCAGCTTGACGATGGTGGCGGTATCGCCGGCCTCATGGGAAATGCTGTAGCCGGCCCCTACCACCTGAGCCACATCGTGGATAGTGCCACCCAGGAAAATACCGGCCTCAACATCATCCAGCCCAAACCACTGCACCACCATCGGATAGGCAATCATGGCCATGGTCGACAGTGCGGAAACCCCCACCACGGTAAACAGGGTTGCGCGCTCCTTGGCCGGGTGCGCAGGCATGGCCGCAGACAGCGCCATCGCCGCGGAAGCGCCGCAGATCGCGGTGGCACCGCCGGTCAATACGCCAAACAGCGACTGAAAACCCAGTGCCCGGGCGAGCCCCACGGAAACACATATGGTCGCAGTAACGATGCCTATCACCAGGATGATCGGCCCCCACCCCAGGGAGGCGACCTGATCAAAGGTGATCCGCATACCCAACAGGGCGACACCGATACGCAATATCGTACGCGCGGTAAATTCAATGCCTTCCTTGCAGGGTCCATCCGCTGCGAGGAAATTCATCGCCATTCCCAGTAACAGGGCGAACAGCATCACCGGCGCGGAGTAATGTTCGGAAAGAAAACTCGCCGCAGCGGCAACGACGGTACTGGCAATCAGTCCGGGCAACAGAACCTGCGATCGCGAGCGCACAGAAACCCAGGTAGCAGCAATCATGAGATAACCCCTCGCTGTTCGCGTCCTTACACAGACAGTTCGTCAAGCGCCTGGCAAAGCGCGGCATATAATTGTTCCGGCGGCTGCGCACCGTGCAGGCGCATTCGGTGATTGAAGGTATAACTCGGCACCCCCTCCACCGCGGAAGCCGAGTGAAAAGACTTAGGAGCCACAGCCGCACCGTCCGCCAGCATGCGGCTATCCAGTGCACAGCCCTCGGCAATGTCGAGCAGGATTTCCACATCGCCGATATCGCGCCCGTGAATAAAGTACGCGTGAAACAGGCATTCGAGAAACTCGTCCGCCTGCGCGGGAGTGCCCAGCTGCTGCGCTCGATGAAAAATCCGATGCACCAGTTTCGCATTCGGCATGATCGGAATATTTTGCAGGCGCAAGGAGATTCCGGCGTTCAACGCAGCGCGGCTGACCTGCTCCTGACGAATACGCACCGCCTCATCGCTTCCCAACCGCTGGCGATAGAAATCCTTGAACGGAACACCAGCGACAGGAAGCCCCGGTAGTAATTGCACGCCCACCCAGAATACGTCGATATGCAATTCCGGCAGGTTTTCACGCAGCAATCCCGTGGCAACTTCCAGGTTGCGTTTGCCGATAAAACACCAGGGGCAGATAAAATCAAACGCCACTTCAATTTTCAGATTACTCATGCCGCGACTACCGCCCCCTGTGCGGATAGATCACGCACACTGGCAATATCCCGCCGGTAGTGGCGCTTCGCGCAGTAGAAAACCAGTGCCGATGCGAGGCTCATGATTGGCACCAGTGCCAGAGCCTGAGAGAGTCCAACCCCATCCGCCAACATGCCGGTCACAAACGGCCCCGGCGCCAGGCCAAGCAGATTGTTGACCAGGGTCAGGGTTGCAAAGGCGGTCCCGTGGATCGCCGCGTGTGTAAGATTCGCCACCATGGCGCCGGCGGGGCCGGTGGTCCCCGCTACCAGGAACATGCCGAGGCCGATCAGCACCAGTTGCACCACCCCAGACTCCAGGCGAAACCCGACGCCCAGAAACAGGCAGCACAACAGGCAGTAAATAATGGCGAGCGAAATTTTACGCTCCGCGTGATTCCGGCACAGTCGGTCACACAGATTGCCGCACACCACCATGCCGGCACCGCTGATCAGAACAAATACTGCTGCGGCCATACCGGCCTTGTCGGTTCCGAGATCGTAATAGCGATTCATGAAGCTGGGGATCCAGGCCATCAGCGACGCCGCGACAAACAGTTGCAGACCGCTGGCGATGTAGGCACACAGCACCGACGGGTTGTTGACCAGGCCGCGCAGAGATGGGCGCTGCGCGCTGGCTGCAGAAGTAGCCGGCGTCACGCGTTTTTCGCGAATGATGACGGGATAGATCAGCGCAAGGACGATGCCGAAAATGGCCATACCGGCGAATGCCCAGCGCCAGCCGAGGTGCTCCGCGAGCACTCCGCCCAACGCCATACCAAGCACCGACCCCAGCATACCGCCGGCCATAAAGGCACCCGCCAGCGTCGCACGCAGGCTTGGCGGAAACACGGAAATCACCAGTGCGATACCCACACTGCCGTAGGCAGCTTCACCGATTCCCACCAGAAAACGCGCCGCAAACATTTCCGCGTAACTGTCGGACAGTGCGCACATCAGGGTGGCGAGGCTCCACAGCAGCGCCATCAGGGTCAGGCTTTTTACCCTGCCCCAGCGGTCGGCAAGTAGGGAGAGCGGTATGGTGAGCAAACCGACCATCAGGGCAACAATACCCGAAAGGGAACCCAGCTGGGCGTCACTCAATTGCCACTCGAGTTTGAGCAGTGGAAATACAGCGTTGAGAACCTGCCGCGACATATAGTCGGAAATCAGCAGACCAAAGGTAAGGGCGAAAATAATCCAGGCGTAACGGCGCGATACCGAGACGACCGGAATATCACTGTCGGCATAGTGGGCCATGGCGGTTCCTCGCAGAAAGCCAGCGTACAGAACAGCGCGGTCACCTCGTCACTGGCGGCACAGGGCCGCCAGTGCGAGACTCAACAGCTGCGGTTCGGGATTGCTGAATCAATACCCGCGCAGCGGAACATTCTTCTGTCCAAGCTTGCGATTGGGCGCCATACCATGGGCCGCCAGGGTTTCATTGGCGTCTTTATACCAGGTGCCAATGCGGTAGATTTCTCGCGCTTCCTGTCCGTTGGCGACTTCGCGCCCCAGTTCGTGAGACAGACGCACCAGTTGCTGGATCTGCGCCACCGAGGTCATGCGATTGCCGTGCTGGTCGATCAGGGTGTCTTCAATACCACAGCGCGGGTGCAGGCCCAGTGCCATGGCGATGGTGTTGATCGGCAACACATTTTTCATCAGGGATTCGAGTGTGAGGCAGGCACCGTCCGGGGCGCGGCGGATAAACTCCATAAAATTGTAGGGGTTGGGGCCGTCGAAACCACCGGCAATACCGACCCAGGTCAGGTTCAGCGGACCGCGATAAACGCCGCGACGCACCAGGCGCTCCAGAGTTTCCAGCGAGTGCATACCGGTCAGCTGGAAGTGCGGCTGAATCTCGGCCGCCTGCAAACGCTTCAGGTGCTCCTCCACCCAGCCCGGTCCTGCGGGCACAGTCATTTCGCGATACGCTTCCCAGTAGGCCGGGTCGCAGATACTGGTACCGGCGACGTCTTCTTCATGCATCAACTCGGTGATGTTCATCTGCACGGTGTTGATGGCCACGGTTACCTGATCCGGTTTCGGCGACAGTTCCGCGAGCATATGGCGGGTGTCGTCGGACAGCCATTTGGCTTCCTGCCCTTCTTCCGGGGCAAAAGAAATGGAACCACCCACCTGGATGATCATGTCGGGTACCGCCTCGCGCACGCCGGCAATCAGTTCATTGAATTTGGACAGGCGCTTGGAGCCTTTGCCATCCAGTTCACGTACGTGCAGGTGCAATACGGTGGCACCGGCCTCATAGCAGTCGACGGCTTTCTGGATCTGCTCCTCCATGGTGACCGGAATATCTTCCGGGAAATCTTCCGGCATCCACTCAGGTCCGTAGGGGGCTACGGTAATTACAACTTTGTCCTGGTTCTGCGGGTGCAGGGAATCATCTAGGAACTGCATTCTTCACTCCTCATCGTTCGCAATTTATTTTTTTCGAATAGTGATTTAGTAAGGCTTATCGCCCACGATGCCGGCGCGCTCCATCTTGCGGTGGCAGGCCGGATAGTCCATCACGGCATAATGTTGGGTACTGCGGTTGTCCCAGATGGCGACGCTGTGCGGTTGCCAGCGCCAGCGCACCTGGTACTCGGGAATCGTTGCCTGGCTAATCAGGTAGCGCAGAAGGTCTGCACCACCCGGATTCGCGTCCTGACCGAAGCGCACATTCTCCGGGGTATGGAAGTTGGTAAAGTGCGTGGTGAACGCATTCACAAACAGAATTTTTTCTCCGGTGTCCGGGTGTGTGCGCACCACCGGATGTTCCGCGTCGGGAAACTGTTCCTTCAGCGCAAGGCGTTTTTCGATAGGCATGGCGGCGCCAAAAGAAGCCTCGATGGAATGGCGTGCACGCAAACCATCGATCTGTTTTTTCACATGCTCGGGCAGCATTTCATAGGCCTTCACCATATTGACCCACATGGTGTCGCCGCCCACCGGCGGACATTCGATACAGCGCAACACACAACCAAACGGCGGCGCCTCGCGCCAGGTGGCATCGGTATGCCAGGCATTTTCATAGCGGTCTGCGGGCTGATCCGGACTTTTATAAATCCGCACTAGCCCCGGGTGCTCAGGGTCAGACCCAGCAACCGGATGATCTTCCAGCTCGCCAAATCGCTCGGCAAAGGCGACATGCTGCGCGCGGGAAAAATTCTGGTCGCGCAGAAAAAGTACCTTGTGCTCGATGAGAAGCTGTCGAATGGTTTCGAACAGTCCATCGTCGTGAACGGCGTCGGCGAGATTGATCCCGGACAGTTCGGCGCCGATACTGCAGGTGAGCGGTTCAATGCGCATGGTCGACACCTCAGATAATGAAAATCGATGAGCCGGTGGTTTTGCGCGCTTCCAGATCCCGGTGCGCCTGCACGGCATCTTCCAGTGCGTAATGCTGATTGATACCGATCTTCAACCGGCCGCTACCCACCAGGTCGAACAGCTCGCCGGCCAGTGCTTCTTTTTCTGCGGGGTCCGCAATGTAGTCTGCCAGTGCCGGGCGCGTCATATACAGCGACCCTTTCATCGCCAGCAGCTGTGGATCAAAAGGCGGAATGGTGCCCGAAGCGGTACCGACGCAAACCATCAGTCCGCGGCGTTTCAGCGAGTCGAGAGACGCCATAAAGGTGTCTTTGCCAACACTGTCGAACACCACATCCACGCCAACGCCACCGGTCAGGTCGCGCACGCTGGTCACCACATCTTCACAGCTGTAATTGATCACGTGATCGCAGCCGTGTGCCCGCGCCACTTCTGCCTTGGCTTCCGAAGAGACGGTGCCAATGACATTCAGACCGAGCAGCTTCGCCCATTGGGAAACAATCAGGCCAACACCACCGGCAGCCGCGTGCAGCAGAATGGTGTCCCCCGCTTTGAAATCGTGAATACGGCGCATCAGATAGGCGGACGTCAGACCACGCATGGTCATCGCCGCCGCAGTTTCGTAGGCAATGGTTTCCGGCAGTTTGATCAGTGGCGCCGCGGGAATCAGTCGCTCGCTCGAATAGGCACCGAGGGTGTTGAGGAAACCGGTGTAGGTGACTCGGTCACCTGCGGTGACATTGGTCACACCGGCACCCACTTCCATCACCACACCGGCAGCTTCCACACCGATACCATTGGGCATGGGAATGGGATAGGTGCCATTGCGAAAATAGGTATCCGCATAATTCAGACCTACCGCCACGTGGCGCAGACGCACTTCGCCGGGTCCGGGTTTACCCACTTCGACATTTTCGATACGCAGGACTTCGGGGCCCCCGGTTTCATAAAATCGAACAGCCTTGACCATTCCCAGGCCTCCTGTAGTGCTTTCGCGTTTTCGGTTGATATTCGCTTCTGGTATCTACTGTATGGTTTCCCCCTTTGCGCATCTTCACTTCGAGCGACATATACTTTTCTTTTCATGACACACTAAAATGGAAGAAAAACCGTCTGAGGATGGATAAATGACGAGTCAGATTCGCGCTGCGGCGCTGAATGACTATGCCGAACTGGCCCAGCAACTGGGACTGAACTACCAGCGTCTGATGCACGATGTCGGGTTGCGTCCCACGGTGTTGGGACAGGCGGATACACGTATCTCGGTAGATGCGGTGGTGGATCTGCTGGAACTATCCGCAGAGGAAAGTCAGTGCCCGACGTTCGGGCTGCGCCTGGCAGAATTTCGCCAACTGTCGGATTTCGGTGCGATCAGTCTTTTGCTGCCACATCTGCGCACTCTGCGCGATGCGTTAAATACCACCATCAAATACCGCCACTTGATGAACGATGCGCTGGTCATGCACCTGGAGGATGCGGGGAAAGTCGTGGTCGTACACGAGGAAGTCGTCACCAGCAATACACGCCCGTCCCGTCAGGCGACCGAACTTGCAATCGGTGTGCTGTTTCGTTTGTGCGGCGCACTGCTGAGTGGCCAGTGGCATCCGATCAGCGTCAACTTCACACACAGTGCACCGCCGGATCTGCAGGTACACAAGCGTATATTTAATTGCAAAATCGAGTTTGGCTCCGACTTCAACGGCATGGTGTGTCCGGCAGCGGATCTCGACAGCCCAAATCCATCTGCCGATCCAGCCATGGCGAAATATGCGGAAACCTATATTGCCTCCCTGCCCGGCTCCAAACAGCAACCGTTTTCCTACGAGGTTCGCCAGGCGATTTATCTGTTCCTGCCCATGGGGCGTGCCAATATTGAACAGATCGCCCATGCCCTCGGGGTAAACGTGCGCACCCTGCAACGCAAGCTTGAAGAAAGTGGGGAAACCTTTTCCGACCTGATTAACGAAGTGCGCCGCAACCTGGTGGTGCACTACATGGCAAACCCCAACTATTCTCTTGGCAGAATTGCGGATATGCTCGGCTACTCGGTGGCAAGCTCATTCACTCGCTGGTTTTCCAGCCAGTTTGGGATGTCCCCCGCCCGTTGGCGCGCCGAACACGACACGGACGAAAGTGCGCCGAATAATTGATTTAATCGCTGAAGAACAGACAAGTCGGAAATAACAAAAGGACGTACACCATGAGCGCTCGCAACCTGCCGGGAGTTCAGCAACAGCTGCAGCAGCTGGTCGCCAGTCCCAGCGTCAGCGCCACCAACCCCAAACTGGATATGGGTAATCGCGGCGTTATCGACCTGCTCGCCGCCTGGTTGGAAACCCTGGGCTTCAAGATTGAAATCATGCCCATGGAAGACCAGCCCCATAAAGCCAACCTGATCGCCACCCTTGGCCGGGGCGATGGCGGGCTGGTACTTGCCGGACACACCGATACCGTGCCCTACGACGACAACCGCTGGAAATCCGATCCGTTCAAACTGAGCGAGCGCGACAACCGTTTTTACGGCCTCGGCAGCACGGATATGAAAGGCTTTTTTCCGCTGGCGATCGAAGCCGCGAAAGCCTTTGCCAACAAGCCGTTGCAGCAGCCACTGATCATCCTTGCCACCGCGGACGAGGAAACCTCCATGTCCGGGGCGCGCGCACTGGTAAAGGCCGGCTTGCCCAAGGCCCGTTACGCCATCATCGGCGAACCCACCGGCTTGAAGCCCATCCGTATGCACAAGGGCATGATGATGGAACGGCTGCGCATCACCGGCCAGGCCGGCCACTCCTCCAACCCCGCGTACGGCGCCAGCGCGCTGGAGGCGATGCATACCGCGATGGGAGAAATTCTGAAACTGCGCGGAGAGTGGCAGGAACGCTACACCAATCCCGGGTTTGCCGTTCAGGTGCCGACACTCAATCTCGGCTGTATTCACGGCGGCGATAATCCAAACCGCATCTGCGGGCACACGGAACTGCAATTTGACCTGCGACCATTGCCGGGCATGCCGATGGACGAGTTGCGTGGGGAACTGCACCAGCGTCTGAAAGACGTAATAGGCGGCGAGAAGATCCAGCTGGAAATGGAATCCCTGATCGGCGGCGTGGAGGCTTTCGAAGAGCCGGCACAATCTGAGCTGGTGCGGGTAGCCGAACAGCTGACCGGGCACAGTGCCGAAAGCGTGGCCTTCGCCACCGAGGCGCCCTTCCTGCAAAAGCTCGGCATGCAGACAATCGTTCTCGGCCCCGGAGATATTGATCAGGCCCACCAGCCGGATGAATACCTCGGCCTTGAGCGGATTGATCCGATGGTCGACGTGTTGAAAGGGATGATTGGGAAGTTTTGCCTCTGACAGCGTTTAGAAGTCCGAGAGAAGGTGGCGATACCGGGTGCACTTTTGCGAGACCTTCCGCGAGAGGGGCCGAAGGCGCCGTGAATGCCTGGAGCGGCCGGGCCACCTCGCGGAAGAGTCCCCATGGATGGGTTCACGACGTGTCTCGCAAAAGTGCACCCGGTAGCGGCACCGCCACCCAGCCCGAACAAATCCCCGCTTTAACATTAACCACTGCTGCCGCAGAAAATACGGTATATTGAGCCGACTTACGATTAATCTGCAGAACACAAAAGCTCGTGAATACAGAAACCACCACCCTCAACTGGTTCAGAAACGCCGCGCCCTATATCAATGATCTGCGCGGGCGAACCCTGGTGGTTGCGATTCCGGGGGAGGGGTTCGAGCATGAGAATTTTCGCAACCTGGTACACGACCTCACTCTGTTAATCAGCCTGGGGGTAAAGCTGGTGCTGGTGCACGGGGCCCGCGCGCAGGTGAACCGCGCATTGACGGCCGCCGGTATCGAAAGCCGTTTTCAGGGCAACACCCGCATTACCGACCGCGAAACCCTGGAGGTGATCAAGGCGGTGGTGGGCAAACTGCGCTTCGAAATTGAAGCCGCGTTTTCCCAGGGGTTACCGGATTCGCCCATGGCGCGCTCCGCGCTGAAAGTGGTTTCCGGCAACTTTGTTACCGCGCGTCCGGTGGGCGTTATCGACGGCGTGGATATGCGCTGGACCGGGCAGGTGCGACGGATGGAAGTGCAGGCCATTGGCCGCGCGCTGGAGGAAAACTCCCTGGTGCTGCTGTCACCCTTTGGCACCTCCCTGACCGGCGAGCTGTTTAACCTCAACTATCTGGATCTCGCCGCCGAAGCGGCCAAGACGCTTCAGGCGGAGAAACTGATCCTGTTTCGCGACCAGCCACAACTGGAAGTCAACGGCGAGACGATTTATGACCTCAGTATCCATCAGGCGGAAGACGTTGCCGACCACCTCGATAGCGAAACACTGAGTTGCGCCATCAAAGCCTGTAACGCCGGTACGCAACGTGTGCACCTGCTGAGTTACGCAGACAATGGCGCCCTGCTGCAGGAACTGCTGAGCCGCGAGGGCGCCGGCACCATGATTTACCGGGATAGCTACGAGGTGATCCGGCGGGCGCGGATCAACGACGTGGGCGGGATTCTCGGGCTAATCCGGCCGTTGGAGAAACAGGGCATTCTGGTGCGCCGCTCGCGAGAAAAGCTTGAGTCGGAAATCGACCACTTTACCCTGGTGGAAGTGGATGGCACCCCGGTGGCCTGTGCGGCGCTGTATCCGATTCTCGACGATCAGGGCGACACCATCGCCGCGGAAATTGCCTGTGTGGCCATTCATCCGGAGTTTCGCGGCGGCGGCCGCGGTGCCAAGTTGCTGCAACATCTTGAGCGACAGGCACGGGCGCTGGATCTGGCGGACATCTATGTACTGACCACCCAGACCGAACACTGGTTTATCGAGCGCGGCTTCACCCAGATGGATGTCGCGGATCTGCCCACGAGCCGCAAGTCTCTGTACAACATTCAGCGAAATTCCCGCGTTTTACGCAAGCCGCTGAAAGCGCAATAGACTTGCATGAAAACCCACGGGAAACGGACAGGTCTTGCGCAGGATTCTCCTACTTTTGGCAACCGCGCAATAGCGCTTCCATTTTGCTAACCTGTCGCGTCCCCGGGGTACATTGCTACCCCGCCCAAACTTCGGGCAAACCACCAAATTCTGATCCACGTTCACACGTTTAGTAAGTACCGCTATGCCTCAGTACCGCTCTCGCACCTCCACCGCCGGCCGCAATATGGCCGGCGCCCGCGCCCTGTGGCGCGCCACCGGCATGAAGGATGAAGATTTCCACAAGCCGATTATTGCCGTGGCCAACTCCTTCACCCAGTTCGTGCCCGGGCACGTACACCTGAAGGACATGGGCCAGCTGGTGGCACGAGAAATCGAGAAAGCCGGCGGCGTTGCCAAAGAGTTCAACACCATCGCCGTGGACGACGGTATCGCCATGGGCCACGATGGCATGCTCTACAGCCTGCCCAGCCGCGAGATCATCGCCGACTCCGTGGAATATATGGTAAACGCCCACTGCGCCGACGCACTGGTTTGTATCTCCAACTGCGACAAAATTACCCCCGGAATGCTGATGGCGGCCCTGCGCCTGAATATCCCGGTGATCTTTGTTTCCGGTGGCCCCATGGAAGCGGGCAAAACCAAGCTAGCCGACCACAAGCTGGACCTGGTGGATGCCATGGTGATTGCCGCTACCGATGATGCCAGCGACGAAAAGGTCGCCGAGTACGAGCGCTCCGCCTGCCCCACCTGCGGTTCCTGCTCCGGCATGTTCACCGCAAACTCCATGAACTGCTTGACCGAGGCACTGGGCCTGTCTCTGCCCGGGAACGGTACCATGCTCGCTACCCACGCCGACCGCGAGCAGCTGTTCCTGCGCGCGGGCCGCGAGATCGTCGCCCTGGCCAAGCGCCATTACGAAGAGGATGACTATTCCGCCCTTCCCCGCAGCATCGCCAACCGCGCCGCGTTCAGCAATGCGATGGCCCTGGATATCGCCATGGGCGGCTCCACCAATACTATCCTGCACCTGCTGGCGGCGGCCCAGGAAGGCGAAATCGACTTTGATTTGTCCGATATCGACCGCCTGTCACGCAAGATTCCGCAGCTGTGCAAAGTGGCGCCGAACACTCAGAAATACCATATCGAAGACGTACACCGGGCGGGTGGCGTCATGTCCATCCTCGGCGAACTGGAGGCCGGCGGACTGCTGGATGCCAGCCTGCCAACGGTGTACAGCAGCTCCTTTAAAGAAGCGCTGGAAGAGTGGGATATTCGCCGTACAGATAACCCGGAAGTACACAAGTTTTTCCGTGCGGGCCCAGCCGGCATTCCTACACAAACCGCGTTCAGCCAGGACTGCCGCTGGAACAACCTAGACGGCGACCGCGAGGAGGGCTGTATCCGCTCTGTCGAGCATGCCTATTCTTCCGAGGGTGGCCTCGCGGTACTGTTCGGCAACCTCGCCCCCAACGGCTGTGTCGTAAAAACCTCCGGGGTGGAAGAAGAGCTGTGGCACTTTGAAGGCCCCGCCCACATCGTCGAAAGCCAGGAAGACGCCGTGGCGCATATTCTTGAAGGCAAGGTGAAGGAAGGTGAGGCTGTCATCGTGCGCTATGAGGGCCCCAAAGGCGGCCCGGGCATGCAGGAAATGCTGTACCCCACCAGCTACCTGAAATCCAAAGGCCTGGGTAAGTCCTGCGCGCTGATTACCGACGGCCGCTTCTCAGGTGGAACCTCAGGCCTTTCAATTGGCCACGTATCACCGGAAGCAGCCGGCGGCGGCAATATCGGTCTGGTACAGAATGGTGACCTGGTCCGTATCGATATTCCCAAGCGCCTGATCGAAATCGATATTCCGGAAGAGGAACTGCAACGCCGCCGCGACGCGATGAACGCGAAAGGTGAGGAAGGCTGGAAACCGGCGAAGGTTCGCCCGCGCAAGGTAAGCCGCGCGCTAAAAGCCTACGCATTACTGGCAACCAGTGCCGATAAAGGCGCGGTGCGAGAAATCGACTAATCCTGGGGTCACCCAGCGGCAAGATAAATAGCGGGCATTGCCCGCTATTTTTTTTGGTCCATTAATGGAGTGCACTGACGAAGTGGTTATTCTGCCAGCTTGTAAGAGATCCGGTTGCGTACACCGTGCTTTTCAACCGGCTCACCATCCACCACCGTTGGTCGGTATTTGAAGCGCTCAACGGCCTTTAACGCAGAGTGATCAAACACATCCGTCGGCGCCCCGGCGGTATCGTATCCACCCACAACCCGCGGATTCTTCACACTGCCGTTCTTGCTGATGGTGAATTCCACCACTACGTAGCCTTCGATTCCCCTGGCCATCGCACGCCGTGGGTAGCGGGGTGCCGGCTTGTAAATGGGTAGTGGATCCGCACTGATGATTGCGGTATTCACTTTGGTCCGGGTTGAAGCCGGTGGGCGAATATCCAGGGGAATAGAACCAGGCTCCACGGTGCGCTCAACAGTAGCCGGCGTCACCGGTGGCGGTAACTCCTGTGGTTTACTAACGGTCTCCTGCCGATGCACCGTAGGCTTTACATCCGGCATATGAATCGGTGCAACTTTTGGAGGAGGCTCCACAAGTGGTGCTTCAAAGTCAGTGGCGATCAGCTGCGACATACCGAACAACAGTAATCCGGTAACCCCCAGGGCCATCGCCAGGTTGCGCACGGCGGCGGTAGATTGAATGGGTATTGAAAGATCTGAAACGGAATTGGGCGGATAAGCCAGCTCCATAACACCTCTCCTTTTTATTTTCAGGTGTTGTTTGAAACGCACCGGCGCACGGGGTGAGTCGGTGCGATGGAAAAAGCTGATCAGCTACCTACATTTCTAGTTGAATCCGGCGAAATTGCAAATAATTCCCATTAATCGATCAAAATTATGCCAATCCTGTTCAGACGCAAAAAAAAAGGCCGCACAGTGTGCGGCCTTTCTTTGGAAAAACATCCGGTCAATGTAGGGTTTTACATTGCCAGCTGTCTCTCACGCTCCTGCTCACCTTCTACGAAAGTGATCCACTGTTTGGCAAACTTCTCGGAACGTTTGTCTTCCAGGGCTTTCTTGAAGTTCTTGAGCGAGGCGTCGTACTTCTTCAGGTTGGCGTTCGCCATACCCAGCACGATGTAGAGCTGATCCGGACGCTTGATATCGCCCTTCTTCAGCGCCTTGGTACCCATATCCAGAGCTTCTTTATTCTTGTCCAGGTCCAGGTAGATACCGGCCAGACGGGAATAAAGGTCACCCTTGTCGGACATACCTGCAGCAGCTTCCAGTTCAGGGATCGATTTTTGCAGCTCCTGAGCCATCTGGTATGCCTGAGCCAGGGTTTCCAGATTTTTGGAGTTGCGGGCAATCTTCTTCTCGCTCATGCCCTTGTCGATCACTTTGGCACCCTTGTACGGCATTTCTGCACCCATAAAGAGGTAAGCCATGTTCAACAGCTCTTTCTCTTTTTGCAGGGCACCGGCAATGTAGGCAGCTTCCATCATGTGAAGCATATCGTCTTCACGCTTCAGCTCACCGTACATACCCGCCAGCTGTTTGTAGTACTCCCCTTTCGGGTAATACTTGACCAGCTTTTCCAGGATATTGGCCACTTGCTTGTAGTCGTTTTTCTCGTAGTAGAGGAAACGCTGCAGGCCCAGCCAGTTCTCCTTCGGGGTCTTGCCTTCTTTTTCGTACATGGACACGGCCTGATTGATATCGGCCAGTGCCTTGTTGTTGTCGCCCAGCTGGTAATAAGCCTGGGCGCGCAGGGCGTAGGAATCCGCGTTGATATTGTCGGCTACCTTGAACCAGCGGTTCAGGTAGTTGACAGCCTGCTTGTAATCTTCTGTAACGAAGTAAAGCTGGGCCACGGTTAGCAGCGTACCCACTTCCAGTGCTACCGGCAGGTTCTGTTCACCCTGATCCAGCACTTTCTTGTAGTAGGTAATCGCCTGCGGATACTTCTCCATGCTGTAGTAAACAAAGCCGTAGAAGTAGTACATCTGCGCGGTTTCATAACCGTTCAGCTTGTCCTTACCCGCTTCCATTTCCCGCAGTGCCGCCAGGGCAGCCGGCCAGTTCTGGGCATCAGCAGCTTCCTGGGCCTTGCCCAGGTGCTTGAATGCACTTTCGCGCATGGAAGGCGTTTTGCGGGTCTTCTGCTCGCTCTGGGCCTCAGCCTGAGCGAAAGAAGTGGAAACACCCACGGCCTCCAGCACGGTTACACTCACTGCCGGCGCCAGGACCAGGGGCAGCGCTACGGACGTGCGCAGGACGAGCCTGGAGAGGCCTTTCGTCACGGTCGTCATATTCATATGCGTCCCCTATCTTATTGCGCCATATTGAAGCTGATCTTGGTTTTTACACCAGGCACTTCAATCGGTTCACCGTCAACAACCCGCGGCTTGTACTTGTACTTCAACGCGGACTTCACAGCAGCGCGGTTGAAGATGGTGGTGGGGTTGCCGTCTTTGGTGAAGGCTTCCACAACACGCGGATCACGTACAGAACCGTTTTTGGTTACCGTGTATTCCACAACAACCCAGCCTTCGATACCGCGCTGCAAGGCGCGACGTGGATACTGGGGCTGAACCTTCACGATAGGCAGGTAGTCACCTTCGGAAGCGAAGCCGCCGATACCACCTACGTTCAGGTCGGCATTGGCAGTCGGTGCAGACATGTTCAGGGCATTGTCTACGTCCGGCTGGTCAAACTCCGGCTCCGGCATATCGGGTGGCGGCTGCTCGGGCTCGTCGGGCTTATCCGGTTTGCTGGTGTCGTATTGCGTTTCGATCTTCGTTTCCGGCATCACGATATCGGCCACTTTGATCTGCTCCTCGTCATCGGGAGCTTTCATATTGGCTTCAATCAGCGCATGCATGGTGAAGATCAGGGCAATGGTGGTGACTACTGCCAGCGCACCCGCCCCTACTAGTCTTACCGGGTTCATAGCTGTTAACTCTTCTCTGTAGCGACCGACACTTTCTCGATTCCGATCTTCCTGGCCGCGTCCGCGATCAGGGCAACCTTCTCGATACTCGCCTTTTTATCGGGCTGAATAACCAACCACCCCTTGGGGTTTTCCGCGTAGAGACGCTCCAGGGTGTTTTTCACCAGGCGGTCATCTACCTGCTCTTTGGCAATCCAGATTTCGTTGTTGTCGTTAATCGCTACCAGAATAGAGGCGGCTTTGAGATCAGCGGTTGTCGCTTCCGGCTTCAGAACATCGACACCTGGCTCCTTGATAAAGGTCGCGGTGACGATGAAGAAGATCAGCATGATGAACACCACGTCCAGCATGGGCGTGAGGTCAATCGCTTGCCCTTCTTCTTCCGCCGTATTCTGTTTTCTGCTCATTGCAACTCTCTCTAGCAAAATGCTAATAGCGAGATTTGGCCCTGAAGCTCCCACTGACACAGAGTGAAAATGGAAGCTTCCGTGTTGGCTAAACCTTCTCGGTTACCGCCGCACTCGTTCGATTGCGGCAGCAACACACTTGTGGTGCCTTAGTGATCCATCGTCAGATGGTCTTCCAGCAGCTGGCTTTCACGCTGGGCGGTACGGGTGATATAGGTGTTAGCAAATACACCGGACAGTGCGGTTACCATGCCCGCCATTGTCGGGATGGTCGCCATGGATACACCACTGGCCATTTGCTTGGCATCACCACCGCCGGTGATCGCGAGAACCTCAAACACGTTGATCATGCCCCAAACGGTACCCAGGAGGCCGAACAACGGCGCCAGGGCTACACAGGTCTGGATCATGTCCAAGTTGCTGTCGATTTTCTCGGATACCCGGGAAATCAGCGCGTAGCGGATCTGGTGGGCACCCCAGGATTTGCGCTCGGGGCGCGCTTCCCAGGTGTCCACAGCGCCCTGAACATCACTCTTCAGGCCACTCTTGAAGTAGAAGAACCGCTCGAAAATCAGCGTCCACATAAAGAAGGTCAGGCCGGCGATCAGGAGTAGTACTGGCCCGCCCGACGCCATAAAGGCGACAACGGCGGCCCATGCGTCATTCAATGCGTGCATGTTGCCGCCTCCTCTTATTTACGCTCAGCGTTTTCTGCAACGATACCGGCACTCTGCTCGTCCAGAATGTGCAGGATACGCTTGGCGCGGCCGTTCACTACGGTGTGCAGCAGTACAGTCGGGATAGCGACACACAGACCCAGAACGGTGGTTACCAGTGCAGAGGAGATACCGCCAGCCATTGCTTTAGGATCGCCCGCGCCGAAGATGGTGATCGCCTGGAAGGTTACGATCATACCGGTAACGGTACCCAGCAGACCCAGCAGCGGGGCTACCATCGCGATGATCTTCAGCAGGTTCAGACCGGATTCGATGGCCGGACGCTCTTTCAGCACCGCCTCTTCCATCTTCAGTTCCAGAGTCTCACCGTCTACGCCTTTGTTCTCTTCGGCTACAGCCAGAACACGACCCAGCGGGTTGTTGGTGTTCGGAGTAGAGGAACGCAGCTGAGCGTTAACTTTGGCGTTAACACCAGACAGTACGATCAGACGCCAGATAGCCAGCAGGATAGCGAATACACCCACCGCAGTGATGATGTAACCCACTTTGTCACCCTGGTGCCAGCGCTCAACAATGCTCGGGCTGTTGATCATGGCTTTCAGGTAGGAACCGCCGGTAGGACCAGTGGGGTCAACACCGAAGGCGGTGAAACCGCTGGTAGCTGCCTGCAGGTTCGAAGCCATTTTCTGGAAGTGACCATCAGGCTGGCGGATCAGTTCTGCCATCTTCTGGTTGTCGTTCATTTCCAGGTACTTGCCGTTGGAAACCAGGTTGAAGTTACCAACACGTACCACTTCCTGCTCAACCTGTTCACCGTCAGGCAGAATTACAGTGCCGTTAAACTTCACAACCTTACCGGCTTCTACGGTTTCACGCTGCAGTTCGAACCACAAACGCTCAATTTCCGGAATAGTCGGCAGTTTGGTAGCAGAGTTCATTTTGTCGATCAGCTGATCGAGGAACTCAGCACGGCCCGGGTACTGGGCGGAAACCAGAGAGCCGTCCAGGTTAGCGCGCAAGTCGCCAGCGGTGGAGGTCAGGTGACCGAACAGCTCTTTCAGAGAACCCAGACGCTGATCAAGCGCTTCGCGTTTCTGTTGAACCAGCAGTTCCTGGTCTTCGTACTTCTTCTCCAGCGCCGCGGAGCGGGCTTCTTCGGAAGCGCGCGTGTTTTCAGCCTGGCTCAGCAGGGAGGACTGATTAGCTTTCTGACGACGGAAGTCGGCTTCGCGTTTTTTGTGCTCGGCAGACTCGGAGATCTTGGAGCTCTGAACCATCTTCAGCAGCTGGTCCAGGGAGGAGGCTTTGTCCTGGGCAACAGCGGAAACGCTGATCAGGCCAGCAGCCGCTACGGCGAGAACGCTTTTGGCGATAGAGGTTTTCATTGCGCAGCCTCCGGAGCAGTAATCGGCAAAGTCATGATGTCGGTAGTAGCCTGTTTCTTGGCGATTTTCAGACCCTGCATGATGGCGCGACGGTATTCGCCGGAGTCAATCTCAACCCAGGCTTTCTGTTCTTTGTCATAGGCCAGGGAGATTTTGGAGTCAGTGGTCTGAGCTACCAGAGCGATACGACCAACCTGCAGTACGTTTACTTCGCGATCCTGACCGTTCACGTTCAGGGTGTCGCCGTAGCTGTCGATCTTACGGGCGTATTCAGATTCGAAATTGTACAGTTCCAGCACCTGACGGAATTTTTCCGCTACAGTGATATCGGAACGGTCCATATTGTTCTTAACTCCTTCGAGGTTGGCCTTACGCTCGGCCAGCTTGAAGGGGGCATCCAGTTCGATGAACTGCTCCAGACCGTCCAGCATACGCAGGATCAGCGGCTGGATCTGACGCTCGATAACGGTTACCTGATCGATGGACTCGTCGAGATCCTTGATCACGGCCAGCTGGTTGGCCAGCTGTTTCTCGAGCTGACGGTTGTATACACGCAGACCGTCGATCTCTTTGTTTACTACCTTGAACTGCTGAAGCAGGTCGGAGGTTTCCTGAGCGATCTTGTCGATGCGCTTTTGAGATGCAGTGGCAGCAGCAGTTTTCTGCTCGCCAACCTTGAGTACGGTGTTGAGTGTGTCCGCAGTGGCTACGCTACCGTACAGTGCGCCGGCAGACAGCGCAGTGGTCAGCGCCACAGCCATGAATCGCTTGGTTTTCATTAGACCCCCCAGTGGGTTCAATATTTCACAACATGGTCGCGATGGATTAGCTGCCACAACGCGGTAGTTTTTGGTTTGAAGACAGCTAAGAGCCGCACATTGTAAACAGCCGATTTGATTATTCAAATGCGGATTGACTACGCCGTCCCGCCTGTGTAGCAAGGTAACACCCGGGTAACACCCGCGGGGTTCATGCACACATTTGCGGCGATCTACACTGTGCAACATTTGACCAACCCTACCCGAAAGAGCATTTTTTGGTCAAATTGTTTTTAAATAAACCTGTCGTACTGGACTAAGCAGTAGTTGTATTCATCCCGTTCCGAGGCCGGGTAACAGTCCCGGGCGACTTCTTGCCAGCCATTGCCGAACTCGGGGAAGAAGGCGTCTCCCTCCACTTCCGCATCCACCTCGGTGATATACAGCCGACGGGCCAGTGGCAGCGCCTGGCGATAGATCTCGGCGCCGCCGATCACCATCAACTCCCCCTGCCCCACTTCTTTTGCAGCGCGATCTGCCAATTTCAGGGCCGAATTTAGAGAGCTAACCACTTCAACGCCGTCTGCGCGCCAGTCGCTATTGCGGGTTATCACGATGTTCAGGCGCCCGGGCAGCGGTCGGCCGATGGATTCGAAGGTCTTGCGCCCCATCACCACAGGCTTGCCGAGGGTGGTGCGCTTGAAGAACTGCAGATCCCCGGAGATTTTCCACGGCAGTGCATTTCCGCGGCCAATGGCCCGGTTGTGCGCCATCGCCACAATCATGGCGACCGGAGTTTCGATCGAGATCTCGTCCGCCGCCATCAGACTGCCACCGGTGCCGGAATATGCGGGTGGGCTTCGTAGCCCTTGAGCTCGAAGTCCTCGAAACGGAACTCGAACAGGTCTTTGACATCCGGGTTCAGCACCATCTGCGGCAGCGGCAGTGGCTCGCGGGCGAGCTGCTGCTCCACCTGCTCTGCGTGGTTGGAATAGAGATGCGCATCACCAAAGGTGTGCACGAAATCCCCCGGCTCCAGGCCACAGACCTGCGCCAGCATCAGCGTCAGCAGACTATAGGAGGCGATATTGAAAGGCACACCGAGAAAGATATCGGCGCTGCGCTGGTACAGCTGGCAGGACAGTTTGCCGTCCGCCACATAAAACTGGAACAGGGCGTGACAGGGCGCCAGTGCCATCTTGCCGGCGCGGGCGTTGTCGCTTGGCGAAACGCCTTCATCCGGTAGATCCGACGGGTTCCAGGCACTGACAATCAGTCGGCGGGAATCCGGGCGGGTCTTTAGCTGGTGAACCAGCTCCTTGATCTGGTCGATATGACGGCCGTCGGCCGTGGGCCAGGAGCGCCATTGATAGCCGTACACCGGCCCCAGATCCCCCTCTTCCGTCGCCCACTCGTCCCAGATGCGCACACCGCTCTCCTTCAGGTAGGCGATATTGGTATCGCCCTTGAGGAACCACAGCAGCTCGTGAATGATGGAGCGCAAATGACATTTCTTGGTGGTGATCAGCGGGAATCCTTCGGCAAGGTCGAAGCGCATCTGATAGCCAAATACGCTGCGGGTGCCAGTACCGGTGCGGTCGCTTTTGAGGGTGCCGTTGTCGCGCACGTGGCGCATCAGGTCGAGATATTGCTTCATCTATATACAGGTCTTTAAATCGAATACCAGTGAGTGGGCCATTATTTGGCCGCACTCTTTTTCAGTTTGCCGGCACTTTTGCTGGTCTCGGGCTTGGATTCGGGCTCTTCACCCTGACCGCGCCCCTCCGGCAGCGGCTGGGTGCGGTAGCTCCAGATCAGGAGCAGGATTCCGCCGACAATCATCGGCAGGCACAGTAACTGGCCGCGGGTGAGCCAGCCAAACATCACTTCGATACCCACATCCGGCTGACGAACGAATTCCACCAGGAAACGGAAAACGCCATACAGGAGGACAAACAGACCGCCTACCGCCAGACGCGGACGCGGCTTGCTGGAGTAAATCCACAAAACCACAAACAGCACCAGCCCCTCGAGAAAGGCCTGATACAGCTGTGAAGGGTGGCGCACCAGCAGCTCCGGGTCACGGGGGAATACCATACCCCAGGGGCCATCAGTCTCGCGGCCCCACAGCTCCTGCCCAATAAAGTTACCGACACGGCCAAGACCGAGGCCGATGGGTACCAGCGGCGCCACGAAATCGATCAGTGCCGGGAAGGTCGTGCCGATCTTGCGGGCATAGATGGTGGCCGCCAGCATCACGCCGATCAGGCCGCCGTGGAAACTCATACCCCCTTCCCACACCTTGAACAGGCTGAGAGGGTGGGCCAGCAACTCGCTGAAGTTATAAAAGAACATGTAGCCGAGGCGCCCGCCTACCACCACGCCGATGGCACAGAACAGAATCAGGTCCTCCACCTCCGACTTGATTACCGGCGACCAGGGCTTCTGTGCCCGGCGCATGGCCAGCCACCAGGCGGCGGCGAAGCCAGCCAGGTACATCAGTCCATACCAGTGAATCTTGAGTGGCCCAATGGCCAATGCGACGGGATCGATCTCGGGGTACGTCAGCATGCTGAAACCGCGGTTGGTAAAATTGGGCGTTATTATGGCACTGACAAAATGACGATTGCGAGCTGACATGTGCCTGCTGTTGATTGCCTATGGGCAACACCCCCGATTTCCCCTGCTGATTCTCGCCAACCGGGACGAATTCTATTCCCGCGCTACCGAGTCCGCGCACCACTGGCCGGACGGCCGGATTACCGCGGGCCGGGACCTGGAAGCAGGTGGCACCTGGCTGGGGGTCTCGACGGGTGGCAGGGTGGCCGCGGTAACCAATGTGCGGGAGCCGCAGATGCCCGAACCGCGAGATGTCCTGTCTCGCGGAGAGATTCCGGTCAACTTCCTTGCCAGTGACCAGGCGCCGGAGTCCTTCGCCCGGAATATTGCCGGGGAGCGGTACCGGGGCTTCAACGCCCTTCTCTTCGACGCGTCACTCCTGGAATCAGCTGACAAGCCTCTGATCTGCGCGGGCAACCGCCACCAGCCATTTGCCATGCCGCCGGGCGTGCACGGTATTTCCAATGGGGCACCGGATGCTCCATGGCCCAAGGTCACTCGTGGTTGCCAGGCCCTGTCCGAGCTGGTTGCGGCGCTACCCGCATCACTGGACCGGGGCAATTTCGTTTCCCCGGCTCTGGCACTGCTTGCCGACACCCGGCGGGGGCCTGCCACTCAGCTGCCGGACACCGGTGTTGGCCGGGCAATGGAGTCCGCCCTGTCATCGATTTTCGTACGAATCGACGCAGACGATACGCTACCGGGCAGTTCACTGACGGCCGGTTACGGTACCCGGGTAAGCTCACTGGTCGCCGTCGACACCGACGGCGATGTGCAATTCTGGGAACAGGCCTACCTCAACGGACGGGTCAGTGGGTCCCCCGCTTATTTCCACCTGCCGGCGGCATGACCCGGCAGCCGTGACCGTGTTCCGCAGTTCAGGTCCAGGTCCCCGTCCACGCCTCAAAATGCGCCAGCCTGACGCCAATCTACCCCACCGGTTTGCGGCCTAACGCGAGGCGCGCCAGCAACCTAAGGTTAAATGATTCCAACGCCAAGCAAATTTCGCATTTGTTGCCATACTTAAATTCACAGGCAGGCGGATGTTGAGAAACGCGCAAGGCGACGTTCTCGGTACCCGCTTTAATAAAAGGAAGGTCGCGCGGGATGCTCGGCTAAGGTGCGCCGTCGCCGGAATTCGTTCTGGCGATTTGATGTGGATAGGTGCGCCGAAGGTTGGGAAGGTATGAACGATCGGGCCCCGGCTTCCGCACTGTAAACCGGCGCCCTGCAGTATCGCTGAGGTACCATGTCATATTTCATTCCAGAGCGTCGCAAACGCAAATCACCGCTGCCGCTGATTTTTCTCGGCAGCCTGTGCGTGTTCGCCCTCTATTACGCTTTCACTGCCAATCAGAAAACGGTCCCGGTTCTGCCGGAGAATGCCGTGCGCCCACACCTGGTGAACTGGCTGGAGAGCAACCCTGACGCCTGGCCCGCTCAGGACCCCATCTTCAACCCGGTGGCGGTGCGCCGTATCTATCGCCGCACCGACTACCGGTTGCTGTGGTTCGATAACTACAGCCTGAGCGACACCGCGAACGATCTGCTCAAGCAGCTCACCGCATCCAGCTCCGGCAACCCCAGCAGCATGGTGGATTACCGCTATCACCTGGGCTACTTCGACCGCACCCTGCGCGATACCCCGCAGCGCCTGCAAATGGCCGCGGTGCTCGATGTGCTGCTCACCGACGCGTTTATCTCCTACGCCCAGGACACTCAGCTGGACAAGTTGCGTCCACAGGCCCCGGAGCAGCAACCCCGCCTGCGTCTGCGCAAGAAGGACATCACCCCAGTCAACCTGACCGAGGGCGGCTTCCAGATGGCCAGCGCCGGCACCGAAGACCTCATCGACAGGGCAGCCCCGACGCTTTATGCAGCCAACGACAGTGGCCGCCAGTACTTCCGCGGCTACAACCGCGGTGGCCAGTCCGTAGACCGTTCTCGCTACTACACCCAGCGCTCCTCTCAAGGCCAGCAAGGCCGGGTGTACAGCAGCGGCTCGCGCTACGGCACCAGCCACAGTGCGCGCTACTCCACCCGCAGCTATCCACAGTCCTACCCCCGCGTGATGCCGCGCTTCCGCAACCTGTCCGAGGAAGGTTCGGGCCTGACACCGTCCCACGGTGAGGGGATGTACCGGGAGGAAAACACCCCGTTCGGCAGCGATGCCCAGGCCCTGCGCCAGGAGCTGGCCCGCTACCGCAACATGGCCGCATCCGGCCAGTGGCGCCCGCTTCCCGCCGGCCCGGCAATGACCCTCGGTGCCAAGCACGCGAATGTAATCCACCTGCGCAACCTGTTGTCGGTGTACGGGGACTATTACAGCTACGGTGGCGAGACCAACAGCAACCGCTTTGACCAGCGCCTGCACGATGCGGTAGTGCGCTTCCAGCGACGCCACGGCCTCAAGCCCGATGGTATCGTTGGCAAGCAGACTCGCCAGCGCATGAATATCTCGCCCTCCGCCCGTGCGCACATTATCGAGGCCAATATCCGCCGCCGGGAAAAACTGCCGGCCAACCTGGGGGACCGCTTTATCCAGGTGAACATTCCCGGGTACAGCCTCAACTATGTGGAGCAAGATCGCATCAAGCTCTCCATGAACGTGGTGGTGGGCAAGAAGATTCACCAGACACCGGAAATCAATACCCGTGTCGCCCGCGTGGTCTTCAACCCCACCTGGACCGTGCCTCGCAGCATCCTGGTGAACGAGATTCTGCCCAAGGCCCGGGCCAACCCGCACGGCATGGAAAACATGGGTTACCGGGTGGTCAATGGCAGTGGTGAATACCTGCCGCTGAACTCCCAGAACCTGAAGCGCGCGGCGGCTGGCGGCTTCCTTATGCGCCAGAAGGGTGGCGAGCAGAATATCCTCGGCCGGGTGAAGTTCGAGATCCCCAATGGCGACGATATCTACCTGCACGACACCCGTGCCAAGAGCCTGTTCAGCCTCACCGATCGGGACTACAGCCACGGCTGTGTGCGCCTGGAGAAACCGCGCCAGCTGGCCGAAGTGCTGCTGCGGGACGAGCCCGGCGACTGGAGCCGCTATCGCATCGAGCAGCTCACCACCGGTGACAACACTACCGA
Source organism: Microbulbifer sp. ABF4_107 (assembly GCF_056312215.1). Taxonomy (NCBI): domain Bacteria; kingdom Pseudomonadati; phylum Pseudomonadota; class Gammaproteobacteria; order Cellvibrionales; family Microbulbiferaceae; genus Microbulbifer; species Microbulbifer sp. ABF4_107. The sequence goes on from NZ_CM149983.1 coordinate 3,105,845, forward strand.
GGTGCGCATGAGCAAGAATGTGAAGGTGTATCTGACCTACTGGACAGCCTGGGTAAACGGCGAAGGGCGCATGAACTTCCGCCCGGATATCTACGGCAAAGATGGCCTCGCCGCAAACCAGTTCTAAGCGCACTCCACAACCGCAGGCGGTGCCACCACTCACCGCCCTGCGTCCGACTTCTCTCACTGCCCACTGAATTGCCGGGTGGAGGAACCACCCGGCCCCTTTCTCCTGCCAACCGCCCCACTGCCACCAATACCGACCCGCGCGCCACCCCCTCACAGCCCAGTGCTCACCGAGCATATTCCGAAAGATCCCGAGAACCCCCCGCGGCATACCCCAATCGTATTTGGCGCCAATCCAGTCACAAATTACCAATTAAGACACTGCGCGCAGCCGCGCGCGCCGAAGGTTGAGTGGTTTACGGGGCTGAATCCTTAGTCCCGACAGCGACAGGGGTCAGAGATGGGTAGCAAGTTGGGAATTCCAGCCAGCATTGGCGCAGCGATGGTTCTGTCGCTGTCCGTCGATGCTCTGGCGATGGACGAAGAGGTACCGGCACGGGAACAGCAGTCCGGCTCGCAGCAAATCGAAAGTAAACGGCCAGCGCAAAAAACAGAAAAAGCGGACCAAACAGACTCTTTCACACCCTACAGCCCTTTCACCCCCTATGGACGCCAGTATGCGCTGATGCGCGAAGAACTTGCGCGCTACCGGGCCCTCAGTGCGGGTGAGGACTGGCAACCGCTGCCTTCTGGCCAGGCCCTGGCGCCGGGCATGCGCGACGAGCGCGTCAGGGTCCTGCGCAGCCTGCTGATGCAGTATGGAGACCTGGCCCTGGTCGACGATATGTCCGGTAGCAGCCTCGACAAGCAACAGGATACAAGTGCCACCAAGAACCCGGCGGACCTCTACGATCAGCAGGTACGCAATGCCGTGAAGCGCTTCCAGCGCCGCCACGGCCTGCGCGCCGATGGAATCGTCAATACCCACACCCGCAACGCCCTCAACACACCACCGGCCAAACGCCTGGCCACGCTGGAAGCCAATCTCCAGCGCTGGCAACAGATGCCGAAGGACCTGGGGCCGCGCTACCTGCTGGTCAATATTCCCGAGTACACCCTGCGCCTGATGGACGGCGAGGAAGAGCAATACCGCATGCGCGTGGTGGTCGGCAAAACCGAGCACCAGACACCCCAGTTGAGCACCCGCCTCACCCGGGTCGTGTTCAACCCTACCTGGACGGTGCCGCGCAATATCGCCGTGCGTGAGCTGTTACCCAAAGGCTCCGGCAACCTGTCTGCGGGGGGCTATCGACTGATTAACAACCGCGGCAAATCGGTCCCTTTCAGCGGCGCCAACCTGCGCGCACTGCGCCTGGGTAGCATCGCGCTCCAGCAGCGCGGTGGAGCCGGCAATGCACTGGGGCGGTTCAAGTTTGTGATTCCAAATCAGCAGGCCATATTCCTCCATGATACGCAGAAAAAAAACCTTTTCGGGCGCAGCCAACGCGCTTTTAGTCACGGCTGTGTGCGGCTGGAAAAACCTGACGAACTAGCCCGCATTGTTCTCGCCCAGCAAAGCCAACCCGGCAAATGGGATAGCGATCGTCTGGCGCGCTACACCACTGGAAGTCGCACACGCTCCGTCGCACTCGAGCAGCCGATCCCCGTGCATATCGTGTACTGGACCGCCTGGGTGGACGAAGAAGGACAGCTGAACTTTCGGCCGGACATATACCAGCGTGACCAGCTAAATGCCGAATGAGAACTGGGGGCAACCATGCATATCGACGACTACAGCAAGCACATCAAGTCGAAGTGCCGGCAGCGATCAGGGTTGCGGGACTGGGCCGTACAACCGCGCCAGACGCTGGCACTGGTTAGTTTCTGCGCCCTGTTACCGCTCTACGCTATCGCACAGATGGCCGAGCCGGCGCCTCCGGCAGAAACCGAGCAAAGCCTGCAGCAGCCACAGCAGGAAAATCAGCCCGGTGTGGCCCCTGAGGAACCGAAAGCAGATACACAGCACACCGACGAGAACGCCGGTCGCGCCATCGACTTTGCCACCACCGCCGCCGCGCTGCGTGAACAGGCCGCGCGATATCGCGAAATTGCCAACCACTGGCAACCGATTGCACAGGGCGCACCGCTACGCCCCGGTGACCAGGGCCCGCGGGTCGCGCAACTGCGCAAGATCCTGAGCCAGTACGGCGATTACCAAGGGGCACTGGGGCCCGTGATTGTGGAAAGCGACGTTTCAGACCGTTACGACGCAGGCCTCCAGCGCGCGGTTGAGAGCTACCAGCGTCGCCATGGCATGGAGGCTACCGGTCGCGCGGACGCGGCAACACTGCACGCGCTGTCACACCCCCCGCAGGAGCTGGCCAACAAACTCGAGATCAATGCCGAGCGCTGGGAAAAGCTACCCGCCAAGCCCGGCAACCGCTACATATTGGTCAATGTCCCAGACTTCCAGCTGCAACTGATCGACCAGCAGCGGGTTGTGCTCTCCATGAAAACCGTGGTGGGCAAAAGCAGCAAACGCACCCCGGACCTGACGACCAAAGTGGTATCGGTGGTATTCAATCCAACCTGGACCGTGCCCCGCAGTATCCTGCTCACCGATCTGCTACCGAAAGCGCGCAATTTTCCGGAAGCCATGCACAAGCGCGGTTACCGGGTGGTGAAATACGGCAGTAACACCACCACGCCGATCAACGATAAGAGCATCGAAAGTGCCGCTCGAGGCAAGGCCACCCTGCGCCAGATCGCCGGCCCGGGGAATACCCTCGGGCGGGTGAAGTTTGTGATTCCCAACAAGCAGGCCATTTTCCTGCACGACACCCAGGCCCAGAGCCTGTTCGAACTGCGCCACCGTGCCTTCAGTCACGGGTGTATCCGCCTGCAACAACCGGAAGAACTGGCCTATGCACTCCTGGGCAAACAGGGCTGGGACCGCACCCGGGTTGCACAGGCAACCACCGGCGACGAATCTGTCACCATCAAGGTGGACAACCCGCCGCGACTCTTTATTGCCTACCTGACGGCCTGGGTGGACGCCATCGGCCAGGTACAGTTCCGCCCGGACATCTACCACCGGGACCGCTAGCACTCAGAACGCCCAGTCAGTCACTGCCAGCGGGGAGGTCAATATACCTCCCCGCGCACGCAGCCTCCGATACCGGCCCGCCCCAAAAACCGCTCAAAATGCACCGAGAAACACCCGATTGCGACGCGAACCTCCCCTTGCACGCGCGCAACCAGCCGGTTCCGTCGGATAAGCATCCACCACCCAACTGAAAACCCTGTACCCGAAACCCGCAAGTCACAGAAAAATAATTTCCCATTAATGACAACGCTGTCACCATATTTTTAAAGGTTCCCGGAGGTGAGTAGGCAAAATAAGTCCGAGCCGCCTAGTGTATTAGAAAAAAATAGCCAGGTTATTTTTTGATCAATTTGTTATCAGAGGCGATCAGTTTGTAACCAAAGATTATTTTTTATACAGTGCAGACATCGCGAGAGACACCGGAAGCCACTCGAAGACTAGAGGCCCCCAAGGGCACAACTCACTCAGACACCAAAGGCGGTAACAGGGTATGAAAGAACTTTCCAGACGCAGGTTTTTAGCAGTTTCTGCAGCTACCGCGGCGGCGGTTTCGGCCGGCCCCGCTATGGCAAAAGTGGGCAAGTCGCGCAATCTGAAAATGCGCAACCTGCACACCGGTGAACGCCTGAGCACCGCCTACTGGGCGGATGGCGACTACGATAGCAGCGGCCTCAAGCAGTTCAACCGACTGCTGCGCGACCACCGCGCCAATGAGGTAACGCGCATGGACCCGAAACTGTTCGACATCGTGTACAAGCTTAAGGAAAAACTGAACTACAACGGTGAGATCGAGATTATCTCCGGATACCGCTCTCCCAAAACCAACGCCAAGCTCCGCGCAGCAGGCCGCGGTGTGGCACGACGCAGCTACCACACCCGTGGTATGGCTCTGGACATCCGCATGCCGGGTGTATCTCTGTCCAAACTGCGCCAGGCTGCCATCAACCTGAAAGCAGGTGGTGTGGGTTACTACCCGAAGAGTAACTTCGTACACGTGGACACCGGCCCGGTACGTCGCTGGTAATCAGCGGCATACCTACCTGAAATCAGGCAGGGCAAAAACCGAAAAACCCAGGCACTGCCTGGGTTTTTCGCGTCTGGACGTTTGCTCAGTCTTCTGCCGGTATCGTCACGCTCACCGGTGTCATTTCTTCTTCGGCCGCGGGGACTTGGGTATCTCCGGATATAAGCCCCATCAGTTTTTCAACCTGTTGGCGGCTGCGCTGGAGTTCTGTCGGGGCTGCCAGTTCGATCGGATCTTCCATCTTCAGCAGCCGCTCTTCCAGCCGACCAAAGGTTTCCGCAAGTGCCATCGTCTGATGGCGATCCAGCAGCAGATCTGCGAGGCCGCTGCCAGCTCCCGGCAACCAGGCAACCTGAACATTGCGCAGCATCGCCAGTAATGCCTGCTTGGAATTCGCCGCCAAGCCACTTTCTACATCGCTTTCGGAACTCTCCGGAATACGCGGCAACACCTGATTCCGCAGCAGGTCGATATGCGCGGCTCGAATCCGCTGCAGACGCGCCACCGGATCTCGCGCCAGGTAAGGCTGGGACAGATCGTTGGCAGTCACCGGCCAGCGATTGGCCAGCTGAGCCAGATCTTCACTGATACCTTGAGAAATCAACCGGGTCAGCTCCCTGCGTCGATTAGAGGCCTGTGCCTTCGGTTCTTCGCCACCACTGGATTCGGTAAATTGCTCAGCGGAGCGCTCGCCGGTCGGTCCCCACAACATAATTTCCAATGCGTGGAAGCCGGTACTCGCCTCTTCATGCGCGGTGAGCCGGTGCTGCTTGCGCAGGTTCGCCAGTGTCAGCTCGATGGCCGTGTCATTGACGATACCGCTGGTGGAGTAACCCGGCACCGTGTCCAGATACCCCGCCTGCACCGGCCAGCTATTCAGCGCCAGCAACAGGTCTTTCCCCTGTTGCTGCAGGGGCGGCGGTGCAAATGCCACCTCGATAAATGGCATGGACGCGGCAAATTCCCGGTGAGCATCCAGCCACGCCAGCTTGGCCGATTCGAGGTGATCCTCGGTCGGTGTCATCAACAACTGCGCCACTGCCCGCTCCAGAGCCTGGGCCGCCGCCTGCGCATCGATAACCTGCGCCTGCCCAGCTCCCCAATACTCCGCGGAATAGGCGCCGGCAGCAGCTTCGTTCACCGCCTGTGTCGGCGCGGGAGCCACTTCGGCTTCCTCAATGGTTTGTGCAGGCTTTCTTTCGCAGCCACTACCCAATACCAGCACACCGCTGAGCATCAGCGCCAAAGACCCCCGGAATCGCACCCCTTGAGATACTGCGTTTTTTAGCTGTTCAAACAAACCCTGATACCCTGTGTATTAATACATTTCGATTGGCACTCCGATAACGATAGCCCGCCGGGTTACCATTCCAGAGCACTGGCAAAATCTTCTTGTTCGCCGCGCAGACTGATGATTTTCCAGCCGCGGGCGATGGCCTCCTCGCGCAAGCGGTTGTCGGGATCGACCGCCACGGGAAACTCGACCTGCTGCAGGAGCGGCAAGTCATTAATGGAGTCGCTGTAAAACCATTTCTCACCCTCGGCGTATTGCGGGTGCGCGTCCAGCCACTGCTGCAGCCGCACCACCTTACCCTCCTGAAAGCAGGGCTGACCGGCCACCTGACCAGTAAACTTGCCGTCCACCTCTTCGGGCTCGGTCGCCAGCAGGGAGTCCACTTTCAGACGATCGACGATCGGCTCCACCACGAAGCGATTGGTAGCGGTAATGATCATGATGTGATGACCAGCATCGCGGTGTTTCTGGATCAGTGTTTCCGCATGGGGCAACCAGATATCACCGATGACTTCTCGCATGAATTCCTGCTGCAGATTCTGCAGTTGCCCCCGGGACAGTTGCGCCAGAGGCTCCAGGGCAAACGACAGGTACGCGAAGATATCCAACGCGCCCTGTTGGTAATCCCGATAAAAGCGGTCGTTCTCACTGCGGAATCGCTCGCCATCCACACAATCACGCTCGACCAGAAATTCGCCCCAAGCATGGTCGCTATCGCCACCGATCAGGGTGTTGTCCAGATCAAAAATCGCCAGCTGCACAGAAATCTCCTTAGTTGACTATAGGGCACCGGTGGCGCACAGGTTGCCCTGCGATGGAATTTTTTACGCCAAATTCAGACCCGTTCACACCCTGGTGCGGACGGAGGTACCACTTCCATTGTTTGCCGCCCCTGATTCAGGGCGGGAGATTTTACCTTGCCCACCAAGACGTTACATCGACCATCTCACTGAATTGCCGTAAACCGGTCCCTGTGGAACAATGCAGGACATTATGGTGCGCTGGGGTTACTCCCCCTTGACGATTTGTGCACCGACAAAATTGAGGACGGTATTTTGGGCGACGGCAAGCAGACACCCGCCGGGCGTAAGCACCGCCGCAAACCCGCCAGATCTTCCGCGCGCAATGACCGCCCCAGCGGCGGCAAGTCCCAACGCAAAGCCGCTGCGGAATCATCTGGTACGACTTCGGACAACGACAGCAATATCGACAGCGAGGGCTTCCGCCCCAATGTCGGCATCATTGTCCTGAATGAGCGCGGCCAGGCTCTCTGGGCGCGCCGGGTAGGCGGAAAGGACGCATGGCAATTCCCGCAGGGGGGCATTAACCCCGGCGAATCCCCGGAACAGGCGCTGTACCGGGAGCTGTATGAGGAAATCGGGCTGACCCGCAGCCAGGTGACCCTGCTCGGCAGCACCCGTGGCTGGCTGCGCTACCGCCTTCCGCACCGGCTAGTACGGCGGCGCTCGGAACCTTTGTGCATCGGCCAGAAGCAAAAATGGTTCCTGTTGCAGCTGAACGCCGAGGAAAGCAACATCAGTTTCAATAATGGCTACAAGCCAGAATTTGATCACTGGCGGTGGGTGAGTTACTGGCACCCGCTGACCAAAGTGGTGACCTTCAAACGAGAGGTCTACCGGCGCGCCCTTACAGAGCTGGCGCCCACACAAATACAATTGGAAAGACGCTGGCTGAAGCGCGACCAGTAACCCCGCCCAGGCGGTGCCCCGACAAAGATCCAGGCCCCGCCCCCGGGAGCGCGCTCAGCAGCGACGACGCCGGCATCAGACCGGCGTGGAAATTCGGCGAGGAAAGCCATTTTGCTCGGATCACTGCGCAGTATTGTTCAGGAAGTAAACACCGCACGGGACCTGCCCTCGGCGCTGGATATCATTGTCCGGCGGGTGCGCGATGTTATGCAGACCAAGGTCTGCTCGGTCTATCTGCGCGACAAACACTCCGGCAATTATGTGTTGATGGCCACCGAGGGCCTCAACCAGGACTCTGTGGGCCAGGTGCATATGGCGCCCGGCGAAGGCCTGGTGGGCAACGTGGCCACCCGCGAGGAACCCATCAACCTGGAACACGCCGAGGCCCACCCCGCGTACCAGTACTTTCCCGCCACCGGGGAAGAGCGCTTCTCCGCGTTTCTCGGCACCCCCATCATTCACCACCGCAACGTACTTGGTGTACTCGTGGTGCAGCAGGCCGAACGCCGCCGCTTCGACGAGGGTGAAGAAGCCTTCCTCGTCACCCTGTCTGCCCAGCTTGCCGGTGTGATCGCCCACGCCGAAGCCACCGGCGCCCTGGCCACCATGGGCCAGCAGCGCAACGAGGCCAAATTTACCGGCCTCGCCGCGTCCCCAGGCATAGCCATCGGCCGCGCACATATCGTCGCGCCACCGGCCAACCTGGCCACAGTGCCCTTCGCCTGTTCGATGGATGTGGATGCGGAACTGGCCCTGTTCCAGCAGGCCCTGGCCGCGGCCCGCAGTGAAATCCGCGAAGTGGGCGAGCGCCTCAAGAACGACCTGAACAAAGAAGAGCGCGCCCTGTTCGACGCCTATATCAGCATGCTCGACGACAGTTCCATCGCCGTCGAGGTGTGTGAGCGCATTCGCCAGAAGCTCACCGCAAGCCGCGCCTGGGCCGAAGTCATGCTGGAGCATGTGCGGCGCTTTGAGGCCATGTCCGACTCCTACTTCCGCGACCGCGCCGCCGATGTGCGCGACCTGGGCGCGCGAGTATTGATGCACCTGCGCCAGCAGGAACAGAGCCAGCGGGATTACCCGACCAACACCATTCTGATTGGCGAGGAGCTGACCGCCTCGGTACTCGCCGACGTACCGCGAGAAAAGCTCGCCGGCCTGGTCTCGGTAAAGGGCTCCTCCAACAGCCACGTCGCCATTCTCGCCCGCGCCATGGGCGTGCCCGCGGTAATGGGCGCCCAGGAACTGCCCTGGGAGCAGATCGACGGCGTCGACATGATCGTCGACGGTTACCGCGGCGACCTGCACCTGCAACCGGGCCCCGAGCTCCGCCGCCACTACGAAGCCATCGTCGCCGAAGAGCGCGAACTGGCGCGCAACCTCGATCACCTCGCCAAACTGCCCGGGGAAACCGCCGACGGCCACCGGGTGCGCCTGTGGGTCAACACCGGCCTGATGGCAGATGTCGTGCGCTCCCTGGAACGCGGCGCCGAAGGTGTCGGCCTCTATCGCACCGAAGTCCCCTTCCTCCTGCGCGACCGCTTCCCCTCAGAAGAAGAGCAGCGGGAGATTTACCGGGAACAGCTGCAGGCCTTCGCCCCGCGCCCGGTGACCATGCGCACCCTGGATATCGGCGGCGACAAAGCCCTCACCTACTTCCCCATCGAGGAAACCAACCCCTTCCTCGGCTGGCGCGGCATCCGGGTCACCCTCGACCACCCGGAGATTTTTTTGGGACAAGTGCGCGCCATGATGAAAGCGAGCCTCGGGCTCGACAACCTGCGCATCATGCTGCCGATGATCACCGGCGTCAGCGAAGTGGAAGCCGCGCGCAAACTGGTCAACCGCGCCTACGACGAACTGATCGACGAAGGCTACGCCATCAAGCGCCCGCCGCTCGGCATCATGATCGAAGTCCCCTCCGCGGTGTACCAGGCCCGCGAACTGGCCAAGCGTGTCGACTTCATGTCCGTGGGCAGCAACGACCTCACCCAGTACCTACTCGCCGTAGACCGCAACAACAGCCGTGTTGCCAGCATCTACCACAGCTTCCACCCCTCGGTACTGCAGGCATTGCTGCAGGTGGTCACCGCCTGCCACGAAACCAGCACCAAGGTGGGTATTTGCGGTGAGTTGGCGGGAGACCCGGGCGGCGCACTGCTGCTGGTGGCCATGGGCTACGACGTCCTCTCCATGAACGCCACTAACCTGCCACGGGTAAAAGCCGCATTGCGGGAAGTGAACAAATCCGATCTCGATCGGTTGCTGCAACAGATACTGACCATGGAAAGTCCGGAGCAGATTGAAGAAAAACTGCACGGATATTTGCAGGATCTTGGGATTGGCGGGTTGGTGCAGCCGCAGAAAGCGGAAGCGAGTTCAGATTCGTAATTCAGTAGATTGGCACAATGCGAAATGCGCAGGTGTGGATACCGTGTATAGCCTCGCGGAAGAGCCCCCATGGATGGGTTCACGGCGTGTCTCGCAAGGCTATACACGGTAGCCGCGCCGCCACTAAACCAGTTCAGAACGAAAAACGCCGGGCAATTGCCCGGCGTTTTTGTTTGCGGAGTCGAAGACTGTGATCAGTCGTCGTTCTCTGCCTTGTACGCGTCCGCGTCCAGCAGCTTTTCCAGCTCGCTCTCATCGCTCGGCTTGATCTTGAAGAACCAACCGTCGTCGTACGGGCTGGAGTTCACGGTTTCCGGCTCGTCTTCCAGTGCTTCGTTGATCGCAATCACCTCACCGGAAATCGGCGCATAGATATCACTCGCCGCCTTCACCGACTCAACCACACCGGCCTCTTCACCGGCAGACACCGTCTGACCCACTTCCGGAGTTTCAACGTAAACCACATCACCCAGTGCATCCTGGGCGTGATCGCTGATGCCCACGGTAACAGTGCCATCTTCTTCCAGACGCGCCCACTCGTGGCTGGAAGCGTATTTCAGTTCGCTGCGAATCTCGCTCATGGGTTCTTCCCTCAAATAAGCTCAAAAAATACTGTAAACAGTGTATCCATTCGTCAGGCCAAAAGCCCAACCGCGTGCTCACACCAGCGACTTGCCGTTGCGCACAAAACTCGGTTTTACCACCCGCACCGGAATCAACTTCTTGCGGATTTCCACCTGTGCGGTATCACCTACCGTCACCGGCACCCGGGCCATCGCAATGGAAAAACCCAGGGTCGGAGAGAAAGTGCCGCTGGTGATGATACCGCGGCGATCACTCTCGTCCACCACAACCTGCTGACCAGCGCGCAGAACACCGCGTTCTTCCAGCACCAGGCCCACCAGCTTGTTTTCCACACCCGCGGCTTTTTCCCGCTCCAGCGCCTCACGGCCAATAAACTGGCGGTCTTCCGGTTCCCAGGCGATAGTCCAGGCCATATTCGCCTGCAGGGGCGAAGTATCGTCGTCCATCTCGTGGCCGTACAGGTTCATACCCGCCTCCAGGCGCAGGGTATCCCGCGCACCGAGACCACAGGGTGCCACACCGGCATCCGCCAGCGCGCGCCAGAAACCCGGTGCATCTTCATTGTTCAGCATGATTTCCAGGCCGTCTTCACCGGTGTAACCGGTGCGCGCCACAAACCAGTCGCCGCGGGAAACGCTATTGAATACCTTGAGACCGTCGATCGCCGCAGTCCAATCGATGCCCAGCACTTCCTTCACCTTGCCGATGGCCTCAGGGCCCTGAATCGCTACCATCGCCAGGTGCGGGCGTTCGGTCAGTGTTACCTCAAAAGCCTCGGCCTGCTCATTCATCCACGCCAGGTCTTTCTCGCGGGTAGCGCAGTTGACCACTACACGGTAGCCGGGATCGCGCAGGTATACGATCAGGTCGTCCACCACGCCGCCCTTTTCGTTCAGCATACCGGTGTAGAGCGCCTTACCCGCATTGCCATCCAGCTTGGCCACATCGTTGGCCAGCAGGGTGCGCAGGTAATCGCGGGCGCCTTCGCCGTCGACATCCACCACGGTCATGTGGGAAACGTCGAACATGCCGGCGGACTTGCGCACCTTGTGGTGCTCTTCCAGCTGCGAGCCGTAGTGCAGCGGCATATCCCAGCCACCAAAGTCCACCATTTTGCCGCCCATGGCGACGTGGGCATCGTAGAGCGCGGTTTTATTTCCCATTCTGAGCTGAATCCCGTGTCGGTTATTGTCTATCGAGCTTTTGCCTGAAAGCCGCGTATTCTACCGGCGGCACAACAGGGCTTACCAGATGCCGATACTCTGCAAAGACTAGCAGCCGCAGTGAAAAATATGCTCGCCCGGATAATCTGGAGGGGAATAGCAGCCGCCGGCGGGTTTTTCGTCGAATAGATCCCCAGGGCCCAACCGCGCATAATCGTCTGCTCGCTATATAAATATGCGAAAAAATAACTTTTGGTGATAAACCGTTTGCAGTAGCTTTAGCCGTCAAGCGGGCCACACCGGCCCACCTGCGCAATCATCAACCGAATAACTTACCCCGCTATGGATTGGTCTGGCTGGTTTTCCCTGTCTCTCGTCTTCGCCGTTCTGGCCACACTGATCTTTACCCGTGTGCACGCCTACCTGGTGATGATGGCCGCGCTTACCCTGCTGAGCGTTACCGGCATCCTGTCGCCGGCAGAAGCCCTGTCCGGGTTCAGCAATAGCGGCCTGATTACCGTCGCCGCCATGTTTGTAGTGGCCACCGGCATCCACGCCTCCGGCGGTATCGACATGCTGGTAAAGCACCTGCTGGGGCGCCCCAAAACAACCCGCTCCGCCATGTTGCGGGTCTTCGCACCGGTGGTGGCCCTGTCCGGCTACCTCAACAACACGCCGGTGGTGGCCACCATGATTCCCGCGCTGAACGCCTGGGCCAAGCGTATTGATGTGCCCCCCTCCAAGCTGATGATTCCGCTCAGCTACGGCGCCATTCTCGGTGGCACCCTGACGCTGATCGGTACCAGTACCAACCTGGTGGTCAACGGCCAGTACCAGTCGATCACCGGCAACGAGGGCTTTTCCCTGTTCTCCATCGCTGCGGTGGGCCTGCCTGCGGCACTGGTTGGCGTAATGTTTATGCTGATCTTTTTCCCGCGCTGGCTGCCGGATCGCCGCGAGAAGCAGCCGTTTGGCAACCTGCGGGAGTTCACCCTGGAAGTGGCGGTGGACAGCAGGGGGCCGTTAGTAGGCCAGACCGTGGAAGACGCGGGCCTGCGGGGGCTGCGCCGGGTATACCTGGTTGAGATCGACCGGGACAACCGGGTAATCACCCCGGTTCGGTCCGAGGAGATACTGCGTGGTGGCGATCGACTGGTATTTGCCGGCGATACCGAAGCCATTTCCGACCTGCTGCGTATGCGCGGTATTGTGCCTTCGGACCACGATCACGAGGAGGCGGCACTCAAGGGAGGCTTTGAGGAGCGCAGCCTGGTGGAGGTGGTGGTTTCCCCACACTGTGAGGTGATTGGCAGTACCATCCGCGATGCGCAGTTCCGCAAGCGCTACGGCGCCGCGGTACTGGCGGTGGCGCGCCAGGGTGAGCGAGTCTCCGGCAACCTGGGCAGTACCAAATTGAAGGCCGGTGACACACTGCTGCTGGAGGCACGCCCCGGTTTTGTGCTGCGTCAGCGCTACAGCAAGGACTTCCTGCTGATCAACGACCTGGAGGCGCAAAGCCCACGCCACGAAAAAGGCCTCACCGCCTGGCTGATCCTGATCGCCATCGTTCTGGCCGCGGGCACCGGTCTGATCAGCATGCTGAATGCGTCCCTGATCGGTGCCGGCGCCATGCTGGTGACCCGCTGCTGCTCAGTGAACCAGGCGCAGAAGAGCCTGGATCTGCCGGTGCTGATTACCATTGCAGCCTCCTTTGCCCTGGGTGTGGCGCTGCAAAAAACCGGCGTGGCGGGGGTGCTGGCGGAGGGGGTAATTTCCCTGTCTTCCGGTCATCCCTGGCTGATGCTGATACTGGTGTACCTGTGCGTCTCCCTGCTCACGGAGATGGTCACCAACAATGCAGCGGCGATCATCATGGTGCCCATCGTGCTGCAGATCACTGGCAGCGCCGGGCTGAACCCGGAACCGTTTATGTTTGCGGTGATGATGGCGGCCTCTGCCAGCTTCGCCACGCCGCTGGGTTACCAAACCAACCTGATGGTGTACGGGCCCGGCGGCTACCGCTTCTCCGATTACCTGAAGGTGGGTATCCCGATGAACCTGCTGGTGGGGGCGGTGACCATCACCATCCTGCTGACGAACTGGAACCTGGTGCTGGGGCAGTAACGGGCCCGGCCGGTGTGCCGGTAAATTTTTGTGGCGCGGGGGCGCGGGCGGGGTTATAAAGTCGGCCCTGTTCAACCCGCTGCGCCCGGCACCACGCCGCTCCTCCCTCCCGCGCAGCCCTTGCGGAACCAACCTGTTTGAACGCTGCCTTTTCCATTGCGGAAGCTCTCCCGCAGTCTTTTGCCGAGCGCGACTGGCGCCGCGGTCCCGATGGTGACGACCCGCTGGATCGCATTGCCACTGCATTGCGCGAGACCGGCTATATCGTGTTGCCGGCGCCGCTGCCGCCTGCTCTGCTGGGGTCGATGTTGCGACATTTCCGTTCGATCGATCGGGAGCGTTTTCAGGCGGCGGGTATTGGCCGGGAGCAGGAGCACCAGCTGAATCAGTTTGTGCGTACGGATGAGATTTTCTGGCTGGACCGTTCGAACCCGTCGGTGGCGGCGTATCTGAGCTGGGCGGAGACGTTGCGGCTGGGGCTGAACCGGCGGCTATTTCTGGGGCTGTTCGATTACGAGTGCCACTATGCGCGCTACGACCGCGGCAGTTTTTACAAGAAGCATATGGATGCGTTCAAGGGCAGTACGAACCGGGTGGTGAGTACGGTGCTGTATCTGACGCCGAACTGGCAGCCACAGGATGGCGGTGAGTTGCAGATCTATGCGCCGGACAGTGAAGAGGTGATCGAGAAGGTGGCGCCGCGATTCGGGCAGATGGTGATTTTCCTTTCCGAGGAATTCCCCCACGAAGTCCTCACCAGCCACCGCCCCCGATACAGCGTTACCGGCTGGTTCCGGGTGAACAACAGCCTTGGAGAGAATATTGATCCGGCCCGCTGAGCTCTGAGGCTCGATCTATTTATGTGGCGGCCCTGCTGCCGGGACAACCTTCTGAGACACGAGCTAGGCGCCCCCCTCAACCCATTCCTGGGGGCTCTTCCGCGAGGTCCCTCTCGCGAAAGGTCCCACAAGGTAGACCCGGTATCAGCACCTGCGCTTCAACATTTACTATTTAAAACCTAATGCACCGCCGCCACTTCCCGCACCATAGCCGCCATATTCGCCGGGCGATCAATGGGGAAATCGAGATGTAGGCGCGCGCTCACATCTTCCGCGCTGATCACACCGCGCACGTGGTGGTTGTCGGTATCCACAACCAGGCAGTGGCGCTGTCCACTCTGGCGCATGGCGAGCAGTACATCGCGAATTTTGGCACCCTTTAACTGGCCGAGTTTCATTTGCTGTAAATGATTGCGGCGCTGCATCAAATCGCCCACGGTCAACTCACCGCGCACTTCCCCTGCGGCGACCCGCTGCATGACTCTCTGATAGGAAACATCTTCGGCGGTGAGCAATCCGATAAAGTCGCCGCGGTGGTCCATGACCAACACCCAGGCGAGGTGGCCGGTGCGCAGGACCTGGGCGGCGTCCAGTGCGGAGACGGAGGCGGTGAGTATGGCGGGGTGGTGTTTTTTGAAGTCGGTGACGAATTTCAGTGCCGGCGAGTCGAGGCTCAGCTCGTGAAACTCTTCGGGGAATACGAGTTTGTCCGCATCTTCCAGTGGAATCAGGTCCAGTTTTTTCATAGCAATACTTCTCTTCTGTTTTTTCGGGCGCACGCTGCCGCTGTCGGGGTGAGCGATTTTTTCGCGCGATTGCAGCCCGATTATTCTGTCGGCACCGGTGGCGCCGCTCGGTAAATGATTCGATTTAAGAAATATATTGCTGGGCGGGAGGCCCGCGGATGGTGTGGGCAGCGCGTGCCGAGGAAGAGATATGTACAGGGAAGGTTATCGTGGATGCGATAACCGAAATGGGGGGATTAAGCGCGGCCTGTTCGGCAACGGCCGCAGGTTCATGATCGGCTTGGGGTGATTCGCCGTCTCGCTGTAGCAGGACACGTACGACCTTGTCTGCAGAATCCAGCTGCACGCCTGCCGTCTCTACGCGGCCTTCGGCGCAGAGCAGCATGGATTGCATCAGTATCAGCAGGATTCCGAAACGCACGCTACAGATCTCTATACGGGTTTAAATTTTTTCTCAGTATCCGTTATGCGCCCTGCCGCTGTGTAATTCAAGGGGCTTGCGACGAACTGTTCAGGTTTTTCGTTTTTCCGAGGAGTCCGCGGAGTCGCTGGAGTCGCTCTCCGGCGTCGAGCCATCCTGAGCGGGCGCCTCATCTTCTCGCAGCCTGTCCACCTGGGATTTAACTTCCTGCTCCAGTTTTTCCTGGGGCCAATCCCCTTCCTGCTCCTGCTGTGCTGCCTCATCAACACGCAACCCGTGACGCTTGGCACGCAGTCGCCACAGGCGTTTCGCCACTTGCTGGCGGTCCGGGGTTTTATCCGCTTCGTCGACGATTTCCTCACCCAGCAGGGTTTCGAGAATATCTTCCAGCGCCACCAGCCCTTCCAGGCTGCCGTACTCGTCCACCACGGCACTGATCTGCACCCGCCGCGACAGCATTTTGTGGAATACCTGATAGATGGGTGCGGTTTCCGGCAGCATCAGCAGGTCCCGGCGCAGGCTGCGCAGGGAGTCTTCGAGGTCGCCGCGGGCATAAGCCTGCAGTAGATCCTGCTTCAGTATAAAGCCCACCACCAGATCCGGGTCGTCCTGTTCGTACACCGGTATACGGGAGAAGCGGCTTTTTTCCACCTGCTCGTAAGCGCTGGCCACGGTCATGTCCTGGGAAAGAGAAAACACTACGGTGCGCGGCGTCATGACTTCGCGCACGGTGTGATCACGCAGCGTGAAAAACAGGTTGTGCAGGATGCTCGACTCGCGGCTCTCCAGCTGCCCTTCGGCCTCGCCGATTTCGGCCATCACCGCGAATTCCTCGCGGCTGAATCCGGTCAATGTGGTGCCGTGCGCAAGACCGCGGGTGAGCCACTCCGATAACCACACGAAAGGCTTCAGTGCCATCACCAGATATCGCAGCGTATAGGCAGTCGCCGGCGCCAGCTGGCGCCAGTACACGGCGCCCAGGGTTTTGGGGATGATTTCGGAAAAAACCAGAATCAGCAGGGTAAGAATCGCGGAGGCAATGCCCAGATAATTGCTGCCAAACACCGCCGCCGCCTGCGCACCGGCGCCGGCGGCGCCGACGGTATGGGCTACCGTATTGAGCGTGAGAATCGCGGCCAGCGGGGCATTGATGTCGTCCTTCAGCTGCCCCAGTAACTTGCCAGAGCGATGCCCCTCCCGCTCCAGCAGGCGGATATAGGGGCGGGTGACACTGAGAATGACCGACTCCGCAATAGAGCAGAGAAAAGAAAACCCCAGGGCGACGAAGACATAAATAATCAGTAATAACATGGCTTGTCAGAAAGATTGGCGACGGTGGTTTGCTGCATCATCGGTGTTTTGTGGCAATAGCGCAAAATACCGACTGCCACCGGCCAGACAAAAAACCAGCCCGAGGAAAACACCCGCGACGAAGCCGCCCACATGCGCAGCATTAGCGATGCCACCGGGAATAAAGTAATCCACAACACCGAGCATGCACACCAACAGCCACACCACCGATAACCACAGCAGTGCGCCCGGGACATCACGCCACTGGGGCTGCCAGCGCTGAATCACCAGCGCACAGCCGATCAGCGCATACACCACCCCGGACATGCCTCCAAACAGGTTCTGTGGCGAAGAGAGATACTGTGCAATATTGGCCGCTGGTGCGCTGATTAATACCAGTAGCGCAAACCACAGAGAACCCGCCCTCGCTTCCAGTGAGCGCCCGACAATCCATATGCCGAGGCTGTTGAAAAGAGCGTGGGGAATCGAAAAGTGCACCATGGCGGGCGACCACAGCCGCCAGTACTCGCCCCGGGCGAGATGCATTGCCAGAGTACTGCCGGGCAGCTCCACATTCCCGGTTTGCTGCGGAAAGATGATCAGTGATTCCGCCCACCCCTGGCGCAACATGAACCAGCCGATAAAGCACAGCGCGATCAATAGCAGGGATACCGGGGTTTGCTGCAACGGCCACTGTGGAATCACCCCCGCGGAAGCTCGCGGTGCCGGTTCACCCGAACCATCACTGCTGCGGGCCTGCACATCCGACGCTGATTCCGCAACTGGCTCTGAATCCGACGGCAAATCTCGTTGCGGATCCTGCTCAGGGCCCTGCGCCGAAGCGTCGTGCACATGTACGTTCACTTGAGCCAGATCTACCGCGCCTTCCTGCCAACGCGCCAATAGCTGCCGCATCGGGTCCACCAGTTGCGGCGCCAGGCTCGCCACTACCTGGGCATTATTCTCCTCGGTGATACGCAGAGGCAGTTGATGGCGGCGAATAAATTCCGCCAGCGGTGAAAGATCTTTGCCCAGGGGGAAGTCGCAGATGGTTATCCAGTTACTCAAGCGGCGCCCTTATTTCGGAAATACACATGAAAACGAGTGAGAGACTCTAACAAAAAACGCGGCTGATACGCCGCGTTTTCGGGTACATCCTGCGTAACCGACTTACACGGACATGGCGCGCATGATGATACGTTTTTTCAGCATCGGGCTCGCATCCACCATGCTGAGACCGGTATTACGCAGCCAGCGCCAGTGCAGATCTCCGGCACCGAACAGAGACTTGAAGGTGCTCATCGCCTTCAACGTGGATGCATTCTCTCCGCGGCGACGGCGCTGATAGCGAGACAGGACCGATGCGTGTGCCGGTGAAATATTGCGTTCCAGTGCGCGTCCGACCTCTTCAGCCAGCACCCGGGCATCCATCATGCCGAGGTTAACGCCCTGGCCGGCAAGCGGGTGAATACTGTGGGCCGCATCGCCCACTAGTACCGCACCGGGGCCGCAATAGGCTTCCGCATGGCGGGCGCGCAGGGCAAAGGAAAACCGCTCGCTGACAAATTCGATACCACCGAGACGGCTCTCGAAGGCCTTTTCGAGATTCAGGGCAAATGCCTTGTCATCCAGCATCACCAGCTCACGCGCTAGACTGTCGTCCGCGGACCAGACCACTGCACAGTGACGGTCGTCACCCAACCCGGATAGCGGGAGAAATGCCAGCGGACCGGTATCCAGAAAGCGCTGCCACGCCGTGTTCTGATGGGATTGTTCACAGCGCGCAACACATACCAGTGCGGTCTGCTTATATTCCACGTCGCTTGTGCGGATCCGCAGCAGATCCCGCACCCGCGAGCGCACACCGTCTGCGCCCACCAGCAGGCGAGTGGTCAGTACCGGTGCCTGCTCATCCAACCCTTCAACCTGTTCGCGATTCGGATTACGCGCCTGCAGGTGCCAGAGCCCACAGTCCCGCCACCAGCTCTCGAGCTTGAAGCCGGTGACCAGATCCACATTGGGGAGCTCTTCAATACGCTGGCGCAGCGCCTCGAGGATCACATTGTTTTCCACAATATGCCCAAGGTTCGGCAACTTCACGTCGCGGCAATCAAAATATACCGAGCCGGTACCCTCCGCGTCCCATACTCGCATCTGGGTATAGGGGCATTCGCGCTTGCCGGCGATCAGCGTCCAGGCGCCGGTCTCCTCCAGAAGATCCCGAGACGCTTCGGTGAGGGCCACAACCCGGGCGTCGTAGGCGTCAGGCCGTACCTGTGGCTCCACCGACGACGCTTCCAACAGCGAGATCCGCAACTGTGGATAACGCACCGCCAACAGGGCCGCCTGCGCCATACCCACCATGCCACCACCGACGATGGTTACGTCCATTCGCTGTCTGTTCATAGGCAGAATGTCTCCGGGATGAAGAGTTTTGAAGGTATCGATTGACCGCTGCATCGGTCATACCAAGAATCCGAACCTTTATAGTGTGAGGCGCGCCTAAGGAGTAATTCCTGCTGCCTGGCGGGCAAATGCCGCCCGTGTGGCCGGTGTCAGTGCCAGCCCGAGCAGCCCCAGCTGGCGCAACCCGCTGGTCAACAGATTGCGAGAGGCAAACAGCGGCGGAATTTTGTCGCTGAAGCCAATAGTGAGTTGCTGGTCATGTTGACGTTCGCGCCAATAGGCCTCAAGTAAGTCTAGCTCCCCGGGGCCGGTGTGGGCGAAATCCGGGCCTTTCTCCGCCACTGCCCGACCAATGGTACGGGCCAGCCCCTCGCAGTCCCGCAAGGTCAGATTAAAGCCCTGCCCGGCCACCGGATGCAGGAAGTGGGCACTATTGCCGACCAGCACTACACCGCGGCGCACCTGTTCGCGGGCCAGGGATAGGGTCAGCGGATAACTGTGCGGCTTGCCCGCACGGACAATTCTGCCAGCGCGCCAGCCAAAAGCGCGCTGCAGTCGCTGGATGAACTCCGCTTCCGGCAACTCCGCCAGAGGCGGCTGTTCATTTTCTTCACAGGTCCACACCAGCGCGGCACGGTGCATACCTTCTCTTTTCGGTAGCGGCAGCAGCGCCATGGGGCCAGTGTCAGTGAAACGCTCGAAAGCAATTCCCCGATGATCCTTCTGCAGTCCCACCGTTGCGACCAGTGCCTGCTGCTGGTAGTCCACCTTTGAGGTGGCGATGCCGAGACGCTCGCACAGCGCAGAACCTGCACCATCCGCCACCACCAGCAGGCGGGTTTGCATAGCCGTCGATTCACCTGCGCGCTGAATATGCAGTTTTGCGCCCGGAGAATGCATTTCAACAGCAGACACTTCCGCATTATCCAGCACCTGCATCGGCGTCTTCTCCAGTGCCCGATAAAGCAGCGGCCCGAGAGCAGCATTTTCGATGACCGCACCGAGCATTCCCTCAAAGCTCGCCTGCCGTTCCCGCGTCGCATCGAGACTGGCGCCAACGCTGTGCCCACGATCAGACACCTGTACCTGGCGTATGGGCTCGGCATATTCGCGCAGCGCCGGCCACAATCCCAGGGTCGAAAAAATACCCAGACTGCCCGCGGCAATGGCGGTGGCACGGGTATCGAAGCTCGGCAGGGCAAGCGGTGCATCAACAGCCGCGACCGGCTGACGCTCCAGAAGCACAATGTTCAACTGCGGGCAGTGATGCGCCAGCAGCAGTGCGAGACTGGCACCGGCCATACCGCCACCGACAATGGCGATATCCGTAGCCTGCATGGAATCGCTCACAGCAACGCCTCCTGAATAAGATCTCCGGCGCTCATCAGATGCTCGATATCCGCAATCGTTTTCGGCGCTGCCTCTGACAATACCTTGTTCCCGCCCCGGGAAAGTGCAACATCGTCTTCGATGCGAATACCGATACCGCGGAATTTTTCCGGCACCGAGGGCGCATCCACCGCAATATAGATACCCGGCTCCACCGTCATGGTCATCCCCGCTTCCAGCTGCCGCCACTGGCCATGTACCTTGTAGTCACCCACATCATGCACATCCATTCCCAGCCAGTGGCCAACCCGGTGCATGTAAAACTGCCGATAGGCGCCGGACTCGATCAACCCCGAAACCTCCCCCTGCAGCAAGCCGAGATCTTTCAGTCCCTGGGTGATAACTTCCACGCTGGCGAGGTGTGGCTGATCCCAATCGTTGCCGGGCACACACTGTTCAATCGCAGCCAGTTGGCTGGCGAGAACAATTTCATACACCGCTTTTTGCGGGCCGCTAAAGCGGCCGCCGACGGGAAGGGTACGGGTAATATCAGCCGCATAGCCGCGATACTCACAGCCCGCATCGATCAACACCAGATCGCCATTTTTCAGCTGCGCATTGTTCGCGATGTAGTGCATCACCAGTGCGTTGCGTCCACTACCGACAATACTCGGATACGCGGGCTCGCGCGCACCGGACGTGGCGAAGGTGTGCAGCAATTCTGCTTCCAGCTGGTATTCATACATACCGGGACGACACACCTGCATCGCGCGTCGATGACCTTGTGCGCTGATTTCGGCGGCCCGCGCCATCAAACGGATTTCAGCAGCACTCTTGTACAGGCGCAGATCGTGCAAAAGCGGGTCGAGGCTGAGTATCTGGGGCGCGCCACTGCTGCCGGGGGCCATTTCGATGGCCTGCAGGTAAGACTGCAGACGTCGATCCAGCTGCGGGAATCGGCCCATGGTGTAACAGATAAAGTCTCTGCCCTCCAATAAGCCCGGGAGAATGTCGTCGAGATCGCCGATGGGGAAGGCATCACACAGGCCACAATGTTCAGCCGCCTGCTCCGGTCCAAGGCGCGGACCGTCCCACATTTCTTTTTCCTCGTCGCGCTCGCGGCAAAACAGCAGTGTTTCGCCCTGACCGCGCCCCGGCGCGAGCACCAGCAGGGACTCCGGTTCGCTAAACCCGCTCAGGTAAAGAAAGTCACTGTCCTGGCGAAACGGAAAATACGTATCTCGCGAGCGCAGTTGCTCGCGCGCGGCGGGCACAATGGCCAGACTGTTTTCCGGCATCGCGTCGAGCAGACGCTGGCGACGGCGGGCGTATTCGGCTTTGGTAATATTCATCGGCGAATGGCGGAGCGAAAATCGGTTTCAGGTTCAGTGCAGGGTCGGGCCCGAGGGCTTATCGCCTCCGGCACCGCCATTGCTGGCTGGAGCACTGTTGCACTCCACAAAAATGTTCAGTGCAGCCATGCGCACGTATTCCTGAACTTCGAATAGCTGGCGCTCCTGCTCGACATCATTCTCCATACCCTGCGCATCCAGCTGTGCAATCTCTGCAAAATCCCTGAGGGCCTCACTGCTCGTCGGCAACAGTTCGCCGGCATACTTGCCAATACCAAACCCATGCAGAAAGCCCTCGCACCACAGGCACAGGGTCTGGCCACGCTCGGCCAGCTCATCGCTGTCACTCAGCAGTGGCTGAAAAGAAAAATCTTTATCCGCGAAATCCGCCTGGCTTTTTTCCACCAGCTCTTGAATTGTGCCGTTCAGGTCAGCGGGCACCGCATCAAGATCGAGAAACTCCGCCGCTTCCTGCTGCCAGCGGGATGCACTTGGTCGCGCACCCGCCGCCAGCAAGCCACAAATAAAACCGTGCAGCTCGCTGGGGCCAATCTTGCCACCGGCAGCGACAATCTGGTTTGCCAGATCATCAAACGATATTTTTTTCACGGACTTTGCGGACCCTGCGGACATAAACACTCCAAAATACGTATACGGTACGGCAATCGACATGCCGAAAATTTGAACGGCCGCCAAGAATTCCAGTGGCTCTCCCGCGATAATCTGGAAAGCGCAATCGAATGTGTGAATATTTCACCAAAGTGGCGAAATATTGTCTAAGCAACGGCTGGCGCAGACGATTACGCGCGCACGCCGTAATAGTAGGTAATTGACCCTAAATTTCACCGGCAATATAGTAGCGGAATCCCCCAGCTTGCGCAGGTCCTTGCGCAGGTCACCGGAGCGGGCGGCGCACCGAATACGCAGGAATTATGGACAAGATACAGGCGTTAGAACTCAAGCTGGATACGCTGATTCAACAGTATCAACAGCTGGCGGCCGACAACCGCGCCCTGCGTGAGCAGGAAGGCCAGTGGCAGCAGGAGCGCCAACGGCTAATCAAGAATAATGAAATTGCCCGCACACGCGTTGAAACCATGATCAATCGCCTGAAGGGCCTGAGCCAAGAAAACGCATGAGCAGCAAACCGAACCAATCCGTCGCGGTAACCATACTCGATAAAGAGTACCGGGTAGCCTGCTCCGAAGACGAGCAGGCCGGCCTGCAGGCGTCGGCAAAGTTGCTCAATGAGCGCATGGCCAAGATCCGCAACGGCGGTAGCGTGATCGGCGCCGAGCGCATCGCGGTCATGGCCGCACTGAATATTGCCCACGAGCTGATTCAGGCAAAAGCCGGGCTGGCGCGGCAACCGGTAGAAGAACAGATGCTCGACCGCCTGCACGAAAAAGTACAGGCAGCGCTCAGCAAGTTCGACAACGTCTGATACTCGTACACCGCCCCACTACTCTATTCGGTGCAGCTGAATACCTTTCGCTGCACTTCAATTGATTTCTCTACTCTTTTTATCTTCGCCCTTGACTCGCGCGAAAAAGACCGTTTTGGCGCGAAAGTGCGTTTAGCCAAGATCTCCCCCAAGAGGTATACTGTTTACTCGCCCTGAAGTGTTGGCCAGTTGACTATGTCCTGAGCCGATAATTCTACCCTGGAGGTTCCCAGCGGGTGTTGGTGTGCAAGTCCGCCATGCAGCGGAAAGCCTTATGCATTCCGGGAACCCCCACCTTGAGCCTTACGGTTCAAGGCTATGTCATCAGCCGCATCTTCGGGGCTCCTAATTCTTGTCTTGCCGGCGGGCCGGGCTTCCTGTGTGGACCTCTGACCGCCGGTGAATACAGCACACCCATGCCTGAGTCCGTCACCCTGCCGCCAACGCTCCCCTCGAAAACACAGCTGCGCAAACAGATCCGCGCCGCGCGCCGCGCGCTGAATCCGAATCAGCAGCGACTGGCAAGCCGCCAACTTTGCCAGCGCCTGGCGCGCAGTCCGGAAATACAACGCGCACGCCATATCGGCATTTACTGGCCGATGGATGGGGAGATTGATCCGCGACTACTGCTGGCGCGTTTCCCCCACAAACATTTTTACCTGCCCGCACTACCGCGCCCCGGGCGCACCACCATGACCTTTCGCCACTGGCCGGGCGCGCACCTTCGGTACCGCAACCGCTACGGAATTCCAGAACCGGCGATCGGGCGCAGTGAAATCCGTGCGCCGCAAAAGCTGGATTTGGTACTGGTCCCCCTGGTGGCTTTTGACTCCAGCGGCGCCCGCCTGGGTATGGGCGCGGGGTATTACGACCGCACCTTTGCCTTCAAGCACCTGCGCCCGGGCAGCGCCCCGCTGATGATCGGCGTGGCGCACCAGTTGCAATGTGTGGCGCAGCTCCCGGCAGAAAGTTGGGACATTCCACTGGCGCTGGTAGCGACGGATCAACGCCTCTATCGCTGCCGCTGATCGGCGCCCCCAACCGACAGGCACAAAAAAGCCGGGCCCTGTTTCCAGGGCCCGGCTTTTTTTGCTTGGCGTAACGCCTGCGGGCGGAGGGGTCAGCGAGTAACCACTCCCTGCTGAAGCGCTGCCGGGGCGTCAGCCTCTTCCTGATCGGAAGAGAACACCTCGGTCAAACCGCTGCTGCTCAGCAGTACGCCCGCAACAAAGACAACTACAGCGAGTGTCAATGCATCGGGTTTCATGGGGACCATCCTGTAAGATCTGAATTCTTGTTGTTTTCGCTATCTTTTTTCGCGCCTGGCGATCTGCGCCGCCAGTGGTGATTTGGACCTGTCACTTCCGGAAAGTTCCACGCGGGAGCAAAAAACTGCTCCGCTGGTATTCCTGCCCAGAAGTGACCCATAAGGGCCAATCACCGCTCAAAAGATACTCGATCAGTGGCCAAATAGTAACCCGTCAAGCGCTTTTTTTTGAGAGATTTCTCACAAAATGGAAATTGCAAGTTCGACAGGGCCTGCCCCGTGAACTACCCACCGCAAATACTGGCGACAGGCGCACATTTCCCCGCTGCCACTTAGTCTTTCTGGGCCAGAAAGAACCGATAGGCAGGATTTTCCGTCTCATCCCAGAAGGGGTAGTGCAGCTGGTCGAGCAGTGCATTCAGTTGCGGGCGCTCCGCTTCGGCAACCTCCAGCCCCACGAGCACCCGCCCGTAAGCGGCGCCGTGATTGCGGTAGTGGAACAACGTGATATTCCAGCGACCCGCCAGCTGCTCCAGGAAGTTGCGCAGGGCACCGGGGCGCTCCGGAAACTCGAAGCGATACACCACCTCGCTATCCACGCCGGGAGCCCGGCCGCCCACCAGGTGGCGGATATGCAGCTTGGCCATTTCGTTGTCGGTCAGGTCCGTGACCCGGTAACCGCCATTCTCCAGCTGGGCCACCAGCTGGGCGCGGTCGGCGTCGGTGGTGACCTGCATGCCTACGAAAATGTGCGCCTCACCGGAATTGGCGTAGCGGTAATTGAATTCGGTGATGGAGCGATCGCCCAGATCGCGGCAGAACTGCAGGTAGCTGCCGGCTTTTTCCGGGATGGTCACCGCCAGTACGGCTTCGCGCTTCTCACCGATTTCGGTGCGCTCGCTGATATAACGCAGGCGGTCAAAATTGGTGTTGGCACCACTGCACACAGTAGCCAGCGCCTGGTTCTGCTCGCCGCTCTGCTCGGCATATTTTTTCAGGCCCGCGAGGCCTACGGCTCCGGCGGGTTCGGCAATGGAGCGGGTATCTTCAAAAATGTCCTTGATCGCCGCACAGATCTCATCGGTGGTGACCGTGATCACCCCGTCGATGGTCTCCCGCAGCACCCGGTAGGTTTCCTCACCGATCTGCGCCACCGCCACGCCATCGGCGAACAGGCCCACTTGCGGCAAACGTCCGTCGCGGCTGCCCTGGTCCATGGCGAGTTTCAGGCAAGCGGCGTCTTCAGGCTCCACCGCGTACACCTTGATCTCCGGGCGCACGTACTTGATGTAGGCCGCCATACCCGCTGCGAGGCCACCGCCACCAACGGGGATAAACACCGCATCCAGGTTGCCCGGATGCTGGCGCAACAGCTCCATCGCCACGGTGCCCTGCCCGGCAATCACATCTGGATCGTCGTAGGGGTGGATAAACACCAGGCCGCGCTCTTCCACCAGCTGTTTGGCGAGTGCTGCCGCTTCGTCAAAGGTATCCCCGTGCAATACGACTTCTGCACCACGCATGCGCACTGCGTTAACCTTGATCGCCGGTGTGGTGGAAGGCATCACGATGGTGGCGCGCACGCCGAGCTGCTGTGCGCCCAGCGCCAGCCCCTGGGCATGATTGCCGGCAGAGGCCGCAATCACGCCCTTGGCCCGCTGCTCAGGAGGCAACTGCAGGAGTTTGTTGTAGGCGCCACGAATCTTGAAGGAGAACACCGGTTGCAGGTCTTCGCGCTTCAGCAGAATACGGTTGCCGAGACGGTGGGACAGCTGACGCATGGGCTCCAGCGGGGTTTCGATGGCGACATCGTAAATGCGCGCGTCTAAAATGCGCTTGATATAGGACTTGGGCATGACAGAAATCGGCAGCCGATGGATGTTTACAAGCCCGCCAGTCTAATCGCTACACAGCAGCAAAGCCACCAACGAGCCACTTTTGCGCGCAAAAATATTCATTCGCGGGCATTTTTATGGCAAAAATTGCACAAGGACGCATATTTCCTTATGAACCAGGATCAACTCAAGCAGGCAGTCGCGCGCGCCGCGGTGGAATACATCACCCCCATGCTGGAGTCCGACACCATAGTCGGCGTCGGCACCGGCTCCACCGCCAATTTCTTTATCGACTATCTGGCAGAGAAAAAGGGCCTGTTCGATGGCACCGTCGCCAGCTCCGAAGCCTCTGCCGAGCGCCTCAAGTCCCACGGCATCCCGGTGTATGACCTGAATGCGGTGGACGGCATCCGCGTGTATGTGGACGGTGCCGATGAGACCAACCCGCTGCTGCAACTGATCAAGGGCGGCGGTGCCGCACTGACCCGGGAAAAGATCGTTGCCGCCTGCTCCGATGAGTTTGTGTGTATCGCTGACGGGAGCAAGTGGGTAGAAGTATTGGGCAATTTTCCGTTGCCGGTGGAAGTCATTCCAATGGCGCGCTCTTATGTGGCGCGGGAAATCGTCAAACTGGGCGGCGACCCGGTGTATCGCGAGGGTGTGACCACCGACAATGGCAATGTCATCCTCGACGTGCACAATATGCAAATCGCCAAGCCTCTGGAGCTGGAAGACGCCATCAACAATATCACCGGTGTGGTGACCAATGGCCTGTTTGCCGCACGTCCGGCGGATGTGCTGTTGCTCGGCACTGCTGACGGCGTCAAGACGGTGAAGTCCAAGGTCTGACTCTTGCTCTGATACCTGCCCTGAAACCTGTATTAGCGAACGAATGATTCAAAACAATAAACGATGCGCACTGGCACTGCTCGCCCTGCCAATCCTTTTGGCAACGGGCTGTGCCACCACGCCGCCCAGCAATACCGACGACCTGTGCGAGATATTCCGCGAGAAGGACGACTGGTACCACGATGCCGCGGAATCCGCGCGCAAATGGAACACGCCCATCGCCACCATGATGGCTACCCTGCATCAGGAATCCCGCTTTGTGCACGATGCCAAGCCGCCGCGCACAAAAATTCTGTGGATAATTCCCGGGCCGCGCCCCTCTGACGCCTACGGTTATGCACAAGCACTGGGCACCACCTGGAAAGGCTACCAGCGCTCCACCGGCAACTACCGCGGCGACCGCGATGATTTTGAGGACGCCATCGATTTTGTCGGCTGGTATCACAACTCCAGCCAGCGCCAGTGTCGCATAAAGCCCAACGACACCTACCACCTGTATCTCGCCTACCACGAGGGACAGGGCGGTTTTAATCGCCGCACCTTTCGCAACAAACAATGGCTAAAAAATGTCGCGAAAAAAGTATCCGCGCGGGCGCAAACCTATCAGCGACAGCTCAACAGTTGCGAGGCCTCGCTGAAAAAACGGAAAAAGTTCCTCGGCCTTTTCTGACCCGGTTATTGCCAAAGCGAGAAATATCGCCGGCCACAGGAGGAAGTGGCGGCGAATTTCCCAACCGGCCCGGAATAACAACTACCCTTTGCAGACAGCGCTTTGCAGCACACCCTCGAATTGCTTCGATGCCAAGGCCCTGTAGCCCTCACCCTACGCTGGGCGTGCAACTCCGCACAGATGCGTTTCTTTCCGATAATGAGAGGTGCTCATGAAGCCGACCGTCATCTTTTCCGCCGCTCTCGCCCTGGCTCTCGCTGTATCCAGCGCCTTTGCGGAAACCGCCATATCCGAAGCACAGCTGCAGAAGTTTGCCGACGCCTACCGCTCCATCGTGACCCTGAGCCAGGAATACGCGCCGAAGATCAAAGCCGCCGCCGATGCCGCTGCCGCGGAAGCGATCAATGTAGAAGCCCAGGGCAAAATGCTGGCCGCAGTACAGAGCGCGGGTCTGAGCAAGGAAGAGTATCAGGGTATCGCCACCCAGTTGCGCAGCGACCCCGAACTGCTGAAGAAAGTTAACGCCATTCTGCAAAAGGCCGCCGCCCCGCAGTAACGCGCACAGCGGAGCCCCCTCAGGCTCAATCCGGCGCCGGGATCTGCTCCGGCGCCAGTGCCAGCACCTCGGCAATTGCAACGAGGTTCCCCCTCACCCAGTGGCGGTCGATCGACCCCCAGTCCTTCAGCTCGTAATACCCATCGTTGTTGCGCACGCCCTGCTGCACAAATTCCACCAGAGTCCCGTGCCCCGGCAGCCCCTTGGCAATCACATCCTGAATCGTCCGGCGAGGCCAGCCGGTTGCCTCCTCGAGTGCTGGATTGTTTGGCCGCGGTAGTCGCTCAATCAGGTAGGCCACCAGTAGTCGGCGACAGATGGTGGGATTGAGCCCGCTGTTCAGGGACTGAGACATAACGCTTCCTTGTATTGGTAGTGAGCGGGGAAAATCGATTGCCCGCAATCCCCTTTGTAGCACATCAACAACACACATTCAGCCATACACCAAAACCGATCGAGCAGCGGACAAGCGCGACTTTTTATGCACCTTTTTGCATAATCCGGTCACAAGTATTCAATTAGCTGACAGCGGGAAGCGTGACCGTGGAGACAGAAGAGAAGCCACAAGAAGTCGAGCAGCACCAGGAGCCCGGTATTCTGGCCGCCGCCGTGTTTGCGCATCTGGCCGGCCCCCGCGCCGCGGGAGTGGACTGTGACCAGCTGTTGCTGGACGCCGGTATTGACCTCTCCGCCGCAGACGCCCCTGGAGCCCGTATTGGCCGCGAGCAGCTGGCGCGCCTGTTGCGTCGCCTGTGGGATGAACTGGGAGACGAGTCCAGTGGCTATCTGGCGCGGCCCTGGCTGCCCGGCACCTTCGCCATGATGGGGCACGCCACCATCACCTGCCCCAGCCTGCGCCGCGCCCTGCTGCGCTCCGCGCGCTTTGTCGCCATGGTCAGCGACGACCTGCATATCAAACTGGTGGAAGACGGAGAGGAGGCCCGCCTGATTTTTCACCACGAAAATCGCAAGCAGCTGCCCAATCAGAATTTTGTCGAGTCGCTATCGGTGATCTGGCTGCGCTTTTTCAGCTGGTTGATCGACCGCACCATCTTGCTGGAGCGGGTGCACCTCGCGTTCCCGCCACCGGATTACCCTGAAGAATATGCCGACATGTTTCCCTGCCGGCATTATTTTCACCAGCAGGAAACCTGCCTGGTATTCAACACGCGCTACCTGAGTATGCCGCTGGTGCGGGACGCACAGCAGCTCAGCGAGTTTCTCGCCCGTGCTCCGGAGTGCCTGCTCAGCCAGTACAAATCCGATCACAGTTTCACCGGCCGCATTCGCCGTATGCTGCAAAGCGACAACAGTATCGAAAACCTGTCCCTGGACGACGTAGCAGAGCGTTTGTACACCTCACCACAGACCCTGCGTCGCCGCCTCAAAGACGAGGGCAACAGCTGGCAGGACATCAAGGATTCCGTGCGCCGGGATATGGCCATGTACCAGCTGAAGGGGCAGGAAACTGCGGTGGCGGAAATCGCCGAGCGCCTGGGTTTTTCCGAGCCGAGCGCGTTCAACCGCGCCTTCAAAAAATGGACCGGGCTGGCGCCGGGCGCCTATCGGGAGAAATACCGCGGATAGTGTTGCCATCTTGCGGGCGGGTAAATGACGCTCTGCCCAGTCATAAAAAAACCGCGGCGTGCCGCGGTTTTTTTATGCTGAAGGGTTACCGGGTACAGGTTACTCGGTAAACGACTCCACTTTTACCGCAATGCGGCGGTTCTTCTGCTTGCCTTCCTCGGTGCTGTTATCTGCCACCGGGTTGGCCGGGCCCATGCCCACCGCCTTCATACGGCTCGCGTCCACGCCGGCATCGGAGATCATCATCATCACTGCTTGTGCGCGGGATTCCGACAACTTCTGATTCGCACCGGCATCGCCATCACTATCGGTGTGACCCTCGATCACAATATTGAGGCCCGGGTTTTCCTGCATGATTTTGATCAGCGCTTGCACGTCCGGCAGAGAGCCTGCGTTTGGCATACTACCGTCGGCAGGAAACTCGATGTTCAGAGGGAACTCTTTGCTCGGGTCCCGGGTTGCATCGGCCAAATAGGCACGGAAGTCGGTCGCAAAATCACCGCCATCGGTGTCCATCGGCGCTTGCGGCGTCGTGTCTGGGGTCGTCATGGGATCGTCGGCAGAACCTGCCGGCGCCTCTTCGACGACGACCTCATCCTGCTCCATCACCACACCACCGGTACCATCATCCACCTTCTCTTTTTTCGCGCACATGTTCAGTGCCCACAATACCCCAAGGGCAATCAGCAGTGGCCACAGCCATTTCCCAAAACCGCTTTTGCGCGCCGGCGGCGGTGTATGGGCCGCGTGGGCTGTGTGGCGCGGTGTGGTTTCCACCACCGTGCGCTCTGCCATTTCATCCAGGTTACTGACACCCAGCTCCTTCAGCAGGCCGGGGGGTATCTTGTCTTTGATATGCGTTTTCTGCCCCAGTAGTAATGCCGCCAGGCCTTCCATATTCAGGCCTTTGCTTTTCACCAGCTTGCCAACCAGTGACATCACCACCGGCGCGGCAATCCGCATCAGGCTGCCGCCTTTGGCGCTATCGAGTCCCAGCGCGCTGGATACCACATCGAAGATGCCATCTTTCTTGTCGCCAAACAGCGAGCCAAGGATATTGCCCCCCACATCCTGCAGGCTGCTCATCCGATCCGGATCGGTAAAAATATCGCCGGGCGATGAGAGGTCCATATTGGTACTTTTGGTCGCCATATTGAGCAGTGCGCCCAGGCCACTTTCACTGCCCGCTTTGTTCAGCATACCGGCCAGTACCGAAGCGGCGCCGCTGGAGAATGCAGACTCCGATTTGCCATCGGGCAATCCCAGTGCATTCCCAAGTGAGCTGAGACCCGATGAACCCAGGTGGCGTATTGCCATATCCAGAATGTTGTCAGCCATGTATACCTCTTTGCCTGATTCGCCTAGCTGCGACTACTTCGAATGCGCGCACTGACAGTCTGCGCGGATTCCCGGCAGCAACGGAGTGCGTTCAATCAAATCACTACCATCAGTGTACGGCAGCAAAATCCACAAGTTAGGTCGATTCAGAATAAGAGCCCCAAGGTGCCATCAGCATTTCGAATGGCGTCAAAATCATCCACACATTTCCTAAAGTTTAACTTTTTGGTAATAATTGGTAGATAAGTCTCTCCCCCCACGGAGGTGGCTAACCTACTCCAATAACTGAGACATGGAAGTTTCATGGGAATCGACATTGCGTCACGCCTCCCGCAGAAGACAGTAGTCGACGGCGTTTATGAGACCAACAAAGTACTGCTGAATATCGGGCAAGACAGGGTCGTCAAGCGCTTTAAGACCCGCTCCAAAACCCACCGGCGCCGCTACTTTACCGAGAAAGAAGCGCTATACCGGCTGCGTCATATTCAGGGCGTTCCCCTCCTGCTCCACAGTGAAGACAAGTCTTATACTTTGGAAATGTCACGCCTGCCGGGCGAATCCACAAAGCTGTTAAACGCAGATAACCTGCGGGAGCTCGGTGGAATCGTGGAGCAGATGCTGGATGCCGGGGTTGCCCGGCATTCCATGCCGGTGCGCGATATTGTCGTCGATCAGAAAGGGCGGGTCGGATTGGTGGATTTTGAACGCGCCACACTGCGCCCTGGTTTCTGGCGGCCGGACTGGCCAATCGCCACACTGGTCGCACGCTATCACCTGTACCGCCTGATTCAGGAACACCAGCCACAATTGCTGACCGCAAAGCAAGCGCGCCTGGTAGCGATCGGTGCACGCCTCAGAGGCACCGTCGCTTTTATTCACACCCTGACCAAGCGCAAGAACACCAGAATCAACTGACGTTTTGACCCCGATACTGTTTCGGGCTGACTCCGAACTGATGATGGAAGCGCCGGCTGAAATGACTCAGGTGGCGGTAGCCCAGATCGAAGCACACCCGGGTTACCCACTTCCCACGGGCGAGGTGCACATCTGCCTCCCACTGCAAAGGCGCGACGTCGTTCAGGCGCGTGCAGATATTCCGCATCGAAACTGTCGTGGGCGTGCATGATCTTGCGGCCAGTGATCATACCGCAATACCCACATCGAGATTGAGGGGAGCATTCGCTCCCCTTTTTTTCAGAATTCGAACACTCTTTGTCGCATAATAGGTCTTTTCGACTCCGGGCAACGCTCTCTCCAAAGATAGCGGTGCCAATTGACTGTTCAACTAGAGAATAAAATGAATAGCAATCTCGTAAGACTCGCACTTCTAATTTTTATTATCACTTTGCCCGGATGTGGAGGTGGAAGCCATGACGACACGCCCCCTGAAGACATGGCTGAAGCCCCGGTCGATGACAAGGACAACACGGATAATGACAGCGGAGGTGATAAGGACCCGGGCAGTAATGACGGAAACGACCAAGACACGGGTGATGACCAGGGCTCTGACGATGAGGCCAACGCCTCCCCGGCTGCAGTTTCCGTGGAAATACCAGAGAAAATCGACCTGTATAACGACCAGGCTCTGTTGCTGACCAGCTCCGTTACTGGTGACGGTCCGCTCTCCTATAAGTGGCAGCAAGTATCCGGCCCCGAGGTTACCTTCGATTCAGCAGATGCAGCAGAAACCGAGGTGTACTATCCCTTTTCAATGCAAACTGAAACGTACTCACTGACCCTCTCCGCCAGCAATGAGACTTCCGAGGATAGTGCAACCATCACAGTTACGATCAAGGACCGAATCAATGAGGCTGTAAAATCAGGCGACCCCACTATGCTACCTGCCGCAGTCGAGGAATTAGAACAACGCATCCTCGACCGCATCGCACAGCGCCAGCAAGCCACCGCTTGGCTTCATGAGACTGTTTTTGGTGACGCTGCGGTAGAGTTTGATCCATCCCGTAACGCACGCTATTTCACTCTCGACAGCCTGAGCGGGGCACTTGAGGTTGTAACCGGCAATCAGGGCTACAACTTCATTTCTGCTACCGATAACAATAACTACCGCACTGTAGCTGTGGGCGACAATGTAATCGTTAAGCTGGACGCAGGAGATCATTCAGCCTTTATCCATCCGATGATAAATCTTATCGACTGGCTACTTGCCCCCCAGGTCGTGGCTCTGTCTACAGAAGACGACGTTAGCATTGCCCTGATGCAAATGAGTTCCAGCCATAT
Source organism: Microbulbifer sp. ABF4_107 (assembly GCF_056312215.1). Lineage (NCBI taxonomy): Bacteria > Pseudomonadati > Pseudomonadota > Gammaproteobacteria > Cellvibrionales > Microbulbiferaceae > Microbulbifer > Microbulbifer sp. ABF4_107. Next base: position 3,139,414 of record NZ_CM149983.1, read on the forward strand.
GGACGCCACGCAACGTTGGCTACAAGCTCAAAATACCAATGTGGCGATTACGCGCTGCGACGTTGAAGCTGAACTGACTAGGTGCCTACATGGCACACACCTGATCATCACGGGTGCCGGTGTCACCACCATGGCAGAGAGCTCTGTAACGGCTGCCCTCAGTGGAGCGATCGAAAACCAGCAGTCCCTACTTTACGTTCACACCAATGGCTGGAACTCAACTTCCCTGACGAACCCAATCCTGCGATATTTCGGTGTGAAAACACAAGATGAGGGCAATGCAGGGAATTACTGGGTGCAGGATACCGCCAACTGGGCGTCTGCAGAAGAAATGCGGGCGAGCAACTCAACTCTGACCGACATTGCCAACCTGGTTAATCGCTTCAAGAACAACAGTTTTAGCTTTCAGGTTTCCCAATGTGCAGACCAAGACAATAGCTGCAGTAACGTACCAGCTTATGCCAGCGAATTCGGTGATTTAACCGCAGCATTAAGGTCTATTCCAAAAGGTTTTGACCAGAGTGCCGAAGATATTTTCACTATGGTTGATGAATATCGTATTGAAAAGCTATTGATTCTTCTAGCAGACAAATACCGGGAAAAAATTAATTTCCCCATGTGGAAAGATACCACCCCAACTATCAACTTCTTGAAAAGCTATTTTGCGGATGCTCTGGTATACACCACACGTCAACACAACCCGGGTGCGGCCGACCTCGGCAATTTCAGTCGCACCGATTTCAGCCACATCACGCCAAGCGATACAACAGTAAAACTTACCAGTCGTCGCCCATTCCGCACGGCAGGTGTTTACGCACTGCCCGGCCAGACTTTCCGCGTGACCAGGTCCGCTAGCAACATTGAAAGTGATGCCACAGTATTTATCAACACTCAACGCAGTAACTCTACCCGTCATATGTATCCCAGCCCCAGTGATACGACTTGGGGCTACACCCGACCCAAGTTCCTTCAATCCAATAAAATTCCCATCAAAGCTGGCGAAACACTTGTCCTTACATCACCGTACGGTGGTCCGGTGCAGATTGGATTCTCTGACACAGGGAAAGACATGACCTTTTCCTTTGAAAATATTGGCCAGCATCCAATCTGGCGCACTGGGGATGATGATGTCGCATTTGCCACAGCACTGGCAGCAAACCAATACGACTGGGCTGAAATAGCAACCGACTACTTCGAAATCCACTCATTGACAGAAAGGCTGACCCGCACCCTGTCTGAAGATACGCGCTGGGATACTCCAAGCGAGATGGAGTATTTCATATCGAAGTACCATCACAACTACTTCCGGGTATTGGCAGGCACATACGGCGATAACATTGATGTGGTGGCAGAAATCCACGACTTCGCTAACAGCAATGGGTTTGCCATCGCCGAATGGAATCAAGTCCACCATGGTAATATGGATCAATCTGCCTGTGGCGCCGGCTGCTCTGGCAACCCCTATGACGCCACTTGGGATTTTTCCGTACTTGGTCATGGTGACCTACATGAAGTGGGCCATACCGTGGAAAGAAACCGCTTTAAATTCACCAACTTTGAAGGCCACGCCACGACCAACTTCTACTCCTACTACGCGAAATCCCGCGCACAGGACGAGGACGGCATAATCGCCAACTGTCAAAGCCTGCCCTTCAGTAGTATCAGCGCAGATCTTGAGGCCAGCCAGAGCGATACCGACCCATCTGCCTACATGTCCGCACTGGGTTACAACCGCTGGAATTACGGCACGGTACTGGTAATCGAGATGATGATACACGCTCAAGAAGAGGGAGCCCTCAGTGATGGCTGGAACTTGATTCCGCGACTGCATATTCTCGAACAAGCATTCGACACTGCAATAGCGAGTGACGCGGATTGGGCATCCAGCAAAGGCACGATTGGCTTCTCCCGTTTCACCCGCGAAAAAGCCAACACGATGGATAACAATGACTGGCTGTTAATCGCTAGCAGTCGTGTTACTGGTCTGGACTACCGCCCTTACTTCGATCTGATTGGGCAGACTTATAGCACCGAAGCCGATGCTCAAGTTGCAAGTTTCGGCTACCCAGCGGTGGATCGGACATTTTATGTACCGACAACCGATAAAGCCTATTGTGACACCCTCGCAGGCCACACCAAGCAAACATTCTGATCAATGAGCAGATTCTATTAGGGGAGCACAAGCTCCCCTTTTGTTACGCCAAACTTCGTATTCCAGCCTCCGCAAATACGCTTACACGAATATTTACACGGTTTTTCACACGATGGGCGGCAAGCCTCTCATCGGCCGAGCAATACTGTAAGCAATCTGTAATAGGGAGATAAAGTGTGCGCCATGAATGAAATACGCGCCAGAATTGAGACTACCGTTGCATTTTAGATGCCAACCAATGCACAGCAATTGATCACCACATACTCCTATTGGTAAAACAGCCCGCAATGCGAATTGCAACCAATTCCATTAAGCCAGCCAGACCGAAACGGCACGTTAGTACCATTTATTTCACACTCAGGATCAATCTGTGTTCAAACCAAAGCTCATCATTATCCACGGTATGGGCCAACATACCGCGGACAGCTTCAAGGAGGAATTTGTAGAGGGCTGCCGTTCTGCCTTCAGTCTCTACGATGCATTCAGGGGAACGTCACCGGAGTATTTTGTGGAGATCATTCCGGTCGCCTATAGCGACCTGTTCGATGACTACCGGCTGACGGTTGCGTCTTTCGAGGGATCTTTCCGCGAGGCCATCGAGTCCATTCCCGAGGTCCGCGCACAACTATTGCCGGGCGCGGACGCCGCGTTAAGTGCTCTGGAAAAGGATCCCCGGAATACGCCCCTGTTAAAAACCCACGGCCTCGATGCATTTCTGTATCGCTACACCCGCCTCGGGCAGGTCGCCAGGGAGCGTCTCGGCAGCGCCATAGCGCAGGCCGCGCAAACCATTCATGGCGGTGTGCAGAATGTCCACCTGCTCGGCCATTCACTGGGCACCTCGGTACTCCACGACACTCTGAGCCAGCTTTACACCCCACCACCTACCCTGGCGGACCTCGGCAACCTCGATACCAGCCACCACAAACTCGGCAGCGTACATATGGTGGCCAATATCAGCCGGCTGATGGAATCTTCAATCAAGGTCAATCATTCACTGGTCAAACCATCGAACAGCGGCTGTGTGTACAACTATCGGGAGTATCGTCATCGCTACGACCCCATTACCTGGGCGAGGCCATTTAATCCCAAGAATGACGGACGCTGGATCTCCAGCGGAGACTGGCAGTTTATTGCCTACAAGCTGCTTGAATTTGAAGAGGTAACAGACGAATACGGCAACACCCACAGCCTGCACAATTACCTGAATAACCCCCTGGTGCACCGGGAACTGTTCAAGCTCGCATTCGGTATCGAATTTGACGAGGAACAGACCGCCCAGGGGGACGACCGCTTTTTCTGCCAGACCCGAACCCAGATAACCGAGTATCTGCAGGCGGCGTTTTCCGACCTGCGCAACCTCAACAGTATCGATGGAATGATAAACGCCGCCGCCGAACTGAAAGGGTTCGTGGAGCAGCGCGGTGGGCAGTTCCGCCTATAGCCTGCGGTCACCGCACTGAGAAGCCTGCTCCCGACGTGCCCAATGTCCTGGCCACAGGGAGCAGGAGCGCGATCAGAGTTCGCGATTTTCCAGCAGTTTGACCTCACCCATTTCCAGCGCCTCCAGCGGTGCCAATTGGGTCGCGCGGTCCCCGACCACCACCCAGATCATGGAGCCCGGCTGCAGGTACGACTGGGCAATTTTTTGCACCTTCGGGATCGTCATTTTTTCCGCGACAGATTCACGTTCGCGCACATAATCTGCAGGCCAGCCGAACTCACTCATATTTTCCAGCAAGCCCAGTTTCGCACTCGCGGTTTCAAAGGCGCGGGTGTTGGCACGCACCAGAAACGAGCGCGAGATTTCCAGGTCTTTTTCCGTATAGGTGGGGCCGTACTGTTTGAGAATATCGCCGATCAGCTGCACCGATTCGGCGGTAACGTTGGCACGCACACCGGTGCCAATGGAAAACTGCCCCACGGTCTTATCACCACTGAAACCGGAGCGAACGCCGTAGGTATAACCCTTGCCCTCACGCAGCTCCTGAGTCAGGCGCGAGGCAAAGCCGCCACCGCCGAGAATGTAATTGGTGAACACCGCCGGGTAATAATCTTCCGACACCACCGGCATTGCCAGGCGCCCAATCCGCAACACCGACTGTTTGGAGCCGGGCACATCCACAAAGTAAATACCCGGCTTGGCGGGTGCGGATTTCGGGTCGGGAATGTTTACCGGCTTTACCGGCCAGTTTTTTGCCAGCTGCTCCGCCACCGCGAGAAAATCCCCCTCGGCAATATCCCCCACCACATGTGCCCGCGCCACCGAGGGTGACAGATAGTCTTTGTAGTAAGCCTTGAGATCATCCATGGTGATGGCCGCCACGGACGCCTCGGTCCCGAGGCCGCTGTAAGCGCGAATACTGTCCTTGCCGTATAGAAGTTTTCCGTAGGCGCGACTGGCAATGGCATTGGGCTCTGCCTGGGCACGCTTGATCTGGCTGACAACACTCTTCTTCGCCAGCACCAGTTCCTTCTTGTCCCAGCGCGGCTCCAGCAACATCTCCTGCAGTAACGCAAACACCTCGCTGAAATTCCGCGCCAGAGTGGTTACATCAAAACGGAAGGCATCCCCCCCGGCGGACACACTGATATTGGCACCCAGTTTCTGCACCGCGGTTTCCAGTTCTTCCGGGGTGCGGTTTTTGGTACCGCGCTCCATCAACATGGCAGTGAGATTGGCCACCCCGGTTTTATCGATACGCTCCTGCAGCTGACCACCGTCGATCACCAGACTGAAAGTCACCGTGGGCACCTCACTGTTTTCGATACCGAAAACCTCGATGCCATTGGATAAAGCCCCCTGCCACACATCCGGCACAATCGTCTGTGCCGGCTCGCCGTAGTCGGGCTCCTTACTGCGGTCAAAACGCGACGGTGTCTTTTCATACTCGGCACTGGCGGAGGCATCGAACTGCCCCTCCGCACCGCTGACAATTTTCTCCTCCACCACATCTGCCGCGGTGGAACCCGACAGGGCCAGGGACTTCTCCCCTTTGGGCACGAAACTCGCCGCCACGAAGGGCTTGTCCTTGATGTAGGTGTTGTACACCCGCATCACGTCCTCGGCGGTCACCGCCAGCAGGCGCTCGATGTCCTCACTCACATAGCCCGGATCATCCGCGTAAATCTGATACTGGGCGAGCTGGAAACCCTTGCCCAGCACACTGGACAGGCTGTTGTAGAAGGCCACTTCCTGACTGGCCTTGATGCGCTCCAGATCCTCTTCGGCGATGCCCTCTTTTTCAAACAGCGCAAAGCCTTTCTCGATACCCGCGTACACCGCGTCCAGATCACCACCGGCAAAGGCCTGCACCGTCAGCTGCAACTGCCCGGCCAGTTCCGACTCATACGCAAACATGGATACGCTCGCGGTCAGCTGCTCATCCTCTACCAGCACCCGATACAGGGGCGCGCGCTTGCCGTAGGCCAGGTATTGCGACAGTACCGCCAGTGGATAGCTGTCCGCGCTATACCGGGGCACCGTGGGCCAGGCCATGGTCAACTGCGGCAGTCGCGCGAAATTGTCCTCGTAATACAGCCGCCGGGTCTCCTTCAGTTTGGCCGGCTGCTTGGGCGCCCGCTCCACCGCCTCCCCCTCGGGGATCTCATCAAAGTATTTCTCTACCAGCGCCTTCGCCTGTTTGGGATCGAAATCCCCCGCCACCACCAGTGTCACATTGTTGGGCACGTACCAGCGGCGGAAAAAGGTCTTCACATCGTCCAGCGTGGCGTTCTGTACATCCTCAAGTGAACCGATCACCTGCCAGCTGTAAGGGTGCCCCTGGGGGTACAGGTTGCTGTCGATCACATACTGGGCGTGCCCGTAGGGGCGGTTATCCACACCCTGGCGCTTCTCGTTCTTAACAACCTGCTTTTCCTTCGCCAGCACCGGCTCGGTCACCGTATTGATAAACCAGCCCAGCTTGTCCGCCTCTGCCCACAGCATCTTCTCCAGCGCATCCTTCGGTACCGTCTGGTAGTAATTGGTGACATCCCGCGACGTAGACCCATTCGCCCCCGCGCCGCCAATCCGCGCACTCATCGCATCGAGCCCACCCTTGCCCAGGTTCTCCGACTCGAGAAACAGCAGGTGCTCGAATAGATGGGCAAAGCCGGTACGGCCCTCCTTCTCGCGCGCGGAGCCCACATGGGCGGTGAGCGACACCGCCACTACCGGATCGGAGCGGTCGATGTGGAAGAGGACGTTGAGGCCGTTATCCAGCTGGAACTGTTCGTACTCGATGGAGAAATCGGGGTTGGCCTTTTGCTGGTCGGAAGCCTTTGCTGACACCTCGCGCTGAGGATTTGGCTCGGGCTGAGTACCGGAGCGGTCGCAGCCGATCAAGGCCAGAGCCAGGGTGAATAGTGCGGTCAGTAACACCAGAGAGTCGGTAAAGTTGCGGGGCATCGGCCGTTCCTTAGCGAGATTATGCTGAGGAAGATAGCAGGAGTGACACCGGACCGCGACACCGGATCAATCACTGAATACAAACCGGTAAATTACACGCAATTACAGCGCACCCAACTACTCAGTTTCTCATGTTATAAACACAACTCCGCGATGAAATTCGCGTCACACGGTTAAATTAGGAGGAACGTGAGCCATAAAAGCTCAGCTGCCGCCCCTGAAGAAAACGAGATAATGAGTGAATTAAATCTTTCTCAATACCGGTAGTGAAGCTTTCCCTGAAAAGTCTTTTAAAAAGATGCTATCCAATGACCCAAATACAGAATGCATTTAGAAACCCCATATACCAGCTATTCGTCAGTATCTCCCCCTGGATACTGATCTTTTTAGCAGCCACTTTTTGGGATTCACTATTCAATGCTGTCCCCGACAAAGCAAGCCTCACGCCTTTGAGTGGAACAGTGCATCGTGTCGGCAAGAGTAACGCTACGGTAAACACCGATTCGGGATCGATCAAGGTTGAATACGAATGCCTGTGCGACTCCGCATGGAGCGAAAATCAATTTCCGAAGGGAACACCCTTCACCGCTCTCGGCCAACCCAAGGGTGGCGGCTACTATGTGTGGGACTTCCAGGTCGGAGAACACAACCTGATTTCTTATGAAACCAAGGCCCCAAAACTACAACAACGTCGCAATCGTGCACTTACCTATGTAGTACCGGCTCTGGTCCTGCTCACACTGCTTTCAATTCAGTTGGCTTGGCAATCGCTGAATCAGCGTCGCATTGAGAGAGAAAAAAAACCGCTCTATCCACTTTTGGATCTTCTAGACGACCAAAATCAAGACGATAAAGCGAGATTGGAAGTGCTACCGGAGATTCTGAAATTCGAAACGGAAGATATCCTGGGTCCGCTCGAATTCATCGCTGCACAAAATACCAATAGCGAATTTCTACTGACACGGATAGGAACCGAGCTCGGGAAGTTGTGGAGCGAATTGACCATTCAAGAGGTTGAAAACATTACACTGGTTCAACCCGCAGCCAAGCGCGCAGCAATGGACGTTCTTGAAAAACAGGCACCTGAATTGAACAGCGAACTAAACTCCATCGGCGCATTGCGGTTCAGTCATTGATAACCCGCCAAGTTTCCGGGACTGTGACTGAACCGGCAATGTCTATCTGCTATTCAAGGGCGGGGCTTCTGGGGGCAGGAGCAGCGGCGGTCTGGCTGGTGGCGTTGGCATCGGCAGCAATCTGGGTTCTTCACTGAACCTTGAACTGGATGCAAACTCCTACGGTGGAAATGGTGTTGCGCACCTTCGCCTGAGTTACAGCTTCTAAACAGTATTCAGGTTTCTCAACGACTGGCGATGCCAAGTGAACAGTCGTGGTTCATCTTACTGTGCCACCATCACAGTACGACATCGCCTATAATGCGCAGCTTTGCCGCCCTACCCCGGAGCCAAGATGCGCGTTCTCTCCTTCCTGATACTGACCCTGCTTACTCCTATCGCGCTCGCCGCGTCCGATTTTTTCGCAAACCCGGAATTACAGCGGCAAATGCCTGCTGCGTTCGCGTTACAGCCGGAAGCGCGCGGTTTTCTTAAACCCGCGTTCAAGCAGACCATTGACCAGGGTGATGCGCTGGTGGCTGCGATCAATGCGGACACAGAACTGGCCGAGGCAATTGCACGCTGGCCCAGCTTGACCATGGAGCAACAGATTCCGCACCTGAAGCGGGTGTTTGCACTGGAGGTCGAGGCAATGGGCGTTGAGGCACCCAGGTTACTGATTGACGATCACAGCTACCCGGGCCGCATGGTGTATTTCGATTTCGATCCAGAGAATCCCTCCACCGGCACCGTGTATCTGAACCCGGCAAAGTTGGCCGAGCGCCCCAAGTACGAGTCGCTGGCCTTCCTGATCCATGAGACCCGCCACTCCCTCCAGTTCCAACACGCTTTTGGTGATTCCACCGATGCGCGAAACGCGGTAAATAGCGGATACGCCGCGGCCTTTAGTGCACAAAAAAACCTGAAGGGTTTTTCGTTCAGCGACTTTCTCACACTGCTGAATGAATACGAGGCGTTCCAGTTCGCCAACTATGTATTGGGGAAACTGACGAACTGGGAACTGGATATGCCAGACATGGGCACCTTTGCCAGCCAGTTCGACCGACACGGTGAGCTCAAGATTGACCTACAGGCACTTGCGGACGAGGACTCCGAACTGAGCCTGCTGCAGCGATACAACGAACTTGCGAAAGCGCAGCACGCATTACGCACGGAAAAAGCTGATAAATCAGAAGCTGCTTCGGGGAAAAGAAATAAAGACTAATGCAAAAGGTGGCACCAACCATTCGGGCTTGCGCCACCAGAATAGTCCAGGCTATTTCTGCTGCACATTAAAACCACGCAGACGAACCAACGGTTCCCCATGCAAAGGGTTGGTCGCCGCAACCGTAGAGTAGATATCGGCAAAGGTGGAAACTATCCAGCTCGCCTCCGACTGACGCATATTCTCGCCGCGCCAGGGGTCATGGTAAATGACATGGTTGGCACCCACACCGATCACCACTACCCAGTGCCCCGCCGCACTGAATCGGACACTCTGCGCATAGGGTCCAAAGTTTAACAGCGCTCTATGCACCACTGGGATACTCCAGCGCCCTACAGTCGGCTCCAGGCCCCACGCTTGGAATCCGGCACCGGTGATGATGTTTGCCACATCATCATCGTCCGCTCCCGTCAACACACCGCGGGGGTTTACGCGCATACGCCAGGAATCTACATGGCCGACATTGGCTTTCAAATGCGGCCCGGGGTTCACGCCGTGATAGAGCAGCAGCATTTGAGCGGAGGAGTCACCACATAGATTACAGTGATTCTGATGTACGAAGGGCACTAGGTACTCAAGGTTACCGAGACCCGCTGCGTGGCGGTTATGATCCCGCTTGGACATACCAAATATTTTGCGAAACGGCCCTTTAAGACGCACGGACTCCCTCCTCCGGATACCAATTTTCCTTTTGCTGCGCACCAATATATCACCCGTCTCATTTGATTGACACGGAACTGCGCAAGATCCAACGAGCGGATTTACCCACAGAAACCCCACCTTTAGACCTCTTTAGCGGTTTGTCACTGGACACCGAAAATCTCCCATGCGACGTCGGCTGGGCTGATCTGGGCGAGCGCTGAGTCACGCCCAAAGATGTATTTCCCGCCATTTTTTCCGAGTCACCGGTCCTTTCTGACCACCTGATACGCCTACTTAATATCAGCGCGCAAAATAATCATCCGTCGCGGGCGGCGTTTTCGCGCCTTTCGCCGACGGCATTGGCGGGCCGGTGTGGTTGCGCCGCCTTTCTGCCGCACAACAACAATAAAAACGGAGCGAGCCATGTCTTCGCCAGATCTTCAAACCTCCTCTCAGGAACACGGTAATCCCCGCCTCGCCCGGCTCGGTGTCGGCGAAAAAGCCGGCTTCGCCATTGGGGATTTCGGATTCAATCTGTACTGGACCTGTATCGCCTCTTTTCTTGCGGTTTTCTATACCGATGTCTTTGGACTGCCGGCGGCCATCGCGGGCACGCTGTTGCTGGTTACCAAGCTTATTGATGCGGTGACCGATCCACTCATGGGTGCCATTGCAGATCGCACCCAGAGCCGATGGGGCAAGTTTCGCCCGTACCTCCTGTTTGCAGGCCTGCCCATGGCCGCGGCCTCGGTGCTTACCTTTACCACGCCGGATCTGGATGAGACCGGCAAGATTATCTACGCCTATATCACCTACAGCGCGATGATGCTGGGGTACACCCTGCTGAGTACGCCCTACGCGTCTCTGTCCGGGGTGATGACCGCGCACCCCCAGTGGGTCCATAGGGGTCAAATCTTGACAGGGTCCATAGGGGTCAAATCTTGACATAGCTGTATAAAAACTATGAACTCTGACCCGCTTATCAATCAAGCATTTTCAATAGCCCAATGGCTTATCCCTATCACCCTGATCGCCGCGATCATAAAATCGCCTTGGTTCAAAGGCCTCTGGGGCGAGACGCTGGTCACTTTCTTCGGCTGGTTACTGCTGCCATCCAAGACTTATCGGCGGCTGCACAACGTAACGCTGCGCACACTAGATGGCACTACACAGATCGACCATATCTTCGTATCCCGCTACGGAATTTTCGTGGTGGAAACCAAGAACATGCAGGGCTGGATGTTTGGTAGTGAACGCCAGGCGCAGTGGACCCAGAAGATCTACAAAAAATCATTCAGATTCCAGAACCCGCTCAGGCAGAACTACAAGCATGTTAAAGCGCTGGAGACACTGCTTGATGTAACACCGGATGTTATTCACTCGGTGGTAGTCTTTGCTGGCAACAGCACCTTTAAAACATCGATGCCACCCAATGTTACCAAGGAAGGCGGGTATATCCGCTATATCAAATCCTTCACCGCCCCGGTACTTACTGAAGCCGAAGTCAAGATAGTTATCGGTAGGATTCAGTCGGAGCGGCTGGCACCGACGCGGGAAACCCACCGACAACATGTAGAACAGCTAAAGGCCCGCAGCAATCCGGATGCCAAAAGGCTCTGTCCGAAATGTGGTAGCAAGATGATCAAGCGTACAAGCAAGCAGGGACCGAATTCAGGTAATCAGTTCTGGGGTTGTTCATCCTTCCCAAAATGTAGGAACATACTCGCTATTGACTGATCTCATTCAATCTCGAATTTCGAGACGCGCCGCATCATATAAAAGTGAAATTCACGATGGCTCAGAACACCCTCTACATCGCAGAACCCGTATATTCAGAAAAGCTCCAGCGATTTGACTCGGAGATTTCCTTTCCGCCTATCAAGAAAATCGGTATCACCACCGACCTGCCGGAGAGACGGGAACGGGAACTGCTTGGCAATATTAGTCCGGTTAAAGTTTCGATCATCAAGGCCTGGACATCTATCGATGCGAGAAAAGTTGAATCGATGCTACATACCATTCTGGATAACTCGCGCCTCGACGGTGAGTATTTCTGGGATGGCAATGAGACGTTGGTCGATGCTGTTTCAGACTTTATTAGCGCCTACCACCCTGAAGCGGAAGAGATTGGTGTAATAGACGAAGCCGACGTGGTTTCTGCAACAGAGTCCGTTCAAAAGAAAAACTCACAGCGCATCTACACCGAAGTTGTTCCCGAGCTGGACAAGCTGTCCATCAAATACGCACTTACCAAAAATGGACGCGGCGTAAAATTTAAGCTCGGCGAATACACTTTGGCACTGGGTGGCCGCACCGGCGGAAGGTATACCATGACGATTTGGTCGAGGACCAAGTCAACTGAAGAGGCGATGTGCGATTTCAAGAACTCTCAGGAGCTTTCAGCAAACGGGTCGGAGGACAGCAATCGCCGCGCAAGAATCCCGATGAGCCCGCTGAGCACAATTCTCGACTCGGTATCCAACTATGCAATTCAAGAGCGCGCTACAGAAACCTAGTTAGGCGTTAATCACCGGGCGATGGCTGCAATCTTCGCCCTGCCTCCCAACTTGTCTTTACTGATTTTTCGCTTTGACCAAAGCCCAAGCCTGCTACATTCCCGCCCAAATATTCACCCGGAAAAATCATGGAACATGAAATTCTCAGAGTATTCCTGGCCAACCAATGGCTCACCATACCAATATTCATCATCCTGGTAATCGGCGTTACGCTCTTCTGGTTCGGTGGCCTGATGGCAGCGCTGACGGCGCTGGGTAACAACCGCTGGGGCTGGGGGCTATCGTCGCTTGTTCTCGGGCCGATAACCGGATTTCCATACTCGCTGATTTACAACGAAGCCGAATACCCGAAATCACTGATGATCAAGGGTCTGATTTTCCTGCTCGCTGCGCTCGTTTTATCGCTGCTCGCATGGGCGATCAGCTAGACACGCAAAGAAGCTTGACTCGCACTCGCTCTCAATAATTCCGCCACCAGCCCCGCCAAAGTCTCGATCATTACATCTCGGGCCGCCCTGGTTAGGGGCTCCGGATGCATTTCCCGCCATTTTTTCCGAGTCACCGGTTCTTTCTGGCCACCTGATACGCCTACTTAATATCAGCGCGCAAAATATTCATCCATTGCGGGCGGTGTTTTCGCGTCTTTCGCCACGGCATTGGCGGCCCGGTGTGGTTGCGCCGCCTATCTGCCGCACAACAACAATAAAAACGGAGCGAGCTATGTCTTCGCCAGATCTACAACCTTCCTCTCAGGAACACGGTAATCCCCGCCTTGCCCGGCTCGGAATAGGTGAGAAAGCCGGCTTCGCCATTGGGGATTTCGGATTCAATCTGTACTGGACCTGTATCGCCTCTTTTCTTGCGGTTTTCTATACCGATGTCTTTGGACTGCCGGCGGCCATCGCGGGCACGCTGTTGCTGGTTACCAAGCTTATTGATGCGGTAACCGATCCACTCATGGGTGCCATTGCAGATCGCACCCGGAGCCGCTGGGGCAAGTTCCGGCCGTACCTGCTGTTTGCGGGCCTGCCCATGGCCGCGGCCTCGGTGCTTACCTTTACCACGCCGGACCTGGATGAGACCGGCAAGATTATCTACGCCTATATCACCTACAGCGCGATGATGCTGGGGTACACCTTGCTGAGTACGCCCTACGCGTCTCTGTCTGGGGTGATGACCGCGCACCCACAGGAGCGCAATACACTGATCAGCTGGCGGTTTATCGCGGCGTTTGTGGGTATGACCTGCGTCAACAAATATACCTTGCCCCTGGTGGAATGGCTGGGGCAGGGAGACGAGCAGCTGGGCTGGCAGCTCACCATGACGGTGTATGGCGCTATTGCCTGTGTCATATTCGCGGTGACCTTTTTCACCACCCGCGAACGCATCGTCCCCTCTCCGATACAGAAAACCCGGCCGCTGGACGACATCCAGGATCTGCTGCGCAATCGCCCCTGGCTGATTCTGGTGGGACTGCAGATGGTCATCATGCTGACCATTACCCTGCGCGGCGGCTCCAGTTATTACTACCTGATGTATTACGTGGAGCGCCCGGAGCTGATTTCCAACTACCTGGCCGTGCAGGCACTGGCCCTGGCGGCCGGCGCGGCGATCACACCACTGCTGACCCGCTATGTGGACAAGGCGCGCCTGATTGTCATTCTGATGGCGGTGGTCGGCACCCTGTCACTGGCCTTTTATTTTGTTCCGAAAGATGCGGTGTGGCTGATGTTTACCCTGAATATTCTGATCAGTCTGGCGCTGGGGCCCAAGTCTCCTCTGGCGTGGTCGATGTTTGCCGACTGCGCCGATTACACCGAGTGGCGCAGCGGGCGGCGCGCTACCGCGATGACCTTCTCCGCCGCCACCTTCTCCATGAAACTGGGCGGCGCCATGGGTTCCGCGGTGATGCTGTGGGTGCTGGCCGGCATCGGCTATGTGGCGCGGGAGGCCCAGAGTGATGCCTCGCAAACCGGTATCGCGCTGCTGCAGACCTCAATCCCCGGCGCCTTCGCACTGCTGGCAGCCGCAGTGGCAAGTTTCTATCCATTGAATAATGCACGCCTGGCGCGTATTCAGGAGGAGCTGGGTAACCGTACAGCCGCAGGGCAGGCGGACCTGCCGACGACACCAGATACAGCAACCGGCGCCGTCGCTTCTGGCGGAAAGCCGCCCCTGGGAGATCCCCAAGCGGGACCGGCGGCGTCTTGAAGGAAATTACCCGATGAAACACGCAACCGAGAATACGGAACTGTTATCCAGCTCCGCAGACGAGGCACGCTGTATGCTGACAAGCCCCACCGCCATGCCCGCGGCCAGCGCCTTTCTGTGGAACCGGCGTATGCTGGTACAGGTAAACTGCCGGGGCTTTGTGGTGGCCCGCCATATGCAGCCGGAACCTGCTGCTTACGCCCACGCGCCCAATCTTGAAGCCAAAACCTTTATGCAGCCCGAGCAGCCGTTCTATGCGCACCACCCGGGGCGGTTCCTGTATGTAAAGGACGAGGACAATGGCGCGCTGTTTTCCTGCCCGTACGAGCCGGTGCGCGCGCGCGCCGAGCAGTTCGCGTTTTCGGTCGGCGCCGACGATATCACCTGGCGTCTGCGCCAAGCCGGCCTGGAAATTACCATGACGCTGCGTGTGCCCGTCGACGACGCGGTGGAGTTGTGGGAGTGCACCCTGCGCAATCATTCCCTTGAGCCACGACGGATTTCCGCCTACCCCTATTTCCCGGTGGGTTATATGAGCTGGATGAATCAGTCCGGGGAATACCGCGCGGATCTCGGTGGCATCGTCTGCTCCAGTATCACGCCCTACCAGAAGGTGGATGATTACTTTAAAAATCAGCACCTCAAAGACAAAACCTTTCTGCTCCATGAAACCGCGCCGGACGCCTGGGAAGCCGCGCAATCGGTATTCGAGGGCGAGGGTGGCCTGCACAATCCCGATGGGGTGCGCCAGCCATTGCTGGGTGGCGGCGATGCCCGCTATCAGGTGCCGACCGCGGCGCTGCAATACCAACTGCCACTGGCTGCGGGGGAGGAGCGCACTCTGCGCTTTCTGTTCGGCCCGGCCCGTGACGACGAGGAAATGTTCGCGCTGCGCGAGCGTTATCTGTCCGCCACCGGATTCGCCACGGCCGCTGACGAATATCAAAAGTATCTGGCCCAGGGGCGCGGTTGTCTGCAGATCGAAACCCCGGACCGGGAGCTGGATGCGTTTGCCAATCACTGGCTGCCACGGCAGGTGTTCTATCACGGTGACGTCAACCGCCTGACCACAGACCCGCAAACCCGCAATTACCTGCAGGATCAGCTGGGCATGGCCTATATCCGGCCACAGTCGGCGCGTTCAGCACTGCTGCGCACCCTCAGCCAACAGAAGGCGGACGGTTCCCTGCCCGATGGTATTCTGCTCAGCCCGGACGCCGAGCTGAAATATATTAATCAGGTGCCCCACACGGATCACTGCGTGTGGCTGCCGATTTTTCTGCGTGGATATTTAGATGAAACCGGGGATCACGCACTGCTCGACGAGCGGGTAATCCCCGAGGGCGAAGATCAAGTTGACGGTAAAGGTCACGGGCGCAGCGTATTTGAATGTGTCAGCCGCGCCATGGACTGGCTGGCAGCGGCCCGCGACGACCGCGGCCTCAGCTATATCGGCCAGGGAGACTGGTGCGACCCGATGAATATGGTGGGCTACCGGGGGCGCGGCGTATCCGGCTGGCTTTCCCTCGCCACCGCCTATGCACTGAAACTCTGGGCGGAGATTTGCCTTGAACAAAAACAGGCGGCAGCTGCGGAACAATATGCGCGACTTGCCGCGGAGATCAACAGCGCGGTCAATCGGCACCTGTGGGATGGCGAGTGGTTCGCCCGCGGCATCACCGATGAAGGTAAAGTATTCGGTGTGCGCGAAGACCACGAGGGGCGTATCTTTCTCAACCCTCAGAGCTGGGCACTGCTGAGCGGTGCCGCCGATGACAATCAGAAAAAGCATCTGCTGCGCGCGGTGAAACAGCAGTTGGAAACGCCCTTCGGGCCGATGATGCTGGCTCCCGCTTACACCGGCATGCGCGAGGATGTTGGCCGTGTTACCCAGAAGTTTCCGGGGTCGGCAGAAAATGGCTCTGTGTATAACCACGCGGCGGCGTTTTATATCTACAGCCTGTACGCCATCGGCGAGGGCGACAGAGCCTGGCACCTGTTGCGGCAGATGATCCCGGGCCCGGACCACGACGATCTGATACAGCGCGGCCAGTTACCGGTATTTGTGCCCAATTACTATCGCGGCGCCTGGCACCAGTACCCAGAGCACGCAGGCCGCTCTAGCCAGCTGCTGAACACCGGCACCGCGGCGTGGATCTACCGCTGCCTGATAGAGGCACTGTTTGGACTGACAGGTGAGGGAGCCGGTTTGCGCATTGCTCCACAGCTGCCTTCCCATTGGCAACAGGCACGGGTGCAGCGGCATTTTCGCGGCGCTGTTGTTGACGTGCAATTTGAACGCCGACAAAGTAGCGAACGAGACAACGACGAGGGCGTGCAGGTGTATGCCGATGGCGAACAACTTGCAGAACCCCTGATCAATCCAGTGCAGGCCGGGCGACACTACCGGTTGCGGGTGCTGCTGCCGCCAGCCGCACCCCGGACGACTGATCCGACAACAAGGTCGACAACAAAGAGAAAAAACCAAAATGCCCAAACCGCTTGAGCGTCTATGTATCGCGACACTGCTGTGTTTTTCCGGCCTGGTGCAGGCTGCACTGCCGGTGGCAGAAGGTGCGAAACTGAAACTGGTCTCGGATCAGTTTGTTTTTACCGAAGGCCCAGCAACGGACGCTGCCGGTAATATCTACTTCACTGACCAGCCGAATAACACCATCTGGAAGTATGCCGTGGACGGGAGCCTCTCACTGTTTATGGATGGCGCTGGCCGCTCCAACGGCATGACGTTTGATCACAAGGGTAACCTGTTGACCTGCGCCGATGAAAAAGGCGAGCTATGGCGTGTCACTCCGCGCGGAGAAGTTACCGTACTGGTGAAGGATTTCGCCGGCAAACGGCTGAACGGTCCCAACGACTTGTGGGTGGACCCCGCGGGCGGGATCTATTTTACCGACCCCTATTACCAGCGGCCTTACTGGGAACACAGCGCGCCCAAACTGGACAAAGAGGCCGTCTACTATCTGCCCCCCGGCGAGCAGAAAGCGCTGGTGGTGACGGATGATCTGGTGAAACCCAATGGTATTATCGGCAGCAGCGACGGAAAAATCCTTTATATCGCCGATATCGGCGACGAAAAAACCTATGCTTACTCAATACTTGCCGATGGAAAACTGTCCGCAAAAAAACTGTTTACAGAAATGGGGTCGGACGGCATGGCGCTGGACCAGCGTGGCAATCTCTACCTCACTGGCGACGGGGTAACCGTTTTTGATAAACACGGCGAACGCATCGGGCATATTCCGGTACCCGGAGACTGGACCGCGAATGTCACCTTCGGCGGCGAGCATGGCCGCACCCTGTTTATCACCGCCGGCCCAGCGGTATACACTCTGGCCATGCAAGTAGCCGGGACGTGAGTCGTACAATAACGGGTATCCCATCCCCCTTCTGATTTACAAAGAAGCGGAATACCCGAAGCCACGGATTGTGCCGATGGCGAACGCGTCGCAGAACCGTTGATTAACGCCATTCAGGCCATTCAGGCCGGACGCGTCTGCCAACTGCGGCTACCTGAGGCAGAATTCCGTTGCCGAAGCCCTAACAGCTCACACATAACAATATCCGGAGGCAGAAGTGGTGCGCAAAGACCGATCACCGATATTTTTAGCGCCAGGTGAGGGGCGCGCTTACTCCATGGGGTCGATGCAGGCGCTGTTTAAAGCGGACGGCGAAGAGTCATTGGGTAAATACGCGATTTCCGAATGGTGGCTGGATGCCTACTCCAAAGGTCCAGGCCCCCATAGCCACAGCGAAGACGACATCTTCTTCGTGCTCGAAGGAACCATGAGTTTTCTGGTGGACGATGAATGGATAGACGCCCCCAAGGGTAGCTTTGTTCTCGCCCCCGGAGGCTCTACCCATGATTTCGAGAACCGCTCGGCCGAGCGGGCCGGGGTACTGAATATTTCCGTGCCGGGTAGCTTTGAGCAGCATATGCCCCAGATTGTGTCCTGGTTTGCGAAAAATCCCCTGGGTTCAACACAGTCCACAGAAAAGTATTAGCGCAAAAACTCATCAATCATTTCGCTGCCACCTGTCGAATTCCCATCTTCTCAATCGACTAGCTATTACCAACACAGTCCGGTGTTGCCGTGAATTGAGGAAATACCATGTCCAGAATGATGTTTGTAAACCTGCCGGTGGCAGATTTGGGGAAGTCCATCGAGTTCTTCTCCCAGCTCGGCTTTGCATTCAACCCACAGTTCACCGACGAGACGGCCACGTGCATGCTTGTTGGTGAGAGTAGTTTTGTGATGCTGCTGACACAGGAGAAGTATCTGAGCTTTACCCCAGGCCTTACACTCTGCAATACCGGCGAGAGCTCGGAAGTGCTTGTATGCCTGTCAGCCCAGAGCCGGGAAGAGGTGGACACGCTGCTGGATAAGGCCGTTGCCGCAGGCGGAAGCAGCTATCGGGAACCCCAGGATCACGGCTTTATGTACGGCCGCGCCTTCCGGGATCTTGACGGGCATATCTGGGAGATCATGTGGATGAACCCAGCAGCAGTACAGTAGGCGATCTCTGCCCACGCACCGTATGTGAATCGGGCGGCCCGGGCCGCCCAATAATTTACAGGTGTCGGGTTTCTTCCGGCACGTTCATCCAGTTGTCATTGCGCCCGTCGAAGTACTGTACCGGCGCTTCGAGTAGTTCCTCTGGGGTGACGTTGTCCAGCGCCGACAGATAGACGGAGACAAACTCCCCACCCAGTTCCTCCACATCGCCATTGCCGAAGCTGCGCACGCCACAGTGTTTGCAGAATGGATGGTGGGCCTGCAGGGTGCCGAACTGATAGTTGCTCAGCGCCTCCTTACCCTTCAGCAGACGAAACGCTGCCGGTTTGATAATGGCACCCCACTCGCGGGTTTTGGTGCAGATGGAACAATTGCACTTGCCGGTGCCCGCTGCCAGATCGATATCCGCTTCAAACTCCACCGCGCCGCAGTGACAGCTGCCTTTGTAGGTTTTTTTCATTGGGCTGGCTCCGCGAGTGCATCGTCCTTGGCATTGGCACGCTTGTGGGCATCGCGACCGGTTACCCGTTTTGCGTAATCGATAAACTCGATACGTTTTTCGATGGTGCCGAACTGCAACCCCCAGGCGATCTGGGCGCCCACATAGACATCGGCAGCGGTAAAGCGCTCACCGGTGACATAGGTATGCTTCATAAACCAGCTGGACAGTGTATCCAGTACTGCGGCGTAGCTACCGTAACCCACCATGCGCTGCTTTTCCGCATCAACATCGATACCCAGCATTTTGCTGTCGGTGATTGCGGCTTCCAGAGGTCCCGCAGTGAAAAACAACCAGCGGTAGTAACTGGCACGCTCTTCCGGCGTGGGGGCCAGCCCGGCCTCAGGAAACACCTCTGCCAGGTAGGCGCAGATGGCGGAGCACTCGGTCACCACCTGCCCCTGGTGCACGATCGCCGGCACTTTACCCATGGGGTTCAGTTTCAGGTACGCCGGCGCTTTCATACTGCTGTCGTAATCCAGTATTTCCACCTGATAAGGCGCACTCAGCTCTTCGAGCATCCAGCGCGCAGTGCGGCCGCGGGATTGAGGGTGGGTGTAGAGCATTACTTCGTTGGACATGGGATCTCCCTTCGTTCGGTTGCCTAGTGTCTGTTGAGAACGTGGAAGGACTGTAAAGCCCAATTAGGCTATATTCCGCCCTATTAAAATCAGGCGGGATGCAATTGATGTCGAATCCAACGACACGTGTACTGGCACTGCTGGAACTGCTGCAGTCGCACGGTAATGCCACCGGCAGTGAACTCGCCGGCAAGCTGGGTGTGGATGGGCGCACCCTGCGGCGCTATATCAATACCCTTGAGGAAATCGGTATCCCGCTGACCAGTGAGCGCGGGCGCTACGGCGGCTACCGACTGGTCTCCGGCTATAAACTGCCGCCGATGATGTTTACCAATGAAGAGACCCTGGCGATCTCCCTCGGTCTGCTGGCGGCACGCAGCCTGAACCTGGGCGATATGGGCTCAGCGGTGGCCAGTGCCCAGGCCAAGCTCGAACGGGTGATGCCACAGAAGCTGAAACAGCAGTTACGGGCGTTGGATGAGAACATCACGCTGGATTTTTTACCTTCCCCGGCACCGGCCAGTGCGATTCTCGCTACCCTGGCATCCGCCACTCAGGAGCGCTGCCGCACGGTGTTCGAGTACACCAGCATCACCGACAAGGCAGCCGGCACCGAGATCACTCTGCAACGGGAGTTTGATCCCTACGGTCTCGTGTTTCGCCGCGGCCGCTGGTACGCGGTGGGCCACTGCCATCTGCGCGGTGAACTGCGCACCTTCCGTCTCGACCGCATGAATGCGCTGCAGCGTCTGAATATTCCGTTCGAGCGCCCGCGGGATTTTGATGCGGCCTCCTACCTCAACCAGAGCTTCTCGCAAATGGATTCCGCCGTGGAGGTGGAACTGCTGCTGCACACCAATTTGGCCACGGCCAGCGCCATGCTTGGTCACGAGGAAGGGCTGCTGACACCCCAGGGGGACGCCGTACACTGGCGGGCACACACGGGCTGCCTGGGCTGGTTTTCCTCACAGCTGATGCAGTTGCCCTGCCGCTTCGAAATCCTCTCACCGCCAAACCTGAAAGCAGAGCTCCGCCGCCAGGCCGAACGGCTGATGGCCCTGGCGGCGGAGTGAAACCGACACCCCTCAAGACACTATTTTTATTTGACCAGCTCCACTTCCGTGGGCCGCCAGCTTTTATCGAAGAAAGGTTGCAGTGGACTGTACAGCCGCAGCACCGGGAAGTAGCTCTTTCCAGGAATGGTCTGTATCCAGTTTCCCCGCGCTACCCCCGCAGGCTGCTCCGGACCGAAAAACACGGTTGTTGAACCTGCCGTCCCGGGCTCTGCTGCGGGAGAGGGATAGCTTTGGCTGCCGGCGCGGGGATATCGCTGCGGCGTTTTCAGCATCGAGCGGGTCTGGGTGTCGTACAGGGTAAATGACCAGAAGCGCTCCGCTGGAACGCCTTTCGGCAGGGTCACCTTATAGGTCTTTGCACCATCGAAGTAATTTTTGTCCGCATCCACCATCGTCCATAAATAGGTGGAGCCGATACCGGTAAGCCGCATGGCCATGGCCGGGGTGATACCGGTTACCCCGTAGAAAAACGCGGTCCGCGCATCCAGCTTGCGGTAACCGGTGGCAGGAAATGGCTTGACGCCTTCTTTGGTAATTTCCGGAATCGGGGTTTCGAACTGATAGCCGGTATCGAACAGCATGTTCTGCCAGTTGCTTCCCTCGTAGTAGTACCAGCTGTGATCCCGGGGGCTCATGAAAACGCTGCGGGCGGTGGCATTGGCGAGCTGCAGGGCATCGGTGAGAATCTTTTTCATGCGCGCGTCGGGTTTGAAGGGTTTGCCTTTGACGATGCCAATTGCGGCAATGGGTCCCATCAGCTCCGGATCAAGCGCGGTCGCCGGCTCCTGCTGCACGACGTCATTGAGCATTTCATAAAAACGCCAGTCATTGGGCGGAATGGTATTCATCACCTTACCGCTGCCCTCATGAAATACCGTCTCCGGCACGGATTCCAGTTTTGCGAGCTTTGACTTGCCGTCGAGGAACTCTGCAATTGGTGTGCCGAGACCACCGGGCTGGTAGGGGTAGATTTTGGTGAATTTCCGAATGCGCTCCACCGCCGGTTTCGGGTCATTGTTCTCTAGAAACGCACGGGCGAACCACACTCCGTAATGGGTTTTAGAATGCGCCACATTGTATTCCCCCTCCGGCAGGGCGCCCTCGTAATCCGGCGGCACGATAAGGTAGCGCCCGCCCCGGCCACGATCCGGCCCCGGCGAGCCCATATCGATCACCCAGCGGAACCAGGCGTCCTGCACGGTACCGAGAACGCCCGGCGGCACCTCGATCACCATTGGCCCCTTGGTCAAGTCAAGCCCGCCAATCAGGTAAATGGTGTCGGCATTGGCGGTGAGGAAAAGCGAATTGGCATCCATCAACTCGGAAAAGAGGATGACCTCGTTGTCCTTTACGCCGATGTCTTTTAGCCCCTTGCGAAGGGCGTGAATGCTCACACCGCGCAAAGACTCGGTGAAGGTACGGAAGGCATGATGGAGGTCCAGATGGTCATATATCTTGCCAACGGTTTCTTTGCTTGGCATGCCATCATCGAATTCCAGGGTGCCCAGGTGGGTTTCAACCTTGTCCGGCGTTGTTATGGACGCGGGAATATCACTTCCGGACTGCGCCAGGAGGAGTTCTGGGCCAATCAGTAATGTGGACGCACACACTACTGCCAGAAACTTCTTCAAGTTCTGCATGGGAATACCTTCGGCGCTGAGGGCAAGAATTGCGAGACAGATTATGGGGGTCGCTTAAAAGATAGCGGCCGGCCGACGTGCCGCCAGTAAATGGCGTTTACTTCCTTTTTACTAAAATTGACACTACAACAGCCAATTGATCGACGGTGAATGTGAAAACTGCAATCTTCGTATTTCTTTTTGTACTCTCAGACATCGTTAGCGGTACGACTTTGGCTGAACGTAGAGAAAACCTTGAACAAGTGGCGGTTTACGACCGCTTCCGGATTTTTTACTCCTTGTCGGGTGAGGACGCGCTCCCCCCTGCACGCCGTGCGGATGACGATGACAATGGCGTGCCCGAATACATTGACCGGCTCGGACGACGCCTCCTTCAGACCGATCGCTTCTACCGCAATGAGGTTGGCCTGGTCTCACCTCTGGACGGAGAGCGCTACAAAGGGCACGCCCTCTATATCGATGTCAACCTGCTGAACCTCCCCAGAAATGGCATTGCCTATGACGGCACACCCAAACTTGACCGCAGTGCCTCGCAGCAGAAATCTGTGCCTGTACTGCTGATCGATCTGTCCAACTCCCTGAGGTGGGGCAACAAGACCCCGGAGCACGAGCTGTTTCATATCTACCAGAACGGGTATACCTATTTTAAAAACCGCTGGTATACCGAGGGCACGGCACGCTGGTCGGAAAACATCCAGAGCGGACAGGTGGGCAAGGGAGGATTTCTGCCGGTAAGTCGCGGTGAGCGCGAGGCACTGTTCGGAAAAACCTACGACGCCAGCCTGTTCTGGAATGAACTGATCCTGCGAGCGGATAATGGCACCCATGGAAAAACCTTTATCCGGCACCTGCTGGAGACGCTGCGGGAAATGGACGAAGTGGCGGCCAGAGAGCGCGGTATCAACCGCGCCAACTGGCCGGAAGCGGAGCAGCGCAGTGAGAAAAACAATCCGTATATCTGGCGGGCGATACAGAAAACCCTGAAGGATATGGGCTACTCATCGACCGAAGATGGCGAAATAAAAACCCTGTTCGGTTTATAGGGGCTTCGGCACAGGAGCGTGATAACGATCACGCTATACCCCGCGTCAGTTGCCAGACCGTTTTCAGCAGGAACTACTTCGTTGGCATCGGCATACACTCCATGACTTCCACACAATCGCCGGGGAAAATGCTGAAGTGCGGGTGGTTTTCAAACAGCTTCGCCGCCTCGTCGTGCGTCTCGGCCTTGATAATCACGTATCCGGTCATGTCGTTACTGGTGTCGCTGATACCCTCGGGATCGATCCGCTTGGTTTTCCCCAGCGGGCCGCCGGCGGCGACAAGAATGTCGCTGTGCTTTTCCATCCATCCGCCCCAGGCGGCCATACCTTCCTGCATGCGCTGTTCGCGCTGTTGTTCTGAAAGATCCTCCCAACCTTTCATGGATTTGGGGGCGCCCAGATACATGGCGAGATAGTGTTTCATGACGATTCCTTTTCTTTACAGACTGATTACTGATTGATTTCCGGCTCGACAAGGCGCGCCAGCGCGGCCAGCGATTCCTGCCACCCGAGGTGGCACATTTCCACCGGAATCACATCCGGTATGCCTTCCTGTAGAAGTGTCAGCTGTGTTCCGCAGGATACGGGCGTCAAGGTGACCGTCATGGACATTTCACCGGGCATATTGGGGTCGTCAAAGCGATCGCTGTAACGGATACGTTCATTTTCTACCAGCTCGACATACTCGCCACCAAAGGCATGCTCCTCGCCAGTGGTGAAATTGACGAACTTTGCCTTGTAAGTACCGCCCACTCTGGCCTCCAGATCGTCATAGACGCCATAGAATCCATCGGGCGGCGACCATTTCGCCATAGCGTGGGGGTTGATAAATGCGCGATAGACGCGCTCCGCGGGTGCACGCAATATGCGATTCAGTTTTACAGTTCCCGGCATGTAATTGCTCCCTACTCTCTATTTGGTTTGGTGATTCAGCCGGCGTTTCCGCCCGCCTGATTGCCCTCTGCCACCAGCTCTCGCGCCGGGCGGACTTCGACCGACCCGTAGCGGGCCGGCGGTATCTTTCCAGCCAGGGCAATGGCTTCATTGAGATCCCGGGCTTCCAGCATATAAAAGCCCGCCAGCTGCTCCTTGGTTTCTGCAAATGGGCCATCGGTCACAGTGACACGCCTGTCCCGCACGCGCACCGTGGTCGCAGCACTGGTGGGCATCAGCGGGCTTCCGGTGATGAAGTGACCGCTTTCACTCAGGCCTTCTACACAAGCTATACACTCCTGATTCAGTGCATCCCACTCCTGCTGAGTTTTCTGCGCCATCAGCTTTTCGTCGTAGTAAACCAGTGCCAGGTACTTCATCTTGATCTCCTTGGGTGACAGCAATTGAGGCTGTTTCACGAGTTAGTCGAATGGAGGAAAGGGAATTCGACAGACAATGAAAAATTTTTTATTTTTTTTCGGTCGCCAACCTGGTCTCGATTTCATGCAGTCGGCGCAACAGAAAACGCTGTTCCGGCCCCTGCTGCGACAGTGCCAGAGCGCGCCCGTAGGCGGCATGAGCCTGTTTGTTCTGACCGAGACGGCGGAGCAGGTCAGCCCGCGCTGCGTGGGCCAGGTGGTAGTCACTGAGCGGCCCCTCGGCGAGCAGGTGGTCAATCAACGCCAATCCCTGCTCCGGTCCATCGCGCATCGCCACGGCCACCGCGCGATTGAGCTCAATCACCGGAGAGGGGCTTTGCCCCAGTAAGGCATCGTAGAGGCCAACAATCTGGTGCCAGTCGGTTTCTTCCGTGCTATCCGCCTCCGAGTGCACTGCGGCAATGGCGGCCTGCAGGGTATAGGGGCCGAAGCGGCGGCTGGCGAGCGCCTGCAATACCAGATTGCTTCCTTCTTGAATCTGTTCCCGGTTCCACAGACTGCGATCCTGATCTTCCAGCAGGACCAGGTCACCGTCCGCCGATACCCGCGCACTGCGACGGGCATCCTGCAACAACAGTAGCGCCAGGAGCCCCTGGGCTTCCGGCTCCGGCAGAAGCTGACACAAAAGACGCGCCAGACGAATAGCCTCGCCACACAGATCCTGGCGAATCAGTCTTTCGCCTGCGGATGCCGAATAGCCCTCATTAAAAATCAGGTAAATCGCATGCAATACACCGGCGAGCCGCTCCTGCAGCTCCTGGCCTTCCGGAACCGCATAGGGAATTTTGGCATCCCGGATTTTCGCTTTGGCGCGCACGATGCGCTGGGCCAATGCCGGAGTGGATGTGAGAAAGGCGCTGGCGATTTCTTCTGTGGTGAGACCGCACACTTCTCGTAACGTGAGGGCCAGCTGTGCCTCGGGGGCGAGGCTCGGGTGGCAACAGGTAAAAATCAACCGCAGGCGATCGTCTTCAATCCCCTGCGGCTCCTCATCTTCACTGGCGAGTTCCGCTTCAAGCCGGTCGGCCACTTCCTCAAAAGATACGTCGAAGCGCGCCTTGCGGCGCAATTGATCGATGGCCTTGAAACGACCAGCGGAAACTAGCCATGCGCGAGGGTTGTCTGGAATCCCGTCTTTTGGCCACTGGCTGAGAGCCGCGGCAAAGGCATCGTGCAGCGCCTCTTCCGCCAGATCGAAACTGCCCAGCAAGCGGATCAGGGTTGCGAGAACCCTGCGGGATTCCTTCTGATAAATATCCTGAACCCGGTCGTTGGAACTGACCATCATTGGTACGCTCGTTTCTTGTTTATGGTGTTATCAATGACTCCAGCGCGCAGCACCCAACCTTACACCGCATTCCTACTGATCCAAAAGCGCCCTCACTAAACTTCTCGCAGGATAAAGGTTCGACTTTTGTCCGAAAACTGGCAGCCAGCCTACTGGTAGGCCGCCCTCGACGCTTCCCTTCACTACTTCTGCCGACACCATTTTGATTGAGCATGAGTTCACACTATGTGCACCAGAACACTTTGGCTAGACAGCGGGTATGGCCCCATTGCCGGACGCAATATGGACTGGGCGCAAAGCCTGGGTACCAACCTCTGGGTGTTGCCCGCCGGTGCGGAGCGCACTGGAATCGAGCAGGATCCAAATCCTCTCAAGTGGGTCTCAAAGTATGCGAGCCTGGTGGCAACAACCTATGACGTGGCCAGTGCCGATGGCCTGAATGAAAAAGAGCTGGCCGCGCAGCCTTTTGGTGTTCCGGACCCGGCGCGCCCGAATATTTCCATGACCATCTGGCGCACCCTGATCGACCTTAAGAGGGGCGTATATGCTTTTGAGTCCTCGTTCAGTCCCGACATTGTGTGGGTTCAGTTCAACAAAATGGATCTCGGCACCAGCCGCAAGCTCGATCTCACCCAGGAAAACCTGGTGGGAGACGTGACAGACAGATTTGTCGCGACTCCCGCATTTACATTCGCTTCCGCCTGAATTGGGCTCTCC
This sequence comes from Microbulbifer sp. ABF4_107, assembly GCF_056312215.1. NCBI lineage: Bacteria > Pseudomonadati > Pseudomonadota > Gammaproteobacteria > Cellvibrionales > Microbulbiferaceae > Microbulbifer > Microbulbifer sp. ABF4_107. Next base: position 3,166,438 of record NZ_CM149983.1, read on the forward strand.
TGACAGAGGAACCGCGCTATGCCACTTCACCGTAAAAGTACACGCCGACATCAAGCAGGCGATATTGGCGAGGATATTTTCAGCACAAATGCGGCACACCACAGCGTGCCCCGCTACAAAATGCCCAAGCACAGTATCCCTGCGCGAACCGGCTACCAGCTGGTGCGGGATGAACTGTATCTGGACGGCAACTCGCGACAGAACCTGGCAACCTTCTGTACCACCTGGGCCGAGGATGAAGTACAGCGGTTGATGACGGATTGCTTCGATAAAAACATGATCGACAAGGATGAATACCCGCAAACCGCAGAGATCGAATCACGCTGTGTACATATGCTCGCGGATTTATGGAATGCCGAAGACAGGGAAGACTCCACCGGCTGCTCCACAACCGGCTCATCCGAAGCCGCGATGCTGGGTGGTCTCGCATTAAAGTGGCAGTGGCGCAAGCGACGGAAGCAGGAAGGGAAAAATACCGATAAGCCGAACCTCATCTGTGGCCCGGTGCAAGTTTGCTGGCACAAATTCGCCCGCTATTTCGATGTGGAAATTCGCGAGGTTCCGCTGGACGGAAATGAGGTGTGCCTTAACCCGGATAAAATCCGAGATTATGTGGATGAGAACACGATCGGCGTAGTCGCCACCCTCGGCGTTACATTCACCTGTGTGTATGAGCCGGTGGAAGAAATCGCCCGCGTCCTCGATACCATTGAACAAGAAACCGGGCTGGATATTCCCATTCATGTAGACGCGGCCAGCGGCGGCTTTATCGCACCGTTCGTACAGCCGGACCTGAAATGGGATTTCCGCATACAGCGGGTCAAATCCATTAACAGCTCCGGGCACAAGTTCGGATTGGCACCACTGGGTGTGGGCTGGATTATCTGGCGCGACGCCGCAGAACTCCCGGAAGAATTGATTTTCCACGTGGACTACCTCGGTGGAGATATGCCCACGTTTGCACTGAATTTCAGCCGCCCCGGGGGGGAAGTCGTTGCCCAGTACTACAACTTTGTACGCCTGGGCGTGGAGGGTTACCGGGAGATTCAGCAGGCCTGTATGGATACCGCCGCATGGCTCGGTGAACAGGTGGCCGATATGGGCCCATTTGATCTTTTCTACGACGGAAGAGGCGGGTTACCGGCCATCAGCTATTCCCTCAAGCCGGGTAAATGGGGATTCGATCTCTACGACCTTTCCGACCGGCTGCGCATGCGGGGCTGGCAAATTGCCTCCTACCCACTCCCGTCCAACCGCAAAGGGACGGTTATCCAGCGTATCATGATCCGCCATGGTATCAGTCGGGATATGGCGGCACTGCTGGCGCAGGATATTCGCCGGGCCGTTGAATATTTTTCTACGCACCCGGCGACACCATCGGCACCTCGCCCCACCAGCAGTCACTCAGGACGCAAATCTCCCGGCTGATACCCGTCTGTAATTGGAGGCATTCACAGCGTGAGGGCATTTCAGCCACACACACCGCTTCGCCACTCAGAGCAGTTGATTTAAATGCAGTCTTGTCGCAGTCTACCTGGATATCACATATAACTTTCCAGACAATTCAGCGACCACTCGCCCATGATCGATTTTGACAATAAAAGCCTGTTCAAGCTCAAGCAAAACCCGGGGTTTGCAGAGAAAGTAACGCCACTCCTGATTGATGGCGAGGAAGTGCTAGATTCCTTCAAGTCCATGCGCGACGGAGTGGTATTTACCAGCAAACGCATTATTGCGGTCAATGTACAGGGCATTACCGGCAGCAAAAAGGATTTCACCTCCCTGCCCTATAAAAACATCATCGCCTACTCCGTGGAAACCACCGGCACACTGGACATCGACAGCGAACTGGAATTGTATTTCTCCGAGCTAGGCAAAGTCCGCTTCGAATTCAGCGGCAAGTGCCGCCTAATGGATATTGCGCATTATATTGCGCGATACGCGCTCTAGGCATGCGACGCAGTCAAGGCAAGCACGGCAACTTCCAAACCGGAACCTCCCGCACGCTATTGATAGCGGGATCTTTTTTTGGCCTTGTCACGTTATCCACGCTATTTGGTCGGCTTCCTCCCCTGGTACTTTTACTCTACGTCGGGATGAGTCTGCTGACTTACCTGATCTATTTTCTGGATAAATTGGCCGCTCGCAGGGGGAGCCGGCGCACCAAAGAGAACAGTCTGCATCTTTTTGCACTGGTGGGCGGTTGGCCCGGTGCATTGGTGGCACAGCAGTACCTGCGGCACAAAACCAGGAAGCAACCATTTCGGTTGATTTTTTGGCTTACGGTTGCCGCAAATATTGTTGCGTTAGCCTGGCTGCATTCCGCAGATGGCACCGCCTACCTGAACCATCTTCTGGGCGCCCACATTAACACCCCTTTTTAATAGGTATTACGGCGATACTTTTCGCGCAGGACAGTTACACCATGTCACTCTTATTTGAAGAAATCGATAGCCAGCCCTCAGCTCTGGGTGAAATCTCTCTACGCCGGCGGCGCATTCCGGCGCTGGGTGACCGCGACATCTACGAAGTGAAGCTCGGCGATGAGTTTTTGATGTCGAGTATGTTTGTAGAAGCGGAGGAAGCGCTGTCGACGCTTGGCCTGGCGCAAACCCAGGGCGATGCGCTTGACGTGGTGGTTGGCGGACTGGGACTGGGGTATACCGCGGTGGCAGCACTGCAGGATGCTCGGGTTGCCGAGCTGCTTGTTGTGGATGCCCTGGATACGGTGATTGGCTGGCACAGGGATGAAAAGGTTCCACTGGGAAAAGTACTCAATGCGGATAAGCGCAATCGCTATGTGCACGGCAGCTTCTTCGATCTGGCTACCAACCCGGCGAAAGGATTTGACCCAGAGTGCGCCGGGCGCAAGTTTGATGCCATTCTCCTGGATATCGATCACTCGCCGACGGAATATCTGAATGCGGACAACGCTGGCTTCTATACCACTAGAAACCTTTCTCTGATGGCAAAGCAGCTGAAGCCCAAGGGCGTCTTCGCCATGTGGTCACAAAATTTGCCGGAAGTCGATTTCGTCGCCCTGCTGAAAACGGTATTTGAAACGGTGGAGCCCCATGTGGTCTCTTTCTACAACCCGTTTCTCAGCGGGGAGTCCACCAACTCGGTGTATGTTTGCGTAAAAGACTAAGCTGGGATTATTCGATACCGCGATCGGGCATTGCTGGTACCATGCGCGGCAATTCCCGGCGCGGCCGCCGGCCCCGCCAAGCAGAGACACCAGATGACCTTTCAATCATTAGGATTGGGCACCCCAATCCTGCAGGCCCTTGAAAAAAAGGGCTATATCACTCCCACCGAGATTCAGCGCAAAGCGATCCCCGCCATCCTCAAGGGGCGGGATATTATCGCGACCGCACAGACAGGTACCGGCAAAACCGCGGCCTTCGTACTGCCGATGCTTGCGGCATTGAGTGGCGAGCGCAAGCGGCGGGCCAAACGCTTCCGCGCACTGGTTCTGGTTCCCACCCGTGAGCTGGCCATGCAGGTGGAAGAGAATATCCAGCAGTACGGAAAGCATCTTACCGTTGCGTCCATGACGATGGTGGGTGAGGTGGATCTTGAACCGCAAAAGCAGCGCTTGATTGAGGGTGTGGACATTGTGGTCGCCACCCCAGGGCGCCTTTTGGACCTGGCGCACCAACGCGCACTCTACTTTGATGAGTTACAGATGGTAGTGCTGGATGAGGCCGACCGAATGCTCGACATGGGCTTCATCGACGATCTCAACAAAATCATCGACCGCCTGCCCGCACAGCGTCAAAGCCTGCTGTTTTCCGCCACGCTGTCCAGCCAGGTTGGAGCGCTGGCAAAATCCGTGGTGGACAACCCTGTTGAGGTCGCCATCGCCGGGGACCAGAAAAGTGCACCGAAGATTGCCCAGTGGCTGGTGGCCGTCGACAAGCACAACAAATCGGCCCTGCTCAGCCATTTGATCAATGCGCGGGACTGGAACCAGGCCCTGATCTTTATTCGCACTCAGCACGGCGCAGCCAAGCTGGCCAGCCAGCTGGAAAAGCGCGGTATTCAGGCGGAGTCTATCCACGGCGGCAAGAGCCAGGCCTCGCGCAGTAAAATCCTGGCCGCGTTCAAGTCCGGTGAAATTCGTATTTTGATTGCCACCGGCGTTGCCGCACGCGGCATCGATATTGATGCGCTGGCACGGGTGGTCAACTACGATATGCCCGACGATGCCGACGAATATATCCACCGCATTGGTCGCACCGGCCGCGCCGGCTCCTCCGGTGAGGCCGTGTCACTGGTTTCCAAGGATGACTTCAAGCGGCTGTGTGCGGTGGAGCGGCGGCTGGGTAAGATCATTGACCGGGTGCAGGTTGCCGAATTTCCGGTGGTGAAGGATTTGCCAGAATCCAACCTCAACTTTTCCACCAAAGCCCGAGATCAATATTCCGGTGCTGGGGGCAAATCAAAAAGCCGCGTGAAAAAGGCTTCAGAGAAGGCTCCCATAAAGAAGACACGGGAAAAAGCACCGGAGAAACCGTCCGCACAGTCACCTGATAAACCACGGGCTAAAACTCCCTGGGGGAGCCCCTGGGGTAGTATCAAAAAATAGAGAACCCCGAATATACCGGCGCTATCTACCCGTTGAGCCCCCATTGAACCTCCCATTGAACCTCCCATTGAACCACCCATTGAACCACCCATTGAACCTCCCATTGAAAAGGGCCGCACACAGCGGCCCACCTGCTCAATAATCAGACAATATTCTCGACACCCCACCTCAAGCCCCGTATAGTGCGCGGCCCGCCATCCCTCTGGATTATGGCGACGCCGGCTAGCCGCACAGGGCATAGGCCGCCGACTATTCGCCTGCAAACGATTCACCTCAATAAGCCCCGGGAAGACACTCTTGATCACCACCGCCAATATCACCATGCAGTTTGGTGCCCAGCCGCTGTTTGAAAACATCTCCGCAAAATTTGGCAACGGCAACCGCTATGGACTGATCGGGGCCAACGGCTGTGGCAAGTCCACCTTTATGAAGATCCTGAGCGGAGCGCTGGCGCCGACTTCCGGCAATGTCTCCATGGCACCGGGGTGCACCCTGGGCATTCTGAGCCAGGACCAGTTCGCGTTCGAGGAGTACTCGGTAGTCGATGCAGTGATCATGGGTGATACGCGCCTGTGGGCGATCAAGCAGGAGCGCGACCGGATCTATTCCCTGCCGGAAATGAGCGAGGAAGACGGCATGCGGGTGGCGGACCTCGAAGTGCAGTTTGCCGAGCTGGATGGCTATACCGCCGAGAGCCGCGCAGGGGAAATTCTGCTGGAGGCCGGGATCGAGGAATCCCTCCACTTTGGCCTGATGAAGCAGGTGGCACCGGGCTGGAAACTGCGTGTGCTGCTTGCCCAGGCCCTGTTTGCGGATCCGGACATCCTGCTGCTGGACGAGCCCACCAACAACCTGGATATCCACACCATCCACTGGCTGGCGGAAGTGCTCAACCAGCGCAAATCCACCATGATCATCATTTCGCACGACCGGCACTTCCTGAACCAGGTGTGTACCCATATGGCGGATATCGATTACGGCGAGCTGCGGGTATTCCCGGGCAACTATGAAGATTTTGTGGCGGCGTCCACCCTGATCCAGGAGCAGCTGCACGCGGAGAATGCAAAGAAATCCGCGGAACTGGAAGAGTTGCAATCCTTTGTAAACCGCTTCTCCGCCAACGCCTCCAAGGCCAAGCAGGCCAGCTCGCGTGCGAAGAAGATGGAGAAGATCAAGCTGGACGAGGTAAAGCCCTCCAGTCGGGTCAAACCGTACATCACCTTCCAGCAATGCAAGAAGCTGCACCGGCAGGCACTGACTCTGGAAGACCTGGCACACGGCTTCGACGGCGAACCGCTGTTTGCCGGTGGCGAGTTGATTCTGGAGGCGGGGGCGCGCCTGGCGGTCATTGGCGAGAACGGCGTGGGCAAAACGACCTTCCTGCGCTGCCTGGTCGACCAGATTCAGGCCAACAACGGCGTGGTGAAATGGTCCGAGAACGCCGCCATCGGCTATTGCCCCCAGGACGCCAGCGCCGACTTCGACAACGACCTCACCATCTTTGAGTGGATGTCCCAGTGGCGCACGCCCAAGCACGATGACCTGACCGTACGCGGTATGCTCGGTCGCCTGCTGTTTACCGCCGACGACGCCAACAAGAAAGCGCGGGTCTGCTCCGGTGGCGAGAAGAACCGCCTGCTGTTTGGCAAGCTGATGATGATGGATACCAACGTGCTGATCATGGACGAGCCCACCAACCACCTGGATATGGAGTCCATCGAGGCCCTGAACAAGGCGCTCTCCCAGTACGAGGGCACCCTGATCTTCGTCAGTCACGACCGTCAGTTCGTCTCATCCCTGGCCACCCGGGTACTGGAGATCAAAGATCGCCGCCTGCTGGACTTCCAGGGGACCTATGACGAATACCTGGCCGATCGCGCGCGAGAGGCCGCGCAGGCGGCCTGAACAATGCCCAGCGACGATGGAATACCCGTTTAGACCGGGCTTTTGCAGCGATTGACGCCAAGTTGCCGAACAATTTATAGACAGATGAGCTTTCTACCACTAAAGTGTCAGCTGCTAGAAAGAAAGACTTTTATGAACACCGTTTTATCGCTGAACTTGACGTATTTATTCGTCCTGTCGTTTTAAGAGCCTTTACTCCAAGCACCACCCGCCTTTTTTTAAGGCTCTTTTTGTGAATTCACATACATCAGGAATTTGATATGTCAAATACAGTAACTGGAACCGTTAAGTGGTTCGACGAAGCAAAAGGCTTTGGATTTATTGAACAGCAGTCCGGTCCAGACGTTTTCGCCCACTTCAGCGCGATCGCCAGCACCGGCTTCCGCACCCTGACCGAAGGCCAGGCCGTAGAGTTCAACGTAACTCAGGGCAAAAAAGGTCCTCAGGCTGAGAACATCGTAGTGGTTTAACATCCTCGCGATGTAAATCTCGATGATTGCGAAAACGGGCCCAATTGGGCCCGTTTTTGTTATGGGGTAATGGCACCGAACCTATTCCACGCCTGTGGGTCCAATCTTGCATATAAGTGGTTGCGAACGGACATCCGCGTCTCTACGCTGATGCACGGTTAAAAAGAATAATGACCCGAGGCCCACGCCATGCCAGACAAACTCGCCATTCCGACTCTGTTGACCGCGAGCCTGATTCTTTCCGGCTGCAGCGGTATTCAGTTCAACTCGAGCCTTGAGCCGTACCTGGAAAATCGCATCAAAACCAGCCTGGTGCGCGAGTATTCCATTGCCGAGATAGACCAGTACAACGCCACTACCCTTGGATTCGTGGATGCCAGCTACTGCCAGGGGCGCCTGGATGATCGCAAGGCGAGCAAATCGCAGCTGGTACAAGACCTGAAACTTCGCACCAAAAACCTCGGTGGCAACGGGTTGGTTGTGGAAGCCTGCGGAACCGGGTCAGTTGCCGGTTGCTACTCTTATCTGGAGTGCCGCGGGGTGGCTTACTCAGTACCCGAACGCAAAGGCGATAGCATTCCCCCCTCCACCGCAAGCAATGCATTCTAGATTGGAGCAGCTCCAATCTGGCAAAAGCATCTAACAGGGAAGTGACGGATTCACTTGCTCATTGCTGATTCAGCCAACAAATCAGACTTATACGGACGAAGTACCTGACCATGAACAAGCACCCGGGGTTTCGGGGTTATACATCCACGATTTTCTCAGCCTCCCCCAGTCGGCGGATATGCACCGGGTTTCTGTTTGGTTTAATGATCACACTCACAGGCTGCACTCACCCCACCAGAATGACATGTCATCCCGACGAGGAGGCCCAGATACACGACCTGCTTTACTTCGGTACCGACAGGCCCGGTGGCCAGGTCTCTGGTGCCCAGTGGGCAGACTTTCTGGAGGGCGTGGTTACCCCACATTTTCCCGATGGCCTGACGGTAATTTCCGGGCAGGGGCAATGGCGCAGCGGTAACGGCGAGATTGTCCGAGAGGGCAGCCATGTTCTGTCGCTGATCCACAAACAGGAGCCACAGGTAGGACCCGCCATCGATGAGATCATCGCCACGTACAAACAGCGCTTTCAGCAGGAATCCGTTCTGAGAGTACGCAGTGCTGCGTGTGTATCTTTCCGCTAGCGCTACCGGGGCAGCCAGATGAATTTTGCCAGCCAGTGGTACCAGCTCAAGTTGACCTTCCGCGATCACACGGTCACCTTTTCCGCGGGGCGGAGCAACCTGCGCGCATGCATTCACGAGGCATTTATCCGGCTTTCCGCCTTTTCCAGCGGCACCCGCGCGACCATTCATGTCTCTCACCCGCGGCATGGCTGGCTCAAGGTCTGCGATGAAGCGCAGCGCTACCCGATCATCCAGAACCCACTCAGTCTCGATCCCACGCGTATCTGGCAGGCGATTGGACACACCCTGGCCGAGGCAGACAGCTGGCCCTCGGATGAGGAGATGGCCCGCATCAAACTGGAACGCCAGATACGCAGGCGCGCTGAAATAGCATCTGCACGCCGCAATCGCTTCCGGGTGATCGACGGCGGCGATCAATAGAAGCCGACCTTCACACCCAGTCACCCTTCCTGTGGCTCCGCTCACCGCACCGCTGATCCCTACCCAATACTCGCGATACCGATACAGGGCACAGGCCCATTCCACTCACCGCCAAAAACAGCGCTTTTATCGACACAGCGCATCCTACACAGAACTTGTGTGCGTCAATAAGCCAAACTTCAGGAGTATTGACCAATGCAATGGATGGCGATTTTAACCTGCGTGCTGCTGGCCAGCTGTGCCAGCGGCCCCCAGTCAGCGGACAGTGTGAGGGCGAACGCACCTTATTCGGTGCCGGCCAGTGATGGTTCGGGCAGCAGTGCGCTGGTCCTGGCGCAGCTCGATCAGCTGCGGCCATCGGACACGCCCCTAGCCCCTGCTTCAGAGCTCGCGCCGGGACTGCTGGCACTGTCGCCGGAGATGAAACGCTTTGTGGACGGCATCGGCCCAGGCCTGCCGCCGAAGCAGCGGTTCCGGCGGATTCTGCGCACCCTGAAACAGGATCGCTTTCACCTGGAGTACGACCTGGACACCACCGCAACCGCGGCAGAGGCATTTGCCAGCCGGCGCGGCAACTGCATTTCGTTCGCTGCATTGATCGTGGCTCTGGCGCGGGAAGTAGGTGTGCCGGCACATTTCAATCGGGTGGAGGCGCCCCGGGCGCGGCGGGCGACCCGCGGTGCGGACGGGCGCGTGCTGGTGCAGAACATTCTGCACATTAACGCGGAGGTTTCATTTGGCTGGAGTACGCAAATTATCGAGCTGAACTTCGAACCGCGCAGCCTGCACCGGCATGTGGCGATTGCAGATGCCGAAGTGCAGTCACTCTATCTGAACAACCTGGCCATGGATAAGGCCCGCGCGGGGCGAACTTCTGAAGCGCTGCCACTGTTGCGTGAAGCGCTCACGCTGACACCGGACTCCAGTATCCTCTGGAATACCCTGGGCTACCTGTATCGCCAGCAGGGAAAATTGGAACTGGCGGAGCTGAGTTACACCCAGGCGCTATCGCTGGACGAAAGAAATACTGCGGCAAAGAATAATCTCAAGCGCGTCTACGCACTGCAGAGCCAGCAGGCACTATCGCTGTCGAATACTGCCAGTGATGCCGACAAGGAGAGCTGATCGCGGTTAACGTACTTGCGTTAAAGCTTGCGAGACAACTCGCGAATCTCCCGGTTCAGGATCCGGTCATTGTCGCTGTAGTCCATCGGAATATCGATCAGGTGCACACCACCTCGTTGCATACATTGCTCGATGGTGGGCTGTAACTCCGCGGTTTTCTCTATGCGATGACCCGAAGCACCGTAAGCCTGCGCGTAAGCAACAAAGTCCGGGTTGCCAAAATCCAGTCCGAAATCGTGAAAGTCCATCTGCGCCTGCTTCCATTTGATCATGCCGTAGCCGTCGTCGCGCAGTACCAGAATGACCAGATCGAGCTTGAGGCGCACCGCGGTTTCCAGCTCCTGGGAATTCATCATAAAACCCCCGTCGCCACAGATGGCCAGCACCTTGCGTTCCGGGTGCACCAGCTTTGCAGCCATGGCCGAGGGCAGCCCTGCCCCCATGGTGGCCAGCGCATTGTCGAGTAAAACCGTATTCGGTTCGTGCGCCTGATAGTTGCGCGCAAACCAGATTTTGTACATGCCGTTATCGAGCGCGATGATGCCGTCTTCGGGTACGGCTTCGCGCACCTCTTTCACCAGCCGCTGGGGGTTTATGGGGAAACCGTCATCCTGTGCGCCTTCGAGGATATGCGCCTGCAGCGCATTGCGAATACGGTGGGCATCGGCGAAGCTCCAGTGCTCCTGGGGCTCCAGCTCTTCCTTCAACTGCCAAAGACTGTTGGCAATATCCCCCACCACCTCGATCTGTGGAAAATATACCGGGTCCACCTGCGCGGAACTGAAATTGATATGCACCACCGCCGGGCCACCGGGCCGCATAAAAAACGGTGGTTTTTCCACAACGTCGTGCCCCACGTTGATGATGAGATCTGCCTGATCGATGGCGCGGTGCACGAAGTCGCCATCGGACAGCGCGGTGTTGCCAATAAAATGCGCACTCGCTTCATCGATCACTCCCTTGCCCATCTGCGTGGTCACCACGGGAATACCCAGTTTCATAACCAGTTCCCGCAGCATTTTCGCGGTGAGCTTGCGATTGGCACCGGCACCGATCAGCAACAGGGGTTTGCGCGCGGCGGCAATCGCCTGCGCGGCCTGACACACGGCTTTTTCCTCGGCGATGGGCCGGCGGGTATAACTGGGTTCCAGCACCGGCATGGTGGAGTGTTCGCGGGCAATATCTTCCGGCAGTTCGATATGGGTCGCACCGGGGCGCTCCTCTTCCGCCTGGCGGAACGCCTCGCGCACATGGGCCGGCACATTGTCACCGCTGACAATCACCTTGGTGAACTTGGTCAGCGGCTGCATCATGTCGACAATATCGATGATCTGAAACTGCCCCTGCTTGGAACTCTTGATGGGTTTTTGCCCGGTGACCATTACCATGGGCATGGCGCCCAGCTGCGCGTAAGCGGCGGCCGTCACCAGGTTGGTGGCACCGGGGCCCAAGGTGGAGAGACACACCCCGGCATTCCCGGTCAGGCGGCCGTAGGTGGCCGCCATAAATCCGGCGGCCTGCTCGTGGCGACCGATCACCAGTTTGATTTTTGAGCCGCGCAGGGACTCCAACAGATCGAGGTTTTCTTCCCCCGGAATGCCGAAAACAAATTCCACGCCCTCCGCTTCAAGCGCGCGCACGAATAAGTCAGATGCTTTCACCAGAAACCCCCGCTCAGATTTTGTAACCGGCTCGGCGCGCGATCGATCACCGCCGCGCCGCAATAACCTGTTAAGCAGGGTAGCAGATGCGGGTCTGCGGAACTCAGTCGTCGCTGGCGTGACGGAGTTCCCCGCTCCCCGGTTCCCCGTCCTGAAACTGCAGTTCCGCCAGGCGCTGATACAGCGGCGATGACGCCACCAGTTCCCGGTGACTGCCCTGCGCGACCAGCCGCCCGCGCTCGAGAACGGCAATGCTGTCCGAATGCAGGATCGTGGCCAGGCGGTGGGCAATCACAATGGTGGTGCGGTTTTTCATCAGCGCCTGTAGCGCCTGCTGTACGTGGTATTCGCTTTCCGCATCCAGCGCGCTGGTTGCCTCATCCAGCAACAGGATTTTCGGGTCTTTCAGAATTGCACGGGCGATGGCGAGCCGCTGCTTCTGACCACCGGACAGACGTGTGCCCTGCTCACCCAGGTGACTGTTGTAGCCCTCGGGCAATTGCTCGATAAATTCGTGGGCATGGGCGGCTTTGGCAGCGGCAATAACCTCGGCTTCAGTGGCATCCGGTTTGCCGTAGCGGATGTTGTACCAGATATCGGCGGTAAACAGCGCTGGCTGTTGCGGCACAACGGCTATTTGCCTGCGCAGGGTGCCGGTGTCCAGCGCGCGAATATCCACGCCATCCAGGGTGATGCGCCCGCCCTGTGGGTCATAAAACCGCTGCAGCAATTCCAGGACTGTGGATTTTCCCGCACCGGAGGGACCCACCAGCGCCAGACTTTTGCCCGCCGCCACATGCAGACTCAACTGGTGCAGAGCCGGCTGATTCGGGCGCGACGGATAATTGAATTCAACGGCTTCGAAATCGATCTGCGCGGGCAGGTCGTACTGGGAATCGGCCTGGGCCGGGGATTGATTTTGGGATTGATCCGGGGATTGTGGTTGGGCCCTGTTCAGGGCCGCGGCGTTAGCGCCATTATCTGCCGGGGCGGGAATATCAGACTCGACACCCAGCAGATCCATCAGCCGCTCGGTGGCGCCGGTGGCCCGCTGCAGCTCACCGTACACCTCGGAAATGGTCGCCACCGCAGATCCCATCAGGAAGGCATAAAACACAAATGCGGCCAGATCACCGCTCGTCATGCGCCCGGCGATCATGTCATTGCCGCCCACCCACAGCAGCGCACTGACCGCGCCAAACATCAGCAGTATGACCACTGCAATCAGCAGCGAACGCTGGCGTATTCGCCGCCGGGCAACATCAAATGCAGCTTCCACTTCTCCGGCAAACGCCTGCTTTTCATAGTTTTCGCGGGTGTAACTCTGCACCGTTTTAATGTTCTGGATGATTTCCCCAGCGTAGCTGCCCACATCGGCGATGGAATCCTGGCTGGCCTTGGAGAGTTTCCGCACCCGCCGCCCGTACAAAACAATCGGCAGCAGCACAGCGGGCACACCGACGAGTACCATCAGGCTCAATTTCAGGTTGGTGATCAGCAACAGAACCAACGCACCGACAAACATCAGCGCACTGCGCAGCGCCATCGAAAACGAGGTCCCGATAATGTGCTGTAGCAGCGTGGTGTCGGTGGTGAGACGAGACATGATCTCGCCGCTGCGATTGGTCTCGAAATAGCTCGGATGCAGCGTCACGATATGATCGAACACCGCTTTGCGCAGGTCCGCCACCACGCGCTCGCCCAGCCATGAAATCAGGTAGTGGCGTGCATAGGTACCCAGCGCCATCAGACCCGCCAGCACCAGCAATACCAGAACCGCCTGGGTCAGGGCCTCGCTGGAGCTGCCGGACAATCCCCGGTCCACCAGCTGTCGGACACCCTGCCCGATGGACAGGGTCACCAGAGCGGTAAACACCAGCGCAATCGCCGCCCCCAGCAGTACCGCCTTGTGGGGGCGCATGAATTGCCAGAGTGCAACGAGCAATTGCCGCGCGCTCAGGGTCGAGGTGGAATCCGCCGGTGAAGTATTTTTCTCAGAACTCACGTGTATCCGCTTATGGGAAGAGATTGAATGTACAGGGTGATGCGCTGGCAGCCATCTATCGGTAACTATCTATCGGTAACTGCCTGCCGGTGACGACCAACCTTTTCAGGCTTCGCTTTCCAGTGCCACGGCATCCGCTTGCGGTAGCGCAGCCCGTTTCAGACTGCGCAGGTATCCGTGCAGCAGCTCCGCATCCAGCCCGTGCAGCATCAGCCGGAACCCCGCCTGCAGTGTCGAGTGCGGCACCATAGGGTGGCGATTGCTGACCAGAGACAGGGCCATACCATCGTTCAGCAACTTGCCGATATAGATCGAGATGGTTTCGTCCAGCTGCAGGGAGTTACTCGCGCGCCAGAAATCGTGATCGGAGAGGAACAGCGCATACAGTGGCGTGTACATCTCGATAGCGGTCTGCAGATCCAGCACATTGGTGGCGTGATCCCCCCCCGGTTGCAGATCGAATTCACCATCGGTGATTGCTGAAAAGTCCAACCGCTCGGCTGGGCCGATATCGCGATTGTCACGGCGCAGCTGTTCATTCAACTCGGCGATAAAGTTGTAGATATTCAGATCGTGAATCAGGAATGTATCGTCAAGCAGATCCCGCAAATTCTTCGGACGCAGCGGGCGGGTACTTTCAATGCGCACGTCGCCGACGTTGTCCGCAATAAACTGCAGCAGTTCGGTGCCGATATTGAAGTGACGCAATATCAGGTAGTTGGCATCGCCGCGGACAAAATACTTGAGCCCCCAGTAAATGGTTTTGTGCAACAGCCGGGATGAGTTCCAGCGTTCCGGAATCACTATTCGCAACAGCTGCACCAGTACGATGCTGAGCCGCGCCAGTGGCCGCACCACCGGTAACAGCAGGCGTCGCGACCAGGTATTGTTGCCGGCCAGCAGCGCCTTCTTGGCCGGCTCGTGGATAGGCAGGCTGCGATCCAGGTAGAGCGCCAGCCAGGGGTTGGGGTCGCTCCGGTCGCTGCGTTCCTGTGCGAAATCGCTGTTCCAGCTCATGGTTTCTCCCTGATTAACCGCAGCCTTTGAATAGTGGTCTTTTAATAGTGGCCCAGCTCTTCCAGCTGCAGCAGATAAAGGCGTCCGGTCACGCGCGCCGTTTCCAGTATCCGCTCCGCCAAACCGTCGACCTTCAGGACACCGGATTCCAGCACTTCCTGCAGCTCCTGCAGGTGGTCCTCGTCGTGCTCGGCGTGGTATCGATAAAAAGAGACTTGATGAGGTTCGAGTTGCAGATGTTGCTGCAGGGCACGGGCAAAAAGCCCGGCAAAATGCTTGCCCAGCCCCTCGATAATAAACATGGCGCCGAGCAGATCCAGCGGATCGGCGCTGCCTGCGCGCTGGAACATCCATGCGGACAGGGCTCGGGAACCGATATTCTGCTTGCCGCTGCGCAACGTCGCTACATCTCCGCCCACGGCCTGGTAATCCCGCTGCAGCATTTCATAGTCGCGATGCTCAGTGCGCGCATGCTCGAGAAAGCGTGAGCGCAACTCCAGATGTTCCCGGCCGATGGAGGATACCGCACAGGCAATCCAGCGGGATCCATCCAGCACCTGTTGGTAGTGGTCGTGCACCAGCAGCCGGTAGTCCTCCAGTCGCAGTGCGCCGCGCAGGGCGCGGGCGACAATCGGCACCTTGACCAAACGCCCCTCGAAATCCGCCCAGATTTTTCCCAGCTCGCGAATGATCAACACCGGCTCGTTTTCAAGAACTTCCATTTTATTCTCCATTACACCGCGGTCAGACACATAAACGACGCCAGGCAGCGGCCACTCTCCGGCACAAAACAGAGTATGCGATCGCCGCGTTTCAGCTTCTCCTCCCGCAGCAGCCGGTCAATCAACAGGAAAATAGACGCGGAACCCACGTTACCTACCTCCTGCTGGTGGTTGCGCCAACGTTCCTCGGGAATCATGGCTGCAGAATGGGTGAGCAATGTTTTCATTTTTTCACCCAGTGCGCGCGCGGAGTAATGCGGCAGAAAATAGCGGACATCCCCCGGCGACAGTCGGTGCTTGTCCAGCACTTCGAGAAAGTACCCCATCCAGACCGGAAACATCTGGTCCAGCAGTTCGAAATCCTGTCGCAACACGATGGCGCCCTGGTCATAGGCGATACCGGGAGAACCATAGTGCGCCCAGGGTCGGTAATCTTCCATACCATTGCTGCGGGTGCCGGCGTACATACAAGTGGGGAAACGATCGGCAAACGATTTCTGTTCGATCCAGTCAATTTTCAAACTGGGGCGCTGCGGGTCCGGCTCGGCCTCCATCACCAGCGCGCCGGCGCCGTCGGACAGGGTCCAGCGCAGAAACTCGTACTGCATTGCCTGATGCGTGCTCATGGAGGTGAAGTCGATGGCGCGGTAAAAACCAGGCTGAAACCAGCGGCTGGAAAATTCACTGCCACTGGCGGCGGCAATACGATGCTGGCCGGCGCGGATGTTCAACCAGGCGGATTTGATCGCCATCATGCTGCTGCCGCAGACACTCTGGTGCGAGCTGATTTCCATGCTGCTACCGCCCAGTTCTCCATGCACCGCACTGCCGATACCCGGTACCAGCAAATCAGCCTGGGTAGTGCCGCAGGCGAGATACTGCAACTGTACAGGGTCCCGGCGCGCCGCATCACAGGCAGCTTCCACAGCACGCGCAGCCATCTCGGCATTGGTAAATAGTGGGGTGCCCTCAGCGTCCAGGGCGTAGTGGCGATGGCGGATGCCGTTCTGGCGCAGGGTCAGCGCCTTGAGCTTGCGACTGTGCTCGCCCAGAAACCCGATGCGCGATTCCATTTCGCGGTTGTCCAGCGGTACACCGGGCAGGAAACTGCCGCTGCCGGTGATAAATACGTCCTGCATGTACTTTCCTTTCCGTCCGTTCTCTGGGCAGGCATATTATCACCGGGATCGTCCGGAGACAGATGTGCCGGAAACACCGGTCAACACTCCAACCAATACGCCAGCCAATAAGCCAGCCAACTCTCCAACCAATACATCGTCCGAAATACCAATCAATCCGCATGTGCCTCGGCCAGGCAGTCCCAAAGGGTCTGCACGATTCTCGACGGCCGCGGCGAGAGCCGCTGGATCGCGACGAAATCACATTCGTACTGGTAGCGCTGCGGGTGGATTGCGCGGATCTCGCCCTTTTTCAAAAACGTCTCCGCATAGTGGTCCGGCAGGTAACCGATATAGCGCCCGGTCTGCAGGCAGTGAACGATGGCTTCCTGGTCATTGACGGTGATGTCCCGCTCCAATCCCAACCGGTTGCCCACTTCCATATTCGGCGAGTGGTAGCCGAGGCCGGCGTATTTACTCTCGCGAATGGCATCGTCGTCGATGGAAATATCCGCGGTGCCAAACAGCGGGTGGCGGTAGCCGCAATAAAGGTACATCTGCTCGTAAAACAGATGCTGGTACTCGAGGCTTGGCGAGGTGCGGTGTGCGGGTACCACGCCGAGCTGGAAGCGCCCCTCCATTACTCCGCGCTCGATTTCATTGATCGGCTCGATATGGATATCCAGGCTCACCTCTGGCGCCAGGTCGTCAAAGCGCCGCAGGGCCGCACTGATGCGGGCGGCAGGATTGGTCACTATTTTGTCGAACAGGGCGAGTGAGATGTGCCCGGTCATGCGCCGGTGGACGTCCGCCACCTCGCCGCGGAAGGTATCCAGGGATCCCAGCAAACGCAGGGTAGCCTGATAAATCTGGCGCCCCTCGCTGGTCAGGGCAAAGCCGCCACGCCCCCGCTGGCACAGGGTGACCCCGAGACGCACCTCCAGGTCCTTGATATGCCGGCTGATGGTGGAGCGCCCCACATTCAATTCCAGCTCGGCGGCCGAGAAACCGCCGGCCTCGGCCACCGCGCGAAACACCCTCAACAGGCGCAGGTCGATATCGCTGAGCTGGCCCAGCAGGGCGGTTTGTTTGCGGGCCATTGGGACAACTCTCCGGGCTCCTACAAAGAGGGAGCATTAGTTTCAGTTTTATGAAACCAAACATCGATAAACAGCAGTTTATGAAACATTAAAGCTCTTCTACATTTGTCGCAACCCATCGGTCAATCGCGCCGGATACCCGGCCAAATGGAGAATAAGAGTGAGCGACAAGTTTGCCGGGCTAAACCAGTCTCAGCTGGATGCCTACTGGATGCCCTACACGGGCAACCGCCAGTTCAAGCAGGACCCGCGGATCATCACCGGGGCGGAGGGCTGCTACTACACCGACGCCGATGGACGCCGGATTTTCGATGGACTGTCCGGCCTGTGGACCTGTGGTGCCGGGCACAACCGGGTGGAAATTGCCGATGCGGTAAGTGAGCAGTTGCGTACTCTGGATTACGCACCGGCCTTCCAGTTCGGTCACCCCAAGGCATTCCAGCTGGCGGAGCGCATCACCCAGTTTATGCCGCAAGGACTGAACCGGGTGTTCTTCACCGGCTCCGGTTCCGAGTCGGCGGAAACCTCCCTGAAGATTGCCCGCGCCTACTGGCGCAAAAAGGGCATGCCCTCCAAGACCAAACTGATCGGCCGCGCCAAGGGCTACCACGGGGTGAACTTTGGCGGCATCAGTGTTGGCGGTATCGGCGCCAATCGGGCCCTGTACGGCACCGCGGTAGACGCGGACCACCTGCCCCACACGGTGCTGCCACAGAACAAGTTCTGCAAAGGCATGCCGGAAGAAGGTGCGCACCTGGCGGACGAACTGCTGGAAATGATCGCCCTGCACGACGCCTCCAATATCGCCGCGGTGATTGTGGAACCCATGGCCGGCTCCGCCGGCGTGCTGCCGCCACCGGTGGGCTACCTGCAACGCCTGCGCGAGATCTGCGACCAGCACAACATCCTGCTGATTTTCGATGAGGTGATCACCGCCTTCGGCCGCATGGGTGCGGCCACCGGTGCGGAGGCGTTCGGGGTAACCCCGGATATCCTCAACACCGCCAAACAACTCACCAACGGCGCAGTGCCCATGGGCGCGGTGATCGCCAGGCAGGAAATCTACGACACCTTTATGGATCAGGGTGGCCGGGAGTACCTGCTGGAATTGCCCCACGGCTATACCTATTCCGCCCATCCGGTGTCCTGTGCTGCGGCGCTGGCGTCACTGGACATTCTGGAAAATGAAAACCTGTTCAACCGCGCAGCGGAGCTGGCAGTGATTCTGGAAGACCGGGTGCACCAGCTGAAGGGCACACCGCTGATTTCCGATATCCGCAACTGCGGCGTGGCCGCGGGCCTCACTATCGAAGCGGCGCCGGGCGAACCGCTGCTACGCCCGTACCAGATCGCAATGAAAATGTGGGAGAAAGGCTTTTACGTGCGCTACGGTGGTGACACCATCCAGCTGGGCCTGCCATTTGTGGCGGAGGCGGAGGGAGTGGATACGCTGGTAAGTGCGCTTGGCGATGCAATCAATGAAGTCGCCGCCGGTTAACAACCATCGTCATGCCGGACCTGATCCGGCATCCAGTAAGCGCGGCACTATCCAGCTTCGTTGCACTGGATCCCGGATCGAGTCCGGGATGACCCGGTTCGTCATGCCGGACTTGATCCGGCATCCAGTGGGCGCGGCACCATCCAGCTTCGCAGCGCTGGATCCCGGATCGAGTCCGGGGTGACCCGGTTCGTCATGCCGGACTTGATCCGGCATCCAGTGGGCGCGGCACTATCCAGCTTCGCAGCGCTGGATCCCGGATCAAGTCCGGGATGACGGGAACAAAACAATTAAATATTTTCGAGAGGAAACAACATGAACACCGTAGGCCATTTTATTAACGGCAGTACCACCGACGCCGCCGAGCTCACCCAGGACGTATTCAACCCGGCCACCGGCGCCGTATCCAAACAAGTTGCGATTGCCGGCAAGGCCACCGTGGAAGAAGCCATTGCCGCCGCGGGCGAAGCCTATAAAAGCTGGCGCAACACCCAGCCCGCCAAGCGCGCGCGCATCATGTTCAAGTTCAGGCAATTGCTGGAAGACAATGCGGAAAAAATCTGCGCGCTGATCGGCGAAGAGCACGGCAAAATTTCTCACGACGCCATGGGCGAACTGACCCGCGGAATCGACAATGTGGAATTTGCCTGCGGCGCGCCGCAAATGTTGAAGGGTGAACACAGCCGCAATGTGGGCCCGGATATCGACTCCTGGAGCGAGATGCAGCCGCTGGGCGTGGTTGCCGGTATTACCCCGTTCAACTTCCCAGCCATGGTACCCCTGTGGATGTTTCCGCTGGCCATTGTGTGCGGCAACACCTTTGTACTAAAACCTTCCGAACGCGACCCTTCCTGCTCCCTACTGCTGGCACAACTGCTGCAGGAAGCCGGCCTGCCGGACGGCGTATTCAATGTGGTCAATGGCGATAAGGTCGCCGTGGATACACTGCTTACGGATCCGCGCGTGCAAGCGGTCAGCTTTGTGGGCTCCACCCCCATTGCCGAATACGTCTACGCAACCGCCACCGCGCACGGTAAACGCTGCCAGGCGCTGGGCGGAGCCAAAAACCACGCGATCATCATGCCGGATGCGGATATGGACAATGCCGTCGCGGCACTGACCGGTGCGGCCTTTGGCTCCTCCGGCGAGCGCTGTATGGCCCTGTCGGTAGCGGTTTGTGTGGGCGACGAAGCGGCGGATACGTTTATCGACAAGATGTCCGCCGCCATGCAGGACCTGAAAGTGGGCGCCTACAGCGACAGCGGCAACGACTTTGGCCCGGTCATCACCGAGGCGCACATGAACAAGGTCAACGGCTATATCGCCAGTGCCGCCGAGCAGGGCGCCACCATTGTGGTGGACGGCCGCAACCCGAAAGTCGCCGGATTTGAAAGTGGCTTCTTTGTCGGCGGCACCCTGATCGATAACGTGAAAGCGGGCATGACCTGTTACGAAGAGGAAATCTTCGGTCCGGTACTGCTGGTGGTGCGCGCGGACTCCATGGAGCAGGCCATGCAGATGATCAACGATCACGAGTACGGCAACGGCACCTGCATCTTTACCCGCGATGGCGAAGCGGCGCGCTACTTCAGTGACAATATTCTGGTAGGCATGGTCGGTATCAACGTTCCCCTGCCCGTACCCGTGGCCTACCACAGCTTCGGCGGTTGGAAACGCTCCCTGTTCGGTGACCTCGGCACTTATGGCCCGGACGGTGTGCGCTTCTACACCAAGCGCAAAACCATCACCCAGCGCTGGCCTTCCAGCGGTGTGCGGGAAGGTGCCCAGTTCTCGTTCCCCAGCAATTAATCACAGGCAAATAAAAACGCCCGCAGCCAATACTGCGGGCGTTTTTTTTGTTGGCGCGCAGAATTACAACTGCGCCGACCAGGCCATTGCCATTGTCAGGCTGTGGGATTTGTCCAGGCTGGGGTTGTCAAAACCCAACTGGAATTTGACCAGGCCACTGTCGTCACTCAGGGCGAACAGCCATTGGCCCTCCTCACCGTCCACACCCACATACGGGTTGCCGGGTAAGTTGCCCCAGCGGATTCCCGGGCGGTAGCGCACCGTGTCGGCGAAATACTCTACGTCCAGTGAAAGCTGATAGCCGCTCATCTGCTCGACGTAGCGGCCAGTGGCGTACACCGGCATGGTGAACTCATGGTCCTCGAGTTCACGCCAACCGGAAAATACCGGGGCGAGCTGCACCTCGTCTTCTACATCGCGGTCGGCGGTATCGAATTTACCGTAGGTATAGGGTGCCCGCTCCCAGCGAATCAGGCTGTAGGCATCCTCCACCCGCACAAACATTTTGCGCTGGTTGTTCTGGTACCCGGCCACCAGATCCAGGGTAAGCCCCTCACCTTCGGGCTTTTCGAAATCGTGCGCGAGCAACAAATCTTCGGAATAGCGGTAGTCCAGAGACGCATTACCGGCAAAAAACTGCTCGTCGCTGCTCAACAGCCCATCGATAGTGCCGTCCTGGAATTCCCGCGCTTTCAGCAGGCTGACATCCGCCTGAAAGAACAGGCCGCTGTCGAGACTCCAGCGACGCTTCAGGCGAATACCGTCGGCCAGTAGTTGCAGCGCGTTCAGATATACCGGCACCGCACCCTCAGGCGGAGTGAGGTCCTGTTCGTCGCGATAGTAGAGATCGGCCGTGGCGCGGTTATAGGTCAACTGGTAGTCGTAGCGGACCGTGTAAGACAGCCCCCAGTCCCCAAGCCAGACACCGGTATCCAGGCGATTTCTGGTCCAGGAATTCTCGCCGCGGCCCGGGGCCTGCTTCCATTTGCCGGCAAATTCGCTGATGGGCAGCGCTTCACTGACGGTACGGCTGGAAAAATCGAGAGAGACTTCCGGGCTGGGTAGTGCGACTGACTGTAGCGGCACATTCATCAACCCCAGAAACAGAAAGGGCCACCAGTGGTGGCCCGATCCATTTCTGCGAATATCTCCCTGCTTAGAGCAGAGTTTCAATCGCATTGTCGATCCAGGTGATCAGGTAAATATCGTTTTCTTTGCTGACAGTTCCGTAGACGGTACCGTCTTTGATGATGTGCCCGCGCACGAGATCATCGCTTTCGAACTCGGCAAACTCCAGCATAAAGGCTGCACCTTCACCGTCGCTCATGACGATGTTTTTCGGCTCGTTGTCGGCCAGATCAAGTTCGATACGCAGTTGATCGGAACCCCAGGCCAGAGCCAGCACCACGTCACCCACGGTATAACCGGTGCGCTTCACAACCAGCTCCACATCCATGGTGGGCAGGTTGGCGGACAGCTTACCGGTGGTAGCAACACGGGCGGTGGCTTTAAGGTAACGGCCTTCCGCGTCGAAGTCCATTTCGGCATTTTCCAGGGTTGCCATCAGATTGCCACTCTCACTATCCGCAAAAAGAGAGGTGGTCCACAGGCCTGCACCCCACCAGTCTTCCGGACCTGCGGAGTACACACCCTCCGACGGCACAGTTGCTTCCAGGCCGTTGATCAGGTTCTGGTGATCAGCGGTAAACGCGATGCGAATATCCTGAGCGATATTGGTCTCGCTAGCAGCAACGCCTTGAACACACTGGTTGCTGTCCCAATTCCAGTATCCCCAGACGGGTTCATTCTCACACTCGAACTGGCTGGTAACGTCCTCAAGCAGCTCGTTTACGCCCCAGAAGTCATAGCTCTCGCCAGTCCACGGGCACTGCGCATCGCCCTCGACACTGCAATTTACATCGATAAAGTGCTGGAAGTTTGCCTCTTCATAGCGATGGGAGTAAACCACAGTCACGCGATTTCCGGCTTCACCATGTACAAGGGTCAGAGTGTTGTTTTCGGCGTTGTAGGTGTAGCTGGCCAGGTCTTCACGCTCAAAGCCTTCGAGGGTGTAACTAAAGTCATCGAGGTTA
This sequence comes from Microbulbifer sp. ABF4_107, assembly GCF_056312215.1. Taxonomy (NCBI): domain Bacteria; kingdom Pseudomonadati; phylum Pseudomonadota; class Gammaproteobacteria; order Cellvibrionales; family Microbulbiferaceae; genus Microbulbifer; species Microbulbifer sp. ABF4_107. The sequence goes on from NZ_CM149983.1 coordinate 3,189,165, forward strand.
TCGATGGTCAGGGACACGGAAGCGTTAAGCAGCTTGTCGGTTGCCTTTTCCTTGAACTCACCGGACAGAGCAACCTTCTGCGGCAGCAGGGCTACAAAGTTCTGCTCACCGGCATCAACAATGCCGTCTATCGAAGCGAACATTGCTTCAGACCGCGCCACTACGGCTTCGATGCCCCCCTCAAACGCGTACTCCGCATTTTCAATGCTGGCCGTCAGCTGCAAAGACAATTGCTCAACTTTCGGTGCCGCTTCCAGCTGTTCAAATACATCTTCACCAATCACGACTGCCGCCTGGGAACCTTCGGCAACGGTCAGTGTTGCGTCACCGGTAACGGCGGTGCCGTTAATGGCGAGTGCGTGCGTCCCTTCAGCGAGATAGCGCATTTCCTCTGCTTCGGAGTACTGAATTTCGGGCAGGGTAATGTCAATATCGACATCGACAACACCCTCACTATCACTGAGTGCGACTTTACCGCCAGTGAGGCTCAGGGTGCGATCAACCAAGGCGATGGTACCTGCCTGGAATTGAGCCAGATAGGCATCCTTGGCTTGCTCAAACTCCGATTCACAGGTGGCATCACCTTCGCACTCCGCATCGCCGAAAGATACCTCGGCAGCACCGGCAAGTGTCGCGGCGTAATCCGCATCGTTTTCGAAGTTGTCCAGAAGCTGCACGGTGAGAATACCCGCGGCGAGAGAGAAGGCTTCCAGGTTCTCACCATTCGCTTCGGCCAGGATTTCTGCCGCGCCTTCCATCTGTACAACCAGGTTGTCCTGGTTGTAAGTGTCGGCAGTGTCGTCCAGTTCTGATGCGATGGCTTCAACCGCTTCGATGGAAACTTTACGCGCGGTAGCAATCAGGTTTTTTGCCGCCTGCAGGTTATCCGCCAGTTCGGAGTCTACTTCTACCGGTGGGGTACAGCTGGCGCGATCGCCACAATTTTCTTCGACGGCCTCGTCGGCGTCACTCTGGGCTGCGCTGGCTGCGTCGGCCACACCGGCCAGACTTTCGTTGTTTTCGCTGGTGGCAGTGGCCACTTCTTCCAGCGCAGCGCTGATCGCTTTCACCGCTTCCGCATCAACGGTATTGGCATCGAAGCCGGCACTGAGGCTGACAAGTTGTGCAGCCACGTCACCGGAAGCCGCGGCTTCTACCGCCGCGTTCAGCAGGGCGAAACGCAGTTCCTGCTCTCCGGCTTCCGTGGCACTGGTCAGGTCAACCGGAGCGATGGTGCTCGGGTTTGCATCCAGACCAAAGGTGTCTTTGACAAACTGGTTGGCAGCGTTGATGGATGCCTGGGTGGGTGCAGGGCCGGCTTTTTCAGCCACCAGCGTGGTCAGTGCGGTAATGCTGGAGGAAACACTGGTTGCGCTGGCATCAACAAAAGTCACCGAGCTCAACTGGTAATCCAGTGCGTATTTTTCCCCAAAGTCGATGCTGCCATCTTTATCGGTGTCATCGTCGCTGTCGCCGGCGGTGCGGCACACGGCGGTATCACAGGTCACCATGGCGACACTGTCTGCCGGGTTTTTCAGTACCAGTTTTACCGCGCCGGTGTAATCGGCGAGATCAATGGAATAGCTGCCGTCAGAGCCAGTGGTGGCCGAGCCCAGCAGGGTATTGTCCGCGCCATAGGCCTCAACAAGTGCACCGGCGATGATGCCCTTGGCGGCCGTACCGCCAACGGGAATGGCGCTGCCTGTACCACCGCTACTGGATCCAGAGCTGGAACTGGAGCTGGAACTACCACCGCTCGAGCTACTGGAACTGGAGCTCGAACTGCTTGAGCTCGAGCTACTGGAGCTTCCGCTGTCTGAAGAACTGCCACCGCCGCCGCAGGCTGTGAGTGCAGTGACCGCAATGGCCAGTGCGAGTTGTTTGTACATGCTTTCCCCTTCACTCCGGCTGGAGTGCTTCCTTGTCGATAACCGTTTGAAAAACTCGGGACACCACCCATTGACTGGATCACTCTGTGCCCACCTCTCCTTTCGGGCTGCCCCCAAGCAGCCGCCCAGAAACTGTGACGCGCATCTCACTTCGTCACAGGCGGAAAATGATGCCGGTGGATGTTTGGCGCCTCAATAGCCCCTTTTAATCATTTTTATGGCCCTCATTGATTGCCCTGCGAGCAATGTGGTGACATTCCACCCAGAATTGTCATTGCATGAGTAAAAGGGGTTAACGACGACGCTCTCTTGCCGTAGGAGAAAACGCTGCCCTGTGTCATCATCCGCGCGCCAAAAAACTGGCCAACCAAAGCAGAAAAGCCCGAGCGGGTGGCCACCGGCCAGATCTGTTTCAGGGAAGCCAATCAACGAAAGGAATACACAGAATGAGCAGAAAGCTGATTTCCAGCGGATCGGAGTTTGAGAGCAAGATTGGTTACTCCCGCGCAGTGGTGGATGGCGACTATGTTTTTGTCTCCGGCACCACCGGTTTCAATTACGCTACCAACAGTATCAGCGACGATGTAGCCGAGCAGGCAGACCAGTGTTTCGCCAATATCGAGCAGGCGTTGAAGGAAGCCGGCAGCAGTATCGAGCGCATTGCGCGGGTTACCTATATCCTGCCGAACCGGGATGACTTCCAGCCTTGCTGGCCGGTATTTCAGAAGTGGCTGGGCGAGGTGCGCCCTGCCGCCACCGTTTTTGAAGCGCGACTGCTGGACGATGCGATGAAGATTGAAATTCAGGTCACCGCGCGGATTTGATCCGGTCACCTGAATGGTAAATTAAGGAAGGATCGCCAGGTCCTTCCGCATTCACACGGGATTAACGCTCTGACGCCCGCTCGTTTTGCGCCACCGACAGGTAGCCAAAATAGCGGTCGCGAATTTCCCGCACATAGTTCACTGGCTCACGCCCCCGCACGTAACCGAAGCGGGCTTTTTTATAGTGCTCTGGCTGTGACAGCAGCAACATGGCCTCTTCCACATTGCCGAACCAGCGGTTCGGGTCTTTCCCCAACCTTTCCGCGAGCACCCGCGCATCCCGCACGTGCCCGTGGCCCGCGTTATACGCGGCGAGGGTGAAATAAATTTTCTGGTCAAACGGCAGGGCTCTCGGGAAGCGCTCTTCCAGCCAGCCGAGATAAGAGATACCCGCGCGAATTCCGTTTTCCGGCTGATATAAATCGGAAATGCCCAATTGCTGACCAGTGCGCGGCATCACCTGCATCAGGCCACGGGCACCGGCAAAGGAGCGCGCCTTGGGATTGAAGCGGCTCTCCTGATACATCTGCGACACCACCATGCGCCAGTCCCTGTCTGCGGGCACCGCGTGCTTGCGTACCAGTGGATCGTAGGGAGACAGTTCCGAGGTATCCCGCAGCCGCTCCCGGTGCTTGCCGCGGATGCGCTTCTCTTCCCTGAAGTATTTGTTGTAGGTGACATTAAAAAACAGGCCGCGATAATACTGATTGAGGAAGCCGTTCAGCTTGTCGAGCAATTGCGGCTGATCCCCGCGTACCGCCCAGGCGATATCCTGTTCGCCGGAAAGATTGCCCACCACCATAAAATCGTCGCGGTAGGTCTGCTCGATCTGCACCAGGTGGGAGTCCGCCACGGTGTAGTCATAGTGCCCTTCGGCCACCGCATCGATCAGCTGCTCGGTGGTTGCCCCCTGCACCGCGCGAATATCCAGCGTCGCGTCCGCGCTCACGGAGGCCTGCAGCAGCTGCAGGCTGGAGTAATAACTGCTCAGCGGGTTCACCGCCACCGACTGCCCCTGTAAACGCTCAGCCACGGGGACTGCCATATCCAGCTGCGCACTGCTGTCCACCGCAGTGATCAACTGCTCGGTCACCTGCATATAGGGACGGGTAAACACCAGGCCCTGCTGTTGGCGCGCCTCGGTGATGGTCAGTGACGCGGCGATAACATCGCCCATTCCCTCAGCCAGTGCATTCGCAAGATCCACCTCGGGGCCGGGCACCACCATACTGAGGCGCAGGCTGTTATCCTTCGCAAAGCGTTTCAGTAAATCGTAGTCAAACCCCATCAGCTCACCGCGCCACATAAAGTAGGACGCAGGATGGTTGCGGGTCAGCACCCGCAGGGTTTTGGTCTGCTTGATCTGCTCCCAGTCACGCAGGGCGCTGGCGCGGCGCTGGGCCGCAATCAGATGCTCTTCGGTAAAATATTCATTCAGCGCCTGCTCCAGTTGCGCGCTGTCTCTGCGCACGGCCCAGGCGATGGCGCGGCGGCTGTCCCGCAGGTTTTCAGCCTGCAACGTCGGGTAATCCGCAAGCATGACCTCGGCGAGGTTGCTGTCGATCACGGTACCGTCGTATTCACCTGAGGCTACGCCATCGAGCAGTTCATCCTGGGTGACGGGTCCGTCAAGTACCCGGGGAATCAACACCCGCTCTTCGCTGGACTGTTGTGCGAGAGTGGCAACGAAGGCACTGCCGTTGCGCAGTGCGACTTCCAGCTCCGCCGTCTGTTGCTGATGGTCGCGACGGGTGATCAGCTGCTCCTGCACGTATTCCAGGGGCCGGGTGAAGGCGACCTGTGTTGCGCGCTCCGGGGTGCGGGAAAAGTTGACCGCAATCAGGTCACCGCGCCCGTCGATAAGGGCGGGAATCAGTTGTGCAAAGTCTTCCACATAGATCCACTGCGGCTCGAGCCCGCGCTGGCGGGCGAACTTTTCCGCAAGTTCACGCCACTCGCCGGTGGGCAGCCCATCCCGCGGCAGCGACTCCTCCTCCAGGCCCTGGGGGGCCAGCAGCCGCAAGGTGCCCCGTGCGGTAATCGCTTCGAGGTCGCCCGTCTCTAGATAATTTGTGAACGGGGCCTCTTGTGGATGTGGCGGCGCAGTGACTGCACCATCGCCCGGCCCGGTATCTTGCCGGTCCGCCCCCTCGTGGTTTTGGATCTCCGGTGCGTCGGTACCCGGGCGCTCGGACGTCCTTTCGCCACAGGCCACTAGAAGAAGGACCACAGTGAACCAGAACAACCCGCGATAAAACCCTGTGACAGCCACGCTATTCCCCATAGAAAAAATTCCCTGTTCCAGCGACACTGCAAAAGCCAGAGCGTGATTCAGCGCACGCGCCCCCTGAGTGCCACCGCTAAAGTTACTGTCGCACAATCTCTGCTTTGTGACCAACCTGACCACTTTTCACCCAGCCAAGTCACTCGTCACAGCCTCTGGCCCTATCCCGCACCTTCGGTTGGCGCTATGCCTGTCATCGGTTTTCGGCGAAGTTAATCCTGCCCATTCATGAATTCGGTGGCCGGTAATTGTGTTCTGTCCCGGCAGCCACTCAAAACAACAGACAGGCGAAACCAAAAATGAAAATAATTCGACACCTCACCCTGGCCGCGCTGCTCAGTGCCTGCGCGACGCCAGGCCTGCACGCAAGTACGCTTCTCGACGAGGACTTTCAAGACGGAGATATTGCCGGCTGGAGCACTACCGGTAACGTTTACACCAACGCCTACTACGGCAACTATTCCATCGGGCTGCGCGGGCCCAATGCCAGCGCCAGCTACACACTCTCTACCGCTGGCTACGTAAACGTCAATATTTCCCTGGATATTTCCGCCTACTCCCTGGAGAGCACCGACAGCTGTATTGCCGAGGTTTCCAACGATGGCGGCAGCTCCTGGACAAATGCCATTACCCTGGTGAACGGTCAGGACAACAGTGCCCTCTACACGGCAGGTAGTGTTGCCATCGATGCGGACAACAAAAATCAGCTGGTCATCCGCTATCGCAACGCGGTCAACCGCTACAATGATTACTGCTACGGTGACAATATCCTGGTCACCGGCGATGTGGACACCGGTGGCGGCAGTAGTAGTAGCAGTAGTAGTAGTAGCAGTAGTGGCGGATCGGGAAGCGGCGGCAGCAACGATGACTACTACGATGAGCTGACCGGATCCGGCAGTGTCTCCCGCAGCACACTCAGCTATGCCACCCTGATGAACGGTAGTGATCCGGGTAGCCGTGTGGACCTGGCCGCGTACGGTGTACCGCAAAACGCCGCGCATCCAGAGCACGCGTTTACCGGAACCCTGACACTGAGCGGTGAGGATACCGGCGGCAGCTTTGCGGAAGTGGTCGACACCTACAATTACACCGGCAGCGGCGACAACACACGCAAGCATTTGCCAGAATTTGAATTTCAGTTTGTGCAGACCGGCAGCCATATTTTCCCGCTGGAGCGCGGCTCCATCGCCAGCACACACCCGAACTGGGAATACGTGCTGACCCCCGGCCGCGTGTGGCAGGAGAACAGCGATAACGGCTACAGCCGTGCCGCCATTCCATTTGCCCTGCAGCAGCGCAACGCAAACTGTATGCACAACGGGGTGATGACCTTCCTGTTCAAGGAAGACGGCTCGACCTCCAAGGTGGCGTATCAGATCAGCAGCGAGACCTGCCTGTATTTCAAGGCCGACTGGTGGGGGCTGCTTAGCGCCAGCTACACCCCGGAAACCATTGCCAACGAGAGCCAGCTGATCCAGGACTACCAGGCCGAGATCGCCGCTCGTATGCCCACCAAACCGCTGTCCGCACTCAGTACGGACTACCCCGGTACTGATCCTTCCGCGTTTGAGGCTCCGAACAGCACCGATGCCAGCCATGTTTCTACCGCCGGATTTATTTATGGTGGCGTGCACTACCGTGGCGACTGTGTGACCCGCAACGGCGACTATCCTTACTGCGACTCCATGGTGATTCCATCCTACTCTTCGGCGAAATCCTTCTTCGCCGGCGTGGCCATGATGCGACTGGAAAAACTTTACCCCGGCGTACGGAACACCTCCGTAGCAAGCCATGTTCCCGCGTGCAGCAGTAATGGTAATTGGTCCGATGTATCCCTGAACAACCTTCTGGATATGGCGACAGGAAACTATGGCAGTACAACCTACATGTCGGATGAAGGTGCATCGCACACCGACGGTCTGTTTCTGGTCGACAGCCACAGCAACAAGATCAACTACAGCTGCGGTCAGTACTCACGCAAAGCGTCACCGGGAACTCAGTGGGTTTACCACACATCGGATACGTATATTGCCGGTACTCATATGAATGATTACCTGAAGGATCAGCAGGGCAGCAATGCAGATATCTTCGATAGCACCATTGTCGCCGACCTGTGGGAACCGATTGGCGTGAGCCCTACCGGCCAGTATACCCGCCGCACTTACGACTCTGTTGAACAACCATTTGCCGGTTGGGGCCTGATGTGGCTGCCGGACGACGTGGCGAAAATCGCAAGCTTTGTGGGAATTGACGATGGCGAGATCAACGGCCAGCAGATGCTCGACAGCAACCAGCTCGACGCCGCCCTGCAACGCAACAGCAGCGATACCGGCACAGTACCGCTGACCGACTACCGCTACAACAACGGTTTCTGGGCACACAATGTGGCCGGCAACCTGAGTGGCTGCAGCGGCGCCCAGTGGATTCCATTCCTGTCCGGCTTTGGCGGCATTACCGTGGTACTGCTGCCGAACGACAGCGTGTACTACTACTTTAGCGACAATGACACTTACTACTGGCTGGAAGCCGTACAAGAGGCGCACCAGATCCAGAGCGCCTGTCAGTAACCTTTTGACTCCTGCGCAATCGCGCTTCGGCGGGCCCGGCAACGGGCCCGCCTTTTTTATATCCGAAGATTGATTTCACGACATTTCGCCACTGGTACTACGCCATCGCGGTAGCTGGTCCTACAGGATGTTCGACCGCACATTCATGTTAAGTCCGTGCCAATGTACGCGCTAGGCGCTTGTGCAAAGGCAGTCCCAGCTCATAAAAATAATCAAGGTGCGAATATGAAATCGACTAACCAGCGATCGCGAGCAGGACTCGCGACGGCCATTCTGCTATTGAGTGCGGCGGGCTCAGCCAGCGCTCAGGCGGAAACTATTTATTCCGACAGTTTCAGCAGCGGCAATATCAGCGACTGGAGTACAACCGGAAACGTGGGCCCACACAATGGCACCATGCGCTTGCGCGGTGGAGCCAGTGCAACCCACACGTTATCGACCGCCGGTTATTCCGCGGTTTCGGTATCGCTGACCTTGTCCGCAGGTTCACTGGAGAACAACGAATTCTGCTACGGGGAAATTTCCACCGATGGCGGCAGCAGTTGGACCACCGCAGTCACTGTCGCCAATGGTGACGATAATGGCACCCAGTTCAATAGCAGCAGCTCACCGGCCGGGATCGACAACAATACCGATGTGCAACTCCGCTTCCGCGGAACAGGCTCCACTAACGGTGACTACTGCTACGGTCACCAGGCGCTGGTCACCGGCACCAGCGGCGCCCCCACCGACCCCGATATCAGCGCGCCGGCCAGTGTCAGCTTTTCAAATGTTGCCCCGGGCAATACCAGCTCCCAGGTCATTACCGTATCCAACCAGGGTTCTGCCCCACTGGTGATCAGCAACACCAGCGCACCCACCGCGCCATTCAGTATTACCAGCAACAATTGCGGCACCGTTGCCGCAGGCAGCAGTTGTGCAATTTCAGCGACCTTTTCGCCGTCCAGCGAAGGCAGCTTTGGCAGTGCCATTACCCTGACCTCCAACGACCCGGATGAATCCAGCCTCACCATCAACCTGAGCGGCTCATCGAGTGAGGGCGGCGGCAGTGTGGAAGATTTTGACCCGCTCACTGGCAGCGGCAATGTTTCCCGCTCCGCGCTTACCATGACCACTCTGATCAACGGCAGTGACCCCGGCAGTCTGGTGAATTTTTCCCACTATGCACTGCCAGCCGACGCAGCCATGCCCACCAATCAGTTTGAAGGTTCTCTGGAGCTCTTCGGCGAAGCCAGCGGCGGTGCCTTTGACGAGCACAAGGATACCTTCCGTTACACCGGGTCCCAGGATGCAACGCGCAAACACCTGCCGGAATTCGATTTTGAATTTGTGCAGACGGGCAGTCATATCTTACCCAGCCAGCGGGGCTCCATTCCCAGCAGCCACCCGGAATGGGAATATGTACTGACACCGGGACGGGTGTGGAATGAAAACGGTGATGCGGGCTACAGCCGCGTTGCCCTGCCCTTTGCCCTGCAACAGAAAAACGCCAACTGCATGCACAATGGGGTGATGAGCTTCCTGTTCAAGGACGACGGCTCCGTTTCTGATGTGGCCTATCAGATCGCCAGTGAAACCTGCCTGTATTACCAGTTTGATATGTGGGGGCAGCTCTCCGCCAACTACACGCCACAGTCCGTCGGAAACAGCGCGGCTCTGGTTAGTGACTACCAGGCTGAAGTCGCAGCGCGTATGCCAAGCAAGCCTCTAAGCGCACTGACACAAGACTACCCGGGCACGGATTACACCGCCTTCGCCACACCCAACGGCAAGGACCCCCTGGCAATCTCCCTGGTGGGCTTTGTGATCGACGGCACCCACTATGTCGGTGGCTGCAGCACTCGCCAGGGTACTTACCCATACTGTGAATCCCTGGTGGTTCCGTCCTATTCCAGCGCCAAGTCAGTATTTGCCGGTGGCGCGCTGATGCGACTGGAACAGAAGTATCCGGGCACCTTCAACCAGTCCATCGGCAGCTATATCAGCGAATGCAATACCAACGGCAACTGGAATGACGTGACCTTTGGCAATGCACTGGATATGGGTACCGGTAACTACAAGCTCGCCGGCTATATGAGCGACGAAGGCGCCAGCCATACCAACGACCTGTTCCTGCCGGAAGATCACGCCAGCAAAATCAATTACAGCTGTACCGAGTACCCACGCAAGGCGACCCCGGGCACCAAGTGGGTATATCACACCTCGGACACCTACATTCTGGGTACCGCGATGAACGCCTACCTGCAGGGTATTGAAGGCAGCAGCAGCGATATCTTCACCGATATTCTCCTCGATGAAGTATTAGCGCCGCTGGGTGTCAGCCCCACCGCAGAATTTACTCGCCGCACCTACGACAGCGTGCAACAGCCTTTCGCCGGCTGGGGGCTGATGTGGTTACAGGATGATGTGGCGAAAATCGGCGCGTTCCTAGCGGACGATAACCAGTCCGTGCTGCACCAAGGGCAGCTGGATGCGGCTCTGCAGCGGGATAGCAGTGACCGCGGTCTGGAACCGCTGAACGACTACAAATACAACAACGGCTTATGGGCCCACGAAGTCAGCAGCGATATGAGCGGATGCAGCAACCCCCTGTGGCTGCCGTTTATGTCGGGCTATGGCGGCATTTCTGTACTGATCCTGCCCAACAACTCGGTCTATTACTACTTCGGTGATGATGACGAGTATCTGTGGATGGATGCGGCACAGGAAGCGCACGCTATCCGCAGCCTATGCCAGTAATTCACTACCGGTAGACTGAAATGAAAAAGGGGCGCGGGCTTTCCACCAGCGCCCCTTTTTTTGGATATTTCCGTGTATCCCCTACTCCGTCTCCCGGATTGGCTTGCGTAATTCTACCGCTTCGACCGCTTTCGCCTTCTTGCTGCGCATGCGGATATTGAGCATTTCCACCGCCACCGAGAATGCCATGGCAAAGTAGATGTAGCCCTTGGGTACGTGTACCTCAAAGCCTTCGATAATCAGGGTGACCCCCACAAGAATCAGGAACGACAGCGCCAGCATCTTGATGGTGGGATGGCGGTCGACAAAATCGCCAATGGGCTTGGCCGCCAGCAGCATCACCGCCACTGCAAGAATGATGGCAATCGCCATAATGGAGATATGGTCCACCAGGCCCACCGCGGTGATTACCGAATCCAGTGAGAACACGATATCCAGAATCGCAATCTGCGCCAGCACCATGCCGTAGGTGGCAGTCTTGGTCGAGGTGGCCTCGCCATCGACACCTTCCAGGCTGTTGTGAATTTCGTGGGTGGCCTTGAACAACAGGAACAGGCCACCGCCGATCAAGATCACATCCCTGCCCGAGATTTCCTCACCAAACACGGTAAACCAGGGCTCCGTCAGCCCCATGATCCAGGCGATGGAAAACAGCAGCCCCAGGCGGGTGATCATCGCCAGGGCCAGACCAATAAAGCGCGCGGACTCCCGCTGCTTTTCCGGCAAGCGGCCAACGAGGATGGAAATAAAGATAATGTTGTCAATGCCCAGCACGATTTCCAGGGCCGCCAGGGCGGCCAGGGCAATCCAGGCCTCCGGGCTCGCAATCCATTCGAACATGAGGTTCCCCAAAGCAATAAAGGCGTGCAGAAAATTAACCAGCTGCGCAACCGCACTGGCAAATACATTAATTCCGCGGAGAGTGTATGCGGTTTGCGGCAATCAGGCCAAGCCCCAGCCAACCGACAAAAAAAGGGCCGCAATAGCGGCCCAACGGAGTCGTTCGTTATTAAGCAAATCAGGAATCGCTGAAAAACGTAGCGAGCGGGTGCCTGGTGGTGGCCGCCGGAGCGGAGGCAGCGGAGTGTATGTCGAATACATGAGCTGCCGAGCACCGCCGGACGCCGCCAGGCGCACGCGCAGTAGTTTTTCAGTGATTCCTCAGCTGATGTCGATCCAGGTGGATTTAAGCTCGCAGTACTTATCCAGCGCATGCAGGGACTTGTCGCGGCCGTTGCCGGATTGTTTGAAGCCGCCGAACGGCACGGTGATATCGCCACCAAAATAGTTGTTCACCCACACAGATCCGGCACGGATATCGCGAGCCATACGGTGGGCGCGGCTGATGTCTTTTGTCCAGACACCGGAAGCGAGGCCGTAGATGGAATCGTTGGCGATCTTCAGCGCTTCCTCTTCGGTCTCGAATTCGATAATGGACAGCACCGGGCCGAAGATTTCCTCACGGGCGATAGTCATGTCGCCGCTTACGCCGCGGAAAATAGTCGGCTCGTAGTAGTGCCCCCCTTCCACCGCTTCTGCGGGCTTGCCGCCGCACACCAGACTGGCGCCCTGCTCCAGGCCCTTGGCCACGTAGAATTCGACGGTGTCGAATTGGCTCTGGTCGATCAGCGCACCCATCACCGAGTTCGGGTCCTGCGGGTGGCCCGGCTTGAAGCGCTCGGAGGCCTTCTTCACTTTTTCGATAAAGGTATCGGCAATGCCTTTTTCCACCAGCAGGCGGGTACCCGCGGTACAGGTTTCGCCCTGGTTGTAGAACACGGCCAGCGCCGCCGCTTGCGCCGCCTTGTCCAGATCCGCATCGGCAAACACGATATTGGGGCTCTTGCCGCCCAGCTCGAGGAAGGTGCGCTTGAGGTTGGACTGGCCGGAGTACTCGGTCAGCGTCTTGCCCACTTCGGTGGAGCCGGTAAACGTCAGACCATCGATATCCATGTGAAGGCCGAGGGCCTTGCCGAGGGTACTGCCGGGCCCGGGCAACACGTTCAGTACGCCGTCCGGCAGGCCAGCTTCTTTCGCCAGGCCGGCCAGTTTGATGGCGGTGAGCGGGGTGTTGGAAGCGGGCTTCAGAATCACGCTGTTGCCGGTGGCCAGTGCCGGGCCCAGTTTCCACGCGGTGGTGGAGAGCGGGAAGTTCCACGGCACAATCGCCGCGATCACCCCCAGGGGCATACGGGTAATCAGGCCTATCTCCGTGGGACCTGTGGGAGCAACCTCGTCGTAGATCTTGTCGATGGCTTCGGCGTTCCAGCGAATAGTGGTCACCGCACCGGGCACATCCACATTCATGGTATCGCTGATGGGTTTGCCCGCGTCGAGGCTTTCCAGCAGGGCGATTTCCTCGCGGTTGGCTTCGATCAGCTCGGCAAAACGCACCAGGATCTTCTTGCGATCCATGGGAGGCATATGGGACCAGACACCGGATTCGAAGGTGTCGCGGGCGATCTTGACCGCCACCTCGGCATCTTCCGGGCCACAGTTAGCGATCTGCGCCAGCTCGCGGCCGTCTGCCGGGCTGGTACAGGGGCGGGTCTGGCCACTGCGGGCATCCACATATTCGCCATTGATAAAGGCGCGCCCCTCGATGGTGAGGCTGTCGGCCATGGCGAGCCACTCCTGCAGGGATTGCGGGGTGGATTGCGGTTTCTGCTGATCGGTCATGAACACCTCGGTCTTCAATATGAAAATTGGCAGCCAGTAAAACTGAAGGGTTGTTCAGCCTACACCTAAAATGTGATCACAATTAAAAAGGCGCAGTGTAACAGGGTTAAATGGCTTCGAAGGTCCCGGTTTCCAGGTTCTTGCGCGCACCGGGGATGGGGAACACCCGGTTGTGGAAGGCAATATAGAAGCCGGGCTGCATCAGGCGCGCGGTGAGCAGTGCCTCGGTGACATTCTGGCGGGCATCGGAATCGATAAAGCCCATGGGGCGCATGGCGCCGGTGAACACTACCGGGACGGACGGCGTACCCATCTTTTCAAAGCAGTATTCGGCGGTGATCGACATGGTGTCGGTACCGTGCAGGATAACGATGGGGTCGCCCTGCTGCGCGGTGCTGGCGATGGCAGCGCAGATCTGGTCGCGGTCGCTGTTGTCCATCTCCAGGGAGTCCTTGTTGAGGATGCTCTCCAGCTCCAGATGGGTATAGGGCAGGCGCAGGCTGCTGATCAGCCCCTCGCGAATGATGGACGCTCGGTTCTTGAGGGTGCCCTCGGATTCGCAATAGCTCTTTTCAATGGTGCCACCGGTGGTGAGAATACGGATGGTGGTCTTGTGGTTGAGATCTGTCATCGTTTTTCCCGCTGAATGAGTACAAATGTGCGCATATTAGTGGGCACGGGAGAACGAGACAATTGTAGCGTTAGGGACAGTCACCCGCAGCCGCACGCTGCGGGCTTACAACAGGAAAGCTGGCGGCTCAGACTTCTTCGATACGGTAGGAGTGCACAATCTCCACCCCGGCCTTGCCCAGCATGATGGACGCGGAGCAGTACTTCTCTGCCGACAGCTCCACCGCGCGCGCCACCTGGGACTCCTTGATATTGCGCCCGCGCACCACAAACTCCATCTCGATCTTCTCAAACGGCGCCGGTACCGCATCCGGGCGGTGGCCCTTCAGTTCCACATGACAGCTGGCCACGTCCTGACGGGTCTTCTGCAGGATACCCACCACGTCGTAGGAGGCGCAGCCACCCACACCCAGCAGGATCATCTCCATGGGGCGAATGCCATTGTTCTTCTGGCCTCCTTCCATCACCACGGAATTGCCACTGCCCGACTCGCCGATAAAGGTGACACCATTCACCCAGGTCACCTGCCCCTGCATTACGCCCGCCATGGAACTCTCTCCTTCATATTGAATGGGGGCCGGGAGCTTATCACAAGAGTCGCGGGAATCCTCAGCACGCTGTGGTGCCTCGGGCACCGTAACAGCTCGTACCAGCGGCAGGCGCTACAGAGTGAGCCTTTACTAACGGTGGTTGTCACCGGTGCCGACAACCGCTATAAACAACACCCTGTCCCCACGTCGGACAAAAAGTGGCCCAGATCACATTGCTGAGCATTGACCTGTGATGCCCCCTGTTGGCATCGGGGTTTTAGCGGGATAATCATCCACTTACCCGGGATCAGGCACAAAAATTTCAAGAAAAGGAGTAGATCCGTGACGGTCGCTACCGAAGACACTCTGACTACTGGCAACATCGAAGACTTTCTCGCCCACTGCCATCGCCGCCGCTACCCGGCCAAGAGCACCATCATTTACGCTGGCGACCGCTGTGAGTCCCTCTACTTCATCATGCGCGGCTCCGTAACCGTACTGATCGAAGACGACGAGGGCCGCGAGATGATCGTGGCCTACCTGAACGACGGCGACTTCTTCGGCGAAATGGGCCTGTTTGACCAGGACACCCGCAGTGCCTGGGTGCGCACCAAGACCGAATGTGAAGTTGCGGAAATCTCCTACACCAAGTTCCAGGAACTGACCCGTCAGCATCCGGAATTCCTGTTCAACCTGGCCACCCAGATGGCCGTCCGCCTGCGCAACACCACCCGCAAGGTGGGTGACCTGGCGTTCCTGGACGTGACCGGCCGCGTGGCCCGCACCCTGCTGGACCTGTGTAACGAGCCGGATGCGATGACCCACCCGGAAGGTATGCAGATCAAGATTACCCGCCAGGAAATCGGTCGCATTGTCGGCTGCTCCCGCGAGATGGTGGGCCGGGTACTGAAGACTCTGGAAGAGCAGGGCCTGGTGTCCGTAAAAGGAAAAACCATGGTGGTCTACGGGACACGCTAGTTCCTCTTACACAAGAATCCAACGAAGAAGCCGGGCAAGCCCCGGCTTTTTTGTGCCTGTTTGGCGCCAGCCCCACGCAAAATACAAGACGACCGTCTAGCATTTTATTCTGCACAAGCACCATAATGATGCGCTATTCGCACATTAAGTGCCCGCAAGAACCAGTTTGACGCACACGCGCAAAATTAAACTCTGCAAATTGCCGCTTTTTAGCAAAATATTCTCCCCTGCACTGGTACGTTGGTTGCAGCCAATTCAACACACAAACAAGAAAAAGTCTTAGGGAGATCTTATGAGGGACACCAACAACTACCTCACGCTAAAAAAATCCCACCTGGCGCTGGCCATCTCTTGCGCGGCAATGCCCCTGCCGCAGATTGCCGCCGCGCAGGAAACGGATAGCAAGAGCAAACCGGTTTTTGAAGAAGTCGTGGTCACCGGTTCGCGGCGGGAAGAAAACGTGATGGATATTCCCATCAACATTTCTGCCGTGGGTGGGGAGAAAATCGACGAGCTGCGCCTCGACAGCATCGCCAAGATCGCCTACTACACTCCGGGCCTGACCGTGGTGGATCGCGGCCCCCGCGATGAGTCACCCGATGTGCTGGTGCGCGGACTGAACACCGGTGGCCTGGGCCCGGGCTTCAGCAGCAGCACCGTGGCCACCTACCTCGGCGATATCCCGCTGCAGGTTGACCTGAAGCCAATTGACCTGGAGCGGGTAGAAGTCCTGATTGGCCCCCAGGGTACCCTTTACGGACAGGGCACAATGGGCGGCGCCATTCGCTATATTCCCGCCAAAGCCGACCCCTCGGGTTTCTCCGCCAAGCTCCGCAGTAGCGCAAGCAGCACGAGCGAAAGCTCCGGACTCGGTCAGGAGTACGGCGCAACCCTGAACTTCGCCATCACCGACACCCTCGCCGTGCGCGTGAATGCCGACAGTATTCAGGATCCGGGGTTTATTGATTACAACTATGTTGTGCGCGAATCTGGCGTATCCAATCCGGACCCTGACTTCAACGATCCCGATGATGTCGCCGCGAACCTGCGCAAAGTCAAAGACGCAAATGGCGAAGACACCAAATCCGGCCGTATCAATGTGCGCTGGCTCGCCACCGACTGGCTGGAAGCCAACCTTTGGCACTACTACCAGGATACTAAGGCAGAGGGTCGCCAGCTGGCCAACCAGCTCTCCTTCGGCACCGGTCCCTACGAATCCGGCATGCGCTATGAGGAGCCCAATCACTACACCAACAAGCTCACCAGTATCGAGCTGATCGGTGATCTCGGCTTTGCCCAGGCCACCATGGTTTACGGCCAATCCGAGTATGAAGAGCTGGGCCAGCGCGACCAGACCGACCTCTTGCTCGACCTGGACTACGGCTACGATTCCTTTCCGTCGTTCTCGGCCTACACGCGCGAGGAAGTAAAAGACAAAGCCGATACCTTTGAACTGCGCATGTCCTCACAGCATGAAGGTCCGTTCAAATGGGTCGCCGGTTACTTCCAGAACAAATATGTTTCCGATGCGATCAGTGAAGAATATACCCCCTTCTTCGACCAGTTCGCTGTGGATAACTGGGGCGCCGAGCAGCTTCGTCCAGACAGTCTAGAGTACATTCAGCTTACCGATATCGACGAAAAAGAATCTGCCTTTTACGGTGAACTGACCTATAGCCTGACCGACACACTCGCGGTCACCGGCGGTTACCGTCGCTACAATTTTGAAACCGACATTACCGGCGGCTTCGGACTCCCTCTGTACGATACCGTATTCCTCGGGGCTCCTCAGGACGCCATCAACATTGACCTCGGTACCAATCAGGGGGAAGACGAGGGAGACCTGTTCAAGTTCAACCTCGCCTGGGATGCGACCGATTCCGGCATGGTGTATTTCACATACTCCCAGGGCTACCGCAACGGCGGTGTCAACTCCGTACCGGAATGTACCCCGGAGCAAATCGCCAGCGATAATCAGCAACTGTGCGCACTGCCGGAAGAAGTACTGATTGACCCGGACAAAATCGACAACTACGAAATCGGCTACAAAGGCCTGGTCGGCGAGCGCCTGATTATCAGCACCGCGCTGTACTACATCGACTGGACCGACCTGCAGGTTGCCACCACCACCCAAAATGGATCTCTCCCCATTACCGGCAACGGCAGCGCCGCCGTCAGCCAGGGGTTTGAGCTCCAGGGAAGCTGGCTGATCAGTGACAGTCTGGATCTGGCCTTCACCTACGCGTATACCGATGCCGAGCTCACCGAGGATGCCCCCGGCCTGGTCGGCCCCTACGATGTCTATGCGGGCGCTCGCCTGCCGGGACACGCCGAGCACCAGGGCTCTCTCAACCTGAACTACTCAACCACGGTAATGGGCAACTATGACCTAGCCCTGAACTACGGGCTCGTGTTCGCCAGCGATGTGTACAACATGGTTGGTGGCCCGGAAGACCCGCTGTATATGGTCGAGGAAGATGGCAGCATTACTGCGGGTGACCGCGGTGGCGAAGCCATTCCGGGTTATGCGGTACACCACCTGTCTGCCACCCTGTCACTGGACAAGTGGACGGTGCAGGCGTTCGCGGACAACCTGTGGGACAAATACTACATCACCGGAACCCGCACCAGCCGCCGCAACCTGCAGGACGAAAACAACGGTCCGGGTATCGAGTGGGGCAACGGCTTCACCCAGCGTTCCTACGGCCAGTACGTCGGTACTCCGCGTACCATTGGTGCCCGCTTCACCTACAGCTTCTGACACCTGTAGGCTTTCTATCAAGCCGGTCTGGGATACACTGTCCCGGCCGGCTTTTTTATTTGTTGATCCTTATTTTATTGCCATCTATGCAGACTCCCTCCATTGCGCAATTGCACAGTGCTGCAGAGCAGGCCCTCAACCGGGGCGACATGCGCGCACTCCACCACTACTGCCGCCAGATTTTGCAGGGTGACCCGGCGCACAGCGATGCCTGGTTTCTCGCCAGTATCGCAGCGGCAGCGGCGGGCCAGCTATACAAGGCAGTCGAGATGGTCGAACGGGCGCTGGCAGGCTGCCCGGAGAATCCTGAATATCTCGCGCAAAAGGCGCGCTACTATGCGCAACTGAATGACTACGACCGGGCAATTCAGGCGGCAGACTTGGCACTTGCGGCAAACCCCGAGAGGCCGTTGATTCTCGATACACTGGGTGTGATATACGCGCGATTCGACGAACACCACAAGGCCATCAACCCCCTGCGCCGCGCCGTGTCACTGGCACCGGAAAATCCCCAATTTCAATTTAACCTCGCCTCCACCGAGCAGTTCCTCGGCAATATGGATGCAGCGCGCGCAGCCTATGAAAAAGCCATTGCGCTGCAGCCAGATTTTGCCCGCGCGCGCTGGGCGCTGTCGGAATTGGGGAAGAACAATGCGAGTGTAGAAAATACGGCCGAATTGAAAAAACGACTACAGCTGCCGCAACTGAGCACCGAGGACCGGCTCTATTTGAGCCACGCGCTGGCGCGTGATTGTGAGCGCAGCGGCGACTACGCACAGGCTTTCGAATACCTGGAGACAGCCAAGCATCGCTACCGGGAAAAGATCGGCTATTCCTTTGCGCAGGACGCGACACTGTTTGACGGGCTGAAATCCGCGTTCTCATCGGCAGCGCCGAATAGCGCAACAGGGCTCGGCAACCAATCTCTGTTTATCGTGGGCATGCCCCGCTCCGGCACCACACTGGTAGAGCGTATTCTCGCCAGCCACTCACAAATCGAATCGCTGGGTGAACTTCACGAGTTTCCACTGGCGATCAAGCGCCACTCAAACACCGGTTCCCCGCACACACTGGCTTTGGAAGTCATTGACGAAGCACTGAATGTGACCCCTGCAACTATCGGACAGGACTACGAAACCCGTTGCCGCGCACGGGGCAAAAGTGCCGCATACCTGATCGACAAACTGCCAATGAATTTTCTCTATCTCGGGTTTATTCTGCGCAGCCTGCCGAATGCGAAAATCGTGGTACTCGACCGGCACCCACTGGATGTATGCCTGAGCAATTTTCGCCAATTGTTTTCTTTCAACTTTCGCTACTACCACTACCACTACAGCCTGGAAGATACCGCGCGCTATATCTGTGCCTACCGGAACCTGATCGATCACTGGCAGACAATTTTCAGAGACAGGATCCACACGGTAAGTTATGAGCAGCTCACCGAGAACCCGCGGAGGGAAGCGCACGCATTAATGGACTATCTGGGGTTGCCCTGGGAGGAGGCCTGCCTGGAGTTCCACCAGTCCGATGCGGCGGTTTCCACGGCGAGCAGCGTACAGGTACGCCAGCCCATCTACCGCAGTGCGGTGGCACGCTGGCGAAAGTATGAAAAAGAATTGCAGCCGGCCATCGAAATCTTTGCGAAGGCCGGGTTAATTTAACCCGGCCTCGGGCAATGCACTCTGTAGTGCCGGATCCCTGGTCGAGTCCGGGGTGACGTGTTAGTTGAACAGCTCCATCAGGCGACGGCCCGGTTCTTCCTCGCGCATAAAGGCTTCACCCACCAGGAAAGTATCCACATTGTGGCCGCGCATGGCCGCCACGTCGTCGGTAGTGTGGATACCGCTTTCGGTGACCACGATTCGGTCATCGGGAATCCGCTCCAGCAGGCCGAAGGTAGTTTCCAGCTGCACTTCAAAGTTGTGCAGGTTGCGGTTGTTGATACCGATCAGGCGATTGGGCAGTTTCAAGGCCCGCTCGAGCTCTGCGCGATCGTGCACCTCCACCAGCACATCCAGACCCAGCTCCAGCGCCAGATCGTTCAGGCCGGTGAGCTGTGCGTCGTCCAGGCAGGCGGCGATCAGCAGGATGCAGTCGGCACCGATAGCGCGGGCCTCGTACACCTGATACGGATCGACAATAAAGTCCTTGCGGATCACCGGCAGCCGCACCGCGTTGCGGGCCTGCTGCAGGTATTCATCGGCGCCCTGGAAAAAGTCCACATCGGTCAGTACCGACAGACAGGCGGCACCGCCCTTCTCGTAACTGGTGGCAATTTCTGCGGGAATAAAATCTTCGCGAATCACGCCCTTGCTCGGGGAGGCCTTTTTGATTTCAGCGATCACCGCCGCTTCGCCGGCGTTACGCTTGGCCTCGATGGCCTGTACAAATCCGCGGCAGGTTGGCTGCTTGAGCGCGCGCTGCTGCATCTCATCCTGACTCACCAGCTTCTTGCGCTCGGCCACTTCTTCCCATTTGCGCTCGACGATGGTCTTCAGAATCGTTGGAGTATTCATTACTTCACTCTTTGAATGCGCTGGTAAAGGCGGCCAGCTCGTTAATCTTCTCTCCGGCGAGGCCGCTGTAGATGGCGTCCTGCGCCATGCTCACCCCTTCCGCCCGGCTAGCTGCCACACCACTCACGTAGATGGCCATGCCAGCATTCATGGCAATGATATCAGCTGCCTTGTCCCCCGCGGCGGTTTCACGCTTGCCGAGGGCATCGCGGATCAGTGCCAGAGATTCTTCAGAACCATCCACGCACAAGCCGTCCAGGTTCTGCCGCTCGATACCGAAATCTTCCGGAGAAATGGTGACTTTTTTCAGCTCACCGTTCTTCAGCTCCCATCCGCGGGTGTCCGCTGCGAGACTCACCTCATCCAGCCCATCGTCGCTGTGCAGTACCAGCACATGCTCGGAACCCAGTGTCTGCAGTACTTCCGCCAGCATGCGACAGTAGTGCGGATCGAACACACCGATCACCTGGCGCTTTACGCCGGCGGGGTTGGTGAGCGGCCCCAGTAAATTGAAAATGGTGCGCAGCCCCAGTGCCTTGCGCGGCCCAATGGCGTGGCGCATAGCGCTGTGATAGCTGGGCGCAAACATAAAGCCCACCCCCACGCCGTCGATACAGCGGGCGACCTGCTCGGGAGTCAAAGGTAGATAAATACCGGCCTTTTCCAGCAGATCTGCTGCGCCGGACGAGGAAGAAACGGAACGGTTGCCATGCTTGGCCACCCGCGCGCCGGCAGCGGCGGCAACAAAACTGGAAGCACTGGAAACATTAAACAGGTTGGCCCCATCACCGCCGGTACCGACGATATCCACCGCATTGGTCTGGTCGATCTCGACCTTGGTACACAGCTCGCGCATCACCTCCACCGCACCGGTGATTTCCTCCACGGATTCACCGGCCATACGCAAGGCCACCAGAAACGCGCCTATCTGCGCGTCTTCCGCTTCCCCGCGCATAATCTGGCCCATGGCCTCGCGCATTTCCCCGCGGGTGAGATGCTCACCCTCGACCAGTTTTCCGATGGCCTGTTGGATATTCATTATTCTTGCTCCCCGCTCCCTATGAACTTGCCCTGAAAGGCGATCAGCGCCCTGATTCTGCATGCGAAGGTACTGATGCCGGGATCCATCTGCGAGACCTTCTAAAACAGGGACGTTTTAGAAGAGCCCCCATGGATGGGTTCACGGCGTGTCTCGCAGATGGATACCGGCAGCAGTACCGCCACCGGCCCTTCTACAAAGCACCCTTCAGGACTCCAAAAAATTCCGCAACATATCGTGCCCATGCTGAGTCAAAATCGACTCGGGGTGGAACTGCACCCCTTCGATCGGCAATTCGCGATGGCGGATCCCCATAATCTCATCGATCTCGCCGCTCTCGGTCTCGGTCCAGGCAGTAACTTCCAGACAATCCGGCAGACTGCCCTTCTCCACTACCAGTGAGTGATAGCGAGTCGCCTCGAACGGATTGGAAAGACCGTTAAATACACCCAGATTGTTGTGAATGATCGGCGAGGTCTTGCCGTGCATCACTTCCCCGGCGCGCACCACGCGGCCGCCAAACACCTGGCCGATACTCTGGTGTCCCAAACAAATACCCAGAATTGGCAGCTTGCCGGCATAAGTGCGGATGGTATCCATGGAGATTCCCGCTTCGTTCGGCGTGCAGGGCCCCGGGGAGATCACAATTTTCTCCGGGTTCAGCTTTTCAATATCCGCAACGGTAATTTCATCGTTGCGCTTGACCACAACCTCCGCGCCCAACTCCGCCAGATACTGCACGATGTTGAAGGTGAAGGAGTCGTAGTTGTCGATCATCAGGATCATGATTCGCTTCCTTTCTCATCTCCCATGTCTCCCAAACGCTTCTGCAAGCGGGCAAGAGAGTCCTGGGTTGCGCGGAGTTCGCGCAGAATTTCGGTCTGACTCGGCGGCATCGCCAACTCGTCCAGGCGGCGCAGCTTGGCCTCTTCCAGGTTGTTCAGCACTACCCCGATAAACAGGTTGATCATCACAAACGCGCCCATCACTACAAAGCTCAGGAAATAGATCCAGCTGTAGGGCATGGACTCCATCGCGGTGTACATGATGTCGGTCCAGTCCTCAAAGGTGACAATGCGGAACAGACTCAACAGCGCGATGGGCAAGTTGCGCCAGTGGGTGGGGTCGATTTCGTGAAACAGGAAATAACCGGCCACCCCGTAAATGTAAAAAATAATGCCCATCAGCAGACTGATATGGAACATGCTCGGCAAGCTGCGCAGCAGCGTGTCCACCAGCAAACGCAGTTCCGGGAACGCCGATACCAGACGCAAAACTCGCAGCACCCGCACCAGGCGCGCCAGCGTAGCCATCGGGCCAGCCGCCGGGACCAGGCTCAGCACGATGATGGAGAAATCAAACACGTTCCAGCCATTGGCGAAGTAGCGCCAGGGGCGGTTGCCGTGGGCGGCGATCTTGATCGCGGCCTCCACCATAAACGCCAGCAGGATCAGCTGGTTGATACCGTGCAACGCGCTGCTAAAACGCTCCAGCACCCAGGTGGAGGTTTCCAGCCCTACCACCACGGCGTTCACCGAGATCAGGGCGATAATCACCTGATTAAAGATCGGTGCTTCTACCAACCTGCGGCAGCTTTCTGCAAAGCCGCGTTTCTGTTCAACTAAAACTTCACTCATCGGTCTTACTGCTTCCAATGGATCAAGAAAAAAAGTTAAAAGGTATTCGCTATTGCCCGGTAGCGATGGCCACGGCGCGGAACAGTGCCCGCGCCTTGTTCATGGTCTCGTCCCACTCGGATTGCGGATCGGAATCCGCGACCAGGCCGGCTCCGGCCTGCACGTATACTTTTTCATCCTTGATCACCGCGGTGCGAATCGCGATGGCGGTATCCATATTGCCGTTCCACGCCAGGTAACCAACGGCACCGCCGTAGACACCGCGCTTTTCCGGCTCCAGTTCATCAATAATTTCCATGGCGCGGATCTTGGGCGCACCGGA
This sequence comes from Microbulbifer sp. ABF4_107, assembly GCF_056312215.1. Classification (NCBI taxonomy): domain Bacteria; kingdom Pseudomonadati; phylum Pseudomonadota; class Gammaproteobacteria; order Cellvibrionales; family Microbulbiferaceae; genus Microbulbifer; species Microbulbifer sp. ABF4_107. Next base: position 3,212,560 of record NZ_CM149983.1, read on the forward strand.
CAGGGTGCCTGCCGGGTGCGCCGCACGCAGGGCGTCGATGGCATGCAACTCCGATTTTATCTTGCCGGTCACATTGGAGACGATGTGCATCACGTGGGAGTAGCGCTCCACCACCATTTTTTCGGTGACCTGCACAGTACCGGTCTGCGCAACACGGCCCACGTCGTTGCGGCCGAGGTCGATCAGCATCAGGTGCTCGGCGATCTCTTTCGGGTCTGCCAGCAGGTCTTTCTCCAGCGCCAGATCCTGCTCCTCGGTGGCACCGCGGCGGCGGGTACCAGCGATCGGACGCACGGTCATATCCCCATCTTCCAGATGCACCAGAATCTCCGGGCTGGAGCCCACCACCTGGTGGTCACCCAGGTCGAGGAAGTACATATATGGTGACGGATTCAGGCTGCGCAAGGCGCGGTAGAGATTCAGTGGTGGAACCGTGAATGGCGCGGACAGGCGCTGGGACGGCACTACCTGCATCACATCGCCGGCCAGGATGTAATCCTTGACCTTGTGTACGCCCTGTTTGAAGGCATCTTCGCCGAAATGGGAGGTAAAGGTGTCTTCTGCGGTATGTTCGCCGTCGATACCTAACGGTTCGACGCTGGCCAGCGGCTGGGAGAGCTGGCCCACCAGCTGGTCCAGGCGGCGCTGGGCAGACTCAAACGCGTCTTCCTGTTCCGGGTCGGCGTGTACGATAAACAGCACGGCGCCGGCAAGGTTGTCGAACACCACCAGCTCATCGCTGACCATCAGCAGGATATCCGGGTTACCCAGAGTATCCGGCGGGCAGCTGTCGGCGAGCTTGGGCTCGATATAGCGCACCACGTCGTAGCCAAAGTAGCCGACGAGGCCGCCGTTGAAGCGCGGCAGGCCTTCGATTTCCGGCACCTTGTAGCGGCCGCGAAACTCTTCGACGAAGGCGAGTGGGTCTTCGACGGTGTTCTGCTCGACGATTTTGCCATCGCGCTCGACTACTACATCATGACCAGTCACTTTCAATACGGTGCGCGCGGGCAGGCCGATGATGGAGTAGCGCCCCCACTTTTCCCCGCCCTGTACGGATTCCAGCAGGTAGCTGTAGCGGCCGCCATCGCGGGCGGCGAGCTTCATGTAGGTGGTCAGCGGGGTTTCAATGTCGGCCAGTACGCGGCGGACAAGAGGTATACGGTTAAATCCTTTAGACGCAAGTTGGGCGTATTCGCTGGGGGTCATGGCGACTCCGGTCTGTGCAATGCTTGGTATTTTTTGTTCGGGCCTGGATTGCGCATCTTTGGTGGAATCCTACCCGCGGGAAAGGCGCCCGTCGGACCGGTATCTCGGTCTTCAGGCTCTATGGGTCAGTGGCGCCATCGCCAGCTGTTGATGTGGGGGGCAGTGCAGTTCAATGTCAGAATCTCGCAGCGTCGAGTTGCTTCCCTGTATTCCGGCGAGCAAGTGTACAAATCTCTGGTAGAGGCGGCAAGCTCGGGATTTTCTTGGCCCTGTGCAGTCCTTTGAGGTCCTTTATAACCTCTTGTGGCGCCGGAGCACCGGGTAAAGGTTTTTGAAACCGCTGTGGACCCATCCCTGGGCGCTGCGGCGCAAACATCCTGTTTGCGACGCTTTCAAAAACCTTTACCCGGTACTCCAGCTTCGCATGGCACTTAATAACGCTGAAATACGATGCTAAGGCTGGGTGCCGGGTGGAGCTTTTCGGGATCGTCGGCAACAGGGATGTTGCCGACGAAGCGTACAGGGACGTATTCACAGCGGTCCCGAAAAGCTCCGCCCGGTGCCCGGCCGCCACGGTGCCCACTACGAAGCCACCATGGCTACGAAGCTCAAACCTGCGCCAACTCTGAGCGCATCACTTTGATCACTTCAGCATAGTCATCCGCATTGAAGATGGCGGAGCCGGCGACGAAGCTGTCGGCGCCGGCCTGGGCGATTTGGCGGATGTTGTCTTTGGTGACGCCGCCGTCGATTTCGAGGCGGATGTCGAGGCCGGAATCGTCGATGAGTTTGCGGGCTTCCTTGAGTTTGTCGAGGGTGGCGGGGATGAATTTCTGGCCGCCGAAGCCGGGATTTACGGACATGAGCAGGATCATGTCGAGCTTGTCCATGACGTATTTGGCGGCGTCGAGGCTGGAAGCCGGATTGAACACCAGGCCTGCTTTGCAGCCGAGGGATTGGATGAGCTGCAGGGAGCGGTCGACGTGTTTGCTGGCTTCCGGGTGGAAGGTGATGTAGCTGGCGCCGGCGTCGGCGAACATGCGGATCATGTCGTCGACGGGTTCGACCATGAGGTGGACGTCGATTGGGGCGGTTACGCCGTGGTTGCGCAGGGCTTTGCAGACCATGGGGCCGATGGTGAGGTTGGGGACGTAGTGGTTGTCCATTACGTCGAAGTGCACCCAGTCGGCGCCGGCGGCGAGGACGTTGTCGACTTCTTCACCCAGGCGGGCGAAGTTGGCGGAGAGGATGGAGGGTGCAATTTTGTAGTCTGGCATTTTCTCGTCTCGGTGCTTTCGTCGTGGCCCCTTTGATTCAGGCCTTGTGGCGGCCGGGCACCGGGTGGGGCTTTTCAGGACCGCTGTGAATACGTCCCTGTACGCTTCGTCGGCAACATCCCTGTTGCCGACGATCCTGAAAAGCCCCACCCGGTGCCCGGCCTTCGATTTGTGCTTTTGTACTTCGTGAGCGGGTGGGTTAACTCGCTCTTAGTCTTTCTTCCAGCTTGTTCAGGCGCTCCGGGGTGCCGACATCGCACCAGTCGCCCTCATAAACTTCCGCCTGCATTTTGTCTTCGTTATACGCGAACACTTCTCCCAGACCGTAACATTCCCGGGCTTTGGGATAACCGGTGAGAACTTCCGGGCGCAGAAAGCTGATACCGGCGAAGGTGAATCTGGGTTTGGTGGTGCCGGAAAGCAGGCCTTCTTCAATCCCAAAGTCGCCCTCTGGATTGTGCGGCGGGTTGGGCACCATGAGTAGGCGGCCGGGGCAGTTTTCCGGCAGCGGGTTGTCCACCCACTGGGCGAAATCGAAATCGCACCAGACGTCGCCATTGACCACCAGAAAAGGCGCGTCACCCAACAGCGGCAGGGCTTTGCTGATGCCGCCGGCGGTTTCCAGGGGTTGGCTTTCTTCCGAGTATTGAATGGTTGCGCCGAAGCGCTCGCCATTGCCGAGGTGTTCGCGGATTTGCTCGCCGAGATGGGCGAGATTGATGACCAGGTTGGTGACACCGGCCCGGGTAAGGCGCTCAATGGCGTATTCGATCAGGGGTTTGCCCAGCACCGGGATCAGTGGCTTTGGCGTGTGATCGGTGAGCGGGCGCATGCGCTTGCCAAATCCGGCGGCGAGGAGCATGGCGGTGGGCGCCTTGGTGGTTTGAACTGTCATCTCTTGGCTTTTTTCGGGCGTTGATCAGTAAATTTCGGTTTCTGAGTTCCGGCGATCACCAGCGGTGCGGTAGTCGCGGTACCAGTCCTGCAGTTCGATCAGGGGCAATAATTCGGCCCGGAACCACTGGGCAAAGGGCTGTGTCTCTTCGTATTTATCGCACACTTCCAGGGTGTAGCGTATGACAAGGGGAAGATCCGGCAGGTAGCCGTGTTTGCCATCGCGCAGATACAGACGCGGGAAAAGCCCCAGAACTTTGAAGTGGCGCTGCAGACCGATCCAGTCGAACCAGCGCAGGAAGGTCTTGCCGTCGACTTCGGGAATCACGCCGGCGTCCATGGCGGTGGAGGCGTAAGCGAGCGCCCAGTTTTCCACCTGTTCCCGCGGCCAGCGGATATAACAGTCGCGCAGCAGTGATGCGAGGTCGTAGGTGACCGGACCCCAGACGGCATCCTGAAAGTCGACCACCCCGGGGCGTTCGCCATCACGGATCATCAGGTTGCGGCTGTGGTAGTCCCGGTGCACCAGTACCTGGGGCTGGCTACTGGCGCTGTCGAGCAAGTGCGCGAAGGTGCGCTCCAGCAACTGGTTTTCCTCCTCGCTCAGCGCCCGCTGCAACAGTTTTCCCACCAGCCACTCGGGCAGCAGGCGCATTTCCATATGCAGCAGTTCGCGGTTGTAGGGCGGGAACAGTCCTTCCTGACGACTGATCTGCTGCAGGCACAGGAGTTCGCTCATGACTTCCGCGTAGAGACCGGAGACGCTGTCGTCATCCAGTTCTCTGAGCAGCTGGGTATCGCCGAGATCTTCCAGCAGCATATAACCATGCTCGATATCCGCGGAGATCACCATTGGCGTGTGAATGCCATTGCGGCGCAGGTAATCGGCCAGGGCGACAAAGCGGCTGACGTTGGTTTTGCTTGGCGGGGAGTCCACCGCGATCAGGCTGGGACTGGTATCGGTGCGGAAATAGCGGCGAAAACCCGCATCCCCGGACAGAGGCAGCAAATCGAGGCTGGCATCCAGTGGTGGCAATTGCAGCGGTTCGTGGCCTGCCTGCAGGGCGCGGGCGGCCCACTGGCGCAGCTGCTCTTTGCGCTCATCGGGGACCTGGGTTACACACTCGTTCATCCACCACCTGTCATTATCGAAACGTTCATTTACGGCCTGTGGCGACCGATTGGCGAAAAATACGCGGCCACTCTTCTTTGTCGCCTGTTTTTGCTGCCTAAAAGCTGAGCATTGTAGCGGCACCGGAGGTGCGGATCACCCGCTAATCTGGCCCTGCCACCGCACGGGCGGTTTCCATGGTTACGGCCATTCAAGTAGAATCGACCGCTGATTTTTGCGCGCCGGTGCCGTCTTTACCGGAAGCGCGCTTTTCGGCGCCACGCGCGCGGTCTCGCCCAAGGCCAAACCAGGGCCACACTCTATGGCCAGAATACAAGACAGACTCTAAAGATAGCTGGAACCAATCACTCGATGCTGGAAGCTTCCCGCTGGCGCCGTCTTGCGCTGGCCATTGGACAATTGTCACGCCCCCGCTCCCTCGCTTTCGGCCTGCTCGCCGCCCACTCTCTGTGGCCGCTCACCGCTACGGCCGAAACGGAATCCGCGCCCGAGCCCGAGGAAAACCCCTACCTGTACCTGGACTGGTTCCCGAAAAGCCAGCTGGACCCCACCCTGCGCAGTCAGGTGTCGCCGATCTGTGGCGGCATGTTTGTGGAGCCGCTGCGGGCGTACCCCAACGCGGACCAGCTGCCGGAGGACTCGCCCCTGCGCGCCACCGCCGACAGTTCCGACTGGCTGGAAAACGGTACCGCCCAATTGCGCGGCAATGTGCACATTACTCAGGGTTACCGCCAGCTCTTTGCCGACCAGGTAGACGTCAACCGCGAGGAAAATACCGCCTACCTGAGCGGCGCCATCGAAATGCGTGAGCCGGGCATGCTGGTGCGTGGCAAGGCCGCCGAGGTACACACCGACAGCAAGGCTGCCTCCATCGAGGACGCCACCTACGTGGTCCATGAGGATGCCGCCCACGGCTCCGCCCGCTTTGCGTCCCGCGAGGCCAGCGGGGAGCTGATTCTGACGGAAGGCAACTACACGCGCTGTGAACCGGACGACGTTTTCTGGCGCATGTCCGGCGGCGAAATCGCCATCGACAATGTGGAACGCCAGGGCACCGCGCGCAATGTGCGCCTGGAAATCGCCGATGTGCCGGTGTTCTATTTCCCTTATCTGCGCTTCCCGGTAGGAGATGAGCGCCTGTCGGGCTTCCTGTTTCCGAGCCTCAGCAACAGCGACGAAAACGGCTGGGACATCGCGGTGCCCTACTACTGGAATATCGCACCGCAACTCGATGCCACCATCGCCCCGCGCTATGTGCAGTACCGGGGTACCGGCCTGGAAATAGAGGGCCGCCACCTGAGCCCGGTATTCAGCACCGAAGTGCGCCTCGCCGGGCTGCCCAACGACAAGGGCGGCAATGACGAAGACGCCCGTCGCCTGATTGACGAGGGCTTTCCGGAAGATCTGGTACTGCCGGCAAAAGGCGAAGACCGCTGGTATGCAAACCTGAACCAGGTCGGCGGTACCGGGGGCCTGTGGCGTACCAAAGTCAATTACACCAGGGTCAGTGACCCGGACTATTTCCGCGATCTGGACAATGCGGAAATCAAGGTACCGCAGAACGTCAACGCCCGCGCCATGACCAGCCTGAGCCAGACCGCGCAAGCCAGCCTCAGCACCGAGCACTGGTTTGCCAGCCTCCGCGCCCAGGAGTACCAGCAGCTGGTGAAGGACCGCTTTGACACCTACAGCCAGCTGCCGCGACTCAACGTAAACGGCAACTACAAGTGGGATGACTGGCAGCTGCTGCTGGACCACGAGATCACCGCTTTCGATCACCAGGATACGCAGACGATCCAGTTTATTGCGGATGTGAACGATCCGGACAGCGTCACGACTCGTACCCGCGACTTCGTCAATGCCACCCGCGCCTACGCCAACTACAGCTTTGGCTGGGACAAACAGTGGCTGTGGGGCTTTTTCAATCCGCAGATCAACGGCATTTACCTGGGCTACGAACTGGCGGAGACCTTTCTCGCCGACCCGGATATGAACACACCGGAGGCTTCCGCCGCACAGATCTCCATCGACAGCGGTCTGTTTTTTGAACGCTACGGCAACCTGTTCCAGCAGGAGTATGTACAGACCCTGGAGCCGCGCCTGTTCCTGATGGCCAGCACCGACGCGGACCAGACCGATTTTCTCAATGTCAGCACCAGCCCCAGTGACGGCGGCAACGACCTGCTGTACGACACCTCGCTGTTCACCTTCAGCTATGACCAGTTGTTCCGCGACAGCCGCTTCAACGGCCACGACCGCATCGACGACGCCGACCGCGCTTCGTTTGGCCTCACAACCCGGTTTATCGACCCGCGCAGCGGTCGCGACCTGTTCGCCGCCAGCGCCGGGCAGATCTTCTATTCCGAAGCCAGCCGAATCGAGCTGAGCGACTTTATCGAAGATGTGCCGCGCTCGGAATTTGCCGCGCGCCTGGAAAGTCGGCCCAGCGACGCCCTGCGCATCAGCAGCGAGGTGATCTACCACGACACCGACCACACCATAAACCGCGGTAACGTCACCCTGCGCTACCTGGACGACAATTTCCGCCTGATCAACGCCAGTTACCGCTACCTGCGCAAGGAAGAGGTGTACGACAGCACCGACACCTATCTGATCCAGGGGCCGGTCAAGCAGATAGACCTCTCCGCCGCGTGGCCGGTGAATGACCGGCTTTCACTCCTAGCCCGGGCCAACTACGATTTGACCTTTGAAAGGGAACTGGAGTACCTGGCGGGGATCGAATACGACACCTGCTGCTACCGCACACGGGTGCTGTGGCGCCGTGAGCTGGACAATGACCTGGCCGACGTCGTCCCGCCGGAGGAGCTGGAATTCGACGAAGGCGTCTATATTGAACTGCAGTTGAAGGGCCTGGCTGGCATTGGCGGCTCGGTCACACGCATACTTACCCAGGGCATTGCCAACTTTGAACAACGAGAAGTACTGAAACAGTGATGACAATAATGCAGATGTTCACCTCTCTTCGCCGCGGTCTTGTGACCCTGGCCGCCGCCAGCGCCATTGCGCTTCCCGCCTGGGCCCAGGTACAACAGCTGGACCGCGTGGTGGCCGTGGTGGACGACGACGTGGTGATGGCCAGTGAGCTGCATCAGCGCATGCAGACCATCAGCCAGCAGATTGCCGCACAGAACGTGCAGGCACCGCCAGTGGATGTACTGCGGCGCCAGGTACTGGAACAGCTGATTATCGAGCGTCTGCAGTTGCAAATGGGCGCCCGCGCCGGCGTCACCATCGCCGAGGAAGAGCTGGACCAGGCCATCGCCCGGGTACAGCAGAACATGAATATGTCCCCGGCCGAATTCCAGCAAAAACTGGAAGCGGACGGTATCTCCAACAACGCCTTCCGCCAGCAGATTCGCCAGGAGCTGATCATCCGCCGGGTGGAGCAGGGCAGTGTCAGTCGCCGCATCCAGATTACCGACCAGGACATCAACAACTTCCTGCGCTCCAAAGAGGGCGAGTTCTGGAAGTCACCCCAGTACCTGCTGGGCCATATCCTGATCCCTGTCAGCTCCAGCGCCCCCGCGGAGGAAGTCACTGCAGCCCGCGCCAAGGCGGACTCGGTGTATGACAAGTCCATGGGTGGCGAAGACTTCCGCGCCCTGGCGATTTCAAGTTCCGCCGGCCAGAACGCCCTGCAGGGCGGTGATCTGGGCTGGCGCAAAACCGTGGAACTGCCCACCCTGTTCGCCGATGCCCTGGACGGCGTCAGCGTGGGCGAGACCACCAAGCCGTTCCGCAGTGACGCCGGCTTCCACCTGCTGAAAATTCACGAGCAGCGCGGCGCCACCGAACAGGTGGTCGAGCAGACCAAGGTGCGCCATATCCTGGTAAAGACCTCCGCGATCCGCGACGACGACGCCGCCTACAAGCTGCTCACCGAGTTGCGTGAAAAAATCCAGGCCGGCGAACTGAAATTTGAAGACGCCGCCAAAGACAATTCGGAAGATATTGGTACTATGCTGCAGGGCGGCGACCTGGGCTGGTCCAACCCCGGCCAGTTTGTACCGGAATTCACCCAGGCCATGGACAACACCCCGGTGGGCGAGATCACTATGCCGTTCCGCAGCCAGTTTGGCTGGCATATTCTGCAGGTGGAAGGCCGCCGTCAGCAGGACATGACGGACCAGTACATCCGCAACCAGGCCGCCAACCTGCTGCGCAACCGCCGCTACGAGGAAGAGCTGCAGAACTGGCGCCAGGAAATCCGCGACCAGGCCTACGTGGAAATCAAACTCCCGGATGCCAAGCCACCCGCGGATGAGTCCGCGGCCGGCGACACCAGCGAGGGCGACAGCCAGTAACGGAATGACCCCACGCATTGCCTTCACCCCCGGCGAACCCGCCGGGATTGGCCCGGAGCTAGCAGTCAAGCTCGCCTGCTCCGAGCGCCCCACCCCAATTTCCCACGCCCAGATTGTTGCCATCGCCGACCCGGACCTGCTGCAGCAGGAAGCCGCGCGCCAGGGCAAGAGCCTGCAACTGATTCCTTGGGATTCGAATCGCCCGGCAGAGCCAACCCCCGCCAACTGCCTGCATATTCAGACGGTCTCACTAGCGGCTAGCGCAACCCCCGGCCAACTCAACCCCGCCAACGGTACCTATGTGCTGGAAACCCTGCGCATCGCCGCCGAGGGCTGCAAAGACCGCCGCTTTGATGCGGTGGTTACCGGCCCGGTGCACAAGGGCGTGATCAACGAGGCGGGCGTGCCCTTTAGTGGACACACCGAATTTTTTGCCGACAACGCCGGCGTGGAAAAGGTGGTGATGATGCTCGCCGCCGACGACCTGCGCGTGGCACTCGCCACCACCCATCTGCCATTGAAGGATGTCAGTGCGGCAATCCGCGGCGAATCCCTGCAACAGGTGCTCACCATTCTGCACCGCAGCCTGCGCGACCAGTTCCGCATCGAAAGCCCGCGTATCGGTGTGTGTGGCCTCAACCCTCACGCCGGCGAAGGCGGGCACCTGGGGCGCGAGGAAATCGATACCATCGAGCCGGCGCTCGATACCCTGCGCGCCCTCGGACTGAACCTGATCGGCCCTCTACCCGCGGACACCCTGTTCACCCCACCACAACTGGCCCGCTGTGACGCCGTATTGGCCATGTACCACGACCAGGGCCTGCCGGTGTTAAAATTCAAGGGATTCGGGCGCGCGATCAACATCACCCTCGGGCTGCCGTATATCCGCACCTCGGTAGATCACGGCACCGCGCTCAACATTGCAGGCAAAGGCATTGCCGATACCGGCAGTCTCCTCGCAGCCATGCACCAGGCCATCGAACTGGTCCAGCTCCGCAATATTTAACCGGGCCAAATTTAACTGTGCGTCCCGCGCGCAAACCTCATTCAAACGAACACATTCATGGACAATTTTTTCCAACACAAGGCGCGCAAGCGTTTCGGCCAGAACTTTCTTGTCGACGAGAACATCATCGAGCGCATCGTGCGCGCCATCGGCCCCAAGGACACCGACAAGCTGGTAGAGATCGGCCCCGGCCAGGGCGCCATCACCGCGCTACTGCTGGACAAGTGCCCGTCACTGACCGCGGTCGAACTGGACCGGGACCTGATCCCGATGCTGGAATTCAAATTCCGCGGCTACCCGGATTTCACCATCATCGAGAAAGACGCGCTGAAATTTGATTTCGGCAGCATGGTGAAGGACGGTGAGCAGCTGCGCATTGTGGGCAACCTGCCCTACAACATCTCCACACCGCTGCTGTTCCATCTACTGAGCTTTCGCGGCAAGGTGCAGGACATGCACTTTATGCTGCAGAAAGAAGTTGTGGACCGTCTGAGCGCAGTACCAGGGGTCAAAGCCTTTGGCCGCCTGAGTGTGATGACCCAGTACTACTGCCGCGTGCAGGGCCTATTCCCGGTGCCGCCGCAATCCTTCCGCCCGGCGCCGAAAGTCGATTCCGCCATCGTGCGCCTGGTACCGCACCAGACTCTGCCGCACCCGGCGGAAGACGAAGCCCTGCTGGAGCGCATCGTCAGCGTCGCCTTCCAGCAGCGCCGCAAAACCCTGCGCAATGCGCTGAAGCCCCTGTTCCCGGATCTGGATCCCGAACAGCTGCCGGTAGACACCAGTCGTCGCCCGGAAACCCTCAGCGTGAAAGAGTACGTAGAGCTGGCAAATTTCTGCAGCAAGCTCATGCCATCGCAAGATCAAGCGCAGTAAACGGGGAACGTTTTGGCCACCTATGCAATCGGCGATATCCAGGGCTGCCTGGAACCATTGGAAAGACTGCTGAAAAAAGTCCGCTTCAATCCGGACAAGGACAAACTGTGGCTGGCCGGCGATATGGTCCACCGCGGCCCCGACAGCCTCGGCACCCTGCGCTTTCTTTACCAACACCGCAGCCAGATCACCGCGGTGCTCGGCAACCATGACCTGCACCTGCTGGCCATTGCCCACGGCGCCAAGCGACTGACCGATAAAGAACACGATCTCGCCGAAGTATTGCGAGCCAAAGACGCCGACCAACTTCTGGAGTGGCTGCAAAAGCAGCCGCTTATGGTGCACAAAAAGGTCAAGGGCAAGTACTTCTCCATGGTTCATGCGGGCATTCCGCCCATATGGAGCATGAGCAAAGCCCTGGAGCTGGCAGGTGAAGTACATCAGGCACTGCAGGATCCCGCCATGGCCGAGGCTTATTTCTTCGGTATGTACGGCAACGAACCGCACAAGTGGAGTGACCATCTGATTGGTGTAGAGCGACTGCGCTCCATCACCAACTACTTCACCCGTATGCGCTTCTGCAAGGAAGACGGCACCCTCGACCTGATTACCAAGCAGGGTCCGCTGGCGGCGCACCACGATTACCAACCCTGGTTCAGCTATAAAAACCGCAAGACCAAAGATGACCGGATTATTTTCGGTCACTGGGCGGCGCTGGAGGGGGAAGCGAATACCAAAAATGTGTATGCGCTGGATACCGGTTGCGTGTGGGGCGGCTATCTCACCGCGATGAAGCTGGAAGATGAATCGTTTTATTGCGCAGACTGCACGCTCTAAACTGGCTCCACAAAAATTGTGCAGTCACATTTTGCTAAACCCGGGGGCGGCTTCCCGCGACGCGGGATCTAGCATACCCGACGCGCCCCGCCCCTCAATCGTTTCCGTGGCGCGAGGCGCTACCGGTACCCATTGCAACTTCTGCTGCTCACGTATTTGCATCGCCGTGGCAAAAAGCTCCGCAGCAGTAAGGTTTCCCGACAACACGTACAGCGTGTCAGAGAAATTCCAGTGCACCCGGCCCCGCCTTTCTTCGCCCACATTGAATCCATCCCCGCTCGCTCCACTCCTGCCCGGCAGGACGCCGTCGGACAAACGCTCAGGTATGCGCTCATTGAGCGTGGCTTGCGACGAGGACGGCAGCGAAAAACCTTCCAGCGTCAGCAGGACGCCGCCCCCACCCTGAAAATTCAGGCGAAAGTATTCGCCAGCCGGGTGCGGACTTTTGGGAAGCAGATGCTCGCCTGGCGGCACCTGCTCACCGTTCCCACCATTGAAATCGGTACCGCTGGTTTCCTGGGACGGCGTCTCGCCGGTAATTTGTTGCGGTGTCACTTCCAGGTCTGGCACATTCATTTCCGGGGTAACCGCTGCGACGCGAACCAGAGCAGCGCCCGCCTGTTCATCGACGATGGGATCAGCCTGTAAAGAGTGCGTGTCATCAGCTGTTGCGGTAAAACTTTGGGTCGCGTCGGCAGTATTTTGCTCAAGGCTGAGCGCCCACAATCCCAGAACCAGTAGTCCGCCCGCCGCCACACCACTCAGCCAGGGCAAGCGGGAACTGGCTCTCTTCTCGCGCATGGCGTTATGACGCGCTGCCGCGATCACTTCATCGCCGCTTGCCGCATGTATTTGATCCAGCAGCTCGCTCTCAATACACCAGGTGTCGAATATCTTTTGCGCCGCCTGTGGATTAAGCCGCACATACTGAGCCACCTGTCGCGCGCGACGCGGCGGCAGTGCGCCGTCGGCAAAAGCAGAGATTTCCTCCTCAGAAATACTGTTCGACCGGTAGTCTTTGTTGTTCTGCGACATAACCAAATCTCCACACTTTCGATGCAGCCTACTGCAACACTACTTTACCCGCTGTAACACGGTTCCGCCTGCGGTGACCCGCGCGCAAGATGCAGGTTTTTTTCCGTTTGAAACGCTTTCTGCGCAGGTGTTGCGGACAAACTCTCGGGCCCGGGAGACCCGGCTGCGCAGAGTGCCGGCATTCACACCGAGAATATCTGCAGCCTCCCTATAACTGGGGTTTTCCAATACCATCAACAGTAATGCGGAACGCTGCTCATCCGGCAACTGTTGTATCGCAGACATAGCATCTCGACACTGCAATGCAGCCTCATGACCAGATGGTATTGCCACATCCACTCCTGCATTTTCCATCAGAGACTCTTTGCGCACCCGCGCCGAGCTGCGATGATTCAGATAAATCCGATACAGCATCCGGAACAGCCACGGCTTCAGTGTACTGGCCGGACGCCACAGGTGTCGCTTGCGCAGCGCGCGCTCCATGCAGTCTTGCACCAGGTCATCCGCCTGAGATCTCTCGCCGCAAAGCGCTATGGCGTAACGCGTCAATCCGGGGATATGCTCACACACCTTCTGCTCGAACTTCATAGGCTGTTTTTCTCCGCTAGTCGCGGCCGCGTACTCTCCACCTTACCGATACATGAACACCGTTAAGATGATACGAATTATTTCTACGGGCCTTTACTAGTGAACAAGCCAACATCGGGTTTAGTTCCAAAGTAATGCCGCGGATCCCCGCGATCGAGAATTCGTTCACGTTTCCAGAATTTACTGGCAACGGCGGAGTCTTTTCAGGTGTTCTATTTCCCGAGCGGCCAGCACAGGAGTACTTCACTGGGAAGACTCCAAAATGAGAAGTACGACTCGTTGCTGGTCAATTTGTAACAGCGCTCTATTCATCAAAGAGGAAACTCGCAACATGAAAATGCAAACTCCGGAAAAGAATCGCCTCATCGCCAATCTGTCCATCGCGACTGCCGGCACACTTCTCGCTCTCGGCCTGAGTTCGGGCGCTGCCTGGGCTGACCAGGATACGCAACAGCAGACCGACAACAGCCCCGCCTATTCGGCAAGCCCGCAAATGCCGGCGCAATCAATGACAGCGGAACACCTTCCGGACGAGAAACTGGAAGCCTTTGCCAAAGCGCAGGAAAACGTGGACGAAACCCGTATGGAAATGACCACAAAACTTCAAAACACCCAGGATCCTCAGGAGGCAATGGCGTTGCGGGAACAGGCCAACCAGGAAATGCTGGCAGCAGTGGAAAGTGCGGGACTTACCCGTGAGGAATACAACAGCATTGCCCGGGCAGTAGCGATGGATCCAGAAGTTGCAAAGAAAATTGATGGCTACCGATAAACATAAAATACCATCGCCCCTCAATCTGAGGCAGATTACGCGCTCGTCCGTGTGGCGAGCGCAAGCGCAACTCCTACCCCACAAGCCTTGAACCAAGCCTATTCGCGGCCGGCCCCGGCCGCTTTTTTCCGTGGACGACCCACGCACCTCTCCCCGGTGGCGGGTACTCCCCCCATCACCCCTGGTTACTTCTTCCTCCGCCCCCTGCGGGTGGGATGCTGTTTGCCGCCGGCTGACCTCTAATCGAGCTTCCGTTTTTGTACATGTATTCCGCCCCGTCGGTTTGAGGGGAGCCGTGTACCGATGGTGACACAGCCCCGATGCGCGCGAAGCGCCGGAGCTGGCAGAGAATCGATAATAGAAACAATAAGGTCAAAGAGCATGCAAGCATCCTCACACACTCGGGGGAGTGTCCGTGGCGCGCACCTGCGCGCGCTACTGGCGCTGGCGATTGCCGCCGCAACCCACAGTACCGCTCAGGCAAGTGCCAATTCTGAACTGGCCATGGTCAATATTCCCGGCAGCATCCAGACCGCCATCGGCTGCGCGGAAGACTGGCAGCCCGCCTGCGAAGCCTCACAACTCACCTACGACGAAGCCAACGACCTCTGGCACGGCACCTACCCCCTCCCCGCCGGCGACTACGAGTACAAGGTTGCCATCGATGGCGGCTGGGATGAAAACTATGGCGCCTTCGCCGATGCGAACGGCGGCAATATTCCGCTGAGCCTCAGTGCGGAGACCGAAGTCAAGTTTATCTACGATCACGAAACCAACTGGATTGCGGACAATGTTCGCCACTCCATTGCCACAGCGGTGGGCAGCTTCCAGAGCGCCCTCGGCTGCCCCGGTGACTGGCAACCCGCGTGCCTGCAGACCCTGCTGCAGGACGTGGACGGCGATGGTGTCTACACCCTGATTACCGATGCCATTCCCGCCGGCGACTACGAAATGAAAGTCGCCCTAAATGAAAGCTGGGATGAAAGCTACGGCGCGAACGGCGGCAACATCGCGTTCACCGTGGAAGATGGCAAGGACGTCTACTTCGCCTTCGATCGCAATTCAAAAAGTGTGGTGGTCAGCACCGACGGCGTACCCCGCGGTGACCTGACCACAGACAAGGCCCACTGGGTCGACGCCACGACGATTCTGTGGCCGGTGACCCTGCCGGAAGGCGGCAGTGCAAAGCTCGTGGCCAGCGAAAGTGCAGCGCTCACTCTTGGCCCCGACGGTGTCAGCGGCGATGAGGAAATCGCACTCACACCCAATGCCAGCGCCACCGATGCAACACTGGCCAAATTCCCACACCTGGCCAACGCCACCGCCTTTACCGTACCGGAGACTGCGGACATTGCCGCACTGGTGAAAGGCCAGTTGGCCGTGGCGATTTACGACGGGGAAGGCAAGGTAGTGGACGCCACCGGCATCCAGATGCCGGGTCTGCTGGATGCCGCCTTTGCATTTGACGGCACCCTCGGCGCAACCGTGGGCGAGGAAGCGATCGAGTTCGCTCTGTGGGCGCCAACGGCAAAATCCGTAAAAGTGCACCTGTTCGACACCGGCGACCAGTACGAAGCCAGCACCTTTGTGGAGATGACCGAAAGCAACGGCGTGTGGACCGCATCTACCAGTATCGACTGGGATCGCAAGTTTTATATGTACGAGGTAGAGGTCTACTCCTACGCGACACGGGAAATCGAAACTAACTGGGTGTCCGACCCCTACTCCCTGAGCCTGTCCACCAACTCCCACAAGAGCCAGATCGTCAACTTGAACGATGACGATCTGAAACCGGAAGGCTGGGATGGCATTGCAAAACCCTCTCTCGCGGCACCGGAAGACATCACCGTTTACGAACTGCACGTGCGCGACTTCAGTATTGCGGACGATATGGTGAGCGAGCCCGCGCGCGGCACCTTCGCGGCATTTAGTGAGGATGGTCGCGGCAGCCTGCACCTGGCGGAACTCGCCGCCGCGGGACTGACCCACGTGCACCTGCTGCCCGCGTTCGACTTCGCCACGGTGAACGAAGATCGTGCGCAGCTGAAAACCACCGAAGACCTCAGCGTCTACGCCCCGGACAGCACCGAGCAACAGGCCGCGGTGAATGCCATCCGAGACGAAGATGGTTTCAACTGGGGTTACGACCCACTGCACTTCACCGTGCCCGAGGGCAGCTATTCCACCGACCCGAACGGCGTGCAGCGGATTATCGAATTTCGCGAGATGGTGCAGTCCCTAAGCGACATGGGCCTGCGCGTGGTAATGGACGTGGTGTACAACCACACCAGCTCCTTTGCCCAGTACGATAACTCCATTCTCGACAAGATCGTTCCCGGCTATTACCACCGCCGCAATGGCGAGGGCTTTGTGGAAATGAGCAGCTGCTGCGCCAACACCGCCAGCGAGCACACCATGATGGAAAAGCTGATGCGCGATTCCATGAAAACCTGGGCCACCGCCTACAAGGTCGATGGCTTCCGCTTTGACCTGATGGGACACCACACCAAACAGAATATCCTGAATGTGGCGGCGGACCTGGAAGCACTCACTACCGAGACCGACGGCGTCGACGGTTCCTCCATGTACCTTTACGGCGAAGGCTGGAACTTTGGCGAAGTGGTGGACGATGCGCGCTTTGTACAGGCACGCCAGGGCAATATGGCGGGCACTGGCGTGGGCACCTTCAACGATCGCGTGCGCGATTCCGTACGCGGCGGCAACCCGTTTGGCGGTTTTGAGGAACAGGGCTTTGGCACCGGGCTGTTTACCGACAGCAACGGCAAGTTCGGCGGCGACGACGAACGCGCAACCCTGCTGACCCTGGCCGACAAAGTGCGTATCACCCTCGCCGGCAACCTGGCGGACTATGTACTGGAAACCTCGGACGGCACCGAACTGACCGGCGCCGAGCTGGTGTACAACGGCCAGCCCACCGGCTATACCGGCGACCCGCAGGAATCCATCAACTACGTGGCCGCCCACGATAACGAGACCCTGTTCGACGGTATCCAGATCAAGGCCAACAGCACCACCAGTGTGGCCGACCGCGTACGCCTGCAGAACTTCAGCACCTCGCTGGTGATGTTTGCCCAGGGTGTGCCGTTTATCCACGCTGGCCAGGAAATCCTGCGCTCCAAATCCATGGACCGGGACAGCTACAACTCCGGAGACTGGTTCAATGCCATCGACTTCTCTCTCGCCACCGACAACTGGGGTGCGGGTCTGCCGATTGCGGACAAGAACGAGGACAACTGGGGGCTGATGGCACCGCTGCTGGCCAATCCGGATATCGCGCCGCAGCAATCCGATCGCGAGTTCGCCCTGGCGGTATTCAAGGAGTGGCTGCAGATCCGTCGCAGTAGCGGCCTGTTCCGTTTGCCCAGCAAAGAGGCGGTTCAATCGGTGGTGTCCTTCGCCAATACCGGACCGGAACAGATTCCAGGCCTGATCGCCATGCACCTGAACGATCCGGCGGGCGACTTCGACGAGGAGACGTCGCAGATTCTGGTGCTGTTCAATGGTGGCTCAGAGGCTCAGGAGTTCACTCTGGAGTCTGCCGCAGAGCTGCCGTTCACCCTGCACCCGGTACAGCAGGAATCGGCCGATGCGGCACTGATGGAAGCGACTGCGGAAGCAGGTGTATTCAACGTACCGGCGCGCACCACCGCGGTGTTCACACTCGCGCGTGCGGACGACACCTCGATTCCCGTTGAGGAGGAAGAGGAAGAAATCGAACAGCCGGAAAATCCAGGCAGTGGTTCCAGTGGTGGCGCCACCGGTTTTGCCCTGCTGGCGCTGCTCGCAGCAGCCCTGTTGCGTCGTCGCCGCACCTAAACCACCAGTCACATTCCCACAAATAAAAAAACCGGCATTTTTGCCGGTTTTTTTATTTCATGCTCGCTCGCGACTACTTCGAATAGCCCTGCGGATTCTGCGACTGCCAGCGCCAGGTGTCTTCCACCATGCGCTTCAAATCAAACTCCGCTTTCCAACCCAGTTCGCTTTCCGCGTAGGCCGGATCCGCGTAGCACTCGGCAATATCGCCGGGGCGACGGGGCACGATCTGGTAGGGAATTTCCTTGTCTGCGGCATCAGCAAAGGCGCGCACGATTTCCAGTACCGAGCTGCCGCGGCCGGTACCCAGGTTATAGGTGTAGCAACCGGTATCGGTGCCCGCCTTGTTCAGCTTGTTCAGCGCCGCCAGGTGGCCGCGTGCCAGGTCGACCACGTGGATATAGTCGCGCACGCCGGTGCCGTCCGGGGTGGCGTAGTCGTCGCCAAAAACCTGTAAATGGGGCAGGCGGCCAACGGCCACCTGGGCCACATAGGGCAGCAGGTTATTGGGGGTACCCGCCGGATCTTCTCCAATGGTGCCGCTCTCATGGGCGCCAATGGGATTGAAGTAGCGCAGCAGGCTGATCTTCCACTGGTTATTCGGCGCCTTGCACAGGTCGCGCAGGATATCTTCCACCATCAGTTTGCTGGCACCGTAGGGGTTGGTGGCACCGGTGGGGAAGTTTTCCTGAATAGGAACGGTTTCCGGGTCACCGTAGACGGTCGCAGAGGAACTGAAGATCAACTGCTGTACGCCGGCCTGCTCCATCACCTCACACAGGGTGAGAGTGCCGGCAACATTATTCTGGTAATAGCGCAAAGGTTGGGAAACGGATTCGCCCACGGCCTTGAGGCCGGCAAAATGAATCACCGCCTGCACGTCGTACGCGCGGAAAACCTCGCGCAGGGCTTCGGCATCGGTGATATCCACATTGTGAAAAGGTACAGAGCGCCCGGTAATGGCCTCTACACGGCGCAGAGCCTCTTCACTGCTGTTACACAGATTGTCGACCACAACGGGCTCAAAACCGGCCTCAATCAGCTCTACGCAGGTGTGGCTGCCAATGTAGCCGGCGCCCCCGGTAACCAAAATCTTCATAGACTTCCTTAATTCACGCTATTCAGGCCGGTATCGCACCTTCGACACGGCCGGCTCCGCAGGGCTAAAAGACTAACCCGTGTATATGAGCGCTATTTTACGCCCTTAACCCGCTTGGCAAAACTGACACCAAATTCTACCTATCTTGGCCCTATCCGCCTTTCAAGGCCACAGCGCTGACTATCCTGAAAGTGCGGGACCTGCTAGCAGGACCCCTGTTGCGACAGCTGCATCGTCGCGCAATCAATAGGTAATAAAGATAGCGTTCTCGCGCGTCAGCGCTCTTAAGCATTCGTTGCGAGATGTATTCGCGGTCATCACACGCTGCAGCGCAGTTGGCACTCCACGGCAGGAGGCCGGTTACTGACGCGGTACGCTACAGGGAGTCGTAAACCATGTCGATATTCAATCACTACCTGGAACGCTACGAGTCGGTTCAGGAGGAAGAACTCACCATCCAGGAATATCTGGAGCTGTGCAAAAACGACCGCAGCGCCTATGCCTCGCCCGCAGAGCGCATGCTGATGGCCATCGGCGAGGCCGAGCTGGTGGACACCTCCCGCGACCCGCGACTCTCGCGCATCTTTTCCAACAAGGTGATCAAGCGCTACAAGGCGTTCAGTGAATTCTATGGAATGGAGGAAGCCATCGAGCAGATCGTTTCCTTCTTCCGCCACGCGGCCCAGGGCCTGGAAGAGAAAAAGCAAATTCTGTACCTGCTGGGCCCGGTGGGCGGCGGCAAGTCCTCCCTGGCGGAGCGCCTGAAGGCACTGATGGAGCAGATCCCCGTCTACGCCATCAAGGGTTCGCCGGTATTTGAATCGCCGCTGGCACTTTTCTCCCCGTCCGAGGACGGCCAGATCCTGGAAGAGGATTACGGTATTCCGCGCCGCTATGTGAACACCATCATGTCCCCCTGGGCGGTCAAGCGCCTGCACGAGTACAAGGGTGACATCAGCAAGTTCAAGGTGGTGAAGATCCGTCCGTCGATTCTGGATCAGATCAGCATCGCCAAAACCGAACCTGGCGATGAAAACAACCAGGATATTTCCGCGCTGGTGGGCAAGGTAGATATCCGCAAGCTGGAAGATTTCCCACAGAACGACCCAGACGCGTACAGCTTCTCCGGCAGCCTGTGCCGTGCCAACCAGGGCATGATGGAATTTGTGGAAATGTTCAAGGCGCCGATCAAGGTGCTGCACCCGCTGCTGACTGCCACCCAGGAAGGTAACTACAACAGTACCGAAGGCCTGGGCGCGATTCCGTTCAACGGTGTGATTCTGGCCCACTCCAACGAATCCGAGTGGCAGTCCTTCCGCAACAACCGCAACAATGAGGCGTTCCTCGACCGTATTTATATCGTCAAGGTGCCCTACTGCCTGCGTGTGCAGGAAGAGATCAAAATTTACGACAAGCTGCTGGAACACAGCTCCCTGTCGAAAGCCCCCTGCGCACCGGACACCCTGCGTATGCTGGCGCAATTCTCCGTACTGTCACGGGTGAAAAACCCGGAGAACTCCAGCCTCTTCTCGAAGATGCGGGTCTACGACGGCGAGAACCTGAAAGATACCGATCCGAAAGCGAAGACCATTCAGGAATATCGCGACAACGCCGGAGTGGATGAGGGCATGAATGGCCTGTCTACCCGCTTCGCGTTCAAGATCCTGTCCAAGGTGTTCAACTTCGATGCCACCGAAGTGGCGGCCAACCCGGTGCACCTGCTCTACGTACTGGAGCAGCAGATCGAACAGGAGCAGTTCCCGCCGGAGGTTCAGGAAAATTACCTGGGCTTTATCAAGGAATACCTGGCACCGCGCTATGTGGACTTTATCGGCAAGGAAATCCAGACCGCGTACCTGGAATCCTATGCGGAATACGGCCAGAACCTGTTCGACCGCTATGTGACCTATGCGGACTTCTGGATTCAGGATCAAGAATACCGCGATCCGGAAACCGGCGAGATTCTCGACCGCGCAGCCCTGAACGAAGAGCTGGAAAAAACCGAGAAGCCCGCGGGCATTTCCAACCCGAAAGATTTCCGCAACGAGATCGTGAATTTTGTGCTGCGCGCTCGCGCCGGCAACCAGGGCAAGAATCCGGACTGGCGATCCTACGAGAAGCTGAAGGCGGTGATCGAGAAGAAAATGTTCTCCAATACCGAGGATCTGCTGCCGGTTATTTCCTTCAACACCAAGGCCTCTGGTGACGACCAGAAAAAACACGCGGACTTCGTCGCGCGCATGGTTGAGCGCGGCTATACCGAGAAACAGGTCCGCCTGCTTTCCGAGTGGTATCTGCGAGTACGCAAGTCTCAGTAACTGCTGACGGGTTTGTGTCTTGATATTCCGCGGTGGCGATCCTGCCATCGCTGGAATTCAAGACACGCCACGGACCCTCCCCTGAAAGCAATATAAGGCAGTACTATGAGTTACATCATCGACCGTCGCCTGAATGGCAAAAAGAAAAGCACCGTCAATCGCCAACGCTTTTTGCGGCGCTACAAATCCCATATCAAGAAAGCCGTCGGCGAAGCCATGAACAGCCGCTCCATTACCGATATGGGCGCCGGCGAGAAGATCAGCATTCCCACCCGCGATCTCAACGAACCGATTTTTTCCAATGGTCGCGGCGGCCATATGGAACAGGTGCTGCCGGGCAACAAGGAATTTGTCACCGGCGACCGCATCCCTCGCCCCGGCCAGGGCCAGGGACAAGGCAGCGGCGGCAGTGGCGCCAGCGATAGCGGCGAAGGCATGGACGAGTTCGCCTTCCAGATCTCGCAGGACGAGTTCCTCGAATTTATGTTCGAAGGTCTTGAGCTGCCAAATATGGTCAAACGCAAGCTCGCCGGCAACGACACCTTCCATATGGTGCGCGCGGGCATCTGCAACGAGGGCTCGCCGGGCCGGCTGAATGTGGTGCGCTCCATGCGCTCGGCCAATGCGCGGCGCATTGCGCTCAGCGGCGGCAAGCGGCGCAACCTGAAACTGCTGGAACAGGAACTGGAACTTGAGGAAAACAAGGATCCGGCACTGCGGGACCAGCGCAAGGTCAGATGAGCTGCGCCTCAAGATCGAAGATCTGCGCAGTCGCGTCAGTCGCATTCCATTTCTCGATGACTTCGACCTGAAATACAACCTGCTGGTGAAGCAGCCGCGCCCAAGCTCAAAGGCGGTGATGTTCTGCCTGATGGATGTGTCTGGCTCCATGAACCAGGCCACCAAGGATATGGCCAAGCGGTTTTTCCTGCTGCTGTATCTGTTCCTGCAACGCAGCTATGAATACACCGAGGTGGTGTTTATTCGCCATCACACCAGCGCCAAGGAAGTGGATGAACAGGAGTTCTTCTACTCCCGCGAGACCGGCGGCACCATCGTGTCCAGCGCACTGAAAATGATGCGCGACATCATGCGCGACCGCTACCCCGCCAGCGAGTGGAATATTTACGGTGCCCAGGCGTCCGATGGCGACAACTGGAACGACGACTCCAGCACCTGCCACAAAATCCTCATCGACGACATCATGCCCCACGTGCAGTACTACTCCTACGTGGAAATCACTCCGCGGGACCACCAGGCGCTGTGGGATGAATACCAAAGCGTGGCCCATGTGTTCCCGGACCACTTTGCCATGGAGCAGATTATTGATGTCGGGGATATCTATCCGGTATTCCGCCAGTTATTCACCCAGAAGGTTGCCGCCTGATGCTCGATACAGCACTCGATAACAAGCAGCCCATCTCCACCACTTCCGAGTGGACCTTCGAACTCATTCAGGAGTACGACCGGGAAATTGCGCTGCTGGCCAAGGAATTTGGCCTCGACACCTATCCCAACCAGATAGAAGTCATCAGTTCCGAACAGATGATGGATGCCTACTCGTCCGTGGGTATGCCGGTGGGTTACAACCACTGGTCCTTCGGCAAGCAGTTCATCAGTGTGGAAAACAATTACCAGCGCGGGCGCATGGGGCTGGCCTACGAGATTGTGATCAATTCCAATCCGTGTATCGCCTACCTGATGGAAGAGAACACCATGACCATGCAGGCGCTGGTGATTGCCCACGCCAGCTACGGTCACAACTCTTTCTTCAAAGGGAATTACCTGTTCCGCACCTGGACCGATGCCAGCAGTATTATCGATTATCTGCTGTTTGCGAAAAACTATATCGCCCGCTGCGAAGAACGCTACGGAGTGGACGAAGTGGAGTCGCTGCTGGACAGCTGCCACGCGCTGATGAATTACGGTGTGGATCGCTACAAGCGCCCCTATCCGATTTCTGCCCACGAGGAAGAGCGCCGCCAGAAAGAGCGCGAGGAATACCGTCAGCGCCAGCTGAACGACCTGTGGCGCACCATTCCCAATCTCGGTGCCGGTGAAGAGGCGGCGCCGGTACGGCGCTTCCCCGATGAGCCACAGGAAAACATTCTGTACTTCATCGAAAAAAATGCACCGCTACTGGAAAACTGGCAGCGCGAGCTGGTGCGCATCGTGCGCAAAATGGCGCAGTACTTTTATCCACAGCGTCAGACTCAGGTGATGAACGAGGGGTGGGCCACCTTCTGGCACTACACCCTGCTGAATGAGCTGCATGCCCGCGGCAAAGTCACCGACGGCTTTATGATGGAGTTTCTCACCAGTCACACCAGCGTGATTTACCAGCCGTCTTACGACAGTCCCTACTACAACGGCATCAATCCCTACGCTCTGGGCTTCAGCATTTTTACCGACCTGCGTCGCATCTGTGAAAACCCCACCGATGAAGACCGGGCCTGGTTCCCGGATATCGCCGGCAGTAACTGGAAAGAAACCCTGCAGTTCGCCATGCGCGACTTCAAGGACGAGAGTTTTATCCTGCAGTTCCTGTCACCGAAGGTGATGCGGGATATGAAACTGTTCTGTATTTCCGATGACGATCGGGAAAAAGAAATCGAGGTGGGCGCCATCCACAACGAGGATGGCTATCGTGAGTTGCGTGCAAAACTCGCGGGCCAGTACAACCTGGGCAACCGCGAGCCGAATATTCAGGTGTTTTCCGTGGATACGCGAGGGGATAGATCCATCACCCTGCACCATACCCAGCACCAGCGCCGGCCGCTGGGCAAGGACACCGGCGAAGTCCTGAAGCATCTGCACCGTCTATGGGGGTTTGACGTGCACCTGCACAGCCTCAACGGCGACGAGGTCACCGCGAGTTTTCACTGCCCGGAAATTGGCAGAGACCGTTCGGAAGAAGAAGAATCCATGCTGGTACCCAAGCCGATCTAATTCGGCTTGGGTTCGGCGCGAATAAAAAGCGCTCTTCTATCAGGCTTCCAGCAAAAGATTGATTCGCCCTACCAGCTCGTTGCGGTCACAACTGGCCGCAACCACCGCATCCGCACCAGCATCCAGCCAGCGCTGCTGATTGGCTTCCCCTTCCGGAGCAATCAACAGAACATTCAGAGACGAAAATTCACTGCGCGAGCGCAGCATATCCAGTACCTGAAAGCCGTTTACCCCTTCGAGGTTGCTATCCAGCACCAGCATCGCCGGCTTGCCCGTGGCGAGCATGGCACCAGCACTGAAAGAATCACTCGCCAGGTCCACCTCGCAGCCCGCTTGCTGCAACTGTTGGCGGCCGGCAATCATCTCCGGCGAATCAGACACCAGCAGCACTTTGCGAGTGGCGCTACCCAGCTCCGCGGGCACCGGCATGGCGTTGTCGCGCAGGAAGCCAACAAAGTCTTCCACACAGATACGGTGGTCACCGCGCCCCGGGAGCTTGTAAGCCTTCAGCTGGCCCCGCTCGATCCATCGGATAACGGTGCGAAAATTTACTCCGCAATACCGGGCCGCTTCCCCGGTAGTTAGAACATGCACTTCGCTCATTTTATTACTATCCCCCACGAATCGCGCATTTAGTTATTAATTATGCTGAATTAAACCAAATAAACAGGCGTTAATTCTATGCCTATATATATTTAACGAACCAACCGACATATCCCTCAATAAAAGTTTGATTGCCACGGTTGACAGTTATGACAGGTTAAATAGAATGGACAGCATGTTGTCGCAGGTCATTTAATCGGCGACAACAGGCGCCATCTACCTCGATCCTGTAGCCTTTTGTCACGAAGTGTCGGGCTACTCCGTTAAATCGAGATCTTGCGGCGCAAACGAGCTTGTTGGGATTCTCTCTTCACGAATACCCTAAGACCCTGGGCCCCCTTGTATTTTCGGGGCCTTTTTTTTATCTTCCCGCCCTTCCAATTTCCTAGTATTTACCTGTGTAACAGCCTTTTTTGGCGCGTTTTATCTCAGGTTTAGCGGCATATATGGCACTTTTCGCCTTTTCTCGTCCTTTCCCGCTCTCTGTGCCACGCACTGATGTATGCAGGCTCCAATCTCCGAGATTCCGGCGATGAAGGTGTACCTGGTCGGCGGTGCGGTCCGTGACAGACTCCTTCAGCGCCCGATTCACGAGCGCGACTGGGTCGTGGTCGGCGCCACCGAGACCGAAATGCGCGAGCGCGGTTTTCGCCCGGTAGGGAAGGACTTCCCGGTTTTCCTGCACCCGGACACCGATGAGGAATATGCCCTCGCCCGCACCGAGCGCAAAAGTGGCCACGGTTACGGCGGTTTTACCGTCTACGCCAGCCCCGAGGTAACCCTGGAGCAGGACCTGCAGCGCCGCGACCTCACCGTCAACGCCATGGCAGAGACCGAAGACGGCGAAATCATCGACCCCTACAAAGGCCGCGCGGATATCGAAGCGCGCAAGTTGCGCCATGTATCCGAAGCCTTCAGCGAAGATCCCCTGCGAATCCTGCGCGTAGCCCGCTTTGCCGCCCGCTATGCACCACTGGGCTTTACCATTGCCGATGAAACCATGACGCTGATGCAGGCCATGGTAGATGCAGGGGAGGTGGAACACTTGGTGCCGGAGCGGGTATGGAAGGAAGTGAGCCGCGCCCTCACCGAGCCCCGCCCGGATATTTTCATTAGCACCCTGCGCGACTGCGGCGCGTTAAATGTCCTGCTGCCGGAAGTCGACTGCCTGTTCGGTGTGCCCCAGCCAGCACTGCACCACCCGGAAATCGATACCGGAGACCACGTTCTGCGCGCCCTGCGCCAGGCACCGGCGGACCTACCGGTGCGCTTTGCGGTGCTGGTACATGACCTGGGCAAGGGCGTTACCCCGCAAGACATACTGCCAAGCCACCGCGGCCATGAAGCCGCCGGATTGCCGCTGGTAAAAGATGTCTGCAAGCGGTTGCGCGTGCCAAATCCCGTTACCGCCCTCGCCCTGGGTGTGTGTGAGTACCATCTGCACTGTCACAAGGCGTTTGAGCTGCGCCCGCAGACTCTGCTCAAATTACTGCGCGCGCTCGATGCCCTGCGCAAGCCGGACCGGTTCGAACAGTTCCTGGAATGTTGTGAGGCAGACGCCCGCGGTCGGCTCGGACTGGAAGACCGGGAGTATCCGCAAGTGGACTACCTGCGCGCCGCCCGTGACGCCGCCGCCAACGTGGACCCGCAGGCACTGATCGCCCAGGGATTTGAAGGCGCCGAGCTCGGCAAAGCGCTGGATCGCGCGCGCCTGCAAGCGCTTACTCACCTGAAGAGCAGCTACGGCGCCCCCCAGGGTTAATCGCCTCTCTATCTAATTTCTGCCCACGGAATATTCATATGGCTACAGCCTTGATCACCGGCGCCGCCGCCCGCCTCGGCCGCGCCATAGCGGAAGAATTGCACCGGGACCACCAGATCATCGTCCACTATCGCCACTCCGCGCAGGCGGCACTGGAGTTTGTAGACACCCTGAATCAGCGCCGCGCGGGATCCGCTGTCGCCATTCAAAGCAACCTTTCCGGCGCAGAAGATTGCCAGCAACTGGCCGACGCCGCGCAGGCCTGCTTCGGCGAAGTCTCGGCACTGGTCAATAACGCCTCCGCCTTCTACCCCACCCCCATTGGCGGCGCCAATGAGCGGCAGTGGGAAGAGCTGATGGGCAGCAATCTGAAAGCCCCGTTTTTTTTAAGCCAGTCACTGGCACCACTGCTGGCAGAGCATAATGGCTGCATCGTCAATCTGGCGGATATCCACGCAGACAAGCCCATGCCCGGCCACACCATCTACAGCGCGGCAAAAGCCGGCCTGGTGATGATGACCAAAAGTCTGGCGCGGGAGCTGGCACCGCAGGTGCGCGTAAATGCGGTGGCACCGGGTGCAATTCTGTGGCCGGAACAGGAGAGCGAAGGCTATAACAAGGAACAGATACTGGCGCGTATCCCGATGCAGCGCAGCGGTGACCCGTCGGACATTGCCCGCACCGTGCGTTTTCTCGCCGCCGACGCCCCGTATATCACCGGCCAGGTGATCGCCGTGGATGGCGGCCGCAGCCTGAACATATGATTTATTTGGACCTTTAGAGCTCGAGGTACTGCAGTGAGCGAAAAACAGTTTATTACCGCCCAGTCCCTGCTGGACGACTCCTACTCCCTGGCCCTGAAAGTGGTCGAGAGCGGCTTTCGCCCCGACTATATCGTCGGCGTCTGGCGCGGTGGCGCGCCCATTGGCATTGCGGTACAGGAGATGTTCGACTTCCTCGGTTTCCACGCCGACCACATCGCCATTCGCACTTCTTCCTATTACGGCGTCAATCAGCGCCAAAAAGATGTGAAAGTGCACGGGCTTACTTATCTGATCAAACAGGTAGAGTCCCATGAAAAAATGCTGATTGTGGACGATGTTTACGATACGGGCCTGAGTATTCAGCAGGCCGTCAAAGATATGCAAAAGGCCTGTAAAAAGAACACGCCGGAAATCCGTATCGCCTGCCCCTACTTCAAACCCAGCCGCAATCAGACGGACATGGAACCGCATTACTACCTGCACGAGACCGACCAGTGGCTGGTGTTCCCCCACGAGCTGCAGGGTTTGAGCGAGGAAGAAATCCTCGAAAACAAACCGGAACTGCGCAAGCACGAGGCGCTGTTGCGCAAGCTGAAAAACGGCAACCAAGCGTGATTGTTTCCTGCCTGCTCGGAACCCCGAGCGGGCAGGAGGCCGAAAATATCAACGCTCTTTACGCCTAAGATAATCCCCTGACTTTCCAGTACGCGTTACAGTGCTCCGCTTGCAATGCATCAACCGGAGCCATCCATGAGCCATTCCCTCGACCGTCTGCTGCGCCCCTTCGAGCACAAATCTCTTACCCTGCGCAACCGCGTCGCCATGGCCCCCATGACACGCACCGCCTCCCCGGGCTACGTACCCAATGACCAGGTAGCCGGCTACTACCGCCGACGCGCCGAGGGCGAGGTGGGCCTGATCATTACCGAAGGCACTTTTGTCGGCCACCCCGCCGCAAACGGCTACGAAAATGTGCCGGCCATTTATGGCGAAGAGGCCATGGCCGGCTGGAAAAAAGTCGTGGATGAAGTCCACGCAGCGGGCGGCCAGATTATTCCGCAACTGTGGCATGTGGGCTCCGTGCGCAAGGAAGGCACTGGGCCGGATAAATCCCACCCCGCGCACTCCCCCTCCGGCCTGTTCAAGCCGGGCAAGCCCAACGGACAGGCGATGACCAGGCAGGACATCCAAAGCACCGTCAAAGCCTTCGCCGACTCCGCCCTTGCCGCCAAGCAGGCTGGCTTCGATGGCGTCGAGATTCACGGTGCCCACGGCTACCTGGTGGATCAGTTCTTCTGGGAAGGCACCAACCAACGGGAGGACGAATACGGCGGCTCACTGGAAAACCGCACCCGCTTCGCGGTGGAAATCGTGGAAGCCGTGCGCGATGCCGTGGGCGAGGACTTCGCCATCGTGCTGCGCTACTCCCAGTGGAAACAGCAGGATTACGAAGCGCGCCTGGCACAGACGCCGCAGGAGCTGGAGCGTTTCCTGAAGCCGCTGGTAAATGCCGGTGTGGACATTTTCCACGCGTCGACAAGACGCTTCTGGGTACCGGAATTTGAAGGTTCCGATATGAACCTGGCGGGCTGGACCAAGGAACTCACCGGCAAGCCGGTCATCTCCGTGGGCAGTGTCGGCCTGGATGACGACTTTATCGGTGGCAACAACCAGGGCATGGGCGGCACCGCCAACCCCACCGGCCTGGATGAGCTGGTACGCCGTATGGAGAATAACGAGTTCGACATGATCGCCGTGGGCCGCGCGTTGCTGCAGGATCCGAACTGGTTGCAGAAGGTGAAGGAAGGGCGAGAGGAAGAGATAGTGCCGTTTACCAAAGAGGCGCTGACGAACCTGAGCTGATCCGCTTCGCGACCGGATTCCGGTCGCCGCGAAATTTCACTTCAATTTCACCGGCAGATTGTCACAATGTCCGCATGCACGAATATTCGGACAGGCATCTCCGGTGAACAACCTCAAGATTCTTCTGGTTGAAGACAACCCGACACTCGCCCGCCAGACCGGTGAATTTCTAGAAGGGCACGGCTGGCATGTGGATTTCGCCAGCAATGGACAGCTCGGCCTGCAACTGGCGTTACAGCAGATCTACGACCTGATTTTACTGGATCTCAATTTGCCCGATATGGACGGCCTCGAAGTCTGCCGCGCGCTGCGTCAGCAAGCCCCGGTTGCCACGCCGATCCTGATGCTCACCGCCCGAGACGCCTTCGCCGACAAAGCGCAGGGCTTTCACTCAGGTGCGGACGACTACCTCTGTAAACCCTTCGACCCGCGAGAGCTCGCCTTGCGTTGCAATGCTCTGGCGCGGCGACGCGAGCTGCACCGGAATGACGAGATTACGATTGGCCCCCTGCGTATATCCGCACGCCGACGCGAAGCCACAAGGAACGGGCAGCCGCTAAAACTCACCACGATTACATTCAGTATTTTGTGGGAACTGGCCTGCGCTTACCCTGAGCCAGTCAGCCGTAGTGAAATCAGTCATCGGATCTGGGGCGATGCCCCACCGGATAGCGACGCATTGAAGTCCCATATTTACAGCCTGCGAAGGCAGCTCGATCGGCCATTCCCAAAAACCATGTTGAAAACCATCAGTAGTATCGGTTTCAAACTTGAGCAGCCAAGTGAAAATTGAAAACCCACAGGGAAATCTGAAGCGCAAAGTATTCGCTTTGTTTGGCGGTTTCACACTGCTGCTTTGCCTGATTTATTCGGGAATTGGCCTGATGACTGCCTATGTTGTCGAAGACCAGCTGATCGACAACCTGATTGATGACGAAATTGCTTACCTGGAGCAATCCTTCAACCTGTACGGTGAACTGCCGCCCCCCAGGCTTCCACAATTCACACTTTATACCTCACCGGAAAATACCCCGCAGGAATTCAGCGCAGCGCTGGCGGGTGAGCGGCGCAAAGCCGAATACTTTGCCAGAGGCAATCCTCACTACCACCTGCGCAAACTCTCGCCGGATATCGGTGCCATTCTCTCCGCGGAGGTTGGCGACCTGATCACCGTTACCAGACAATCGGAACGGCTGATCTGGATGGTACTTTTTGCGTTTATCGGTACGACTGCACTTGCACTCTGGCTTGCACACCGCCTGATCAGCGCCACTATCCGGCCGGTACTTTCCCTTGCTCAGGAAGTGGAAGCACAGGCAACGGGCGCACCTGCTCTAGAACTGAGTACCGGCACGCGCAATGACGAGATCGGCTTTCTCGCTCGCACCCTGGAGCGCAATGTGCGAGAGCTGCAGTGTGCCCGCGAAAGGGAGGCCGAATTTACCCGGGATGTCAGCCACGAGCTCCGCACCAATCTTGCGGTAGTCTCTAATGCACTGACACTTTCAGGGGACCGCGGCCTCGACGCAACGGAGACACGAGAGCTGCGCGGCATACTGGCAAATATGAACCGGACGGTAAGCACGCTGCTGGCACTGGCCAGATCTGAATCGTTCGAGCGCGAAATGTTTGACCTGCGCGCCCTGCTGGAAAACCGGCTTCTGGCCCGCCCAGAAATATCAACTGAGGATGACTTTGACCTTCACTTGGCATTGCCAGATAAGCTTTCAGCTTTTGGCAACCCGTCACTGACCGGGATACTTCTGGATATTCTTCTGGACAATGCGATACGACACGCATCGCGGCCACACCTGAGCATTTATCAGATTGACGATTGTCTGGTACTCGAGAACGCCGTGGGAAGGGTATTGCCGACCGAGGCAATATTTGACGCTGGTACTCGCGGAGAGAATAGTACCGGGATAGGGCAAGGCCTTTACCTCGCAGGCCGGATATTGACTGCGCAAAACTGGAGTTATGCGGTTCACTGCTCTGAACACACCTTTTCTATACACATCACCATTTCACCCGCCGACGGTCAATAAGCTCTTTCCTTCCCCCAAAACGGCCGGCAGATTTTCACCCGAGCTTCACCTCGCTGATTTCAGAATACCGCTCTAATCAGAAAGAGAGATTGCTCATGCTCAAGAAAATATTTGTCACCATCCTGTGCACCACAGGAACGCTGTTTGGTATCGGCTTCTGGCTAAAAAGCCTGATCCCTCCTGCACCGGACCATCAGGCACTGGCTCGTACTCAAGCAGCCGATATCCCCTACCTGCAACAGATCGCCGAAACAGAGGCGCGCGGAAAAATCCTGCTTGTGGTGACCAGTGTTTCCAGACTGGGGAACACAGAAAAGGACACGGGCTATGAATTCACCGAGCTCGTGCGCCCGTACTATGTCTTTAAGGCAAATGGCTTCCACGTGGACATCGCAAGTCCTCTGGGTGGAGAGCCGCCGGCGGTGATGGACAAGGATGATATGGGACCTTTCGAGTACGCGTTTCTCAACGATACGGAAGCAATGGGGATGCTTCGAAATAGCGTACCCTTGAGGCAGGTTAATGCAGGCGACTATCGCGGTATTTTCTTTGTTGGCGGCAAGGGCGCAATGTTTGACTTCCCGGGCAACCCGGCGATACAAGATCTTGTTGTTGCGATACATAACAACGGCGGCGTTATCGGCGCCGTCTGCCATGGGCCGGCGGCTCTGGCTGACATCGCGCTGGAGTCTGGCGAACAATTTATTCAAGGACGTCGTATCAGCAGTTTCACCAATGCGGAAGAACTCTTCCTGATACCCGACGCAGAACAAATTTTCCCCTTCTTGCTAGAAGACCGCCTGCGTAGCAATGGCGCCAATTTCGAAGAGGGCCCGCTTTACCTGAATCAGGTCAGCGTCGACAGCCGAATCATCACCGGGCAAAACCCCTGGTCGTCCTGGAACGTCACAGAATCCATGGTCAAAGCCCTGGGTTACGTACCCTCAGAACGCAAGGTAACAGGAACCGAAAGAACCGTGGAAGTCCTGCTCGCGCTGGATAAGGGGGGCCTCGCAGAGGCGATGGAGGCATTGCTGCAATTTATGCGCAAGCCAGAAGCTGGAAAAGAAGTGATCGACCGCCGTCTATTGGCCATGCACGGTATTGTCGCAGTGATGCAGGGAGAACTCTGGAAAGCAGTGAATATCGTTAGACTGCTGGCAACCGCCAAATCCGGTTCTGCGCGGGCGTAAAGCCCGCATCCAACCGGCGTTAGGGCCAATCGAAGGGTACCGGCCACAGATTTTGCGAAGCCTGATCGTAGGTATCCCACAATTGCTGAAAGGTTTTGCCCTCAACCGGGTGCTCGGTATCCGGAGCCAGTTCGGATAAAGGCAACAACACAAACGCATTCTTGAGAATCTCGCCCCGCGGCAGCTTGACGCCATCCACTTCGCCGGTGAGATTATCAAAAGTCAGGATATCGATATCCAGTGTACGCGCGCTGAACTTTGGGCCGCTGCGCACACGGCCATTGGCATCCTCGATATCGCGCAGCTTCAGGGAAAGCTCGCCGACAGAAAGGTCGGTTTCGATGGCGGCGACCAGGTTGTAGAAGTTGTCGCCGTCGAAGCCTACCGCTTCACTTTCGTACACCTGCGACATTTTCAGATCACCAAACGCTTGCACCAGTGCGTCGAGACCGGCGCTCAGGTGTTTTTCACGATCGATATTACTGCCGAGACTCAGGTAGACGGTCGCCATGGTTCAGGCCTCCGCACTTTGTTTGCTACCGCGCTCACTGGATCCCCGGCGCTCGCCGCGCTCTATTACCACGCCCACATCGCGGGCGCCGCGCACGGCGCCGGGCTTGGACAGGCGCAGTCGCAACCAGCTTACCTTGAACTCTTTACGCACAATGTCCGCGGCCTGTTCGGCCATGGTTTCCACCAGCAGAAATTCGCTACCCTCGATAAACGCAATCAGGCGTTTGGCCACGGCCTTGTAGTTGAGAGTGTGCTCGATATTGTCGGTGCGGGCTGCCTCGCGAATATCGAAGGCCATTTCCAGGTCCAGGCTGACGGTCTGGCGAACTTCCCGTTCCCAGTCGTAAATGCCGATAATGGTGTCGACCTTGAGATCGCGGATATAAACGATGTCCATCAAACTTTTCTTCCAGTCCTAATCAGAGTACGGGGCTTTGAGAAGCGTAGCGAGCGCCGGCAGTTTGGTTGCCGCCGGAGCACAGCAACCGGAGCGTACTTACAGTACGTGAGGACGGCGAGCACCGCCGGCGGCCGAAATGCCAAGCGCAGTAGCTTCTCAGAGTTCCGTCAGTGGCCAGCGGGGGCGCACATCTATATCGAGGCCGGTGCGCTGGCCGGCGTTTAATCGCAGCCAACCGGCGTAGGCAATCATGGCACCATTGTCGGTGCAGAATTCCTGACGCGGGTAGTACACGCTGCAACCGTCTTCCGCCAAACGCGCTTCCAGGCGCTGGCGCAGTAACTTATTCGCGGATACGCCACCGGCGATTACCAGAGTTTTGCGCCCGGATTGCTTTAGTGCGCGACGGCACTTGATAACCAGGGTGTCCACCACCGCTTCCTGAAATGCCGCGGCAATATCCGCGCAGGTCTGCTCGTCCGGCAGGCCATCTTCCAGTGCGTGCTGCTGCACAGTGGTGAGGGTGTAGGTTTTCAGGCCGGAAAAGCTGAAGTCGAGCCCGGGGCGATCGGTCATGGGGCGCGGGAAAGTAAACCGCAGCGGGTCACCCTTTTCCGCCAGTGCCGCAAGGCGCGGGCCACCGGGGTAATCGAGGTCCAGCATCTTGGCGGCCTTGTCGAAGGCTTCGCCGGCCGCATCATCCAGAGATTCGCCCAGCAATTCGTACTGGCCCAGCCCCTGCACATCCACCAGCTGAGTGTGGCCACCGGAGACCAGCAGAGCCACGAAGGGAAATTCCGGCGGATTTTCTTCCAGCATGGGCGCGAGCAGGTGACCTTCCATATGGTGAACGCCGATGGCCGGTACATCCCAGCCGTAGGCAATCGCGCGACCGGCACAGGCGCCTACCATCAGGGCACCGATCAGGCCGGGGCCGGCGGTATAGGCGACGCCATCGATCTGTTCCGGCTTGGTGTTGCTTTGCGCCATTACCTCGCGCACCAGCGGCAGCAGTTTGCGCACATGGTCGCGACTGGCCAGTTCCGGCACCACACCGCCGTAATCGGCGTGCAGTTTCACCTGACTATAAAGAGTGTGACCGAGCAGCCCCTGTTCACTGTCGTACAGGGCGACGCCGGTTTCATCACAGGATGTTTCTATGCCGAGTACTCGCACGGTGCCGGATACTTCCTCAAAAATTGCCTCAAAAACTGCCAATTAACCGGGTTGACCACAAAAACGGTCACATTGCCGATTCGGGCCCGGTCGCGGGGGCGCTATCATACTCTCAGACGGACCAGAAATCCGCCGCACGGCCAGGCTGGCGGGGGAAATCAGGACTATATTTACCTGCCTTTCCACCGACCCCGCTGCCCTGTGGCCCGCATATTACTCACGTGATCTTCGGGGTCACAGTTGATTGACGGGTTTAGGTCCGCAAGGCTTGCGAAGGCCAAATCATCTGTATAGAATTTGCGCCCTCGCTGTGAACCGGCCTCCGGCCTGATCTGCGAGATCAACGTTAGCCGGATAGGCCCCGCCAGTTCCACACGAGCCATGCTCAATGGATTCTGGCCGAGAGAAACAATTTTACAGGTAATCTAATGCCATCAGTACGCATCAAAGACAACGAGCCATTTGACATCGCTCTGCGCCGCTTCAAGCGCTCCTGCGAGAAAGCCGGTGTACTCTCCGAAGTACGTCGTCGTGAGTTTTACGAGAAGCCCACTTCCGTTCGCAAGCGCAAGGCTGCTGCCGCTGTTAAGCGTCACGCCAAAAAACTGCAGCGCGAAAACCGCAAGTTCCAGCGTCTCTACTGAGTTTTACCGGGCTTAAGTCCGGTCTCTCGCTCACAGCACGCTGACGCGAACGCGGTTCGCAATCTGAAACGGCGCCCGAGGCTACCTCGCGCGCCGTTTTCTATTTCTGGGACCCTTTCAGCAACTCTCAGAAATTCTGCCACTTCAGCAGCACCCCTGCAGGCGCTATGCTTAGCCGCCTGAAACCGAATTCTTACTTCCGCAACCAGAACGGACGACACCCGATGAGCACACTCAAGGAAACCCTCTCCGCCGCCACCAAAGACGCCATGAAGAACCGCGACAAAGCGCGCCTGGCGACTCTGCGACTGATCAATGCGGAGGTTAAGCGGGTAGAGGTGGACGAGCGTATCGAGCTGGACGATGCGCGCATCCTGGCCCTGCTGGACAAGATGACCAAGCAGCGCCGCGACTCCATCACCCAGTACGAAAAGGCGGGCCGTCCGGAGCTGGCGGAAGTGGAGCAGCAGGAAATTGACGTGATTCAGGATTTCCTGCCGGAGCAGTTGTCCGAAGCCGAGATTCAGGAAATCGTCACCGCCGCGGTCAAAGAGACCGGCGCCAGCAGTATGGCGGATATGGGCAAGGTAATGGCACTGGTTAAACCCCAGGTTCAGGGCCGTGCCGATATGGGCGCGGTCAGCAAGTTTGTAAAAGCTTCTTTCTAACCGAGCTTTTATGGCAGGCAAGATCCCGCAGTATTTTATCGACGACCTGTTGGCCCGCGCCGACATAGTTCCGGTCGTCGATAGCCGGGTCAAACTGCGCAAAACAGGGAAAAACTATTCCGCCTGCTGCCCATTTCACGACGAAAAAACCCCCTCTTTCACCGTAAGCCCGGACAAGCAGTTCTATTACTGCTTCGGCTGCGGTGCCAGCGGCAATGCGGTCGGCTTCCTCATGGAATACGACCGCCTGCCCTTCCCGGAAGCGGTCGAAAAACTCGCCGCCAGCCTCAGCCTGGAAGTCCCGCGGGAAAAACTCGACGCAGGCCAGGTCAAGCGCCAGCAGGAGAGCCAGTCGCTCTACCAGCTGACCGAAAAGGCCGCCAACTTTTACCGGGAAAAACTCAGGGACCACAAGGTCTCCACCCCGGCCATCACCTACCTGAAAAACCGCGGCCTGTCCGGCGCCGTGTGCAAGGAATTTGGCATTGGCCTTGCCCCTCCCGGCTGGGACAACCTGCTTAACCAGCTGGGCACCAGCTCGGAAAAGGCAGAACAACTGGAGCTGGCAGGTCTCGCCATCCGCCGCCAGGACAGCGACGGCTCCGTCAATCAGAGAGAGGGGGGAAAGGTCGAACCGGGCAAGCGCCACCACTACGACCGCTTCCGCAACCGCATCATGTTCCCGATCCGCGATCAGCGCGGGCGCACCATCGCGTTCGGCGGCCGGGTGCTGGGGGACGACAAGCCCAAATATCTGAACTCCCCGGAAACCCCGATCTTCCACAAGGGCCGTGAGCTCTATGGACTGTGGGAAGCGCGCCAGGCCAACCGCGAGCTGAAACGGCTGATCGTGGTAGAAGGCTATATGGACGTGGTGGCCCTGGCCCAGTTCGATATCCGCTGCGCTGTGGCCACTCTAGGCACCGCCTGTGGCGAAGACCACATCCAGCTGGCCTTCCGCCACACCCAGGAACTGGTGTTCTGCTTCGACGGCGACAAGGCCGGCCGCACCGCCGCCCGCCGCGCCCTCGAGGCGGCACTGCCGCATATGCAGGACGGCCGCAGCCTGCGTTTCCTGCTACTGCCGGAAGGGGAAGATCCGGACACCCTGGTGCGCCAGATTGGCGGCGAGCGCTTCGACAAACTGATCGACGAACAGGGCCGCCCGCTGGAGGACTTCCTGTTCGACCTGCTGGGCGAGGGCATCAATATCCAGACCATGGACGGCCGTGCGCGCCTGTCCAAGGCCGCCGCCCCGCTGCTCGACCTGCTGCCCAAAGGCGTCTACCGCCAGCTAATGTTCCAGCAACTGGCGCGGCGTACCGGTCTCGAGCAGGACATGCTGGAAGAAATCATCGCCGCGGAAAAAGCCCGCAGTGCCGAACTCGCCCGCCAGGCCCAGCCAGCGCCAAAACCGGCGCAGAAGCAGGCCCCCAAGCCGGCCGCTGCAACCGCACCAACTGGCGAATTGCCTCCGCCCCTTTTCGGCGACGAAGCGCCCCCCGCGGAAGCCTACGACGGCCCACCGCTCGATTACGAATACGACCAGGGCCCACCCGATTACCCGGACGATACGACCGCGAGCACGCTGCCGCGCCGCCGCAGCGGCCAGTACCGCCTGCCCGCCGAGCGCATGCTGATCGCCCTACTGCTCCACCACCCCCAGCTTGCGGAGTTGATCGACGACAGCAGCCGCTTCGGCGACAGCCACGACGCCGATCTGCAATTGTTCGGCGAGATCCTGCAGGTCCTGCACAAAAACCCCGGCCTCAATAGCAATCAGCTATTCGGCCGTCTAATGAACCTGGAAAGCAAGGAAGCCAGAGAGCTGCTGCCCCGCCTCGCCATGAGCCACCCGATCATCGGCGGCCAGGGCCAGGTGCTGGAATACGACCCGCACACCGAATTCAGCGACTGCCTGCGTACCCTCGATATCGCGGCGGAACGCCAGCGCAAGCGCGGCCTGCTGGACCAGCTCAAGACCAACGGCAACCAGCTGAGCGCCGAGCAACTGGCACTGCTGGCGCAGTTTCGCCCGAAGAAAGACTAAAGCCGAAGCGAAGGTGCCGATACCGGGTATACCTTTGTGAGACCTTCACCGCCATGGATGGCGGTGCAGAGCCCCCAGGGACGGGTTCACGGCGTGTCTCACAAAGGTATACCCGGCAGCGGCTCCGCCTCAAAAGCAATTCAAAACTACCCCTTGAATTCCTAGGCGTCATCACCATATACACTGACCCGCCGCCCAAAGCGGCTGGAAGCCAAAGACAAGCGCGCCCGGACGCCCTGAACCACGCCTTCTGCCTTGACAGTCACAGTGGTTATTGCTATCGCAAATACGCTATAATCCCGCGTCTTTGTCCGACGAAAAGCCCAGACAAAAGTCCCGATTATCAATCCCCAGAATTCAGGGTTGTGCATGACCGACAAAACCCAGCAGCAAAAGACCACCTCCCGCATTCGCGAACTGATTGCCCGCGGCAAAGAGCAGGGCTATCTCACCTATGCGGAAGTGAATGACCACCTGCCGGAGGACATCTCCGATCCCGATCAGGTGGAAGACATCATCGGCATGATCAACGACATGGGCATCAAGGTGTTTGAACAAGCACCGGATGCCGAAGAACTGTTGATGGCCGAAGGCGACAGCTCCGCCGACGAAATCGCCGCCGCCGAAGCCGCCGCCGCGCTTGCCGCCGTAGAATCCGATGTAGGCCGCACCACCGACCCCG
The DNA here is from genome assembly GCF_056312215.1 of Microbulbifer sp. ABF4_107. Classification (NCBI taxonomy): domain Bacteria; kingdom Pseudomonadati; phylum Pseudomonadota; class Gammaproteobacteria; order Cellvibrionales; family Microbulbiferaceae; genus Microbulbifer; species Microbulbifer sp. ABF4_107. The sequence continues at coordinate 3,251,077 of NZ_CM149983.1, forward strand.
TGCGCATGTATATGCGCGAAATGGGTACCGTGGAACTGCTTACCCGCGAGGGCGAGATCGCCATCGCCAAGCGTATCGAAGAAGGCCTGCGTGAATTGATGGCCGCCCTCGCCTACTGGCCGGGCGCGGTTCAGCAGATCATCGACGAATACGCACTGATCGAAAAAGAAGAGCGCCGTATCCCCGACGTGATCGCCGGCTGGCTCGACCCTGCCGACGAAGTGCCCCCGGGTGCCCAGGCCGGCCAGGCGGCCGAAGCCAAGAAAGCCGAAGAAAAAAAGGACAGTGACGAAGAGTCCGACGGCGACGATGACGATGACGACGATTCCTCTGAGGAAGAGGAAAACGTCGGCGGTATCGATCCGGAAGAACTGGCCGAGCGCATGAATGCACTGATCGCCGCGCAGAAGAAAGCCGATGCCGCGGTGAAGAAGCACGGCCGCGACTCCAAAGAGGCCGGCGAGGCCATGGAAGCCGTGGGCGACGTATTCCGCTTCTTCAAACTGGCTCCGCGCCAGTTCGATCCGCTGTACAACGCCGTTCGCAGCATCCTCGACGACGTGCGCGCGCAAGAACGCCTGGTGATGAACCTGTGCATCAAGCGTGCCCGTATGCCGCGCAAGACCTTCATCAAGGAGTTCCCCGGCAACGAAACCAATCTTGACTGGATCCCCGCGATCATCAAGAAAAAGCGCGATTACTCCGACGCCCTGCGCCAGGTCGTCGACGAGATCCAGCGCGCCCAGCGCAAACTGCAGCAGGCTCAGGACAAAGCCCAGTTGGACGTCGGCCAGATCAAAGAGATCAACCGCCGCATGTCCATCGGTGAGGCCCGCTCCCGTCGCGCCAAGAAAGAAATGGTCGAGGCCAACCTGCGTCTGGTTATTTCCATCGCCAAGAAGTACACCAACCGCGGCCTGCAGTTCCTGGACCTGATTCAGGAAGGCAACATCGGCCTGATGAAAGCGGTGGACAAGTTCGAATACCGTCGCGGTTACAAGTTCTCCACCTACGCCACCTGGTGGATTCGCCAGGCGATCACCCGCTCCATCGCAGACCAGGCGCGTACCATCCGTATTCCGGTGCATATGATTGAGACCATCAACAAGCTCAATCGGATCAGCCGCCAGATGCTGCAGGAAATGGGCCGCGAGCCGACCCCGGAAGAGTTGGGCGAGCGCATGGAGATGCCGGAAGACAAGGTACGGAAAGTCCTGAAGATCGCCAAAGAGCCGATCTCCATGGAAACCCCGATCGGTGACGATGAAGACTCCCACCTGGGCGACTTTATCGAAGACCAGAACCAGTCTTCGCCGATCGACACCGCGACGTCCACCGGCCTGCACGATGCTACCCGCTCCGTGCTGTCCGGACTGACCGCACGGGAAGCCAAGGTACTGCGCATGCGTTTCGGTATCGACATGAACACCGACCACACCCTCGAGGAAGTGGGCAAACAGTTCGACGTTACCCGTGAGCGTATCCGTCAGATCGAAGCCAAGGCGTTACGCAAGCTGCGTCACCCCTCGCGCTCCGAACACCTGCGTAGCTTCCTCGACGAGTAAGCCTTGTTACTCGGTCTATAATGAAAAAGCCCGGCTCGCCGGGCTTTTTTGTGGATGTCGGAATTATTACAAACCGATGAAGCCACTTGAATCAACGCGCGCCTCACGCAAAACTCATGTAAACATTGGGAGATTTTCAGAGAGCAATGGAAGAGCAGTTTGTGAATAAGCCCGGCAAAACCGGTATTTCCCGCCTGATCGATGCCACCGAATATTCCCGCCAGGGTCTGATCGCCACCTGGCGTAACGAGGCCGCCTTCCGCCAGGAAGTCTCCCTCGCCATTTTCCTGATTCCCGCCGCCATCTGGCTCGGCGAAACTGGTGTCGAGCGCGCATTGCTGATTGGTGTCACCATGCTGGTGATGATTGTCGAGCTGTTGAACAGTGCCGTGGAAGCGGTGGTGGACCGCGTCGGCCCGGAAAAACATCCCCTGTCCAAAATCGCCAAAGATACCGGCTCCGCCGCGGTATCCATTTCCCTGCTGCTGTGGATAAGTACCTGGGCCTGTATTCTGCTTCCCCGCTGGCTCACCTGAATCCATCGCTGAGAATGAACAGATGCCTGTAACCACCACGTGGGTTACAGGCGGGTGACGAGGCAGGAATGCCCGTCAATATTCGCGGCCAATTGCCGCGGCCCGCGGCAGACACTCCCCCTCCGGCCTAGACTTCTGGTACCCGAGTACCACCCGGTACATCCCCAATAGAGCGCAACGGATCTGCGCTTAGCAATAATATTCAGGGACGGAAGCATGTCGACTCTTCGACTGGCCCGCGGCGTCTTCGCCCGCGCCAAAACCCCATTGATTACCCCGTTGGCCCTCTTCAGTGCGCTCTTGTCACCTTTGCTCCACGGGCAGGTAGTGCTGGGGAGCGGTGACGATTCCTACACCCTTACCAGCAGCCACAACGCCAGCCGCATCGCCGGCGCGCTGATCGACGGCGGACAAGGGTTCGACACCCTGACGCTTCACAACGTCACCCTCGAAAACCCCTCGCGCCTGCAGCACTGGGAGTCGATACAGCTGCAAAGTAGTGCGCAACTGACACTGGACACCCCACTGGTGCTCGGTGACAGCGGCGGCCATCCGGGCCACCTGCAGGTTGACAGCAGCAGTACCCTGCGGCTCCCCTACTTCAGTGGCACTCTCGCACCGTACGATTCACAGTCGGTAACCCTGACCAACCACGGGTTTATCGACATGCGCGGCAACACCGCCAATCGCCTGACAATCCATGGGGACTACCGGGGTAGCGGCACCATCCATATGGATATGGTGGCGGAAGGAGATGACAGCCTCGCCGATCGACTGGTACTGCACGGCGGCCACGCCAGTGGACACACCCGGCTGATATTCAATCGTCTCGCCGGCCACGGCGCCGAAACCCAGGACGGCATCCTTGTGGTAGAAGCCCTGAGCGGTGCCACCACCAGCCATAACGCATTTTTCATGAACGGCTCGGTGTCCGCCGGCCCCTTTGAATACTTCCTGTTCCGCGGCGCCAGCTCTCCGGAAGACGCTGACAACTGGTACCTGCGCTCCACCATACTCCCCGGCGATAACAACGCCGCCCCTCAAGGCATCGAAGAGTCCTACGACGTATTGGCCTTCACCAGTGCCGACCGTATTTCCAGGGGCAGTGCGAGCCCGGCGCCAGCTTCCCAGGTCAGTGCCATCAACACGCTAGCGGCACAGCCGGGCGATGCACCGGTGCGTATCTACCGCCCGGAAATCCCGCTTTATGCTCAGGCAAAATCCCTGGCGCGCCTCACTTCCCTGCAGGAAATCGGCAGCTACCACAAACGACGCGGTGAGCAGCGCAGCTGGTTTGACGGGATCAACGACGACTGGATTCGCGTGCATCATATGCGCGCCGACTACCACTGGCGCGGCGATATCGACAACCGCTTTGACGGCGACATCAGCGGCTTCCAGCTCGGCACCAACCTCTGGTCCGCCCCTACCTGCACCGGCGGCGCCCGGGAAATGGGTGTGTTTGCGGGCTCCACCCGCGCCAGTGGTGACGTAACCGGCTTCGCCCGCGGATTCAACGATTACAGCGCCGGCCACAACCAGCTCACCAGCCACCATCTCGGCTACTACTTCAACGACTACCGCCCGGACATGGGCTACTTCGATTTCACCGCCAAAGTGGCCTACCTCAAGCTCGACAGCGAATCGTCCCGCGGCGTTGGCGATACCATTACCGGTCCACAGCTCACCCTGTCCGCGGAAAAAGGCTTCACCTGGCAGGCCACCGACGCCTTCAATCTTGAGCCGCAATTACAGGTTGTGGTCAATTACAGCAACCTGAGCGCCTTCGACGACGGTATCTCCCTGGTAGAGCCGGATATGACCCCGGAGGCCAACTTCCGCGCCGGTATTCGCGGTTACAACGTGGACAGCCAGTGGCTGGATGGCAACCTGCGCTTCTACCTGTTCGGCAACGTCTGGCACACCCTCGGTGGCAATGACCAACTGCTTTTTGATCTGGAGATACAGACCAACCTGGACCGGCAGGCCACCTGGGGAGAAATTGGCGGGGGCGTGGTGTTAATGGAGAGCGAGTACGGCAGCGCCTTCCTGAATGTGGGCTACCAGCGCTCCCTGGACGACCTGAACTGGTCCGGCAGCAACGCCAACCTGGGCTTCAACTGGGCCTGGTGAAGAATCTGGCGCAACGCAGGAGACACGCCAGAGCGTTGATTTCACGGAAAAAATCGAGTACTTTGCCATCCCGCTCGCAGGTCCCTGCGAGCACCTGTGGGGGCCTTTAGCTCAGTTGGTTAGAGCATCCGACTCATAATCGGCAGGTCCTGGGTTCAAGTCCCGGAAGGCCCACCATATTTACCCCAAGCTTTTCACTTCGAATCCGTCGGATGCCGACTCATCTCTCTACCCGAAAACCGGGCAGGCCCTGGGTTCAAGTCCCGGAAGGCCCACCATTTTTTCTTACTTTCCCCCTTCTCTCCTGCGCCCTTACCATCTATCTCGCTCACGCAAATTGAGATTACTATCTCTCGAAAGTATTCAAAGACACAGCGGGGCCAGCCCAATGACCGAGCATAAAATCTTTTCCATGCCCTTCGCCAAGGTCTACCCCATGTATATCCAGAAAGCCGAACGGAAAGGGCACACAAAAGCCGAGGTGGATGAGATTATCTGCTGGCTGACCGGTTACGACGCCGCTGGCTTGCAGCAACAGGTCGATCAGGAAAAGGACTTCAAAACCTTCTTCGCCGAGGCACCTGCAATGCATCCGAATATTGCGCTGATCAAGGGCGTGGTATGCGGCGTTCGGGTAGAGGAGGTGGAGGATCCACTGATGCGAAAAATCCGCTATCTGGACAAGCTGATTGATGAGCTCGCCAAGGGCAAGGCGATGGAAAAAATCCTGCGCCGCTAGGTCGGCACAGGATTTACAGATCACTCGCTTACCGCTGCAGCAAGCGGTTTACAGGGGGCGTGCAACCAGCGCCAGTTCGGCATCCTGCTGCAGTACCGCCCACCACTGGTTTGGCGCGGCCGGGTCAATACCGACCAGCGGTTGCTCTTCACAACCCGCGACACGCTCCGGTGCGCTGTCGAGGAAGCTGTGCTGCCAGGAAGCCTCCACCACACACATGGGCTCGGCCAGGGGCAACCATTCGGTGCCAGCGCGCATGGACAGGATCAGACTTTCATCCGCGCTCTCCGGACCGGTAAAGTCCAGTACATAGCGGTCGGAGACTGCAGTGCTCAAATCCCACGACTGGCTGGCGGTTTCCGGCAGGGTGACCGGTGGCTTCTCGCCGCCATCCGGGCGGCTCATGGGCAGTCCGCTGTCTGCCTGAATATCTTTCAATACGCCGTAGTCGTCCTGATAAACGCCGGTCTGATTCTGTGTGCCACTGACGATCAGGATGTCCGATGCGGTTTCATCCGTGGCGGCAAGCCAGCTCAGGGTGACATGCTCCTTCAGGTCAATGGTGGTTTCCGGAATGATCAGCTCGTCATTGTCGTAGTCCGGCGCGGCACGCAACGGGCTGTTCAGGTTTGGCGTCCAGTTTTCGTGATACTGGTACAACCACTGATACGCTAGGCGCATCAGGTCGTTCAGGGTTTCAGCGCGGGACAGACCCGGGGTAAAGCCCATATCACGGGTGCGGGTGTCGGTGCGGTTGAAGGTCTGGTTGCGACCGCCCATCAATTTTGCATAGCCACCCTGGGGTGCCAGACATTCGTTGGTGCGGTACTCCGGCTGCAACACCAGCGCGGAGCGGGTGCCTTCGGGAATCGCATCCGGATAGATCACCGTCTCACAGCGATTGGTAGTGCGGGAGAAATGGTCTCCCAGTTTCCAGTCTGCGTCGAAGGCATAGGACGCATCATTACTTTTGGCCGTGTGTGGGGCAAAGTAGGATACGTAATCCACCCGCGGGCCCTCAAAAGTGAGGATGGACGAGTTTACGTCGTAGGCCTCGGAACCACTGGAGTAGGTGGCGTTTTTCTGGGACACGATCATCTGCACCAGGTCGCGCTCGCCGTAGCGGAACTCATAACCTTTATAGGATGCATTGCCCGCGATAATTTGGGTGTACACGTCCATACGGTAATTGCCACCGGCGGGGGTAGAACTGGAAGGCAGGGTGTTGAGTGCGGTCTTGGCGGAGATGATGGAGCGCTGGTACTGGTGCTCGTGGCCCTGCACATAAATCACATCGTGGTCGGCAAAGAACTCGCGAATCTGCGGCTGCACCTGGTAAACCCAGTTATCGTCCTTGGTACCTTCAACGATCTGCTCGCGGGTCTGACCATACTTGGCGCCGATCAGTCCATCGTGGCTTGCGACCACAATGTGGTCCACGTTTTCCTGTTGTTCATAGACCACCTGTTTGATCCATTCAAACGCAATCGGCAGGTTGTAATAGGCGAGGCCGATCACCAGAACATTCTCACGCACCACGTAATAGTTGACCCACTCGTAGCCCGGCATATGCACCGCGTCCGCGGGGATGAAGTCCCGCATATTCTCGATCCACTCGACGGTATAGGCATAACTGGTTTCGTGATTGCCCATCACCGGCAGGAACTCAATGCCTTTTTCTGCATAGGCATCGGCGATGGAGCGCCACTCCGCGAACTCGACTTCAGAACCGTGATCGGTGAGGTCACCGAGCGCGAGCACCATATCCACATCGTTCGCTTGCTGGTGCTTCAGCAATTCTCCCATCGGGTGCAGTGATACGTGTGCCTGGCCTTCACTATCGGTTCCGCCCTGGGTGTCCGGCAACAGACCTATACGAAATACCGGTGCGGGAGGTGTGCTTTCCGCGGCCGCCTCCTCCTCATCGGTCTCGGGTTCAGTCTCCGGTTGCTCGTTGACCTCTTCCGGGGTAGTTGGCGTATTGGAACTTCCGCTGCCGGAATCACAGCCGGACATCAGGTTCGTAAATACCACCAGCAGAAGAGCTGGCAGGATGAAATTTGATTTAAACAAGTGACCCCCACTTACATTCGCTTCAATTTATTGGATTTTCAAAAACCACAGGCTTTCGAGAAGATCGCGCCGTATTGAAGCGAGAGAAGGTGAAGGTTTAGCTTCTGTTAGATGAACTTTTTACATTACGAATTGGACAAATTCCTACAATTCAACCGTGAAAATTATGCTAGGGAAAGCCACGGAATTAACCTGCCGGACGCTCGCGCAGACGCAGAATGGCAAGCGTAATCAGCGTGAAGGCAAGTACAGGAAATGAAGTCCACAACACGGTATTCCAGCCAAAGGCACTCAGAATTCCTCCCGAGGCAAAGGACCCCACGGCCATTAGCCCGAAAACCATAAAATCGTTCGCCGACTGGACACGTGTTTTCTCCTCTTCATCGTGACACTGAAGCACCAGTGCCGAAGCACCGAGAAAACCGAAGTTCCAGCCGAGCCCGAGCAAGATCAATGTCCACCAGAAATGGGACACATCCATCCCGAAAAGCCCGACCGCCGCAGAAATTCCGATCAGTAACAGACCAACCATCATCACCTGCTCCGCACCGAAGCGCGCGATCAGTTTTCCAGTAAAAAAACTCGGCGCGAACATCGCAATAACATGCCACTGCAGGCCGAGATTTGACGACTCGGTGGAGTGCCCATGCATATGCATGGCCAGGGGGGCTGCGGTCATCAGAAAATTCATCAAGGTGTAGGAGATAGCACCACAGGCAACGGCCGCGATAAATTTCGGCTGTTTCAGAATGATTCGCAGCGGGCGCCCACCACTGCGCACCTGGCCGCTGGGTCGCGGCAGTTGCACCCCGAGAAGAATGACCGCGCAAAGGGCCGCGACGCCCGCTTGTGCGTAAAACGTTGCGACGAACATGGGCTCTGGCAATAGATGCATGGTCCAGTTGACCAGCTGCGGCCCCACCACTCCAGCCGCCACACCGCCGGCCATTACCAGTGAAAGCGCCTGTGCCTTGCGCGCAGGCGCCACACCGTCGGCCGCGGCAAACCGAAAAGAAAGAACAACCGCCGCATAGGCGCCGCCCAACAGGGTGGAAAGGCAGTACAGCCAGAATCCGGTCACCTCACCGATCATGACCGCAATCACCGCAACCAGGCCCGCCAGGACGCCGGCGCCGGAACCAATCAAAAATGCCGCACGCCGCCCATAGCGACCGGCAATGACACCGGCCGGCAGGGTACACAGCGTCATCCCCACCACAAAAAGGGTCAGCGGAAGAGTGGCGAGAATTGGCAGCGGTGCCAGCGTATGACCAACAATGCCGCCTACCGCGTAGGGCACAATCGAGTTGGCCCCAGCCAGGGCCTGGGCGATGGCTAGCCGCCAGGTATTGCTGCGTTGAACGCGCGCACTTAAGAGCGGTGACGATTCGTACGGGGTGGAACTGGCAGCTTGCATTTTTAGGTACTCAATATACGTGCGGCAGGCGGCGTGGAAAATCGCTTCAGGTTACTGGAAGCGCTCGCGCACAACCCCTTTCAGTTTCGCCGCGGGGATGGTCAATTCAATCTCACCCATGGAATAGGGCCCCAGGGTATACACCCCATAGAGCAAAACCAGGCCATCTTCCGTCAGCCGAAAGTCTTCGGTACGGCTAAACGGCCAGTTCTGCAGAAAGTCTTCGTTGACCTGTTGGGTTTCCAGCCATTGCCCGTGTGCAACTTCTGCCAGTTTCCAGAAGGCGCTCTCCTGGCCAGACGCGAGTACATCGTTCAGCGTCAATTGCGAGTCATTCGCAAGGTCCCAGTTCAGCCAGCGGCTGACCGGTATACCGTGTGCACCGCCGCTATACAGATAGCTGTCAATTTCAATGGTCACTACATCGCCGCGGCGCGCCAGCTGCTTTGCGTTCCCGGTCAACTGCCACTGGGCGGCCGATGCAATGGTCACGGCGGCGGCATCATTGAGAAACTTCTGCGCCACCTTTTCCAGGGACTCAAGGGGGGCATCGGGCGATTCACCGGTGCCCTGCAACTGGGTGAGCATCTGCCGATAGATCGCATCGTTCATTGACGCCTGACCGGAAAACGCTTCCCACTGAATTGCCACAGATGCACATTTATCCGGTGATGTGCAGTCGGGCTCGAGCATCTCCAGCGATCTCACCTGGGATTCCAGCTTGGCGGGTACCGCAGACTGCTCTTGCCCGCGCTCACAGGCACTCAGGCCGAACGCAAGGATGAGAGCCAATACCACTGAGCCACTGACGCGCAATCTATGTGGCGGGAATTCAAACAACATACATTCTCCGTACTGGTTTGATATAGGAAAAGTGCACAGAGCATATGTAGCCACGATCTCTCTCGCAAGCGACTTTATCGTGTTAAAGTGAGCGGTTCGATTGGCGCGACCCGGCAAAACACAGAACCTCCGGAGCTTTGGCTTGATCACTTTTACCCACAAGAACATCCAGCAGATGGCCGACGGAGGCAGCTTTGCCCGCGGCGAAGACTACTTCGCACGGGGGCGGGTACTTGAGGCCTATTACGACCCAGAAACCGAAACATTTCACGGGCGGGTCAAAGGGTCGGCCCGCTACGTTTACCGGGTGGAGCTGGATGTCGATCGCGGCCGACTTGTGGGCCTCTGCTCCTGTCCGGTCGGCCTGAATTGCAAACACGCGGTCGCCACAGCACTGGCACTTCTGGAAGAGGACGCGGCTCAGGAATCCGCACCGCTACCGCCGAAATCTCCCGGGCAGCCGCTTCTCCCGGCGTGGCAACAGTGGCTTGAACAGTTGCCAGCGGCTCCGCGCACCGAAGTTCTGCCTCTGCAGCACGGGCAGCATTACTTGCTCTATGTGCTTGAACGGAACACCCAGGGAAAACTGCAGCTTTCCACAAAAAAGGGCTATCTGAAAAAAGATGGCAGCTGGAGCCAACTGCGCTACTTTAATCAGGAGAGTACCCGCCTCGGCTGGAATCGTCCCAGCCACCTGCTGGACGAAGATGTCACCATCCTGCAGCTTCTCCCGCGCATCAACGCCAGTGGCCGCTTGGGGTTAGTGGGTGAGGAGGGACGACGCGCGCTGAGCTACCTGCTCGACAGCAACCGATTTTATTTTGAAGATGAACTGATCCGCCGCGCCCCCGCGCGGGAACTCAGCTGGCACTGGCGCGAAAATGACGATGGCAGCCGACAGCTGCAGGCGCAACTCGACGGTGCGGGTGACGCAGATAACTGGCAACTGTTGCCGGTCAGTCCCCCCTGCTATCTCGACACGGAAAATTCGGCACTTGGGGATATTGCCTCACCATTGCCCACCGGCCAGCTGATTCACTTACTAAACATGCCGGCCGTCTCCGCCGATGACGTTGGCCTGATGTCTGTTGAGCTCCGCCAGCGAATCCCACAGCCACAGCTTCCACTTCCCGTCGAGCCAAAGCTCACTCGTATCGACAGTTTTACTCCGCACATTACACTGGTGGGCTGTGACTTTGATCACTACAAACTCCCTGCGCTTAAACTGCACTTCGACTACGGTGGCTTTGCTCTCGCCGCCCCCTACAGTATTGACTATACAGGGCAGGAGATTACCCGGGAGCAGGGTGGCGATTATTTTCATATCGTCCGCGACAGCGAGCGTGAAAATCAATGTTGCGATCAGATCTATGATCAAGGCCTGTATTTAATCCCCGAGCAACTCGGTGGCCAGGAAGAAATCTGGGTACTGGATGCCACCAAGCCAGAAAAGATATTTGAGCACTGGAGTGCACTGCTGCGCGATCAGATTCCTGAATGGCGAGCACAGGGCTGGGCGATCGAAACAGATCCCAGCTACCGCTTTGATATTTCCCGCGCGGAAATTTCGGTAGAACTGACCGATACCAACAGTAACTGGTTTGAGCTCGGCCTGGATCTGACACTACCCAATGGCCAACAGTGGCCGATTGTCGATCTTATTGAACAGTGGCTTGAACAGGATGCGCCGGAGCAACTCAGCATTATTGCCGATGGCGACTGGATCAGTGTCGACACGACGCCACTGCAGAGCATTCGCGGACTGCTTCTGGACCTGCTAAAAGAGAAAAAGCTCGGCAAGCCCGTACGCCTGCCTGCATTCCAGGCGGCACAGTTTTCAGAGATCGAAGATCTCAATCAGCGTCACGCTCCCATCACCCAAAAGCTGATGGAAGACTTACAGGATTTCTCTGGCCTGCAGGCTGTGCCGGTACCCAAACACCTCAACGCCACCCTGCGACCCTATCAGCAGGACGGTCTCAACTGGCTGGGGTTTCTGCAGCGATACGGCTTTGGCGGAATTCTGGCGGACGATATGGGCCTGGGGAAAACCCTGCAGACACTGGCGCTTGTTCAGCATATGAAAGAAACCGGGGCACTGACTAAGCCCGCCCTGGTAGTGATGCCCACCAGCCTCACTGGCAACTGGATACACGAAGCGGCACAATTCACCCCGCAGCTGAAAACTACCCTGATTCACGGCCCGGAACGGGATCGGGCATTCGATCAGATCAAAAACTGCGACCTCGTCATCACCACATACCCCCTGCTGGCGAGGGACCAGGCGCGCTATCGCAACCGGAAATTCAGCCTGTTGGTACTGGATGAAGCGCAGGCCATCAAAAATCCCACCACCAAGATTGCCGAGTGTGTACGTCAGATCAATAGCGACACCCGACTGTGCCTGTCTGGCACACCACTGGAAAATCATTTGGGAGAGCTGTGGTCATTGATGGATTTCGTCCTGCCGGGATTGCTTGGCGGGCGCAAGACCTTCCAGCAGACTTATCGTACCCCGATCGAATCTCACGGTAATCACGATCGGCAACAGGATCTCGCGCGCAAAGTACGTCCGTTTATGATGCGACGTACGAAATCGGAAGTGGTTGCCGAACTGCCGCCGAAAACAGAAGCCATTCAGTATGTGGAGCTGGGAAGTAAACAGCGCGCATTGTATGAAAGTGTGCGCATCAGTATGGAGAGACGCATCCGCGACCTGGTGGAACGCCAGGGTATGGGCAAAAGCCATATCGAGTTTCTCGACGCACTGCTGAAACTCCGCCAGACCTGTATCGACCCGCGCCTGGTCAAACTGGAGAAAGCCGCAGGGATCATGGAAAGCGCCAAACTCAACTGGCTCGAAGAGAACCTGCCGCAATTGCTGGAAGAAGGCCGCAGTATCCTCATCTTTTCCCAGTTCACCCAGGTACTGAAGCTGATCGAGGAACAACTCTGCGCGCAGAAAATCGATTACACCAAACTCACCGGCCAGACCCGCAAGCGCCAGCAGGCCATCGACAGCTTTCAGAATGGCGAAGTGCGGGTTTTTCTGATCAGCCTCAAGGCCGGCGGTGCCGGCCTAAACCTGACTGCTGCCGATGTAGTGATCCACGTTGACCCCTGGTGGAACCCCGCCGTCGAAAACCAGGCCACCGACCGCGCCCACCGCATCGGCCAGGAGAAGCCGGTGTTTGTGTACAAACTGGTGGCGGAAAATACCGTGGAGGAGCGCATTCACCAGATGCAGCAACAGAAGCAGGCACTGGCGGATGCGTTGTTTGATGCAACAGGCAATAGCGGGTTACCAACTGACAAGGAAGAGCTGCTCGCGTTGTTATCCGCAGACCATTGATCTGCATCAATGGCCGTCTGGAGAGAGGACGCGAATCATTAAAATGAAGCGCTCAAACCAATACCAAAAAAGTCCACACCCGCATATTGCTCTACAAACTCGCGCGAGCGCCGCGCATAGTACGCACTCCAGCGATATCGGCCGGTAGGCACCATCAATCCTAGCTGCCACTCACCCAAATAGGATTCTTTCTCCACACTGTGGCTGTCCTTAAAGGTGTTTCCATCGAGGAAAATATCCCGCTGCACCAGCCGGAAATGCACATCAGAATACAAATACCAGCCACCAGTGGCACGCATGCCACTTTCCGGGCCAGAGGTCACCGGAGCCAACGCACTCACACCGAGACTGGATAACAGATCCCGTCCGACGCGCACCCCGGCACCGGACACCAGCGAGGTATTCACATTGCCGAGGTTGCCCCCGAGAGTGCCCGACAATTCAAGTTGCAAACCGCCGTCACCGAAGGGCCGAACATGCGCCCACTTGCGCGCATAACTCAATTGCAGGGTCGGCTCGTCGCGCAGCTGGTTGTCCCAGCCGCTGATATCGTAGGTGCGTAATAGCTCGTGGGTGGAACGCTGCGCCTGCTCGGCACCGGACGATGGGCCGACAATACCGGCAGAAATTTCGAAACGCTCCGCCACGCTAAACGGTGCCCCCGGATTCAGGTCCACGGATTGCAGTGCGCCACCGAGATACAGCCACCCTGCATAAGGACGGTCGTATTCCAGTAGCTCTGTTTCGAAAATTTCGAAGGGGGTAAAGATCGCCTGGCCGATAAAAAACTGCGAACTCAATTCGCGGTTTTGATAGTGGTCCGGCAACAGGGATTGAATCCACCCGGCGGGATTGTCGGCGGTATAAGAAAGCCTCAACCCCTGGGTGTAATCGGCGTCGTTTGTGCGACCAAATGAGTCATTTTCCAGCTGCAGGGAAACACTACCTGCAGTGGCCGTGGCGCCAGCGGAAGCAAGAATTAACGCACCCATCCATTGGGCACAATTTTGCCACCATAACGAAGTTCCATTTCGCGTTATCTTTTTCACGAATGGATTTTAGGAGAGCGGTGGCGAAGCTCCAGAAATTCGGGTAGAGAGATGCGCCGGTCAATAAACCGGTCAGGTGGCTGCGATCACCTCACTGGCGCGCTTTCCAAAGCCAGGCCAGCGCGCCAATGAGCGAACCGAAAATTGTTCCCAATAAATGGCTGGATACCGCCACTTCTGCACCAATCATCTCCGCGGTGGCAGCACTGGGACCCGCGGTCAATTCCCACGCCACTTTCGCCCAGCAGCCAATCAACAACAGCGCGCCGGACCAGCGGCGCTGATACAGATCACTCAGTGCGCCAAAACAGAAGAGTCCGTGCAGAACCCCGGAAAGGCCGTAATAGATCTCCACACCCGGATAGCAGATCCACAGCCCAAGGCTGATCAATACGGCCAACAGTGCCGTCAAACCCAGGTACGCGGCGACCGGGCGCCGCCCAAGCAAAGCGCTCTGCCCAAACACAAACCACAGCGCCACCACGGCGGCGCCATTGAGCATCAGGTGCGCGAGGTTGGTATGCACCAGATGCCCGGACAGCAGACGCCACCACTGGCCGGAAGCCAGCAGGGCGCGGTCATACATAAACCAGTCGGGATGCAGGAACTGCAGATACTGCAGCAGAGCGCAGAGTATCAGTATCAGTACAGGGCCGCCGATACTGCCGGCCAGGGTTGCTCGGTCTATCTCAGGTCTCTCCCTTGTGCGCAGACGTTACTCGCGTGGTGTTACAGGTCTGAGCGCACTATGGGTGAAAAGCCATTACTTGGCAATTCCCCCGCCGACAGGCAAATGAGACCGATTATTCCTCTCCGGAAGCGGCGCTGAGATCCATCCGATACACCGCTTCCCCGCGCGGGTTTACGTCCAGCAGTCGCGCTTTCGGCAACTGTGCAGCGATGAATTGCGCTACGCGCTCGGTATCCGGAGCGCGGAATACGATCTCAAGATTCCCGCTGTCCTCCACCGGCACAAAGGACCAATTGCCATCCGCGGCCGGGGTAACCGGGCTGTTCGCGCGGATATAGTTGGCCAGCACCTGGCGGTTGGTGTCTGGAGACTCGATCACAATGTGCTCCTCCCCGGTACCGGCAAACATGCCACCGCCCGCGCGGTAATTATTGGTGGCAACCAGAAATTGATCCTCAGCCGATACATCCCGCCCCTGGTAGTGCAGGTTGACGATGCGCTCACCATCACTCACCTGAACACAGCTACGGCTGTAACGGGCCGGCTGCGTCACGTCGATCTGGTAGGTTACCCCATCAATGACATCGAAGTTGAAGCTGGGGAACCCGGTAAAATTCACCAGCTCCTGCCGCGCGCTGGAACCAGTGTCGATCTGATTGAATTGCGATGCCGCACACTCGAGCCACTGGGCAAGCTCTGCCCCCGATACTTTGACCGCCACCAGCGTATTCGGATAAACGTAGAGGTCGGCGGCATTCTTTACTTTCACCGTCCCTTTCGGAACCACCGTAAAGCTGCCCTCCTCCGCACAGATACCATCGCGGTCACACACCTTGAATGGCGCCGCAGCGGAGAGCACCGGCAAATGCTGTAGATTTACGTCACCGCGGATCAGATTTTCCACATACCATGTTTGTGCATCGTTCACGATCTGAATGGTTGGGTCATCCTTTACCAGCGCCAGGAAACTGAAGATATTGGCAGTGGATTCACCGATTGCCTGGTTCATATAATCGATAGTGGACTGATGATCATCCGTCACCAGAGCTTCGAGACTCGCATCTGCTTTCACCGCCGGCGCGCCGTCAGGAAAAATTGCCGGGGTGGATGCTTTACTATCGGCGACGGACCAGATTTCGGAGCCGGTATCGTAATCCAGCACCAGGTCTATCACCCCCAGATGGCTACCCCAGTAACCGGGCATTACCGCCGGTACACCTTTTATGGTGCCCGTCTCGATGTCGACTTCAGCAACCCCGGCAAACTGTTCGGAGGGAAACAGAAGATGGCTGTGGCCGAACATGATCGCGTCGATCCCCTCGACTTCCGCCAGGTGCCAGCTGCTGTTCGCCTCAAGGTTCGCCTCATCGTAGACCCGGGTACTGATTCCGGAATGGGGAATGGCCACCACAATATCCGCACCCTGCGCTCGCATTTCCGGCACGAAGCGCTCGGCCATAGCGCGAATATCCCGGGTTTTTACTCTACCCTCCAGCTTGTTTTTATCCCACTGCATGATTTGTGGCGGCACGAAACCAATAAAGCCAATGGTGATACCGTGTGGTTTGCCCGCGCGGTCCAGCAGCGTTTTTTCAATCAGTTTGTACGGCTCAAAATACAACCGGTCATTGGTGTCATCGCTATCGCCGTCATCGACAAAGATATTGGCGCTGATATAGGGAAAGTCTGCATCGTTGACACTTTCCGCCAGAAATTCCAGCCCATAATTGAATTCGTGATTACCGTAATTGGCCACGTCATACCGCAGGGCGTTCATCACCTTGAAGATCGGGTGTACCTCACCCGCAGAGATACCTCCGGACTGGCGCCAGTCACCCATGGGGCTGCCCTGGATCAAATCCCCGTTATCCACCAGCGCACTGTTCTGGGGGTATTCCAGTTCCGCTCGCGCATTTTTTATCAGGGTAGCCGTGCGCACCAACCCCACCTTGGGGTCCTCGGTGTCGCGGTAATAGTTGTACCCCATTACATGGGCGTGGATATCGGTGGTTTCCATCAGGCGCAGGTCCACCTGAACCGCTCCGTTATCCTCAACACTCGCGAACGACGCCGTGGAGCGGTGATTGTCTTCACTGCAGCCGAGCGCAAGTGTCGTCAAGAGGGCTAGTACAGCGGGGGCTAACGGGTATCGAGCGGTGAAGTTCATCTTTTGCCATTCTTGCAGGACGCGTAGTCCACAGTCTGCCGGATGGAAAAGAATTCTTGACGAAGATTTGATAACGATTCCATTACAGTCGTTTATCCGCCATTGGCGCTATTCTGTTCTACGCTTACCGGGGACCTCCCCTGCGCGATACGGTCCCCCAATTCTGCGGTAACAACCGAAAATCCCCAGTCAGATTCGAGGTTTGAGCATGACTGTAAAGCTACCCTCTCCTGTCATGGTCATAGCCATGACACTGCTCATCTCGCCGAGCTTCGCCGACGAAATCCCCATGGACAAGGCAACTCTGAAAGGCGATGAAACCATTGAGACCCCGATTGGCGATATCGAGCTGCAAGACAGCTACTTCGATGACGACGCCTCCAAGCGACTGTTCGACGAAATGGACTACCAGCGGGCATCCCAGGCGTATATCTGGAGCACCCCCATGGTGAGCTTTATGACCTGGCGGGAAAACCAGAAGAAAAGCTATGGGGCGACGCAGCCCAGTGACTTTGTCGTTTACCGGTCCCTAAAGGAAAAGCGCGGCATTGTCACCGCCAACCTGACCACTCCCTACATCTTCAATTTCTCCAACCTGAAAAATGGCCCCATACAGATCGACTACCCGGCCGGGCAGACTGCGGGAGGGGTGCTGGATTTCTGGCAGCGCCCGGTATTCGATCTCGGGCTGACTGGTCCGGATCAGGGTAAAGGTGCGACCTACATTGTTGTTGGGCCGGACGAGGCCCCGGAAAAGTACAAGAAAGATGGCGTGCACGTTTTCCAGAGTGCTACCAACAATATCTTTGTCGGTATTCGCGTTCTCGACCCGGATCCTGGCTACTTCAAGAAATTTACCGCGGACTACAAGATGGGGCCCGTCGGTAAAGCGACGCAGACTGCGCGCTTCATTCAGGACAAAAATATCGAGTGGAGTGCCACCGCACCTCGCGGCATGGCCTACTGGCAACATCTCGCCGACTTCGTCAACGAAGAGCCAGTGCGCGAAATTGATAAAACCTGGATGGCGATGCTGAAGCCGCTGGGGATCGAAAAAGGCAAACCCTTCAAGCCAGATGCGCGTCAGACACAAGCGCTGTTAAGAGGTGCCGCCATGGGTGAGCTGATGACCCGTAATCTGCAGGTAAATCCGCGCTATACAGAGCCCTACTGGAAGGGCACCCAGTGGTACAAGAGCTTTGACTTCCACACCGAACAGGAAACCGCCGACCGCCAGGAACTGGACGAGCGCGCGACCTGGTTCTACGAGGCAGTGGGCAGCAGCGAAGGCATGGTCAACCCCACTCCCGGCAAAGGCCAGGTGTATATGACCACCAAGCGGGATAGCAAAGGCCGCATGCTACGCGCGGAAAAGAACTACAAGCTACACGTTCCGAAGGATGTGCCCGTAGGCCAGTTCTGGTCCGTTACCCTGTACAGCGAAAATACCCGGCGCCCCTACGACAATGGCGGCGCGGACATCTCCGATGTCAGCCTGGGGAGCAGAACCGAGGGGCTGAAGCGCAACAGCGATGGCAGTATTGATCTGTACATTGGCCCGGACGCACCAAAAGGGATGGAAAGCAATCACCTGAAAACCGTCGGTGACGACGGCTGGTTTGTGTACTTCCGCCTCTACGCTCCGGAAAAACCGTTTTTCGATAAGAGTTTTAAACTAAGTGATTTCGAGCGTCTCGACTGACCCAATGACCTTAGCTGGCACGAGGAGATAGCAATGTACAAGTCCCACTTCTTGCCACTAATGGCAATACTGATCGGCGCACTATTGACCGCAGCTGGTGTCACCAAACCTGCGGTTGCGCAAGACAAACCCGATGCCAAACAGGCCGCACAGATTGCCGAAGACGCCTATGTGCTTGCCTATCCACTGGTGATGAACTACCGCACCATGTACAAGCAGGCCATTGAGGGAGATCGTGCCTTCGGGAAATGGCTGCACCTCGGGGTGTCTTCACCCAAAGATAAAGATATTGTACCCCCAATAACGACACGTCCTACTCCTACGCCTGGCTCGATCGAAGAACCCGGACGGCTCACTTACCCTGTATTTCTCCCATGAGCCTCCAGGGAAAGACAAAGAGGGGAATTGGCTGCCGACACCCGATGGGCCTTTCTGGACGGTACTGCGTAACTACGGCCCGGATCAGTCGATGATTGAAGACCGCCACGAACTGCCCCCGATGAAAGCGGAGCCGAAACAGTAAGGCTCAAACAAGACAGCACCGGATTATTTCCGGTGCTGTCCACAACTCAGTACGTCACCACGGCTTCCCGCTGCCGCCCTTTCTCCTCAAGGGCCCTCAGTACCAGAGTCGTCACCAGTGAAGTTACGACTTTTTCAGCACACATACCTGATCACCGTAGTAATTGTCGCTGTAGTTGCATTCGGCGTTGTAATCGGCTTTCTGTAGTGCGCGCCTGATTTGGACAGTCATGATTTTCTCCCTGATTGTTGGTTGAATCAGGGGCAGAATAAAGTGAGCGGGCGAATAGATAAAATCAAATAAAACTCTCACAGCTATTGAGAGAGGCTATTCAATTGCTCGCCGAGATACCCGAGCAGAGGGTGGGCCGCTGGCAGGAATACGCGGGAATACACATCTTCCAGATCCAGCGGATAAAACTGTTCGTGCACCAGAAAGCGCGCTTCGCCACGCAGATGGAACAGGTGCAGCATTTTGAACTGAACTACCTCGGCGATGCTGTTCGCGGTGCCGGGGCAGTCCAGCACACCCTCTGTGACGGCGCGGTCGCGGAGAATGGTGGCCACCTTTGTATCCTCCCTCATCAGATCGTCGAGTATCTGCAGGGCCAGCAGGTCGTGCAGGTCGCCGCGCCCCATACTCCAGTTTGGTTGCGGTGACTCCAGGTCGTGTAGCGTTGCCAGTGATAAGGCCTCGCTGGTATCGACACCCAGTTTTATAAGAAGTTGGTCCATCGCCCGATCAGCAGTCGCGCTCTGTGGCAGACCGAGGGCCCGGGTCTTTTCCGGACCCCAGGGCACATGGCCCTTGCGAGCATAATAGGTGTACAACAGGGCCTTGCGCTGTTGCTGGTATTGCGAGGGCTCGCCGTTGCGCAAGCGCAGAAAGGCACCGCGGGCCGTGGCGCTACCCATGGCGATATTGGAAAGTATCAGCTCCGCACCAAACGCATGCCGGGCAATACGCCGTTTGCCGCCCCGATGCAGCGGTTCGTCCCGCCACTGTAAAAAATCGAAGCGGGGGGATTTTCCGTCGCCGCGAATTATTGCGCGCATCTGTTCAAGGTGCCGGCTGTCCAGCGCCTCCCCCTGGGGGCCGCGGGCGACGTTATCGCCGAATACCCCGGGCCATTCCATATTGGAGCCCCACACCGGCCGGCTGTTCTCGGTGCCGTGGCACTCGGCACAGCTTGTATCATTGCGTTGCAATTGGGGTTTGTCGCCGGAAAAATCGAATACGGAAAATTCCCAATGGCCACTGGGCTCGTGCAGCTCGGCGACATCGAGTAAGTGGTACTTCGGGTCGTCCGGCTTTGTGCCCACGTTCAACAGGAATCGTCCGTCCGCGCCAAATAGAACGATGCGTGGGTATTGCAGGTTGGACTGCCCGGTAGCCCGGGTGTGCTCCACCAGAGAAAAATTGGTGCGGTAATGCTCGGGAAAGTAATTTAACAGCGCATCAATGGAGCGAATATTTTCCCGCTCGATAAACTGCTGGATCCCGTCGATCGACATTTCCAACGCTTTCTCGCTGGCTCCCGGTGCGGCGCTGACAGACACAATGGTATCCAGTGGCGTCCTTGGACAAAGGGTGCGGCCAACCTGCTCACCGCCGGAAGCCTGCAATGGCAGTGCGCTATTAGCACTGGCATCGATCCCCTGCCCGCACACGATGGATAAAAAAAGAATCCGTATTCCATTGCGGCAGTAAACATAATAACGTTTAAAACCCGTCACATTATTTTCTCCGGACACGAGGGTGCTCCTGCCACCAGCAACTGCTTCAGGCTTGCGGAAAGCCCAGGGTTTTCCGCAAGTTTTTTCAGCTGGTATTCAGAAGTCGCGGCATCGAATACACATTGGTAATGAAAGATGCTCGCGGTATTTTTCCGCAACACCATCAGTGCGCCTTTCGCCTGGTACTCGAGGTAATAGGCAGAGAGCGGGCACCCCTGAAGTGCACCAGACTGCGCAAGCATACTGCGCTGCGGATAATAAATGGGGCGATCAGACACCAGGTATTCCCGGGACGGGAACCCGGCGGTAGACACCTCCACACAATAATTGCCGAGATGGTCCTGCGCTACAGCACTCTGTTTCCGCGCAATAAACTGGTCCGCGACAACCCCATCCGCAACAAATCCGTCCGTAAGAATGGAATGACTTGACGCAGGGGGAACCACAGGCGGTAAAGCTTCCATCGCTGTATCGGCAGACTGGTATGGGGAAAGCAGTGCGGAGTCAGGGGAAGGATCGGGTGGCGAGCTGGACACTGAAATTGCAGTCGCCGGCCACGGAAGTAACACAGGGTTTGAGGACAGCAGCCACCAGACAATCGAGGCCGCCGCCAAAGCGGCGCCCCCGATCATCCACAGTGACAGGATCAGAGTGCGCACTGCGCCGAAGCGGCCTGGGCTTCATCGACAAAGCACTGGCCACAGGCCTCGGAGTACAGCGGATGGGAGGCCGGGCAATGATTGCTGGGCTCGGGTTCCGGCTCTGGCTGCGGTTCTGGCTGCGGTTCTGGCTGCGGCTGTGGCTCTGGTTCAGGCTGGGGTTGCGACCCACTGCCATCACAACCACCGCGGTACTCGCAATCCTGCGCCGATACGCCGGGCTGCCAGCTGCGCGTAAACTCCAGCATGGAGGCCTTCACAGACTCATCCAGGTCTCCAGCGTATTTGTCGATCGCACCGTCGCCCATGTAAAGCCCCACGTACGCCATGATGTCGTCGGTGGACAGTCCGCAGCCAAAATCTGTATTCAGCAGCTGCCGTGGGTCCGATCCCTTTGCCATGCTCGCTTCATTGCGAGTGACAATGCCATCGCCATTGGTATTCAGCAGATCCACCAGCTCGTTACCTTTTTGCGGGCCAATTAGCGCGCTGAAATAGGTTTTCGCATCCGCCACCGTCATCGTCGGGTTGATCGAGGGAACCGGCCCCTGGTAACCCGCCAGCGCCTGGAACTCATCATCGATTTCAATACCGAGGTTGTACTCGATATCGATGATCGCTTCACGGGCATTGGCCGGGTCGCTACAAATACTGGCATTGCTCACGAAGGTGCCTTCGGCGTTCAGGCAGCCAGTATCGTTGCCCACGTAAGTAACGCAGACGGTATCACACCACGACTGGGTAAATTCCGTGCGGCGGCCAGAAACCACATGAGAGGGGTTTTCATCGCTGTGACAGGTTTGTGCCGAGCCACCACTGCTGCCACCACTACTGCTACCACCACTTGAAGTACCGCCACTTGAGCTGCTGGAACTGCTGCTGGACGAACCGCCAGAGCTTCCACCGTCCACCGTACAGCCCCCGGAAGCCGCCTGAGCTGCATCCGTATAGCAGGCGCCGCCACAGGCCAGTGGGTGGCTGGCGGGGCAGGACTGGGCCTGCGCTTTCATGCCAACCAGAAGGAACAGAGCCGCGGCGAGCAGAGCCCCGCGCGGCAGTTTGTGAATAGTCATCGCTTTTCCCTTTCCATTTTTATTGTTACGAGCGACGCAGGCTACGGCAGCGCCCCCCGGCTTGATAGGAAGGTATTGCGGAAAAATATTGAGAAGCCGGCAACGGCGAAAAAATGCGGGGAAATCCTCCTGTACCGAATAGCGCCAGACTATTGCCCCAAAGGCAGCCATAAAAGCAGGCCCAGATGTAAACGTTAACAAAATTGGCGGAATGGCTAAAAACTTACCTTCCCAGCTCTGGTAATCCAATTCTGACTAGGGCAGACTAAGCACAAAATGAAAACGTTTACATTTGCTGTAAGGCCCTCGCCTCACCAAAGTGACAGATGAGAAGTGATAAGAAAATGGACAAACTCAGTCAGTTGCGGGAAATGACCGCCGTCGTTGCCGACACCGGCGACATCAATGCCATCCGCCAGTTCACTCCGCTGGATGCCACCACCAACCCTTCGCTGCTGCTGAAAGCCGCGCAGCAGGCGGAATACCAACCGCTGATTGACGATGCCATCACCTGGGCGTCCAGACAGAACGGCAGCAGTGATGAGCAGATTGCCCTGTGTGGCGATCGCCTGGCCACCAAAATTGGCTACGAAATTCTGCAGATCGTGCCCGGCCGCATTTCCACCGAAGTGGATGCGCGCCTGTCGTTTGATACCCAGGGCACCCTGGCCCGCGCGCGCCGCATCATGGACCTGTACGCGCAGATGGGCGTGGCGCCGGAGCGGGTGCTGATCAAGGTCGCCTCCACCTGGGAGGGCATCAAGGCTGCAGAAATTCTCGAGCGCGAAGGTGTGCACTGCAATCTGACCCTGCTGTTCAGCTTTGCCCAGGCCCGCGCCTGTGCTGATGCCGGCGTTACCCTGATCTCGCCTTTTGTAGGCCGCATTCTCGACTGGTACCTGCAGAATACCGATGCCACCGGCTTTGCGCCCGAAGAAGATCCCGGCGTGCAATCCGTGCGCCGCATTTATCAGTTCTACAAAGAGCACGGTTTTGACACCACCGTCATGGGCGCGAGCTTCCGCAACACCGGGCAGATCGAGGCCCTGGCGGGTTGCGACAGCCTGACCATCAGCCCCAACCTGCTGGCGGAACTGGCCGATGACCAAGGTGCACTGCCCCGCGCACTCACGCCAGCGGCCAACGGTGGCCAGTCCTCCGCGCCGATTGGCGAAGGCGACTTCCGCTTCCAGCACAACGACGATGCCATGGCCCACGACAAACTCGGTGAAGGTATCCGTAAGTTTGTGGTGGATCAGATTGCACTGGAAGAGCAGCTCAAGGCCCGTGCCGCTCAGGCGCAGGGAGCACCTGCGTAATGAGCACCACCACGCAAAACGTTTTTCTCGGTATTGATGCCGGCACCCAGAGCCTGAAACTGCTCGCTTACGACGCGGATAAAAAAGAAATTCTGCACGTGAGTGCCGCACCACTGGAACTCATCAGCCGCGAAGACGGCAGCCGCGAGCAGATCGCCGAATGGTGGCTGGATGCCCTGCGCCAGTGTATGAACGAACTGCCAGCCCAGATCAAAGGCCGGGTGCGCGGTATCGGCGTGTCCGGTCAGCAACACGGCTTTGTTCCGGTCAACAGCGCGGGGGAAGTGATTGCGCCGGTAAAGCTGTGGTGTGATACCAGCACCATTGCCGAGTGCGATGAAATCACCGAACGTTTTGGCGGCGTTGATCGTTGCATCGACACGGTGGGCAATCCGATCCTGCCCGGCTACACGGCCCCCAAAATTCTATGGCTAAAAAAGAATAATCCGGAGGCCTACGCAGCCCTGGCGCATATTCTTCTGCCCCACGACTACCTGAATTTTTTCCTGACCGGAAAAATCTTCACCGAGTACGGCGATGCCTCCGGCACCGGCTATCTGAATATTCTGCGCCGGGAATACGATCGCGACATGCTTGCGGCGATAGACCCGGATCGCGATCTGCTGCCGCTGCTTCCACCACTGGTAGAAGCCCACAACACCATCGCGCTGGCCGATGACATTGCGCAGGAATTCGATCTGCCCGCCGACGTACAGGTATCCAGCGGCGGCGGCGACAATATGATGGCGGCCTTCGGTACCGGCTCCGTGACCCCTGGTGTACTGACCATGAGTCTTGGCACCTCCGGCACGCTATTCGCGTACAGCGACAAACCGGCCATCGACCCCAACGGTGAACTGGCCGCCTTCTGCTCCTCCAGCGGTGGCTGGCTGCCCCTGCAGTGCACCATGAACTGCACCGTGGCCACAGAGCGCACCCGCAAGGCCCTGGGCAAATCGATTCCGGAGTGTGAGCAGTTGCTGGCGGATTCAAATCCCGGCGCCGACGGCCTGTTGAGCCTGCCGTTCTACAACGGCGAGCGTACCCCCAACCTGCCACATGCTCGCGCCAGCCTGCACGGCATGGATGACAGCAATACCACCGCGGCCAATCTTTACCGCGCGGCCATGGAAGGAGCGACCTTCACCCTGCGTCGCGGCCTGGATGCGTTCAATCGCGCCGGCCAGAAATTTACCGCCATTCGCCTTACCGGCGGCGGAGCAAAAAGCCCCCACTGGCGGCAAATGGCTGCCGATGTATTCAACCTGCCGGTAGAAGTGCCGGCACAACAGGAAGGCGCGGCATTTGGCGCGGCCATGCAGGCGCTGTGGGCCTGCGGCGATGCCGGTGATCTCAACGCACTGATTGCGCAGCACCTTGCGGTGGACGAGTCCCTCGGCTGCACACCGGACAAGGAAACCGCGGCAACCTATCAAACCCACTATCAAAACTACCTGGATCTGCTCAGCCAGCAGCATCCCGAACTTCCATAAAATTGATCGCACAAGTTAGCGAATACTGGAGAGAAAACATGAGCAGAAACCTGTTTATCGGCGATAAAGAATACTTCCCTGGAATTGGTCAGATCTCGTTTGAGGGGCGTGATTCCGATAATCCACTGGCATTCAAATTTTACGATGCAAAAAAAATCGTCGGTGGGAAGACAATGGAAGAGCACCTACGTATTGCAGTGTGTTACTGGCACACGTTCTGCGGAAAGGGCTCCGATCCATTTGGTCGAGACACTCAGACCTTCGCTTGGGATGATGCCCCAAATGCCATGGCCGCCGCGCAGCAGCGTATGGATGCAATGTTCGAATTCAGCACCAAAATTGGCGCTCCGTATTACTGCTTCCATGATGTGGATATGGCCCCGGAAGGCGAGACGATCGTACAGAGTGAGAAGAATCTCTCGAGAATGGTTGAGCTGGCCGCCGAGCGCCAGCAAGCCACCGGCATGAAACTCTTATGGGGCACAGCTAACCTGGTCAGCAACCCGCGCTACATGAACGGTGCTGCGACGAACCCGGATTTTAATGTGGTGACCTATGCGGCGTCCCAGGTCAAAGCCGCGCTGGATGCCACTGTCGCACTGGGTGGTGAGAACTACGTATTCTGGGGCGGGCGCGAAGGTTATATTTGCCTGCAGAATGCCAACACCAAAAAGGAGCAGGAAAATTTCGCACGGTTCCTAACCATGGCGCGAGACTACGGCCGTTCGATCGGCTTTAAGGGCGATTTCCTGATCGAACCCAAACCCATGGAACCGAGCAAACACCAGTACGATTTCGACGCACAGACAGTGATCGGCTTTCTGCGTCATCATGGCCTCGATCAAGATTTCAAACTCAATATCGAAGCCAATCATGCCACCCTGGCCGGCCACACCTTTGCGCACGAACTGCAGATGTGTGCCGACGCCGATATGCTCGGCTCCATCGACGCCAACCGTGGCGATTACCAGAACGGCTGGGATACCGATCAGTTCCCCACCGACATCTACGATGCGGTACATGGCATGATGGTGGTTCTGGAAAATGGTGGCTTCAAGAACGGCGGCCTCAATTTCGATGCCAAGGTACGCCGCGAATCCATCGACATGGAAGACATCTTCCTCGGCCATATCGGAGGCATGGACACCTTTGCCCGCGGCCTGGAAATCGCCCACAAAATTCTCACCGAGTCCCCCTACAAAAACTGGAAGGCCGATCGCTACGCCAGCTTTAGTGAAGGGAACGGCAAGGCGTTTACCGAAGGTAAACTGAGCCTGACAGACCTGCGCAACCTGGCCGTAGAAAACGGCGAGCCTAGCCCCACCAGCGGCAAGCAGGAGCTGTATGAGAATCTAATCAATCAATATATCTAAATATCAACATAAAACTACTGCGCGGGCGCCTGGCGGCGTCCGGCAGTGCTCGGGATGCTCATGTACTAAAGTATACTCCGCTCCCTGTGCGCTGGCGGCCACCACCAACCACCCGCTCGCTACGTTTTCTGCCAATATTTAGTGATGATTGATGTCACCTCAACGTCAGATGACTCTCGCTTCAGGCCCGCATTTGCGGGCCTTTTTTATTGCTCGCAAAAGCCAGAAACCGCGTCATCCCGGCGAAGGCCGGGATCCAGAATTGCAGAGGGTGGGAAAGAGGATTCACAGGCAGCCAGCAACATATTCTGACTGCAGCAGGAAAGACAAAGGCCGCTGGTGACTGGATTCCGCCCTTCGGCGGATTGACGGGCGGAGGGGTTACTTTTTTAGCTTGGTGTAAAGATCTGGTTCGGTATTCAGATACAGCGGATCCGATACGGTCTCACCCCAGAACTTCGCCACCTCCAGATTGTCATTCAAGCGCGCATTGGATTCCGCAAAATACCCCGGGCAGTTGTGATCCAGTTGCTGGCTCCACATGGGAGAGTATTCGCTGTCGTTCCAGCGGGCGTTGATATAGGAAATCGCGCGCACCACATCGCGGTTTTCCCGCACATGCTGATCGAAGGTTTCGATCCAGGCCTTGGCTACCTGCGGCGCCTGCACCAGATCAATTTGCGCCGCGCAGTCACCGGTGTGGGGAGTTACTTCGGCAATAAATACCTTGTGCCCTCGCTCGCGGGCAAAGCGCAGTTCCTGCTTGCCAACCTTTGCATTGGTATTGGTAAAGTAGGAATAGCCGATCCAGTCCACATAAGCACCCTTCGCGTCCGCTTCGGGATAAAAATCCTGCATGGTCTGGTAGCTGGCATAGCCGAAGGACTGCATCACATAGGCCACATTGCCCACACCGGCACCTTCCAGGTAGCGGCGGATATACTTGAATGCATCCTTGTACTGCGCGGCATCGTAACCGTTCCAGGAGCCATCGAATTCGTAACCGATACGCAACAGAATCGGCCGCTCGCCCTGGGTTTTGGCCCAGTCGGCAAAGTCTTTCAGCAGGTGATCAAATTCACCCCGGGCGATACGGGCAGTATTGCAGTGCGCCTTACCGGTACACACTTCACCCTTTTCCCCCAGGGGGCCGGCTATATACATACCGATGGCGACCACCGCCTGCTCAAAACCCGGTTCCTGCAACAGGCAATCCGTGCACTGCTCACCGCCACCCCAATTGGTGGCCTTCAGCAACCCGTCATTGCCCTGATAACTCTGTGGATAATCCGGCGCAAACGCCGGGTACTCGTTGCCAACCTGATAGGAGATATAGTCAGTAAAGCCCGCAGGCCGCGGCACAATATTTTTTTCGGATAATTCGTAGTAGGCGCGGGTAGCGGCGAGGTTCTGTCCGGCCACCACCAGCACCCTGCCGTCTTTCGGCTCGTAGCGGGAAAACGGCACCGCGCTCGAGGGCACAGCATGCTGACTCTTTGTATCGGGTTCACCCATCCACGCCCAGACGCCGGAACTCAGGCCGACACTCGCGGTAATACCCACCGCCATTGCCACACCCGCGGCAAGTGCCGCTTTCCCGATCCGTTTTTTATTGTTCATTTCCGATTTATCCATTGCTCTGACTCCTGGCCGCCTCTCACACGAGGGATTCGCTCCATCAAACCGATGGTGCCGGGTTTACACCGGATGACGGATGCCCGCCTTCGTTCTGGCTGCCGGTTTCCATATCAGCTGCACGCGCGTGGATAGCGCGCATTTCCGCACTGGTAAGCCGGTAGAATTTCATGATGATCGCGTTGGCTACCGCGCACACCGCGGGCATCAGAGCCACCAGTACCACGATGCCGCCGAGTGCGCGGGCACTCTGCTCGGTATTGGCCTGATAGTCATAGAATGCGAGCAGCCAGCCGGTCAGCGCACCACCCACGGCCAGGCCGAGCTTGATCACCAGCAAGTGTGCGGAAAAAGCCATCGCCATACTTTTGCTCCCAGACTGCTGCGCACCGTAGTCCACCGTATCCGGCACCATGGAGAACATCAGCGGAACCACAATCATCTGGAAGAAATTCGCCAGCATAAACACCGCGAAGGCCAGTACCAGTTGCTCGCCGGGCACGAAATACAGCAGCAAGTGGAATACGATCACGCCGAGATTGGCCAACTGGAACAGCCGCACTTTGCACATATAGCGCGTGAGCACATTGGTCAGCAGCGCGCCGGCCACTGCCGCCAGCATGCCCGCGGTAATAAACTGGCTCACCAGATCTTCGCGGCCGAGAAAATATTTCACGTAGTAGGGAGTAACCGCACTGCGCACCGCCACCAGCACCAGCAGGAAAAACGCTACACCGGCAATCAATAGCCACTGGCGATTACCCAGCAGCTGTAGAAGATCCGCGAGGATCGATTTTTTCTCTTTAGTCGGCGCTTCCACCACCCGCTCGCGGGTAGTCCAGAAACACACCATAAAACACAGTACCGCGACCACAGACAGCACACCCAGGGTCATCTGATAACCAAACGCAAGGTCGCCATTCAGACCACCGGCAAAATAGTGCACCAACGGCATGGTCAACGCGGTCACAATCGCGCCGCCCACCATGGCCATGGCAAAGCGGTAGGACTGCACCGAGGCGCGCTCTCGCGGATCACTGGTGAGCACGCCGCCGAGGGCGGAGTACGGGATATTGATAATGGTGTACACGGTCATCAGTGCCGCGTAGGTCACGTAGGCATACACCAGCTTGCCATTACCCGAGAGATCCGGCGTGGTAAAAGCGAGTACCGCAAGCGCCCCGTAGGGAATGGCAGAGAACAGCAGCCATGGACGGTATCGCCCCCAGCGGCTGCGGGTGCGGTCCGCCAGCCCCCCCATTACCGGGTCGGTCACGGCGTCAAACAGGCGCACCGCGAGCATCAGGGTGCCCACCGCAGCGGCGGAAATACCAAACACATCCGTGTAAAAGATCATCATAAAATTGACGACCACCTGAAACACGATATTACTGGCAGTATCACCGAGCCCGTACCCCAGCTTTTCTTTCAGGGTCAGGGGTTGTGATTGTCCGCCGAGGGGCAGGCTGCTGTTTCCACTCATTGCACCACTTCTCCGGTTTATTGTTATTTTCGTTAATCCGCCTGAGCGCTGCTGTCAGGTCGCCGGCTCAGTAATTTCTTCAGTGCGAGCGCACTGGCCTTGGGTGTGCGCTGCTGGGTTTCGTAGTCCACGTAAAAGAGACCGAAGCGCTTGTTGTACCCCTCCGCCCACTCGAAGTTGTCCAGCAGGCTCCAGGCAAAATAGCCGCGCAGATTGACACCGCGCTCTATGGCGACTTCCGCGGCCTTCAGGTGCGAGCGAAGGTAATTTACCCGTACCGTGTCATTCACCACAGGCTCACCCTGCCCATTTGCTTCAAGCTGATCCGGTGCGGCCATACCATTTTCGGTGACGTAGAGTGGGGGCGTACGCGGGTGACTGGCCAGATGTTCCAGGGTGCGCGTAAGACCTTCGGGATAAATTTCCCACCCCATATCGGTTGCATCTTCACCGGCGTAAGGTGGCGCGTCATAGCCAGCCGCATTGTCCGCGGCACACACCCGATTGCGGGTGTAATAATTCAGCCCCATAAAATCCAGCTCGGCACTGATCAGCGCCATATCGCCGGGTAAAACCAGCGGCGCGGCTTGCGGGTGGCGATTGAGTACGGGCTCTGGGTAGCTTCCTTCCAACAGAGACTGCAGGAAGAAATCCCGGTTTTCCATATCCGCCAGTAGGCAGGCATTGCGATCTGCCAGGGTGTTTTCCACCGGGTCACTGGGAGAGATGTTCAGCACAATACCGACTTCCGAAGCCGGCGCGTTCGCGCGAATTTTTGGTACCGCAAGGCCGTGGGCCAACAACAGGTGATGAGCCGCCTGATAGGCCTGCTTGCGGTCCCGCACACCGGGCGCATGAATACCGTGCAGATAACCGAGGAAGGCACTGCACCAGGGTTCATTGAGCGTGCTATAGGAAAATACCTGTTCACCAAACGCCTTGCTGACCACATCCGCATAGTGCGCGAACGCGTAAGCGGTTTCCCGGTTCAACCAACCACCGCGATCCTGCAGGTATTGAGGAAGATCCCAGTGGTACAACGTGATGAAGGGTTTGATTCCGCGCTCGGTCAAAAAATCCAGCTGCCGGCGGTAGTGATCAAGGGCCGACGGATTGACGGGACCGTGACTATCCGTAATGACCCGCGGCCAGGCGATGGACAAACGATAGGCATCCACACCCAGGTCTTCCACCAGCGACAAATCCTCTTCCCAGCGGCGATAGCTGTCGCAGGCACGGTGCCCGTCATCCCCGTTCGCCACCCGCCCGGGTTCCGCACAAAAGGTATCCCAGATACAGGGCACCCGACCATCGGCGGTATTCGAGCCTTCAATCTGAAAGGCGGCAGTGGCGGCGCCGAAAATAAAATCTTCGCGCAACAGTGGTGAGCCAGGGCTTATCCCGAGGCCATCTGCACTGGTCGGGGTATCGGAATGGGTTTGTGCATCAGTGTCCATGTTTACAGACTTTCCACTGTCGTTTTACGAAAGGCCTGGGGTGTAACCCCGAAGACACGTTTGAATTTGCTGCAGAAGTGGGCGCTGTCGCTGAACTCGCACTGGAAGGCGATATCTGCGATGCGCAATTTCGAGGTAGACAGCAGCTGGACCGCGTGCTGCAACTTGCGCTTCAACAGAAAATCCTGATAGCGCAGGTTCAGGGTGGCGTGGAACAGGCGGGAGAAGTGGCTGCGGGAAATACCGCATAGATCGGCGGCCTGATCCAGTGTGAGCGAGAGCTTGCTGCTGTCCTGAAAATATTTGAGCACCGGCTCCAGGCGCCCGAGGCCAGTGGAGCGGGATACATCCGCGGCATCTTCCTGAATCACCACTTTTTCAATCTGGATCAACAGTAATTGCAGCACCCGGTTGCGCAGCAAAATCTGCTCCGGATCTGC
The DNA here is from genome assembly GCF_056312215.1 of Microbulbifer sp. ABF4_107. Lineage (NCBI taxonomy): Bacteria > Pseudomonadati > Pseudomonadota > Gammaproteobacteria > Cellvibrionales > Microbulbiferaceae > Microbulbifer > Microbulbifer sp. ABF4_107. Next base: position 3,282,535 of record NZ_CM149983.1, read on the forward strand.
ATTCACCTCGCAACACCAGTGCAGCATCATGGTCAGGCGCTGTAGCATTTTGTCTTCCAGGCGGCACACGGCACTGGGCATATCTTGCGCGGTATAGCCCATAGACAGTTCATCCATCACCTGTGGCTCAAACTGCAACAGAAAAAATTCCTGTTCGCCGTACTCCATTACCATTTCGTGTACTGACAGGGAGGGGAGATAGAGTAGAGTTCCGTCCTGGATCGGGAACTCGGTCCCATCCAGAAAAATTTTTCCCGCCCCCTTCACGAACAACATCACCTCGAACATCATGTGGAAATGCGGGGCAATATCGCACCGATCTTCGGGCGAAAACTGATAATAGGCAGACTTTACCGTCTGCCCCTGGGGCAGTTCGATATTTTCGTACAAGAGGGCACTGTTCACAGCAGCTTTCCTCGCTCTCAATCGCTTTTGATAGCGCTCTTGCGTAAACAAACCACAAGATCGCAATATTTTTATATTTATTGGTAATTTAATTACATATATACGCAATTCATATCAATATCATACTGCAAACAACGATAAAGTCTACGGAGAGCGCGGTGCAGCAGTTTATTCACAACCCCATCCTTCCCGGATTTAATCCGGACCCAAGCGTCATTCGGGTGGGGGACGATTTCTATATCGCCACCTCCACATTTGAATGGTTCCCGGGCATTCGCCTGCACCACTCAAAAGACCTGATGCACTGGCGACTGGTGGGCCACGCACTGACCCGGCGCGACCAACTCGACATGCGCGGTTTCAATAATTCCGATGGTGTCTATGCACCGGCACTCAGTCACGCAGACGGTAAATTCTGGCTGACATTTTCCTGCACCCATAACAGTCGCGGCGGCGCTTGGATGAGCACACCCTGCTATGTGGTAAGCGCGGAAAATATTGAAGGTCCCTGGAGTGACCCGGTCGCCATTGGTGGTGGCGGCTTCGACCCCTCGCTGTTTCACGACGACGACGGTCGCAAGTGGGTGGTCAACATGACCTGGGATGGTCGCTCGGGTCACGACAAGTTCGGCGATATCACCATCCAGGAATTTGATGCGGCCGAAGGCAAGCTGAAAGGCAAGCGGATTCCGATTTTCTCCGGTACCGAGTTGGGCTGCACAGAGGGCCCGCAGATTCTCAAAAAAGACGGCTACTACTATCTGATTACCGCCGAAGGCGGCACCGAGTGGAATCACGCGGTCACTATCTGCCGGTCCCGAAATTTGCAGGGGCCCTACGAATTGCACCCGCAAAAATATGTTCTCACTTCCCGCTTTCAGGAAGAGAACCCGTTGCAGCGTGCAGGTCACGGATTTTTTGTGGATACCCCCAACGGCGAGTGGTACCTCACCCATTTGTGCGGCCGCCCGGTGTACGATCCAGATGCCTACGGTTTCGGCCCGAAATACGCCACCGGTTTTTCCATTCTCGGCCGCGAGACCGCGATTCAGAAAATTGAATGGCGCGATGACTGGCCGTGGCTCGCCTGCGGCGGCAATGCCCCGCAATTGAAGGTGCCGGCTCCAGCACTGGCGGAGCACTCCTGGCCGCAACCGGAAGCGGTGGACAACTTCAATCAGCCGACACTCTCCTCCCAATGGCAGACGCTGCGCGAGCCCGCCGAAGAATCCTGGTGCTCACTCAGCCAACGCGCCGGTCACCTGCGCCTCAAAGGGCGGCACTACCTCGCCTCGCGTTTTGATCAGAGCCTGGTGGCACGCCGCATTGAACACCATCGCATGCGTGCGGAAACCCGCATCGACTATCACCCGGAGTCCCCCATGGAGATGGCGGGTCTGGTGGTCTACTACGACAACACCAATTATTACTTCCTCAAGATTACCCGCGACGATAATGGCAGCAAGATCGTACAACTATGCGCATCCATTGCCGGCGAATACAGCGAGCCCGGCGGCGAGGGCCAGAAAGGCGAGAAGGCGGTCATAGAGAATGACGATCCCCTGTACCTGCGTGTGACCCTGGATACCCAGTGGTACCAGTTCAGCTACTCCACCGACGGCCGCCACTGGGCAAGTATCGGCCCGCGTCTGAACAGCACGCCGCTGTCCGATGAATACGGCAACCTGATCTTCAAGTTCACCGGCACCATGGTGGGGATATTTGCCTGCGATGTGCATGAGCAGGGTAAACATGCGGATTTCAGCCACTTCTCCTATCGGCAACTGTCCGCCGATGTGCCGTCTGAAGAGACCACAAGCGCGCCGGAAACGCCGGTACTGGAAGTGGTGTCATGACCGCATCCGCCATACACCGCCTTGTCATCTTCCCGCTTTTTGCGGGAAACCTGCTGCTAGCCGCTGGCTGCAGTGACGATATCCGTATAAGCCCTGATTCTGCAAAAGTTGCCGAAGCGGCCTCGACAGAAAACGCCGCCGCATCATTACCCCAGCGCAAATTGTCCGCGCCCTTTGTACCGGAAAACACACAGCAGCTGCTGTTTATCGGTCAGGATCGCAAGTCCATCGATGGCTATGTGAATAGTGGGATTTTCCCCGCACCCGGCGGGGTGACCGCCTATATCGTGCCCATTTATGAACTGCGCAATCCCGACAAATATTTTGGCGGTATGGGGCTCGACAATGATCTGCAACCTACCGACCGCGCCGCAGACTGGGGTGGCGGCCCGGCCAATGCCTGGAAGCTGGCGAAGGATTTCCCGGATTCCGCGCTGGCGATCGGGCTCGATATCAACGAGTCATTCCGTGAAAACGGCCTGGCGGAGATAGCGGCGGGAAAATTCGACCCGGAGATCGACAAGCTCGCAGAGTTTATTCGCCTGGTCGAATCACCGGTGTTTCTGCGCATCGGCTATGAATTTGACGGTGTGTGGAATCAGGGGTACGAGAAAGCCGACGAATATGTGGCAGCGTGGCGACATATCGTCGAGCGCATTCGCAATCCAGATGAGCGCGTACACCCGGCTGAAAATACCGGTCCGCACAACGTCGCTTTTGTCTGGCAAGGATCGGCCTCCCCGGCAGACGATGCCATCGAAGGTAAGTTTGAGGGGGATATTGGCATCTGGTATCCCGGCGACAGCTACGTGGACTGGATCGGCCTCTCCTGGTTTTTGCTGATCGATGAATCCGGCATTCACGCGGATATCCCCCGCGAACAGATGGCGACCCAACGCCAGCTGGCCGATCAGATTCTGAATTTTGCCCGCGCTCACAGCAAGCCGGTTTTCCTGGCCGAAGCGGCGCCGCAGGGTTATGACCTCAAACGCGAGTTCAACGCGAATATCAATGTGATGATCGACGGCCCACCGGCGCAGGACCAGGTAGCTGTTAGTGGTGAACTAATCTGGCAACAGTGGTTTTCCCCCTTCTTCGACTATATCCAGAGCAACCGGGACATCATCCGTGCCGTGGCCTATATCAACTGCAATTGGGACGAGCAGCCCATGTGGGGCCAGCCTTACGACAACGGTTTCTGGGGCGACACGCGGGTAGAGACCAATGAAGCCATTCGCCGGCATTGGCTTGCGGAAATCCGCAAACCCCACTGGGCCCACGCGGGTGCCCTGGTGAAAACGCCAGTCGTAGATGTACAGAAAGCACAGGCAAAGGATCAGCAGGCCGCGCGATAGCGCCAGCGGCAATCAGTACAGCAATAATTCGAGGTTAGCCGAGATGGATACAAAAGCATTGGCGGAACAATTCTGGGAACAGGGATACCTGGTTCTTGAGAATTTTTTTTCGCCGGAATTGATGGACCGCTACCAGGGTTTGATTCTGAATCATTTTGGAGAGAACCCGGAGTTCGTCCACAACGATGAATTCCTGGAAAAGTCTGCCACCCAGGTCATCCCCTGGTTCCCGCAGCGGGAAGGCTGTAACGCCTTTGATATCGCGGAACACGACCAGCGCCTGCGTGAAATTACCGAAGAGATTCTGGGATCCGGCTGGTACTCCCAGTACAGCATGGTGATGTTTTCCCGTAAGGGCACCAAGGGGCAGGCGTGGCACCAGGACTGTCGCACCGACGACCCGACGCTGTTCAATGTCAATCGCCTGATCTACACCGCCGATATTACCGACGAGATCGGTGGCCAGACACTGGTGGTGCCCGGTTCGCACAAACGCGGCACCATTTCTGTTGGACCGGTAGACGAGGACTTTGCCGATCAGGTAGTGCTGAAACCCACCAAAGGTACACTGGTATTGCTACACGGCCATACCTGGCACCGGGTGTTGCCGGTTGCTGGAAAGTATCGCGTTTCCACCAATTATCGCTGTGCATCCCAGGGCACACCGGAAGATATTACCGATATCTGCGTTTACCGGAATATGCGTTATCAGTTTTCCACCAGCGAGGTCATTGAGGACCGCGCGGTAGCCAGCTGACCATCTACCCAATAGCCAACCATACAGTCAGCCAGCAACTTGAATCATTCATCTCCCCGGAGAAACCACTCCGGGGAATTGCTCCCCTTCCCCACGGGCGCGAAACCACTTGGTGATGATCACTTTTTCTCCCCGGGTCACCGGCATACCCCAGTGAATACTCTCGCCATTCGGCCTGCCGTTTTTATCCAGACTGTTCCAGATGACGGCGCGGCCGGCTCCCGGTGAAAAATTCTTTTCCAGCCGGGTAAAGCGGGTCTCGCCACCTTCACAGTCACCATTTAGGTAAATCATAAAGGTCCAGGTGCGCTGGCCCCGATCGCCGGCGAAGCGTCGATACTCTTCACTGCCCGGTTCAAAGTAGTCCGTGTGCGGTTTGAATTCCTGACCGGGTAGATACCACTGGGCCTGGATCGATTCTGAATAGGTGGGATTGATGCCGAGCGTATCGCAGATGCGCTGATCGATGGTTCGCGCCAGCGCGCTGCCCATCAACCCGAGATCACAGGTGCGACTGGTACGAAAAGCGCGATACTGATCGGCGGCATTGGTGGTCGTGGAGGGGCGAAGATGTGGCCGCACCTGCTCGATAATCTCATGACACTCCTGCGCACTAAGAAAGTGGTCCAGCTGGAAAAGTTGCAGGCGTCCACCGGTCTCCACAGGCGTCGCCCTCTTTGGGTTCGCCTGCGCGGCTTCAATTTCCGCACTCGTCGGCACAGGTGCGCGCTCGTGCATTTTTTTGGCAGACTCACTGTGCGGGCTTGGGGAGTGGTCCTGCGGGCCCGGGTTTACCGGCCAGTAATTGAGTGTCCGGGACACCAGAGAGGGGCAGAAATTGTGGCCGACTAGAATTTGATACAGCTCACCCGTGTCACAGCCGCGAGACCGGTTGATCTGAATCCACTTGCGCCAGCTGGCATCCAGCTCGGTGATTGCCATCGCTACCTCTGTGTTTATTGTTATGGTAATTCCCCGGCCCTTTTTACAAGACCCTTTTTAGAAGACCCTTTTTAAAAAAAGGGCCGGGGTGCGATTACCCGGAGCGGAACTCCGGGCTCCGCTTACTCAGACAGGATAAACCCGTTCTCTTCGGTGACCAGCGACTTGAAGTGCTCTTTGACATTGGAGTCCATTTGCACCCGGGTATCGGAGTACTTGAAGTAGTTCTGTCCGGCCTGATCCTGGGCATTGGCCCACTGGGGCTGATTGCTCCAGTCGGCGTTGATGTAATGCCAGGCCTTGGTGGAAGTACGGTTGATCTCTGCATTTTTGTTGTTAAACCACTGCAGATCGTTATGCAGCGTCACACTGCCATCGGGACTGCTGCCGGTGCTGTTGAACGGAAGCTTGAAGTCGTACTGATGGAAGAGCGCACCGTGGGGTGTGGCCTCGGCAATAAAATGTGGCAACCCTTCTGACTCGGCAATGGCGGCCTCTTCACCGGCATCGGAGTCAAACTGGGAGGAACCCACCCAATCCACATACTGCTTGCCGGGCCAGTAACCCTGCTCGGTGTTGCCAAGCGTGGCGGTGGTACGACCGGTGCCGTGGTAGGAATCCGACTGCCACACGTGCGCCACGTTATCCACACCGCGGCCATCCATAAAGGTGCGCACGTATTTGAAGGTCTCGCGGAAGTTCACATCGGACCAGCCTCCGGCATCACCGTTAAACTCATAACAGGTGCGCAGGAAGAAACGGGTATCGCCGTGCTCGTTGAAGAAGTCCGCCAGCTCTGCGAGCAGATCGTCATAGGCGCCGCCGTTGTACAGCGACGGCATCCGATCATTGCTCGGACACCACAAACCAATGGCGACAATTTCCGGGCTGTAGGTATCGATCAGCCAATCGATATTCATCTCGCCGGAACCCCAGTGGTTCTGACGGTGACCATTGTCGAAACAGCCACTGGCGGAATTACTGCTGTAGTCACCGACGCTCTTCAGACCATCCAGCCCCTTGAAGCAGTAGCTGCCGTCGTAGCTAGGCTCACCGCGAGACAGAGTGGTGTACATGGTAAAGCCACTGGGACGGGGCAGGTCTGGCTCCGCCATATAGCCTTCAATGGAGGCTTTGTCCTGCCCCACGATAAAGTAACGCTGGCCGTCTGCGGGAATGACGGGCTTACCGGCACTGGGTGTCGGCGTGGGCGTAGGAGTGGGAGTGGGAGTTGGAGTGGGAGTTGGCGTCGGTGCAGCAGTGCTGCTATTGAACGCTACGTAATCCACGTTCATCGCCGCATCACCGGCCTCGAATACCAGTGCGACCGTCGCCCCTTCGGGAATGGCCACTTCATGGGTCACGGATTGATAGTTTCCTGTCCAGGCGCCATTGCCGGAGAAATCGATATCACCCGCATCGTTGCCGTTGATTTTCAGTGAAATCTTGCCGCTGTTTTGCGACGCGAAATGGATGCTAAGAGATTCCGCGGCAGGCACATTTTCGAAACTGAAACCGGCACCATCCTGATAGATATAAGCCACACCGGCACCACCGGACGCGGCGCCATCGTTATAGATTTCCGCAACCCCAGACAGGCTGCCACCTTCCGCTTCCAGCTTGGTTACCGCCGGAGTCGGTGACGGGCTCGGTGATGGGCTCGGTGTGGGCGTAGGTGTAGGTGTGGGCGTCGGAGTTGGAGTGGGTGTCGGAGTTGGCGTCGGCGTCGGCGTCGGCGTCGGCGCACCACTACAGGATTGCGGTGTCACCGCCGGGTGCATATCCCCGTATTGCGCCGGTGAATAGTAGCCATCCACACCCGGCCCTTCGAGGCGGAATTCCACCTGGCCGCCACTGTAATCCATATTGCTGGTGCACTGTCCCGGCACGCAGCTGCTTTCGGAGTTCCACATCCACTGGCCGTTGTTGTACCCGGCAACCCACACGGTGCCGGCGGCGGTAATATTGCTGTCGTTGAATACCAGTTTGCCATTGTCGCTACACACGGATGCGGCCTGCGCATTCTCACTGGCGAGGCCGGAACCGCAACCGACCAGCGCGCAGGCGATGGCCGTTGCCAATAGTTTCGGTTGATTATTTTTTTGCATCATCGCTATGCCTTGATTTCTATTGTTATTGAAAGTGGAAAGTGCAGTGCCGAACGAGAACATCTCGTCCGGCACTGCGTTTGGGGGGAAGGTTTACAGTGAGCGCAGGAAGCGCGCTATGTTCGCTTTCTCTTCAGCGCTGAGCGCCGGAACACTGCCGTTGCCGTGGGCATCGATGGCGGCTTCCAGGGAAGTCGCGCGACCATCGTGCATAAACAGTGTAGCCTTGCCGTTGCGCTCCAGCAGTTCGACGTTCTGGCCGATCGCCCAGAGCGCCGGGGTGCGGAAGTCACCACCGGTACCCACATCCCACAACTTCATATCCGTGTACGGACGGATACTCAGATCCCGCGCCCACACCGGCGCATCGCTGCGGGTTTTCTGGGTGGGCTGGTGACAACCAGCACAACCGGCTTCCATAAACGCCACCTCGCCTTCGGCCACTTGCGGGTCCACATAGGTGTCGTAGTCGCGCACCGGTACGTGCAGGGTCTCGGTGTATTTCACCACCTGGTCGAAGGTGTTTTCACCGATGTCGGCGGGCGTCAGCCCCAGGTCGGCGGCCAGTGCGTTTTCCGATTGCTCGCGCACGGTGGCTACGGAACCGTCCCAGGTCAGGCCCACTTCGGCACCCTCGATCCACTGCAGCAGACCAACACCGAAAGTGGGCGGTGCCACAAGTGGTCCCTTCGCGGTCTGCACCACAAAGTTGGAACGACCATCGCGGAAGTGACAGTCGCCACAGGAGCCTTCGCCAGCGTCTTTGATCACAGTGCCGTTCACATCGACGATGGCTACACCACCGTCAAACCCTTCCTGGTTGGGACGGCCGCCCGGTACCTGCGGCAGGCCGTGGAAGGCGTGGTGACCCCAGATAAAGTCGTCCACATCTTTGGCAGTCTGCACCGTGGTCAGCTGCTGGGTGAAACGCGCGTTGCGCTCTTCGTCTTCCACCGGGTTACAGCCATTGGAGTGCACCATACGCACACCGGCGGGGCCGGCGAGGTTCAGGCGCGGGTCACCGGTTGCGGTGGTAAAGCCCTGCCCCAGGGTGGTGTTCTGCATGGTGTTGTACACCTGAGAACTGATGGAGGTACCGCCGGGGAAGTTATTTTGCGCCGATGGGAATGTGGCCTCCCAGCTGATGATCTGCCCGTAGTCGAAAGCATTCGCCGGCAGCGGGTAGCTGTTGACGATGTACTGCGGGCCCTGACAGTTGCCGGCACCCCATTCGAATGCCTCGATCCGCAGCGGACCGGTATTCGCATTGGGCTGGATCGCAAACTCCCCTTCACCGTCGATAAAGGTGGTGGTGTAGCGTTCCAGACCGGAGGTCAGTGAGGTGTTGTAGGGGGTCGCATCGAAGGAAACAAATTCCTCCGGACGGTCCCGGGAGTGCGGGTGCCCGTGACGCTGCCAGTTGGCGCTGGTGTAGGTCCTGGTCGGGCGATCGCGCGGATCGATGCGGTCTTCCGGGTTGTTCTCGTCGTACTCGAACAGCGCGGTGTACACCCAGTTATCTTCCGGCTCGGCATTCACGGTGCCGTAAATGCGATAGCGCAGGAAGTAGTAAAACTTGCCGTAACAGGCTCCGGGAATTTCCGCACTGTAGGGGCCCGCCAGGGTTCCCGGCAGCTCTGCCTTGTGGAACTGAATCTGGTTGTTGGAACACCACAACTGCAGGTTCGGATCCTTGGCGGAGCGCGGATAACCGTCGCCACCCCAGGGGGAGAACTGGGCGATCAGGCCTCCGCTCATGTCCGGGGTGTGGCCCGGGCGCCAGGTGAGGGTGCGGCCTTCGATATCGATGGCCATACCCATTATCCGGGGCTGCAGTCCATTGATCGGGGTTTTCAGCGCAGGTGCCGGGTGCTTCACCAGAGGCAGTTGCGGAATCAGCTGCGCATCCGCCAGCTCCCAGGTACTGAACTGGGTGCCGTTGGTGTCCTCGGCACTGTCGTCACCGGCGTAGAAGTACAGCGGCTGGCTATTGTAAGTGACGTGGTAATCGGTCACTTCCACCGCATTGCCGCAATCATCTTCGCTGGTGTAGGTGCGCTCGATGGTGCCGAAGTTTCCGGTCACACCGCCCGCCCCCACAAGATCATCGGGGCTGGCCACGATGACTTTTGGCCAGTTGTCTTCACAGCCACCAAAGCAGTTGCTGACGTTGTCGCTGTCGTTCAGGAAGGTGTACAGGGCGTAGCCTTCCCACGGTGTGGCTTCGCCGCCGATCAAACGCGCGAGGCCCGCCTCACCATTGGTCACCACCATGCCCACGGTGGGCTTGAGTGCGGGGGGGGCCACGGGGGCGTCACCGCTACCGGCGTTGTAGCAGACCGCATCGGTAACCCCTTCACCGGGCTTGACCGTGATCTGGGATATACACTGGCCGCCACCAAATTCATCGCCCTGCAAACGCATTTCCAGGGTGTAGGTGGTTTCCGGATCTATGGCACCGAGATCGGTCTCGTAGCGGTAATAGGAATCACCAGAGGCGGTGGAGTGGAGCACCTGAGCGCCCGCCAGATTGGGCGCGCTGCCCTGCAGGCCCCAGATGGCAAAGCCGCGGCTCGCACCGGCCTGCTCAGAGTGGTAGGCGATACCGCCGGTGGTGAGGCCCGCTTCAAAACCATCGCCAAAGTCTGCGGCCGGGTCACCTTCCGGGGCGTCGCAGCTCGGAGTGGGTGTTGGCGTCGGAGTCGGAGTCGGAGTCGGAGTCGGAGTCGGAGTCGGAGTCGGAGTCGGAGTCGGAGTCGGAGTCGGAGTCGGAGTCGGAGTCGGAGTCGGAGTCGGAGTCGGAGTCGGAGTCGGAGTCGGAGTCGGAGTCGGAGTCGGAGTCGGAGTCGGAGTCGGAGTCGGAGTCGGAGTCGGAGTCGGAGTCGGAGTCGGGCCAGTGTCTTCGGTGAACTCCACGAAGTCCACATTCATCGCCGCATCGCCGTTCTCAAACAGCACTTCGACGGTGTCGCCTTCGGCAATGGCAACGCTCAGATCTGCGGTGTTGTAGCTACCGACCCAGGTGCCGGTTGCGGCAAAATTCAGATCGCCCGCATCAACGCCGTTAACACGCACGCTCAAGGTACCTGTGTTTTCCGAGGCGTAGTGCACGCGAATACCACCCGCCGCCGGCGCGCCACTGACACGGAAGCCGGAGCCATCGGTATAGATATAGGCAACGCCCTGACCACCGGAAGCCGCACCGTCATCGTAGACCTCGGCGTCGCCCATCAGTATCGCCGCTTCCGCTTCCACCAGGGAACCGGCCGGCGTTGGTGTGGGTGTGGGTGTTGGAGCTGGTGTTGGCGTCGGTGTGGGCGTCGGTGTGGGCGCCGGAGTCGGGCTTGGCGCAGAGGAGCCATCGCAGGCCTCCGGCACCATCGCCGGATGCATGCTGCTCTGCGGGTATGGGGAGTAATAGCCCTCAACACCCGGCCCTTCAAGACGGAATTCCACGGCACCGCCGCTGTAATCGATGTTACTGGCACACTGACCGCTGCTGCAGCTCAGTTCGGATGTCCACATCCAGCTGCCGTTGTTATAGCCACCTACCCAGACGCTGCCATTGGCGGTAATGGCGTCGTCCTGGAACACCAGTTTGCCGTCATCACTACACACAGAGGCAGCAAAGGCCGGCATTGCGCCCATGGACGCGAGCCCGGCTGCGGCAATAGCCAGCTTCATTGGCGACGGATTGCGCCGGGTTGGTGGCGGCGTAGAGGCTGCGCTGGTGGTCGCCGTGGAATTACGGCTACCGCGCAAAGATTTTCTGTTCATGGGACACCCTGTTTTTTTCGCTATTGGTTTCGGGCGTGCACTCGGTGCATCGCTTCTCATCAGCGAATCCGGGCGGCGAACAGGTTGACCGTTGCATCGGTCAATTCATAAAAATGTGGCTGTCATAAAACGCTCACAGGTGCGCTTTAAAATGGTTCAGCCGTGGCGTCTGCCGCACAGATCCAGTGCCTAGAAAACCACACTGGCGAGGGGCTTCAATAGCAAACCGCGCCACAAATTCCGCGTTCGTATCCCCCCTGCCTCAGCGCCCCGAAATACCGGGTTCGAACTTCTGCAGCCTTAAACCCGAACCGCTAAGCCCAGTTGTTACGGGCCATGCAGCGGTGCCGTCTGTACCAGTCATTCAACGTTCGACAAAGCCCCACTCGACGGTTCGAATCATTTTTTTATCGAAAAAAGTGCACCCGAACCCGCACTCGGCCACCCGCCCGCCGGAATCCGAGATTTACGACTGCGCCGCTGGAATCTGACCTCTTTTGGGGCCAAATTCACGGCGATATTCTGAGGGTGTCATTCCCATGCGTTTTTTAAAAATCGTATTAAAAGAGGATTTGCTGCGAAAACCGGCGGTCTCGTAGATCTTCTGAATGGAAACCTTGTCGGGGTCTTCGCGGCGCAGGCGCTGCTTGATTTCCTCAATCCGATAATGATTTACAAATTCATAGAAATTTTTTTCAAAATGTCGGTTGATGGCCTGGGACACCATCCGCACAGGATGCCCCGCTGCCTCTGCAAACTGCTCCACCGTCGCATCGGTCCGCCGATACCAGTGCTCGGATTCCATCAATTCTGTCAGCCTGCCCAGAAGCGCATCACTAAACGGCACTTCTTGCTCTGGCTCATCATCTACTTTCGGTCGGACAGCAGTGATCCCCACAATGCGCATTCCCTGGGAAAGTCCGAATACAATCGCGGCGGTCAAAAGGAACATCTCCAGCACGCTGGGGAAGTGAATAATGGTATGCCTGAGTACCGGCCAGCCAGTGAGAGGGAGAAATGGCGGCACCAGCGCCATTGCCCAGATCAGCGCAAAGCCACTGGTCACCACCATCAGCCAGCGGGGATTCACCGCATCGAGATCCCCGTAGTAGTGCTGAATCTGTTGCCGGTAGTGGTACAAATGCCAGAGGGTGAGCAATGCAAACAGGGTATTCAGGCCAAAGGCCACCGTTGCGATAAAAATATGCGGTCGCCAGAACAGAGGTTGCAGCCCCTGGCCGAATAACCCGAGCGGCTCGACCAATACCGACAAAATGAAGGCCGTCGGAGGAAGCAATAACAACGTATCGCGAGTAGAGCCCCGGTAGATCAGTGACTTTACGTAATGAAACAGCAACGCACCGGGGAAGAAGAAAATCAACGCGAGGGCACTGAAGGCCCAGCTGCCCATTTGAGCTTCAATCCAGCGGGACAGCACCGGGTTATAGGTAAGCAGAAACACCAGCTCAGTCAGCCCCACCAACAGCACAAAGCCGGCAAGGACCCGTGCGCTATGCTGGCGCAACCGGATCTGGGCCTGCGACTCGCCACGCGCCTCCGCATGGAGCGGAATCAGTGCGCGGCTGTGTAGCAGGTAAAATAACGCGAATAAAATGGATTCGACAAAAAGAATCCATATCAATACGTCATAGCCATTGAATACCGGCTGGCTGAGCGCCGTGTAGAAGTCTCGCATTGGATATTGCCCAATAATTTATTATTTTACGGCTATCCACGATCTCGCCTAACTGTACAACGACCTGAAACTCAAAACTGGCTGCGTATCTCGGCCATCACGCGCTGGAATGCCAGGGACATTTCATGGGGCACCAGTTCTGACTGGGCTTTACCGGCCAGAATATCGGCGCTGGCCGCCTCGATTTCAAACTCAAAACCCTGCCCTTCCCGCGTATCAAAAAACTGATCAATCTGTCTGTCCAGGCGGAACAGGCTGCATTGATCTGCTCGCCAGAAATTGGGAATGGCGATATAGCCCTCCTCGCCAATGATGTAGGCCCAGTTCTGAAGCTTACAGCGGAACGAGGTCGCGAGCGTGGCCATGGCACCCTGACCGTACTCAGCCAGGATTACCACATCGTCCTCCACACCATTAGGCGCGAGATGCGCGCGCACGGCAATGTTCTCTGGCTCGGCATCAAGAAAATACTGCGCGATCGCTACCGGGTAAATGCCCATTTCCAGCAGGCAGCCACCGGCGAGACGATTGTCATACTCTCGGCGATCATTGGAGTAGGGAATGGGGTAGCCAAAGTCCGCTTTCACATGACGCACCTTGCCAATACGCCCCTCGTCGACCCATTGCCGGGCCTTGCGCAGTGCAGGGAGGAACCAGGTCCACATGCCTTCCATAAGGTAGCGGTTTTCCCGCTGAGCAAATTCGGTCAGCTCCCGGCATTCCTCCGGGTTGATAACCATCGGCTTTTCACACAGCACCGCCTTGCCGGCACTCATGGCAGCAACAGATTGCTCCAGATGGAAATTGTGCGGTGTCGCGATATACACAGCATCGACTTCCGCAGATTCGAACAGGTCCTGATAGCCACCAAAGGTGTGCGCTATGCCGTATTGCCCGGCAAACTGATCGGCGTTTACCTTGTTGCGCGCACCTACAGCAACCAGCTCCGCGTTGGCGGCAAAGCGAATATCGCTGGCGAACTGATGGGCAATGCGCCCTGCACCGACGATACCCCAACGTACTTTACTCATCACATCTCCAGAATAATCTTGAAATTTCTACTCTGACTAAGGGGAATGTCATACCGCACAGCGGCCGGCCTTGGGACCTGAATTGCTATCAACATCTGTTGAACCTGCCCCCTGTTTTACCCCTTTTTTTACCCCCAGGGTTTTCTCCAGATCCTCCAGGGTTTTGCCCCGCGTCTCCGGCAGCAGCCAGGCAACCAGCACGAAGCCCAGAAGGGCAAAGCCACCGTAAATGAAAAAAGTACTCACAATTCCGAGGTGTGCCAGCTCCCAGGGAAACGCCAACTGCACCACATAGCTCACCGCACTGTTGGCCACGCCGATACAGGAAATAGCCACACCGCGAATGGTATTGGGGAAAATTTCCGAGAGCAGCACCCACATAACCGGACCGAGAGAAAACGCAAATGAGGCAACAAAGCCGAGGATGCCGATCAGGACCAGCCTGGCATTCACATCGATGGCCTGCTGCATGAGGGCACTCTGGTGGGTGAGATATTCCTCCTGGGACAACACCGATTTCAATGCATTCTTGAAAGACACATCGTCGTCATAGCGGACACCGATTAGCGGCGCAAGCGCGTCGCTTTCGGTCAGGGCGATAATCTCACTGGCGTTTTCTCTTGGCAGCTCATAGCTGGCGCGACTGAAGCTGCCGGCACAGATCGCCATACTGATGACCACACCGGCCAGCCCCATCAGCATCAGCGGCTTGCGGCCCAGGCGGTCGATCAACGCCATCGCCAGCAGGGTAAACACGATATTGATGATGCCTACCCATACCGCCTGTGCAAATGCTGCATCAGTGCCCACACCACTCTGTTCAAAAATGGTGGGCGCATAGAAGTAAACCGCGTTAATACCGGTTATCTGTTGGGCAATGCCGACAATCAATCCCAGTACCAGTACCAGGCGCAACGGGCGGCTGAACAACTTGCGGACCGCCTGCCAGAGTGCATCACGCCCGCCGGCCACCGACTCCCGGATACAGCTAATCTGTGTCTCCATTTCCGCGCCGGACATCAGGCGGGAAAATATCGACCGCGCCTCCTGCTCGCGCCCATTCAGCAGTAACCAGCGCGGGCTTTCGGGGATAGTGTGCAGCAATACCAGATACATCAGCGCCGGGACAATTTCGATACCCAGCATCCAGCGCCAGGTATGCATATCCAGCCCCAGCGATGTCACCCAGGCCGCACTGCCCGTACTCAGCTGCAGAATAAGGTAGTTGGCAAAATAGGCAGCGGAAAAACCGAGCATGATATTCAGCTGGTTGATCGACACCATGCGCCCGCGGGACCTGGCCGGTGAGACTTCGGCAATATACATGGGCGCAATATGCAGCGAGGCAAAGGCCAGGCCGCCAATAAAGCGGGCAAGCACCAGTAGAAAATAGGTGGTCGCCAGTGCAGAGCAGATTGCGGACACCACATACAGCGCGGCGATCAACTTGAGTACAGTGCGTCGGCCAAAGCGATCTGCCATCGGGCCGGCGAGAAAAGACGCGATGATGGCGCCGAGGGTTGGCGCACTCACCACCATGCCCTGCTGGAATTCATTCAGACCAAATTCGATGGCCGTGAAGCCGACTACGCCGGAAATTACCGAGGCGTCGAAGCCGAATACAAAACCGCCCAGTGAAACAATCAATGCGTAACGCAATGCCTGCGACATAACAGCCTCGTTCTGGTTTTTATTATTCAAAAAAAAGCGGCTGCCCATTTCTGGGCCGCCGCAAATATCAAGCTAAAGAAATAACACGTAATACAACATTTGACTGAATACAGGCACCCGAAGAGAGGGGCGGGCGCCCGCATCATTGCCGATATTAGAAGCTAGCGCGCAGGCCCAGTGCATAACGTGCTCCGAACTCCTGAGCACTGTACAGCTGATTGACGAAGCGTCCATGCTGACGGAAATCTTCGCCGGTCACATTCAGACCTTCGAGGAAAACGGTCATGGTGTCGCTAATATCGTAGCTGGCACTCAGGTCCCACTGGCCATAGGCTTCCGTGAAAATGGGCTCGTCTGGTGCACGCAACTGATCGGTAGATGCCAGGAAGTCATCGCGCCAGTTGTACGCCAAACGCGCCTGGAAGCCATTTTTATCGTAAAAACCTACCAGGTTATACGAATCGCTCAGGCCATTTAGAGCCAGCTGCTCTTCAGTTTCAAACAGGTCGTACTCGAGGTCACCATCGACAAGGGTGGCATTCGCCTGTACACCAAAGCCGCTCTCACCCAGCATATGCTGGAACGCCACTTCGATGCCTTTCACCTGTGAATCACCTTTATTGACCGGCGTAGTGATCAGCCAGTTAATATCCGGAGAATTCGGAACCACGGTTCCGTCACAGGCAGCAACATCTTCGCCGGTATCACTACAACCACTGCCGAGGTCACCCTTGCTGGGATCGGTGTAGGCAACACCATCGGCGTTGTACAGCTTGCCAGAGGTAGTGTCGTTGGAAACATAGTTATCCACGAACTTCTGGAAGTGCCCGATGGAGACATAGCTACCCTCGGCGTAATACCACTCCAGCGACAGGTCGAGATTGTCTGCAAGATACGGCTTCAAATCCGCATTGCCCTGATACGCAAGATAGGGACCACTCGGGCGGCTGTTGGCGATGTTCACCGCCGGGCGCAAAGCCGTAAGGTCCGTGCGGGTCAGACTGCGACCAACAGAGGCGCGCGCCACCAACTCTTCGGTAATATCCAGACGCACATCCAGGCTCGGCAGGAAGTAGGCATAGTCACCATCCAGCTGGGTGACGCCATACTCCGCATCATCACTATACTGCGGGCGCAATTCGGTCAGGCTTTCATAGCGGAGGGCGTAAGGTGTAACCTGGCGGGTTTCACCGGTCACATCCGTCGCCTCATAGCGCAGCCCCGCTACCGCGGTTACCGGCATGTCTGCAATTTCAGTTTCAAAATTGAACTGGGAATATGCGGACGTCGTTTTTTCGCTTACGGTGTTATACACCTCGGGGTTGAAGGTAAAGCCGTATTCTTCCTCGATTTGACCGTACATCGATTTTACGTCGAACTTGAGGAATTGCGGGAAGAGCGCTTCATTACCACTAAACGCACTGCCGGTACCGGCGCTGCTGATGAAAGAAATCTGATCGAGCGAAGGATTCCAGGCACGCCCCAGGGTGGTCATATTCATGCGCCAGGTGGTGTCGTACTCAAAGTCCACATAGCCAATACCGAACTGGGCGGCAGTCAGCACACTGTCATTGCTGTTCACCCAGTTAAAATCAAATTTCGCCTGATCAATGGTGTTCAGCACTTCGTTACCACGACCGATCACCAGGTTGCCGCCAACACTGGCGAGGTCGTACTGCTCACCCTTGGTGGCACCGTCATAGAGGTAGTGCACATCGCCATCAAAACCGTTTGCGGCCATGGAATCAGGGTCATTGAGAATCGGCAGATCGGTGCCCTGCCCGTAGTCCACAGTGAACTGGCCCGCATAACACTGCTCATACGTCTGACAGTAGAAATCCGCGTTGCTAAGTAGGATGGACTTCTCAGACAGGTTGCCTTCCGGCTGCGCATGAGAAGTGGAGTGGTGAATATCGAAGCTGGCAGTAAGGTTGTCGCTCAGATCCCACTCCAGGTTGAAACCTATGGATTCGTTTTCGGTTTCCAGCTCATCAATGTAACCGATAAAGTCGGTACCTCCGCCGCCATTGACGATCTGGGCAATGGAGCCATTTTCATCGGTAGCACCGGTTACCCAGTTACCGAACCAGTGTGCCGTCTGGTAGCGCTCGATGTCGTCCTGATATTTGGAGTAGAAGTAATCGACACTGGCAACCGCGGTGTCGCTGATTGCGTACTGAACCACAACCTGGGCATTGTCACGCACGCGCTCGTGGTGGCTCTGGTCCATATTGTAGTTTTGCGGCATCCAGATGGTGCCATCGGGGTTTTTGCTGCGATCGATCGCCGAGTCGTCAATCGCGCCGCCGCCACAGGCGTCGGTGGAAGTGCTGAAACCGAGCTCACAATTGCCGGCGGTCTGACGCAGCCAACCATCGCTCGCGATGATTTCCTGTGAACTGTCGCGCTGGGAGTGAGACAGCGCCGCAAGGACACCCAGCTTGCCGTCAAACAACTGGGTAGAGAACATGCCGGACACTTCCGGGGTGAAATCATCACCCTGTACATTGGTCGTATCGCTATTGGCCTTTACGCTGAAAGCAGATTTGTAGCCGTCGTAATCGAAGGGCTTGGCAGTGCGCACATCAACAGTGGCACCGATACCGCCGGACGCCTGCTCGGCACGTGCGGTCTTGTAGACATTCACACCCACCACAGACTCTGGTGCAATCTGCTCGAAGTTGAAGCTGCGGTTCTGGGTACCGCCGGCACCTTCCTGCTTGGGCGAGTCGGCAAACGGCATATTGCGGCCGTTCAGGGTAACAAGGTTAAAGCTGGGACCAAAACCACGCACGGTGATCTGGTTACCCTCACCGTTTTTACGGTCAATGGAAACACCGCTGATACGCTGCAGGGATTCTGCCAGGTTGGTATCAGGGAACTTGCCGATATCTTCCGCGGAGATCGCGTCCACAACACCATTGGCATCACGCTTGATGTCCGCCGCCTTTTCCAGTGATCCGCGAATGCCAGTCACCACAACCTCTTCCAGAGCCTCGGTTGCGTCCTGTGCCAGAACAGCACCAGAGTTCACCATCGCAATTGAGATCACCAGGGGTTTCAGGCCCAAAGTTGTCTTCTTCATCGTTATTATGCCTCCCGAATAGGCTTTATTGTTTAGAGAGTACCACCCTTTGGAAAGGGCGTTATTCTGCGCCAAAATGAAATCGTTTACATTTTGTGGGCGACCGATTCCCGGGAACCCGTTCGGTACAGCCAATGACCGGCACACCGGGGGTGAGATCGCTAATTCAAGACCCAGATTGGGAGAGAAACTCGTTGCGAGAAATCAGAGGTGATATTGCGCATCATCTTCTCCCACCTGGTCAGTTGCCAGAGCTCTTATTGTTTTTGTTGCGCCCTAGAAGAGCGACAGATTCAGATTACCCAACAATGTAAACGTTTACAATACGCTGTTTGAGAGTCCGCCCGGGCGCGGAGTGCCGCTCCACCAGGAAACATAAAGATATTGCTGCGCATTGGCGTGGGTGCAAACTTCACATAATACTTTTGCCGTTTCGCGCGGCAAATGCTCAGGAAAAATCCTTGGAAATATTTTTCGTGAAAATTTTCCTATCGAACTACACCGACTAATTATTGGGTCAAATACAATGCAGAAGTACATGTATAACCGCTCCGCGATACCCCTGTTTCCCAGGGGTTTACCGGTGGAGGCAGCCTTAAAACAAGAGCGCCCCGGACTTCCATCCAGGGCACTCAGGGGCAGCAAGGTTTCCAGGCAATTTCTGTAAATTAACAACAAATACCCATCGAATCCCTCGCGTGCTTTTCCAGTGTGATCACCTATAGCGTTTCGATAAATGCCCGCACCGCTGACTGCTGCGAAGCGCTCAGGCTGTTATAGGCACTGCGCGCGCTGGCGGCATCACCACCGTGGCGCTGAATTGCGTCCCCTATGCTGGTCGAGGCACCGTCATGCATATACAGCAGCGCACGGCCATTCTTTTCCAGCATACGGATATTGTGCCCCAGTCCCCACAGCGCCGGCGTGCGGAAATCGCCCTCACCGAGATCCCAGACTTTCATATCCGTATAAGGCCGCAAGGTGAGGTCACGCAGATGCGTTGGCGCATCGCTGCGGGTCTTTTGTACCGGGGTGTGACAGCCGGCGCATCCGATATCGTTAAACAGCACATCCCCTTCAGCAACGCCCGGGAGGTCATAGCTGCCGGGGTTCCGCGCGGGCACAGTGAGCACCTCTGTGTAGGTAGTGAGCAATTCCAGTACCCGGCCCGGAAGCGCATCCGGGTCAACACCGTGGTCGGCCACCAGGGCATTGCGCACCTGTGCGGCGACGGTATTGGCGGAACCATCCCAGCCGAACCCAGCTTCGCGGCCTTCGATCATTTCCAACAGTTTTACACCATAAGTGGGCGGCGGCAGGCGTGGGCCTTTTGCAGTCTGGATAACTTCAGAACCGCGACCATCGCGGAAGTGGCAACCACCGCAAGTGTGAGTGCCGATTTTCACCTCGTCGAAGTCCGTAGAGCCCTGCTTGTTCGGGTCAATACCATGGAACAGGTGGTGCCCCAGCAGGAAGTCATCGACTATGTCTTCCGAGTGCAGCGTGGTCACCGGTTGGGTGAAAATCGCGTTGTACTCCAGGTGCGAATAGGTGCCGTTGTCGGACAGCACCATGGAGGTACTAGCCTTGCCCGCGGGATTCAGTCGGGGATCGCCATAGTTTCCCCACCCGAGGCCCACGGTGTAATAGGAGAAGTCATTGTAGGTTTGGGCACCAGTGTTGCCCGCCACCGCAGAAATCTCGAATTGAATTACTTGTCCGTAGGAGTAGACACCGCCGAAGCCCGGGTTCTGGGTCAGCGCGAAGAACTGCTGCCCGTTGGGTCCGCCCGCGGTGTTGCGCATGGACTCGTTGCGGATAACGTTGCCATCCACATCAAAACCCACCTGCACATTGCCCGGTGCATCATCGATCCAGATGTTGTAGCGGTCGAGATTTCGCAGCAGGTCGTTATTGTGCTGTGCATCCAGGATTGCGGCGGTGGTGCCGTCGTGGGATACCGGGTGACGGAAGCGCATCCAGTTGGCGGATCCATCGGTAAATGACGGGTAGTTGTGCGGGTCTACACGACTGCCTTCGGTGGTGAACAGCCCGGTCCAGATCCACTGGTGCGCCGGGTTGTTGTTGAGTGAATGGCTGGGGTGCAGATAGCGGAAGAAGTAGTTGTAATCTCCACTACAGGGTATCGCTGCGGAACCACCAGTAACGGCAACCTTGCTAAAGGTCATGTTGCCATCTTCGGAGCAGTGCATTTCCAGACCGGAATCCCCATTGCCTTTTACAATCTGCGGGCCCCAGCGCCAGGTGAGCTGACCGCCACTGATATCGAAGGCAAAGCCATGGGAAGTGGGCGCGGCACCATTGATCGGGGTGCGCAGTGCCGCGGGCGGATTAGCGCGCGGGGGCGGGCCAACCTTGTGATTGGTCAGCGAGTTACTGGTCCAGTCGAGGTGGGCAAAATCCGGATCCGTGGGTTCGTCCGGGTTATCAGGATCGTCGGGATCACCCGGATCTCCAGCGCCGCTACCATCCCACTCAAAGGTATAACGGGGAAAGTCGTCCGCCGACATACCCGGCACCTTCAGTTGCGCGGTGTAGCTCTGCCCCGCCACCAGGTCGGTGTGCTCCCGCTCCCAGCGCCCACTGGAAAGGCTCGCCGAGTAGCAGCCATTTTCCAGGTCTTTACAGTTGTAGAAGGTGCCGCCGGTCGGCCAGCCAGGCTGCGCCTTGAAGGAGTAAATCGCGGAATTTGCACCGGTCGCAATCACCGCAAAGTCGTCACCGACCGGCTCATCTGGCGCTGCGGCGACTTCGATAAAGCGGCTGTCCTGCGCAGTGTCATTGTCGTCGTCGGTGGCGACCACGCGCAGGCCATAGCTGCCCTCCGCGAGGTCGTTCAGTGTCCAGGTGTACGGGGTATTGCTGACCATGCCCGCGGAGGTTTCACTGCCCGCACCAGGCGCAGAGTAAAACAGTTCCAGGTAGCTGACGTTGCCATCGCTATCACTGGCGGTCGCAGACACGGTCATGCTTTCGCCGGCCACCAGCTGACCCTGGGGCTCGGCCAGAGCAACGCTCGGCGGTAGATTGCCCCCGGAGCCAGAACTGGAACTGCTGGAGCCGGGACCGCTTCCGGAGCCGCCGGAACTGGATGAGCTTGAGGAACTGGATGAGCTTGAGGAACTGGACGAACTGGAGGAGCTCGACGAGCTGGACCCGGCCGTGGAGAACACCACGGTTTCCATCGGTGATATGTACTGGCCCGTCGCATTATCCTGCACTTTCAGCTGAATCTGGTACTGATTGCCATCCACCAGGCCGCTCACCGGTCGCTGCCACTGGCCATCTTCGAGTGTGCCGGGCACACAGTTACCGCCAAGACACACGTAGTTCCAACTGCCGGTCCAGCCCTGGTCGTCGAAGTAGATAATGCCATCGCTGCTGCCCGTGGCCTGAATACCGGAGGCGGCATTGGCAACCAGCGGCATACCGCACAGTAGTGCCGCGGCCAGGGCACCCTGCCGGATCCCACGAGCCAGATTGGGGGCACATGATTGTGTTGAGGCGCGCACGGACGTACGCGCAGCCGGGCTTCGAGCCCGGGAAAAGGCTGTAATCATTTTCTCTCACCTGCCGTAATATTTATTGTTTTACTGCTTGTATTGGCCGGCAATCGCAAAAAAGTCGGCACCCGGGACTGGCCCGGATACCGCAATCGACGAAAAACCATCCTGAGAGAATGAAGCACCACGCTTTCAGAGACTTCGGGCAACTCGCACAGGCATTTGCGTGTCGCCGGCATAGTTAAGCTACCCGCAAATGTAAACGTTTACAACAGCGGGGCGTAAAAGTCATCGAAACCGGGGAATCGCAATAATCTCCATAAAAATTTCCACACAAACACTTCAAATAGCGCATTCTGCATAACCCTGTTGCGGTGCTTCTTTCCGCTAAATACAGCGGACTTCTCCGCGCCGAGCTTGCGGGCCTGCAACACGCTTCAAGTATTCGCTCCTCTAATCCCACGGCCGGCTGCGCCACCTAAACACCCTCTACCTGAGCAGGTGCCCTGTCGATACCAATATGGAGATGAAAACGTTACCATTCAGACCTTGTGCGAATTCGGGAGGACACACGTTGAACCCCTGATTGACACAGCCCTTATTTAACACAGCATCAGGTAATCCGGTGTCCATAAAGAAAGTCGCCAAACTCGCCGGTGTTTCCACCGCTACCGTCTCCCGCTACCTCAACAGCCCGGAACAGGTAAAGGAAAAAACCCGCAACAAGGTGCAGTCAGCTATCAACGAAACCGGCTATGCCCCAAATTCTCTTGCACGTAATTTCCGCCGAGGCAAGACCAGCCTGATCGTGGTGGTACTACCAGCAATCGGCGACCCTTTCCTCGACAGGGTGATGCGTGGAATCTGGCGGGTAGCAGATGAACAGGGTTACAGCATTCTTATTCGCGATACCCAGGCCAATTCCCACGACTTTGATGAATACACCGATATAGTGTTCTCCAAGCAGGCCGACGGCATCCTGCTACTGGCCAGTATCTCTCCGTTTCGTGAGGCCACTGCCAACCAAGGCGACAGGCGTGCGCACCCACCACTGGTACTGGGGCTCGAAAGTGTTAACGAAGAATTAAGTCAATTTCCGAGTGTACGGGTAGACAATGTGGCCGCCGCTGCCGACGGTACCGAGTATCTGATCCAGTTGGGCCACCAGCGCATCGCATTTATCAGTGGCAAACGCGATTCCCTGCTCACCAAAGACCGCGAGAAGGGCTTCCGCAAGGCCATGCGCAAGGCAAAGCTAACGATATCCGGAGACTGGTTTGTGGAAGGAGAACAATCCATCGATGGCGCCCGCCGTGCTACCCGCCGGTTGCTCGACCTCGAGCAGCGCCCCACCGCCATCTTCTGTGCCAACGACGAAATGGCGCTGGGCGCCATCCATGAGATCAAGAGCGCCGGGCTGAAAGTCCCCAGGGACATTTCCGTCATAGGGTTTGACGATATTCGCTACGCTGAAATCGCTGACCCCCCCTGACAACGATTGCGCAGCCGGCGGAGGAAATTGGTGAGCGCAGCATGCGCCGCCTGTGCCAGGCCATTGATGGGAGCGATGGGGACAGCACACCCGAGATGGTTCCGCACAGTCTGATCGTCCGCAAATCCACAGGAAAAGTACCAGCGTGACTCTACCTCCCCCCCCAATAGTCACGAGCATTTTGCACTGTGTCTCAATCAGGCTGTTTTTTACGCGCTATTCCCACACATCACGGCTAATTCAACGATTTTTACACTACAGTTAAAAACAAGTAGCCCAATTGCACTTGGTATTGAAGCCATCTCGCCATGGGGCAGTCACAGGTGCTATCCGCCAAAGCCGCACAACAAGCAGCAGCGTAAGCGTATAAGTAGTAGAGGTCGTCACCATGAATACGCATTTGCCGGTCAAACCCGAGAGCTCTCTCAAGCCCGCCATGCTCACCACGCAGCACAAGCCCGAGCAAGACCGAGTGGACTCAAACACCAAGATAGGCAAGAGCGCCAGCAACCTGAGTCTGCGTTACCCGAAAGATTTGGAACGCTGCTTCGTCCTTGGGAACAACTAGAGCCCCGGGGACAACTGAAGCACCGCACGGCGATAACCAGCGCTCGCGAATGCTGCGTTGAAGATACTTCCACCTTCTGAAGTTCGAGAAGCAGCCATGGCCGCAAGCCCTCTGAGAATCCTCGCCATTTCCGGCAGCCTGCGCAAAAGCTCGTTCAACAGCGCCGCATTGGAAACCGCCGCCGAGATTGCCGGCGACCAGGCCGAGTTCACCTTTGCCAACCTCGCTGGCATCCCCCTTTATGATCAGGACCTGCGCGACCTGGGTGTACCGGAGGCGGTACAGACCCTGAGCGATCAGGTACTGGCGGCCGATGCGATTCTGTTCTCTACCCCGGAATACAACTACTCGGTGTCCGGTGTGCTGAAAAATGCCATCGACTGGCTCTCCCGCGTAGACCCACAACCCTTTGCTGACAAACCCGTGGCAGTGATGAGTGCCAGTATGAGCGCCTTCGGCGGTGCACGGGCACAGTACGACCTGCGCCGGATCCTGATTTATCTGGATGCGCACTTTGTGAATAAACCGGAAGTGATGATCAGCTTTGCCCACAAGAAGTTTGATGAGAGCGGCAAGCTGACAGATGACGATACCAGGAAGTTTATCGGTGACCTGGTTGCTGCACTGGGAACCTGGCAGCACCGCCTGCGGGCTGGAAAAGCCACCTGAGGCGCACCAGGCAAAGGAATAGATACTCGGTACCGGTCACAATTTTTGGCCGGCACCGGTATGACTGATCAGGCAGGTACGCGCTGTGCCTCTTCCTCCGCTTGCTTGCCTCCGTCGCGGCGGTTCCACCATTTCTCGTGGAAGTAGAACGCTACGGTATTACAGGCGGGCTCGATCAGGGCCAGGGCACTACCCACCCAGATATCACCGGTCAACGCCCAACCCACCGTGAATGCAACGGCCATATGCACCGCGGCAAAACTACAGGTCTTGGTCATGGCTTGCTGTTTCATAGGGAGTACCTCGAATACCGTGCGCTTGTGAAGATTACACGCCTGATCAAAAAACAACCAGGCCACTATGCACATTATCGAGAATGATTCCTATTTTTAAAAGGCAACCAAATCAACACTACTGATTAAAACGACCAATTAGTCGAAAAACTGCTGCGGCAACGCGCCGTTGTTGGCGGAGCGAACGAGCATCAGTCGTAACGGAAGGTCAGGTGTTTGGGCGTCGCTTCGCGCACCCTGTCCACAAGTGGATGCTGTATATTTTTCATTTCCCGAAGAACCAGTTGCGCCACTTCCCGCGCCCCCAATTGATTCAGGTGGGTGTCGTCACGAACGCCGTTGGGGTAGTTTGGATGGGTATCTGGTTCTATATGCAGAAATCGCAGCCTGGAATTTTCATCGCCTTGCTGCTGAAAATAGTCTCGAGTGATTGCATCCATATCAATGAAGTCCACCTTTTCCTGTTCGGCCACTTCCCGGCTCAGGGGTGCATACGGGTGGGTATGCTGGATGGACCCGTCCTTGTCAAAGTAGCGCCGCGTGATGGGACTCATCAACAAGGGATGTGCGCCTTTTGCGCGGACCTCACGAATAAAGCGCGCCAGATTGGCCTTGTATTTTTCCGGCGTGGTATAGCGGTCTTTTTTCTGCTCTGACTCGTCGTTATGCCCGAACTGGATAATGACAAAATCACCTGCCTGCAATGCCTTCCCGATCTTGTCCCAGCGCCCCTCTTCAATAAACGTTCGTGTACTTCGGCCATTCATCGCGTGATTTTCTACGCTAAGACTTTCATCAAAAAACAGCGCAAAAGGCATTCCCCAACCAGTCTCTGGAAAGTCCGCACTAGACTTTACCGACATGGTGGAATCCCCAGCCATATACAGGGTCTGGGCGCTGGCGGCAAAAGGCAGCATCAGCGCAAGAAAAAAAATGGCACCTTTCATAGTATTTACCTCTACTGTCAAAGCGTATCAGGCCGGTAGCAGGCGGATAGGCTCTCGCTTCACAAACTGTATTTAGTGATAATTCACATTGTCGGCGTAGTCGATCAACTCACTACCGTAGTTACCGCCCCACTCATAACCGTAACGGCGCTCGGGGTCGATGGCCATAATGTCGTATTCCTTGATACCGGAACGGTCGGCGAAGAAGCCCACATCCTGCCCCAGGTCGTAGAAGCGATACCACATGGTACTGCCGCTTTTGCTCTGGATGGGGTTGTGCGTATCGTCGCTACTGCCGCTGGAACGTTTTACGTAAGCGGTATCCGCCTCCTGCACCACGGGGCTGCGGTACCAGGCGAGTGCTGCGCGCACGGCCGCTTCCACCGCTTCCGTCTGCGGCTGTGACATCAGGAAGGCCGTCACCAGCATGGACTCCTTGCCGCTCTTGGAGGGCAATTCGTAATCCCGTGCACCGCGGGGCTCAAAGGTCACCGGGTCGTGCTGGGCGCACCACACGGTTTTTGTATCCGCCTGTACGATCTGTGCCTTCAGAATAAAGTCGACACCCTTAGCAACAGCCGCTTGCATGCGCTCGCGCTGCTCATCCGTGAACAGGTCACCGCCCAGTGGGGCTTCCTGGCGAATAGCGTGATCGAGCAGGATCAGCACCCGCGCCATAGCGCCATCGTTAAAGGTCACGTGATTGGAATAGGTGGTGCCGGTACGTGCGGGATATACCTGCGGCCAACCGCCACTCTCGTATTGCATGGTGAGCAGGAATTCCAGTGCATCCCGAGCGGCATCGCGATACTTGCTGTCGTTGTTGCGCTGGTACACATCCGCGAGGAACATCAGTTCGGTCACGGTGGCATCGTTATCGATGGTACCCAGTTCCACACCGCCGGCGCCGGTCCAGCCGGAGCGCGCGCTGCTACCGTTCCAGAGGGCATCGTAAGTGGATTCAGAATTCTTGTAGAAACCACCGTGGTCCATTTGCCAGGTGATCATATTGTCTGCGCGGGCCTGATCCGCGGAAAGGCTGCTGCCCAGCCAGGATTTGTAATTATCCAGCTCACCGTAAATCGGATTGCCGGATTGCGACAGCATTGGCGCTTCGCCGCCAGAGGAAGACGAGCTGGCCCCCCCCGAGGAAGAAGAACTACTTGATGAACTGGAGGAAGAACTGGAGCTCGACGAAGAACTGCTGGAATTATCAAACACCGGAGGGCTAGCATCGGACCCACTGCTACCGCCACCACAGGCAGTCAACATCACAGAAACCGCTACAGCGGCTATGGCTGGAAACAATTTGAATTGCATGGAAACACCTGTAAAGCCGACGGGCGACTGAATTTTTCAATACCCACAGCAAAAAAAGCCCCGCAAGCGGGGCAAAAATGGCAAATTCAATAGAAGCTTTTTAGAACTGTACGTTTACGCCCAGCTGGTAAGTGGGGCCGTAAGTCTCACTCAGGAACATCATGTGTCCGTTGGAGTACTCATTACCCTCGAAGTACTGGATGTTGCTCTCGTCGGTAATGTTCACCGCGTCGAGATACAGTTTCACGTTGTCGTTAACGTTGTAGGTCGCCTTGATGTCGTACGTTACACCGGCATCCTGATAAACGTCAGACCAGGCCGCACAGTTCTGGGAATAACCCAGGGCTGCGTCGGCAGCGATATCCGCGTCGGTACAGGAACCGATACGCTTGAGGATTTCGCTGCGGTAGTTGGTGATGAAACGCACGGAGAAATCGTTGTTCTCCCAACCCAGCGTGGTGTTGACGGTAACGTCCGCCTGCTCCGGCATACGAATGCTCTCGGCACGTACAGAGTCACCCACGTCTGCCTCGGAGTGCAGCAGGGTGAAGTTGGACTGGATAAAGAAGTTCGCCAGCAGACCTTCAACGAAGTACTGGTTGTAGGTTACTTCCAGACCATAAACCTCTGCTCTGTCACCATTCAGGTAAGTCTGGGCATTGGTCAGCTGCAGGTCGGTTGGAATATTGAACATGGTGACCTGATCCACCGGCAGGGTGTACGGCAGGTCCGCCAGGTTCAGGTTCGCACCGGCAACTTCAACGATGAAATCATCGATCTGCTTGTAGAACGCCGCACCCTGGATAAACAGGTTTTCGCTGGCGTACCAGCCCAGAGACACATCGAAGTTGGTCGCGGTCATGGCGTCCAGTTTCGGGTTGCCGATTTCCAGTACGTTGTCCGCAGACATGGTCATGTTCTGGGATTTGTACGCATCGGTGAAATCCGCATCAGCGATTTCGCCCTGCAGATCCGCCGGGCGGTCGGAACAGTTGTCGTCACCCAGGTTGGCGGCCGCATCGTAGTTGCAGAAAATCACGCGGTCACGAACCTGCGCGTATGCACGCGCTTCGTCGAAGGACGGACGAGTGAACGAGGTCCAGATAGAGGCACGCAGCAGCAGGTCTTCACGCAGCTCATCGCGGTAGTGCAGGCTGGGGAAGAAGCCGTCGTAGGAGTTGGAGGTATCATCCAGCGGTACGGCGATATCGAAAGATTCCAGCTGATCGGCACTCTCTTCGCGGTCGTTGCGGATAGAGAGGTAACCGGTGGAGTTGAAATCGGTTTTCTCATAACGCACACCGGCAATCAGGGCACCGGTGTCGGTAACCTGGAACTCACCCATGATGTAGGCGGCTGCGGTATCTTCGGTAATGTCGTAGTCGTTACGGGTACTTTCCAGCTCGCGCTGTTCCGGGTCGTAGCTGTCGGCAATCTGGCGAGTGGCGGCGATCAGACGCTCCGCTTCCGCTTCGGTAATGAACTCGTGGTCGAACAGGGGGTTGTCCGGCATAAAGGTTTCGAAGTCACCCAGACGCGCACCAGCGTTTTCAAGGCAAGTGGCAGTCTGAGCCATATCATCACTAGCACAGCCCGCCACACGCTTGTCGTTCGGTACGATACTTACGCGGTTTTTATCGCGGTTACGCTCGCGGTTTTTGATACGGAAACCGGTCTTGATGTAGTTCACCGGGCCCATGTCAAAGTCTTTGCGCAGGTTAGCCATGGCCTGGTCGATGGTGTCCTCGCGGAAGCTGTCTTCCATAAAGAGGTTGTCGTACAGCATGTAAGGCTGCACGGTTTCACCATACTGGTAGCCAGACGGGCCGAAACCACCTACGTCCGGCACTTCCGCACCACCTGCGAGATCACTCAGCTGGTCCGGGTGTACGATCTGGCCGTTCAGGTAATCTTCACCGGTAGTACCGAGGGCACTGAGTTTACGCGCGCGGAACTGCACGCGGCGGCCATCGGGAGAATCCTGGGTAGCATTGGAGTGGGACAGCTCGTAGTCCAGTGTCCAGTTGTTACCAAACAGATTTTCACCACCGAGGGAGAACACTTTGGTGTCGCTCTCCGACTCCTGAATAAAGAACTGCTGCTGCAGATCTATGCCACCGGCACCAAATACGTTGTTGGCTCGATCGAGGTAAATAACCTCGTTATCACTTGCCTGCCCCCAACGGTAATACTCCCGCAGTGCGGTATCTTCGTCGGTGTAAACGGTATTACTGAAGCGTGCGTAGTACTTACTGTTGTCGGTGGGGCGATATTCCAGATCGAAAATGCCGGCAATACGCTCACGCTCGGCGTTTTCCTGACGGTTCTGCAGTTCAAACGGCGTCAGCATCGGGCCGTCTACGCCATCCACGGTGATGTAGCGTGGCAGGCTGCTATCGTGCGCGCGGGATTCATACCCCTCGGTCACACGGTTCTCGTAAGACAGGGAGTAGCTGAAGCCGATGGTCTCGTCGGCAAAGATATTGGTGCCCTGCAGGGTCAGCTTGGGTGAGGACTCACCACTCTGCTCCTGGAAAGCGCCCTGGGCGCGCAGCTTGATGGTGTCTTCGCCGCGGTCCAGTGCAGAAATGGTGGTGACGTTCACGCTACCGCCGATGGAGTTCAGGTCCATATCCGGGGTAAGGCTTTTCAGTACCTCAATGGAGGAAAGAACGTCGGCTGGCAGCGCATCCAGAGAGAAGCCACGGCTCTCGCTGTCCGCTGCACCGCCACCACTGTTGGCCATTTCGGAGCCGTTCATCTGTACGGATACGAAGCCCGGGCCGAGACCACGCAGGTTGATGAATTTACCTTCACCCTCGGAGCTCTGCAGGGTAATACCCGGCAGGCGCTGCAGAGATTCCGCCACGTTCTGGTCGGCGAAGTTACCGGAATCATCCTGGGTAATTACGGAACTGAATACGTTCTTGTCGCGCTCTGCCTGACGGGCATTGAGTTCCGCGCTTTTAACGCCTTCTACATAGACTTCTTCAATCGAAAAATCCGAGGACTCTTCTGCTTTCTTATCTTCCGCTTGCTGATTTGCTTCTTGAGCCATCAGGCTGGTGGAAGCTGCCATGGCGATGGCCACGGCGAGAATCTGTTTTTTATAAGTCATTTTGACTCTCCCATCGGTTTTATGCGGCCTGCTGATTATTACATTCAGGCCGTTCGATGTTTTTTATCGCGGGCCGCATCAAACCTGCGACCCGCGAGTTCCCCTGTTGGATTATTGGTAGCTCACCTTGAAGTTATCGATGACAACAGCTTTGTCTTCCGTGCCGCTGTCGCAGCGAATTTGCAGGAAGGAGTTGGCTGTACCGATATGTGCATCCGGATCACTGGTAATGGTGACGGTGCCGATAGGTTGTTCGCCGTCGGCCATTACCGCCGCGTAGGCTTCAAATA
The DNA here is from genome assembly GCF_056312215.1 of Microbulbifer sp. ABF4_107. NCBI lineage: Bacteria > Pseudomonadati > Pseudomonadota > Gammaproteobacteria > Cellvibrionales > Microbulbiferaceae > Microbulbifer > Microbulbifer sp. ABF4_107. Next base: position 3,313,439 of record NZ_CM149983.1, read on the forward strand.
CCTTGGAGTCACCACCGTGCATGGACTTGCCGGAGCTGGAGGTGTTGTTGTCTACATACACCTGACACTTACCGCTATCCAGTGACACGTTGGGGTTTTCCACTACGTCGAAGCTGATTACGTAAGGCTTGCTCAGATCCAGATCACCGCGGCCTGCGGTATCGGTGTCCGCAGTATCGGTACCGTGCAGGGCATCACCAATGGAGAAGCGTGCGTTGTGCAGCGCGAGGGTGCCGCCGGCAACAGTGATCCGAGAGCTGCCACTGGTTACGTTGAACATCGGCTTGCTGGCGTCGCCAGACTGGGCTCGATAGGCCGCGTCGAAAAAGTTGGTGTCCTCGGTATCGGAGTCTTCAATCAGGCCGACACCGTTGAAGTTCTCTTCGAATGCAGCGGAAGCATCGGCACCGGCGTACACATCCAGCTCACCGATTCCGCCAGGCAGTTCGCCGACCAGCTGATCCGCCGCGACTGCCGCCGCCGCATTGTCACTCCAAACCAGCCAGTCGAGGTTGGCATGGAAGGCACTACCGGATCCTTCACCGATACGGAACAGGCTTGCAGAGCCACCAGAGCGGCCCGGGCCAATGAAGTTGCCTACTTCAACACCGTCGCGATAGACAACCGCATTGATATTGTCAGCAGCTCCAGCCGGATCATTGACCGTGAAGCTGATCTGGTAGGTGTGGTAGCCGTCAGTGAAATCCAGATCTTCAACTTCTGCGGTTTCTTCACCGGCCAGGAATTTCTCGATCTGAATTTTTCCAGAGTCCGGACGCAGAATCGCCTTCATGCGACGGTCGTCGATATGCGTCTCGATTTCGAAACCGCGTGCGCCCTGGCTTTCTGCCTTGGCATTATCGATGCGCGCAATCCAGGTAAAGTGCTTCGGATAGGCGCCATCGGCGACGATGCCATCCAGGTCACCCACCGGCTTGGTATCGCCGTCGCCATCGAGGGTATCCAGCTCCATGATTCCCTGCGGGCTCACCTCGAACCATTCCAGTTCATTATCGCCGAAGGAGAAATTGGTCTGCTCGCTGCCGTTGATTACAACCGCGCCAAGGTCACCCGGGTGAGTACAACCGTCGTAAACACTCCAGATAATGGCATTTGTTGCGGAAGGATCAACAGAGGTGGTCGGGGTACAGTTGTCGCCAACCGGTGCTTCCGGAGTTCCGGTCGCAGAGGCACTCCATTCGCTCGGGCCAACGTTGTTTACACCGCGCACCCACACGTAGTAGGTGGTACCGTTTTCCAGCTCGGTCAGAGTGGTCGAGGTCTCTGTCAGGCCAGACATTACTTCTGCCGCTGACACATCATCGGTGGTGCCATAAGCCAGATCATAGCTTGCCGCACCCAGTACAGAACCCCAGCTCACGGCCATCTGCGCGTCGGTGGCGAAGGTGGTCGGTGCTTCCGGCGCATCTGGAGCCACGGCGGGCTCAAATACGGTACAGGCCGGCAGATCAGCCTGACCGTCTTCGGTCTGCTTCTCGATCAGCAGGTCATCGATAATTGCGGTACCGCCGCTGGATACACGCAGCTGCAGGAAAGAATTCTGGGTACCGATTACCGCATCCTTGATGTCGACCACGTCGCCACCGGCTTGCAGGTAAGTTTCGCCTGGAATATTGATCACCACACGCTCACCGGCAACCAGAGAGCCGGTTTCAACATCAAACAAGCGGGAGCCAAGGGAGCCACCACCGTGAATGGAGTTGGCTTCACCGGAGGTATTGTTGTCCACGTAGATCTGGGTTTTTGAACCAGCACCACTGGCAGATGCCACACAGAAAGAAATGCGGTAGGGCTCGGAGAGATCCAGCTCCCCCCAGCCGGAGCCGCCGTCGCTGCCCGGAGTAGAGTCTTTCTTAGCATCTACTGCCGCGGTGTCGGCGAGGTCTGATTGGGTCTGGCCAATACTGAAGCGCGCGTTGCTTATCAGTAGGGAGGCGTCGCCGGCATCGCTGACAATGCCCAGGCGCTCTTTGTTATCGACCGTGATCTCCATGTTGGGATCGTCCTGGTCGAAGAAACAGCAGGTGGGATAGTAGAGAGCGGGGCGCGCATCTTCGTATTCACTGCTGTCAGCAGTGGCCAACGCCTTGTAGTTGGGGCTGAAGAAATCGATGGTGTCGCTCTGATCAAACCCGGTGTATTCACCAAAGTTTTCCACAAGCGGAAGCGGCGTGTTACTGATTCCGCTCTCTTCCGGCGGTACAACAACCACGGGTGGTGGTTCAGGCAGGTCGGCGATATCGCCCTCCCCTGCAGAACTGCTACCACCGCCGCCACAGGCGGTCAGTGTCCCCATAATGCACAGCGCGAGTGCGGACTTTGCCCAAGGTAAAGGTTTCATGCTCACCCCTTCTCTCTCATTGTCAGTCGTTATTCTTATGAGTCCGGATACTTCAGTCGGATGCCGCGCCGTTAGAATTGTTGTGCGCGGTAGCCACCCAGACTCAGCCAGATACTTATTGGTTAGACAATGAAAGCAGATTGGTTAGGCATATACAACCATTTGTACCAACTAAGTGCTGCAGTTATTGACATACCTGCCTGACCGGAATAATTTGGCGCTATGGCGCATGTTTTTTGAGCAAATCTGGCGGATTAACGGGTATGGAAGTTTTCACACTTACCGCAAATTGGGAGGTCAATAGGCGCAATGGCGACCTGGAACCTGAGAATTGGCTTGTCCAACAAGGTAGCCTTTTGCCATTCTTTGGTTGATTGAAGCTGACTTCTCTGTACCGCTAAACAGAAAAACCCACCCGCCCTGAAGAGCGGATGGGTTTGGGTTCTGTGTGATCGAGTTACATCAGCGCCGTCACTGACAACTTGCGCCACCGAGACCAATCACATAATTCTGATCATTGGCCAGCGGAGAGTTGAACGGAATATGTCCGTCTTTACCTGCAGTGGCAATAATGTAATCCGCCTGCGCCTGGCCCGCCGGGCGACCTTGTGCAGCGATCACATTGCGAGAGGCCTGTGAGTAGTTCTGCGAAAGGTCCGATACGGAACCGGAGCTATCGCTGATGGTGTACACCAGAGACGAATCCAGGTTGCACGCGGCATCGGAGAACCACACCTTGCTGCCTTCGCTGCGGAAGTTACCGCCGTCCACATCGCGGGCCAGCTGCTCGCCACGCTCATTCAACGCCTGCACCACGTCATCCTTTTCCTGGAAGTCGCGGTTCATCATGAAGGTGTTGTCTTCCCACAGTACGGTCGCACCTACACGCACACTCAGGATGTCCTTGCGATAGTTCATAAAGAAGTTATCGAACATGTGCGAGGTGCCACGACGGATCAGCGGGATACGACGCAGGGTGTTACCCAGGCTGTCGTAGTGATCGTCGGTGGTGATAAACGCGTTGTGGTGCATGGTGGTGGTGATCTGCTCGTTGATGGTCCGAGAGTCACTGGAACCGTGCAGGGATGCGCGCTTCACATTGATCAGTTTGTTGAAGGAAATGGTGATGTCGTAGGCACCCACTTTCACATCAAACGCCGCGTCACCGGTGGTGTCGAAGGTGTTTTTGTGAATCCAGATGTCGTGAGACGCACCGGTGTTGCGGATCATATCCGGATCGAGGCCGTGGTCCTCAACATGACCGGCACCGCGGAAGTCCAGGTGAGTCAGGATCACGCTCTGCTCGGTTTCCACCGGCTGGCCGCTGCTGTCGGAACCGATGGCAAAACCGTTGAAGCGGAAGTAACCGTTACTGAAACGTCCGTCGAGGGTTTTGTGGGAACCGATCTTGGCGTTGCGGATCGGCAGATCCTTGTCGTCCAGGCGATCGTTGAAGAACTCTGACAGACAGGAATCCCCGGACAGGCCGTTGCTGGAACACCAGCCGCGGAAATCGCGACACTGGGCTTCGCTACCGTTGATGGCGGACTGCACGGAAGAGTCGCTACAGAAGTTGCGGTGCATGGAGATTTCGGTTTCCTCTCCACTATTAACGGAGAAATCGAATTTGTCGAACACGATCCAGTTGTGTTCGTCGCCGGTGATGGCGTCGAGGATCTGCTGCTCAACCGGCACGCTGCTGTTTTTGGTGATCACAGTCAGCTTGCTGTTGCCATTGGGATCGTAACCGCCCATGGCATTTTCACCGTAACCCACCGGACGGCCAAGAGTTTCATACAAACACTGTACGATCTTCTGGTCGGTATCCAGCACAGAGGAATCGCGCCAGTTTACGTTCGGGTCGGTCGCCAGTTGCTCACAGGCAACCGGGTCGCCACCGGAGGAAGAACCACCGGAACCTGAGCCGGAACCACTGCCGGAGCTGCTACTGGAACTGCTGGAGGAAGAGCTGCTACCACCGGAAGAGCCGGAGCCGGAACCACCGGAGGAAGAGCTCGAAGAAGAACTGCTGGAGCTACTGCCACCGGAGGAGGAACCACCGCCGCCATTACAGTCGCCAGCACTCGGCGCAACCCCGGTAATGGACAGGCTGTCGATATTGGCGAGACCGCTACCGCCAGTCGCTTCAAGGCGGATTTCGTTGTAGCCCGCATTCAGCCACACGGTCACGGAACCGCTATCGGCATAGTTACCCCAGGCACCGGTGCCCGGCAGGCTGACGTTAGTCTGCGCACCATTGTTCACCAGTACAGATCCGGGGCGGTCGCTACTGCCATTGGCGTAACGCCACTGCAGGGTGTAGTTACCTGCGGCCGGCACCACCACGGACCAGTCCACACCCATTCCGCTTTCGTTGTCGGTGTTGGCATAGCCGCTACCGGTATAACCGCTGTGCTCGGATTCCAGCGCACCGTCTACGGAACAGTAGCCCGCTTCGGATTCCTGCAGCACCAGTGTGCTCGGTGCAGTGCTGATTACTGCATCGTCACCATTGGAGTTGTACACCACAAGGTTCTGGTCAGTGACCTTGATCCAGTAGTAGTAGGTACCGTCCGCGAGGCCTGTGTCGGTATAGCTGTTGCCCAGAACGCTGGTGGCAATGCGCAGACGGCCTGCAGGGTCCGGATCGGTATCCCGATAAATTTCCTGCGTGCGAACGTCAATGCCGTCGGTATTCCAGAGGAGTTGTGCATCGGTACCGGAGGTCGCCACGTTCAAGGTCACAGAGCCACCGCCGGAAGAACTGGACGAGGAACTGGAGGAGCCACCGGAAGATCCGCCAGACGAGCCACCCGAAGAGGACGAGCTGGAGGACGAAGACGAGCTGCTGCCGCCGGAAGAAGAGCCGCTACCGGTTGCACTGTAGATCTCAAACTCGGCAATCTGCGGTGCACTGGAGGCGGAGTCGATCATCAGATTGATCTTGTCCATGCTGACATCACCGAGATACACCTGCATGGCCGAGCCAATGCCGGAACCCGAAGCAAGTTCATCGCCGTTGTCGTTGTTGACGAGACGCCAGGCCTGCACATTGCTGCCAATTTCACGAATGATCACGGTGTTGAAAGAGCCACCGAAGTTTTTCGCGGAAATACGTTCATCGCTGGAAGAGCCCGGCTGCCAGTAGCTGCTGGTATCGCCATCGATGGCATTACCGTAGCTGCTGCCACCGCCTTTACTGGAGCCATCCGCTCCACCGGAAAGCGCCAGGTTCGGCCCCAGATCGCCGCCGCCCCCGCTGGAGCCGCTGCCGCTGCCGCCGGACGAAGAGGAACTGCTGCTGGATGATGACGAGCTGCCACCGGAACTCGAGCCGGAGCCACTGCCACCGGAAGAGCTGGAGCTGCTGGAACTGGACGAACTGACCGTACAGCTGCTGTCCGCTACCAGGTTGCCCTTGTTCGCACCTGCGGTAGAAGCAACCACCTGCGGAACCAGGTTGCCGTTACACAACTGGTAGCTGTAGGGAATACTGATAGACGTGGTGGACGTCGGGTTGGGGCCAGCGGGGTGATTGTCATCGTCATCCGCTGTCCAGGTAATGTTGGACCAGATGTTGCCGCTTACTTCCCAATACCCCATGTCGTTGGTGTAGAAGGTACCCAGCGGATCCTTCGAGTTTTCGAAGTAATTGTTTTCCGCCTTCATGCGTCCGCCAATACGCGGGTTCATACCGGATTTATTGATGCCCGTGTAATGGTTGTTGAACGCATGCGCCGTAGCACCGCGCAACAGCGGGGTGCGGGAATCAATATTCTGATAGAGATTGTGGTGGAAAGTGACCGGGCCATTGTTGGTGTCGCCATCGCTCGAACCAACGAGACCACCGCGGCCGGAGTTGCGCAGAATGCTGTAGGAAAGGGTTACGTATTTGGTGTCCGCCTTCATATCGAACAGCGCATCGTAACCGTCGTTTTCACCACCGGAAGCTTCCAGGGTGAGGTGGTCCGCCCACACATTGTAAACGCCACTTTCCATACCGATGGCATCACCACCATTGGAGGTGGGAGAACCGGATTTTTTCACATTCCGCACATGCAGATTTTGCAGAATGATGTTGGATGCATTGCGCAGGTGAATCCCCAGCTCATCGAACAGCGCGCCGTTGCCGACACCGATGATGGAGATATTACTGACGTCCTTGATTTCAATCTTGTCGTCGGCGGTGTTACAGCTGTCACCAGACACCTTGCTGGTGTTGCCGTGATTGATGGTACCTTCGACGTGGATGATGACGGGGGTGTCGTCGGATGCCCGGTTACAAAGGGCTTCGTGAATCTGGGTACCGGTGGTGGCGTACACCACATTGCCCCCGGCCCCGCCGGTGGTACCGCCGTTTTGTGTGGCAAACCCCGTGGCCTGCGCGGAAACTTCCGCGGCCGCAAAGGTGCCCAGCAATGCACTCAGCATCGCTGTTCTCTTCAGCTTGATTTGCATGTGACCTTCCGTTGTTATTTTTACTGTTGATCAAGACGATCGGTCACAGAGTGAACCCCGGGGATACTGCGAGCAGGGAGGGATGGACCAATCATCATCGCTGTGGGCGGCAGATACTGCGGGGTCCGCCCGATATTTGGCCAAATCGGCTTGTTTAGCCAAAGCTCTATATTCTTATAAATTGGCAATACCAAATATCAACACGAGGTTACCACGCAATTCCACCCTGTAAAGCCTATTCGTGGATTTGTTAGACCAATTTGCAAGAAATGTGCACTGCAGCAAGTCGTCAGCGGGGACATCGGGTATCGGCAGGCAAAAAAAAGCCGGGCTGAAAAGCCCGGCAATACCATCCTGATGATGATGCGAGGAAATCAATGAAACAAAATGCCGCCTACTTCAATTGAGTAATAGGTGAGGAGAACCGCACCAATGAAGTTACTCGATCAATCCCAGCGTGCGCGGCAGGAACTCGCTGATTGCCGGCACCAGAGTAACCAGCGCCAGTACCAGGAACATCATCAGGTACATGGGCAACAGCGGGCGTATCAACGCTGTGATTGAAGTTTTGGAAATACTAGCCCCGACAAACAGCACACTGCCCACCGGCGGTGTACACAGGCCGATACACAGGTTCAGGATCATCACGATACCGAACTGCAGCGGGGACATACCCAGCTCCATCACTACCGGCAGGAAAATGGGGGTAAAGATCAGTACCGCCGGGGTCATATCCATAAAGGCACCCACAGCGAGAAGAATCAGGTTGATGGTCAGCAGGATCAGCAGCGGGTTGTCACTCAGGGTGATCAGCGCCTGGCTGATGGTCTGCGGAATATTCTGGTAAGACATGATCCAGGACATGGCCGAAGACGCGGCGATCAGGAACATCACTATCGCAGTGGTCTCAACGGACTTGGTCAGCAATGCCGGCAGCTGATCCAGCTTCACCTCCTTGTACACCACACAGGACAGCAGCAGGGAGTAAAGCACCGCAATGGCACTGGCTTCGGTCGCGGTGAAGAAGCCGCTGATGATGCCGCCGATCACGATAAAGATCAGGAACAGGCTGGGCACTGCATCCACGGTTTTCTGGAAAGCTTCTTTCATGGTGGGCTTTTCGCCCACCGGGTAGCCCTTCGCTTTCGCCCACAGGCCACACACCATCATCAGGCCCAGCGCCAGCAACAGGCCCGGCAGGTAACCGGCAATAAACAGCGCGGCGATGGAAACACCACCGGATGCCAGGGAGAAGACGATGAGAATATTGCTCGGCGGAATCAACAGGCCGGTGGTGGAAGAAGCCACGGTCACCGCAGTGTTGAAGTTCTTGTCGTATCCGGCCTTGGTCATGGAGGGAATCATGAAACCGCCGATAGCAGACGTCGCCGCTACAGCAGAACCGGAAATGGAACCGAACAGGGTACAGCTGATGATGTTCACAAAGGCCAGGCCGCCGGGCAGCATGCCTACCAGTACCTTTGCGAAGTCGATAATGCGCCGGGCGATACCGCCGCTACCCATCAACATACCGGAGAAAATAAAGAACGGAATGGCGAGCAGCGCGAAACTGTCGATGCCGCTGGCCATACGCTGGGCCATGGTAATCATGGCCGGGTCAAAATCGATGGTGCACAGCATGGTGAGCACAGTGGCCGCACCAATACTGATGGAAATGGGCACATTCAGCGCGAGAAGGATCAGAAAACTGACCAGCAATACCAGAACTGCAACTTCCACGATGACTCTCCTCGCTTAGGCTTCGACGGCAGCTTCGGGCTGCTTTTGTTTTTGTTTGGTTTCTGCATCGGCCGAAGAGGCTTCTGCGTCATCGGTATAGGGATGCACTTCGGAATCGAAGTCGCTGGGCAGCTCTTCTTTCGCCGTCACCAGTTCAATCAGATGATCGATGGAGAAAAGACAGATCAGCAGACCGGAAAGCGGCAGTACGCTGTACACGTAACCCATGGGCAGGTTCAGTGCCGCGGAGTACTGCTCCAGCTCGAAGGTGAGCAGCATCAGCTTGGCACCGCCGTAAACCATCGCCAGCGCGGCGAAGGCAAAACACACCAGCACCACAAAAATCTGCAGCGCGCGGCGCTTGGCACCGTGCAGGGCGTTACTCAGCAGGTCGATTCCCAGGTGGGATCTTTTGCGATAGGCGTAGGCACCGCCCAGCAGACCAATCCACACCAGCAGGTAGCGCGCGACTTCTTCGGTATAGGAGCTTGGCTGCATGGGCAGGAAGCGGGTGAGGATCTGCCAGGTCACGTCCAGCACCATCAGTGCCAGTAGCGCGCCGAGCACAAAGCCCAGGGCCTTTTCAATTTTCTGCATCATCTTTGCCTTCCACTGTTATTTTTCTAGTGGGCTTTTCTTCAGGAATTAATTAACGGCTTTTATCTGATCCAGCAGATCGCCAACATCGGTGCCCTTGTAGCTATCGTGCAGCGGCTTCACCGCGTCGATGAAGGGCTGCTTGTCCGGGTAGATCACTTCCACACCGGCGGCCTTCACTGCAGCCAGGGATTCCTCGGTGGATTCCTGCCACAACTTGCGCTGGTAGGCCACGGCTTCATCGACCGCCTTGTTCAGCCATTCCTGCTGCTGCGGCTCCAACTTGTTCCACACCTCGGTGCTGATCAGCAGCAGGTCGGGCACGTAGGTGTGCTCGTCCAGGGTGTAGTACTTGGACACTTCGTAGTGCTTGGAGAGATAAAAGCTCGGCGGGTTGTTCTCGGCACCGTTGACCACACCCTGCTGCAGCGCGGTGTACAGCTCGCCCCAGCTCACCGGGGTAGCGGCGCCGCCCAGGGTGTTGACCATCTTGATTGCGGTCTGGCTGTTCTGAACACGGATCTTCTGGCCGTTCAGATCTGTCGGAGACTGCACAGCGATGTCGTTCATATAGAAAGAGCGGCTGCCCGCATCCAGGTAACCCAGGCCGCGCAGGCGCGCGCGCTCACAGGCCACCAGCAGATCTTTGCCAATCGGGCTCTGCAGCACATTCCAGAAATGTTCGGAATCGCGGAATACGTAGGGAAGGTTGAAGACCTTCATCTCCGGCACGAAGCCCTCCATGGGGCTGGCGGAGACCTTGGTCATGGCCAGGCTGCCGATCTGCAGCAGTTCGATCAGCTCGCGCTCGCTACCCAGCTGGCCGCCGGAATAGATATCGATCCGCATGGTATCGCCAGACAGCTCACGCAGGCGCTCATCCATAAATACCATGGCACGGTGTACGGAATGCTGCTGGTCCAGGGTGTGAGCCAGCTTCAGGGCCACCTGGTCGTCCTGGAAGCCGCAGCTGGCCAGAAACAGGGTGGTGCCGACCAGGGCCGCAGTGCGCATCTGCCGCCAGAATCTTCTCATTATCATCGTTGTGACCTGTGATCTATTTCTTATCGGGTACAGGTTTTCCGGTGTGCCTATTTAGAGGGCAAGCTCGTTGCGGACAAAGCTCGCAACGGAGCCCGGAATCCATCGGCAGACCAGATTGGTCATACCATCGTAACAACAACTGGTCTGCGGGTGCAATCTTCTTGCTCCCGCGCACCCGGTGCCGCCGGGTGCCTGTGCTGAAAGTTGTGCCAGGCAGAGCAGGCGCAACCAAATAGGCGTCGAATAATACGCCATAATGACGCTTTTTTGACCGTTAATTCGGGCCGCACGCGGATTTCCGCATGACCAATCAGCAGAGCTCGGCAACCGGCGTGCTTCTCTCGGCGTCCGCTGCCAGGTATTCGGTGCGCGGGATAATAGCGCCGCGGTGACCGATCACCCTGGCCGCACAGCGGTTGCCCGCCGCAATCGAAGCCTCGGGGCTGGCACCCTGCAGGCGCGCGGCCAGGTATCCGGCATTGAATGAGTCACCGGCACCGGTGGTATCCACCACGCTGCTGACCGGCGGCACATCGATGGCGGTAAGCTCTCCCTCGTACTGCAGCAGCACCGGCTCGGCACCGCGCTTGATCACCAGCTCGGATACACCGAAGCCGCAATTGCGTTTGGCGCACTGCCCGGCGCGCTTGTCGCCCCACAGGGCCTGCTCATCCTCAAAGGTCAGCAGGGCCATATCGGTCTGCTGCAGGAACTCCGCCACCACTTCCCGTGCCGCCTCGGCGGAATCCCACAGGCGCGGGCGGTAGTTGCTGTCGAAAGCCACACGGCCGCCGGCGGCGCGATACTCCTTGAGGAATGCCAGCAGCTCGGCGCGCGCATCCGCACTCATGATGGCGAGGGTGATACCGGACAGGTACAGGCAATCCATGGTGCGCAGATGGGCCTTCAGGGCCTCGCGGCGGTCGGCATCCGCAAACAGCTCCCGCGCCGGTGCCTGGCCGCGCCAGTAGGTGAAGTAGCGCTCACCATCCGGGGTGTTCTGAATCATGTAGAGGCCCGGACAGCGGCCCGGCAGGCGTGCGATAGCACTGGCATCGATGGACTCACCCGCCAGGCGTGTGAGCACTTCCTCACTGTAGGGATCATCCCCCAGCAGGGTCACGTAGCTGACGCTGACACCACCGCGGGCGATGTACACCGCGGTGTTGTAGGTGTCGCCGGCATACGATTGCGCCAGCAGTGGCTTGCTGCCACCGGATTGCTCCTGAACCGACGCCTGCGGCGCCAGTTCCACCATTACTTCTCCCAGTGCTGCCAGCTTCACTTCACTCTCCCATACGCCCTGCGGCGCGATATTCGTTTTATTGCCATGTATTTATCGTTAGCTTACATGGACGATTTGGCAGGCAATCACGGCCTCCCCAGTGGGTATATTCTCGCCGAAATCAAAATGCCTTACCAGAATGGTTGACTGGTATAACCAATTTTTGGCACCATGGCAACAATCGCTGCTCACCACAGACTCGCAATCACGAGGTGTAGCGAGCATCGAGGTTTTCTCCATCGCCTGGCGCACCGGGCACAAGGGGCTGGTTTGGACCCCTTCTGCCTTTGATTCGCGCATACCGCCCGCTCCCGCCGCAGCCATTGCTGTGCGGTGAGCCGGGCTCTTTTCTTTTTGGGGCCCGATCCGGCCCAGATGAATTCCCGGCGCTGGCAAAACCACACAACAATAAACGGACCCGGCCTCAGCCCATTCAATACACACGAGCCGCCGGTTCCCAATGGCAAACCCGAAATCTGGAAGCATCCACATGACACGCCCTCTGATCCTGCATCCCGACCGTCTGTTTCCGGCCGACCAAGTAAGCCGGGATATCGCGCGCAATCTTTACCAGAGCGTGAAAGATCTGCCGATCATCAGTCCGCACGGTCACACCGATCCGTCCTGGTTCGCCGAGAACCAGCCCTTCGGCAACCCGGCCAACCTGCTGATCCGCCCGGATCACTATGTGTTCCGTATGCTCTACTCCCAGGGCGTTCCCCTGGAGAGCCTCGGCATCCGCACCCAGGACGGCACCCCGGTAGAACAGGACCCGCGCAAGATCTGGCAACTGCTGGCGGACAATTACCACCTGTTCCGCGGCACCCCGTCGCGCACCTGGCTGGATACCGTGTTCCACGATGTGTTCGGGCTGGACGTTCAGCTGAACAGTGAAACCGCAGAGCTTTACTACGAGCGTATCGACAGCGAACTGAAAAAGCCGGAGTTTCTGCCGCGCGCGCTGTTCGAGCGCTTCAATATCGAAGTAATTGCGACCACCGAATCCCCGCTGGACGATCTGCGTCATCACCAGAAGATTCTGGACAGCGGCTGGAAAGGCCGTGTGATCACCGCCTTCCGCCCGGACCCGGTGCTGGATCCGGATTTCGAGGGCTTTACCGATAACCTGGCGCAGCTGGCCGAGATCACCGGCGAAGATACTTCCACCTGGTCCGGTTATCTGGCGGCCCTGCGCAACCGTCGCGAATTCTTCAAACAGATGGGCGCGACCTCCACCGACCACGGTCACCCCACCGCGACTACCGCGAACCTGTCTGCGGCGGAAGCCGAGGCGCTGTTCCTGAAAGTCAGCACCGGCAAAGGCTATGCGCAGGATGCGGAACTGTTCCGCGGCCAGATGCTGACCGAGATGGCGCGCATGAGCATCGAGGACGGTCTGGTGATGCAGATCCACCCGGGCTCTTTCCGCAACCACAACAAGGTGGTGTTCGAGCGCTTCGGCCGCGACAAGGGCTGCGATATTCCTTCCCAGACCGATTACGTACACGCGCTGCAGCCGCTGCTGGAAGCGGTGGGCAACGAGCCGAACCTGAGCATTATTCTGTTCACCCTGGACGAGACCAGCTACAGCCGCGAACTGGCACCGCTGGCGGGTCACTACCCGGCGCTGAAGCTGGGCCCGAGCTGGTGGTTCCACGATAGTCCGGAAGGCATGCGTCGTTTCCGCGAGCAGGTGACCGAGACTGCCGGTTTCTACAATACCGTTGGCTTTAACGATGACACCCGCGCGTTCCTGTCCATCCCCGCCCGTCACGATGTGGCGCGCCGCATGGATTGTGTGTGGCTGGCGCAACTGGTCAGCGACCACCGCCTGCAGGAAGACGAGGCCTTCGAACTGGCTGCAGACCTCGCCTACAACCTGGCGAAAAAAGCCTACAAGCTTTGATTGGTAGAAAGAAATGAGCCAAGAAAGACTCAGCAACAAACTTCTGGAAGACCTCCCCGCCGAGGTGATCAAGCCGGCCTACGACCGCAACGAAGTCACTACCGGCATCGTGCACCTGGGCATCGGTGCATTCCACCGCGCACACCAGGCGTGGTACACGGAAAACCGCATTGCCGGCGGTGAAAAGGACTGGGGCATTGTGGGCGCGAGCCTGCGCTCCGCCGGTGTGCGCGATCAGCTGGTGCCGCAGAACGGTCTCTATTCCGTGGTGGAGAAATCCAACGCGGGCACCAAGGTGCAGATCGTCGGTGCAGTGAGCGATGTACTGGTCGGCCCGGAAAGCCCGCAGCAACTTATTGAACTGCTGGCCCAAAAAAGCGTGCGTATCGTTTCCCTGACCATCACCGAGAAAGGCTATTGCCACGATCCGGCGAGCGGCGATCTGAACCCGCAGCACCCGGATGTGATTCACGATCTGGCAAACCCGCAGGCTCCGAAGTCTGCGCTGGGTTACATCGTCGGCGCACTGGCGCTGCGCAAGGAGCGCGGCCTGCCGGGCTTTACCGTGCTGACCTGCGACAACCTGCCGTCCAACGGCAAGCTGCTGGGCAATGTGCTGGGGCAGTTCGCGGAGAAGGTCGACAGCGAGCTGGCTGCGTGGATTGCGGACAACACCACCACCCCATCCACCATGGTGGACCGCATTGTGCCGGCGACGACCGACGCGGACCGCGAAGAGCTGGAAGCGCTGATCGGCTGTCGCGATGAGGCGGCGGTCATGGCGGAGCCCTTCGCTCAGTGGGTTGTGGAAGACAATTTCCTGCGCGGCCGCCCGGAGTGGGACAAGGCCGGTGCGACCTTTGTGGACGATGTGGAAGTCTACGAGCTGATCAAGCTTCGCCTGCTGAACGGCAGCCACTCCATGCTGGCCTACAGCGGCTATCTGGCGGGCTGTGAGACAGTGGCGGACGTGATGGCGGTACCGGCGTTTAACAGGCTGGCGCTGCATTTCATGAAGTCAGAGGCGACTACCTCTATCGAAGTGCCCGCTGAGTTTGATATTGCCGCTTACCAGGCAGAACTGATCGAGCGCTTCGAGAACCGTGCCCTGCGCCACCGCACCTGGCAGATCGCCATGGACGGTTCGCAGAAGATCCCGCAGCGCTGGCTGGGCACCCTGCGCCACCAGCTGGCGAACAACGGCCCCATCGCGGTACTGAGTTTTGCACTCGCCAACTGGATCCGTTACGTATCCGCGGTGGACGAGAAAGGTAATGCCATCGAGGTTTCCGATCCGCTGGCGGCGGAACTGAAAGCCATCTGCGATCAGTACAAGCCGCAAGGAAATGAAGCGCTGGCCGCGAACTTCCTCGCGTTTACCCCGGTGTTCGGTGACGACCTGAAGCAGAGCGCACCGCTGCAGGAGGCCGTGGTGAACTGGCTGAACAAGCTGGATGCACAGGGCACACTGGCCTGTGTGGAAGAGGCGTTTGCAAGTTTGTAATTTTGTAGATCTGTACGTTTTTTGCGATCTATCTGCCGGCGGCTGTTCGCTTTCCAGCTTCAGTAATGCCGGCCTTTCCTTCGGGAATCAAAAGTTTGTCAATTTCAATCCCGCAGCCTGTGCTGCGGAATTTTTTTATGCCTCAAACATTAATGCACTTTCGGCTTTGGCTTCTGATCGCCCGATTCCTTGTCCTGCCCCAGCGGGTTGTCTTCGCCGAAGCGGCTGGCATCATGGGCGGGATTATCCGGCCCCCAGGCATCTTCGTTTTGCATATTCGGCAGATGGTGCGCGATACCGCGGTGGCAATCGATACACGTCGCTTTGCCGGTTGCCAGCTCGGTGGAATGCATCTTGCGCGCACGGGCGCTCTGCACACTGAAATCCATATACTCAAAGTCGTGGCAGTTGCGGCACTCCAACGAGTCGTTGGCCTTCAGCCGCGCCCACTCGTGCTGCGCCAGCTCCAGGCGTTTGTCGAGAAACTTCTCTCGCGTATTAATGGTACCGAAAATCTTGCCCCACACCTCTTTTGAGGCCTGCATTTTACGGGCGATCTTGTGGGTCCACTCATGGGGTACATGGCAGTCCGGACAGGTGGCGCGCACACCGGAACGGTTGGTCCAGTGAATGGTACCTTTCAGCTCTTCGTACACGTTGTCCTGCATCTCGTGGCAACTGATACAGAATTTTTCCGTATTCGATACTTCCAGCGCAGTATTGAATCCGCCCCAGAAAATAATCCCGGCGATAAAACCACTCAACAGCAGAAAGCCGAGGCTGAAAGCCGTGGCCGGGTGGCTGAGGGTATGCCAATAGCCTTTAATCCAGTTAATCATCGCTCAGGTCCCGGATCAGTTACTGGGAAGGTTGCTGTTTCTGATTGCGCATCAGAATATCCACATCCTTGAAGGTGTTACCGACGGATGATTTGGCTTTGGTTTGCGGAACATGACACTGCAGACAGAAGTATCGACGCGGCGCCACATCCGCCAGCACCTGAAAATCGCGATCCATAAAGTGGGTGATACTGATCATCGGCGCGCCGCTCACACCGGTCTGGATACGGTTGTGGCATTCCAGGCAGCGGTTTACATTCTTGTTGATTTGATAGTCCCGAATGGTATGGGGAATGGTGGGCGGTTGCTCCGGGTATGCGCGCACTCGCCTACCGTCGGCATTCACCGGATCCGCCAGCTGCGGGGCCGGATTTTCTTCAAACAGGGTGCCGCCCTTCCGAATACCGTCCGGCCCCGGCGTTGCCGGAAACTGCTCCGCGATGGTTGCCAGGCCACATACAAAAACGACAAGGGCGACGGCGATGGAAAATACCTGCTTTCTGCTCATGATCGCTACTCAGTTCTAAGTTTGCTTCTCGGGCTGGCCCACTCAGGCCAGTGAAACCAGTTCCAGTTTCACGGCGCACTTTTTGAAATCCGTCTGTTTGGAAATCGGGTCCGTCGCATCCAGAGTCACTTTGTTGATCAGCCGCTGGGCATCAAAGAACGGCACATACACCAGCCCCTTGGGTGGCCGCGCGCGGCCACGGGTTTCCACCCGCCCAATCATTTCGCCGCGCCGGCTGATGACCTTGATATCACTGCCGCGACGGAACCCCTTGGCCTGGGCGTCGTCCGGGTGCATATACACCACCGCGTAGGGCACAGCACTGAACAGCTCGGGCACCCGCTGGGTCATGGAGCCGGTATGCCAGTGCTCCAGTACGCGGCCGGTACACAGCCAGAAGGGATATTCCTGATCCGGAGATTCCGCCGGTGGCTCGTAGGGCAGTGCGAAAATACGTGCGCGACCGTCTTTGTTACCGTAAAACTGCACGCCCGCACCTTTTTTCACATAGGGGTCGTAGCCTTCGCGGAAACGCCACCGGGTTTCCTTGCCGTTCACCACCGGCCAGCGCAAACCGCGCACATTGTGGTAAACATCAAATGGCGCGAGATCGTGCGCGTGTCCGCGGCCAAATTCCGCGTACTCTTCGAACAGGCCTTTCTGGATATAAAACCCGAAGGCATCGGCCTCGTCGTTGGCAAAACTCTTGTCCCGCTGCTCGTTGGGGAAACGGTTGGCATGGCCGTTGGCAAACAGCACGTCGTACAGGGTCTTGCCCTTGTAGCCGCGCACTTTGCTTAATTCTTCCGGCCAGACTTCATCAGTAGTGAAGCGCTTGGAGAATTCCACCAATTGCCACAGGTCCGACTTACTTTCGCCCGGCGCTTTTACCTGCTGATGCCAGAACTGTGTGCGCCGCTCCGCGTTGCCGTAGGCACCCTCTTTTTCTACCCACATGGCCGTGGGGAGAATCAGGTCCGCGGCCTGCGCGGATGTCGTTGGGTAGACGTCGGAAACAATCACGAAGGTATCGGGGTTGCGCCAACCGGGCAGTAACTCCTGCATCAGGTTGGGGCCGGCCTGGGCGTTGTTGGAAGCCTGGGTCCAGTAAACTTTTAGCTTGCCGTCTTTCAGTGCGCGGCTCTGGGCAACTGCGTGGAAACCCGGCTTCGGCGGAATGGTGCCCTTGGGCAGACGCCAGATTTTTTCTGCGGTCTCCCGGTGCTTGGGATTGGTCACCACCAGGTCTGCAGGCAGGCGGTGCGCAAAGGTACCAACTTCCCTCGCGGTACCGCAGGCAGAAGGCTGACCCGTGAGTGAGAAGGGGCTGTTACCAGGGCTGGAAATTTTGCCGGTAAGCAGGTGAATGTTGTAGACCATATTGTTGGCCCAGACACCGCGGGTGTGCTGGTTGAAGCCCATGGTCCAGAAAGACATCACTTTGGTTTTCGGGTCGGCGTAAAGCTCAGCCAGTGCGGTGAGGCGTTCTTTGGAAACACCGGTTTCCTGGGCCGTTTTCTCTAGCGTGTAGGGCTTCAGAAAATCCGCATACTCCTCGAAGGTCATATCCTCCCACGCATTCGCCTTGTCGCGCCCGGTGGCCTTTTTCTCACGCGGATCATCATCCCGCAGGCCATAGCCGATATTGGTTTCACCGCGCACAAAACGCGTATGCTTTTTGACAAACTCCTGATTGACCTTGCCATTTTCAATAATGTAATTGGCAATGAAATTCAGGATATGCAGATCGGAATGCGGATTGAATACGATGGGGATATCCGCCAGCTCGAAACTGCGATGTTCATAGGTGGAAAGTACTGCGACTTTGCAGCCGGGGTGGGACAATCGGCGATCGGTCACCCGCGACCAGAGGATCGGGTGCATCTCCGCCATATTGGAGCCCCACAATACAAAGGCGTCAGCGGCCTCCATATCGTCATAGCATCCCATGGGCTCGTCGATACCGAAAGTGCGCATAAACCCGGCAACGGCAGAGGCCATACAGTGGCGCGCGTTGGGGTCGATATTGTTGGTGCGGAAGCCGGCTTTCATCAGCTTGCTGGCTGCGTAGCCTTCCCACACGGTCCACTGGCCGGAACCGAACATGCCCACAGACTCTGGCCCGTGATTCTTGATCGCCTCTTTGTATTTCTGCTCCATGATGTCGAAGGCCTGATCCCAGGACACCTCGGCAAAATCCCCGGTCTTGTCGTACTTGCCATTTTTCATGCGCAGCAGTGGCTTCATCAGGCGGTCACTGCCGTACATGATTTTCGACAGGAAGTAGCCTTTCACGCAGTTGAGGCCGCGATTCACTTCCGCCTTGATATCCCCGTGGGTAGCGACAACCCGGTTGTCTTTGGTGGCCACCATCACACTGCAACCTGTGCCGCAAAAGCGACAGGGTGCCTTGTTCCAGCTCAACTCATTGGCGCCGCCCTTGCTCACCAGGTTCTGGGTTTTTGCCGGTACTGCCAAACCTGCAGCCGTTGCTGCGGCCACCACGGCACTGGCTTTGGTAAATTCACGTCGGGTGATGGCCATGTCACATTTCTCCCACAATTTTTACCGGTTGCGCGGCGTCACGTTCGTTCATTACCGATGCTTCTGTCGATGCGTCCTCGGCCAGCTCGTCGTCGATATCCGCCAGCGACAACTCCTCGTGATACACCATCACCACATTCAGTACGCCTTGCTGGTCTTTGATGGTTTCGATCAGAGGATTGATCTGGTGGTGGTCGCGGGTTTCCACAATCACCACCAGCTTGCCGGCCTCGTCAGCCAGGTGGATTTCCAGTTCGGCTTGCGAGTCAAACCACTGACTGACTGATTCCACAAACTGCGGTCGCACATGTACCAGCAGGCTGACGATATGCACGCTTTCCACAGGGTTTTGACCGTCATGGCAATGACTCGATTTGACGTCTGTCATCCGTTTTCTCTCGTATTCATTTTCCGGTTCACACTGGATGCGACCCGGGTTTTCAAGCGGCAATTCGGTTGATTGAGGAAAGGCGGTCAGGTCGGCGGTCCGGGCGGACCGAAAATCATCTGCAGTATCCACACCGTAAAACCATAACCACCGACAATGGCCACAGCGAGGATGGGAAACAGGAACACAAGGATAAACAGCACCAAACGCCCTTCACGCTTGCGCTGCTCGCTGGTGGTTACCGATTTTTGCTCTGCCAAGGGGTCACCCTGTTCATTACGAAATGAATATGGACTGGCACCGGATATAAACAATGGCTGTTTGCAGCACTGTTCATATTCCTTTAGGAACAGAGACCTCGGCGCCAGTTTGCGCATCCTTTTTTGAGTCTAGAAAGGGCTGGTCATCCCATAAGAAGAATGAAAAGAAAAATGCGGGAAAGCCTTCGGAAAGGAAAAAAAGAGGCCGGGCAAAGCCCGGCCTTAAAGATATGCGGAAATGAGAATTACAACTAACTGCATTCAATGGCGGCACTCTCATTTATGCGCGCCATGGCGCGGTTGAAATCCGCCACCAGCCAGCTGGTGGGGGATCCACCCGGCGCGCTGATGCCATCGCCATAGCCGTCGATCACATCCGCCAGGTTTGCGGTAAGTTCTGCGGTCACCGAGCCCGGCTGGGTAATGGTGCCCTCGGTGGGATTCCAGAACTGGGAATCCACTTCGCGGCTGTTCCAGATCAGACCGGTTTTGATATTGGAATTGTCGTCTTCAATGGTGAAGTCCGCACGGAAGGTGTCGTTTTCACGACGCACTTCCTCGTGACGCAGGGTCGGGCCAGACCATACGTAGTTGGATGGATCGAGCATATCGAAGCCATAGGACATCTCGGCGATATCACCATCTTCCTCGAAGGAGTAGGTAAAGCGGTGGCCCTCGGCGGCGGTGATATTGTAGCGATACTGCTCTTCAACGTGATCGGAAACCGCATTGCCGTACATCAGGTTCAGGCGCATGTTGTCGGCGAGATCGAATTTACCGGTCAGCACCGTCTGGGTGAAATCCGATTCGCTGAACTGGCCGCGGCTCTCGGAGCGCGGAGTCACGTTATCGAAGGTACCGGCAACGATATAGCGGCCGCTGTCATCCAGGGTTACTTCCACCGGGGAGATACTGCCGAAGGTGTTGCGGAACTGCGCGAAGTAGTTGTACGACGTCACATCCGCCTTCAGGTTGGAATTCAATACATCCAGGGAGAATTCCATAGTGTCGGTGGGGCGGAACTGCACGGAGCCGGTCAGGCCCAGGCGCTCCTGATCGCGGTTGAAGGAATCCATACGCGGCAGACGCGGCACCCACATGTAATCAAGTTGTTGCGCCTGATCAATGGCTTCACCCGGGTAGTTTGCGCCGGGGTTCGGGGTACCGTTAATGATGGTCTCCGCATCGGTATTCGCCCAGCTGCGACCGCCATTACTGGCGGCACCGGTCCAGCGCACGGAACCAAAACCTTCCTGACGCACATTGCGCTCGGAATAGGCTGTACTGAACAGAACACCCACTTTATCGTCCATATAGGTGTTGCTGTACATACCGGTAAAACGCAGATCGGATTCTCCGGAGAAATTGTCTGCGGTCAGCTGGCCGCCGAAGGAAACGTTCTGTCCGGGCTTTTCGAAGGCGCGCGGTGTAGACAGCTCGACCGTCGACGCCAGGCCGCCCTCTTCCACAGATGCCACTGGTGACTTGTGGATAGTGATGCGATTGAACAGCTCGGACGCAAACACGTTAAAGTCGAAATCCCGCCCGCGGTTTTCACCGCCGGAAGAATCCAGACCACCGGTGCTCGCCGGTACTTCCATACCGTTCAGGGTAGTGCGGGAAAAGCCCGGGCCGAAACCGCGCACGGTGATATTGCGGCCTTCACCGCCTTCGCGGGAAATCGCCACGCCAGGAACCCGCTGCAGGAATTCCGCCAGGTTCAGGTCGGGCATTTTGCCGATATCTTCGGCGATAATGCTGTCGGTGTTGTTGGCGCTCATACGTTTGGTATCCAGCGCGCTCCAAGGACTGGCGGAAGCCGGTTACGGCGATCTCTTACAGTACCTGGTTGTCCAGTTGTGTGTCTTTGTCGGCTACTTCCTGGGCATACGCAGGGGAAGCAATGGCCATGGCCAGAACAAGTGGTTTTATTGTGTAGTTACTCATCTCTAGTCCCTTCTCTCATAAAACCGGCGGATTAGCGTTATTGCTTTTGCCGGGTTTTGTTTCTACGTCAAAATTTTTCCCGGCACCCTCGACCGTGCAACGACTCAACCACTTCACTGCAAATGCCAGACACCGGAAAACCTCCGAACACAGACGCACCTCCGCAGACGGAAGAATGCCGTTCAGGTACCTACAAACACTGAAAAAACTTTACGCAACTGACGGGCCCGCATACCCGATAACCAAAACAAAACCACGGGCTCGCCCCGGAACCCTGAGTACCGATCAAGAAAACGCTACGCACATACCGCTTTCACAGGGCAAATACAGAAAGGGGTTGCCCCTCTCCGCCCTCTCTCTCGTTCGAAAACGAAAGCTGAAAGCAACAAACAATCGGCTGAGGTACAGCCTTGGAAAGACATTGGTAACCCGGTAGGGCTACGGAAAGCACAAATCTAAGATTGGATACAGCGGCACCGGAGAATTCGCCGTGTGCCGCGGTATCCAGATATCACTCAATTACTCATTGCTGGGCTTGCCGATGGTGGCGAGGATACCCCCATCCACGTAAACCACCTGGCCGTTGACGAAATTGCTCGCGTCACTGGACAGGAACACCGCGGCGCCCTGCAGGTCTTCCGGGTTGCCCCAGCGGCCCGCCGGTGTACGGCCAATAATGAAATCGTTGAACGGGTGGCCGTCGACACGTATCGGCGCGGTCTGGCTGGTGGCGAAGTAGCCTGGGCCAATACCGTTCACCTGGATATTGTGACGCGCCCACTCCGTCGCCATATTCTGGGTCAGCATTTTCAGGCCGCCCTTGGAGGCTGCGTAAGCGGACACGCTGTCGCGACCCAGCTCACTCATCATCGAGCAAATGTTGATGATCTTGCCCGCGCCGCGCTCGATCATACGGCGCACCACCGGGCGGCTCATTACCATCACGCCGGTCAGGTTGGTTTCCAGAACCTTGTTCCACTCGGACAGCTCCATTTCCAGCAGCGGTACGCGGCGGATAATACCGGCGTTGTTGACCAGCACATCAATCGGGCCCTGCTCCTGCTCGATCACCGGCACCATTTCGTTCACTTCGTCTTCATTGGTGACGTTGAACAGGTAGCCGTGGGCGTCGTAGCCTTTTTCACGCAGTTGCGCGACAGCGCCATCGAGTTTCTCCTGGGAGGAGTGGCCGGTGATGACCAGCTTGGCACCGGCGTTGCCGAGGCCTTCCGCCATGGCCATGCCGAGGCCGTGGGTGGCGCCGGTGACCAGGGCGAGTTTTCCGGTTAAGTCAAACAGTGACTTGGACATTGTTAACTCCAATTCTTTTGGTAGATCCGCTGCGTTTATCTACCCTACGGATGTTCGGTAATTTCTGGATACCGGCCTTCGCCGGTATGACGCCGAAAAGAATTCTTCGTCATCCCGGACTTGATCCGGGATCCAGTTGGGAAATGGATCAACGCAACTCGTGGGGCTGCACAAAATCCATATCATCGTAATCCAGGTTTTCACCCGCCATCCCCCAGATAAAGGTGTAGTTGGCGGTACCTACGCCGGAGTGCAGTGACCAGGTAGGAGAGATCACCGCCTGCTCATTGTGCATCCAGATGGTACGGGTCTGCTGGGGCGGGCCCATAAAATGGCATACCGCTTGATCTTCGGGCACATTGAAATACATGTAGGCTTCCATGCGGCGGCTGTGGGTATGGGCCGGCATGGTATTCCAGACACTGCCCGGCGCCAGCTCGGTCATCCCCATCTGCAATTGGCAGGTCTCGATAACACCGTGTACCAGCAGCTGGTTGATTACCCGCTGGTTGCAGGTTTCACTGGCGCCCCGCTCCATAACATTCGCGTCGGCCTTGCTGACTTTCACCGTTGGATAGGCACGGTGTGCCGGCGCGGAGTTCAGGTAGAACTTGGCCGGATTGGATTTGTCCGCACTATTCAGTTTCACTTCGACGGAACCACGCCCCACGTAGAGCGCTTCCTTGTGACCGATCTCGTGTACCGTGCCATCGACCTCCACGGTCCCGGCGCCACCAATATTGATGAATCCAATCTCGCGGCGCTCTAGGAAATACTCGGAGCGCAGTTCCTCGACGGTTTCCAGTTGTACAGTTTTCTCCACCGGCATGATGCCGCCAACGATCATGCGATCTACATGGGTGTAGGTAAGGCGAACCGTATCCGCCTCGAAAAGTTTCGGTACCAGAAACTCTTTGCGCAGGCGGTCGGTATCGTACTTCACATAGTCACTCGGGTGACTGGCGTAGCGCTCTTCAAATAGAGTTGTCATGTTCATTCCCAGTAGTACTTCAACGATCCCATTGGTCACAGGAGTCAAATGCGAAGGCGCTGATGGCCGGGCCCCTTTCGCGAGACCTTCTAAAACAGGGACGTTTTAGAAGAGCCCCCAGGGATGGGTTCACGGCGTGTCTCGCGAAAGGGGACCGGACAGCAGTGCCGCCACGGTGCCATTTAATAGCACCCAATCGTTATGCGTTAATTAAGATTCAGATTCCAACAGCTTGTACATCTCGACGCCGGAAGTGATAAACGGCGCGGTGCCTTTGGGGTCGTCGTCATAAATTGGCTCGCTCATGTAGTACTCGTAGCTGCCGTCGCGGCCAAAGCCGAGGCCGGCCACCTGGCACATATCGGTGATGCTGATGGTGCCGTCGGCGTGTACCTGTACGAACTCATCCAGCAGGCCCTGGTAAGCTTTTTTCGCGGTGGCTAGGTACTTCTCTTTCGGCAGGTAACCCTGGTTCAGCGCTTTGGCGTAGAAGTAGGTGAACATGGTGCTGGCGGTGGATTCCAGGTAGTTCCCACGCTTGCCCGGCTTGTCGATGATCTGCCACCAGGTACCGGTTTCCGCGTTCTGGTATTTTTCGATCACCGGTGCAATTTCGGCGATCATGCTCAGCAGGTACTGACGCTCTTCGGTGTTCTCTTCGGGAATAAAGTCCAGTACATCCACCAGCGCCATGGCCAGCCAGCCCATACCGCGGGCCCAGTGGTAGCCGGAGAGACCGGTTTCCTTGTCTGCCCAGACCTGCTGCCGCTTTTCGTCCCAGGCGTGGTAGAAGAGGCCGGTTTCCGGGTCTTTCAGGATTTCGTTCACCAGTTTGAACTCGGCCAGCACTTCTTCCACGTTGGGTTCTTCGTGCATCAGCTGCTCGTAGTGCGCCAGGAACGGAATGCCCATGTAGACGCCGTCCAGCCAAACCTGGTGTGGATAGATTTTTTTGTGCCAGAAGGCACCGGCGCTGGTGCGCGGGTGGTGTTCCAGTTGCTCAAACAGGGTATCCACGGCTTTCTTGTAGACCGGGCTCTGATTGCGCTCGTACATGCGCAGCAGCATGGTGCCGGCGCGTACACTGTCGATATTGTATTTTTCCTGCACATAACCGTTGATGCTGCCATCTTCGCTGACGAAGGAACCCATCACGGTTTCCACGGCGTCCGCGTAGCGGGTTTCCGGCGCAACTGCGTTGAGCTCGTCGTAGGCCTGCATCACCATACCGGTGGTGTACTCGAAGTAGGACGGACGCTTGCGGATGTGGTCGTAACCACCAAAGCGGTAATCCAGGGTTTTGCGCTCAAGCTCGGAGTCCGCCAGTTTTTTGCTCCACTCCAACGCAACATCCGCGGTCAGCGGCTGGTCCGTTTCGGCAACGCTGGCGGCAGTGGTCAGACGCTGCCGCAGCGGCAT
Organism: Microbulbifer sp. ABF4_107; assembly: GCF_056312215.1. Lineage (NCBI taxonomy): Bacteria > Pseudomonadati > Pseudomonadota > Gammaproteobacteria > Cellvibrionales > Microbulbiferaceae > Microbulbifer > Microbulbifer sp. ABF4_107. The sequence goes on from NZ_CM149983.1 coordinate 3,338,542, forward strand.
GGTGAGCTTTTCCGCTTCCTGCTTCAGGTAGGTTTCAAACTCGGCCTTGGTGGTGATGGGGCCGTGTTCGCTTTTTGCTTCATTGGCCCAGGCAGCGAGGAAGTAGTACTGCACTTCATTGCCCGCGGGTTTCAGGATCGCCACCTGGTTGTGCTCGTCGGTGGTGGCTTCCTTGATCACCTTGTTCTTGGCAATCACCGCCATACCCAGGTTGGCGCCATCCAGGCTCTGCGGGCCGTAGGTGCCAATATAGGTGTAGGCGTGGCCGGTAATATCGGTGTCACCCACGATCAACTCGGTGCCTTCGTGATTCACGATACCGGCTACCAGGTTGTCCAGTTCTTCACTGGTTTTTGCATTCACTTCCACCAGACGGCTGCCGGCGTGCATGGACAGCACCGCGGTCAGATCGGTCTGCAGGTCGGCAGTGGGTTTCCAGCCCTGGTACTGCACTTTGAAGGAGGAGTAGAGCTCACCGTTTTCGGCGATGTCTACTTGCCAGTCCTGCACGTCGCTCACGCGAATGACTTTTTCACCGTCCCAGTAGCCGTAGCCGCCGACGCCCACGGAGCTGCCCACTTTCAGCACGTCCATGCCCCAGTCAGCCGGTTCGTGGTAGGAATCAAATCCGTCCTGGCCTACGCCCTGCAGTACCGGGGTCTGCACTTTTTTGCCGAAAATATCGAAGCCGTTACGCCAGTCGAGGTACACGCGGTAACCCACCAGGTCGGATTCAATACCGGGGCCTTCGTAACGGATAAAGTAGGAGTGGTCGGTGTGCTCTTCAGGCACGGAGAGGGAGCTTACATTCTGGAAGCTGCCACCCTTGTATTCACGCTCAACCCATTCGCCACCCACCTTGTGGGAGATTTCGGCCTGGGTGCGTTTCTCGCCTTCTACCGGCGCATCGGCTTCGGCGATACGCAGTTTAAGGGTTTCATCAACGGCAACATCTACAGTGAATAGGATGCCGTCTTTACTGCCATCGGCATCTTTGTCGATGGTCTGTACGGGAATCTGTTCCGCCTGGTTCCACACTGCGATCGGGGAGGCAAAACCGGCTTTCAGTCCGAGTTCGTAGAAGCTGAGGTAAACCGCTTCGTCCAGGCGCGGGAAATCTGAAGGGTTGGAAAGTTCCAGGTTAGCGATGGCGCTGGGCTTTTCTGCAACCGGTGCCGCTGCTTCTTGCGGGGACTGCGCGGCTTTGTCGCCACAGGCAGTCAGGGTCGCCGCGGTGAGCGCGAATGCAAGGGCATTCAGACCCAGCTTGCTTTTGGACTGATCAAACAGTTTCACAGACATCTCCACAAATTCGGGTTTTATTCTGTTATTTGCCATTCAAAAAAGAACGGCGGTAAATCGAAAAACGGCCGGGTGCGACTTCGAATCCTTACGCCGGTGTTTCCACCGGCAGAATCCCTGCACCCGGCCGCTCTATTCAGTACTACATCGAGCTCTTAATCGTTAATTTTAATTAAAAGATCGGATTAGAACTTGTACTGAGCGCCTACGTAGTACTGACGACCGTAAGTGTGGTCTACCACGATGCGGCCAGCGCTGTCGATCATCTGACGGTTAGGCTCGTCGGTCAGGTTGATCGCTTCCAGGCTCAGCTTCCAGTTGTCACCCAGGTTGTAGCCGGCAACGAAGTCCACATTGCTGGTGCCTTCGGTGTACTCGAAGTCGTTACCGTTACGACCCTGGCCCATGGCCTTGGTGTTGTAGTCAGTACGCGCCGCGTAGGAGATACGCGCGCTCCAATCTTCGTTCTCGTAGTACACGGTGGCGTTATAGGAGTTTTTAGACTGGTTTAGCAGCGGGCCGTAGTTGGGCGCCTCTTCGGTACCGTAGTTCATCTCTGAATCCACGTAGGTGTAGTTCAGGATCAGGCCGTAGTTATCAAAAAACGCCTGCTGGTACTGCAGCTCAACACCGGAGACGTCGCCACCCTCGCCGTTGAAGTTTCGGGTGATATCCCAGTTGTCGCCTTCATCGTAGGAGCCTTCGTCGCTCAGCACAGACGCGTCGAAACCGGTCTCAGACCAAGGGCGCTGGGAGAAGGTGTCTTTCTTGATGAAAGACTCGATGTCTTTGTAGAAGTAGGCCGCCGCGAATACTGCATCGTCGGAGAAGTACCACTCGTAGGAAACGTCATAGGCGCGCGCGCGGAACGGCTCCAGCAGCGGGTTGCCATAACTCACGGAGCCATTGAACTGGTCAATCTTACCACCAGGAGTCAGGTCACCCAGAGCCGGGCGGGACATGACATCGGACGCAGAGAAACGTACAACCATGTCGTCGTTCAGGTCCAGCGCCAGGTTCAGAGACGGCAGGGTGTCGGTGTACTCGTTGTTGGCAATCACCTGTACGATTTCACCGTTCAGGTCGGTCATGCCGGTGGACTCCACTTCGGTGGTCACACGGCGCACGCCGAGGTTACCGCGTAGCGGTAGGCCTGCCACTTCGGTGTTCCAGCCCAGCTGAATGTAGTAACCGGAATCGTCTTCCTGCACATTGCGGATGTCACCGGTGCGCGGTGCCATGCTGGCAGCGACGTCAGCAGCGTAAGTATCCAGTGTGGAGTGCACGTCCGGAGAGAACCAGCTGATGCCGTTCAGGCTGGTGGTAGAACCCTGCAGAGTAGAGGCGTTGATACCGGAGAATTTCGGCCCAGCGCGGTTTTCCGCCACGTCGAACTCGAAGCTCTTCTGGGAAACACCACCTTTCACGCTCAGTTCGTCGGTCAGGTCGAATTCCAGGTTGAAGGCAACAGTTTCAAAAGTGTTGTCTACGTGGTTCGGACGGTGACGCAGCTCAACAAACTCGTAGTTGTTCGCATTGGCAGTGTCGAAGTCGGCAAAGTCGATGGTGCCGCCGGCAGTGGTCGCGTTGTACGAGAAGCTGTTCTGTACGTCGATGGCGTCCACGATGGCAGTGGTCTGCATCGGATTGCTGTAGTTGGACTCGGACGCGCCCCACACCATGTCACCGCGCAGGCGATCGCTGAAGTCGTGAGAAGCGCGAATAGAGAACTGGTCGAACTTGGTTTCCAGCTCGTCGAAGCGGTGCTCTACACGCAGGTCGTAGTTGTTGACGGTCATGGCGGTGATGGTGCCATTTGCGTCCATGGTGTAGTCGGTGACGTCGAACTCGGGGAAGTTGCCCTTGTCTTTCAGGCTGACGGAAACAAACTCTTCCTGACGGGTCGCGTCGTAGCGCGAGGTCAGATAATCAACCAGGATCTCGGTGCTGTCGGTCGGGCGGAATTGCAAAGTACCGGTAAAGCCCTGGCGATCCTGTTCGTGCGTGAACTTGCCGTAGCGGGGAATACGCGGGAAGAAACCTTCGTTCAGCGCAGCCAGTTCAGCGTCATCAGCACAGGCGGAACAGTTCGCAATTTCTTCACTTGCGGTCCAACGCACGCTGGAGAAACCTTCTTCCAGCACGTTGCGCTTGGATTGAGAGTAAGTGGCCAACCAACCGATGGTGCCCGCTTCGTTCTGGCCGGCAACCAGGAAAGAGGTGCGCGGGTCGGCTTCACCAGAAGCGCTGTTGTAACCCATCTGCGCATTGGCAGCGAAGGTGAAGCTGTCATCCATATCCAGCGGCTTGCCGGTGTTCAGGTCGACAGTGGCCCCCAGGGAGCCTTCGTCCAGATCGGCAGAAGAAGTCTTGTGCACGGTCAGGTTGGAGAACAGCTCGGAAGCAAAGGTATTGAAGTCGAAAGAGCGGGCGCGGTTGGCGCCGCCGGAGGAGTCGGCACCACCAGTGGTCGACACGGCTTCCAGACCGTTGATGCGCACACGGGTGAACTGAGCACCCAGACCACGCACGGAAATGTTACGACCTTCACCGGCGTCACGGGTAATAGCTACACCGGGAATACGCTGTAGGGATTCTGCCAGGTTGAGGTCGGGGAAATCGGCAATGTCTTCCGCCAGGATGGCGTCTTTGGAGCCGACAGCATCGCGCTTCTGGTCGAGGGCCTTGGACAGACTGTCGCGGTAACTACCAGTTACCGTGATCTCTTCCAGGGCTGCATCGCCAGAGGTGTTTGCTTCCTGTGCAAAGGCCGGTACCGCAATCATGGCCATCGCAAGAGTGAGTGGTTTCAGCTCGAAGGTCTTCATGACTCTCATCTCCGCTTATCGTCGTTATTTTGGTAAAACCTTTTTTGGTAATACCGCTTATTATCAATGCAGGTCGATAGTCTCATACGGATTACCAACTATCAACTTTTGGCAGACCAATTTTTATCTTATTTCGCTCGCTATTTGATCGACAAGTAGAATAGCGCGCCATATTCGATAGATCCAGCGCGGAAGGGGCCGCGCTGGACGTCTTAGGAAGGGAAAATCTGGACGGGCCAGAGGGGCAAATTAGCTGGGCTGGAATGGCTGACCATTGATCGATACGTTATTCACGGTCAGGCCAGTCACCTCTTCGATCACACCAAGTGAGTCGGCGTGGTCAATACGGCTGTTGGAAATTCGCAGATCGCGGATCGGTGCCCGCTCAAAACCTCGAACCTGAAAGGCGCGCTTGGCTTCCTTGCACACCAGGTTTTCCACCTGGATGTTGTAAACAGCGGGATCGAAATCACCTTTATCACCCTCTTCGTAATAGAAGTTGATAACGATAACGTCCTTGACCTCTCCGATGGTCAGGTTGCGCACGTAGATGTCATGGATCTCGCCGCCACGCACCGAGTTGGTCTTGATACGCAGGCCGCGCTCCAGGTGCGGGCTGCTCATCACACAGTCTTCCAGGAAGACATTGCGCACACCGCCGGAGATCTCGCTACCCAGCACCAGGCCGCCGTGCCCATCGCGCATCTGACAGTTCCGCACAATCACATTCTCGGTCGGCACATTGACCCGACGTCCATCCGCATTGCGGCCCGATTTGATCGCAATACAGTCATCGCCGTTATCAAACAGGCACTCTTCAATCAAAACGTTGCGGCAGGATTCCGGGTCGCAGCCGTCGGAATTGGGACCGTGGCTTCTTGTGGTCACGCCGCGCACGGTAAGACCGTTGCAGAGTACCGGGTGAATCACCCAGAACGGCGAGTTCTCCAGGGTGACGCCCTCGATCAGCACGCTGTCGCACTCGTAGAACTGCACCAGAGGCGGACGCAGGAAGGAACCTTCAGCATATATGCGCTCGGCCACCGGCACACCGGCCTCGACATCTTTCATCAATGCATCACGGGGGCCGTGCTGGGTGTCCCCTTCATTGGTGCTGTTGTCGCACTTGGTGTTTTTCCCCTTCCAGGGCCACCAGGTGTTGCAGTCGGCACCGCCGTCGATCAGGCCTTTGCCGGTAAGGGCAATGTTTTCGCACTTGTGGGCGTAGATCAGAGGTGAATACCCCATCATCTCCATGCCCTCCCAGCGGGTTTTTACTGCAGGCAGATAGCGCTCAGGCTCGGGAATGAAATGGATTTCCGCCCCCTCCTGCAGGTGCAGTTCGGTATTGGAAACCAGGTGGATGGGGCCGGTGCGGTATTTGCCCGCGGGTACCACAATGCGTCCACCACCCGCCTTACGACTCGCCTCCACCGCGGCAGCAAAGATTTCACTGGCATCCTCACCCTCCCCCTTGGCACCGAGCTCCCGCAGATTGAACTCCCGCGTGGGGATTGCCGGCAATTTGATGTCTGACAGGATTTTCGGCACGCGCGCCCAGGGTCCGGAATACTCGGCTCGCGGTGGCCGGCTCATGGCAACAGCCTGGGGCAACAGCCCGGGGACGGCAGGCAGCGTTGCGGCGGCTGCCAGTGATTGCAGGAAGACTCGACGATTGAGTCCGGTCATAAATACCTCCCGGGCTTTATTGTTTTGCTGACGCGAAAAGGGAATTCATCGCAGGTCGGTCTCGCGAAATGGCAAGACCATTATCAAAATTGGATCAATACTGTCATACCAATTTTGCCAGGGCAATAACCAGGCGGTCACGCCAGCGATCCGAGATTGGCCCCAGAAAGCCAACAGACAAATGACCACGATCATGTGGGTGGCATTTAACGGGCACAAACAAGCCGGCTCACGGCCGGCTTGTTGGCAGCATCTGGATGCTATTCAGGGCAGCGCGAATCGCTGGCGGGCAGCACTCATTTCGCGACGGGCCTGCTCCAGCGCCTCAGCTTCAGTGGCGTCCAGCAACTGCTGAACAACGCGCTGGAGGTGATCGCGCATGGCATTGCGCGCGCCGTCCGGGTCGCGACTCTTGATCGCTTCGAGGATGCGGCGGTGCTCCTCGATTCGAGGCTTGGAGCCCGCCTGGCGGACTTTCTCGAGAATGCGCGCTGATACAGAGGAGTTGTTGCGCAATTTCCACAGGTGCTCACAAACCGACACCACGGCGTCATTGTGGGTACACTGAGCGATATGCAGGTGGAATTTCTCGTCGGCAACTTCGGCGCTGGATTCGGTCGCATTTTCCGCGACCATTTCTTCGAGAATGGACTCCAGCTGCTGCACTTCTTCATCGGTCATTTCACGGGCGGCCAGGCCGGCGGCCTCACCCTCAAACATCATCCGCGCCTGCAGGATCTCAAACGCACCGATATCGCTCTCGCCGGCGGTAAACCCACTGGCTTCAGTGTCGGTCACATAAACACCGGAACCGCCTTTTACCTCTACGCATCCTGCCAGTTCCAGTGCAATGATCGCCTCGCGCACCGTAGGGCGGCTGACCTCAAAACGCTCGGCTAGTTTGCGCTCTGCGGGCAGGCGGGTACCGGCCGGGTAGTCACCGGCGGCAATGGCAGCGGCCAGTTTTTCGGCCACCTGTTGATAAAGTCTGGCACCCTGCATTGAACTACTCTCCTGCAATTTTTTGCTGCATCTGTTTTTGTTGGTGTTGCGCTCCGGGCGCACAAAATTCGGTGCACCGCCGGCGCGGCCCATGCCGCACTCCGCTCGCGCGGCCGCCAGCAGACTCCCAACCGCTATGTAATGGTAATCCCGATTGGGCCACTTTCAGACAAACCTGCCTGACCCATCCGAACCCGCCAATCACATCGGTTTAACCCTATCGAGACCACATACGTCCGGGTTTCTGCCCGATCCGGTGCTTATATATAAGTTGCGGAAATATTGCACGGATTCTAGCAGATGGGGTTTAACCACCACAATACGGGAATTGCCACTACAGTCTTACCAAATCGGTCTACCCTACTGATTGCGGCCTTACCAATATAGTGTTAGATTGCAACCAATCATAACGACAACTGACCGCAAGTCCTTTTCAGCGGAGTCAGGACAAGATGGATCTCATTCACATACATACCGACGATAACGTCGCCGTCAGCAAGGCCCCGTTGCCCGCCGGCACACTGGTGAACTGGAACGGCAGCATGATGCCGTTGGTTACCGACGTGCCCGCCATGCACAAGGTCTGCGTACGTCCGATCACGGCCGGTCAGCCAGTGATCAAGTACGGCCAGGTTATCGGCTTTGCGCGGGAGGATATTGCTCCCGGCACACACGTGCACGAATTCAATATGGAAGCGGGCAACCACCAGGTGGTGCACGACTTCTGTAGCGACTATGTGCCTACAGAATTTGTCGCACCGGAGGAGCGCGCCACTTTCATGGGTTATCGCCGCCCCAATGGCAAGACCGGCACCCGCAATTATTTCGCCGTTGTTTCCACCGTAAACTGTTCGGTGACTGTTTCCCGGGCGATCGCCGCGCATTTCCGCGATAGTGGCAAGTTACGCGATTTCCCCAATGTTGACGGCGTTGTTGCACTTGGCCACGACAGTGGCTGTGGCATGTCCACTTCCGGCGAAGGCTACCAGACCTTGTTGCGAACCCTCCACGGCTATATCGCGCACCCGAACTTTGCCGGTGTTTTGCTGGTTGGATTGGGCTGTGAAGCGATGCAGATCTCCAGTCTGATGCGGGAAACCGGTCTTCGGGAAGGCGACAACTTCCAGGTGATGACGATCCAGCAACAGGGGGGTACTCGCGCGGCGATCGAGTCTGGCATCGAGCGCCTGACTGGAATGCTGCCGGCAGCCAATGCCTGCGAGCGCGAGGCGATCCCGGCATCCGAACTGACCCTGGCGGTTCAGTGTGGCGGCAGTGATGCCTACTCGGGAATTACCGCCAACGCCGGCCTCGGCGCTGCAGCGGACATTTTGGTGCGCCAGGGTGGCACGGTCATTTACTCGGAAACACCGGAAATATACGGCGCCGAGCACTTGTTGACCCGCAGAGCCTGCTCACCGGAAGTGGCGCAAAAGCTGGTTGATCGTATTCAGTGGTGGGAACACTACACCGAGATTAACGGCGTTGAGCTGAACAATAACCCGTCCCCGGGCAATAAAGCCGGCGGCCTGACGACCATTGCCGAGAAATCTCTCGGCGCCCAGGCAAAGGGTGGCACGACCGCGCTGCAGGATGTTTACCTCTATGCCGAGCAGGTGCGCAAGAAAGGGCTGGTGTTTATGGACAGCCCCGGGTTTGATCCGGTTTCGGTAACCGGTCAGGTGGCGAGCGGCGCAAACGTGGTCTGCTTCACTACCGGGCGCGGATCTGCTTTTGGTGGCAAGCCGGTACCCAGTATCAAACTGGCCAGCAACTCGAACCTGTTCGAGCGTATGCGCGAAGATATGGACATCGACTGCGGCGGTGTACTGGACAAACGCTACACCGTTGCCGAATGTGGCGAGATGATTTTCCAGCACATTCTGGCAATCGCTTCTGGGGAACAGAGCGCAAGTGAAAAACTGGACTATGGAGACAACGAGTTTGCCCCCTGGCATATCGGCGCAGTCGTTTGATTGCGAGCGCGCAGAAGGCAAGCAAGTAACAAAAAACCGGCAATTATGCCGGTTTTTTGTTACTTATGGGGCAGCGAAATCAGGCGGTTTCCAGCTCGGCCTCACTGCTTGCCAGTGACCGCTGCAAGTAGTCGGGTGTGCACTTGGGGCACTGCTTGTAGACGAACGCTTTCCGTGCCCGATGGTACTCTGCTTCCGCATCGAAAAATGTTCGGTGCATTATTTCAAGCTCTTCACGACGATACTCTTCCAGCGGTTTTGCGCGCTCGTCCTGCTCCCGTCGCTCGCGTTTTTCCGCCAATAGCAGACTGACGCTTTCCGGCTCTGTGAGCGCTTCACAGTATGCCTGCAACTGACAATTGAACTCTGCCGAATCCTCTTTAAACAGCACATCCGCATAACCATCACGCAGCGCTTCCATGGCGAGTACCGGCATGCACGATCTGGTATAGCGCTGCGCCGCCTCTTTGCCAATCCGCCGTGGCAGCAGGTAAGTCCAGTACTCGGACCCATACAGTCCCATGGTCTGGTAGTGCGGGTTGATGACGACACCGTCGCGCACGATCACCAGGTCAGCTGCCAGCGCCATCATGGCTCCGCCCGCCCCCGCATTTGAGCGCACGGCGGAGACCGTCACCTTGTCCTGTGTGTGGATAACCTCAGCAACAAAATCGTCGATCGCGTTGATGTTCTCCCAGGATTCCTGAGCGGGATCCTCCGCGGCCTCGATGGTGTTCAGGTGAATCCCGTTACTCCAGAATTCGTCCCCTCCCATAAGGACAATCACCTTGACGTCGGACGCGGCCAACTCGCGGTACTGTGCCAGCAGCGCTTTGCACTGTGCCGTGGACATGGCGCCACCGTGGAATGACCAGTAGAGGTAGGCCACACCGTCTGTGTACTCAACCCAGATATCCTGGACGGCCACCGGAGTGTCCTGTAGCTGGTCCACCGGATATTCCAGCAACGGCGGAATGATGTCCGCAGCCGGCAATTTGAACTCACCCGCAACTTTTGCGTGAGATATCCACACGGCGCCATCCACCGTCGCCCGGCAGACACGGCCGCCGGCACTGACCAAAAACTTTCCCGGGTCACCGACATATTCGCTAGCCGCCACCGCGCCAAACAGGTTGACGGTCTTGCCGCCAATTTCCTCGCGCACACCGGGCAGGCTGTCCGCGGCACGCATTTTCTTAATCACCAACGCCGTCGGGTCCCGCTGCCAGTCGATGGCACGATCGCTCTGGGTCATCATCGGCAGCAGGCAACCGGGAGCACTGGATTCATCCAGTGGCCGCGGCACAAAATCGTTTTCCATAAACGACTGAATCGCCTGCTTGACCAGAGACACCGCTGTCGCGGTCACTTCGCGCCGGTATAGACTGGATTTGGAAGCGCCGGGTCGCACCGGGAAATTCTGCGTCCCCCAGATATCCCCGGCATCCATGGAATCGTTTGCCTGCAGCAGCGTGACGCCCCAGCTCGGCTTGTCGTGGTAGATGGCCCAGTCCAGGGAGGACGGGCCCCGGTCTCCCTCGATCCCGGGATGCACGACAAGGCAGGGCAGCCGCTGCCAGATGGCATCGGGAATTTTATGTTTCAAAAATGGACAGATGACCAAGTTCGGCTGGAAATGCTCGACCGCGGCTTCCATTTCGGTGTCACTGGTTGCCAACTGCACCAATAACTCGCACCCGGACAGGGATAGCTCGCGATGCACCCGCTGACTCAACCCATTGAAAGCACTGCACAATAGCAGAACACGCATTTATACCTCCATGTATACGAATATTTATTATTAAAGCTTCCCTTTCGGGAAATTTTCACCAGTGGATGTCCGGATAATAATTAAATTTCCCCCGGAATCACCAGCAAATTTTGATTCTCACGCCACAGTGAGAACTGGGTCTACCTATTCCCCTGCAGTAATCCCGCCAATTCCAGCTCAGTACCAGCCATCATCAAAAAATCATGCGCTGTCATTGACCGAAAAGACTCGATTACAAAATAAAAAAGGCACGACAAGTCGTACCTTTTTTTGGACTTCAAATTTTATGCTGCACTTTTTCGCATATTGTTTTCCGAGTATTCACTCAGTTTTTCTCACTATCTCGAATGCATTGTATGAGATCCGCGCATTGGTTTGGTGCAGCAAACAACACACGCCAACGCCACCTGAATCTATTCATTCAGGTGGGCTATGGCCGCGGCATACCGTCTAACTGCGCTCGGGCGCCCGGCTTAGCAGTACGATAATCAATGTTGCCAGCGGACCGCACAGTAAACTGATGATCCACCAGAAAAGCCCGCTGCGATTTTTTCCCTGCGCGAGACCCGCATTGATGAGGGATAGGGTTCCCCAACCCACCAGCCACTCTCGGGACTGGATCATCACTTGATACTCTTCCATGCAACCAACCTGTGCGACGTGTGAAAACGAAATTGTTCCTGTTATGAAAATATCAGGCGTCCATCAGAAACCGAGCAATCGTTCGGAACCCATGCCCTTTGGCTCCTTGGGCCCACTGATCGTTCGCGCCCGGGAGATAGGAACCGGAAAGATCCATGTGCACCCAGCCCCGGCCGTCATCGCGCACAAATTTCGCCAGGAACGCGGCGGCGGTTGATGCACCCGGGGTGCCATCCATACCCACATTGGCGATTTCCGCAAAACCCGAGGGAATCTGCTCCAGGTGGAATTTCTCCAGTGGCAGGCGCCAGGCTTTTTCATTTTCCGCCTTTGCCGCGCTCAATACCTTTTCTGCCATTGTATCCTCCAGGCTCAGTACCGAGTTGTAGTCACGGCCCACTGCCATTTTCGCGGCACCGGTTAAGGTCGCCGCATCGAGAATGTACTGCGGATCCTGGTCACTGGCCTCCAGCAGGCCGTCCGCCAGTACCAGGCGACCTTCCGCATCGGTATTCAGAATCTCTGCGGTCACACCATTCTTGTAGGTAATCACATCACCCAGTTTAAAGGCGTGCCCGGAAATCAGGTTTTCGGCACAACACAGGTACAGTTTCACACGCTTGTTCAGGCCCCGGGCGATGGCCAGCGCCAGGCCCCCGGTCACCATGGCTGCGCCGCCCATGTCAGATTTCATGTGCGCCATACCGGCGGAGGGCTTGATACTGTAACCACCGGAATCAAAGGTGATGCCCTTGCCCACCAGGCAGATATCCACTTTGGCATCGTCCTGCCCTGTGGGGTTATAGTCCAGCTGTAACATGGCGCCGCCACGCACACTGCCGCGGCCCACGTTGTAGATCCCCATAAAGCCTTCATCGAGCAGCGCATCGCCGTCGACAATGCGGTAACTCACCGCGTCCGGAGCGAGCTTTTGCAACATATCCGCAGCACTTTCTGCCAGCGCGCGGGGAAAAATGTTCTCCGGGGAGCCGTTGGTAATCTCACGTACCCACAGACCCGCTGCCTTACGCGCATCCAGCTCCTTGCGCTCATCGCCTTCCTCCAGTCCCCAATCCAGAGTACTTTTGCGGTTGGGGTTGTAATACCCCGCCCAGAATGCCCAGCGGCTCTCGAGGTCCCAGTTATCACCGGCGAGTGTGATTTCGGTAATGCCCATGCCGTCGAGGCGCCGGGCAGCGCGCTGTACCGCCACCAGAGTGCCTCCGGTGGCATCGGTGGCATGAATGCGCGCTTCCGACTCAGCAAAGCTCAACAGGGCATTCTTGCCCCAGTGGTCCGCTGCCGCCGTTGTTTCCAGCTTTACCTGCATCGCCGTTGTCATCTGTACACCTTTATAGAATTCTGAAAAGTAGAAGACCTTTACTATTGGGGCAGTCTAGCAGCCTGCAAGGGCCAAAGGTTTGCGCGCCCGGGGAGACTGCCGATACACTTCAGGGGTTAAAAATAACGACAAGGATGTGAACTATGGCTGATACCTGCCACTACCACTCCGGTGCAGATGCCGTATGGCACTGTACCGGTTGCAGTAAGGATTACTGTGGTGACTGCGTTCCCGGGGCGGTGGATAACTATTACCAATCCACCCCCAAATGTGTCCTGTGCAACAACCGGCTCGACAATGTGGGGGCGAGTAACAAGGCCAAGCCATTCTGGCAGATGGCCCCCTTCTATTTTCGCTATGCCATTACACCCGGGCCACTGACGGTATCCGCAATCTGCGCAATCGCAGCACTGGCAATTACCGGGCTTGGCTGGCTGTCTATCTTCGTGCTGGTCGCCATGCTGGCGGTAGTGATCCGCTACAACCTGATGGTGATCGAAAAACTGGCCAGTGGCGATCTGCAGGCACCCACTTTCGGCGATGCTCAGGACGGGCGCAGTGCAGCGGTATTTGCGCGGGTAATCGGGATGATTCTCGTGGCTGGCGGTGGCGGTGCACTGGTTATGTCGACCTTTGGCGAGGGCGCGACCCAGGTGTATTCCATCGCGCTTTCCCTGCTCGGGCCGGCAGCAATGATTGTACTGGCCCTGGAACACAGCCTGCGCGCGGCGGTAAACCCGCTGAAGCTACTGCACTTCACCCTGATTATTGGCTGGCCCTACTGGCTGTTGTGGCTCTCCACCAGTGCGGTGTCCGCAGCGCCGGCGGTGCTGCTTCCCGTGGTGGCGGACAAACTGCCGGCGTGGATGCTGCTGCCGCTGCTGGCATTCGTCACCAGTTACTTCTCTGTAGTGACCAGCGCGATGATGGGTTACATCTGCCTGACCCGGCAGAAAAAGCTTGGCGTCACCTCCCAGGTGGACGACCAGGACTATCTCGAGGAGCGGGAGTTTGACCGGCGCAAGGGACTTGCAGATGCAAATATCTTCCTGCGCGAAGGGCGACATGAAGAAGCGCGCAAAACGCTGGTGACGGTATTGCGTCAGCAGCCCAATGATATTGCCCTGAACGAACGCTACTATCGCCTGCTACTGGCCACCGATGACAAGAAAGCATTGCGAGAGCTGGGGCCACATCTGCTGGAGCGGTTCGTTACCCTGAACCAGCCCCACAAGGCCGCCGAGTTGTATATGGCCACGTTGCAGTCCCACGGTGCTCCGGCCATCGACAAGTCCCTGTTGCGCCACCAGATCGCCGAGGCGCTCTACCGCCAGCGTCACTTCAAACCGGCACTGGCGCTGGTTAACAACCTGCACAAGGAAGACCCACACTACACCCGCCTGGATAGCGCATACCTGCTGCTGGCAAAGATCTACATGGATGGATTCAACCGCACGGACAACAGCCGCAAGCTGCTGGCGTTTGTGCGCGGCAAGTTTCCGAAAAGTGCGGTGCTTGGAGAGGTGAAACAGCTGGAGGCGATTCTCGCCGCGGAAGAAAGCGCACAGCCTGCCTAGTACCTAGCGGTGCCGCCACCCAAGTTTATTCAAACCACCTAAACCGCCGCAGGCTGTAAGGTACGCGCAAAATCCAGCGCCTTGCGCGCCCGCTCTTCATCGCCGCAACGGCGGTAATGCTCCACCAGGCCATTGGCCAGGCGCGCCATCAGCGGGTGGCGCTGCTGCTTTTGCTGCAAGCGTTGCAACAACACCTCTACCAGTCCCCAGTTTTTTTCCCGCGCGGCACGCTGGGCAAGTACCAGGCACACACGCGGGTTTAGTGCATGAGGTTCTGTGGTTTTTGAAAGGTAGGCTTCCAGGCCTTCTGCCACCGGTGCGAAGTCCTGCTCGGGGAGCCTGGCCAGGGCAAACAGACCAAGCCATGCACGGTGATGCGCCTCACTCTCAGGCGCCAGCGCCGTGAGCTCTATGGATTTGTGGATAAGTGCGAGGGAATCCGGGTGCTGTTTCACGGCACTGGCCGCCGCCTGTCCGGCCTCCAGTAACTTGCCATTGTTGTGCAGCGATTCGATGCGGGCCAGAGCCAGTTGCTCTGGAGTCGGTGGCAGATCTTCTTCCACATGTATCTCGCGACTGGGACGCACGCGGATCAGCGCCATGGTGCACACAAAGCCCGCCATCAGACCACCGAAATGCGCCCAGTACGCAATATTCTCGCTGCCAAAGAAATATCCAAATACTTCCTTGCCAAGCCAGAGCGGCAATACCATCAGTGCCGGAGCGGTAAATTCGCCAAAGGCGAAACCGAGGGTATAAAAGAAGCGCAGACGACGGATGCCGTAGACAGCAACAAACATCCCCATAATTGCAGAGACGGCCCCGGAGGCGCCGATCATTGGCATCATGCTGCCCACTTCCACCCCCATATGCAGCCCGGCTGCGGCGAGGCCGCCCAGCAGGTAGAGGCCAATAAACCAGGTCGCCCCCAGAGCCAACTCCACCGACAGGCCAAACAGTAGCAGGAAGATCATGTTCCCCAGCAGGTGGTCCCAACCGCCGTGCAGAAACATGTGACCGAACAGGCCCTTGAGAGTCGGCTCTGCTGGGGTAAGGCCAAAAGCGAAGCTGGACAGGCGATCGCGCAACTCCCCGTACTGCTGTCGCTGCATCAGCCACTGCCCGGCCCCTTCCTGCTCCAGGCGGGGCAGCAGCCAGTTGTGGAACTCGCGACTCCACAGAAGCTGCTGGTAAATAAACTCTTCGCCAGCGCCCTGGGCCTGGGTGCGCCACTCGGGCTTTTCTGCATCCACATATTCGTAGAAGCGCCCCTCGTCCAGCGCGGGGAGCTCGCTGGAGAAGTAGAACTCTTCCGCCACCCGCCAGCGCGCCTCATCACCGCCCTGATAGAGTACGAACACCAGCAGATTGGCGAGAATCAGTGCAAAACATACCAGTGGTGGCCGGCGCCAGTCGGGTTTGTTCTGGATGGGGATAATCAGCAAGGGCGGGCCTGCGACAGGTTGGGCAATGGGCCGTTGTGGCTATGGACCACCAGAATACAGGGGATGCTGAATAAGATCAGCCCCGGATGCCGCAGCCGCGAGCGAAACAAGGCTTTTTGCGCCAGTCGTGTGGCGGGCGCCCTCTCAGTGACTCGACGAAGTGCCGCCGCCACTCCCGCCATCGCCACCATCACCGGACTCTCCTCCGTCGGCGCTATCATCGCCAGTCGAGTCCGGCCAGTCCTCGGCCCCCGCGGAACCGCGGCGCTCCACAGGCTGTATCGGTTCGCGCGGGTGACCGCCTGTCGTATCGTCGTCGGCCGGTGCCGCCAGCGGCGTCCCCTCACCCCAGCTGCGCACATGCAGATCCCGCTGCGGGAAAGGAATCTCGATACCGCGCTCATTGAACTCGCGCAGCAGCTCGATGTTGTAGAGGGCGTTCAGATCCCCGAGAGAAGAAACCGCATTGCTGTTGACCCAGACCACCAGCTTGAAGTCCAGTGCGCTGTCACCGAAACCAGTGAGCCATACCTCGGTTTTCCGCTGCCAGTTGCTAAAGGTCACCGGAACCCGCTCCGCCGCGGCCATGGCCGCCTCGCGCACTTCTTCCGGGTCGGTGCCATACGCAACACCGAACATCACGTGAATCCGCCGCACCGGGTCTTCCAGAGTGTGGTTGGTTACCCGACCGGTGACGAATTCGGAATTGGGTACCAGAATATCCACATTGTCGCGCGTGGTGATACGGGTAGAGCGCACATTGATATCGCGGATACGCCCGAACACGCCGGATTCCAGCTCAACCAGATCCCCGACCCGCAGCGGCTGTTCAAACAGCAGAATCACACCGGAAATAAAGTTGGAAAAGATCGCCTGCATACCGAAGCCGATGCCCACCGAAAGCGCGCCGGCGATCAGGGTAAGCTTCGAGGTATCCAGCCCCACCATGGTGAGGATAATGATGAACGTAATCAGGACGATGCAGTAATTCAGAATCCGCCACAGGGTATAAGCTGACTGCTCGGTGGTGCGGCTCTTGTGCACCATGCGCCGCAAGATGATATTGAGCAGACGCGAACAGGCCCAGGCTCCGACAATCACCAGCACCATCTGCGCGATGTCTTTCAGGGTGATCGGTTGCTCGCTGATGGCGAACAACTTGTAGTTGGCAAGGTTGCGCCAACCGGTGCGCACTTCCTGCAACTGATGCACGAAGCGTTCACCCAGTGTTTTCCACCACCCCTGCTGGCGCTGATACACAAACAGTTGTGCGGTCTCGTAGCGTTTTACATCGTCGATCAGATCATGAGTGCGCCCGAGTGCACTGTCGATTTTTTCAAACTGCCGCCACCATTTCTTCATCCCCTCGGCATCTTCCCCCACCCAGGCAACAATCTGGCGCTGGCGTACATTGAGCTGGCGGGCGAGATTGGCCTGAGCTTTCTCCGCGTTGCTCACCAGGTCCTTGCTGATTGAAAGCTCTCCCTCCTCGCCGCCCGGTGCGAGCACGCTGTTGATCGCCTGCAACAATTGCTGCTTGCGGATCTGCAGGCGGTTTTCCAGCGCCCCCACACTGAATATCAGCATCTTGACCTGCTGTTCAACAGTGTCCGCGGCGTCAGAGCTTTCAAAGATAAGATGCTGAGCATCGCTCCGCTCTCGCGCCAGCTCCTGCAGATTCGTTTTTTCTTCGGTGCGCGCGGCGGACAGCTTTTTCTCTGCTTCCTCACTGTACTGCAGTTGCTTGAGCATGCGCTCCAGCTCGGTGCGGGCGAACGCCAGCTCCTCCCCCCATGCCACCAGCTGATCATTCAGCAACCGCTGCTCTTCGAGCACCTGGAGATGGGTAATCTGGGCAAGGAATACATTCAGGGTGGCACTCAGATACTTGGGGTCGTTGCGGTTAATATCCCGCAGCGCCACTACCCGCTCCCGCAGTCGGCTGAGAGACAGTGCAACACCGTCATCCAGCTGCTTTTTTTCAAGCTGCAGGCCGAGATAGCGCTGCTGGCCACGCGCGACCGCCGCATCCGATTCCGCCCATTGCAATACCGTGGGATCCGCAGGGAACTGCACATCCGGCAGTATTTGCACAGACTTCAGGTTTTCGCTTTTCTCCCAGGTTTTGCGGATACCGGCCAGGCGCTGATTGACCTGTTTGACGCGCTTATCCAGCTGCGCTTCCTCTGGCAGATTTTTATTCCACTCCTGCCAGGCACCTTCTATATCGGTAAGCCACTGCTGTTTTTGCTCCTGGGTCGCCTCCGGCCACTGGGTCCACCAGTCGGCGGCGAGCGCATTGAAGTCGGGAACAACCGGTGAGAACTCTTTGGGTTTGGTGGAGGGGAGCTGGGCGCTGGCCGGCGGGGGAATCAGCAGCGCGAGAAAACACAGGCACAGCAGCGACAGCCGCCAGAAACCTGTCAGTGGAGATTGTTTACTATGGGCGTCACTGGCGACCATGCCGGAACTTCCCTGTACCGCTTGAAACCACAACCGCGGGCACACAGCAGGACACCGTATACCGCGCAACTGTTTCAGTGTAGATGAGCCGCGCCGCGGGACTGGCGCCGGCTAGCGCTGACGATCGTAGCGCTGAATACAGTCGCGGTATTCCCGCTGGTAAATACGCAGTCGCTGGCTGTCGAGGCTGCTGCCGCGGCGCGCGGCACTGGTGGCATCCTGGCGACACAGTGACTCCGCCAGAGCGCGGTTGTCGTAGCGCTCGCCATTGGCATCGTAGGGAGGGCGCACATTGGCGTAGGGTCGGGAATCACTGCGACGCGGGTCGCGGTAGCCTTCCGCTTCAGACAGAGGAATGCCTTCACCGCCGAGCCCATCGGGACGGGCAGCGCGCGGCGGATAGGCGCGCGGAATACCGGAGCGGTCGCGCAAGTCTTCCAGGTCGGCGTCGGGATAACCATAGAGGCGGTCCTCGTATGCGCCCACCAGATCACCGTTATAGTACCTTCTCCACTCATAGGGAGGCGTGGTCACCACATAACTGCGACGGCGCGGTTCATACCGGTAAAAGGTCCCTGTTCCGCTCAGAAAAAACTGGCGGCCATCAATTTCGAATCCCTGACTGCCATACGGCAGGAAGGTCAGTTCTGCACCCAGTGGCGGCTCCACGCGCAGGTAGCCGTCATCTTCCTGGCGGTAAAAATAGCCGCCCTGATAGAAATAGATGTTTCCGCTCAGGGTGAGCCGCACCGCATCCGCGGGCAGCTGCTTCTGACGATTCGGGTCCCGCGCATAATCTTCGGCAGACTCACCACTGGATTGACCTGCAGGAGGTAGCTGCTCGCCGCTCTGTGCCTGCGCGCCCTGAAGCATAAAAAAACTGATTGCGACAAACAGGGCGATCACCGGCTGGCGCGGTTGCCACCTGGAAATCGCAAGAACGGAATGAATCGGCTTTGGGATACTCACCAGCAACTACCTCGCGGGGAACCTACAACTGCCACACACCACTACTACCGCGGCAAACAGCAGCACACGGCCTCCGCCACCGCGAAAAAATCGGCGGCGGAAGACCGTGCGCGCATTGTAGCCGGAGGCGCCGCCCTCCCTGGGAGAGCGGCGATCGCAACAGGGTGCATAAGCGATGAAACCTTGCACTTGCTGTCACTCGGCCGACCACTTATTCAGTGTAGTTCCACCGGTGCAGAACCCCCATGACGGGGTAAAGGCTGCCTAGTCAGCGGTGGCGGGGGCGGGGGCGGTGGAGGAGGCGTGCAACACTACGCTCAGTTGGGTGGCACCAAAACGGTTCTCGCCATCATCAAAGTGGCCGCCGGCGTGAAGCAATTTGACCCTGGCCCCCGCTGCCAGGCGACGATCGAGTTCTGCCGCGAAGCTGCCGAAATCCGAGAAGAACACCAGGTCACCATCTTCGGCCCCGCGCTGGGCAATGGTGTAGATACCGCGACCGGAGAACACCGCGTCTTGTGGCTCGAGCCGCGGCAGCGCAGAGAGGTTCAACAGGTCCGTGCGGTGCGCACCTCGGCGGATATGGTGCATTGCGCCGAAATTACCATCGCCGGAAACCTGCAGGCTCGTGGCATCCACTCCGACAAAGGCCTGGGATTCTCCGTCGCCCTCCCAGCTCAGCAACAGGCGCGCGCGTGCATCGCCGTAGTCAACCACGGTGTGCGCGTGAAAGTCCGCCGGCGCGCGGCCAAATGGCGCCACGTAACCGCGAATCTGCAAAGGTGAGCCACTCACAGTATCTGGGCTCAGGCCATTCACCATGACTTCATAGGCCCCTGGGTCCGCATCCAGCGCCGCGCTACTTCCGGTACCGGTGAAATCGAACAGGGACACATCGCGGCCGCCAAAGGCGAGGGTGTTGACGCTTAGACCATCCTCGGAACTTTCAAGACCGGTTGCGGAAACACGGGTCAGCAGCAGGTGCGCGCGGCCGTCTCGCGCGTCAAATACCGCCTCTTCGGCATCCCAGTTCCCCAGCAGGCGAACGCGCTGCCCTACGGAAATATGCTCGATGGACAACACTTCCAGCGGACGGCGGGGTTTTCGCACCAAGGTAGTATCCGCCAGCGTCACCACGAGTTGCGGATTGAAGTGCACCGCACCGTCAGCGCGAATCAGACTGGCGCCACGCACCGTCAACTGATTCCCTCTGCGCGCCACCACGTGACCTTCCACCGCATCCAGCGTTGCTCCGGGTACACTGGTACCCACCAGAACCACCTCGGCGGTAAAGGTTTTTGACCCCCGGTCAAACACGCCCATGGCGAGAGTGGCGGTTCCCGCGTCCATTTGCGCAAGCTGGTCAAGTCCGGCGGCACCGATAAATGGCTCGCCATCAATCTCCCAGCTGGTTTGGCTATCGGTCTCGATATCAATACCGCCGAAGCGCCCCTGGCTGCGCTGGAAAGGGCGTACCGCAATGCGGTAGTCGCTGTCACTTTCCGGCACGGCGACCAGAGGACCGCGAAGGCGGAAGTCTTTCTGGTTCTCGGCGTTGACCTCAGCCACCAGCACCGGATACAACTCCACCACCGGCTCGGCACCGGTAATATCCACGGTGTGCGAAGCTGCGAGATCAAAATCCGCTGTCAGCATGGCGGGCACCCCAGGGGCGATCACCAGGCGATTGCGACTGTCAATAGTGAGCGCCAGTGACACCTGCTCCACCACCTGGCCGTTTTCATCCACCACCGTTGCCGGCTGAGCCTGCCCCGCCACTTCCACGCGAATATTGGCGTTGCGATAGTCGAGAGTGATTTCCCCGCGCACATAGGTGCCGGCGGGCACCGTCGCGGCGGTGACCAGCTCCGTCACATCAACGTACTGGGCAAAGTCCACCGTATTGGCACTGGGCAGCACATCCACTGTGGCACCGTTGGCGCGCTCCAGAGTGAGCGACACCACATCCACCTCGTACTGCAAAAAATCACCATCCGCATCGGTCAGCCCCAGCAGCAGAGTGCCGCACTGATCCGAATCGCTTCCGGAATCGGAGGTTTCACATTGGGCGCTGCTCGGGGGCGGCGGCGCGGTATTCTCTTCTTCCGGTGCTAAAGCACTGCCACCACTGCCGCCACCACAGGCGGAAAGTGCGGCGCTGAGCAGAAGCGCTGAAAGCAGGTGGACAGGGGTTTTCAGGCCCACAGGCTGGGAAGTTGTCCTCATCCTTGGTTCCTCGTTATCGGTTATCAGATTGAATTTACGACCGGGTCGAAGATAACAACGGGGGCGGGACAAAAACGTTGACAGGGGTTAGTCGAAAATATACGACGTGTTTTGATGTGCACAGAACGGAAACACAAACGGGCACGAACCGTAAAGATTCGCGCCCGCTGTGGATAAACGTTGAGGATTTAGTTCTGTTCAGATCGCGCGCGATCAGGCCAGACCGGAAATCACCTCGCGCAGCTTGCCGACAATATCGTCGATCTCATGGGCCTCGATAATCAGCGGCGGAGACATGCACAGCGCATCGCCAATGCCCCGCGCCATCACACCGGCGTCCCAGGCCAGCGCCGACGCCTTGGCCCCGAATTTGCCTTTCAGGTTTTCCGGCGCACGCAGTTCGATGGCGCCGACAAGGCCGTAATTGCGCACATCGATTACATTGTCCAGGTCCGCCAGGCTGTGCAGGGCATTTTCCCAGTGCTTGCCGATATCCCCGGCCGCACGGGTCAGCAGGCCCTCGCGCTCGTAAATATCCAGGGTCGCCATACCGGCCGCGCAGGCCACCGGGTGCGCGGAATAGGTGTAACCGTGGAACAGCTCCACCATGCCTTCCGCCGCCGCATCCATCACCGTGTTGTAAATCTTGTCACTCACAAACACCGCACCCAGTGGTACCGCGGCGTTGGTAATACCCTTCGCGGACGTGATCATATCCGGGGTCACGCCAAACTCTTCCGAGGCAAACGGAGACCCCAGACGGCCCCAGCCGGAAATCACCTCGTCAAAAATCAGCAGCAGATCGTGCTTGTCACAGATCTCGCGCAAGCGCTGCAGATACCCCTTGGGCGGCAGGATCACACCACCGGCACCCGAGAACGGCTCCACAATCACCGCCGCAATCTGGTCCGCACCGTGGAATGCCACCAGACGCTCCAGATCCTCCGCCAGCTCCACACCGTGCTCGGGCAGCCCCTTGCTGAACGCATTGCGTTCAATATCCAGCGTGTGGCGCATATGGTTCGCCTTCACCGGCTGACCAAAGCTCTGATAGTTCGGCGCAATACCACCCACAGAAATGCCACCAAAGTTCACCCCGTGATAACCCTTCTCACGGCCGATAAACATCGTGCGCGAACCCTTGCCCCGTGCGCGCTGATACTGCAGCGCAATCTTCAACGCCGACTCCACCGCCTCGGAACCGGAGTTGCCGAAGAACACATGGTTCAGCGGATCTGGCGTGTGCTGTACCAGGCGCTCCGCATACTCAAAACTCAGCTCGTGGCCGAAATTGAAAATAGAGCTGTAATCCAGCTTCATCGCCTGCTGATGAATCGCCTCGGCAATCTCACTGCGGCAGTGACCCGCATTGGAGCACCACAGGCCCGCGGTCGCGTCGATGATCTTGCGACCAGACTTCTCAAACAGGTAAATCCCCTCCGCGCGCTCCACAATACGCGGCGCCGCCTTGAAGGTGCGATTGGGAGTAAACGGCATCCAGAATGCGTTGGTATTCAGTTCGGACATGATGTTCTCCGAGTCTTAAGAGTTAGAGTCTTTCTAACGTAGTAAAAAAATCCGATGCGAAGGCAAAGTGCCGGGTATTCGTTTTCGAAAGCGTGAGCGACAGGGACGTCGCTCACGCAGCGTACATGGATGTATTCACAGCGGTTTCGAAAACGAATACCCGGTGCTTTGCCGCCACAAAGCCAATAAGAAGGTTCCTCACAAGCTACGGAGCTCAAACCCCGTAGCAGCAGTACTTGGTCTCATAAAATTCGGCCATTCCTTCGACACCGCCCTCGCGGCCAATACCGGACTCCTTGCAGCCGCCAAACGGCGCAACCGTGGTCGAGAAGACACCCGCGTTGCAGGCCACCATCCCGTACTCCAGCGCCTCAACCACCCGGTTCGCGCGACGCATGTTTTCACTCATCACATAGGCCGCCAACCCGAACGGCGTATCATTGGCACGGTGCACAACGTCGTCTTCATCACGGAACTTCTGCACCACCGCCAGCGGCCCAAAAATCTCCTCGCGGGCGATGCGCATCTCGTCGTGCACCTCCGTCAACAGCGTGGGCGCATAATAGTTCTCCCCGTTTGGCAGGAAATCCCCGCCCAACAAAAGGCGCGCGCCATTCGCCACCGCCTCTTCAACTAGGCCGTGCACCCGATCCACCGCCCGGCGGAAAATCAGCGGCCCGAACGTCGTGCCCGCATCCAGACCGTGGCCCACCTGCAGCTTCTCCATCTGCCCGCGCAACTTATCCACAAACTCATCGTGCACCGACTCGTGTACATAAATCCGATTGGTAGACACACAGGTCTGGCCCGCATTGCGCATCTTCGTCGCCATACAGGCGCTCACCGCCACATCGATATCCGCATCGTCAAACACGATAAACGGCGCATTGCCGCCCAGTTCCATGGACATCTTCTTGATGGTGCTCGCACACTGGGCCATCAGCAGCTTGCCCACCGGGGTAGAGCCGGTGAAAGTAAACTTCGCTACCCTCGGGTCCTGGGTCAGCACCTTGCCAATCGCCGCAGAATCGGTGCCCACCACCACATTCAGGGTGCCCGCCGGCAACCCGGCCTGCTCCGCCAGTGCACACAGGGCCAGGGCCGACAGTGGCGTTTCCGACGCCGGCTTGATCACCACCGTACAGCCAGCCGCCAGCGCCGGCGCCGCCTTGCGGGTAATCATCGCATTGGGGAAATTCCACGGGGTAATGCAGCTCACCACACCCACCGGCTGACGGATGGTGTGCAGGCGCATGGCCGGGTTGTGGGTGGGGATGGTCTGACCGTAGGCGCGACGACACTCCTCCGCGTACCACTCGATATAGGAAGCGCCGTAGTCGATCTCACCCATGGCCTCCGCCAGCGGCTTGCCCTGCTCCAGGGTCAGCAGGCGGGCCAGGTCCTCGCGGTTTTCTGCGATCAGCTGGTACCAGCGCTTCAGTACCGCAGCGCGTTCGGCGGCGGTTCTGCGGCTCCATTCCGGGAAGGCCTCGTGGGCCGCAGCCACCGCGCGCTCGGCGTCGGCGGCACTGCCATCGGCAATCTCTGCCAGCAGATCTCCGGTCGCCGGGTCAGTAACCGCCAACTCACCGGTGCCCTCGCACCACTGGCCATTGATGTAGTTCTGGGTCTTCAATAGCTGGCTATTATTCAATTTCATCGAATACTCCCTGATCAGCCGGTATATATGCTTTTCATGGATTCTGGCCCGGTACTTCGACGGCGAATAGTAAGATCTTTGCAACTAAAGTTTAAATCTATCAAACTTTGTGAAATTCCCGATTGTAGGAACCTGCCCTGCAGGCGAGCCCATGCCAGATTCGACTCCGAAACCCGCAACAAAAACCAAGCCAACCAGCAGCAAGCATGCCCTTTCCGGCCGCCTCAGTGATATGGACCTGCGGCTGCTTCGGGTCTTTCGCGAAGTGGTGCAGGCCGGCGGCCTGGCGCCTGCGGAGGTCGCGCTCAACGTCAACCGCTCCACCATCAGTGTGCACCTGTCGGACCTGGAGACTCGCCTCGGGATGCAGTTGTGTATCCGCTCCCGCGGGCGCGCGGACTTCAAGCTCACCCCCGAGGGCGAGTCCCTGTACCAGGCCATCCTCGAACTGGACGGGCACCTGGCCACCTTCAAGAGTCAGGTCAACGCCATCCAGTCACAGCTCACCGGCAAATTGCGGGTGATCTTGCCGGACGATGCCCTGGCCATGCCCCAGCTGGATCTGCCCGCCACCATCGCGCGCCTGCGCGAGCGGGCGCCGCAATTGCAACTGGATATCCAGCTGGCAGCCCCCCACGAGCTGGAACTGGAAATCCTCGCTGGTCGCGCCGATGTGGGCATTAACCCACTGCACTCGCGCCGCCCCGGTCTCAGCTATCAGCCCCTTTTCAGTCACCAGTCCCTGCTCTACGCAGCCGCCGGTCATCCGTGCACAGTCGCCGATACCGATGAAGAGCGGATTACCCAACAGGAACTCGCCGCCCCGGACCACGCGGTGCTGTCCGGTGCCGCGCACCTGTACCGCCTGTTCCCCAACAAAAGCATCGCCAACCATATGGCCGCGCGCCTGGCGATGATCCTGTCGGGGAAATTTATCGGCTTCCTGCCCACCTATCTGGCGGAGGAATATGTTAGAAATGGGCAGCTGGCCGCACTGAGGCCAGAGCGCTTCTGCTACCAAATCCAGAATGCGATTACCTGTAAAAGCAGCGCGGCGGAACAGCCGGCGGTGCAGTTGTTCACTACGGCACTGGAACTTCACAATGTTTAAAAAAAGGGAGCGTATATCATTATGAAAGAGGAATTTATTCAGGAAGTCTCCCGCCGCCTTAACAGGCTTTTTTCGAATTCCAAACTCGGCATGCGGATACCATCCGTCGAGCGGCACAGGCTGGAAGGCTTTATGCAAGCAGGCGTATTTTTCGGTTTCAGCAGTAAGAACGAATTAGCCCAGATTATGGAGAACATTCATATTGATGTGTTTGGCAAAACCATTGCAGAACGTAAAGCAGAAGTACCCGCCTCATGTGTATTTGAAGAAATCGATTACAGCCAATATGAAACGCCTACATATGAGCGAAGTCGGTAGCACAGAAAATGTATATTCCTAAACACTTTGCAGTTTCAGAGCGTGATGAACTTCATCACTTTATCCACAGCAACGCATTCGGCCAGTTGATCTCAAATCTCAACCACCGTCCCGAAGCCTCCCACCTGCCTTTTCTCTTATCGGAGGATAGTGAGCGACTGACCTGCCACCTGGCCCGCCAGAACCCACAACTGGAGAAATTAGACGGCCAGCAGGTACTTGTGATTTTTAACGGCCCCCATGCCTACATTTCGCCGCGCTGGTACCAGTCTGCCGGGGTACCGACCTGGAACTATCAGTCCGTGCATGTCTACGGAACAGCGCGCACATTTAATGATGCGGAGCGGCTGATGACACTGGTTGATCAGCTTTCTCAAAAGTATGAGTCCGGAGCAGAAAAGCCGTGGCAACCGGAGTACTCACCCAAACTACTGCGCGCGATTAGCGGTGTGGATATCGAAATTTCCGAGATTCAGGGCAAGTACAAACTAAGCCAGAACCGCCCACTAGAAGACAGGCAAAGTGTCGCTCGGGAATTGCGTGCAGAGGGCGAGATCGCCATGGCCGATGCCATCGCGCAGTGGGGAGCCCCAGCCAAGCCATGCTGAACGCCATCCATCACGCCGCAATAATCTGCTCGGATTATCCACGATCGAAACACTTTTACACGGAAGTTCTCGGGCTGGAAATCATTGCGGAAAACTACCGCGCACAGCGCGATTCATGGAAGCTGGATCTGCGCCTCGCAAACGGCGGCCAGATTGAACTGTTTTCGTTTCCCGATGCACCAGCACGGCCAAGTTTCCCGGAGGCCCGGGGATTGCGCCACCTGGCTTTTGTGGTCCAATCTGTAGACGATGTAAAGGCTCGGCTGGAGTTGCGCGGTGTAGAGGTAGAGCCGGTACGGGTGGACGAGCACACCGGCAAGCGTTTCACATTTTTCAGTGACCCGGATGGACTACCGCTCGAACTTTACGAACAGTGATTTTCCGCATGTTTATTCTCAGCCACCCTTTCAGGCTTGGTTCCGTTGCTGATGCTCTCGATCACAAACACCGGCCGCCGTTTTGACTCCATATAAATCCGCCCAATGTATTCGCCGATCACGCCAATACCTATCAGCTGGATACCGCCGAGAAACAGCACCACTACAATCGTGGATGCGTAACCGGGGGTATCCACACCCCATAGCAGGGTGCGCGCAATAATCCAGGCGCCGTAGATAAATGACACGGACGAGACCAGCACGCCGATGTAGGTCCAGATGCGCAGGGGTACTGTGCTGAAGCTGGTGATGCCCTCCCAGGCCAGGTTCCAAAGTTTCCAGCCACTGAAACTGCTCTCGCCGGCAACCCGCTCCGGGCGTTCGTAATCCACATACGCGGTGGGGAATCCGCACCAGGCAAACAGGCCTTTCATAAAGCGCTGGGACTCGGGGAGATTATTGAGCACGGTCACTACGCGACGGGAAATCAGGCGAAAGTCACCAACATTCTCCGGTATCTGTACTTTGGAGAGCCGCTTGAGCAGGCGGTAGAACATACCGGCGGTCCAGCGCTTGGCAAGGGAGTCGGACCTGCGGGAAACCCGCCGCGCCAGAACCACGTCAAAACCCTCCCGGTATTTTTCGAGCATTTGCGCAATCAGTTCAGGCGGGTCCTGCAGATCCGCATCAATGGGAATGACCACGTCGCCCTGCGCCACACTGAGTCCCGCTGACAAGGCGCACTCTTTGCCGAAATTGCGCGAAAGGTTAACCACTTTTAGCGCATCCAGGTCCGCGGCCTTTTGCTGCAGACGGTCGAGGGTGTCGTCGCTACTGCCGTCATTAACGCAGATCAGTTCATACGGGCACCCGAGGGCATCCAGATGCCGGATGATTTCCTGAAAATAGTGTTCCAGTCCGGCGCTCTCGTTGTACATCGGGCAGACGACAGATATCAAAAGGCTCAAAGCGTTCCCCTGCAAATTATTCTTATAGTTCCGCCGCCAGCCGCGACAGAGTGGTCAAACGAAAAAACCGGGACCGATAGTAGCGGCAATTGCACGACGCTTCTATCGGGTACCCGGTTAAGGACGTTTGCCAGAGAGCAATCAGATCACGGTGTCGCCTTGGTGGCACCACCTGCACCGGTAGTTGTTTTGTCCTTTACCGACGCTTTGCCCTGAATCTGGCTCTGGGCCTCGCTCTTGTCCGCGATCGAGGGCTTCAGCTCCGCCAGCATCATCTTCATCTGGTTGTACTCGGCCTCATTGGTGAGCTCCAGCATCAGCGGCTGGGCCACCTCGGCGAAGTACTCCGCGTCTTTGCGATCATAGAGCTCCTGGGCCATCCACTGGGCGATATGCAGCTCGCGGGGCGCTCGCAGGTAAGCCTGCTCGAGCATTTCCACATACTGTTTTTTCGGGTACCCCATCATCTGCATGGTGATCGCCAGCCCGTACCAGTTCATCGCTTCACTGGACTGGTTGTTGACCAGCTTGACGAACTTGTCCCGGGCACCTTTCAGCATTTCCTTGCTGCGATCGCCGCCCAGGGTGCTGATCTCGCGATTCAGCCACAACCAGGCCTGGGCCTTCTGGTACCAGAAGTGTTCGCGATCCGAAGGGGCTACCTGGGCCAGCAGACGTGCAGCCTGGTCAAAATCACCCTCGCGGGTCGCCGAGTCGGCGCGCACCGCGGTCAACTCCGGCGAGTACAGGTTCGCGCGCTCGGCGTACTCCACCAGGTCGTGGATACCGTGGGGGTTATAGCCGGACTTCACCAGGAAGCGCGCCAGCTCCACCACCGTTTCCTGCCCGCTGAGCACCGTCAGTTTGGGACGCACCGGCTTGAAGCTCGCCGGTACCTTGCCGCGCGCCAGCTTGAAGCGGCCATCCTGAAACTTCTCGTTGTAGATATCTTCGATCTCACCGATGGACATACCGAGGTTTTTCGTCAACGCCTCGACCGGGTCTGCACCGTTGTTGTAATCCACAACGAACTGTTTGAACTGCTCGGTCTTGCCACTTTCCATCACGATCCAGTGGGCAAGCATCCAGCCACTGGCATACACGCGGCCTTTCTCTTCATCTGGCGTGTTGTACACGGTAGCGCGCAGCAGTTCCTGCAGGGGCACCGGTGCGGTGTACAGCAGGGTCATGGCGCGCTCGCCGGGAATGGCGCCGATATCGTAGGTATTACCCGGGCCAAAGGTCATGGTGGACATGAACTCGGCGAAGCCCTCGCTATACCAGTAGGGATAGTGAGTGGTGGTGCCGTTGTAGCTCAGGAAGTGGGTGTACTCGTGAAACAGGAACTCCCGGGCTTCCAGCTGGCGCTCACCGGTGCGGCCATCCAGGTTCACCAGGGCGTAGCTGCCCTCGGCGGTGGTATCGAACAGGCCGTTGGTCAGCTCGGAGAGGTCTTCACCCACCAGTCCGGCGTAACTTTCGCGGTCAGCGGCGGCGTAGATGGTCAGCTTGGCGCCATCGTCTTTGGCGCCGAGCAGATCCAGCGCCACCGAGCGGTACCGTTCCAGATCCTCCGCCAGACGGCGCACGGAGCCCGGCTCACCGTTGGTGACGATCTTAAAGTTAGCGCTGTCAATTTCGTACCAGGTGTCTTTCGCCAGGTTGTTCGCCATTACATCGCTGGTAAACAGCCATGCGCCGGAAAAAACGACCAAGTATGCGAGCATTCGTGAAAACATATTCTGACCACCCGGAGTTTTCGCTAGATCTTCTCAGAAGGAAGCAACTGTTCACTTTTTGAACGACGTTGCGCGAAAATCCACAATACCTGTTTTCACTGTTTAAAAAAAGAACAATCTTAAACGAGAACCTGTAATTCATCCTGAGTATAAGCGGGTCACAGACCACTCGGTCGCCCGTGGTCACAATCTGACCCTGAAGTTCTACGTTTAGGTGCGCGCCACTGACCGATAAGCAATTCACAGTCACAGAAATTTCACCTTCTCAGCCCGGGTCCTCCCCATAGACTCCAGTTTCTGGCCGGCTCCGGTAATCCATACCGAACCACTGACCCCTGCGAAAAGCGGGGCCCGGCCGGAGCGATGACGCTGTAACAAAAGAAATAAATACAGAGAGAAGAGCATGAAAACACTCGCCCTGCCGGCACTGCTGGCCGGTGCCCTGTGCACCGCATTCACTCCGGCCCCCGAGGCGGCCCCTACCTTTATTGCCGACCTGGATATCACCACCTTCGATGGCGCAGAACTGGACGCCAATCTGTTCGTCCCCGATACCCCCGCCCCCGCTGGGGGCTACCCCACCGTGCTGTTCACCAACAGCTGGATGCTCGACAAGCACCAGTACCTGCTGCAGGCCGCCGAGCTCGCCGACAACGGCTACCTGGTGATGAGCTACTCCACACGCGGCTTCGGTACCTCCGGAGGACTGGTCGATGTGGCCGGCAGCAATTCCATCCGCGATGCCGGCGTGCTGATCGACTGGCTGGAAGCCAACTACCCGGTGGGCAAACTGGGTATGGCCGGCATCTCCTACGGCGCCGGCATCTCCCTGATCACCGCCGCCCAGGATCCGCGCGTGGATGCGGTAGCGGCACTTTCCGGCTGGTCCGACGTGATCGAAGGACTCTACCCCGGCAACACCGTCAACCTGGTCTGGGGCACCATCCTCACCACCACCGCCTTCAACCTCGACCCGGAAGTGGACACCATCTGGGCCAACCTCCGCGCCACAGAGAACATCGACGGCGTAAAGGCGTTCGCCGCCCCCCGCTCCGCGCTCTCCTACGTGCCGGAACTCAACAGCAACGGCACCGCCGTGCTTATGTCCAACAACTTCGCGGACTACCTGTTCAAACCCAACAGCATGACCCAGCTCTACAGCCTGCTGGACGGCCCCAAGAAACTGCTGTTAAACCCCGGCACCCACGCCGTCACCGAAACCCTTGGCGGCAACAACGGCCACATCTGGGCCACCACCTTCCGCTGGTTCGACCGCTACCTTAAAGACCAACCCAACGGCATTGATCACGAGCCCAAAGTGGACATGACCGTGCGCATCAGCAACAGACTCGAGCAGTTCGACGACTTCCCGGTAACCGACAAAACCACCCGCTACCACCTGCACCCCAGGTTCAGCTACTTCAACAACGCCAGCATGAAAACCCGCCCCTACAGCGGCTGGGGCTGGAGCAACGACTTCCACGGCGGCTCAGACACCAAAGCCGGCACCGGCATCCCCGTCGTCTCCGACGCTTTAGAGGGCTTCGGCATCCCCGTGTACACCGCCATGACCGGCATCAACGGCTACTACGCCATCGAATACAACTCACCGGTACACTGGAGCACCTTCAAAATCCGCGGCACCCCAAGCCTCGAACTGTGGATAAAACCCAGCAAGCCCGAAGTGCAACTGCAGGTACACCTCTACGACACCGGCCCCCTCGGCCTCGGCCGCCTCATCACCCACGCCCCACTCACCCTGCACAACGCACAGGTCGGCAAGGCGCAAAAGATCTCCATGGAACTCTTCACCACCGCCTACGACGTGCCCCCCGGACATGTGGTGACCCTCGCGATTGATACCGAGGGCGCGATTTATCAAAAGCCGGAAGATACAAACTATGAAATTGAGGTGCCCTATCGCAGCAGCCGGCAGTCGGTGCTGACGATTCCGCATTTGTAATCCGCCGCGCGAATAAAGCACCAAAGTAACAAGCGAAGGCCGGGTGCCGGGGATTGGTTTTCAAAAGCGTCGGCGACATGGACGTCGCCGACGCAGCGTACAGGGATGTATTCACAGCGGTTTTGAAAACCAATACCCGGCGCCTGGCCGCCACGATGCGCACTACGAAGCACCAAGGAACCGTGCCACTGAGCTAGCACCAGGCTCAACCTGTCCCCCCACCCTGCAAACCAACCGCCCCAACCCGCTACAATAAGGACAACCCGCGAACCAACCATTCCAAAGCAAAGATTTACCATGCGAATTCTTACTCTTCCGGCCCTGCTTGCCGGACTGATACTGCTCACCGCCTGCGGAACTGACAACAAAACCACCAGCGACCCCAACCGGGAAAACGCGACACAGGAAACCACCGCCAGCGAGCAGACAGTGGAGACAAAAAACGCTGAGGCCAAACCCAGCGTCGAAGAACAACCGCCCGCCGGCAAACTCCCCGACGGCGTCCGCCCCACCGCCTATCGCCTCGACCTCACCCTCGATCCCCGCCAGGCCACCTTCAACGGCCAGGTGGAAATTGACATAGAAGTGGACAAGGCCACCGACCACATCTGGATGCACGGCAACAACATCGACGTCGCCGATATCAAAGCCATCGTGCCCGCGCAGGGCAATGAGAAAGAAAAAGAAGTCGCCGCCCACTACCGCCAGATGCTCGACAGCGGCGTGGTACGCGTGGACTTCGCCGGTGGCATACCCGCCGGCAAAATCACCCTGCGCACCAAATACAGCGCCCCGTTCGATAAAAACCTCGCCGGCCTGTTCAAGGTCGAAGAAAAAGGCGATGCCTACGCACTGGCTAAATCCGAATCCATCCAGGCCCGCCGCTTCCTGCCCGGCTTCGATGAACCCGGCCTCAAAGCCACCTACGACATCAGCCTCACCATTCCGAAGGGCTACAAAGCCATCAGCAACGGCCCCGAAACCGAACGTGTAGACGCGGGTAACGGCATGGAAAAGGTCACCTTCGCCCAGACCCGCCCCATGCCCACCTATTTGCTGTCCCTCGCCGTGGGTCCCTTCGACGTGGTCGAGCGCCCGGACATTCCCGCCAACAAATACCGCAAGGAGCCGCTGCCCTTGCGCGGCTTCGCCCGCAAAGGTCGCGGCAAGGATATGGCGTACGTGCTGGATAAAACCCCGGAAATGCTGCGTATTTTTGAGGAGCAACTCCAGCGCCCCTACCCCTTCCGCAAGCTCGACATTATTGCCGCGCCCCAGTGGCCCAGTGGCGCTACCGAACTGTCCGCTGCCATCACCTATCGCGAACAGCGTATTCTGGTGGAAGGTGACGAACCCGCCCCCGGCCTGCGCCTGGCGCTGCTCGGCGTACACGCCCACGAAATTGCGCATATGTGGTTCGGCAACCTGGTCACCCCGCCCTGGTGGGACGACCTGTGGCTGAAAGAGGGCTTCGCCACCTGGGGCACGCCTCTGGCACTCACCATCATGGAACCGGACGGCGGCCACGACCTGAACGCCGCGGTACGCGCCATCAGTGCGATGAAGCTGGATTCCCTCGCCAGCACCCGCGCCATCCGCGAGCCGATCACCGACAACAACAATATCCGCAACGCCTACGACGCCATCACCTACTCCAAAAGCCTCGGTGTTATCCACATGGTGGATGAATATTTTGGAGCCGATACCTTCCGACCGGCACTGGGACGCTATATAGAAAAGTTTGCCGACGGCGTGGCCGATTCACCGGACTTTTACAAAGTCATCGGTGATGAAACCGAAAGCCCGCAGCTCACCGAAACCTTCCGTACCTTTGTGGAACAGAAAGGCGTGCCGCTGCTGTCACTGACCATGAACTGCAATACCGATGGTGAAGCCTCGGTAATTGTTCAGCAGCAGCGCTACAAACCGCTCGGCTCCCCGATTTCTGAGACCGGCCAGCAGTGGAGTATTCCATTCTGCATGCGCACCAACACCGGCGTTGCCCAGTGCGAATTCCTCAGTGACAGTCAGCAGGAGATCGCCGTTTCCGGCGGTGCCTGCCCCAAGTGGGTCATGCCCAACGTGAACGGTAGCGGCTACTACCGCTTCAACATGGATGAAAAGTACTGGCAGGCCCTGCTCGGTGAGTTCGACAACCTCAATCCTACCGAGCGCCTGTCACTGATCGACAGTGCCTTCGCCGCGTTCGAAAGCGGCAAACTCAAGCCAGACACCCTGCTGGAAGTGGTGCGCCTGTCGGCCACCTCAGACAAACGCCAGGTTGTGGAAGCACCTCTGGGTTACCTGACCAAGTATGCCGACCACTATATCGAAGATGCCAATGCAGCCAGCTGGCAGGCATTCCTGAAAGAACAGTACGGTAAAAAAGCACAGGACCTCGCCGGCAATACGGACTCGGAAAGCAAACTGCTGCGCAGCCGCCTGCTCGGCTTCCTCGCGCTGGAAGGCAAAGACCAGGACACCCGCGAACAACTGCAACAGCAGGCCGAACAATTTACCGGCTTCAACAGCGAGCGCGACCCCACCGCACTGGATTCCGACCTGTACGAGAGCGCACTTACCGTGGCCATCCAGGATTCCGGCAAGGATTTTCTCGCCCATCTGATTAAAGTGCGCAGTGAACTGGACGACCCCCTGTTCGAAAATGCCAGCGCCAATGCCATGGGCCGGGTCATCGATCCATCCCAGTTGGACACCATTCACCAGCTGGCGCTCAGTGACGATATGGGCGCACGGGAAGCGTTTGGGCTGATCCAGAATGCCCTGATCGAACCGGAGCTCCAGACCCAGAACTGGCAATGGCTGCGGGACAACTTTGCCAAAGTGGTAGCAAAAATCCCGGAGCAGTGGCGGCGCAACACTCCGCGCTTCGGGGCAAATTTCTGCGACCATCAGTACTTGAAACAAATACAGCTGCTGTTTACCCAGCAGCAAAAACTGGTTCCCGGGTATGAGCGAGCACTGGCGCAGACGGAGGAAGGAATCAACCTTTGTTTGGCATTGAAGGAAAAGGGGCAATCCCTCGTCGAGGGCTTAAAATAGAGCCTTGCGGGCTCACTCCGCTCCCCAAAAAAAATGGCAGCGAAAGCTGCCATTTTTTTTGGGGCACGGTGCTAGACAGGAATCCCTGCGCGCTCGAATTTCTCAGCTAGCGGCGCAAGCTCCGATTCGTAATTTCGCCAGCGCGCCAAAGCCGTTTTATACAACGGAGAGCGAACCTGTGCTGAACTCGCTGTGGCCACGGCACTTTGGTTTTTATGGAATTGACCACAAGCTTCCTGCCAGCTCAACCCGGCTCCGCTAACAAGCGCCTTCGCATCGCGGTCGAAATGACTCACAAGATCTTCATACCGCTGGAAGATGACCTGGCCAGAGAGCGAGTCCTGCCAGCGCAACTTAAGCTTCCAATACGCGACATAGTAACGCCCCAATTCTTCCAGGTCGTATGAAAATGGGTATCCCATCTGAAACAATGTTTTAAACATGCCGAAACAGGAATCCAGCGGATGGCGCTCCATCCAGATCGTAGTCGCCGCCGGCATGGATCTCGCAATCAGGCCTGCATATAGAAAATTAAGCGGTGTTTTGTCGATCACTTTTGTGCGACTAACCGGATAATTATTTATCCGATTTAGGTAGCCCCTGGCTATTGTCTCTGGGGACCACCCGACAGTTTCCCGAATTAGGGCTTCCTTACTCAGTTTCTTTCCGGCGCTCGCCATCAGTGACATAGGAAAATCAGTGATTTCTCCCAGACTGGTGCAATCGCTATGGCTGGAAAGTATACGATCAACCAAAGTGGTTCCGGAACGCGGTAAACCACAAACAAATACCATTTTCGAGCCATCGAGATCCGGATCAATTTTATCCGCACCACCCATCGCGGGAAGCTGGCCGTGCTGGTCACCAATCAGTTCCAATGCGCGCACATCACCTTCGACACTGTATTGCATACCTTGACGGCGGATCTTCGCTCCCTTTTGAAAACTGGAAAAAGCCTCGGTGTACTCTCCCAAGTCTTCCAATTCTTTACCCAGAGCAAAAAGGAACTGAACCCTCTCCGAAGCCCGCAAGTTCGAACGGGATAATGTTGCCAGAATCCGTTCCACACTGTTTTTGTTGCGACTTGCTTTAGCAAGTCCGCTTAACACCTGCTGTGCTTGCCCGTCATCAGGAAATTGCTCTACCAATGACCGCAGAATAGAATCGGCCTCCGCAATTTTTCCTACCGCAACAAGGTTCGCAGCCAGGTTATAGCGAGCATCCCTGTCCCCACTTGCCGCCAGCTCACGATAAATTTCGACACCTTCGGGAATTTTCTGGCACTGGGTCATCAGTTGGGCACACTCAGCCAGTTGGCGGCGACTACCAACCGCACGCAACCGGTACTCAGTCAACAACTCCGCCGCCTGGGCATGCTCGCCAGAGAACATCAGGCACCGGATAGTGTGGGGGAAAAGAGTGATGGCATCGGGCCATTTCTGCCGTGCGCCAAGTAACTCTGCGAGTGCTTGTGCGAACTGGTTTTTCAG
This sequence comes from Microbulbifer sp. ABF4_107, assembly GCF_056312215.1. NCBI lineage: Bacteria > Pseudomonadati > Pseudomonadota > Gammaproteobacteria > Cellvibrionales > Microbulbiferaceae > Microbulbifer > Microbulbifer sp. ABF4_107. Next base: position 3,374,598 of record NZ_CM149983.1, read on the forward strand.
CAGGTGCTGATTGGCCTGCTTGATTGCCTCTATTACGGAATCGTTGTCGGTGAGCAAAATTTTTCCCCGCGTAAAAAAAAGGGGCGCTAAGCGCCCCTAAATCATATCAGCAACAATGACGTCACACGAAACCCGCGCTTAGAATACCAAGCGCAGATTGGCGCCAATGGTGCGAGGCAGTGCGAGAAACTCTTTAGAACCATTGCCAAAATAGTTCTGAGATGGGTCGGTTCCCATGTACTCTTCTTTGAATACACCAGTGGTTCCCGCTTCATTGGTCAGGTTTTTGGCAAACAGTGTCGCGGTCCACCAGTCTCCAGCCAGCCCGATGTGCCCATCCACAATCGCGAAGCCATCCAGTTCCGCAGCAAAGCGCGGGCTTTCACTGGCTGCGTTAGTAGTCGAAGACTGATAGTAACCGGCCAGGCGAGCAATCAGATTGAGACCGCCATTGCCAATCGGTGCACTGTAGTCGAGCGCCGAAGTCAAGGTGTGCTCCGGAGTACCCGGCAAGCGCGTGCCAGCACCGGCGATGAGCCCTCCAACTGGGGAGATCAGATCTTCATCCAGCTCCGCGTTGACATAAGCATAGCCGAGACCGTAAGACAGGTTGTCGGTCAGGCTTCCCTGCAGCTCAAATTCGATACCGCTGGTACTGGCGCTCTCACCGTTGGCAACCACGTAGAAACCGTTGAGGGTGGACGTGTTGATCTGCACATCATCCCAGTCAACCATGAAAGCGGCCAGGGTATAGCGCGCAGAACCCAAAGTGCCTTTGATACCGATTTCAGTGTTCAAGACCGAATCGGAGTCATAATCGAGCCAGGCATCACTTTCTGCGAAATTACCCGACAGCGGGACGGCATTATTACCACCGCGACGGTAGCCTTCGGAAACGGTCGCGTAGGCCATGGTGTCTTCACTGATATCGTAAGACACGTTACCTTTGAACAAGGTCCCGGAGTCCGCGGTGCTACGATTCTCGTTGACCACGTCACCTAATACACCCGAGCCGTACAGAGGCAGATCCATAAACACGTCGGACTCATACTCGTTGTCAAAGTAACGAGCACCCAGGGTGAAGTGCAGGCGATCGAGGTGCCAGGTAGTTTCACCGTAAACAGCATTTTCGGTAAAGTTGTCCTGGCGGTCGTAATCCCAGTCCTGGTCAGATGCAACTACATCGATACCCCATGCAGCTTCTGCCCAGCGGTCGAATCCGCGCAGGTAACTCTGCTGTGCACCCGCAGTATCCTGATTAATATGGAAAACACCGACGGTCCAGTCGAAGTTATCGGTGGCCTGGGAAACCAGTCGCACTTCCTGGATAAAGGCACTGTCCTCATACTGGCGCGCGGCCTGAGCCATTGGGCGCGTGTGGTTGTAGTAGTAACCACCGATCCAACCCAACTGCGCGTAAAATCCGGTATTCTCAGAAATGGATTCGCCAGCATGATCGTACTGAGAAGTCGCTGAGGTCAGCGTAGCAAACCCGAGGTCAATATCGACTTCCAGAGAAGTCATATCGGCTTCGCGGCTGGAGGGCTCAAGTTGAATAGAGCCGTTTTCATAGTCATCGTACGGGTTGCCGAAACCATCGGTCCCCAGGGTCTGCTGGCGACGACCACCGATGTCGTCTTCCTGCATCATGTGGGTCAATACTGCTTCAATATTTTCCGTAGGCTGCCACAGAGCCGCCACCTTCACATATTTGATATCGACAGTATCCGCATCCTCTACAGTGCGGAATTCTGCATCCGGAGAAAGTACGCCATTCGGAGCTGTCGGCAAACCTTCGCCGTCAAGCTGATATACATTGACGTAATCAACCACACCGGCGCCATCGACAAAGCCCGCAGCCGCTCGCACCGCGAAACTATCTGACAGCGGCAAATTGATGACTGCATCGCTGTAGTAATTCAAGCCTTCCGAACCGGCAGTAGATGACACACCCGAATTGAGGTTTACCTCTGCACCCTCAGTACTGGGTTTGCGAGTGATATATCGTACGGTGCCGCCAAGTGAGCCAGAGCCATAAAGGGTGCCCTGCGGACCACGCAGTACTTCCACGCGCTCCAGATCTTTAAGGATAAAGTTTGCGTATACCGGAGTGCTATTGATGTAAGTGGAAACGGTAGGGGATGCCGAAAGCGCATAGTCACCCAGCGCAGAACCATCGACGTTGAGACCACGAATCATCACGCCATTGATTACACCAGAGTTGCGGCTGCCCCGGTCCACAACAGCGACACCGGGAATATTGCGCATCAACTCCGCCTGATCAGTGATCTGGGCAGATGCCACTGCATCCCCAGAAACCGCAGAGATGTTGTAGGGGATATCCTGCATTGAAGCTTCACGGCTGGTTGCCGTTACAATAATTTCTTCAATCGGCCCTTCATTTTCCGTTTGTGCGAGCGACATCTGCGGCACGCTGAACAGCGCCCCGGCAGATACTGCCGCGACTGCGGTTGCCAATGTAGTTTTGCTGAAACCCTGCTTGATTGGTTGTTTCATGATGCCCTCTGCTAGGTTTGGATCTCTTATTTTGAATTTTCGCCGCTGGCCAAACTGCGCCGGCTTTTTGTTGTGATTCTTTTGTATAACTGGACCCTGGCCTATACCTAGTGCCAGTTAGTCTACAACGACTGGTCCAGTTTGTTATGGTGATAAAAAGCCATCCTGTGAGAAATGAACTTTTGTCTAACCAGTCTTACTCCGGCACTTTCAGCTCGCCGAGCTGCTCCAGTGCAGGGGATACCGCTCCCTGTTCGTACTGCGGATAGCGCACTTTGCCGTCGCGGAAGCTCTTCAGCGTCTGGCCCAGACCTTTCATACCGCGCTCACGCACCTGAGTAACTTTTTCCACATCAAGGTACAAAGCAACAACTTCCTCCTCGATTGAGGCCTCGTGGAGAGTATCCCCTTCTGGGCCCACGATAATCGAGCGGCCGTTGCCCTGCTCGCCGGCACCGTTCACGTCGACCACATAACACTGGTTCATCACTGCGCTGGCGCGGACCATGGAGAGTTCGTCTTTGCGGTCGATGGTGTCGGTCTTGGTGGGGTGAATAATGACTTCTGCCCCCATCCAGGCCATGGCGCGGGTAGTTTCCGGGAACCACATGTCGTAGCAGATGGAGACACCGAAGCGACCCACCTCGGGCACATCGAATACGACGAACTGGTCACCGGCGGTAACGCCTTTTTCGTACGGCAGGAAGGGGTATATCTTGCGATAGCGGGCGATCACTTCCCCTGCGGGATTGATGACCGGCGTGGTGTTAAATACCGCGCTGCCACATTTTTCGTACATGGACCCCGGGATCAACCAGATGCCCAGTTCCCGAGCGGTGCGACAAAACGCGTCCTCTTCGGCGGAGGGCAGCTCGCGGGCGTGTTGTGCGCCGACTCCGCGCAGGGCCAGTTCGCTCAATACGATCATTTTGACCCAGGGGTAGCGCAGTTTGGTGCGCTGGATTTTCTGCAGAAGCAGCTCGAGATTGTCTGCTTCATCCAGTTTCAATTGCAGTGCTGCTATGCCAAAAGACCTGCGGTTGCTACTCATCACACCGGTTCCTGATTCTGGATTATTGATTTTTGTTGTTGCCGCAGCCTTTCCGGTGCAATCCGGGGTAGACCTTGGCCAGCTGGATTAATACTGGCCCAGAGCAGCACTCAGCTATAGGGCCAGATGGGCAACAGGCATGAGTCCAACCGGGGAGTGGGTGGCGGAATACGGGATTTGGACCTAATCATTGGGGGGATCTGGCACTATTACGCGAGCTGTAATAAGTTAGCTTTGGTCCGGCACAGGAACCGACCGCGACTTTTCTTGAATGGACGTCGGTTCAATCGATAAGACAGATAACAAGCTCTTCCAAAGCGCCGGAGTACCAATGAAAAATCCTGTCCAGTCTGCAGCGACAGACGCCCCTGAATCAGGCTATTCCGGAAATAAAATTCCCGAAAATGCCGGAAAAAATAGTCTTTTGGTCAGCAATGGCTGGATTGCGAGCATCTTTCTCGCGTTCCTGTCTTCCGCGGGCCTCTACTATGTAAACATCTTTCCGGTCATCGTTGACGCGTTGATGGCGGGTGCCGGGCTGAGCGCCGAGCAGGCGGGGCAGATCACATTCGCCAACACCATGGGCGCGGTGATCGGTGCTTTCACGGTTTCCTGGCTGATCCGGCATATCCCGCGCTGGAAGCGCGCCGCAGCCATTCTGCTGTGCTGCTCGATCGGCATGGATGTGCTGACCATTCAGCTGGCCAACCTGGACCTGCTGATTCCATTGCGACTGGTGCACGGGATTCTCGGTGGTGCCCTGGTGGGACTGGGCTTTGCGGTCATTGCCCGCAGTGGTATTGCCGGGCGCAGTTACAGCATGGTGCTGCTGGTGCAATACACCGGCGGGGCCATCGGGGTCGGTTTCCTGCCAGCGCTGGTTGTGGAGCACGGCACCTACGTGCCCTTCTTTGCGCTGATTACCTTCAGCGCACTCACCCTGCTGATGCTGCCGCTGATTGCCGACTACCCGCTGCCAACGGAGGAGGAGAGTCGCGCACACGCAGAAAACGCAGCGCCGCTGCCTCTGGCACCCATCATCATCACCCTGATTGCGCTGTTCTGCTTCCAGTTCGCAAATATGGCGCTGTTCGCTTTCATTTTCGACCTGGGCAAAACCTTTGAGTTGCCCCTGGGCTTTATTAGCCAGACCCTGTTCTGGGCAAACCTGATCGCCATTGGTGGCGCCGCGCTGGCGGCGGTGACCGGGCAGAAATACCCACTGGCCAAACCCCTGGCCGCGGCACTGATCATTACTCTGCTGGGCCTGCTGCTGTTCGTATTCAGTGATATTCGCCCGCTGTTTATTCTGGCCAATGTGGTCACCGGAATTACCTGGGCTTTCTGTGTCCCCTATTTCCTGACCATGGCCTCGCGATTTGACAGTGCCGGGCAGATGGGCGCGTTTGGTGGCTTTGCATCGAAGCTGGGGCTGGCCTGTGGACCACTGTTTGCGGGCTACTTCATTACCGGCGGAGGCAGCTATACCCAGCTGATCCTTGTTACCGTTGTGGTACTGGGTATCTGCCTGATTGCGGTGCCCGCTGCGGCGCGACTCGATCGCGCCTCAACGAATTAACGCACGGTCAATTTATTCGTTCGCAATGATCGCCGCATCAATCAGTTTGCCGGTTTCATTGAACCACTTGATGCGGTGGCCGTCGGTCACCACATAGAAACTTGCCTTGCGGCCGTAGGACCAGGTGCGCCACTGGCGCACCCACTGGTCGCCGTCGAGCCACCAGCGTCCGGTGTCGGTCTCGTCCATCTCCACATCGTTGCGGGAGTAGCCGAGCATGGTGCCGTCCGGCTTCAACTCGATGCGGTAGGACTCGCCCAGGGTGTTGGTGCCGAGGAATATGGCCCCGGGCATCTCCCGCTGCAAATCTTCCGCGCTAAGGCGTCGGCCAGAAGCCACATCCAGTGTCTCTTCTTCCGCCTGCAATTTGCCGTTGATCAATTGCGCCAGGACCCGCACACCTCCCTCAATCTTGTCTGCATCAATCGCAGAAAAGCCGAGTCGCACGGCGCTGCCATCCCCCACTGTTTCCAGCAATAATCCGTTCTGTTCAGCACTGATTTGCAGCTGGGCGCCATCCACATGGGAGGGCAACTCCAGCCAACAGGCGGTGCCGCAGCTGGCGCGGCGGACTTTCAACTTGGGCAGGTGGTACATCAGGGCTTCGCCCAGAGCGGTCCACCGGTCCTTCAATTGCTGAGTGATCTTAAATAGCGCTGCGTCGAGGTGACCGGCCGCGACAAATTTGGCCAGCAAGCGCTGATTGAGTGCCGGTACCCGTTCGCGCAGGGTGTAGCGCAGTGCGCGCAGGCGCTGAATCACCGGCTTCGGGGCAACCACAAATGCGAGCTGCATGCCCGGGTCGATGATCTTTGGAAACTGATAGAGATAGATAACCGAACTGCCGCCTTCCATACTTTTCAACGGCGGCAACGGATTCCCGTGGTAGCAGAAATCGTGGTCGCAGTCGTTTTCGATAACCACGGCCTGCTGCTCCCGCGCCTGCCTTAACAGCAGCCGGCGTCGCTCCAGACTGGTGGTCACCGCGGTGGGATTGTGCACGTTGGGCTGCAGGTAAATGCAGTGGGCCGCTTTGCAATTGTCATCCAGCAGTGGGCCGTCCGCATCTTGTGTGAGCGGTAAAATTTGCGCGCCGGAGCGCCGGAATATCTCCCCGGTTTCGCCACCGGCGGGCCGCACCAGTGCAAGCTTTCGCTGATTTCCCAGCAGTAATTCACCCAGCAGATAGCAGGCCTGCTCCATACCACTGGTCAGCAGTATCTGGCCCGGGTCCACGTAAATACCGCGGCGCGGCAGCAGCCGGGTACAGATCTGCTCCACCAGGTGCCGATCGTCCTCGTTATTGCCAAGGGTTGCCCACTGCGCGACTTCCCGCGCGGTAAAAATATCCCGTGTGCACTCCCGCCACTCCGCGCTGGGGTACAGCCGCGGATCATATTCATTGCTGACAAACGGATAGGGATACTGCAACCAGTTGGCGGGACGATTCTGCAGGGCGCGACGACTGACGGATACAGGGTTGCAGTGGGCGCGCCAGAACTGCCGATCGTCCTCGTCCCTTTGTGGCTCGCCGGCATTGTGGCTGATAACACCCTGCTGCGACACGGTCTCACTGACGAAAAAGCCACTGCGCTCTCGGGTCACCAGAAACCCGTCATCCACCAGTTGCTGATAGGCAAGGACCACAGTATTGCGGGCGACGCCGAGCTGCTCGGCCATACGGCGCGACGAAGGCATTTTATGACCCGCGGGAATACTGCCAGAAAGAATACCCTGGATCAGTTTTTCACGGATTTGCTGCTGCAGACTTTTATCCGCAGCGGGATCGAGAACGATCAGTGCTTCGCTCATGAACGGCTCGTTATATTTGTATTGGCCTGGTGCCCTTGAGATTGATCGCAGTTTGCACGGCGCCCCGTCCAGTTTCAAGCACAGTGCGACCCGGCACAGACGGGTGCCCCCTGTACCGGGGACGCCCTGTTAGCGGACGATTGCGCTCAGGCTTTATTCCGTGCGCTCAGCCAGCATGCGTATTGCGTGCCAACTTTTTCAGCCGGAATGCCAGCCACACCAGAATGAATCCGAACACAATCGCGTAACTGCCGATCAGCCACAGCAGGGCCAGTGCGCCAGCGCCGGGCTTCAGCAACAACACAAGACCAAAGATAACCGACAGTAGCCCGGCGAAGATCAGCAGCCACTCGTGATCGATTTCCTTGCGCAGACGAACAGCGCCAATGATTTCAAAAATACCCCGCACCAGCGCCCAGGCACCGATAAAGATCACCAGCACCAGCGCGGTCACCTGTGGATAAACGAAGGTAACGATACCTGCGGCGATACCGGTAATTCCCACAAACAGCAGCCACCACAGTGAAGAGCGCTCCACCTGACCACGCCCCTTGACCGCGCCGTACAGCGCTACCACACCGTCGATCAAGGTGTAGATGCCGAAAAGAAGTACCAGGCTGAGCAGGGATATGCCCGGCCAGACAAAGGTGAGCACACCGAACACGATGGCAAACAGGCCGCGCACCAGCGCCACCCACCAGTTCTCGGCCATGGCGCGCAGTAGCGGGCGGGTTGAAAGGGATACCTGAGATTCGCTTTCTGGTGCCATGGGCGCCTCCTGACCTTAGGTGTCCCGACACAGGATCACCGTCTAGCCGGAGTTTTAGTCTCACCCAAACCAGAAAACGAGATTAATTTTCCGCTGCGATGGACATCAGGGCAGATACCTGCCCAGTAGACGCCTACCCAACCGAAACCTACCCAGCAGAAACTCAGAGGGTAGCTGCGCTGCTGTTCGGCGCTTCGCCCACAGCGATTTCCCGCAGAACCTTTACCCCCTGCCCCGGCTGCAAACGCTCAGCGCCGCGCACAATGACCTGATCCCCATCGCGCACATCACCGCTTACCGCGATCCAGTCGCCGTCGCCACTGCCGGGGGTGACCGCGAGACGCTGCGCCTTGCCCTCGTCATCCACGCGGAATACGTAGGCGTTGCCATCGCGCAGGATCAGGGCGTCGCGGGGAATGGCGATGGTCTGCTCTGCCGCACGCAGGGGAACGGCGACCTGCACCGGCAAACCGGCTATCCACCCGGCGGCCACTTCTGTCGGCAAACTGACCAGTAATTTCACCCGGCGGGAGCCGGTATCGGCGACCGGCACCAGTTGCCGTACGTGCCCCTGCACCACTGCAGCGGCGGACTCGCGTTGCGCGCGGTTGCCCAGCAGGTCGCTGCGCAGGGTCAGGGAGTCGCCCTGTTGCAGCAGTGGCAGTGCCCCGAGGGGAATATCCGCTTCCACTTCCAGCTGGCCCATGTCCAGCGCACGCATCAGTTCTTCACCGGTGCGTACGTATTCACCGGCCTGCAGTTCACGGCTGACTACCAGGGTGTCGAAGGGCGCATTGATACGGGTTTTGCCCAGTTCGTACTGGCTGCGGTCGCGGGCGATTTCTGCCGCGGCCAATTGCTGCGCCAGCGCTTCTCGCTCCGCCTGCTGTTCTTCCAGCGCCGAGCGCGATGTGCTGTTGCGTTCAGCCAGGGATTGCAGGCGGTTCAGCTGCGCATCCATATAGGTCAGGCGCGCCTGCAGTTGTTTGATCTGGCTTTGTGCATCGCGCAGCTGCAGTCTCCACGGAGTGGCCTCCAGCTCCGCAAGGCGCTGGCCCTGCTTTACCCGTGCACCCGGCTCGGCGACATATTCCAGCAGGCCGTCCAGCTGCGAGGACACGCGAATATCCCGCCGGCTCACCACACGCCCGGCGGCCCACTGACTGGGCGAGAGATCGCGCAACTGTGCGCGGCTGGTGGAAACCGCAACGCCTTCCTGGGGTCCCTGCGCGAGAGAGGGCAAGGCAAAGAAACTGCCGGCAATCAGCGCTGCGCTGAGCCAGGTGGAAAATCGCTTGTTCGCTTTTTTGACTACTGTTCTGGTCGTTTTCATTGTGAGTCACTCCCTGCGCCGGACGCGCGGAGGTTTTGTTGAATTTGTCGAACACCCGGCAATGAAACATTGCCGGTTTGCAACAGGGCGGGCAGCAAGATCAGGGTAAACAGTGTGCTCACCGCCATACCGCCGACAATCACCGCCGCCAGCCCGCGATAAATCACGCTGCCTTCCCCGGGTGCCACCAGCAGCGGCAACATGCCAAATACACTGGTCAACGTGCTCATAAAAATCGGCCGCAGGCGCAGCTTCAGGGCCTGCTCCACCGCAGATGTGCGATTGAGCCCTTCCAGCTCCGCGGCGCGGGTCTGGTGTACCAGCAGGATCGCGTTGTTCACCACCAGGCCGAGCAGGATCACAAAGCCGATCATGGTCAGCAGGTCCAGCGGCTGGAAGCCGAAAAGGTTAATCAACCGCAGCGCCAGCACACCGCCCACCGTCGCCAGTGGCACCGTCAGTAAAACCAGCGCCGCATCTTTCAGCGAGCGAAACAGCGCGCTCATCAGCAGGAACAGGATCACCAGTGCCAGTACGAAATTCTGTGAAAGGGATTTGATCGCGTTATCCAGATCACTGGCATTGCCGCCCACCAGAATACTGCCGTCGGCGGGCATCGCGGCCTGGAGTTTCGGCAGTATGTCCGCCTCGATCTGTGCGCGCACTTCCTCCAGGGAAACATCATTCGGCGGCACGATGCGCAAGCTGATGGTGCGGCGCCCGTCCACCCGGCGAAGACTGCCCGGCCCCACGGTGCGCTCAACGCTGGCCAATTGCGACAGCGAAGTAATCTGGCCGCGGGGAGTAACCAGCGGGGTATTTTCCAGCTGCTCCGGGGTACTCCACTCCTGCGCCTTGAAAATGACATCCAGCCGTTTTTCACCGTTGAAGTATTCGCCCACATACAGGCCGTTACCCAGCGCGCGAATCAGGCTGCCCATATCCTGACGGTTCCACCCCTGCTCGTAGATGGCGCGATCGTCCGGGTGCACGGTGAGCTCCGGCTCTGCCAGCGCCAGGCCCGGGTTCGGCTGTACCGGCACCCCGGGCATCTGCTCACCGAAAATTTTCACGCCGGCTGCGGCGGCCTTCATCAAGCCTTCCGCATCTTTGGATTGCAGGTGCAGCTCGATCTGGCGGTCACCGCCGAACTGACCAAACAAATTGCCGCGCGCGGCAAAGCCCTGGAAGTCCGGAATATCCTTGAGCACTTCCTGGCGCAGGATACGCTCCATATCCGCAGCCTTGCTCATGTCTTTCACCCGCACGCCCATGGTGCCGCCATTGGGCCAGGTGAGGATGTAATAGTTTTTCAACGCCGGCTCTTTTTCGCCGCGCATATACGGGCCCATACGCCGGTCGATTTCTGCCACCACTTCTTTGGCGATGGTTTTATTGTTGGTGGCCGCAGGGAAATTCAGCCACACGTCCACCGCATCCCGTTTTACCGGCGGCAGATAGTCGAGCTTGGGTAACAATAACCAGGTCGCGGCCAGCGGCAGCACCAGAAACAGACCGATCACTCGCCAGCGCCGCGCGGTGGTGGCGGTAAGTCGCATCACCCGGCTACTGATTTTTTCCCACAATGGCGCGAGGCGGTCGCGCGCAGAAACTTCCGGCAACCAGAGTTTTGCCGCGACCGGCACCACCGCGACCGCGACCAGCAGTGAGAACACCACCGCTACCGCAATGGTGAGCGCGAGATCGCCGAAGATCTGTCCTTCCACACTGTTGAGGAAAAACACCGGCAGGAAAATGGCCACGGTGGTCGCGGTGCTCGCCAGCAACGCGCCCCAAACCTGCCCGGCACCCTGCACAGATGCCTCATCGGGACTCTTGCCCTTTTCCCGCAGGCGAATAATGTTTTCCAGCACCACGATGGCAGCGTCCAGCACCATACCGGTCGCGAACGCGAGTCCCGCCAGCGAAATCACGTTCACACTGCGCCCCGCCGCAGACAGCACCACAAACGTGGCAAGCAGGGAAATCGGGATCGCCGCCGCCACGATCAGGGTGGCGCGCATACGCCGCATAAACCACCACAGCACCCCCACCGCCAGCAACATGCCCAGCAGCAGGTTGCCACCGAGTAAACTCAGCGCGCGGTAAACAAAGATCGATGCATCGAAGGATTGCACCAGCACCAGCTTCTGATCCGCCAGCATGGTGTTGTTCAGCTCCGCCACCCGCGCCTTTACCCGCTCCAGGGTCGCCAGCATATTGGCACCGTTGGCGCGATTAATACGGATGGAAACCGCCGGGTTGCCGTTCTGCGTGGCGGTACCATTGGACTCCGACGGCGCCACCTGCACACTGGCGATATCCCCGAGGCGTACCGCCTGGCCATCGCGCCATTCCAGCACCAGTTGCGCGAGTTCATCCGGGCGGTATTCCCCGGCGAAACGCAGGGTATAGCGGCGACGCCCCACATCGGTAAAACCACCGGAAACATCCCGCGCCGACGCCAGCTGCTGAGTCACCAGTGGCAACTGAATCCCCAGCTCCGCCGCCTTCCACGGATCAAACACCACCTGCAGCTCTTCCCGCGCGGCCACGCCATTCTGCGCCTCCACACTCGCCACCCCCGGCACCGCCTCCAGCTCCGGGCGCAACACATCCTCGATCAAGCCGGTGTACTCGCGCATGGTGTTCGGATTGCCCGGCAGCAGCTGCAAAAAGAAATAGGTCAGCGGCGATGTATTGCCACCCCAGCCACCCAGCATCACCCGCGGCGGCTCCGCATCCCGCGGCAGTGGCGGCAGACTGCTCATGCGACTGATCACATCGATCAGCACCTTGTCCATATCCGTGCCCATGGCAAACTCGAGGTTCACCCAGGCACCGCCACGGCCGGCATTCACCTGCATCATCTCCAGCCCGGTCACTCCCTGCAGCACCGACTCGATCGGCTCAACAATTTCCGCCTCCACCTCTTTTGGTGAAGCCGCGCGCCACCCGGCCTGAATGGTGATCTGCGGATTTTCGATATCGGGAAACAATTGCACCGGCAGCTTGCTGGCGAGAAACGCACCCAGCAGCACGGCAAGCACCACGGCGACCGCCGTGGCTGCAGGGTTTTTCAGCGCGGTATTGGTGAGCGACATGCTCGCGACCCCATCAACGTTTGGTTTTTATAAAAATTCTTGTTGATGGAAGGTTAACTGCAGGGGAAAGGAAAACAATCGCGTTGCGATAGAGAGAAATAAAATGCAGCCGAGCTGGAGAGGATTCAGGACGATCGACTTACGAAGTGCAATACCTTGATGCGAAGGCAGAGTGCTGGGTATCTATTTTCAAAAGCGTCGCAAACAGGAAGTTTGCGCCGCAGCGCCCAGGGATGGGTTCACAGCGGTTTTGAAAATAGATACCCAGCACTCTGCCGCCACGGAATGGAAAAATATAGGACCACAAGGCCTAAATAAAATGTTGAACCTTATTCTTATAACTGCGGCTCATCTTCAATCGCTCGCCGTTATTCAGCACCAGGTGATACTCGCCGTTGATGTGCGCGCAAATCTCCCGCACCCGCTTTAAATTGACGATGGTCGAGCGATGAATACGCTGAAATACCTTCGGATCCAGCTGCTGTTCCAGCTCCTTCATGGTGATACGCATCACATGGGTTTCGCCATTGGCGTGCACACACATATAGTCACCGGCGGCATCGATCCAGTCGATTTCCCGCGCCGGCACCAGGGTAATTTTTCCCGAATCCTTGATCGCGATCTTGTCCGGATAGCGACTGCCACCCAGCTCACCAGCCGCCAGCTTTTCTTCCAGCGCCTCCGGCGATTCCTGAGTCAGATCGGCCACCGCCTCCAGTAACTGCTCGCGCTGCGCCACCAGGTTTTCGCTACCCAGCTTCGCGCGCACCCGCTGCAACGCCACCGCCAACCGGTCTTCCTCAATCGGCTTCAGTACATAGTCCACCGCGTTGACCTCGAAGGCCTCAACCGCGTACTGATCGTAGGCCGTCACAAACACGATCTGTGGAATATCGTCCTTCGGCAGCAACTGCACCAGCTCCAGGCCACTGACGCCCGGCATCTGGATATCCAGAAATGCGACATCCGGCTTCAGCGCCAGAATCTGCTCGCGCGCCTCGCGGCCATTGCCGCACTCGCCAACCACCTCGATACCGCCCAAATTTTCCAGGCGCAGGCGCAGACCGCGCCGGGCCAGGGGCTCATCGTCCACAATGATGACTTTCAGGATTTCGTTACTCACTGGTCGCTTCTCTCCGGGTAATCCTTTTTTTATCCCTGCTTGAGTTTATTCCTGTTCGAAGGGAATACGCAGGTGCACTGCCAACCCGCCTTCGGGGCGATTGCAGAAGCGGGTCTTCTGCTCAACGCCGTAGAGTGCACGCAAACGCTCACAGGTATTGCGGATGCCAACACCGGCACCGTGCCCCAGGCCGGCGAGATCCTGCTCGCGCACCCCCGGGCCATTGTCACTGATTTCGATCAGCAGTTCGCCGGCAAACACCCGCGCCTTGATCGTAATCTCACCGCCCCACTCCCGCTGGGAGATACCGTATTTGATCGCGTTTTCCACAATCGGTTGCAGCAGCAGACTCGGCACCAGCGCCCGCGGCGCATCGCCATCCAGGTCCACATTGATCTGCAGGCGATCGGCGAAGCGCACCTTCTCAATGTCCAGGTAGAGCATCAACGCTTCCACCTCTTTCGCCAGGGTCACCTTCTGCATGGGGTCATTATCCAGCGAGTGGCGCAGGAACTGGGACAGCCGCGTGACCATGCTGTTGGCGGTCTTGCCATCCTGATCCAGGATCAGGGTAGAGATGGCATTCAGGGTATTGAACAGGAAGTGCGGATTGAGCTGGTAGCGCAGCATCTTGAGCTGCGACTGGTGGGCGATGGACTCCGCCTTCAGTGCCTTCTCCTGCTGTTGCAGGGAGGTCTGGTAGTACTTGATGCCGTAGTAGAGCGCGGTCCAGGTCATGTAGATCAGGAAGGAGTAGGAGAACCAGTAGACCGCCAGCACCATCGGGTGGTCATCGCTCTCCTTGCCGTAGAGCCACAGGGAGCCGCCAAACTTGATCGCCGCCCACAGCGCCGCCGCGACAATGATGACACCCAGGGTACCGATCAGGCGGGTCGCCGGCGGCTTGTCCCACAAGCGCTGGAAACCGCGGCGCATGCCCTCGGACAGGGCGATGCCCGATGCCGTCGCCACCGCCAGATAGCCGGTGTACAGCCAGTGGCTCTCCACCCAGAAGAAGCCGCCGATAAAGGTCAGCAGTGTATAACCTGCCCAGCCGCTGAATTGCAGCGCCCAGTACTGGTTGCGCTCGGACGCCAGCCAGTCGGACAGCCAGTTGAAAACGGTAGTACCCATAAATCTCCAAAGACGCGCACGCACGGCGCCAATCTGGGAAAATAGCCTAAATGACGCGGGCCGTGGGCGAAATACCACCAAACGCAGCAATCGGACGGACTGCCGCAGAAAGTGCGGCGGGCAAAGACAGATCGAGGAAACGGTGCGATGAACTACTGGCTGTTCAAGTCGGAGCCGGATGAATACAGCATTGATGACCTGAAGAGCGAATCTGGTCAAATAGGGCGCTGGGACGGTATCCGCAACTATCAGGCGCGTAATTTTCTGCGCGACCAGGTGGAAGAAGGCGACGGCGTGCTCTTCTATCACAGTGCCTGCAAGGTGCCCGCCATCGTTGGCACCGCCCGCGTAGTGCGCACCGCCTACCCGGACCCGGCGCAGTTCGACCCGGAGAGTAAATACTTCGACCCCAAGGCAACTGAGGACAAACCGCGCTGGTTCTGTGTGGATATCCGCTGGCAGAGCGCCTTTGCACGCCCGGTGCCATTGAAAGAGATCAAGCAGAACCCGGCGCTGGCGGAAATGGTGCTGGTAAAGCAGGGGCGGCTGTCGATTCAGCCGGTGACGGCGGCGGAGTGGCAACTGATCGAAGCCCTGGGCAATTAACCCTCCGCCCGCATCAGATGAATTCGGCTATTTCCGCCAGCGACTTTTTGCCAATTGCCGGTACCTGCGCACCCTCTTCCGGCAATCCCGCCACCACGATCATATAGGGGCGCTCGTTGCTGGGACGACCGAGGATCTGGTTCAGGAATTTCATCGGGCTCGGGGTGTGAGTGAGTGTGGCGATGCCGGCATTGTGCAGGGCGGCCAATAGCATGCCGGTGGCAATGCCCACCGATTCGGACGTGTAGTAATTTTTGCGCTGCTCTCCCGCCTCCCCTTCGGAAAACTTCTTCAGAAAGATCACGATCAGGTAGGGCGCAGTTTCCAGAAACGGTTTCTGTGCATCGGTACCGAGCGGCGCCAGTGCATCCAGCCACTCCTCCGAGGCACGCCGCTCATAGAATTCCCGCTCTTCCGCTTCCGCCGCCAGGCGTATCTCTTTTTTCACGGCTGCCGATTCCACCACGCAGAAGTGCCAGGGCTGCATATTGGCACCACTGGGCGCACTGCCCGCGGTCAGCACCGCATGTTCGATGACCTCTCGCGGGACCGGTTTGTCTGAGAAGTCGCGCACCGAGCGACGCTGTTTCATCCACTGGTAGAAGGAACGCGCACGCGCGATTTTGGTTTCGTCATCGAAACATTGAAATTCCAGCGGCAGAAATTTCTCGGAATCCGCCATCACACATACCCCCTAATCACAAATACTCCCTAATCACACAACGCCTTTGGTGCGCGCGATAAACAGGCTGAGCAGGGACAACACTGTCAGCACGGCGAGGATAATACCGAGCAGCAGGAAAGGCCTGAACGGCTTGCGCTCCACATCGTTGTGGCCACGTTGCAGATAGCGATCGACCTTGGCCTGGTCTTCGTCGGAGAGTTTTTTCGGTGGGATGGCGGTTTCGGAGTCTGGACTGGGCGAATCGGAACTAGACATAGGTAACCCGGGATCTTTTTATTTTGATGACCCGAGTTTAGGAGATTCGCCGAAATGAAAAAAGCCCCGCGGGTGCGGGGCTTTGATCGTCCGAAGGACCTGGATCCCGGATCGAGTCCGGGATGACGAGGCAAAGCGGATTACGCTGAATCCCAGTCATGCCGGTACCAGATCTAGTCCGGCATGACAAAAACATCCGGCATCCAGCAACCGGGGTCAGAACAGCTCTTCTTCCAGGTCCATCAGGGTCTCACTGCCGGCCAGCACGCTCTCCGCCAGTGCCCTGGCCTGCGGCAGCAGGCGGGCAAAGAAGAAGCGCGCGGTTTTGATCTGGCTGCGATAGAAATCGTCGCTCTGGCCCGCGGCAACGCTGGCAACTTTCGCCCACATGAAGGCGTAGGCTACGAAGCCGAACTGGTGCAGATATTCCACGGAAGCCGCACCCGGTGCGTTGGGGTCGGTCTTGGCGGCATCGATTACCGCAGCAGTCACGTCTTTCAGACGTTGCAGCTCGCTCGCCAGCGGCACGATGAATTCAGAGAGAGCATCGTTCGCGGCATTGGCATCGATAAACTGCTGCACGTCGGCGGCGAACAGCTCGAAGAAGGCGCCGCCGTTGGCCACGGTCTTGCGGCCGATCAGGTCCAGCGCCTGAATGCCGTTGGTGCCTTCATAGATCTGGGTAATACGCACGTCGCGTACCAGCTGTTCCTGGCCCCACTCGCGGATATAGCCGTGGCCACCAAACACTTGCTGGCCGAGCACGGTGCAATCCAGGCCCTTGTCGGTAAAGAAAGCCTTGGCCACCGGGGTCAGCAGCGCCACCATGGCTTCCGCGTGTTGTTTCTCCTCACCCTCACTGTACTTGGACAGATCCAGCCACTTGGCCACATAGGTGGACAGAGCACGAGCACCACCGATATAGGCCTTCTGGGTCAACAGCATGCGACGCACGTCCGGGTGCACGATGATCGGGTCGGCGGCCTTCTCCGGCTGCTTGGCGCCCTCTGGGGAGCGGCTCTGCACGCGATCGCGGGCGTATTCGATGGCACTCTGATAGGAGCGCTCGGAAGCGCCAAGGCCCTGGATACCCACACCCAGGCGCTCGTAGTTCATCATGGTGAACATGGCCGCGAGGCCCTTGTTCAACTCACCTACCAGCCAGCCTTTGGCACCGTCGAAGTTCATTGCGCAGGTGGCAGACGCCTTGATGCCCATCTTGTGCTCGATGGAGCCACAGCTCACGCCATTGCGCTCGCCCAGGCTGCCGTCTTCGTTCACCAGAATCTTCGGCACCAGGAACAGGGAGATCCCTTTCGGGCCCTTCGGCGCGTCCGGCAGTTTGGCCAGCACCAGGTGGATGATGTTTTCCGACAGGTCGTGGTCACCGCCGGTGATGAAGATCTTGCTACCGGTAATGCTATAGCTGCCGTCGTCCTGGGGCTCAGCCTTGGTGCGGATAATGCCGAGGTCGGTACCGGCGTGAGGCTCGGTCAGATCCATGGCGCCGGCCCAGGTGCCCGCGTACATATTCGGCAGGTATTTTTCTTTCAGTTCGTCACTGCCGTGCGCGTCCAGTGCCAGGCAGGCGCCGTTGGTGAGAATCGGGTAGAGGGCGAAGGAGATATTCGCCGAGCACAGCATCTCTTCCACCTGGGCGCCCAGCATCTTGGGCATGCCCATACCACCGAATTCCGGGTTGCCCACCAGCGCGCCCCAGCCGCCTTCGCAGTAGGTGGCGTAGGCTTCCGGGAAGCCTTTCGGGGTGGAGACCACACCATCGTTCCAGTGGCAGCCTTCCTCGTCGCCACTGCGGTTGAGCGGGTCCAGGGTATTGGCGGCCAGCTTGCCCATCTCTTCCAGGATGGCATCGGCGGTTTCACGGTCGGCGGCTTCCGCCAGTGCGGGCAGGCGCGCCCACAGCTTGTCCGCCTCGAATACCTCGTGCAGCAGGAAGTTCATCTCGCGCAGTGGCGCCTTGTAATCGGCCATGGTCTCGCCTCGCAGAATCGGTTACTGGTGGATCAGCAATGACTGATCAGATAACTCGGTGAATACGATCAATCAATTGTTTCAAATGCATGTTTCAAACACATGTTTGAAATCTAGAGCCAAGCGCACCCCAAGTCAAGCCGAACGTCGGGTCCGGCTTGTCGCATTCGGTCACCGCCTGCCTACAGCAGGAGGCGGCTCACAGGGGGATCAGTTGGAAGAAGATAGCAGCGGGGAGAGGTCGAGGTGAGTGGCGCCATTGCGGTAGTCGCCGGATTCGTCATAGTCGAGCACACCCAGGCAGGGGGCGGGCAGGATGGCGCCGAGGGTCATCAGGTTCTCCTCCGCCCGGGGCATTTCGGATTTGGGAGCACGCACAAAATTGGCCACCCAGCCGGCCAGCTTGAGGCCGTCCCGGTGGATCGCTTCGGCGGTCAGCAGCGCGTGGTTGATGCACCCCAGCTCCATACTGACCACCATGACCACTGGCAACTCCAGCTCCCGCGGGAGGTCGGAAAGGAACTGGCGCGGCGCCAACGGCACACGCCAGCCCCCCGCGCCCTCGATCAACACCAGGTCGGTTTTAGTACTCATTACCCCGCGACAGATGCCCACAAGACGCGACACGTCCAGGCGCCGCCCCGCTTCCATCGCCGCAATATGTGGGGCAACTGCCGGCGCCAGTGCAATGGGGTTCACCTGCTCGTAGGGTAAATCCTCGGTCATCGCCTCCATCAGCGTCAGCGCATCGCTGTTGCGCAGCCCGTCAGTGGTCTGCTCACAGCCAGACGCCACCGGCTTTACCGCTGCCGTTTTCAGCCCCTGCGCGGCAGCCGCGTGCAGCAGCGCGGCGCTGGTATAGGTCTTTCCGACTTCAGTATTGGTACCAGTCACAAAAAACGTACGGGTCACGGAAACTTACCTCTCTTATAGAAATCTTTTATGTTGACGCCCCTTTAAACATGATCTACTTGCTGATAAATTGACCACGTAGAGCAGTAATCGTACAACCCACTTCGCCAAACATGGTTGGGGCTAGGATAATTGCCTAACGAAGACCCCCGCCTCTGGCATGGGGTGACAGTCTAGGACAGCGCTGTCATGACGCTATTGCGCCACAAAGTCGCACCGCGCAACCACATTGCTCAGCCAGCGGCGGAATTCCCCCGCCCACACGCCGAGTCTCCCCGCAAACAGCAGGGATGTGGAAGTGCGAAAGTACGGAAGCTGATTTACAGCCCCGGAATGACATAACAAACGAATGCCATTTATACCGACGAGAGCCATGCGATACCTGAAATTGAGCCTGATTGCCTTACTCCTGATCCCCACCCTGGCCGTCGCCAAGATCAAGCCTGTGGATGAAGTGGTGGTCTACAAGTCCAAACACCTGATGCAGCTAAAGCGCAACGGCAAGGTTGTGAAAAGCTACAAGGTGGTGTTTGGTAAAAACCCCGTAGGGCACAAACAGTACGAAGGCGACTCCCGCACCCCGGAAGGCCGCTACACCCTGAACTGGAAAAAGAAGAACAGCACCTACTACCGTGCTATCCAGGTGTCCTACCCCAACGCGCAAGACCGCGCACGAGCGAAAAAGCTGGGCCGCAGCCCCGGTGGCTCCATCATGATCCACGGCCAGAAGCCGCACTGGAAAGGTATCGAAGACTACCTCACCCGCATGAACTGGACCGATGGCTGTATTGCGGTAACCAACCCGCAGATGGACGAAATCTGGGCGATGGTGGATACCGGTACGCCGATCGAGATTTTTCCGTAACGCCCGCGCCGACAAATTCGAAGTACAAGAATCAGAATCGAAGGCCGGGGGCTGGGGCAAGTTTTTCGAACCGTCGTCGCCATGGATGGCGGCGCCGGAGCGTACATGGATGTACTCGCAGCGATTCGAAAAACTTGCCCCAGCGCACGGCCGCCACCGCGTTGGAGATCAGTGCTCCGGACCACCACTGTGGCGGCGAATCACTGGGTGCGGGTTTTCAGGACCGCTGTGAACCCATCCCTGGGCGCTTCGGCACAAACATCCTGTTTGTGACGATCCTGAAAACCCGCACCCAGCAATTCACCTTTAACTTTTGACCTCTGTGGCTCGATGTTCAGTCTCAATGCTCTTCCTGATAATACTCCGGCGCCAGATCATCAAAGCGCGTGTACTTACCCACGAACGCCGCCCGGCAGGTACCGATCTCACCGTTCCGCTGCTTACCGATAATCAGCTCCGCCAAGCCCTTATCCGGGCTGTCCTCGTTGTAATACTCATCCCGGTAAATAAACAGAATCACATCCGCATCCTGCTCGATCGCCCCGGATTCCCGCAGGTCCGAGTTCATCGGCCGCTTGTTCGGACGCTGCTCCACACCACGATTCAACTGCGACAGCGCAATCACCGGGCACTCGTATTCCTTCGCCAACGCCTTCAAAGAGCGGGAAATCTCCGAGATCTCCTGAGTACGCCCCTCAGTACTGCCCTTCACCTGCATCAACTGCAGGTAATCCACCATCACCATCGCCGGCATCGCCTTGCGCTCTGCATCCTCGCGGGACAGCTTCGGGTCCGCCTGCATCAACTTGTTGGTATGGTCGCGCACCGTGCGCTTCACCCGCGCGCGCACCTCTGAAGGTGACAGCCCCGGCGTATCGTCAATGTAGAGCCCCTTGCCCTTCATCTTCTGCACCGCGCTGGACAGCTTGGGCCAGTCCTCCTCCTGCAACTTACCGTTGCGGATACGCCCCTGATCGATCTTGCCGATGGACGACAACATCCGCATCACCAGACTGTCCGACGGCATCTCCATACTGAACACCAGGGTCGGTTTTTCCTGGCTCAACATGGCCGCTTCGACGAAGTTCAGCGCCAGAGCGGTCTTCCCCATGGAAGGACGGGCGGCGAGGATGATGAGTTCACCGGGCTGCCAGCCAGAGGTACGCTGATCCAGCTCGGTCAGCCCGGAGCTGAGGCCAGTGAGGTCGCCTTCCGACTTGAACAGCTCATCGATGCGCTCGACGGTCTTTTTCAGCAGCGAATCGACGCCGACAAAACCGCCCTCTTTGGCGCGCCCCTCGGCGATCTCCGCCACCCGGCGCTCGGCCATCTGCAGTAGATCGGCAGAACCCAGGCCACCAGGGTTGAAGCTGGTGCGACTGATTTCGCCGGCGGCGGCGATCAACTGGCGCAGCATGGAGCGCTCGCGCACGATCTTGGCGTAGGCGACGATGTTCGCAGCAGAGGGGGTATTTTCGGCGAGTTCGGCGAGATACGCCGGGCCACCCACTTCCGCCAGCAGGTCGCGGGTGGCGAGACCTTCGGCGAGGGTGACGATATCCAGTGGCTGCTCGCCACCGGAGGTCTCCAGCATGACACCGAAGATGACCCGGTGGCTGGCGACGAAGAAATCTTCCGCACTCAGCTGCTCCGCCACCGCATCCAGGCGGCTGGCGTCCAGCATCAGGCCACCCAGCACCGATTGCTCGGCCTCTACCGAGTGCGGCAGTGGCGAGCTGGCGGTGGTTTCCTGGGCTTCTTCTTCGTGGGGAGTGTATTCGTTCATCTTCGGCTTTATATTCGATGGCCCGGGGCCAGTCTTCCGGATCGGAAAATTTACCGGGCTAGAAACAAATCAGGCGCTGGGCCCTCCGCACCGCCCCGAAAGGTCGGCAGGGAGAATCCAGCGCCTGATTGTAGCGCGGCTGGGCCGGAAACGGGCAACCCCAATTCCCACCCAGCGCACTAAGGCGTTTCAGCGATCGCAGAAGCTTATTCGGCTTCTACAACAACCTTCACGGTAGTGATCACGTCGGCGTGCAGCTGTACGTCTACGTCGTACTCGCCCACTTCGCGCAGCGCGCCTTCCGGCAGCTTCACTTCCGCTTTTTCAACGGCAACGCCAGCAGCGGTGATCGCATCGGCGATGTCGCGCGTGCCGATAGAGCCGAACAGTTTGCCTTCGTCGCCAGCGTTGGCAGCGATAGTCACAACCACATCCGCCAGCTTGGCCGCACGGCCTTCCGCTTCGCTGACTTTTGCAGCAGCAGCGGCTTCCAGTTCAGCGCGCTTGGCTTCGAACTCAGCAACGTTTGCTGCGTTGGCCAGTACGGCTTTACCGGTAGGCAGCAGGAAGTTGCGGCCGAAACCGGCTTTGACTTCAACGCGGTCGCCCACGTTGCCCAGTTTGCCTACTTTGTCGAGCAGAATAACTTCCATCTCGGAACCCTCAGTTTCAGTTCTTGTGCGCCGCTCAGCGTTTATTGCTTGAGCGCGCGCGAATATCAATCCAGCTATCGATCAGTGCCAGTCCGCACAGGAAACCAGCCAGCGGCAGTGCCGCGATCACCAACATGACGTACATGGCGATCAGTGGACCGCGCCCCCAGCCCTTCTGGGCTACCAGCCAGTGGATCAGGCCAATGCCCGCCACCATGATGGGGAATGCGGCTACCGCGCCCCAGAACACAAAGTGTTCGCTGACGAGGCAGTAAATCCACAACAGCATACCGGCTGCGGCAATCGGCAGGGGCATTCGCAGCCCGTGCATCTCTTCCCGCAAACCGCCGGGGTTGTACAGCAGCGCCTGCCACCAGCGACCGAGCAACAGTGACAGCATGGCACTGATCACCGATACCCAGGTCAGGTAACCGGTGGCCTGTGCTTCGCTGGCAAATGCCTTGCTCAGCTGCTGGGCCTCCGGGGTACTGGCGCCGCCAGCGGCCTCATTGACCGCGGCGATCAGGTTCCCCAGCACACCCCCAGTCACCTGCGAGGTAACGAGGATGCCCACTGCGGTGACACCGGTCAGCGCTACCAGCGCCCAACTCCAGGTGCGGGTAGCACGCAACACCATTGCGCCGGCCAGCACCCCCACAAAGTGGGTGATGGCCATACCGGCCATCAGTGGCGACATATAGCCGGCACCAGCAGCGGCAACAATCGGCAACAGTGCCCAGGCCAGAACAAACAGGCCGTCGCTATTGCCGCGGCGCAACCCCACCAGTGCGAGCACCGCGGGGCTGATCAACGGGATACCCACCAGGGTGAGGATCACCGCGCGCGCACGCGATCGCATGGCAAATTCAGCGATGGCGCGCACTAGATAGCTTCTCTTTTAAAACAATACGTACGAAGCAAAGCGCAGCTTAGGCTTCGTGGCTGTCCGTGTACGGCAGCAGCGCAATGTAACGCGCGCGCTTGACCGCGGTGGCCAGCTGACGCTGATACTTGGCTTTGGTGCCAGTGATACGGCTCGGTACGATTTTGCCAGTTTCAGAAACGTAGGCTTTCAGGGTATCGAGATCTTTGTAATCGATACGCTTGGTGCCTTCGGCGGTGAAACGGCAGAACTTACGACGACGGAAAAAACGTGCCATCTGACTATCCCCTTACTCTTCGTCTTCAGTGGTGTCGGAAGACTTGGCTTCCTCGGCGCCTTCGGAAGAAGAATCTTCACGGTCGGCGCGCTCGCGACGCTCAGAGCGTTCTGCGCGCGCAGCTTTGCGCTCGCGGGACTCTTTCTCAGCCTTCATGATCGGGCTTTCTTCGGTGATGGCTTCGTCTTCACGAATCACCAGATTGCGCAGCACGGCGTCGTTGTACTTGAAGTTGGTGGTCAGTTCGGCCAGCGCTTCTTCAGTACACTCAACATTCATCAGAATGTAGTGCGCCTTGTGGATCTTGTTGATCGGGTAAGCCAGACGGCGGCGGCCCCAGTCTTCCAGACGGTGAACGTCGCCACCGCTTTCTTTGATGGTCGCAGTGTAACGCTCGACCATGCCGGCGACCTGCTCGCTCTGGTCCGGGTGAACCAGGAATACAATTTCGTAATGACGCATTTTAGCTCCTTACGGGTTAACACAGCCTCCCGGCTTGCCGCGGTAAAACAACCGCCGCCGCCCAGTGAGGCAAGGAGTACGCAACAGCAGCCCGGATGGGGCTATTGCGGGCGGCGTATTCTATGCGCCCCGCAAACTGGTTGCAAGTTGAACAGTGCGCTGGATACCCGGGTGAGCGGACCAATCAGTCACCACATTGGAGCCGCGGAATTATTTTGAAATTTACATTGAGGGGAATGTGCCCGGAGGCGTCATACAGGCATAGGTCGCAAAAACAACTAAGAAGCCAGACCCTGAACTGATACCCAGAAACAATAACAATAATCTCCAGGGACCGAAGAATAACAAACGGGATAACACCGTAGAGGGGCTCCAGGGCCCCTCCATTTTTTTGCACTCCTCGCAAGCGTCTTTAAGCGCGCTAACCGCCCGCGGCTACTTCCGCCTGATCAGAACACGTAACTGACTCCAAGGCTTAACTCAGTCTTGTCGTAGTCGTACAGTTCCCGGTTTTCCTGATTGTCGATATTCAACAGCTTTCCATCGAGACTGAAGCGCGGGGTCAGGCGGTAGCGGGTGGATACCCAGGTCTTGATGCGATCGGACTCCCGCTCGTACTCCAACACATTGCCACTGTCGTCCACCACACGGTTCAGCCCGTCATACACGCTATAGCGGTACTCGACACCGGCGCGCAGTTCCCAGCGACTCAGAAAGCGCCAGCGCACATCACTGCCGAAAGCGTGCCGTACCGGGGAGTAGCTGTAGTAATCCTCTGCAGCCTGCTGCAGATCCTCGCGGTCATTGGTGTCGTACAGGTAGTAGGCACCCCAATCGGCGCCCCAACCTGCAACAGAGATCTCGCGACGCGCGCGGGCAGAAAAGCGCTGGCGCCAGCCGTCCAGATAGCTGTAGTTCTCACCACCGGCGTAGTAGGCCGAGATATACGACAACTGCACGCTGGTCGCGCCGAAATCCCGATTCGCGCGAGCGATCAATTGCAACTGCTGGCTGACCCGCTCACCACCCAAAGTCACCCACTCAACGCCACTGCCCGCCTCCAGGCCCCAGCCATTCCGGCGCAGGTCGCGAATCAACGAGGTGCGGAGACTGCCCAGGTTCAGACTGTCCAGCTCGCTGTAACGACGGGTGAAGCCGTACCCCTGCAGGCGCCAGCCATCGTCCTCCGTCCCGGCCAGACGATACTGCCCCCAGCCGAACAGCTCGAAGAAGCTGTCCTCTCCCACCGCGTCGTCACCCAGTAACTCCGTTTTTACTGCATAGGGATTACCGTCCTGACCGCCATTGATACTGGCCATGGCCAACCAGGGGCGCGATTGGGCGGCGGGCTCGGCAACCGGGCTGCCCAACTGCAGAGCCGCCAGTCGCTGTAACTTTGGCGAGCCGGCACGCTCACTCACTCGGCGAAAATACTTCGCTGCCAGCACCTGGTCGCCCTGGCGCTGCGCCACCAGCCCCAGATTGTATTCCGCCAGGTCGCGCCATTGCGGCTCTGGCACCACCTGCCAGAAATAGTCAGACGCTTCCGAATAGCGGCCCAGTTTGAACAGGGTGACACCCAGGTTGAATTTCAACTTGGCGCTGTCGTCCCCGCCCCGCTCCGCCTGCCGGAACAGCGTCAGCGCCTGCGGATAATCGCCGCGCTTGAAGGCGCCGGTGGCCGACGGCAGCTCTTCGGCGGCCAGCCGCGCCGGGCCGAATATTGAAACCGCGATCAGTGCGGTGATAAGAAAAAACAGTTGGATAAAGTCGCGCATTCCCTGCCTCGTTACCTGACTTCCCTGCGGGGGGAGTTTTTGCCTCGTCAAATAGCATCGGCCCGGGTCGCATCCTGCGCGCCCGGGCCTGTTTTGGTAACGACCCTTTATCCCCCGGTGCCCTCTGCGGCATCACTCGCGTCACTGGCAACATTGCCCCGCAGAGAGTCCAGCAGGGCATCCACATCCCCCATGCTGTCTCCCATACTGCCGCGCGCCTCCTCGGGCAGGGCGCCGAGAATATCCTGCATCATCTGCTCGATCATGCCCTGCATTTCCGCATTGGTGAGCCCATTCTTCAGCGCCTCTTCCACCGCCTCGCGGGCAGACTCCACCGCCTGCTGCGCCTGTTCATTGGCGGCCAGCGCCGAGTTCTGCGCATTGGCCATCAGCTCCCCGCGGCGTTCAGCTATTTCTGCCAGCATCGCCTCACTGTTTGCGGCGCCCTCTCCCGTCAGTGCGCTATTACCCGGCTGCGCCTCGCGGATGGCCTTGATTGCAGCCAGAGCGGCGGCCAGCTTCTGCTCCGCGATCTCACGTACCTCTTCTGGCAGCTCGATATTGTTGAGCAGGTCCTGGGCGCTCTCCGCGTCTTCCACCACCTGCAGGGTGATATCCAGATCCGCCATTTCTGCGGCATCCGCAGCAGCCTGCAAATCTGCCTCGGTGGCCATCTCCTGTTGCGCCCAGGCGATGGAGGAAAGCGGCAGGCACGCGGTGAAGAGTGCGGTACACAGCAGTTTCCTGGTAAACAGTGCGCTGCTTGTATCAGATTGAATCTTTGACATAGTCCTTTACCTCAATAAGAAATCGGATCATTAAAAAAGACCACAGTTGCGCTATTAAAGCTGCGTCATGGGTTGATTGGCCGGTGCTTGTGCGGCCTTCGGTATCGCGTAGTGCAGGGTCTTTCTGGCCCCGCGGTATTCCACCTCGACGGTCAGTTGTCCGACAGGCTCTTGCCCAGACACTGAATCCACCTGCAGGGGCAAAGTGATCTGATTGGCACCGGCAGAAATATCCGCCTGCCACTCCAGCTGATTCACATCGGCATATCCCTGAATACGGGTATTCGCCGGCAGCAATACGCGGATGGTTGCGCCTTCCAGTGCGGCGGGACTGTCCAGGCGCACATGCAGTGGCCGGATTGGCGTGGGTTCGACAGCCTCAGCCACCCCGACCATCGTTTCCTCCGGCTGATCCGTATTTGTAAGCAGTGGTGCCAGAAACAGGCCGAGCAGCAGGCTTGCGGCCATGGCGGCGGGCAGCACGATTCGATTTTGCGCCACTGCCTGCGGTATATCTTCTGTCCGCACACGAGCGAGTATTCGCGACTCAAAGTCCTTTCCGGGATCCGGAACCGGCAGCTCCCGGAGGGCACGCCGCAATTGCTCGCTGGACAGCGGTGCGCTGGATAGTTTTGTGTCCATGATTCACTCCTGAGTCCTGAGACTTACACCCGCGTCGCCTTTAAACCGACTTCTTCAAAACCGACTTCTTCATTACTCGGCGAAAAGTCTCCCAGCAGCAGGCGCAATTTTTTGCGCGCCCGGTGCAACCGCGACTTCACCGTGCCGACCTGCAGCGTGAGGATTTCAGCAACCTCTTCGGCGGTATATCCCTCCACATCGTGCAGCACCACCACATCCCGCCAGCCTTCCGGCAGTGCGGACAGCGCCACAGTCAGGCTACGTTGCAAATCCAGGCGGGTGAAATCGCAGGGCCCGGAAGAGGCGACGGTGTTGATTCCCAGGACCTCGCCTTCATCGTCGTCCTGATACAAGCGCACCCGCTCATCGATCGGCGACGCGCAGCGGCGGCGGTACTGATCCACATATTTGCGGTACAGCACTTTTGCCAGCCAGGGACCCAGCTTCTCAACCGCGTCCAATTCATCCAGCCGAGGCAACAGCCCGAGCATCAGATCCTGCACCAGATCTTCCGCCTCCTGCGCACAACCGCTCAGGCGATACGCCACGCGATGCAGCTGACGCAGATGGGGAAACACCAGCGCTACAAAGCGATATTCCCGCGCGCACTGTCGATTCAGAAACCAGGCCTTCACTACCGCACTCCCTTGCCCCGGAGCCGGCGACTGCCATTTGCCGGCTTGTGCACTCTTACACGAAGCGGAAAGCCAAAAGGTTCCCGCCAGAACGAAAAAAATTAAAAAACGAAAAGTCAGAAAAAATTAAAGCAGCTGCAGGCAAGCGGGATGACTGGCTGG
This sequence comes from Microbulbifer sp. ABF4_107, assembly GCF_056312215.1. Lineage (NCBI taxonomy): Bacteria > Pseudomonadati > Pseudomonadota > Gammaproteobacteria > Cellvibrionales > Microbulbiferaceae > Microbulbifer > Microbulbifer sp. ABF4_107. Next base: position 3,402,401 of record NZ_CM149983.1, read on the forward strand.
GCGTGGCACAGGTCTCAAATAACGCTGAATACAGGAAGTGGCCTGCCAATCTTTTTTCGGCGGACAGAAGTGGCACGGAGAGCGCGGGAATTCAGCAGGCTGCGAGAAAATACAGGCGCAAAAAAAGCCGGGCGGAAATTCCGGCCGGCTTGCTGTTGGCATTTCTAAGAGCGGATCAACCGGTGCGCTGACGCACCGCTTCAAATAGACATACGCCGGTGGCCACCGAGACATTCAGGCTGCTCACTTCGCCGGCCATGGGGATTTTGATCAGGTGATCGCAATTCTCCCGGGTCAGTCTCCGCAGACCCGGGCCTTCGGCCCCCATTACCAGGGCCAGCGGACCGGTGAGGGAGGTTTGATAGAGGTCCTGCTCTGCCTCTCCCGCCGCACCATAAAGCCAGACACCGGCCTGCTGCAGCATCTGCAGGCAGCGGGCCAGATTGGTAACGGTGATAAATGGCAGCACTTCGGCGGCGCCACAGGCGACCTTGCGTGCGATAGGTGTGAGGCCGGCGGCCTTGTCCTTGGGAGCAATCACTGCGTGTACACCGGCGGCTTCCGCGGAGCGCAGACAGGCGCCAAGGTTGTGCGGATCGGTCACGCCGTCGAGAATCAGCAGAAACGGAGCTTCCCCTTTCTCATCCAATTCTTTCAACAGCGATTTGAGAAACTGCTCATCGTAGACTTTGGTGTCGCCCACACAGATGGCCACCGCGCCCTGATGGTTGCCGTCGTCACCTATTTTTTCATCCAGGGCCTTGCGGTCGACGTAGCGAATGACAATTTCATTCTGCTCCGCCTGGCGGATGATCTTCTGTAATTTCTGATCGCGACGCCCGCGCAGCAACAGCAGTTCCTGTACCTGCTGGGGCGAGCTTTTCAGCAGTGCCTGCACCGCGTGCAGGCCGTATACCAATTGTTGTGTCACCGATTATTTCTTCCCACCGGGCTTTTTCGCCAGTTTTTTCTTGAGCTTTTTCTTCGCCGCCTTTTTCGCCGCGCGGTTTTTGGCTTCTGCTTTATCCGCCTTCTGCGCGGCCTTGCGTGCAGCTACTGCCGGGCGCTTGCCGCCTTTTCTCGGCGGGGTCTTTTTTGGCCGGCGCTTTTTCGGCGCATCTTCTTCGGTGATGGGGTTTGCGCCTTCCGCTTCGCTCACAATCTCTTCCGACGGCGGAACCACTTCCGCGGTATCGCTGCCGACCTTGCGCTTGCGAATAGGGCGCGGCTCATCTGCTCCACCTTCGGCGGCTTTTTTCTTCAGACCGGCGCCCCAGGGATTGGTCTTCTGTTCTTCCGAACTGAAATCGGACTTGCCGCGGCGCTTGCGCTCCTGCTGGAATTCCACCGCCATTTCCATGGCGCGACCGCTGACCTGGGTCGACTCCTCACCGGCGCGGGATTTTTTCGCGACCTTGTCTTTCTTGGTTGCGGGGGCGCTGTGCTCGGTACTGCTGGCACTCATTGCTTTCTTCTCAATCTTGCTGTCGCCTTTGACGGCGGATTTCTTTTCGGCCTTTTTGTCGGCCTTCTTATCCGCTTTAGGCTTTCTGTACTTTGGTGTCTGGTAACTGGGGCGCGGGTGCAACTCCACAAAGGAGAAATCCACCTTGCGCTCTTCCAGATCGACCCGCGCCACTTGTACGGTAACACCGTCACCGAGATGGAAGCGGGTGCCGCTGCGCTCGCCGACCAGACGCTGCTGGGCCTGTTCGAACTGGTAGTAATCCTTGGGCAGGGCAGTGACGTGAATCAGGCCTTCCACGTAGAGGTCGTCCAGCTCCACAAAAAGGCCAAAGCCGGTCACCGCGCTGATCACGCCGCGATAGACCTCGCCCACGTGATCCTGCAGATATTCACACTTGAGCCAGCTCGTTACATCGCGGGTGGCGTCGTCAGCGCGGCGCTCGGTCATGGAGCAGTGTTCGCCCAGCTCCACCATGGCGACGGTGCTGTAGGGCAGGATTTCTTCCCGCTCCAGCGCGTGGGCGCCAGGTGCCTGGCGCACCTTTTTCACTACCGCCGGCGGATTGGCACTGCCATTGCGGATCAGCCAGCGCAGGCCGCGGTGCAACAACAGGTCCGGGTAACGTCGAATCGGCGAGGTGAAGTGTGCATAGGCGCGGTAATCCAGGCCGAAGTGACCGCGGTTTTCCGGCTGGTACACCGCCTGGTTCATCGAACGCAGCAGCATGGTCTGGATAATGTGGAAATCCGGGCGTCCATCCACCTGTGAAAGCAGCACCTGGTAATCACTCGGCTGCGGTTCGCTGCCGCCTTCGAGGCGCAGCCCCAGCTCTCCCAGGTATTCGCGCAGGTTTTCCAAACGCTCGGTCTTGGGAACATCGTGCACCCGGTACAGGGCCGGAAGCTCTGCCAGTTCCATCAGCTCCGCCGCACACACGTTGGCGGCGAGCATGCACTCCTCGATCATCTTGTGCGCGTCGTTGCGCTGCACCGGCACAATGCGCTCGATCTTGCGCGTGGCGTCAAAAATGATTCGGGTTTCGGTGGTCTCAAAATCGATAGCGCCGCGGCGATCGCGGGCACCGCGCAGGGCGGTGTACAGATCGTGCAGATTGTCGATATGCGGAGTCAGCGCGGCAAACTGTTTGCGGATGCCGCTGTTGCGATCGTCCCGCTCCGCAACGATTTCACCGACCTGGGTGTAGGTGAAGCGCGCGTGGCTGCGCATCACGCCTTCCAGGAACTGGTAGCTCTGGATGGTGCCGGACTGGTCGATGTGCATTTCGCACACCATGCACAGGCGATCCACTTCCGGGTTCAGGGAGCAGAGGCCATTGGAGAGTTTTTCCGGCAGCATGGGCACAACAAAATCCGGGAAATATACGGAATTGCCGCGCTGGTGCGCTTCCACATCCAGGGGTGTGTTGACCTGTACGTAGTGGGATACGTCGGCGATGGCTACCAACAGCTTCCAGTTGCCATCCGGCTGCACCTCGCAGTACACCGCATCGTCAAAGTCCCGCGCATCTTCCCCATCAATGGTGACCAGCGGCAGCTGGCGCAGGTCAATACGCGCGGTCTTGTCTTCTTCCAGCACCTCGTCGGCAATGCCGTCGACTTGCGCGAGCACTGCCGCGGGCCAGGTGTGGGGGATACCGTAATTGCGAATGGCAACGTCGATTTCCATCCCCGGCGCCAGGTGGTCGCCGAGCACTTCCGCCACTTCGCCCTGGGGCAGGTTGTTGCGGCCGGGCTGGGTGGTGATATCCACCACTACATACTGGCCGCTCTGGGCGTCAGCACACTTGCCTTCCGGCACAAGCACGTCGAGGGTCAGGCGGGGGTTGTCCGGGCGCACAAAGCAAATGCCGTCTTCGCGGTAAATCCGCCCGGCCAGTTGCTGGGTATTGTGCTTGATGACCCGCACCACCGCGCCTTCGCGCTTGCCGCGGAAACCGCCGGGGGTTTCCCGCACCAGCACCTCGTCGCCGTCGAAGACCTTGCGCATCTGGCGGTGGGACAGGAACAGGTCGTCGCTGCCATCCCCGGGGGATACAAAGCCGAAGCCATCGCGGTGACCGATCACGCGCCCGCGCACCAGGCTCATCTTGTCGAGCACGCCGAAATCGCCGTCGCGATTGCTGGCAATCTGGCCGTCGCGGCTCATGGCGATCAGGCGGCGGCGCACGCCCTCGCGACGGTCTTCGTCGTCGATGGACAGAAGGTCCGCCACTGCTTCCCAGGCCACTGGGCCCGGCTGCTGCTCCAGCACGTCGAGCAGAAACTCGCGGCTGGGAACGGGTTTTTCGTACTTCTCCGCCTCGCGCTGGGCGTGAGGGTCATTTTCCATTGCGGAGGGATTGTCTTTTTCTTGCGTCAAAACTGCTTCCATTGTTCTGCGATTGACCGCGCGGTCCGCGCAGCCCCGGGATTCATCCGGCGCAGGGGGTGTGAATGGGTGCAACGGTCGGGCCCGAGCTCTTTGGGTTGGGGAAAGCTGGGGCGGGCGATTGGAGTGGCGAGTGCCAAAAAGTGGCGTGGGCCACTGGAAATGTTGCACATTGCCGCGAGTATAAGCGATTTGAAGCCCAATTCCCGCGTTGATTTGTGCTTTCCACCCAGGAAATGCGCGGAAAAGACGCGCAAGCCGTTGATTGGCTGACAAATTTTGGCAACAGAGAGGCCATAAAAAGCGTTGACACCCCCGAGGGGAATCACTATAGTGCGCGTCCTCAACGGAGCACACCGTTGAATTGCCCAGGTGGCGGAATTGGTAGACGCGCTAGCTTCAGGTGCTAGTGGCCTTACGGTCGTGGAAGTTCAAGTCTTCTCCTGGGCACCATCTTTAAAAAAGGGGCCAACTCGCAAGAGTTGGCCCCTTTTTGTTTTCTCGCACCTGAAAACCTTCTTACCAAGTCTTGTGGCGGTGCCGCCAGCTGGCAGGCCCTTGCAAGACACGCCGTAAACCCATCCTTGGGGGCTCTGCACCGCCATCCCTGGCGGTGAAGGTCTTGCAAGGGCCTGCCAGCCGTCGCCACCTTCAGCCGAACCTTATAACGTTCGAAAAAGTAAAGCTCGATAGAAAGTCGCGACAGCAATTTAGCCAGTATTCCGCATACCCGCCGCGATACCCGCAATCGTTACCATCAGAGCGCTTTCCAGCACCGGGTCTTCCTCGCGGGTACGCAGACGTGCCATCAGTTCTGCCTGCAGCAGGTGCAGCGGGTCGGTATACGGATCGCGCACGCGGATGGACCAGCGCATCACCGGGTTGTTATCCAGCAGGCTTTCGCGGCCGGTCAGCTCGCTCAGCGCGGCGACGGTGCGGGCCAGACGGCTGCGCAGTTCAACGCCCAGGCGCTGCAGCTCGGCATCGTCGGTGAGGCGCTCTTCGTACCACAGGGCGACGCGGGGATCGGATTTGGCCAATACCATTTCCAGCATATCTACCACGGTCTGGAAGAAAGGCCACTGCTCACTCATGGCGCGCAGAGTGTCGGGAGCATTTTCCAGGCCGGTCTCCAATGCAGCGCCGGTGCCCAGCCAGGCGGGAAGCATCAGGCGCATCTGGGTCCAGGCGAATACCCACGGAATGGCGCGCAGGGTTTCCACACCACCGCCGGGCTTGCGGCGCGCGGGGCGGCTGCCGAGGGCCAGGCGGCTCAGCTCGGTTTCCGGGGTCACGGTGCGCAGGTAGGAAACCAGCGCCGGGTCGTCCCGCACCACTTCGCGGTAGGCGCGCACGGAGGCCTGGGTCAGGCGATCCATTTCCGCGCGCCACTCCGGACGCGGCTCCGCCGGTGGCAACAGGGTCGCCTCCAGGGTGGCGGCGATGTACTGCTCCAGATTGTAGGCGGCCACGGACGGGCGGCCGTATTTGAAGCGGATCATCTCACCCTGCTCGGTCACGCGGATGCGGCCGGCCACGGATCCCGGCGGCTGGGACATCAGCGCCATGCGGGTGGGCGAGCCACCGCGGGAAATGGAACCGCCGCGACCGTGGAACAGGGTCAACGGAATACCGTGCTCTTTAAAGATTCCAGTCAGCGCTTCCTGAGCACGGAACTGTGCCCAGGCCGCACCCAGGAAGCCGGCGTCCTTGGCGGAATCGGAGTAACCGATCATCACTTCCTGGCCACCCTTGACCCGCTCGCGGTAGAAAGGAATCTCCAGCAGCGCGCTCATGGTGTCGAAGGCGTTGTTCAGGTCATCCAAGGTCTCGAACAGCGGCACCACGCGCATGGGGTCCTGCACACCGGCAATTTTCTGCAGCAGCATGACCGCTAGTACGTCTGAAGACGTGCGGGCCATGGAAATGACATAGGCGCCGAGACCTTCCGGACCCTGCTCGGCGATCACCTTGCAGGTATCCAGCACTTCGCGCACTTCGTCGGTACAGAATTCGCTGCGATAGAAGGCGCCGTTGATCAGCGGGCGGCGGCTTTCCAACTCCGCCAGCAGGAATTTCTGCTTTACCTTCTCACCCCATTCGGCGTAGCTGCCCAGATCCAGGAAGCGGGTGATGGCGTCGATCACCATGGCGTGACGGGTAGACTCCTGGCGCACGTCCAGTTTGAGCAGGGTAATACCGAAGCCGTTGAGGCGGCGCAGGGTGTCTTTCAGCTGGCCATCGGCGATGGCGGCAAGACCGACTTCGCGCAGGGAGCGATCGATCAGGCTCAATTCCTGATACAACTCGCCGCTGGTGGTGTAGACCTCACCCTGCGGCTCGGATGCCCCATTTACGCGAGCCTCCATCAGCGCGCGGGTGTTGCGCAGACGGTCGCGCACCTCGCGCAGAATCAGCCGGTAGGGCTCCTGGCTATCTCCGGTGCGGGCCAGCAGTTCGTCGCTGGCGCGGTGCATGGACAGATCGGCAAGCAGGTTTTCCACATCCCGCAGATACAGGTCGGCGGCCATCCAGCGGGCCAGGGTCAGCACCTGACGGGTCACCTTGGCAGTGACATTGGGGTTGCCATCGCGGTCGCCACCCATCCAGGAGGCAAAGCGGATCGGCACCCAGTCCGCCGGCAGCGGCTCCAGGCCAGCCAGAGCCAGCTCGTTTTCAATCTCGCGCATGCCCTGGGGAACCGCTTCCCACAGGGACTGTTCGATGGTGGCGAAACCCCACTTGGCCTCATCGACCGGGGTCGGGCGCTCGCGGCGGATTTCATCAGTGCACCAGGCGGACAGAATCTGCTCACGCAGCAGGCGGCGCAGGCGCTCGGCCTCTTCCGGGGTGCAGTCGGGGCGGTCGAGACCGGTCAGCAGGTCCGCCATCTGATCGTATTTGCGGATCAGGGTGCGGCGGGTAACTTCTGTGGGGTGGGCGGTGAGCACCAGCTCCACGGACAGGTCGGACAACACCTGGCGAATCTGCTCCGGGTCCACGTTGGCCTTTTTCAGCTCTTCCAACACCTGGCGCAGACCGCGGTCGGTATCCGGGTCGCCAGGAAAGCGCTCGTGCTGGCGGCGCAGGCGCTCGCGGTGGCGTAGGTCGGCAATATTGGCCAGATTTAGGAACTGGCTGAAGGCCCGCGCCACTTCGAGCAGAGTCTCGTCATCCAGAGGATCCAGCAGCTCCCGTAGTTTACCTACAGGCATCTCGCCGTGACTGCGGCTCTCGACCGCAACCTGGCGAATGGTCTCCACAGTATCGAATAATGCATCGCCGGCCTGGCCGCGCAACACGCTTCCAAGCTCCTCGCCCAACAGGCGAACATCTTCCCTCAAGGGTGCATTCTGATCTTGATCCACGGATTTATTCTCCCCTACCGGATTACTTATCGGATGCATTCTCACATATTTCCGGCCCGATTTTGATGCCCGCTATCGAATTCTTGTAAAAAAACTACAAAATCAACCCCTGAAAAACAAGCCTGCTCCGTGGCCGCCAACAGAATTCGAGGCAGGAATACCCGATGCGGATTTACCGGTCACACAGGACAATTGACACCCCGCAGGAAATGGCTATAGTGCGCAACCTCAACAGCGCACTGCGCTGCTTGCCCAGGTGGCGGAATTGGTAAACGCGCTAGCTTCAGGTGCTAGTGGCCTTACGGTCGTGGAAGTTCAAGTCTTCTCCTGGGCACCATCTTTACGCAAAAAGGCCGACTCTCACGAGTCGGCCTTTTTGTTTTGCAGGATGCGCAGCTCACCGGAACCAGATAGGCGGGACAAGCCAGATAAATCAGCCGGGGCGCCAGAAGATGCCCCGGGCCAATTCACTTAGCGGCCACCAACGACCATGGGCAGCGGTTCCAGCATGGCGCTTTCCAGCACTGCGCCTTCAACCGAATCATCTTCCACCTTCGCGCTCTCTTCCTGCTCTTCTTCGTCGTCATCCGAGCCACCCAAAGGCTGCAGCTCACCGCCGTGCAACTGCACCTCCGGGAGATTCAGGGCGTCGATACCCAGACTGTACGGGGTTACCTCACTGAAGATACCCGGATCCAGCTGGGCGATATCATCCACCGGGTTCTGGATCGCGGATTTGAGGCCCTGCGCGGTCTGAGCACCAGCTACGGACTCAAGCTGATCACCAGTAGCGGTGAAGGTGGGTTGCTGGCCGACGAAGGCGGGTTCGAAGTAACTGAGCGCCACAATATCCACCGACTGGCTGGCATCCATCCGCAACGGATTGATCTCGGTACCGATATTGCCCCAGCGTTGCAGCTGAGAACCCAGCTGGATGGTGCCCGCGGTGATATGGGTTTCACCGAAGGTTTCCGCCGTCAGCAGACCGAAGCCGGCGCTGGCCAAGGACACGCTGCCACGACCGGCGTTGATCTGGTCGATATGCAGATCGTCCTGGGCAACGATGGAGACATCAACGTCCGCACCGCCAGAGCTCAGGCTCAGGGAATCCAAATCACTCTCGATATCCAAATCACCGGCCAGGTTCAACACCGCATTTTGCGCTTTCAGTGAACCACCAATGGTTTCGCGACTACTACTGGTGAGCGTAAGGTCGCCGGCAGGATCGTATTCCAGCGCCATGCCCGCCGCAGAGAAATTCACTCCGGCCTCACTGCCATCGGTAGTGAAGTCGAGTTGCTGACTGGACACGAGGTTAAGGCCACCGGTGGTATCGGCCAGCTGCTCGAAACCGCTGAAGCCAAAGTTACCCACCTTGTTCTGCGCGGTGGAATCACCGGTAATTTCCCAGGTTTGCGAGGCCAGGAAGACTTCCAGGCGGTCACTGCCAGCACCGGCCGACAACACGGTCGGCTGCGCACCGGCGAGCAATTGCACCAGGTCGTCGCCATCACCCAGCAACAAACTGTCCAGCAAAGTACCGCTCATATAAACAATATCGGCACCTGCCCCGGTATCCACCGAATCAAAAGTACCGCCATCCATATGGAAGGTATCTGCCCCTGCACCGGCCACCAGATTTTCAAAACCGGTAAAGGATACGGAGAACTGCTCATCGCCCACGGTGCTCGCGCTGTCGCCCAGGGCCCAGGAGAGGGCTGCATCCATACCATAAAGAGTATCGGCGTCACTGCCCGCTGCTATGGACTGCACAGCGCCAAACTGTACACCACCAATGGTCAATTCAGACGGGCCGGAGAGGAGATAGTCGGCGGCAAGGTTCGGACCGCTGTAAGCGCCGGTATCCGCCACCCGCTCCAGGTTTTCAAACAGCACCGAGATGCTTTCCAGCTGGGCCACCGCACTGCCATCGACCAACGCAGAATTCTCCGTTGCGGAAGTCCACTGGCCATTGCCACCGCTGACACGGTCGTCGCCATCGCGGGCATCCACTGAAGCCACACCGCTAAAGTCGATGGCGGCAACACGGATATCGCCACTGGCAGCCAGCTCAAAGGTTTCATTGCCATCGGTTCCGATAATCTGGTCGGCGCCACCGTTGCCAACGACGGAGCGGATACCGGTAAACGCGATACCCTGGGCGCTCAACTCGCCCTCACTACCGGCAAGCACAAACTGCTCATTGGCACTGCTGCCAATCAAACCGGCATTTTCCGCCAGCACCTGATCCATATCATGGAACACAACGCCATTGGCGGACACCGTACCCTCAGTGCCAAGCTGCCAGCTCTCTGCAGCACTGGCCACCTGGTTGCCGCCCTCCTCGCCAGAGAAGACTTCAGCCACGTTATCAAACAGGATATCCAGTACCGACAACACACTACTATCGGCACTCAGGGTGTAGCTCTCGGCAATGGTATTTTGCGAGCCATCCACAATCGCGGCATTGGTGGTCACCTGCTCGATGCCGGTAAAAGCGATGTCGGCAACGGATGCACTGCCACTTTGCGCCCCCAGAATCCAGCGCTCTCCGGCGGTAGTCGATACAGTATCGCTGCCCTTCCCTGCGGCCACGCTCTGTACATCACTGAAGGCAATACCATCGGCTTCCACTACACCGCTGCCGGCGACACGAAAGCCCGTTGCCGCAGCACTACCCACTACATGCCCACTGCCCGCACTGGCGCTTTCCACTTGAGTAAACTGCATACCTGCATGCGCCAGAGAGCCCGCGGCGCCCTGCAGTGTCCAGTCACCGCTCGCCTGCCCAATCACACTATCCTTACCTGCGCCACCGGCCACACTGTTCACATCACTGAACACGATGCCGCCAGCTACCAGGGTGTTATTGCCCTGAGCGGTGAGAACATCGTCTCCTGCCGCACCGGTAAATGTATTGGTGCGAGAAACGGTGGAAACACCGGTAACCGCAATGCCGCCACTGCTGACCGCGTTGCTGCCGGAAAGTGTCACGCCATCCAAAGCCACCAGATCGATAGCCGCATCTTGCAGCGCCATGCTGCTGAGGCCATTAAAAGTGGCTGCGCCAGATGCGACGCTGCCGCTTGCGGCAATCTGCGCCGTCTCCTGGCCGCTCACACTGAGTGCGGCGCCACTACCGTTGAACAGTTCAACACCGGTAAACTGAATACCATCGTGAGAGACACTGTTATCCGCGGCCAGCTGATAGTCCACGCCAGCACGGGAAGTCACCTGGTCGTCACCGCCGGCGGCGGCCACGCTGGTCAGCCCGTCAAATACGATATCGAATACGGAAAGCGCACCGCTGCCAGACATTACGAAAATGTCAGCGCCTGCTGAACCATTCAGCGCGGACGCAGTTGCGGAATCGATACCGGTAAAGTCGATGCCACTAGTGGCAAACGCGCCCGAGGCACCCGCCAGGGTAACTAGACCTACGGTGGTGACATCATCACTACCCGCACCTGCGTTTACCTGAGAGATATCGGTAAATTTCAGGGAGGCTACCGAGAAGGCGTTGCTACCGGTCACGGTGAAATCGTGACCCGCACCATTGCCGGTAACAATTCCGGAGCCGCCACCGAAGGTTTCAATGGTATTGAGTGTCAGACCGCCGTGAGTAACCGATGCAGCCCCCGCAGCGAGTTTCCAGCCATCACTACCGACACTGGTAAAGGTATCTGCACCACCGGCGCCGTGAAGTGTGGTTACGGCATTAAAGGTGAAGCTTCCTACGCTCAGCACATCGTTGTCGGCCCACTCAAACAGATCGTCGCCATCGGTGCCGGTCAGGGTGCCTACGGTTGCGCTCTGGATACCGGAAAACAGCAAATCGTTTGCGCTCAGCTTGCCTGAGGTACTGGAGAGGCTGAGACCATCGGAGAAGGCACTGGCAGTCAGGGAATCCAGTCCGCCATTGCCGAGTACTTCCGTCATATCGTGCACGGTGAGCTCGCCGATGGAGACAGTGCCGTCACTGTTCAATGTAAAGTTATCGGCACCGGCGGTCCCCAGAAGGTTGGCGTTAACGGTTTTGAGGATTTCTACGTTTTGGAAGGCAACACCGTGGTTTTCTGCACTGCTCTCCCCCGTGATCAGCCAGTTATCCCCACTGAAACCGGTAACCGTATCGGTGCCGCCTTTTGCGTCGACATCGGTGGACCCACCAAGCTCAACTCCATCCAGTGTCACCACACCTTCCGCGGTAAACGCGAGATGATTATCCCCGTCGTCACCTTCGAGCAACGCCGCTAGAATTTTATCGATATCGTAAAACTTGATGCCGGCGTTTTGCGCATACTTCACCGTCTCACCGTCAACCGTTTCATCCAGCAGCTGCGCGGTGCCATCGGCATCCAGGATATCTTTCCCCTCACCACCGACGACGGTCGACAACCCGGAAATCGCCATATCGGCAGTGGTGATAGCTCCGCTATCAGTGACCGTAAACGTATCATCGCCACTGGTGCCGTCGAGATCCGCAATCACCGCGGTATCGATATTGGTAAAGGTAAAGGTATCGCTGAGACCGATTTGTTTGTCGGTACCCGTAAGTTCGAGCGTGCCGGTATAGCCGGTGGTGAACAGGTGATTACCGGAGGTAGATGTGGTTCTGCCGGTTTCGGATTCGCCGGCGTTGACGCCGGTCAGGCCGGTGAACGTCATGCCTTCATAACCAACCGCGATGGCTGAAGCACTGCCGCTCAAGGTAAAGGTTTCATCATTCGCGGTGCCGGTGAGGGCGGCGTTGCTTGCGACAAGGCTGGAGAAGCCGTTAAAGTCTATCTCGCTATTGCGCGCCGTATCCGTATCCCGCAGCAACCAGTTAACACCGGAAGCGCCCGCTGCGCTATTGCCCACGCCGCCAGCGGTAACTGACCCCACACTGGTGAACAGCATGTCCAGAACGCTGAGACTGTTGGCACCGGTAACAAGGAAGGCATCGCTGCCAGCACTGCCGGTGACATTGGAACTGGCAACGTTCTTGATTCCGGTTGCGGTAATCCCGTGGGCCGTAACTTCATTCGAATTACCTGTCAGGGATACGCTGCCGGCATTGAGGGTATCGGTACCGCCGCTTCCGGCGATGCCATTCAGGCTTTTAAAGGTCGCGGAGTAGTCCGTGACGGTGACATTGTCTGCGCCATTTACCGTGAAGGTGTCGCTGCCAGTCGCTGTGCCCTTAAGTCCGGCACCGTTGGCGGCAAGCGACGAGAAGCCGACAAAATCAATACCGCTGTTGGCAACAGTATCGGTACCCTGCAGTGACCAGGCGGCACCGGAAGCGCCAGTGGCACTGTTGCTGATCGCACCGGCTGTTACCTGATCAACATCACTGAACAGCATTTCCAAAACGCTGAGGGTGTTAGTACCGGTAACCAGGAAGGCATCGCTGCCGGTACTGCCAGTGACATTGGCACTGGCAACATTTTTGATGCCGGTTGCGGTAATCCCATGCGTAGTGACTACATTCGATGTGCCTGTCAGGGAAACGGTGCCGGCATTGAGCGTATCGGTACCGCCATTGCCGGTGATGCCATTCAGACCACTGAAGGTCGCGGAGTAGTCCGTAACAGTGACATTGTCCGCACCACTCACCGTAAAGGTGTCACTGCCGGACGCCGTGCCCTGCAGACCGGCGCCGTTGGCGGCAAGTGATGAGAAGCCGACGAAATCAATACCGCTATTGGCAACGGTATCGAAACCCTGCAGTGACCAAGCGGCAGCAGCGGCGCCAGTAGCACTGTTGCTGGTTGCACCTGCGGTTACCTGATCAACATCACTGAACAGAATTTCCAAAACACTGAGGGTGTTAGTACCGGTAACCAGGAAGGCATCGCTGCCCGTACTACCGGTGACATTGTCACTGACAACATTTTTGATGGCGGTTGCGGTAATTCCGTACGCCCTGACTTCATTCGATGTGCCCGTCAGGGATACGGTACCGGCATTGAGCGTATCGGTACCGCCGCTGCCGGCGATGCCATTCAGGCCACTGAAAGTCGCGGAGTAGTCCGTAACAGTGACATTGTCTGCACCGCTCACCGTAAAGGTGTCACTGCCGGTCGCTGTGCCCTGGAGTCCGGCACCGTTGGCGGCAAGTGATGAGAAGCCGACAAAATCAATACCGCTGTTGGCAACGGTATCGGAACCCTGCAGTGACCAGGCAGCACCGGACGCACCGGTGGCACCGTTGCTGACGGCACCGGCGGTTACCTGATCAACATCACTAAACAGCATCTCCAAAACACTGAGGGTGTTCGTTCCGGTAACAAGGAAGGCATCGCTGCCGGTACTGCCGGTGACATTGTCACTGGCAACGTTTTTGATTCCGGTTGCGGTAATCCCGTGGGCAGTGACTTCGTTCGAGGTTCCAGTAAGGGATACGGTACCGGCATTAAGCGTATCGGTACCGCCGTTGCCGGCGATGCCATTCAGGCCACTAAAGGCCGCGGTGTAGTCCGTTACGGTGACATTGTCTGCGCCATTTACCGTGAAGGTGTCGCTGCCAGTCGCTGTGCCCTTAAGTCCGGCACCGTTGGCGGCAAGCGACGAGAAGCCGACAAAATCAATACCGCTGTTGGCAACGGTATCGGAACCCTGCAGTGACCAGGCAGCACCGGACGCACCGGTGGCACCGTTGCTGACGGCACCGGCGGTTACCTGATCAACATCACTAAACAGCATCTCCAAAACACTGAGGGTGTTCGTTCCGGTAACAAGGAAGGCATCGCTGCCGGTACTGCCGGTGACATTGTCACTGGCAACGTTTTTGATTCCGGTTGCGGTAATCCCGTGGGCAGTGACTTCGTTCGAGGTTCCAGTAAGGGATACGGTGCCGGCATTGAGGGTGTCGGTACCGCCGTTGCCGGCGATACCATTCAGGCCACTAAAGGTCGCGGTGTAGTCCGTTACGGTGACATTGTCTGCACCACTCACCGTGAAGGTGTCGCTGCCGGTCGCTGTGCCCTGCAGACCGGCACCGTTAGCGGCAAGTGACGAGAAGCCAACGAAATCAATACCGCTGTTGGCAACGGTATCGGAACCCTGCAGTGACCAGGCAGCAGCAGCGGCGCCAGTGGCACTGTTGCTGGTAGCACCTGCGGTTACCCGATCAACATCACTAAACAACATCTCCAAAACACTGAGAGTGTTTGTGCCGGTAACGAGAAAGGCATCGCTGCCGGTACTGCCGGTGACATTGGCACTGGCAACGTTTTTGATTCCGGTTGCGGTAATCCCGTGGGCAGTGACTTCGTTCAAATTGCCCGTCAGGGATACGGCGCTGGTATTGAGGGTGTCGGTACCGCCGTTGCCGATGATTCCTGTTAGGTTTCCGAATTCAAAAGCTGATCCGTCTACCAAAACTCTACCGCCCTCGAGAACAGTAAAAACATCAGCACCAGCAGTTCCTGTCAGGCCCGCATTACTTGCTTCAATAGCTTCCACTTCATCAAAATCAATGCCAGCAAATGTAATCACGCTAGACTGAGGTATAGTGAGCTCTTCGCCATCGGGAGCCCGAACAACATCACCGCCACTTGCTCCACCTAGAACAGATTCCATTCCCACATATTTAAAAACGCTACTCTTTTCAATCTCGCCATCGGCATCAAGGAGATCGACGGACACTTCGGAACCGGTGACACTAAATCTTTCATTGGAGACCCCACCTAAAAGATTTCCTCCATTCGTGTCAATCACCTCTACATCACTAAAAATAATATTTGAAAAACTAACTGTCTCATCAAAAACCACTGAGAGGTCGGTAGCGGAGGGGGACATCACAACGTCCCGGTCACCAGCCTGCTCTCCCCCCGCAACCGTATCTACGCCACTAAATGTCAGCTTGGACACAGTTTCGTAAACGGCCTTATTTTGGGATTGCACCTCAAAGGTCTCATCTACCCCATTGGCACCAGTAACACTTGAGCTTGCGACACTAGTGAGATCGGAAAAAAGTAAGCCGCCTGCAGAAACCTGACCTTCCACACCAGTCAGTGTGACTGCACCTGCAGCAATAGAATTGGCCCCACCATTACCGAGCACTTGACCAAGTCCGGTGTAGCTAAACGAGCTGCTATCTGTGACCTGACCATCGGTATCAAGGAGATCGACGGACACATCAGAACCACTGACACTGAATTTCTCATTGGCACCTCCACCTAAGAGATCCCCGCCATTCGTGTCAATCACCTCTACATCACTAAAAATAATATTTGAAAAACTAACTGTTTCATCAAAAACCACTGAGAGGTCGGTGGCGGAGGGGGACATCACAACGTCCCGGTCACCAGCCTGCTCTCCCCCCGCAACCGTATCTACGCCACTAAATGTCAGCTTGGACACAGTTTCGTAAACGGCCTTATTTTGGGATTGCACCTCAAAGGTCTCATCTACCCCATTGGCACCAGTAACACTTGAGCTTGCGACACTAGTGAGATCGGAAAAAAGTAAGCCGCCTGCAGAAACCTGACCTTCCACACCAGTCAGTGTGACTGCACCTGCAGCAATAGAATTGGCCCCACCATTACCGAGCACTTGACCAAGTCCGGTGTAGCTAAACGAGCTGCTATCTGTGACCTGACCATCGGTATCAAGGAGATCGACGGACACATCAGAACCACTGACACTGAATTTCTCATTGGCACCTCCACCTAAGAGATCCCCGCCATTCGTGTCAATCACCTCTACATCACTAAAAATAATATTTGAAAAACTAACTGTTTCATCAAAAACCACTGAGAGGTCGGTGGCGGAGGGGGACATCACAACGTCCCGGTCACTAGCCTGCTCTCCCCCCGCAACCGTATCTACGCCACTAAATGTCAGCTTGGACACAGTCTCGTAAAGCGCATTATCTTCGGTGAATACCTCAAAGGTCTCATCTACCCCATTGGCACCAGTAACACTTGAGCTTGCGACACTAGTGAGATCGGAAAAAAGTAAGCCGCCTGCAGAAACCTGACCTTCCACACCAGTCAGTGTGACTGCACCTGCAGCAATAGAATTGGCCCCACCATTACCGAGCACTTGACCAAGTCCGGTGTAGCTAAACGAGCTGCTATCTGTGACCTGACCATCGGTATCAAGGAGATCGACGGACACATCAGAACCACTGACACTGAATTTCTCATTGGCACCTCCACCTAAGAGATCCCCGCCATTCGTGTCAATCACCTCTACATCACTAAAAATAATATTTGAAAAACTAACTGTTTCATCAAAAACCACTGAGAGGTCGGTGGCGGAGGGGGACATCACAACGTCCCGGTCACTAGCCTGCTCTCCCCCCGCAACCGTATCTACGCCACTAAATGTCAGCTTGGACACAGTTTCGTAAACGGCCTTATTTTGGGATTGCACCTCAAAGGTCTCATCTACCCCATTGGCACCAGTAACACTTGAGCTTGCGACACTAGTGAGATCGGAAAAAAGTAAGCCGCCTGCAGAAACCTGACCTTCCACACCAGTCAGTGTGACTGCACCTGCAGCAATAGAATTGGCCCCACCATTACCGAGCACTTGACCAAGTCCGGTGTAGCTAAACGAGCTGCTATCTGTGACCTGACCATCGGTATCAAGGAGATCGACGGACACATCAGAACCACTGACACTGAATTTCTCATTGGCACCTCCACCTAAGAGATCCCCGCCATTCGTGTCAATCACCTCTACATCACTAAAAATAATATTTGAAAAACTAACTGTTTCATCAAAAACCACTGAGAGGTCGGTGGCGGAGGGGGACATCACAACGTCCCGGTCACTAGCCTGCTCTCCCCCCGCAACCGTATCTACGCCACTAAATGTCAGCTTGGACACAGTCTCGTAAAGCGCATTATCTTCGGTGAATACCTCAAAGGTCTCATCTACCCCATTGGCACCAGTAACACTTGAGCTTGCGACACTAGTGAGATCGGAAAAAAGTAAGCCGCCTGCAGAAACCTGACCTTCCACACCAGTCAGTGTGACTGCACCTGCAGCAATAGAATTGGCCCCACCATTACCGAGCACTTGACCAAGTCCGGTGTAGCTAAACGAGCCGCTATCTGTGACCTGACCATCGGCATCAAGGAGATCGACGGACACATCAGAACCACTGACACTGAATTTCTCATTGGCATCTCCACCTAAGAGATTCCCTCCATTCGTGTCAATTACTTCTATATCGCTGAATGTAATTTCAGAAAAAGTAACGGTATTGGACGTAGATACTGA
Organism: Microbulbifer sp. ABF4_107; assembly: GCF_056312215.1. Classification (NCBI taxonomy): domain Bacteria; kingdom Pseudomonadati; phylum Pseudomonadota; class Gammaproteobacteria; order Cellvibrionales; family Microbulbiferaceae; genus Microbulbifer; species Microbulbifer sp. ABF4_107. Next base: position 3,419,849 of record NZ_CM149983.1, read on the forward strand.
GAGGTCAGTAGAGCTTGGTAATATTACGACATCTCGGTCATTTGGAATCCCATCGCCATCAAAAGATTCTCCGCCAGATACTGAGTCGAAATCAACAAACTCCACACCAGAAAATCTTACACCATTTTCCGTCAAGGAAAATTCATCATTTCCATCGGTACCATTTAATGTTGCGCCAACTATCTCAATCCGATCAGCGCCAGTTATACGAGCAATTTCGGCAGGTACGCCCTCACTATTTACGTTATTCGCAACAAAAACATTGGGCTCACTTTCGTCAATCTTGACATCGGTTATACTTTCAACTCCGCTCAAATTAAAACCGTGATGCCCGCCACGGTTCTCAATCTCAACTGGCAAATTACCAGTAATCGTTACATTGCCCAAATCACTTACGGTTGGCTCAACGGGGTTGCCGTCGCCATCCCGCGGAACTTCTTCGGCATCTGATTTACCAACTGACATAGACAGCTTAGTAGCAGTGATTACGTTCGAGTTGTTAAAACCATCGACAGCGCTAATATTCAGACCTTCCCCTAGAGCCGCGCCGAAATCTGCCCCTTCTGCCGATACAGTGATGCTTCCACTATTATTGATTCTTCCAACCCCGTCACTTTCGGAATCAACTGACGCAACTAATCGAACACTCCCACCAGTAGTATCAATTCCAGAAGCTTTTATCGTTCCTGCATTATTTACCGCGTAGTTAAACAGGTTATCCGCCACTCTCGTTTCAATGACGACATGCGCACCATCGAGAACACCGCTATTAAACACGGATTCATCGACTTCCAATTCGTTTCTGAGCGCGCCAGACTCAACTGCCACAGAGACAAGTCCCGAAGTGCCCACTGAAATTGTTGCGCTATTAGCGCCTACCATATTGATAGTGCCCTTGCTCGCAAATATCGATCCCGTGAATTCAGAACCCTCGATGGTCTCTTTCAGATTCCGCACACTATTACCAATTAAAGTCACATCGCCAGCATGAGCAGTTATTTGACCTAGATTGGAAACAAGACCGGCTGCGTTTCCTGTTGCATCCGAAATCCCTGATGCATTTATTTTAAGTAATTCACCCTCATCTGCATCACCAATGGAAGAGGCCAACCCAGATACTGTTAATGCACCGACATTTACCGTGGCTGCCTGCGAAAAAATCACACCGCGCGGATTAATAAGTACCACATGGCCATCGGAGCTTAGCGAACCCAAAATTGAACTACTACCATTTAGAACATTATTCACTACAAGGTTGGTACTGCTATAAGAGCCACTTCCATTTTCGAAGTTGTAATCTACATCCCCAAAATCAAAACGGACTTCTTCACCCTCGGCAATATTGAAATTATTCCAATCAATTTCGGTTACAGTGGTTTTTTCAGCAATAGTCACCAGTGTCTTAACATCGGCGGCATCATCAGTGATACTTACCACATCAATGTCAATGCCCGAAACATCCCCAGAACCAGAAGTGACCTGAGCATAAGCCCCCTGCGCTGCATACATTCCCAGGCAGGCCAGTTTGATTGCATTTGAAAGAAGAGTTTTCTTGGTGTTCATAATGTCGTTCGCTGTTGTGCGCTAGATATCCGTATCTGGTGGACGGCGTACTTTGGAGTTGGGGTATTACTGCAAGAAGTAGGAGAAGTCCGCGTAGATTCTCGGCTCTTCGGCGTCGTCGCCGGTGCCGTCGATCGAGGAGCGGGACATGGTGGGCCATGCGAGGGAAAGTTGGCTGGCCCAGTTTTCGTTCCAGCTGAATTTCACTAGCAGGCCGGCTCCGGAGAGGGCGGCCCAGTCGTTCTCTACCATGGGCTCAAAGTTCTCGACGACGCCGTAGCCGGCATCGGCGATCAGGGCTACCTGGACCATGTCACTCAGCCGGTTGCCGAAAATACGCGGGTTGATGGCATTCGGGAGGCCGGGGTACCACTCGGCGGAGATGAGCGCGGCCTGGTCTGAAGAGAAGTCGCGGACGTCAAATGCTCGCACACCATTGGCGCCGCCAAGAGAAAACTGCTCAAAAGATGGCAACGCGCTTTCGCTGTATTGCCAGCGGCTTTTTACCACCAGACGGGATTGGGCGTCAGTGAAAGGCATGGGCAGGAATAACAGCGAGCTGGTTTCTGCGGCAAACTTGCTAAAGTCATCACCGCGACCTGCTTCAACCGTATTCTGGAACTGGCCAAACTGGGCTTTTGCGTTGACCACGTTCAGCATGGGGATACGGCCACCGGACAGAGCGTCCATATAGAAACCGAACTCCCCGCCGATTACATGATCGCCACCATCTGGCAACGCGATTACGGCTTCAATCTCGGATTTTTTCTCGGTAGCAGAAACGGACGCGGTAATATTAAAGTCGCGGGAACGACGGAACTTGTGTTCTACGTTCAGCGCATAGCTTTCGTTAACGCCGTTGATATCCAGAAGGTTAATAAAGTTATTCGGATCTTCCAGATCCTGCAGCACAAATTCATTGTAGTCTGCGGATAGCTGTAGGCGGGTGCGCGCACCGAACAGCGGTAGGCTGTATTTGAACTGACCCAGATTGGATCCAAAACCAGAGTCGAAGCTGTCACTGCCATCTGAGCGCAAATAGCCCACGGTCAGCTCATCACCAATGCCCAACGGGTTAAACCAGTCGACGGAGGTGAATACGCGATTGTCGCCGGTAAACGTAGAGCCGTGGTTGTCCATACGGGTAACGAGGCGCCAGCCACTTTCATCGCGCACCTTCAGGTTCAGGCGGGTTTCACCAGGGTTGTCGCCGGGGCTGAAGTAGCCGGTTACGTTTAGGGCGGGAAGGTCATTAAGCAGGTAAAGGCTTTCCTCAACGCTTTCGTGGTTTACCAGCTTTCCTTTCTGACGTTCGAAAGCGCCAGCGAGTCGCTTGTCACTGTATTTCTGGTTGTCGTGCACGGAGATCTGCCCAAGCACGCCCTCCTGCACACTGAAGGTGACGATACCGTCTTTTACTTCCTGGGCCGGAATCTGTACCTGGGCGAGAAATAGGCCCTGCTGGCGGTAAAAACGGGTGAGCTCTGCGGCGATGTCTTCCAGGTCACCGTAGGTCAGACCGCGCAGGGCGTTCTGACGCTCGATCACATTGACCAGCCGGCGCAGCTCCCGTGGACCCAGCTCGTCTGGTGAGAATCTTGCGCCCATGCCATCCAACATCAGCGCCAGCTCTTTCAGATTCTCCAGGGTATAGCCACCAGCGACGATCTTGTCTTCCTGCATATATTTGACACGCAGGGCCTCGGCCTTGGCTTCAACAACGGCTTTTTCAATGCCGTATTCCGGATACTCCTGCAGACGGTGAAAGCGAAACTCTTTTACGGAGATACGCGGACCGATTTCACGGCCGGAAACTTCCGGAATATCGGTGTCCAGATTGGGGTCACGCGCTTCACGCACACGGCGTTCAAACTCCCGCTGAACGTCCTCATCATTTACATGGGGCACGTCCTGCTCGAAGGCTTGACGCACCCGACTGCGAAAGCTGGAGTCACTCTGTTGCGCTTCTGCGTGTAGCGCCAACACCATCATGCCCGCCATAGCGGTGCACAACCATTCCTTGCTCAATGAAGACACGGATCCCCCCAAGAGTTCCTTTCTCAATATGGCGCGGCACGCGGGCTTTGACCTGCACGCCGCTAATATTCAATTTTTTAATTTGATAGGTGGTATCCGCAGACTCCCAAAACCAGCGGCGCACCCTTTATTGATTCTGCTCAGATGCTCTCTGACTTCCCGATCCAATTAGCGGACGATGTCCCGGACCACGCGGAAACCGGTAAATTCATCCGCATGACCGCTGTGGAACATTTTGGATGTAGCCAGGCAACGACTCATGGGATCCTGGCGACTGCCACCGGCGGCCAGCAGATTGTTATCCACATCAAACACCCACTCCTGCACGTTACCCACCGCATTGACGACCCCAAACGGGTTTGCGGTACCCGAGCGGGCTGCAACCAGTTCCGCGCCTTTCTCGATACCGCCATAACGCAGATAACAGTTGCGATCAGAAACTTCTGGCTGGCCATTGGCGCTAGCGGCGGCGAACCACTCGCGCTCGGTGGGCAGGCGATAGCCGCGTCCGGTTTCCTCGCTCAACCAAGTTAGGTAGGCCCGCACTTGGGACAGCTCGAGGTTGTGCACAGGGAGCTGAGCGTCGCCTGCTGCCGCGGGCGTACAGGCGCCGGTGGCGGCGCAGAATTTGGAGAATTCCGCGCGGCTGACTTCAAACTTACCCACAGCCAGTGGACGGCCGGAGCCACCATTGACGACTACCATCTCCGGGGCGTTTCCACCGGAAGCCATTGGGTCGGCGCAGGTGTAGCGCTCCCCACGGGCACCGCCGCCTGGACGCAAGTGTGCGCAATAGTCGATATCCAAGTCGGTAAGCACAGCCTGCTTGGGCAGCATTGCCTGGGCATTTTCCAGTAGCGATGCGGTATTGGCCGGGCTTTTCAGTGCGAGCTTGCCGAAACAGCCGGCGAGCTCCTCCCCGACTACGGGACGCAACAGCTGGGCCTTGGTCGGGTCGATCGCCGCGAGGCGAGAAAGGGTATTGCCAATGAGCGGCAGGTTGATCTTGAAGTCACACTTGAGCGTGCCTTCCATATCATCAAGTACCATATCGATTTGTTGCTGCTTCTCCCGCGCGAGACGCAATTGCTCGGCACGCAGCGCCTCCCGACGCAGGCGGTCTTCCTCGCGCTCCGCCGCCAAACGCTCTTCTTCCAGCTTGCGCCGCAGCTCTTCGCGCTCTTCATTCAGCTGTGCACGAATGGCATCGGCGCCAGCGACGTTCTCATTCCAGTCCGCCGCGCGTCCGAGCATTTCTTCGGCCGGCTCCAGATTGCCAAGATTCAGCTGACCGGTAGCCGCGGCGATAAACAGGTCGGATACGGTACGGTGTACGGTTTCACCGAAGTTGCCGTCGCTCGGGTTAAGCTTGGTGTACTCCTGCAGCTCGATACGCAGGTCGCGCTCCCAAGTAGGAGTCAACACACTGAGCCCCAACAGGCGCTCGACCGCTTCTTTCTTATCGGCGATACGACGTTGCAATAGTTCTTGCTCGAGTTTTTTCTCCAGCTCGACCTTTACCCGCTGCTGCTCGGCCACATTTTCCTGTTCAAGGTGGTTATAGCCGATACCGCCAGCAACCAGAGTGGCAGCGAACAGCGTTCCGAAGGCCCACTTCCAGCCGGTTTTGCCGTAGAACTTCTGTACAAATCGTTCGACGGTATCGGTGCGATCTTCGCGGTGGAAAGCGAGTGCAGATTCCAGTGCGCGCCACTGGCGACGTGTCAATGAGCGAATGCGCTTGGGCTTGAGTTTTTGCTGGAAGGCCTTGTCGGCAGGTACCTTGTTATACGGGTGACGGCCGGAGAAAAGTTCGTAGGCCACACACCCCAGGGCGAACACATCATCACTGGGCTGCGGCTCACCGCCTTTCAGCATTTCCAGGCTGGCATAGGCGGGGGTCAGTGCACCCAGGGTCCCTGCATCAAAAACGGTTTTTTCACCGGCCTTACTGGCAATACCCCCTTCGGACACCGCGCGGGCGATACCAAAGTCGATAACCTTCGCGCCTTTTTTGCTGGTGACGAAGATATTGCCAGGCTTGAAGTCCGAGTGGACGATACGGTGGGAGTGAGCATAGATCAGAGCCTGGGACACATCACGCAGGATGGCTTCGGCACGCTCTTTCTCCAACCCGACATCGAGATGTTCCCGCAGCAGCTTATCGAGGGGCGCCCCTTCAAGAAACTCCATGGTCATAAAGACCCGGTCACCTTCGCGGTCGAAATCGTACACGGTTACGATATTAGGGTGCGCCAGCGTCTGGGATTTGCGCGCTTCACGCTGCAGGGAGATAAACGCGTCGGGATGCTTCTGGAAATCTTCGTTCAGCAGCTTGATCGCGACATAGGGGTCACTGTCGCTGGCTTCCAGTTTGCGACGGTCGAGCGCCTTGTATACTGCACCCATACCACCCACACCGAGCAGCTTATCGAGCTCGAATCGCCCCTTGATGATGGTTTTGGTTACCGCCCCCTCACGTGAAGTGGATGGCTCAAAGTGCACAGCCTCACGAGGACGGGGAAGTGAATCGGGAAGGCCGCCAGAATCAACGATCACTGTTGCGTCGATACCGCCAACTGCACTGGCAACACTCTGTATGCCGGATGCCGCCTCGCCGGCACTTGCGGGGACGAGGCCGGGGTTCCCGCCGACGGGAGGATGGTCGTTGGCACCCGTATTTTCATTGCCAACAAATACCGTGACATCCGAGTCGTCACAGGCCGACAGATTTTCCGCAGCTTTCTGGATTATGCGGGTCTTGTCATTCACAACCATCTCCCTGGTGTAAATTCGACGGCGGTTCCTCTCGCCGACTAGGTATTAAATTGCGCTGGCTGCGCACCAAGCCCCGATGAGATCTGCACTATCCAAACCTACCAATATGCAAACGGGAACTCGCCTAAAGGCCGCGAAGTATATCGAAGGGCAAATGCGCCAACAATTGATTGACGCACTGTTTTACGCGATTTCTGATTACATTTCGTTACACAACTGGTTAGTCCATACCAGTTAGGCAGAAACTGAAACCATAGTACCAACAGTGCGGAACACTAAGTGGCACAACGAATCTATTTTCGGTGATGACTGGAACGATTGTACCAATCAGTATCTCTAACCTTTGACTTTCGACACGCAACCATCAAACCCGGATTCACCCACTCAGAGTCACTCTTAATCTCAATTTTTATTCGTGCCAGAGTCAAATTTAATGAGTCGGTACTAGCAGTCATCATTGTCGGGAATCAACAATTAAATAGTGCCAGAGTCGATTTAATAATTACCACAAACGGTTTTTTTTTGATTTTGTCTCTGCTTAAATTCATCCCGCCTGCCAACTACGGCACTCCTTGAACTACTGCAATCGCGGTGGAAAAGGAAAACCCACCATAGATCCATACCATATTGAGGGATTAACCATGGCCATTTACATGAACTTCAACAACAAGGCTCCTGCCGGTAACGTAACTGCGAAAGGTTACGAAGACTGGATTGAAGTTGATAGCTTCAACTTCGGCGTAGGCCGCGGCATCTCCATGGAAGCCGGCGCGGTTGCCAATCGTGAAGCGACTCGCCCCAGCCTGAGCGAAGTGACCGTAACCAAGCGTATCGATGCGGCTTCCGGTGGCCTGTTCAAGTCCTCCGTAACCGGTGACGAAGGCGTAAAAGTTGAGATCCACGTCGTTCAAACTGGCGCAAACTCTGTAGAAAAGTTCGCGGTTTACACCCTGGAAGACGTTCTGATTTCCTCATACAGCATCTCCGCTGCCGCGGGTGGTGCTCCGGCTGAGTCCATCTCCCTGAGCTTCGCCAAAATCGAAGCGGACCTGAACCACGCCGACAAAACCAACAAGAACCCGAAAAACATGCGCGTCGGATACGACCTCACTACTGCGACCCCGCTGTAATCTGGTTTACGCCACACGGAAGCCGGGCTTTGCAGCAATGGGCTGTCAAGCCCGGCTTTTTTCCGTTGTAAAGTGATCAATTTTCTCGTACGCGGTTCCAAGACGCCGGAAAATTGACGGCGACTTTTTGGGGAAGCGCCCCAATTACAAGGAATTCCGCTTTAGGGGCTCATTTTTGAGAGTCCCGGCACCGACAAGGACTTGGGGCTGATATGTCTTCACTCAATCAGGACAATCGCATGATCCGGACGGAATGTCCGATCGGCAAAGATATCTTTATCGCCACCGCCATTTCTGGCGAAGAGCATATCTCCAATACTTACCGCTACCAGCTCCGCCTGCTTTCCGATGATCATGAGATCACTCAGGACAAGATAGTCGGCAAGCCCTTTACTGCAACCATTCATCATGGTGATGCAGAAAAGACCATTCACGGCTATGTCACCCACTTCTCGATGTTTGACGTCAATGCCGAGGGGTTGCGGGAGTACACCGCAGTGATACAGCCTGGGCTCTGGTTCACCACCCTGACGGGAGAAAACCGGATCTTCGAGAAAAAGTCCGCGCTCGCAATCGTCGAAGAGGTTTTGAAGGAGCACGCAAGCGTTGTCTCTTTCAGTAAAAAAATTACCGGCGAACAACTGGACCGGGAATATTGCGTACAACACAACGAGAGTGACTTTCAGTTCATCAGCCGCTTACTGGCCGAAGAGGGCATTGCCTACTACTTCAAACAGTCAAACGGAAAGCACGAACTGGTACTGTGCGATGACAGCAAGAATTTTTATGACTGCCGCAGTGAGAAGCTCGAGTATGACGGCGGCGGCAGTCACCCGACCAAGCACTCCGTACGTAGCTGGCAGCGGGATTTCAATTACCACAGCGGTGGTTTCGCATTCAAAGACTATAACGAGTACACCCCGGACAAAGACAACGAGCAGAATGTTGCCACTGCAAGCAAGCTAAATAATGTAAAAGGCTATATTCAACAACTCTACGGCCGTAATCATTTCGAGGCCAAGTCTGACGGCACGCATATTTTCCACGACAGCCATCATAAAACCCTCACCGAGCGCGCGGTGGAGTCCCTGGAAGCCGGGTTCGATGTCGCGCGAGGCTCAAGTGACTGCGGAGAACTGAGTGCCGGCGGACGCTTTGAGCTCGCCCATTCCCTGAAGAGCGAAAGAGGTAAGTATTTACTCACTTCTCTCCGCCTGTCGGCAAAAGACAGTAACAGCGACGACTCTCAGTTCAGCAATACCTTTACCTGTATCCCTGAAAAGGTCATGCCGCGGCCAGCACCTTTCGCCAACCTGCACAAATCCTATGCCCCCCAACTGGCCACAGTGGTCGAGGTAAACGCAACGGACTCTTCCGGCTCTGCAGACAAATATACCCAGTTGAAAGTGAAGTTCCCCTGGAACTCCAGGCAGAACAGCTGCTGGATTCGTGTTTTGCAGTCGTTTTCCGGTAAAAACTGGGGAGCGAGCTTTGTTCCGCGCGTCGGGCAGGAAGTTGTAGTCAGCTACATCAACGGGGATCTGGATCGCCCTCTGGTGACTGGTGCTGTGTACAATGCCGACAACCCCGGACCGCAGTACACCGCCACCCAAAGCGGCTGGAAGACCCAGATCAAGGACAGTAAGTTTAATGAGCTGCGCTTTGACGACACCAAGGGCAGTGAAGAAATTTATATGGAGGCGGGCAAGGACCACAATTTCCAGATCAACAACGATCAGACCGGCAAGATCGACAACGATCAGACCCTGGAAATCAAAAACAACCGCTCTATCACCATCACCGAGGGCAATGAGACAATCACCCTCGGTAAAGGCAACCAGACAACGGATATTGAGGGCAATCAGTCAGTCACCCTGAAATCCGGGGATCACTCGGTTAGCGTTAAGTCAGGCAAACAGACCATCGACGTAATGGGCGCCATCAAGATCACCTCCAAAACCTCCATTGATCTGAAAGTGGGCGGAAACAGTATTTCCATCAAACCGTCTGGCATCGAAATCAAAGGCACCATGGTTACCTGTAAAGGAGATTCCATGGCGGAGGTAAAAGCCGGTGGCATCCTAACCCTCAAGGGCGGGGTTACAAAGATTAACTGACGGGTGAGATCATGACAGACCTGGTGAAAGTTCAGGCAACAACCGCGCAGGAGTTGCTCAAGGAAATAGAGATCAGTGATGAGGGCCAACCGCATCTGGTGCTGGATACTGCTCCAGAGATCAGCATCCTGCGATTAATGGAGGCGGGTTGCTACGGCGATGCGGTCAAGCTGCTGGCCCGCGGACTGCCCAAGCGCGAGGCCGTGTGGTGGGCTTGCCTGTGTACTCGAGAGATCCAGACACCGGAAACTGATGAGAACAATCGCAAGGCGCTGATGGCAGCAGAAAACTGGGTGAAGAAGCCGAGCGAAGAGCGCCGCCTGATCTGCAAGCAAATGGGCGAAGCCACCAAGTTCAAAACTCCTGCCAGCTGGGCGGCTACTGCGGCAAGCTGGTGTCATGGGAGTATGGCTGGGCCGGATGAACCAGTAGTGGAAGCACCAGAGCATCTGTACGCTCACGCAGTGGCAGGCAGTGTTTCCCTGGCTGCGGTTCAGAGTGACCCGGTTAACCCGGAGCAGCCTTTCGAGCGCTTTCTGCAACAGGGTCTGAACCTCGCCCGTGGCGGTAACGGCAAGGCTGCGTAAGTAGCGATCTGACAAACGAACTTTCGAGATGCATCGATTATGGGAAAACCCGCTTCACGAATTACCGATATGCATGTCTGTCCGATGGTGACCGGTACCGTTCCCCATGTGGGCGGCCCAATTCTCACCCCGGGTGGCCCCACGGTGCTGATCGGCAATATACCATCAGCGACCGTGGGCAGTACCTGTACCTGCGTGGGCCCGCCAGATTCGATCGCTATGGGTAGTACGACGGTACTGATCTCCAATAAGCCCGCTGCGCGCATGGGAGACACCACCACCCACGGGGGCAAGATCGTTATCGGTTGCCCAACGGTGCTAATCGGCGGTTAACAATCCACCACGAAAAAAGGCCGCGCTTCAATATGAGAAGGCGGCCTTTTTTGTTTATATGGTGAGTAGCCGATTAACTTACCCGGTATTCAAATTCCCCTTCATCCGTTGCCCCGATGTGCACCTCGCGCACCTCTTCTCCACGGGCCATACAGTCCAGACACTGGCTCGCCAGTGCCGGCAATACCGTGCGATTAAGGATGACTTCGATATTGCGCGCACCTGTATCCGCCTCCTGGCACCGCGCGACGATATTGATCAGCACATCATCGTCATAACCGAATGCCGCACCGTAATGCTCTTTGACGCGTTTCTCGATGCGACGCATATTGATTTTACAGATCTCTACCAGATTCTCGTCATCGAGAGGGTAGTATGCGACTACATTCGCGCGCCCAAGAAAGGCGGGTTTGAATTTCTGCAATAGCTGCGGGCGAATATTGTCCAACAGAACATCTGGCTCCGGCTTTTCTTCTACCTGATTGAAGATCGCGCGGATTGCATCTTCGCCGGCGTTGGATGTCATGATAATTACGGTGTTTTTGAAGTCGATATCGCGGCCTTCACCATCTTTGATGGTGCCTTTATCGAACAGGTTATAAAAAATATCCTGTACACCTGGGTGGGCCTTCTCCATTTCGTCAAGCAGGATTACGGAGTAAGGTTTGCGGCGTGCGGCTTCCGTTAATACGCCGCCTTCACCGAAGCCAACATAACCGGGGGGAGAGCCAAGGAGCATGGAGACTTTGTGCTCTTCCTTGAACTCGGACATATTGATCGTGGTGATATTCTGTTCGCCACCAAACAAGGTATCCGCAAGTGCCAGTGCAGTTTCGGTTTTACCCACGCCACTGGTGCCGCAAAACAGGAATACACCAACGGGTTTGCGCGGGTCGGTAAGACCAGCGCGAGAGGTGCGGATCGCTTGGGCAACCGCTTCCAGTGCATGAGGCTGGCCGATTACCCGCTGGTTCAATCGCTCAGCCAGACTCTGCACCGCATGAATTTCGTCGGACACCATTTTGCCTACCGGTATTCCGGTCCAGTTGGCAATCACTGCAGCAATGGCCTGCTCGTCCACCTCAGGCTGCATCAATGGAGTCTCGCCCTGAATGTCCAGAAGCTGCGCAGTTAATTCCTGCAACTGTTGTTTCAGGTCTGCGAGTGCGGAATCATCGGTAGCCTCGGCACTCGCGCTGAACACTTCATCGATCTGATCACGCAGGGTGCGGATTTGGGTAATCAGCTCCAGCTCCTGCTGGTGTTGCCCCTGGAGTTTTGCAAGGCGGGTTTCCGCGCCCTCTTTGTCGGCCTGCAGTGTGGCCAACGCCTCCTCATGGGCACCGGTCGCGGCGTTTTCACGGCGCAGTTTTTCCATGGTGCGCTCGGCGCCGGCAATAATTCGCTGGGCATCTTCAATCGCCCCCGGTGTGGCAGACTGGCTAAGTGCCACACGAGCGCAGGCGGTATCCAGCAGGCTGACGGATTTGTCCGGCAGCTGGCGGCCGGGTATGTAGCGGTGTGAGAGTTTTACAGAGGCCACGATTGCCTCGTCGAGAATCCGCACCTTGTGGTGGGACTCCAGACTGGTCGCTATGCCGCGCATCATATCAATGGCCTTCGTTTCGTCCGGCTCTTCCACTTTGACCACCTGGAATCGACGGGTCAGTGCCGGGTCGCGCTCAAAATATTTTTTGTATTCCGCCCAGGTGGTCGCAGCGATGGTGCGCAGCTCGCCGCGCGCTAGCGCGGGCTTGAGAAGATTCGCTGCATCGCCCTGCCCTTCCTTACCACCGGCACCAATCATGGTGTGGGCTTCGTCAATAAACAGAATAATCGGCGTGGCGGAGGCGCGCACTTCTTCGATCACGGACTTCAGGCGGTTCTCAAATTCGCCTTTGACACTGGCGCCGGCCTGTAGCAAACCCAAATCGAGGGTTCGCACCGCAACGTCGCGCAGCGGACCTGGCACGTCACCGGTGGCGATTCGCAATGCGAACCCCTCCACCACGGCGGTCTTGCCCACTCCCGCTTCGCCAGTCAGAATCGGATTGTTCTGTCGGCGCCGGGTGAGAATATCCACACACTGGCGGATTTCCTCATCGCGCCCCAGTACCGGATCTATCTCGCCGTTGCGCGCGCGCTCGGTCAGGTTAACGGTGTATTTGTCCAGAGCGGGCGCCTTGCTGGCTACCACCGCGGCTGTAGCAGAATCGCCGCTCTCAGCGGCACCGCTCAGGTGGTGAGACTCACCGGTACGGGAAAACATCGCCCGCGCAGTCTCGCGAATCGACTCGGGTGCAATACTTTTCAGCGCAGGGCAACTTTCCAGTATCTGACGACGGGAAGTCTCTTCCAACAGTAACGCCGCCAGCAAATGTCCCGAGCTCACCACACGGTGGCCGAAATCGATGGAGGCGAGCATCCAGCTGTTTTTTGCCGCCTCCACGATCGCCGGTGACAAGGCGGCCGGGCGGCTGCTTCCGGATTTGAAACCGGCGATGGCAGTGGCGAGTTGCTTGGCGAACTGCGAGGGATTGACGTCATGCTTTTCGAGCAGATGAAACAGATCCGTATCGGACTGATCCAGTAGTTTCAGCAGCCAGTGCTCAATTTCCACGTTGTACTGGTTTTGCGCTAGGCACAGGCCGGCGGCGCCTTCCAGAGATTCCCGCATATGCGGGGTCATGGTTTCCACAAGGCGTTTGAGATCGATATTGATCATACATTTTCCCTATTGGTAATCCGCCGTATCTGCCGAATCGAATTCGAGCAATATGAAGCGGTGGTTCCTTTAAATAGCGACTGAACTATATGACGAGGCGCAGTCAATGGAATGAACTTCGACTTTGAATCCGGGTTCAGATTCACTCGCGATGTTACGCGACCGGTAAGGCTTCTTCCGGCGACATCTGGTCAGCACTTAAACTGATATATACCGGTTCATCCGTTTCCAGCTCGGTAGACATATGGGTATTCCACCCGAGCAGAGGTTGGGTTGCGGCCTGATTTGATAACTGTACCGGTGCAACATCGTCGGTAAACAGGGTTGCCGAAATCTCGAAATCCATCTCGATACCGGCACTCAACTGGATAAACGATTTTAACGCTTCCAATTTTCCACCACCCGGAGCCATGGCCATGTGATCTTCATACGCCATGGGCTCGATCACCACGCGGAATTTATTCTGTGCCTGAAAACAGTGAGTACCCATTATCGTGTCTACGCCCAATCGGTTGTTTACACCAAGAGGTTGCTCTGGACCGGGGAGCCGGGTCAGCACGTCTTCTGGCAATGCGTCCCACTGCCCCTGAAACTGTTCAATGGATACATTCAGGCCAAAAAACTGGCGAATCATTTGCGCCAGCCCAGTGGCGGAGCACTGCTGTCTCCCCAGGTGACCGGCCAGCCCCAACAGGGCATCATCAGCTACCGGGAGGCGGTAGCGCATCTCCGAGGTGCCGAGCCCCGCGACCGAGGCTATTGCCTGAGTAAACAGATCCGGCTCGTTATCCCGGCGCAAGCGCGACTGCTCGTAGTTCACCGGTAGCTGATATTTTTGCCACGCCCTGTACAGCAGCGACACGTGGCGGTGATTAAAGATATCCAGAAAATCTTTCAACGCCGCGTTTTTTTCTTTCAGTTCCTGCTGAACCACTTCCGTCATGAAGTACGGCAGGACACCCTGGCTCCCCACAAGGCCGCCAAAGCCCACTTCCATTTCCCACTTTTCCACACGGCCTTCGCCTGTGGTTGTATTCCCCTTCTGCGGGCTCAACTTCAGTACGTCTGCACTGACAAACGACAGCGAGGTCTGTGACTTGAAGCGCAGAAACTCGCGAGATGGTGGCGTAGCACTTCCCAATCGTCTGCGCCCATAGGGCGAGTCGTCGCCCGGAGCGAGTACCGCGGACTCCAGCAGCCGTACCGCCTGAAAAAATTCAAACTGGTAGGGTGCGGTCCGCAGCTGTTCGATTACACCAGTGCTTTGTCGCCCGCGCGCGGTGGCCATCGCTTCAGCTCTCCGTCCCGACCGCTCAATTTTGCGATTAGCCGGGTAAATGAATTTATTGAACAGTAAAGACCGAGAAAACGTTCGATAACACTGGCAAACAGCAGTGCGCTGGTACCCTTGAGCATCATTGAATCCAGCTCGATGGTAACTTCAGTGCCGCGACACAGAACTACACTACCGTCGATCTGAATCGGTGCGGTGATCGGCCGGGTATCCAGTTTCAACAATGCCTCGATCAGATTGCGGGTGCTGCCGGAATTTCGGAAGTCGTAAAGCCGCAGGATCTCTTTGAAGGCGTCATTACCACCTTCGCCGCTCAGGGAAAGATGGTTGAGATTCAGGTGAGATACCAATCGCCAGTATCCGCGCTCACGGCGCGGTGGTCGCAATGTCTCCGTAGGTGGCACAACGCAGCTGATACGCTGTGCCGGCGCGTCGCCGTCTACGATAGAAAGATACGGCTGGGCGTTGCCGGTGGGTAACTTCTTTGGCAGGTTGCGGTTACTGCAGGTCAGCTTCAGGTCGAGGGTCTGCCCACCGGCTTCCAACGGACGAAACTCCAGATCTACCAGACTGACATCCAGCTCTGAAGCTTGCTCATTGCCGTGCTCGCCCTCAATCACATCCCGGCGCCGGGAGAACCAGAATGCACTTTGCGCATTGCCCGATTGACTGTGCTGTAAACCGTAAAACGGTCGGTAACGGGTGGTATTACCGGAAGAATCGGTGCCATTGACTTCGTCGATGGAGTACACCTCCAGCCCATCGCTGCGGCGAACGTCAGGCACCACGTGATACTGATACTGGCGGTGATCGACCGGAATCGGGTCAGCGCTTTGGCTAAACAGGTTGATAACCGGCGTGCATCCGAGGGCAAACATATCCTGGGTCATCTGCTTTTCCAGCTCGTCGTGGGTTTCCGACAAATAGAAATACAGGTTCAGGGTGTCCCCGTAACGGGAGTCGATCGCATCGGCGAGTCCAGTGATATCAATGAACTGGAACTTTTCCGGGAAGGAAAAATATTCAGTCAGCAGCCGGTATCCTACGAATGCGGTTTCTGGATAGGGTAAAAGCCCCTCATCGCTATTGAGCCCCACTTGCTGAATAGAGTTCGCTTCGAGCATAACCGGTGATGGGTCGCCCTCACCATTCGCCACCACCAGTTTGACGCACTTGGTCAACAGCAGGTCGTAGAGCTCACAAATATGGCTTGGCAAACCACGCAGGTAAAAGCGAAGTGTTTCAAGGGATAACTCAGAGAAGGCCACTTCGCTGCTGAGGGTTTTCAGGGACAGCTTGAGTACGCCATTGGCCCCCTGGACATCGTTGCAGCCGGGCGCAATAAATGGACGCGCCATGAGGCTCGCTGAATCTACACGGAACGGTGATATATCCACCGGATACCGACTGCTGAATCGACAGGTCTGCCCGTGGAAGCTTTCTGACTCCAGCACCAGATCCTTTTCAAGATACACAATAGCGTCCAGGTCCGGCTCCGGCTCAAACTGCACGATCGCACAGGAGGGAATCGGCCGCAGGTAATGTGGGTATAAGGTTTCCAGGATCGCATCGGTAAGCTCGGGGAAGTCGTCGTTCAGCTTTTGCTGCACCCGCGCGTTCATATATGCGAAGCCGGAGAGCAATCGACCCACCAACGGATCATCTACGGTTTCGGCATCCAGCTGCAGACGGGATGCCGCTGCCGGATGTAAACGTGCAAATTCCCCCGCACTCTGCTGTACGAAGGCCAGTTCCCGCTCGTATAAATCAATCAGTTTTTCGCTCACTACAGAATCTCCGAGACATCTACGAGCTGGGTAACCGGGTTGAGTGTGGAATCAAACACGATTACCTCTGAGGCTGGGTTCACATGTAGTACCGCTTCCACTCGGAAGCGGATACTCGGATCTTCTACATCCACCTTGTCCTGAGTGGACACCTTGACCGAGCGAATACGAGGCTCGAAATCGAGAATAGTGCGTTCGATATCCCGGCAGAAGCGTTTGCGGCTATCTACAGATGTCAGATTTATGGTGGATAGATCAGGCAATCCGAAATTGATATTGGAGCTCTCAAGGTGTTCGTGCTCTTCCGGCGCGGACATGCACCGGTAACGGGTATTGAACAGATATTCCAGATCCCGTCGCACCCCTTCGCGTAACTGTCGCAACACCTGATGAGGGCGATGTAGATCCACTTGCCCGGAAGACTCCAGCAGGCGATCCAGCAAGGGAGCAATCAGTCGCTTTTCCAGCGCCATCAGTTCACTGCTCCCACACCAATCTGCGACAGCGCGGTAGTCAGCTTCAATTCCGAGACCAGGTGGTCCACGGTATAGTGGCTCTTCAGGTGAATCACACTCTGGTAGCTACCGATCTTACCCGGCTCGTCCAGCACCCGTACTCGCGCTTCCCGAAGTGGATAGCGCGCAAGCATCTCCCAGGACAGGTCTTCGCGGCCGGTGGTGTAGCGATCCATCCACTGCTGCAACTGGCGCTCACAATCTGCGGCATTCATATAGGCACCGACTTTGTCGCGAATCATGACTTTGATGTAATGGGCGAAGCGCGATGCACAGAGAATCTGCTGCAACATACCACTTATACGCGCATTAGCTTGTGCAGCTTTAGAGCTGTACTGTTTGGTTTTCTGTAAAGATGGCACACTGTTGAATGCGCTATAAGGCGTGTCATAGCAGTGGCACAGACAGATAAAGCCGAGGTCACTCAGTTCGCGCTCGACAAAATCGGTCACCAGTATAGAGGTCGACATCTTCAGAAACTGTGGGCTGCTATCTACCCCGTACCCGAGTGCTGGCAACTGGGTAACCAGGCCACCGCCAAGATGATCACGCGCGACGCCACGAATATGTGAGAACCATCCTACCTCATCGAATTCCCGCACCAGCACCGCACCAATGGCAAAAACGCTGTTGCCCCACAGATAATTCTTACTGGTGGTTCCCGCGACTTCCTCGCGATAGCGCAGTCCGCGGTAGGCAGAAAAGCCTTCGGTATGCGGCTCTCGCATAAGTACCTGCGGCAATGTGATACCGATAAATCGGCTGTCTTCCAGGTCCCGCAGGCTATTCCAACGGATGTACTGTTTCTCGCGAAAAATTTCGCTGTAGTCCATGGGCTTGGCGAGGTCGTCGTAGCTGTCGACACCAAACAGTTGTGGCGTGGCACTGCAGATAAATGGTGCAAAGGCTGCCGCCGCGGTGTGCGCTATACCCTGCAGGGTAAATACGTCGTCAAAGGGGTGCCCCTCGAATGGACGATGCGATATGTAATAGTCACCGAGCAGCAGACCATAGGGCTCACCACCTGGCGTTCCAAACTCTTCGTTGTAAATCAGATGGAAGAAGCCTGACTGATCGAAGTCCGGCGCGCGTTCGATATCGCGGGACAGATCTTTCCAACTCAAGTCGAGCAGCTTGATCTTGATATTGTCGGCGCTCGGTGTCTGCTGGATCAGCAGAGACAGGCCTCGCCAACTCGCTTCCAGACGCTGAAATTTTGGCGCGTGAATAATGTGATTAAGCTGCTCACTGATGAGTGTATCCAGCTCGCTGATCACGCCACTGATCCACTGACGCACACTGCTACTACGGGACGCGTCTCCGGTACCCCGCGCACTTACCCACCGCTCGAATGCAAACAGGTCATCGGGCTCGTCTAGAAATTCCTGTAGCCAGCTGGCCCCGGACACAGGTTCGCCGCCGACATCCGCAGAAACACTGCCGGAATGTGTACTGTAAGAAACGGCAGACAAGACGAAAACTCCCCGGAATCCTTGGGACAGAATTTATAAAGAAGAAAGCACTGAAGTAGCAAATTGGGGCCGGCGGGAAACGCCGGCCCCCACCATTAACCCGCAGACGGGATATTGGCGACCATACGCATGGATGTGGTGAGCTCTTCCATTTGCAGCCACGGCTTCAGATAGGCCACAGCGCTGTAACAACCGGGCTGACCGGGAATTTCCTTCACTTCAACACGGGCTTCCGCCAGCGGATACTTAGCCTTCATCTCGGCACTCGCATCCGGGTTGGAGTTGGTGTATTGGGAAATCCACTTGTTCAACCAGCGCTCGCAGTCACCGGCTTCCATAAAGGAGCCCACTTTGTCCCGCGCCATTACCTTCAGGTAGTGTGCGATACGTGACGTGGCCATCAGGTATGGCAGACGGGCGGAAATGGAGGCATTGGCGGTGGCATCCGGATTGTCAAAAACCTTGGGCTTCTGCGCGCTCTGGGAACCAAAGAATACGGAATAATCGGTATTTTTGTAGTGGCACAGCGGCAGGAACCCCTGAGCGCTGAGCTCCGCTTCACGACGGTCGGTGATGCCGATTTCCGTGGGGCACTTCTGGTCAAGATCACCGTCGTCACTTTTGAATACGTGGGTCGGCAAACCCTGCACCTTACCGCCACCTTCCGCGCCGCGGATAGCGGTACACCAGGAGTTTTCGGCAAATGCCTGAGTCATGGTGGTACCCATCACGTAGGAGGCATTCATCCAGCAGTACTGGTCGTGATCGGCGGGCTTGGACACACCGGACTCGTCGACTTCAAATTCTTCGAAGTTGAAAGATTCCACTGGCTTGGTGTTGGCACCGTAGGGAGTGCGCGCCAGAGTACGCGGCATGACCAGGGTAACGAAGCGGGAATCGTCACTGTCGCGGAAGCTGCGCCACTTGATGTATTCGCCGGATTCGAAAATACCGCCCAGGTCGCGGGGCTTGGACAACTCGGTGAAATCATTGAAACCGAACATGCCGGCGCCGGCGGCGGAGATAAACGGACAGAAGCCCGCTGCCGCCACGTTGGACATTTTGCTCAGCAGCTCGATATCTTCCGGGTGACTGGTGAATTCGAAGTCGCCGATCATGCAGCCGAACGGCTCACCACCGGCAGTGCCAAACTCTTCTTCGTAGATTTTCTTGAAGGTCTGACTCTGGTCGAACTCGACCGCCTTGTCCAGGTCGCGGAACAGTTCGCGCTTGGACAGGTTCATCATGCGGATTTTCAGGGTTGCACCAGTCTCTGAATTCATCACCAGGTGGTTGAGACCGCGCCAGGAGCCTTCCAGCTTCTGAAATTTCTCGTCGTGCAGGATTGCAGACAACTGACGGGACATAGCCTGATCAATCGCCTGTACCGCTTTGTTGATGGTCTGAGTCAGGTTGCGATCCCAGGTCAGGGTACCCTGCATGGCCTGCTTGGTGAGGTTGGCAATCAGGTCCTGCGCTTCGTCGGGCTGGGTCTGTTTGGTGGCGGTGATCGCCTGTTCCAGCAGACTGACCGACTGCTCTTCAACTTCCTGTTCTGCTACGTTTTCAACTTCGGTACTCATTACGCATCCTCTCCCTTATCTTCGCCCTTTTCTTCACCGAGGCCCAGTTGTTCGGAGATGGCACTGACGTTGTCGGTACTTTTGAGAATATCCTCGAGCACTTTTTCCAGCTCTTCGGAGCGGTCGGCCTTGCTCAGAAGGTCGCGCAGTTTGCTGCGTGCTTCGAGCAGTTGTTTCAGGGGCTCAACCTGATCGACGATCTGCTCAGGAGAGAAATCGTCCATATGATTGAAGTCCAGGTCCACCGCCATTTTGCTTCCATCACCGGACAGGGTGTTTTCCACCTGCAGGTTCAGTTTGGGATTTACCTTGGCCATTACATCGTTGAAATTGTCGCGATCAACCTGTACGAACTTGCGCTCTTTCAACGGGCGACGATTTTCGGTGTTGTCACCGGAATAATCACCCATAACGCCGGTCACGAAGGGAAGCTCTTTTTTGACTTCCGCGCCATTGGTTTCCACATCGTAGGTGATGTGTACACGCGGCTTGCGCACGCGCTTCAGTTTGTTGTGAATACTCTCTGACATCGGGGTCTCCTTTCCTCAATTCGGGAATCGTAGTGATGAGTGGGTTTACCAGCTTGGGGCACCGGTTTCAGCTGGTGCAGTTTCGGTTTGTTCGGACCAGTTGCCGTCGCCCTGCTCTGGAGCGGCCGATGCAGTGGCAGATTCCGTCGGAGCTGCCGCCGGCTGTTTCGGGCTCGCCACTGCGACCGGGGGTGCCACATAACGCTGGCTGTCACTACCATCGAGCATGACACCGGTCAGTTGGGAGTAGATTGCTCGGGACTGGTCATCGGGCAACAGCTCTGTCATCAGTTCGGCAACGGTCATACGACCCCAGCTGATCAGACGTTCCAGCCCGGGTGCCAGTGGCGTGTGGGGCTCATAGGTACGGAAATAGCGCGCCGCCTTTTCAAGAAGCACCAGTGCGTCCTCACGTGTGGTAATCGCACCGGTGGGCACTGCCATCTGCTGCACCATGGCTGCGACTTGCTGCATTCCCGGCTCGGATGTCTCCTCATCACTGTTGCTCTCTGCAACTTCCGGTACGGCCGCCAGCGACTCCAGCTGCTCCTTGTAGATAAAGCGCGTGGTGCGCAGGACTTCGTCCAGCAGGCCGCTGATGTTGGAAAAGGGTGGTGCGTCGTGGGCGCAGTGAGAACGGAGGGTTTCGTTAATTTTTTTGTACGTGGTCAGCGCTTCTTCCAGGGTCTCCACCAACCCCTTGGCCCACTGGGGGGCAGCACCTTTTGAGCACTGTTCAAATTCGCCAATGCCGTACCCGAGGGTTTCTACCCGTGCGGCCTTGGCATCCGGGTCGGCAATCTTGTCCGCGTCTCTCGCCTGCTGGTACTGAAAGAAGGAAAAACCACCGAAGTCTCCTTCCGGGGTAATGTCAGCGCTGCGAATCGGTAGCAGCAAAGTGCCGTCGGCCCCATCACCATTCAGTCCGGTGAGCGGCGCCACCTTGGTTTCCAGTCCATCTTCGTCCGGCTCGGGATAGAGGCCATCCCAGAAGTTATCCACTAACCCTTGCAGCAACACAATACCGTCGCGCAAGCCGGCAAAACCATGCAGACGAATCAATGCCTCCGTGTACCAGCTGGCAACTTCAAGGTCTTTACTTTTCTCCCGCAGAATTTTCTCCGCGGTAGCCGCGACGTCGCGCCAGGGAGCAAGCAGATCGCTATCACTATCATCGAACATCGCCGAACGCTCAGCCGCGCGGGCGCTGTTGCGCGCATCCTTGATGGTGTAGTAATCGGAGGTGGGAGAACGATCTTCGCGAATATCCTCTCCCTGAGGATTGTCCCCGGCTATCGCCTGCAGCAGGGCATCAATCTCGATTACATTGGCGAATGCCATAAGAAATCCTTTTCTCTCAAGTCTTGTGAATGACGTTACTGGGCGCCAAATCGCTGTTTCAATACGGGGAAAATGCGCACTTGCGGGTTATCAGGCCCGCATACGCCGCTTTCTGCGTGACATACGCCCCATAGGTTCAACCAGTCTGGATTGTGATTCTTCGGGTATAAAGCTGGAGAGTACGTTCACTAACTGCGCCCGCTTCTGATCAAATTCCCGCGCCTCACACCACAAAAACTGTGTAAACACCCGCCCACGACTATTGCAGCAGGCCACCAGGTAGCGCACCGGGACCCCGTCAATTTCCGCGGCGATTTCCCCGGCGAATCCACTGAAGTACCCCACTGCGAGCTCGCTTGCTGGACGAACAACCAAACCGCCATTGACCTGCCCGGCGCACTGATGAAGCTGCGCGCCGCAGTAATCACTCATGTCGGATGCGCTTTGCGCCTGTTGCAGTGCTTGCCACAGCACGACACAAAACTCATTTTCATCCAGATTTCCGGCCTGGATCACTGCACTCTTGTTTAATCCCACCAGTGTCTGCCAGTGTGCCGGCACTTGCAGGGTGCAACTACTATCACTGGCGGACATGTTTTGCAGCAATGTTGAGGCACCTACTGCGATATCGCTCGCTTGTTTTGAACCCACACCTGTCATTGCGGCTACTTGCGTATCAGGCGCACGCGGTGACGGCTTCTGCCGTGGCAGACGGATCTCTGTATGCCAGCCTGCCATTGCAAATGCCTTTACGAGACGCTC
The DNA here is from genome assembly GCF_056312215.1 of Microbulbifer sp. ABF4_107. NCBI lineage: Bacteria > Pseudomonadati > Pseudomonadota > Gammaproteobacteria > Cellvibrionales > Microbulbiferaceae > Microbulbifer > Microbulbifer sp. ABF4_107. The sequence continues at coordinate 3,442,403 of NZ_CM149983.1, forward strand.
TGCGTCCGACTTTTGCTCAAATCGTTTCACCACGGATGGGCCGCCCGAAAGCAATCGTTTGATCTGCTTGAAGTCGAGCCCAAACTGACTGGATAGCTGCGAGATTCCCTGCCGCCGGGTAACGCCTTCACACAGGCTACCGATAAACACAACTTGATAGTTGCTCACTGACATTACCATTCCCTGAAATTTTGGCCACATCGACCTGACCTCATCATCCTGAAGAGCTCTCGCAGAGACGCCCACAGAGGCCATATTCACGCTGCCAACCGGAATCATTGCAGCGCTGCTATCAAACAGTAATCGGTACACCTGTACCGATTACGTCAAAACCAAACCATTATTTTATCGAAAATGAATGCGCAAAGAAGTGCAGGGATAAAGCAATTCCAGAGAAAACTGAATTTTTATTGGTACGCCTATACCAAGTACGTCCAAATCAATCTGCCATTAATTAATAAGCGAGAAAAAACCTGAAATTACACGGCATTTCATCCCACCATTTCCTCCGCAAATCTTCGCGATCATTCGATGAGTTTTTAACTGGTAGCGCTTTCACATCCGCGGAAGATGTACGTTCGTACCAGTTCGTCACCAATGATATTCGGGGGCACCCAGCATTGAGCAATAGGACGATGGGTCCGGCAGACCGGGACACAGCATGGTCGTCGAAGCCAACTGCTGCGAGCCAGCACACCACCATAGGCTATAGCTGCTGGCAGACTGCTTGAGCAATTTCTCCATGATTAACGGGTAGCTATCGTCAATACTATTTGTACCGTTTACTGTCATCAGTCCCTGCTCACCGATGCTTATACCCGGTATCGGAAAATCACCGTCCGTTGCGGATCCCATTTCCGGAAATCGGTCCAGCAACTGGTCCACCAGCAAAGCATTCTGCAGCGCCTCAATGGATAAATCCGACAGCGCCTGAAACCATTCATTGCCTTTCTTCATCAAGGCAAACAGGTTGCTCGAAGACGGTTGTGGTGCTGCAAGTGTAAGCGGGAAGTAACGGCCGACACTGTCGACACTTGGAACAAGTACACCTGCCCAACACTGACCATCGACAACGCCAGGGGAGAACGCAAACCGCCAAATAGGGCTTGTAAGGTAGTAATCCAGCCAGGTTTCCCCCATTAGCTCCCTGGCACCGTGCACTGCGCGCTGCAGCCATTCGTCCCAGGGGGTGACAAAGCTGCCGGGTAAATCCCGCTGCACGAAATCCCCGTGAGCGGGCAACTTTCCGAATATACCTCTACTTGCCATGTGACTTTATCCGTCGTTACAAAACTTGCGGGCAGCGATAGGCTGCCAACAGGTTTTTGTCGAAGGGGTTATAGGCACTGGAGGAGCGCACCCGGAACTGAGCGGAGCGGCCCTCTTCGCTGAATGTCAGAAGGTATTCGTTACTGCTGCGCCCGCGGGTCATTTCCGAGTTACCTAGCAAGCGATACCAGGCCCAGTCGCCTTCGAAATGCTGACGGTGCACTGTCTGATTCAGATCTTCGAAAATAATACGCGCGCGATTGGATTCACCACCACGCCAGTCGAGATTACTGCTGGTGCGCGGCCCATGCGAATATGGTACGCGCTGATCGCCTAGCTCAAGTGCAAACAGACGTACCCCGGAATCCAGCTTGGTGGGCTCAATGCGAAAGCCGTATCCGGCCTGCTCGCCTTGAGCAAACAGGGTTTTGCGGATGATCTCTGCGCGCTGTAACTGAGTGAGCGAGCTTGAAGAAATCCCGAGACTACGCCCCTCGAGTGCGCGCGCTTTCCAATTGCGTGTATCGATAAATGGCTTCAGGTATTGCTGCACGAACTGCTGCTCAACACCACCAGGCTTGAAGTATTCGTTAAACAGCAACACCGGCACTTCCTGCTCACTGCGACTTTGCAGAGGAAAACGATTGGCCAGACTTCTGTTGTACACACTGTAAACCTGCTCACGCCATACACGATCCACATGCCCCTTCGCCTTGGCCATCACCAGTGACCAGGTGCTGTCTGCCACCTCCTCCAGCCAGCCATCAAAAGGCGCCGGGGCATTGGCAGCCTTGATGCGTAACTGTTTAATGGCATCGCTGGCGCCGGAAAAGCGCGCCTTGGCCTTATTGAAGGCCGCCTCATTGGCATCGACCCCGCCATCAATTTCTGCGAGATATTCCTGCACCTGGGCAATCGCCGACAGGTATTCCTGCACCCGTGCCGGGCGCCCTTTCTCGCTGCGGGTCAACCGGTGCAATTCCTCAAAGCGCACATCCACCACCGTGGGTTGATACTTCTCAGCCAGTGCGCTGGCCGCACCACTGACCGCCGCACCGCCCAGCCTGCGGGTAGTACTGGAAACCGGCAGCGGCACACCATTGGCATCAACAGGCAATTCCGGGCGAAGCGTCAGGCGAGTGTTGTCGGCGGTGATTTCTGACACCGCGAGCAGAGGCGAATACACCGGGTCCGAAAGTTTGGACAGCACCTCAAATGCCTGGGAGGTGGAATTGAAACCGTTAAGGGAAAAACCGGTCAGGAACTGTCGCCAGCGTTGCTCGTATTCGGAAAGGTAAATACGTTTCACCTCTTCGCCAAGCTTCTCGCGATCTTCCTCACTGAAATCTTCACCGTCGAGATCGTCACCGTAAATCCAGCGCTCCTCGGCCAATTTCTGCAACAGCGGGGCGTCGGCACCAAAATCAACCTCTTTGTAGCCGGCCTTGGTATACAGATACGGAATCTGGAAGCGGCTATCGGACGGGTCCACCCCAAACAGTTGCTGGGTGTCGCCACCCACTTCACCGTAGAGATCAACACTGGTCTGCCCCAAGGGGCTGCGTTGCAATTGTCCATAAAGACGTTGCGGCACAGGAATACGCCGCAACTGCTGGCGTGCACTGGCGACGACCCGCTCATCGGGTGTACGCCCCTGGGGCAGCGGACGGGAGAATAGACGCTGTAAATGCGCGAGCAACTGCTCCTGTTTCGCCGCCTCGCCGCTCAGGCGTTGCGACCAGTCTTCGGCAAAATAGGCCTGCAGTACTTCCAGATCCCGCTTGTCCTCTTCGAAGAACATCAGATACGTTTTAAGCGTGGAGACCAATGCGGGGTCCGCACTGTCCATACGCGACAGATCGCGCTCGATGGTGGTTTGCAGTGCAGGCAGAAACAACTTTTCCAGCTGCTCCCGATACAGGGTATCCGCCGCCTGATCGACACGATCGTCGTAGAGACCGAGGTTGTTCAGCCAGGGATGCTCTTCCTTCTGGTAAACCCGGGAAGCGGCATGCAGGTGCTCCAGCTGAGTCAGCGCTTCTGTGGGCGACAATCGTCGCCCGCGGTTCTCTGCCTGCAATTTTTCAAAGCTGCGGATATTATCCTGTACCTCATTCATATACAGCTTGTTCTGGGCGAGGCTGCCGGTCCACAGAAACAGAGCACCGACAAATATCGCCGCCGAACCCACGTATACCGCACCGCGCAACCAGCGCGTCGCACGCTCGAACTTTCGGTTTACCCCAACAAGCTCCGCTTCCGGGAAGACCACATCCTTGAGCAAGCGATGCAGAAAGTAGCTTTTGCCATTACCCTGGAATTTCTGCCCAACTTCCCGCTCCAAACCAAAGTCTGCGCTCACTGACGCCATCATGCGATCGATGGGGCTGCCTTCCTGGGTTCCGCTGGTGAAGTAGACTCCGCGTACCAGCGGTACGGTATCGTAGCGGTTCGGACTGAATGCCTGGCGCACAAACTCGGCAAGCACACTCTGCAGACTTTCCATTCGCGCAGGAAAACCCTGTAACAGCGCGCGCTTCTCTACATTGCGCTCCTGATTCACCCGCCACAGTACCCGCTGATTGAGGCGTCCGATCAATGCACGGAATTCGCCGGTAAACTCGTCCAGCGGCGCACCGTCACCGACTCGCGCCTCCTCCGGAAAGCTGATCCCCCAGACCTGCTCACGCTCTGCCTGGGACAGGCTGTCGAAAAACTCGCTGAACCCGGCCACCAGATCGCACTTGGTAAAGGTGAGATAAATGGGGAAGCGTACACCCAGCTGCTGTTGCAGCTCATTAACCCGCGCGCGAATGGTTTTTGCCTGGTGCACGCGCTGTTCTGCAGTCTGAACCATCAGATCCTGCAGGCTGATCGCCACCAGTACACCGTTGATGGGGCGGCGACGGCGATGTTTTTGCAGCAGGTTCAGGAAGGCCTGCCAGGCACTATTGTCGTATACCCTGTGACTATCCTGAGTGGTATAGCGGCCGGCGGTATCGATCAGAACCGCGTCGTTGGTAAACCACCAGTCGCAATTTCGCGTGCCGCCGACACCGCCGAGGGCTTCTTTACCATGACTTTGCGCCAGGGGAAATTCGAGACCCGAATTTACAAGCGCAGTGGTTTTTCCAGACCCGGGCGGGCCAATAATGATGTACCAGGGCAGTTGATACAGGGAAACCTGCCCCTGCGCAGAACGGAAGCGCGCCTTACGCAGTACCTGCATAGCATCACGGAAACGCTCTGAGAGTGCCTGCAATTCCTCCTGACTTCGCTCCTGGTCCGGGTCCGCAGCGGCTTCTTCTTTCGAGGATTCGATACCTTCGATCAGCGCCTGATTCTGACGCCGCTCCACCAGCAACTGGGCCAGGTTCCAAACCAGCCAGATGGCAAAGATGAATACAATAATCGCGATACGCACGCCCTTGGACAGGGTGGTGTTATCACTGCCAAACTTGATGTAGTCAGCACCGAACCAGATCAGCAGTGACAAAGCGCTGACCCCGATCAGACCCAGCACCCATTTATTGGCAAAAAAATTGGCCAGACGTTTCATGTTGATTTCCAGCTTCCCTTACTTTTGCTCAGCGCTCTGCTCGACCAATGGTTTAATCGTTGCGTTTTTCACTTCGGTCAGCGCCTGAATTTCCGAAGCCACTGGTGTGGCACTCTGATAGAGCCACCAGCGGTAACCACTGAAAGTAGCGGCGAGGACACCAAACACCACGCTGGCAATCACCCATAGCGGGATGTATTGAATCAGCCGCGTTTTGCGTTCTACACAACCCTGCCAGCGGGGTGACAGGTCCCGGTCCATGGGCGGACGATGACTTTCGATGGTGCGGTACAGGTTGTCGCGGATCTGTTCCAGCTGTTCAAAGCCCCGCGGCGCCAAACGATACTTCCCCTGGAATCCGAGGCTCAGGCACAAATAGAACAGCTCCAACAATTCGATGTGTGAGCCCGGTGTTTCCAGGGTGCGCTGCAGAATCAGAAAGCATTTTTCGCCGCCGAAGGTTTCCTTATGGAACAGGCTCAGCAGCGAATGCTGACTCCAGCCACTGGCGGTACCCCAGGGAGTGGTCAACACCACTTCATCCACCACGGTACACAACAGATAGCGTGCGGTGAGTACCGTTTCCTGCGGCAGCGACAGCTGCTTTGCCTCGCGCTCGAAGGATTGAATCTCCCGTGTCAGGCGCTTGTGCAGGTCCGGCACATTGTTGTGACTCATGGTGGTACGCAGTTTGATGATCGCGCCCAGCAGTTTTGATGCTGCAGAAATCAGCGGGTTCAGGCTGTTGCGAATACGCAGGTCCGCGGCAACTTCGCCGGCGGAGAAATCCTGCACACGCGGGCGGGAACTCACGGGTGCTGCGGCACCGGGTGTGGGAACCATCACGGTGCGATCTGCGGCACCCGGGGTTGAGTAGGCGTCGTTGCTCATGTCAGTTATTCCTGATGGCCCAGAGTTCCATGGTCATACCCGGGAACTCTGCCCCCAGGTGCACCGCAAATCCGCCAGAGCGCTGCATCGTCTGCCAGAGCTCACCGGTGCGTTCCAGTTCGAAGTAAGTGAAACCGGCGTGGTAGGGAATCTGCCGCGGAGCTACAGGCAATGCACGCACGGTGAGACCGGGCAGCTGCGCCGAGATCAATTCGCGAATGGCCTCCACCGGCGCCACTTTGGCCTGCCCGGGGAAGCGACTGCGCAGAAGATCGCCGGGCATATCCGCCTTGGCCGCGAGAATAAAGCTCGCGGTTTTGACCAGGGAGGGGTCGGTAATTGGCGCCACATAAATGCCGAACTTGCGTTGAACCAGATCCATCGGGATTGCGGTCTGTTCCAGCACCGTGGAAAGGGACTGGCGCAGTGCCGAGAATAGTCCGGTGTAGCTCTGCTGCAGGTTGTCGTGCATATAGCGTGGAATTTCCGGCGGGCGCTTGTTGCCAGAGGTAAATGTGGACAGCTCACCGGCAAGCTGTAGTAACTCCACAAACAGCGAAAGCGGATGCAGGCGTGGCTGGCCAGTGATCTGTTTCAACAGCGGTTCAAAGCGATTGATCACCTGCAGCAACAGGTAATCAGCAATTTCTGCAGAACCGCTGCGACCACTGTCACTCAACCGATGTCCCAGGGCACTACCGCGATGATCCAGCAGACCTTTGACTTCTTCGATATACGCCTTGATCACCGGCGATGCATCGGCGTTCAGCAGTGGCGGTATATATTCTGCATCCAACTCTACCGGTTTTTCCGGCTGCCGTTCGCGAATACGCGCAATCCCGATTGCCGCATAACCGCTCAGGTCTTCGCTGCCAAGTTTTAAACAAGTGCGCAGCTTGCCAACCTGAATACGCGCCGCCTCACCCGAAGTAGACGCACTGTTTCGTGCGTCGAAATTGAAAGCCTGATACCGCGCCTGGGGAAAATCTTCCTGATCGCGTACAGATTCCTGGCTGCCCGGACGCTTCATCGGTATACACAGGTACACCACTTCATCCCGGGTATTCACCGGCACATCCAGTACATCCGGAAGATGCTCGTTTTCCGGAGCCAGCATCGGCGTGCCGTCGGGGAAAATGGCACTCACCCGAGACAGGGAAAGCTTACCCATGGCCATGGGCTCACTGTCGATAGCCAGTTCGATCAGCCCCCAGGTGTATGGCCCCAGCGCACCGGTGCGTGCCTCAAGCAACTGTTCCAGATAGCGATCCTGTTGCTGGAAATGCTGCGGGCGCAGGAACATACCCTCGCTCCAGATCACCTTGTTATTCGCCGACATACGTTTTCCCTGTTGCGGCGCGAAGCACTGGCTTCGCGAAATTAACGAACGATGAATGACTCAGAATCAGCGCTTGCCGGACTGCTGCAGTTTTTGCAGGCGCTCGTACTCGGCACTGGAGATGGTCACACTTTTGCCTTTTTCGGCGGAACCTTCACCACGCTCGTCAGAACGACTGGCCGCCGCGCGCGAGCGCATATTCAGCGCTTCCGTGGATGCCATGCGGGTTCCGGCAAGGGTGATCGCGTAATCGTTTTTGCGATGATCGGTAATCGGCAGCAGCATCAATGCATCCGCACGCTGGTACTGAACAAATTCCGCCAGCAGACCGATATACTTCACTTCCGGTGTCAGCGGCAATTTTTCAAGACGCTGCTCGCCGGGGGCAAACTCTTTGAGAATTACGGTATTAATCAGATCCTTGCCCAGACGGGACTCGGCGTTCTCGTAGAGATTTAAAAACTCTTCCCGGGAGAACTGGCGGTCGTCGGCGAGCATAAACACGCGCACTACCACCGGCGATGCGCGACCATCACTGTCCGGATTGACGTCCTGCTCAATATCCAGATTCAGCGCAACACTGGTATCAAAATTCAGGGTGCGGCGGGTGGTCTGACAGGACGCGACACTGACCGCCACAAGCAGGATCACTAGCAGCTGTACAATTTTTTGAGTTTTCACGGTTTGCTCCGGTATTTTTTACCGTAGAAGTTTCGTGGTGACAGATGCCGAGCCACTTCCCTTCGACGATGGATACATCGGTTGATATAAAATTCTATTTCTTGAAGCTTTTATCTAAAAAATATTAAAACCAGCTATCGAGACTATTTATTAAAAGAGCGTGAATTTTTCAGCTCAGACAGCTGACTCTCATAGGTGGTTGCGAACTCCTCACCAAACAGGCGGCGATAGCAGTTATCCGGGTCGCTCACCAGTTGCCGATAGGCATCTACATAGTTCTCCCAATTACGGGAACTCTTGCTGCTGAACACGCCGTTTTGCGATCCACCGCGACGCTCAATATTCTCCGGGCTGAAGAAACGCAACATGGCTTCGTAACCGGCGCGCATACCGGACAGGACGGCCACCTGATGATCGGAGAGATCATCAAAACTATCGCGTACCGCATCCACCGGTGTCATAAATGCACCGGTGCCGGCGAACATCGCACCCAGGGCATCTTTTGCGGTGGCACTGAATTTCAACGGATTGTTGGCCTCCGTCTGAATCATGGTGCGCTGTACACGCAACTCATTTTTGATACTGGTGCGCGCGCGCAGCAGATCAATCAGTCGCGCAACCGACTCCTCAACAATCGCCGCAGCCTGGTTGTCCAGCTGCGTCAGTTGTTCGCCCTGTAACTGCAGCCCAAGACGCTGCGCCAGCGCAACCTGAGGCTGGGATGGTTGTGACGGTGCGCCTGACAGATTTTCCGCAGGAGGCACCGAAACGGCTGCGGCTGATTCCACCGGCGCTTCGGTAGAGGGTGTGATTGCAGGTGGCGTAAACTGCTGGGAACCCTGCGCGAATCCGTGGTCCTGCACTGGAGCCGGGGTTGCGCCCGCCACTTCCAGGCCGGGAAAACTGGCCGGCGAACTCTGTGGCGCCGCAGGCATATTTGGCGAAGCGAATTCATCACCACCGCCGAAACCGGGTGCACCGGAAACCTGGTCACCGGCCACTTCAGAAAATGATTCGGCGAAGGGGTTGTGCGCAGCGGGCTGGTTGCCCGGAGGTGGTGCAACCGGCTGTGATGGCTGTTGCGCTACAGCCTGCGATTGCCCGAACTCAGATTGCGGCGCCCGGGGAGCAGACTGAGGCGGAAGCGACGGACTCGAACTGGTCGCAGATGGCACTGCCGGTACGTCCTGCTGCGTGCGGAATTGCATGGCGTGGTTGTGCGCCGGCGCGTGATCCTGCTCGCTGCCGTCCTTCCACCAGGCATCGTCTTCTCCCCACTGACTGGCTGGAGCCGGAGATGGCGCCGCCGAAAAACTGCTTAGCGGATCGAAGCCGCTGTTGCTGATGCCGCTCCCCCCAAAACTACCGCCGTCAATACCGGTGCCGAACGGGTTCTGGTCAGCCGCACTGCCTCGATTCAATACCTGCAGTGGGTCGGTTGGCGATTCCTGCCCGAGTAAGTTGTCAAAGCTGTTGCTGCCAAAAATATCTGACGCGGCATCGGTACCGCCCCCGGCCAGATAGCCCCATTCGCCACTCTGGTTTTTCGCTGCACTGGCGCCGGGTTCCAGCCAGCTATCGAGCTCCTGGGCTTCTTTATTACTTTGCATTTTTGCCGCGGCCGCAGGACTGAACGTGGTGCGGTCTGAACTGTCCAGAAAGTCGGCTTCTCCCAGGCCTTTGGGGAGGTCGCTATCTACCTTTGGCTGGCGAATCGAGACCTTGAGCTGGTAATCCCCGAGACCGATCACATCGCCATCACCGAGGGGAATGCGGTTGCCCTTTCCCAGGGGATCCGCGGAATGATTGTGGTAGGTGCCATTGGTGCTCTGATCCACCAGAAAGTAGCGATTGTCCGCAAACAGAATTTCGCCGTGGCGGGAAGAGACCACCCGCTGCGGATCCGGTAGAACCCAATCGTTGCTATCCGCGCGACCGAAGCTGCCGCCCTCACGGGTGAACAACTTGGTGTGCTTCAGCATATTGGCCCCATCGGGGTCAGCGACGACGGAAAGCAATAGATCCATGACGTTCAGACTCGCACTCTGGTTGTCCGCGGTATATCACCACACCGCAATACAGGATGGATGGGAAAGTCACTCACCAGGCACCTCGCAGCGCCGTACCGGCCAGTGACTGCAGCCGCGGCAGAAGGATTTCGTCGCGGCCCTGCACTGAGCGAAGCGCGCTGAGACCCGCGTCGCTAAAACGCGCTGCCGCTCGATCAGTCATCCAGGCTTCCGCGCAGGGGGTGAGCCATTCACCGTGGGGAAGCTTGCGCAGATGCAGGGGCAGATCGGTGTACTGATCCGCGGCCACCGCGGCGGGAACTCCTGCGGCAGAAAATGCAGAGCAGATGGAGAGCGCCAGCAGGTAGGCGCTATTGCCCCACAGGTAATACCGATGGCCAAGCTCCGGACTCAGCTCTTCGAAGGCAAAAGTCTCGGTGCGCGATGCGTCGGCCCCAAACGGCATCCGCAGCAGAAAACGGGGAGCGGCAAGGGCCACATGCTCGCACGCAGAATACTCCCGTAGCGCCTGCCAGCCTTCGGCAAACGAATCTGCCAACGGGTAACACCAGTCATCCGGATCCATGGAACCTGCCATATTTGGACAACCCGCGAGCCGGCAGTCGCCGCCCAGTACCAGTGTGCTGCCCGCCGCCTCGGCGATGGTGGCAAGGTCGATCAACATATGCAGATCGCGTTCATCGTCGTTAACGAAAAAGTCCCCGAGGATCAGATCGTACGGCTTGCTGCCGGCAACGGTATGGCGCTCTACCAGACACTTGAAAACCCCTGCGGCCTCGAGGTCATCCCCTGCCTGGGCGAGGTCTGCGAGAATCTCTTCCTTACTGATATCCAGCAGATGAATTTCCAGCCCCGGGTGATCTTCCAGGCGACGCAGCAACATGTGCAGACTGCGCCAGCTGGCTTCCAGCTGGCGAAAATCGCTGTGATGCATAATTTTGCGCATGGCTTCCGAGGCCGCCTCGGCGACTGCTTCGAGATACGCCGCCTGATTGACGTCTGCTTTTTTCTGCACATAGGGTGCAACGATATCTTTGATCAACATATCGACCTGCCCTTCGGCAGAGCTGCGCACATGCTCCTGATACAGTGACTGGTAGTGCTCACCGGAAAGAATACGGTCCAACATGGATTGCGCACCCTCAGCAGAGCGGGACAAGTCCTGAGCCGGCGCACTGAAGTTTGACGGCAACAAATCCGATCGCCACTGACGGATTTCTTCCGCTGCGAGGGAAAAATCCGCAGGCGTGAGTAGTTGCTTCTCCAGCTCGATAAATTTCTTGAATAGAGGAACACGCTGATACAGGTAATCTGGATGCAGGTCGTCAAACTCCAGTAACTGTAACGTTTCGTCCATACCGGGAATTTTTATCCCCACCTGTAATCGCTCGAACAGCTGTTCAAAGCTGTCCTTTCCCAGGCGATAGGCTTGCCGGTGCGCCAGAGACTGCGGTTCACAAATCGTCCGACTGGCACGGCCACTGAAATCGCCGACGATTGCCACCCGGTAACTGGCACTATGGTTTCGTTTATGGCCATTTTCAGAATTTTCCCCGGAAGAGAAAATGGCCGCGCCGATGTGCATACTCGCTCTACTCACAGTCCCGTCTCCAGGGTAATGGTGTTTTCCTTTTTGGCCGCCTCTACGGTTGCATCGGTGCCACTTTTTGCCGGCGGGTCAACAGGATCATCCATTTTACTTTTTTCGCTGGGTGCAGCAGTGGACTGCCCGTCTGATTTCTTTGCGGCGGATTTACGTGGGCGACCGCGCTTTAACGGACGCACCCGTTGATTGGAGATCTGCTCAATCTTGTCTTTGAATACGTCCCCGCCGAGGATCTGTCCAAGCTTGATGGTCTCGGCAATGTAATCCAGCAGGCGGCGGTCGAAGCGATAGCGAAACAGTTCGCGGTAAGCATCCGCTCTGGCCGTAGCAGTTTCGCCCAGAGCCATATACAGACGGTGATCTTTTATCACAGTGCTCGATGCAATATTGGCGTGATGCTGAAAGCTGGACCAGGGGTACTCGCTCATGGAGTCCGCCAGGCCCAGATAAATGGGGCGGGACTCTACATAGCGGTAACAGGTGAGCAGGTAGGCATCGGAATCGATCAGGCTGGATTTGTAGCGGCCGGCCCACAGAGTGCCCGAGCGGCGGTAGCGATGATTAACATACTGCACATAACGACGCCCCAGTGACTGCATCATGGAGGGAATACCATCCGGCACCTTCGGCGTCGCGATAATCTGGATCATATTGGGCAACAACACATAGGCGTGTATATCTACCCGATACTGGTCCGCCGCGTTACGCAGGCTATCCAGATAAAACTGATAGTCCTCCCCATCAAAAAAGCACGGCAGGTTATTGTGGCCTACCTGCACAATATGCTGTGGGATATCGATCAGATTGAGTCTCGGAAGACGGGGCATCGTGCCAAAAAATCCTTTTTAATTTGCACAGCCGTACCAACTGCGCCCCCGCTAATCGGAAGGGGTTGGCATTATGGCAAATGATTGAAAAAAAATTCAAACCTGATGCACAAGCAAGTTAACATTGCGGCGTTAAATCGGATGAAAGTCATGGAGATGGAACCACTGCATGGGTTTTGGTTCCGGTACTTTCAGGAATTTGTCATGGAGCTGTGACTGACATGGAGCCCATCAGGCTGGCAGTCAATGGACGCACTGATATCGGACAGGTGCGGGAAGAAAATGAAGACAGCATTCGCTGTCACAGCAATCCCGACCACCCTTTCGCCTATGTAGTGGTGGCCGACGGTATGGGCGGTTACAGCGGTGGTGCCACCGCCAGTCGCATTGCTGCAGATACATTGCACACCCAGTTCGAAACGCTATTAAGTTCTAGCTTCCTCACCTGCTCCCCGGAACAGCAACAGTTGATGTTGCGCGCCACACTGGTCGAAGGTATCGGCATGGCCAACCGGGAAATACTCCAGACCAAGCAGAGCCGTCCGCAGTTTTCCCAAATGGGGACGACACTGGTGGTGGCAGCCATCTGGCAGGATTTTTTGGTTGTCGCGCATATCGGCGATTCCCGTGCGTACCTTTGGAACAATTACGGCCTGCAACGTTTGACCAAAGATCACAGCGTGGTTCAGGAAATGATTGATTCCGGTCAATTAACGCCCGAACAGGCACAGACGTCCCAAGTAAGAAATCACATTACCCGTGCACTGGGCATTGCCGAGCCCGTGGAAGCCACGGTCAACAGCTGGACACTGAAGGAAAGTGCACTGTTATTACTGTGCAGCGACGGACTTACAGAATATCTCGACGACCATACCATCGAGCGTGTGCTTGCCACCTACCGGCCGGCACTGGAATGTGTGTACCACTTTATCGATGATGCCAATCAATGCGGCGGACGCGACAATATCAGCGCGGGCATTATCGAGTTCTGCCACCGCACCGATGCAGTGGTCGAATTTTCCGGCGACCCGATTACCCTCAAGCCGAAAGTTGATGAGGATATTACCGTACGCAAAACCCAGCGCTGAGTTTACGCCGGCGTAACGACTGATGAACGCCAAAACCGGTTACCAATACCGGTTTAAATCGCAATCTACTCGTACAAATTTACTCCTGAGCAAGCGACATGACACCGGATCGTCTGGTCGAATTTATTCCCTCCACTCTCGCAGTATTGCACCCCCACAAAATGCCATCATCGGCGGGGGATGCCATTGCGATGTGCCAATGGTTTGAATCCTGTGCTCGCGAGCACGACAAGTTGTCTTTCACACTGCCGTCTGGACCGGGCGACAACCGCTTCCCCGAAACGTTCTGGCCGGCACCGCCCAGCGTTCCCGCCACCCGCTACGCTCTTGCCAGCGCAACACGAGTGGCGCAACTGATTCTCTCCCCATCCGCACCGGTCCAATTCTGTAATTACCCCGGGTACAACCCAGCAGGGGATTTGCTGCCTGCGCTCGCGCACTCGCTGCGAGTCGCCGACCACGTGATAGCAAGTAATGGTGAACTCGCTTTTTCCCGCACGGACTTTGAACTGCCCGGGCCATTCACATTCCAGTGGCAACGGTTTTACCGACAATCCCTCATTGACGGCAGCGAGGCTGGCGGTGACAGCGACAACCGCTCACTCGACACTAGCGGTCTGGGACCCGGCTGGCGCCACAGCCTGAATGAATCACTGCAACTCCCCGACCCCCAGGGCGGCACTGATAAAAAAGTATTACTGCACTCTGCGGAAGGCCGTGTCATTGCCTTTGACCTTCCCGCTATTGGGCACGGATGTTTCAATCGCTGCGAGCGCCTGTATCTACTGCGGCAGAGCCTGCACAGCTTTCGTCTTTCGTCGTTTGATCAGCCGGACAAAATATTCCGTGCCGATGGCACCGGAATTCAGGTCCCATTGAGTGAAGTCCGCGATGCCAGTGGCAATACACTGAGTGTCGATTATCGCAACGGAAAGCCGGTCAAGATCGTGACATCCTGGGGACGCACACTTGAGTTTGTGTATCAGGGCGGGCAACTGGTTCGCATCGCCAACGGGCAGGACACGGAGCCCAGCCTTTGTGAATACACATTTGATGAAGCAGGCCATTTGCGGGACTGCCGAACTCCACGCGGACAGGAAAACTACGCTGTACACCACGGCGTGATGATCAGCCTGACCAGCCTGACCCTCGGTCATCTGGTACTGGCCTATGACCGCCTGCAGCGGGTACACCAGATTCAGATATTTGAAGATCCCGCACCCGCATCGCGATATACCCAAGGGCAGAGTTCAGAACAAGATTCGAATCCAGAATCGCGATCCGAAATAGCGGAGGGATGCGAGCCACCCGCGCCAATGCACTATCGACTGCGCTGGCGGGCGGGGAAGCACAACGGCAAACTCAACTGCATCCTGTCTACGCCAGATCAATTGGATATACATTGGCAATTTGATGCTCGCGGCGACCTGATTGAAACCCGCCAGGGCAGTCGCATTTCTACCAGACTGTACGATCACTACCGCAACCTGTGCCGCAGTGTCGATCCGCGGGGAGTCGACACCCTATTTCGCCACGACAAATTCGGCCGCCTGCTGCGCAGCACCTGCCAGCAACTGAATCACCGCTATGTATATGACGACAGTGGGCGATTGATTGCCGCCGGCGCCATCAAAGACAGCGACCAGGTGCACAGCTGGCGCTACCACTACCAGGAAAGTAGTGCGCACCCGTCGGCGATGGTGGATCCCGTCGGCAATCGCTGGCAGTGCGAACACGATGAACGGGGGCAATTGCGCCGGCTTATCGACCCGGAGGGCGGCGGGCTCGTTCTGGACTGGGATGCCCACTGCCAGCTGGCCCGCCTAAGCCACGGTGATCAGTTGTATACCTGGGAGTACGATGCTCAGGGCCGCATCACCGCGAAATACAGCTCCGAAGCACCCTCAAGACACTGGCAATACCAGGCCGATGGAACTCTCAATCAGGTCGCCATCGGCGATCGGACCTTCGCCCTCAGCAGTGACGAATACGGTCGCCTCTGTGCAGTGCATGCCGACGGGGAGCCGCTGCTACAGTGGCAGTACGATGGCTACAGTATGGTGCGCAGCATTCAGGACAGCAGCGGCCAGCGCAGGAATCTCCGCTATACGCCGCGCGGGCAACTGTCTGCTTTACAGTCCGGAGATACACCGTCTTCCAGTGACACCTGTCACTGGTATTACAACGAATACGGTCAGCTGGCACGCGCTGGCGACGGCAAAGGGTTTCAGCGCGAATGGCAATACGACCACTGCGGACGTCTCGCCGAATTTCACGACAGCGACAGCCACTGGTATCTGCACTACAACAGTCAGGGTGAGCTGGCGCAGATCCGCAACAACAGCGGTCAGCTGTGCAGTTTCCATTTCGACGTGTTCGGAAGACTGGTACAGGCCGCCAACGAGCACTGTTCACTGCGTTACCGCTACGACAAGCGCAACCGGCTTGTGGCCGAACACCAGGATCTCAATAGCGATGCCGGCGACGACGGCACTAAAGACAGCCTGAGTATTAACCACAGCTACGACAAACGGGGATGGCTGAAACGTTCCGCGTCCGCCCAGCTGAATATCGCCTACACCTTTTCCGCCGCCGGCGCCCTCTACGGGATTGATGCCAACGGCAATATGGCGGTGCGTATCGAATCGCAGCGAAAAGACCACGCACTCACCGGCAAACAAATATCTCTGGGCAATCACCAGCTGCGCCACGAGTATCGCGAGGGCGTCCTCGTCAGTATCCACAAGGGCGACAGGTTGCTGTGGAAAAACCGTGAAGCCGGACCGCCCTCGCCAGATACACTCGCCACAAATTCCCTCACCGTCGATGGTCGGTGGGACGCCCGCGGCAACCTTGTATCCGAGCGGCGCCCAGCAGACACCGGGCTTGCCCGCTACCAGTATCAATACGATGGCTGGGGCCTGCTGTACTGTGTGGAGTGCGGAGACTTCAAAACCTGGCTACGCTACGACCCTTTCGGGCGACGTCTGAGCAAGTCCAGCACCCATCGCCGCTCGCGGCGACAAAGACGCATTGCCAGTCACTGGTGTGGCACCGGGCTTTGGAACGAGAGCCACCAGCTGGACGGCAACCTCCTCGCCACCCATTTTCTACAGCACCCCGCCAGTGGTATTCCTCTGGCGCGCCTTTCACTGGATCCGGAGCCCACCCAACAACCGCGGGGCAGCAACAGCCCGTTCCCGGGGCAGCGGGAGTTTTTTGTTGCCGACGATAGTGGTCGAATAGTCGCGCTGCTCGGAGATGGTACTTTTGATAGCCATTCTGATAGCTCTTCTGATAGACCTTCGGATGGCACCGCGAATGACACTGGCGCGGCTCCGCGCTGGCAGTTCGATGGCAGTTCGCCCTCACTTTGCCCGGGCAGCTATCAGGGAATTCTGGGGATTTTCGACGTGGAGACTCGCCTGCTCTACCACAAGGGTCACTACGTGCTCGCGACAGCTTGTAGCCAGCATGACGTAACAGCAGCGGCCACCCTGGACGTCGGTTTACAGAGTTTTCCCCGCGTTGGCACCCATACGGCGTTGCCGGCAAACCCGAGTGCCGTGGAAAAAGCCACCGCTCTCGGCGACACAAGTGCCATCGACAGCGCGCCCGCCGACTAACTCCTCCACCCGTGACCGGTGCGAAAATTTTTTTCTACCGGCTCACACTTTAATAAAACAAAGCATCAACCAGCCAACGATTGACGTCCATTTCGCTTCGTAATCGCGCCACTTGCTTTAGCATGGTGCGAGCAAGACAACGCTGTCATTTTGGTGGTTACAAAAGCCAAACGGTGATTCGCCGCGGCAGCACCGCGCTTGCGCCCGAGACTTCCGCCTGAAACAAGCAACAATAAATCAAGGAAATGGCAATGAATCACACCCCCCGCAAGGGCCTCGCGAGGTCGACAAGCCTGGCACTGGCCATCTGTGCTCTCCCCGCAGCCGACGTATACGGTCACGGCACCATGGAGGTACCGGAGAGCCGCATTTACAACTGCTTTCTGAACAATCCGGAAAATCCCGCCGACCCGGCCTGCGCCGCAGCCAAAGCCGTCGGCGGCACCCAGCCGTTTTACGACTGGAATGAAATCAATCAGGCCAACGCCGCAGGTGATCACCGCGCACTGGTACCAGACGGCGAGCTCTGTTCCGGTGGCCGCAGTAAATATGCGGGCATGAACCTGGCCCGCAGCGATTGGCAGGCAACGCCGATTACGCCAAAGGCCGACGGCACTTTCGACTTTATTTTCTGGGGCACCGCACCCCACGCCACCGATGACTGGGTTTTCTATATTACCCGCTCCGGTTACACCGGCTCCGAGCCTCTGAAATGGGGCGACCTGTTTGAGTTCTGCCGGCTGGGCAATGTGCCGGTGGGGGCTGACAAACGCTACACCCTAAATTGCCCCCTGCCGCAGCTGACCGGCAAGCACGTCATTTACACCACCTGGCAGCGTTCAGACAGCCCGGAGGCCTTCTATACCTGCACCGACGTGATCCTCGGGGATGGTGGCATACCGAGCCAGTGGGCAGATGAGGGCGCGCTGCAAGCCTATTCGGATCTCGCAGCCGGCAGTCAGGTTACCCTGCGCCTATTCAACAGTAGCGGTAATGATCTGGAAACGGTCGGCTACACCCTGGGCCAGGATGCCAGTGCCGCTGACTGGGCCTTTGACTTTGCCAATGCCATCAACAGTCAGTCCCAGTATGCCCGTATCGGCGTGCTTGATCCGGCAAACGACACCGTCACTCCGGTAGTGAGCGCCTCGGAAAACCGCGTCTACACCCAGGCGGATCTCAACCTGAGCCACGAGGTGGATATCCAGCCTACGGATACTGGCGGCGATCCTGGCAATGGAGATGGCGGCGGTGATACAGGTGGAAACGGTTACGACTACACCTACCCCGATGGCATCGGCAATTATGTGCCCGGAGAAACAATAGTGCTCGGCAGCGACAACAACCGCTATCTGTGCCGCCCCTTCCCTGAGGGGCAATGGTGCAATATCAACAGTGCCTACCACTATGCACCCGGTAGCGGCTCGAACTGGTCCGACGCCTGGACACAGCTCTGAACACCCCGAACTTTTCACCCAAAAAAAGAAGCCCGGCAATGCCGGGCTTCTTAATTTCTGGCTCAGGTTGCGACAGAATGGGGCGACTGACGCAGCGTAAACATAAACAACAGCGCCGCTATTCCTCCAC
Organism: Microbulbifer sp. ABF4_107; assembly: GCF_056312215.1. Taxonomy (NCBI): domain Bacteria; kingdom Pseudomonadati; phylum Pseudomonadota; class Gammaproteobacteria; order Cellvibrionales; family Microbulbiferaceae; genus Microbulbifer; species Microbulbifer sp. ABF4_107. The sequence goes on from NZ_CM149983.1 coordinate 3,460,906, forward strand.
AGGTAGCAATGGCGGCGACCAGGGTGAGCGGAGAACCATCGAACACAGCACTGACAATAGCGATTGCTGCAGCGCCCAGCATCATCTGCAGAGTGCCGCCGAGGGCCGCAGCCGTTCCCGCAATGGGACCGTGATCATCCAGCGACAGCACCATGGTGGTGGGTACCACCAGACCGAGGAATGCGTTGGCAATTAACAGCAGAGCCACCAGCACCACAAAGTCATCCATACCCGCCAGGTTCAGCATCAGGTTAAATCCCGCAACCAGGGCAAAGCCGCTCACCGCCCACTTCACCACCGCGACGCCGCCAAACCGCTCACACAGGTTCGCGGCAAACTGGCTGGCCACAAAAAAACCCAGCGCATTCAGCGCAAAGGCAAGGCTGAACTGAGTGGGCGTCAGCCCGTAGTAGTCCGTATACAAAAACGCGGCGATAGAAAGGAAAGAGAAGAAGCTCGCCATACCCATACCGCCAATCAGGGTCATTCCCATGAATGTTGGATCCCGGAACAGCACCCTGAACGCATCGAACATGGCACCGACTTTTAGCGGCACTCGACTCTCCTCGCTCAGAGTCTCCGGAAGTGCGAAACGGATCAACAGCAGACTGACCACCGTTGCCGCCGCCACCGCATAAAACACCGATGGCCAGCCGAACGGCGCCATCAGCAGACTGCCCGCCAGCGGTGCCAGCATCGGCGAAATGGAAATCACCAGCATCACGGTGGTCATCAAGCGGGTTGCCTCGGTGCCGGTGTAACGATCGCGAATGATCGCCCGCGGAATCGACATCACCGATGCCGCGCCCACCCCCTGCACAAAACGCAGCCCGATCAGCCACTCAATGGTCGGTGCCAGGGCGCAACCGGTCGAGGCGAACAGAAACAGTACCAGGCCGAAATACAGTGGCGGCTTGCGCCCGAACATATCCGCCGCCGGCCCGTAAAACAGCTGGCAGACACCGAAGGCGATAAAAAAAGAAATCAGTGTGTACTGGGACATGGCCGTCGGCACACCATAATCCTCAGCCATCGCCGGCATGGCGGGCAGGTACATATCAATGGCAAACGGCCCCACGCAACTGAGCAAGCCCAGGATCAGTGCCATCTTCAATAAATCGGGTTTCATAAATATCGATATCCGGATAAATCGCCGGACGAATGAATGCCCGAACCTGCGCTGATTCTAACAGCCGTTTGTGTCAGTCCAAGCCCAAATAGTCACCGACAAGAACTGACTTCCACCAATCGCAGGGTCACAACTACAATAACCGACAAGTCATTTTTTTACCGAACCGGATTCCATGCCACACAACACCCAAGAGCCCTTCGTCATCGCCGGTGTCACCGTCGCCCGCGGCGAGACCAAAAAAATCGAACTGCCCATCGTCCGCCTGTACACCGACACCGAAATGGCCATCCCGGTTTACGTACACCGCGGCAAAAAACCCGGCCCCACCATGTTCGTCAGCGCCGCCATCCACGGCGACGAACTGAACGGCATCGAAATCATCAGCCGCCTGATCAACAGCAAAGCCCTCAAATCCCTGCGCGGCACCCTCATCGCCGTACCCGTCGTCAACGTCTACGGCGTACTCCACCAGTCCCGTTACCTACCCGACCGCCGCGACCTCAACCGCTCCTTCCCCGGCTCCGCCCGCGGCTCCCTCGCCGCGCGCATGGCACACATCTTCCTCGAAGAAATCGTCGCCAAATGCGACTACGGCATCGACCTCCACACCGGCGCCATCCACCGCAGCAACCTCCCGCAAATCCGCGCCAACCTCGACGACCAACAAACCCGAGAAATGGCCGCCGCCTTCGGCGTCCCGGTACTGCTAAATGCCACCCTGCGAGACGGCTCCCTGCGCCAGGCCGCCGCCGACCTCGGCGTACGCATACTCTTATACGAAGCCGGCGAAGCCCTCCGCTTCGACGAACTCTGCATCCGCGCCGGCGTGCGCGGCGTCCTCAATGTCATGCGCAAACTGGAAATGATCCCCGTCAAACGCGGCCGTCAGGGCATCGAACCTTTTGTCGCCCGCCGCAGTGGCTGGCTGCGCGCCGGCGACAGCGGCATCGTCAACCACAAGAAACAGCTTGGGGATCACGTAAAAAAAGGAGAAATCCTCGCCACCATTGCCGACCTGTACGGCAACGAACTGGACAAAGTTCTGGCGGATGCCGATGGCATCATTATTGGAAAACAGAATATTCCGCTGGTGCAGGAAGGTGAGGCGATGTACCACGTGGCTTATTTTCAGGAACCAAATGAGGTACTGGAAAATTTGGAGTTATTGCAGGATACGCTGCTACCGGAAGAAAATTTCTAGAAATCTTACCCAACGAAGTAACACTGCAAAAATCGAAGGGCGGGTGTCGGGTGCAGGTTTTCAGGAGCGTCGCAAACAGGACGTTTGCGCCGCAACGCCCAGGGATGGGTTTACAGTGGTCCTGAAAACCTGCACTCGGTGCCTGCCCGCCACTGAAGGTCGAGCAAAGCACCAAAGGCTACGAGGCAAAATACTTATTGCTTACGCACCAGCTCCAAAACCTCTTTGCTCGGGAAGCCCTGCAACTCAACGCCAGCCTCTTCCTCAAACTTCAGAATCGCCTTGCGGGTTCCACCACCGGCCTTGCCGTCGATCTCCCCATCGTAGAAGCCCTTCTCCTTCAGCTTGGTCTGCAGCTCCATTACCTCATCGGCCTCCAGCTTGGTAAACGGACGCTTCCAGTCTTTACTCAGCGGTGCCGCACCACCAATCTGATCCGCCAGAATACCCACCGCCGCCGCATAGCGATCCGAATTGTTGTAGCGCTTGATTACAAAGAAATTCTTCAGCATCAGGAACGCCGGACCCTTGCGACCTGCCGGAACCTTCAACTCCGCCATATCATCCGGACGCGGGAACGACTTACCGCCCACGCGCTTGACACCCAACTTCTCCCACTCCGAAATTTTCAGCTTTCCTCCCGGCAACTTGCTCTCCGGAATCGTCACCTCATAACCCCAAGTCTGCCCGGTAACCCAACCGTTTTTCTTCAGCAGATTCGCCGCCGTCGCCAACGCATCCGGCACCGAATTCCAAATATCGCGCTTACCGTCGCCATCCATATCCACCGCGTACGCCTGGTAACTGGTCGGGATAAACTGCGTATGGCCCATGGCACCGGCCCATGAACCGGTCAGGTGGCTCTCATCGATATCACCACTCTGTAAAATTTTCAGCGCAGCCAGCAACTGACTGGTGCCAAACTTCTTACGCTTTGGATCCGCATAGGCCAGAGTCGCCAGTGAACGCACCACACTGCGCATCACCGTCTTGTTATCCAGAATCGCCCCGAAGCTCGACTCCATCGACCAGATCGCCAGCAGGATATTCGGATTCACCCCGGACTGCTTCTCGATCTTATCCAGCCACGATTTCAACTCTTGCTTCTTCGCACGCCCGCGTTTGACCGCAAACTTGGTAATGCGATTATCGAAGTACTGCCACGCCGGTGCCTTGAACTCCGGCTGGAAGCTCGCCTTGTCCAGCACCCACTGGTCCGGCGAATCAACACCCTTGAAGGCGCGATCAAAAGTCTCTGCGGTAATACCCTCTTTCTCCGCTTTCGCGCGAAATTCTTTTTTCCACTTCTCAAAGCCCGGGTCGGCCGCAGCCCCCGCGAGCATGGGAAGTGCACAGAAAAAAGCAAACAGGATGGAAACAAGACCGGTACGACGCACCGGGGAAAAGGCAACCTGGCCCATAACAGCTCCTTGGCAAGTAACAGCTCGCTCAAGGGTAGAACGGAAGACAGGCAACGGAAAGGGAGGATTGGCGCCAGTCACGAAAGCTGTGACTGGCCCGACACTATATTCCACGCGCTGAGAGCTCAGCGCGATACGCTGGAGGCTCCAATCAACCAAAGGAAACGGCTAGCTCGCCGGAGGAATCACGTAAAACAGCACCGCAAAGAAATGCAGTACACCGCCCGCCAGCACAAACAGATGCCAGATGGCGTGGTGGAAGCGCAGGCTGCGCCACAGGTAAAAAGCGATACCGCCGGTGTAGCAGAGACCGCCGAGTACCAGCAGCATCAGGCCACCGGGTGCCAGGCTTTCCATCAGCGGCTTAATGGCCGCGATCACCACCCAGCCCATCAGGGCGCTCAGGGTGATCGATAGCGCACGGATTTTTTTCAGCGGCGTGAACTGGATAATCAGGCCCAGCAGTGCCAACCCCCAGATCACCCCGAACAGGGACCATCCCCAGGGCCCGCGCAGGGTAACCAGGGTAAAAGGTGTGTAAGTGCCCGCTATCAACAGAAAAATTGCCGAGTGGTCCAGGGTGCGCAGCACCTGCTTGGCGGCGGGATGGGTCACGCTGTGGTACAGGGTGGACGCAGAGAAACACAGAATCAGCGTAGCGGCATAGATACTGCTGCTGACGATATGCCAGGCATCCCCGCGCAACGCAGCAAAGGCGCACAACACTCCCAGGCCGGCAATGGCCAGAATGGCACCCACCCCATGGGTGATGCTGTTGGCGATCTCTTCGGCAAAGCTGTAGCGAGTGGCGACCTTTGCGGTCAGGCTGTTGGACATGGCGCTTACCCGTGGTGCAGTTTCCGTGGATCAGGTGTGCCTGCCAGTATGGCAGAAAATTGTGACTGCAAATTGAAATACAGTCTCATGATCAGGAAATGTACGCCGGGAGGCAAGCGCTGTTTGAGACCGGCGGGTACCGCCGGTCTCGGCAGGGTTTCGGCAGTGGCGGATTACACGCTGGCGTTGTGAATCCCCATGTCACACAGGGCAGAGGTCTCGCGCACGATGGTCTGCACGCGGTCCGGGCCTGTGGAGATAATATCGATGGGCGCACCAACCAGCTCCTCGATGCGGGCAATGTAGTTACGCGCCGCCTGGGGCAGCTCGGCTTCACGGGCCACGCCAAAGGTGGTTTCGCTCCAGCCGGGCATGGATTCGTACACCGGCTCAACACCTTCCCAGCCCGCGGCATCAAACGGTACCGGCACGTCTTCACCGGCACTGTTGCGGTAGCCCACGCAGATTTTTACTTCTTCCAGACCATCCAGCACATCCAGCTTGGTCAGGCACAGGCCGGAGATGCTGTTGATGCGGATCGCATGGCGCACGGCGACGGCATCGAACCAGCCGGTGCGGCGCTGACGGCCGGTGGTAGCGCCGAACTCGTGGCCTTTTTCACCCAGGTGACGGCCCACATCGCAGCCCAGCTCGGTGGGGAAAGGACCGCCGCCCACGCGAGTGGTGTAGGCCTTGGTGATACCCAGCACGTAGTCGAGATACAGGGGGCCGAAACCGGAACCGGTGGCGGTACCGCCAGCGGTGGTGTTGGAGGAAGTGACATACGGGTAGGTACCGTGGTCGATATCCAGCAGGGAGCCCTGGGCGCCCTCAAACAGGATGTGTTCGCCGTTTTCACGGGCGTTGTGCAGGATGTCCGCCACGTCGGCGATCATCGGCACCAGGTCCTTGCGCCAGGTTTCCGCGAGCTTGAGGGTTTCCTCGTAGCTTACCGGATCCGCCTTGTAGTACTGGGTCAGGGCGAAGTTGTGGTATTCCAGCAACTCTTTCAATTGCGCACAGAAGTTGTCCCAGTTACACAGGTCGCCAAGGCGCAGGCCGCGGCGCGCCACCTTGTCTTCGTAGGCCGGGCCGATGCCGCGGCCGGTGGTACCGATGGCCTTGGCGCCACGGGCTTTCTCACGGGCCTGATCCAGGGCCACGTGTACCGGCAGAATCAGCGGGCACGCCGGAGACAGACGCAGGCGCTTGCGCACAGGGACGCCGGCGGCCTCCAGTTCACCCATCTCTTTTTCCAGGGCTTCCGGAGACAGCACCACACCGTTGCCGATCAGGCAGGTTACGTCCGGGCGCAGAACGCCGGAGGGGATCAGGTGCAGTACGGTCTTTTCACCATTGATCACCAGGGTGTGGCCGGCGTTGTGACCGCCCTGAAAGCGGACTACCAGTGCGACTTTCTCGGTCAGCAGATCGACAATCTTGCCTTTGCCTTCGTCGCCCCACTGGGTGCCCAGCACCACTACGTTCTTGCCCATGTGCGTAAATCTCGTTTCGTCAGTTCAACGGTCGGTTCAACAATAGACGGGCGGAAAGAAAACGTTGGCCGCGCCCGTCCAGCGGCCAACCTGTGTAATACCTGGACTGAAAAGTCCGATTCAATCGAATAGCTTAGGGTTCAGCCCCGCGCTTTCACCACCCAATGGTCGCCTTCGCGCACCAGTTCGCGGTCGCAGCGGGCCAGGGTCTCGGTATCATCGCTGCCCTCACCGGGCATGGCGTTAATCACAATCTCGCCATCGGCGCGCAGGCTGCCCACCAGTTGCCACAACTGCTCGCAGTCGCTGGCCGGAGCCAGAATCGCAGCGGCTTCAGAGCCACCGTTCTGACCGAGGGTATTGATCGCTACCAGGTCGGTACTGAAGCCGGTGGCCGCGCGGTCGCGGCCGAATACGGCGCCGATGCCGTTGTAGCGGCCACCGTTGGCCAGTGCCTGGCCGTGGCCCGGCGAGTAGGCGGCGAAAACCAGCCCGGTTTCGTAGTCGTAACCGCGCATTTCGCCGAGATCAAAAAACAGTTCTACCTGCGGATAGCGGCGCGCGATGGCATCCGCCACCTGCTGCAATTCTTCCAGCGCATTGACCAGCGCTTTGGGCCCGTCCGCAAACAGCTCACTGGCGCGGGCCAGGCACTCGCTGCCGCCGGCGAGGCGCGGCAGGCTGCGCAGCCATTTGGCCGCCTGCGCGTCTTCAATATTCGCTTCTACCCAGCGCTCGATATCCGCTACCGCCTTGCTCTGCAGCAGCGCCGTAAGTGCGCCCTGCTGATTCGCATCGAGTTGTGCGGCCTCGGCGAGGCTGCGGAAAATGGCTACATGGCCAAGATCCAGGTGAATCTCGCGGATACCCGCGGTGCGCAAGGTCTCCACCATCAGGCTGATGACTTCGATATCCCCCTGCAGGCTCTCCACACCGTAGAGCTCGGCACCGATCTGAATGGGCGCACGCGGGCCCATGGGCGCACGCGGGCGGGTATAGAGCACCTGGCCGGCGTAACACAGGCGGTTGGCACCGCTTCTGGGGAAACTGTGGGAGTCGATACGTGCGGCCTGTGGAGTGATATCCGCGCGGATACCCAGGCTGCGGCCGGACAACTGGTCGGTCACCCGGAAGGTGCTCAGGTCCACATCGCGACCCATGCCGATCAGCAGGGAATCGGTAAATTCCACCATCGGCGGAATGATCATCTCGTAGCCCCAGCGGTGGTACAGGTCCAGCAGGTCTCTGCGCAGGGTTTCCACCCGCTTGGCGTCCGCGGGCAAAATCTCGGCGATGCCATCCGGTAGCATCCAGCGTTCGGCTTGGGTCATGATGTGGGCGTTCGACAGTTAACAGTGCGGCCACAGTGGCCGGAAGAATTCTCAGTCCTGGAGATCAACCAAAGAGCATCAGCAGGGCTGTGCCGGCGAGCATGGATAGCAGCCCCGCCGTGCGCAGGCTGCGATTATCCACAGATGCCAGCTGCTGCACCAGTGCACGCCAGCGCTTGGGGTAGAGAAAAGGCAGTATGCCTTCGATGATCAGCACCAGGCCAATGGCCCGGACCAGCTCGTCCCACACGGCAGCGACACCTACAGCGATTCAGCACGGAGGCTCAACAGAGATTCAGTAAACAGGCCGGCACAAAAAAACCGGGCGCCGGCCCGGTTTCGAGGATTTTACCACTAATTTGGCAAGGTGTGGCCACTAGAGCTGGCTGATCGGACTACTTCGGCCGAGGCAAAGGTGTCGATGACGGGGGCAAGCTTGCGAAACCTTCACCGCCATGGATGGCGGTGCAGAGCCCCCAGGGATGGGTTCACGGCGTGTTTCGCAAGCTTGTACCCGTCAGCGGCACCGCCACTGTGGTCACAACAAAGTCCACTACTTGCCAGAAGGATCCTTCAGATAACGGAAGAACTCGCTGTCCGGCTCCACCAGCAGCATGTCGCTCTTGTCCTTGAAGGACTCTCTGTACGCGGTCAGGCTGCGGGAGAAACGGTAGAACTCCGGGTTCCTGCTGTAGGCCTCAGCGTAGATCTTGGCGGCCTCGGCATCACCGGTACCGCGCACCTCTTCCGCTTTGCGGTAGGCTTCGGATTCGATCACCACCTTCTGACGATCCGCATTGGCGCGGATGCGCTCACTGGCTTCCTGACCTTTGGCGCGGTGGTCCCGTGCTTCCAGTTCACGACCGGCGCGCATACGCTGGAACACCGATTCCGACACCTCGGGCGGCAGGTCGATACGCTTCACCCGCACATCCACAATCTCGACACCGAGGTCTGTCTGTGCGGTCTTGTTCAGGTTCTTGGTGATTTCCCCCATCAGCTCATCGCGCTGACCACTCACCACCTCGTGCAGGTCGCGCACACCGAACTGGTTACGCAGGCGGTTGTTGATCTGCTCGGCCAGCAGTCGCACCGCGTTGCGCTCGTCACCACGGGTGGCGACGTAGAAACGGCCCACGTCAAAGATGCGGAACTTCGCGTAGGAATCCACCATCATGAACTTGTTTTCGCTGTTCAGCATCCGCACCGGCTGGGAGTCGACGGTCTGGATACGGGCGTCGAACTTGCGCAGCTCGTGCACCAGCGGGATTTTGAAATACAGGCCCGGCTTGTAGTCAGTGCGCACCACTTCACCAAAGCGCAGCAGCACGGCTTTTTCGGTTTCCTTGACGACGAAAGCGCTGCTGGAAACCGCGAGTACGGCCAGCAAAACCAGAGCGATGACAAAAAGAGACTTGTTGCTATTCATGGTTTCTCTCCTTATCGCACTTCACGGCTGCGGCGGCTGTTGGACACTTCGGTACGCAGCTGGTTGATCACCCGCTGGGAGATCTCGTCGATTACCTGCGGAGAAATCTGCGGGCGCTGGCTGGCGCTGGAAGCGCTGCCTTCGGCCAGTTTATCCAGTGGCAGATACATCATGTTGTTGCCGCCCTCGACATCCACCATCACCTTGGAGGTGTTGCTCATCACGTCCTGCACCGCGTCGAGGTACATACGCTCGCGTGTTACTTCCGGCGCACGCTCGAACTCGGTCAGCAGTGCGGTAAAGCGCGAGGCCTCACCGCGGGCGCTTTCCACAACACGAGATTTGTAGGCTTCCGCCTCTTCAATCATGCGCTGAGCCTGACCGCGGGCTACCGGAATCACCTGGTTGGAATAGGCCTGGGCTTCGTTCTGCAGACGCACTTCGTCTTCACGGGCGCGCACTACGTCATCAAAGGCGTCCTGCACTTCCCGCGGCGCCTTGGCGTCGGTGAGGTTGACCACGTCGACGCGAATGCCGGTCAGATACAGATCGAGATATTCCTGCAGGCGCTCCTGGGTGTCGGCAGCCACCTGGGTACGATTCTGCGAGATAACGCCGTTCAGGGTTTGCGAACCGACCACGTGACGCAGGGCGCTGTCGGTGGCTTCCTGAAGGCTTTTCAGCGGATCCGCCACGCGCAGTACGAAGGACTCGGCATCGTCGATGTGCCACTGCACCTGCAGCACCACGTCCACGATACTGGCGTCTTCGGTCAGCATCTGGCCGGTGGTACGCTCGGTACGCACCTCGGTCATATTCACCTTGGTGACATTATCCATCAGCGGCGGGTTCCAGTGCAGACCGGCGGTCTCGGTGCTGTGGTATTTACCCAGACGCAGTACCACCGCGGATTCGTTCGCGTCTACCTGGTAAAAGCCCCACAGGCCGTAGACCACGGCGAGTACGATCAATACCAGCGACCAGGGGAAGCTGGCGCCGCCGCCGGGACGGCCGTCGTCTTCGGAAGGTTTGCCACCGAACAGGCCGTTCAGCTTCTGCTGCATCTTGCGCAGCACTTCATCCAGATCCGGCGGGCCATCGTTGTTGCGATTGCCGCCACCCCAAGGGTCCTTGTTATTACCACCCGGTTCGTTCCAGGCCATTTATCAACTCCAACTCTGCAATTTATTAATCATTAGCTGACGCAAATTCTAGCATTGATTGCCTAGGTCGCGCCGAGCAGTGGGATCCGTTCAGTCCACTTCCCAGTCTTCGGGCTTGGGTTCGTCTTCCGGTTTTTCCGGCAGCCACTGGGGCGGGTTCGACACCTCGCGGAAGGGGGCCATCAAACGCTGCAGCTCCGCGCGGGGCAGCAACACCTGCAATTCTACGTCGCCGTTGTCGCGGTAGTTTTCTCCCTGCACCGCATTTCCCTCAAATAACTGCGCGCGCAGGCGCGCGTGCTGCGGGGGAATGACAATGGCGCCACTTACCATCTGTTCGCCGAGGCGCTCGGCAATGGCCTCTACCAGTAAATCGCAACCGGCACCGGTGACTGCCGATAGCCAAACCGCACGAGGCACACCCTGATCGTCGCGATCGATACGCGGTTCCGCGTCAGCCAGTAGATCCAGTTTGTTGTACACCAGCAGATGGGGCAAATCCGCCGCGCCAATTTCCTCGAGTACCGTCTGAACCTCTTCAATCAAATGCAGGCGATTCTCCGCGGCAGCGTCCACCACGTGGAGCAACAGAGTGGCATTGGCCGCCTCTTCCAGGGTGGCGCGGAAGGCTTCGACCAGCCTGTGCGGCAAGTGCGACACGAACCCCACGGTGTCGGCAAGAATCATTGCGCCGACATTTGGCAGATCCACCCGGCGCATGGTCGGGTCCAGGGTCGCGAATAGCTGATCCTGCACGTAGACATCTGCATCGGTGATGCGATTGAACAGGGTGGATTTTCCGGCGTTGGTGTAGCCCACCAGTGAGACCGTAGCCACTTCCGCGCGGGAGCGCGCGCGACGGCCCTGGTCGCGCTGGCGGCGCACCTTGTCCAGGCGCTTTTCGATGGAGTCAATGCGTGCGCGCAGTAATCGACGGTCGGTTTCCAGCTGAGTTTCACCGGGGCCGCGCAGACCGATACCGCCCTTCTGCCGTTCGAGGTGGGTCCAGCCGCGCACCAGGCGAGTGGACATATGACGCAACTGCGCCAGTTCCACCTGCAGCTTACCTTCGTGAGTTCGCGCGCGCTGGGCGAAGATATCCAGAATCAGGCCGGTGCGGTCGAGCACGCGGCATTTGAGCTCGCGCTCGATATTGCGCTCCTGACTGGGCGACAGGGTGTGATCGAAGATCACCAGCGCAGCGTCGTGCTTGGTGACGGTCTCACGGATCTCTTCGAGTTTGCCGCGGCCGACAAAGGTTTTGGGGTCGGGAGTGGCGCGCTGGCCAAAAATAAACGCCACCGGGTCGGCACCGGCAGATAATGCCAGCTCTTCAAACTCCCGTGGGTCGTCGGGGCTGTCGATGGCAGAAAGCTCCAGATGTACCAGCACAGCCAGCTCTCCGGATTCCGGGCGATCAAAAAACAAGGATTATTCTCTTGGGATCAATAGTTGGGCCCGCACAAACTGATGAATGTACCGGCGCCGAACAACAGACGCCCCGGGCGAGCCGGGGCGCTGAATACAACGTTACGCAATTTTGCGGGATGACAGGCACTGTAGCCGACGCCGCGGACAGCGGCGCTCTGCAGAACATTGCATCACAGCAGACGACGATTTAGCCGCCGAAGCTGTCGCGCTCACCGCCCTCAGGGGCACCACCTTCACCGCCCGGGCCTGCCGGATTCATCAGCGGCACACGCACGGCGCGGGAGGGAACAACGGTGGAAATTGCATGTTTGTAAACCATCTGGCTTACGGTATTTTTCAACAGTACGACAAACTGGTCGAAAGATTCGATCTGGCCCTGCAGCTTGATGCCGTTCACCAGATAGATAGAAACCGGGATACGCTCTTTACGCAAAACGTTCAGGTAAGGGTCTTGTAAGCTGTGCCCTTTTGACATCTTTGTTCTCCTTGCCAAAAGATAAGTCGCCAGATGACGCACGATCGCGTCCGCGAATCCCGCGGACTGAAGAAACGGCCATGGTAATGAGGCGTATAAAAAAGAGCCAAAAGTTATCGAGGCTCTGTGAGTAACTGACTGAATTGGGACGGATACACCGGCCCACTCACGTTATGGCTGCTCAACCAAGAAATTTCAAGGCCTCAGGCAACATTTCATCGATTTTGCGGACTTTCCCGCCAGGGGCCTGAACGCCAATCCGGTTCAACTCGGGCCAACGTCGCAGCCAGGTGAGCTGACGCTTGGCCAGCTGGCGAGTGGCGGCGATACCCGCCGCCACCATTTCATCGTAATTTGTGTCGCCGTCCAGGTACTCCCATACCTGACGGTAGCCCACCGCGCGAATCGCCGGCAGATCCTTGTGCAGATCGCCGCGGGTCCGCAGCGCTTTCACCTCGTCGAGAAATCCGTTTTCCAGCATCCGCTCGAAGCGCTCCGCGATGCGCCGATGCAGGATACTGCGATCCTCCGGCACGATGGCTAGCTGCTGCACATCAAAGTGCGCCACCGGCGAGGTCTGTGCCTGTTCCGCGCGCAGCTGGGTCATGGTCTTGCCGCTGAGGTGATACACCTCAAGGGCGCGTTCGATGCGCACCGAGTGATTCGGGTGTAACTCGGCTGCCAGAGCGGGGTCCACCTTGCGCAGCTCCTCGTGCAGCGCTGGCCAGCCCTCGCGCTGCGCGCGCGCTTCGATCTCCGCGCGAAACGCCGGATCCGCCTCCGGCATCTCCGCCATGCCCTGCAATAGAGCCTTGAAATACAACATGGTTCCCCCCACCAGCAGCGGAATCTTTCCGCGCCCGCTGATTTCCTCCATCGCCGCCAGCGCGTCGCTGCGAAAGCGACCCGCAGAGTAGCGCTCGGCGGGATCGCAGATATCGATCAGCCGATGAGGGTATCGGGCCAACTCTTCCGGCGTGGGCTTGGCGGAACCGATATCCAGCCCCCGGTACACAAGCGCAGAGTCCACACTGATCAGCTCCACCGGCATCTGATCACTGATCGCCATGGCCAGATCGGTCTTGCCGGAGGCGGTGGGGCCCATCAGAAAAATGGCGCGGGGGCGGCCTTCAGCCGAAGCGTTCAACTTACTGACCTCGCAGAAACCACTTGTCCATATCTCCCAACTTGATTTGAGTCCAGGTCGGGCGGCCGTGATTACATTGGCCGCTGCGCTCGGTGCGCTCCATATCCCGCAACAGGCCGTTCATTTCCGGAATGGTGAGTTTACGATTGGCGCGCACGGAGCCATGACAGGCCATGGTAGAGAGAATCTCGTTGATCTGGTTGCCGATGCGGTCGCTGCTGCCTTCCGCCAGCAGATCGCTGAGTACATCCCGCACCAGCTGTTCCACCGGCGCACCGTGCAGCATGGTGGGCACCTGACGCACCATCAGGGTTTCCGGGCCCGCGCGCTGCAGCACAAAACCCAGCGCAGTGAACACTTCCTCACGTTCTTCAAACCAGTCCGCCTCGCGCTCGCTCACCGCCAGACTCACCGGCACCAGCAGTGGTTGCGCCTGAATACCGCCGGCGGCGTGGGCGGTTTTCATCTGCTCGTAGACAATGCGCTCGTGGGCCGCATGCATGTCCACCACCACCATACCGTGCTCGTTCTGGGACAGAATATAGATGCCATGGAGCTGGGCGATGGCGAAACCGAGTGGTGGCGCTTCGCTTTCAGACTCTGCAGGCAGCTGTTGCGACCAGCTGCCCGCGGTTGGCGCGGCTACCGGTGCTTCCTGCACGCCGCCCTCAAACGGCTTGTGCAGTTCACAGTAACCCTGCATCTGTTGCTGGATACGCTGGGGTGACGATTGCGGACTGTACCCCTGACCAGTAAACCCACCAGCTTGCGGAGCGGGCTGGGATGGCGCCGACGACAGCGGCATCCGCTCCTGCCCGGAAAATTCTCCCGCGGCCACGCCGGAAACCTGTGGCGACGCAATCTGCTCCTCGCCCTCTTCACGAGCGCCCGGGCGCACATCCGCCAGCGCCCGGTGCAGGGAGCCGAACAGGAAGTCGTGCACCAGGCGGCTATCGCGGAAGCGCACCTCGTGCTTGGTGGGGTGGACGTTCACGTCCACCGAGGCAGGGTCCAGTTCCAGGTACAACACAAACGCCGGATGGCGACCGTGATACAGCACGTCGGCAAACGCCCGGCGCACCGCATGGCTCACCACCCGGTCGCGAATCGCGCGTCCGTTCACATAGAAAAACTGCAGGTCGGCCTGGGAACGCGAAAACGCCGGTTCCGCCACCCACCCCCACAGGCGCAGGCCGCTGCGCTCCATTTCGATATGCAGCGCATTCTGCATAAACGCCGGGCCACACAACTGCGCAACGCGCCGCTCCATTTCTGCACGGCTGGTCCCGCCGCGCAGGTTGTGCACGCCCTTTCCGTTGTGGCGCAGGCTGATGGAGACATCGAAGCGGGAGAGTGCGAGGCGTTTGATGGTCTCGTCGACGCGATTGAATTCGGTTTTTTCGGTACGCAAAAATTTGCGGCGTGCGGGGGTGTTAAAAAACAGATCCCGTACTTCCACGGTGGTGCCGCGGGGATGGGCTGCTGGCGCCAGCTGGGTTTCCATCTCGCGCCCCTCTGCGGACACAACCCAGCCTTTGCCGGTTTCGTCGCGGCTGCTGGTCATGGTGAGCCGGGCGACGGAGGAGATACTGGCGAGCGCTTCGCCACGGAACCCCAGTGTGGCGACGGCTTCGAGGTCTTCCAGTGCGTGGATTTTCGAGGTGGCGTGGCGGGCCAGGGCCAGATGCAGGTCGTCTTTCTCAATCCCCTTGCCGTTGTCCCGCACCATGATGCGCTTGGTGCCTCCCGCATCCAGATCCACTTCCAGGCGGGTGGCACCGGCGTCGAGGCTGTTTTCCAGCAGCTCTTTAATCACCGATGCGGGGCGCTCCACCACCTCACCGGCGGCGATCTGGTTGGCAAGTCGAGGGGAGAGTAATTGGATATTTTCTGGCATTGGATCTTGGTGTTTTGTCTAACCCCGCTGCCACTCAGGTCGGAGTTCTAAAATAGGCCGTGGCGCCAGAGCACCGGGTATAAGTTTTTGGAACCGAGCTAGGCGCCCCCCTGTGAATCCATCCCTGGGCGCTGCGGCGCAAACATCCTATTTGCGACGTTTCCAAAAACAACACCCCAGCACTCCCGCTTAAATTCGAATCTCACTACTTCGTTAGCGGAAGGATGAAGCTACCTGCGGGGCATATACGAAGCCAAAATGCTGGGGATGGGTTTTCAAAAGCGTCGGCGACAGGGACGTCGCCGACGCAGCGTACATGGACGTATTCACAGCGGTTTTGAAAACCCATCCCCAGTGTTTTGGCGCCTCCGGAGGACCTTTAAAGCCAAGCTACTGCAGGCCGGGACCACGGTGCTCAACCCGAAGGAATAGTCAATGTCTGCCCCACCCGAATCATGGAAGTCCGCATCCCATTGGCCTTTTTCAGGTCCGCAACAGAAATGTTGTAGCGAGCCGCAATGCCCGACAGGGTATCACCTCGGGAAATCGTATGCTTGCGGTCTATGCGGTCAGCATTGGCCGCAAGCCAGCTGCCCGCCGGAGGGCGGGAAGTAAAATGGGCGACGATGCCCTCGCTGAGCTTTTCCGCCATGCGCCGCTGGAACATCGGGTCGCGCAAACGGCGAGCCTCCTGAGGGTTGGTGATAAAACCGGTCTCCACCAGAATCGACGGCACATCCGGATTGCGCAGCACCGAGAAGTTCGCCTGCTCCACCTTCTTCTTGTGCAGATGGGTAAAACTGCCCAGGGAGCTCAACACACTGGTGCCGATATCCAGGCTCGCATTCATGGTCGCCGTCATCGCCAGATCCAGCAGCACCCCCGCCAGGGTATCGTCCTTATCACTCAGGCTCAGATCCCCCGCACCACCAATCAGATCCGACTCGTTCTCCCGCTGAGCGAGAAAACGTGCGGTTTCACTGGTGGCACCGCGGGAAGAAACCGCGTACACACCCGCACCGCGGGCATCTTTACGGGTGAAGGCATCCGCGTGAATCGAAACAAACAGGTCTGCTCGCAGTTGGCGGCCCTTCTTCACCCGTTCGCGCAGAGGAATGTAGTAGTCGCCGGTACGCACGAGCTTGGCAGAAAAGCCCGGCTTGCCGTCGATGGATTTCTGCAGGTATTTGGAGATTGCCAGTACCACGTCTTTTTCCCGCAGCCCACCTGGACCGAGGGCACCGGGGTCTTCGCCGCCGTGACCGGCATCGATAGCGATAACAATGTCTTTCTTGCCGCTGACCTGTACCTGCTCAATGGTTTTTTCTTCCACCTTGTCGCGGTCGTGCAGGTCGATTACCAGGCGGTCCGGCAGGGTCTCGTGGCGGCGCAGGGCAAAGCTGCGGGGATTGACCGGCTGTTTGAGATCCAGCACCACGCGCAGGTCGCGCTTGTTTTTGGTGGCGTGGCGCACGCCGGCAATGGGGGTATCCGCCAGAGGCAGGTTATCCACGGCGGCGGAGAGCTTGGCACCGCTCACGTCGATTACGACCCGATCCGGGTTCTGCAGGGTGAACAGCTTGTGTTCCGCCGGCCCATCCAGGTCAAACACCAGACGGGTGTGATCCGGAGCGCGCCACAGACGCACGCCTTCGACTTCCGCACTGGATACCGGCAGTGCGACCAGCATTGCCAACAACGAGAGGAAAAATAAATACGTTTTCTGTCCCACCGGCAACCCTGCTCCGATCATTATTATTGCCCTGAAAATCGTCTGCGCGCTTTCGGTTTTTCTTTATTACGGCTTTAAAGCTTTCAGCTCTCGGGAAAAGTGACCCCGGCCAGTAACGCAGCGCCAGCTTCGCTGACTGCTATCAATTTTAGCGCGCGGCCCGTGTCCTGCAGCTGAATTTCAATCTGCAGATCAGGCGCCGGCAATATACCCGCGCCCCGCTCCGACCACTCCACCAGGCTCAAGCTACCGGGGCCGAAGTAATCCCGCACCCCCATGTACTCCAGCTCTTCCGCATCGCCCAGGCGATACAGGTCAAAGTGGTAAACCCGCTCTGTGGAAAACTCGTAGGGCTCCACCAATGTGTAGGTCGGGCTCTTTACCGCACCGCGGTGGCCGAATGCGCGCAATACGCCGCGACTGAAGGTGGTTTTACCAGCGCCCAGCTGGCCACCAAGAAAAAACACCAGGCCATCGGCCATACCGGTATCCAGGCACGCCTGTCCCAGCGCCTCACCGGCGGCGACGGTAGCCGCCTCGCCGGCAAGGTACAGCATTTTCTCCACAGGCTGCTCGCTCACTGCTTCGACCTCTATCTACCCGACTTAATCCACAAGCCCACGAATATGTGGCAAAAGGTCTGTGGCCAGCAATCCGCGCTGGCCATCGGCGGCGGCGCGGTTGCCGGCTTCGCCGTGCAACCAGACACCCAGGCGCGCGGCTGCGGGCAGATCCATACCCTGACCAATCAAAGAGGCGATCACTCCGGTGAGCAGGTCTCCCATACCCCCGGACGCCATACCCGGGTTGCCGGTATTGATCACATCCACCCCATCGGCGTGGGCGATTACGGTGCCTGCGCCTTTTAATATCACCACACCGCTGAATTTCTCCTGAATATTGCGCGCGGCGGCTACCGGGTATGCGCGGACCTCGGCATTGGAAATACCCAACAAGCGCGCGGCCTCGCCGATATGCGGGGTCAGCACCCAGTCATCGCGTTTGATACCGGCGAGCACGCGGCCACCGGCAAGGATATTCAGCGCATCGGCATCCAGCACCAGTGCGGCTTTGGCGCGACCGGCGCGGGCCAACAGCTGTTCACTCCACGGAGACTGGCCGAGGCCCGGGCCCACGGCGATCACGTCCGGGGTTTCCAGCAGCGGCTCCAGCTCCTGGCCGGACACCACCGGGTGTGCCATCACTTCCGGGCGGCGGGTAAGCGATGCCATCACGTGCTCGGGACGCGTGGCCAAGGAAATCAGGCCGCTCCCGCAGCGGGCAGCAGCCTCCGCCGCCATCATCGCCGCGCCGCCAAAACCGTGGTCACCGCCGACGATCATCACATGGCCGAACTGGTTCTTGTAGCTGTCTAAAGCGCGAGCGGGCAGCCGCTCCAGGTTCTCGCCAGTGTGGCGGGTCAGCAGCGCCGGCACCTGTGGATAAATCTCCGCGGCCGCGCCCAGGTCTTCAAAAATCACCTCACCGGTGAGCGCCGGACCCCGCCCCAGGAACAGGCCGGCCTTGCGGCCGATAAAGGTGACGGTCGCGTCGGCGCGCACTGCGCTTCCACTCTCCTCGACAAAACCGCTGTCCGCGTTCAGTCCGGAGGGCAGATCCACGGCCAGCACCGGCGCACCGGAGCCGTTGATATGCGCAATCGCCGTGTCCATGGGCGCGCGCAAAGTACCGCTAAAGCCGGTTCCCAGCAGGGCATCCACTAGCACGGTGTTCTTTTCCACCGCGGGCATTTCGCTGAGACTCGTCACCAGCTTTGCGCCTTCGCGCTCGGCAAATCCGTAGGCTTCCAGGGCCTCATCCTTGAGCTTGTCCGCGGGCACACCCACAAACACCGTCACCGGGATCTGGCGCTGGGCGGCGAGCCCGGCGATCACATAACCGTCGCCGCCATTGTTGCCACCACCACAGAACACCTGAATCGCGCTCACCTCCGGCCAGCGGCTGCGCAGGCAATCGAAGGCCGCGCGACCGGCGCGTTTCATCAGCGCGATCCCAGGGATCTGCTGCTGGCTGATCACCAACTGATCCAGCTGGCGCACGGCCTCGGCGCTGTAGAGTTTCTGCGCTAACTTCTGCGAGGGTTTCTGCGCGCAAGCACCTTCCGCGGTCATTGGGTTTTGGCTATCCATAAAATCCGTACTGCTTCCGACTGTGGTCAATTTTTAAACTGTGGCAAAATACCGGCAATTATACCGCCTCAACCCCGGAACCGCCGCACGCGGCCAGCGTCAATTTCACCATCACCCCGGCACAAGCGTTACTGAATGACCAATTCCGCCAGCCCCTTCACCCCACAGCCTTCCACGGAAGCCATGGCCGATCTCGCTGCGCAGATCCGCCAGTGGGGGCGGGAGCTGGGTTTTCAGCAGGTTGGCATCACCGACTGTGAATTGACCCGACACGGCGAGCGCCTGCAGGCATGGCTGGATGCTGGCTATCAGGGCGATATGGAGTGGATGGGCGCCCACGGGGAAAAGCGCTGGCGGCCGGAGTTGCTGGAAGAAGGCACCATCCGGGTGATCAGTGTACGCCTGGACTACCTGCCACCGGATACCCAACCGGTGCAGGTCCTGAAAGACGCCAACAAGGCGTACGTCTCCCGCTACGCCAACGGCCGCGATTACCACAAACTGATCCGCAAGCGGCTCGCACAACTGGCGCAGCAGATTGACCGCTACTGCGAGGAGCGCGGCATAGCCTCTAAGGGCCGCGCCTTTACCGACAGTGCGCCGGTGATGGAGCGCGCACTGGCTGAAAAGGCGGGACTCGGCTGGATTGGCAAGAACTGCATGGTGATCAACAGCCAGGCGGGCAGCTGGTTTTTCCTCGGCGAAATCTATACCAACCTGCCGCTACCGGTGGATGTAAGCGAGGAGCCCAACCAGTGCGGCGAATGTACCGCCTGTCTGAAGGTTTGCCCCACCGATGCCTTTGTCGATGCCTACACCCTGGATGCGCGCCGCTGTATTTCCTACCTGACCATCGAGAACAAGGGCGCGATCCCGGAAGAATTCCGCGAAGCCATGGGCAACCGGGTATTCGGCTGCGACGACTGCCAGATCATCTGCCCCTGGAACAAATTCGCCACCCCCACCAGCGAAAAAGATTTCCACCCCCGCCATGGGTTGGACAGTGGTGCTTTGGCGGATCTGTTTCGTTGGTCTGAGGAAGAATTTCTGAAGAAAACCGAGGGCTCGGCGATTCGACGGATTGGGTTTGAGCGCTGGCAGCGGAATTTGGCCGTTGCTTTGGGCAATGCCGACCCGGCGCCGAAAATTTTCGAGGTTTTAGAAAGCGCTTTGGATTCTGCAACGCCGCTGGTTGCAGAGCATATTGAATGGGCTTTGGAGCGTCTGCGTAGTGGGCGGCGGCGGAAACGGAAGATTAAACGGGCTTCTTAGTATCTTCCTGGCTCGGTGGCTCAGGGTGCTCTGTTGCCAGTTTTGTAGCGCTGAAGCGCCGGGGTTCTGTTTCCAAAACCGCTGCAAGTACATCCATGTAAGCTGCGTCGGCGACGTCCCTGTCGCCGACGCTTTTGGAAACAGATCCCCGTCACTCCATCTTCAATTTTAAGTGTGGTACTTCGTTAGCAACCGGCCACCTGCCGCTTACGAAGTAAAAAATTTCAATGCGAAGGACGGGTGGCGGGGGCGGGTTTTCGGGAGCGTCGCAAACAGGATGTTTGCGCCGCAGCGCCCAGGGATGGGTTCACAGCGGTCCCGAAAACCCGCACCCGGTGCCCGGCCGCCACCCAAGTAAAAACAGAGCTCCAAGAAACCACCAAACCTCAACTCATACGAAAAAAGTGCTCACGATAGTGCTTCAACTCATTAATCGAATCGTGAATATCATCCAACGCCAGATGTGATGAAGTCTTCTTCACCCCATCCAAGACATCGGGCCGCCAGCGACGAGCCAGCTCTTTGACCGAGCTGACATCCAGATTGCGGTAGTGAAAATAGCGCTCCAACAGCGGCATGTATTTCACCAGGAAACGACGATCCTGACCGATCGAGTTGCCGCACATGGGCGAGGCACCCTCAGGCACCCACTGGCCGAGAAACTCGATCGTCTCCCGCTCCGCCTCATGTTCACTGATCTGAGACTCCTTCACCCGGGCCACCAGACCAGAACCACCGTGCTGCTCAGTGTTCCAGTCGTCCATCGCATTCAGCAACGCATCGCTCTGGTGGATCGCCATCATCGGCCCCTCCGCCAGCACATTCAGGCGCGAATCCGTCACCACCGTCGCAATCTCAATGATGCGCTCCTTCTCGGGATCGAGGCCGGTCATTTCCAGATCGATCCAGATCAGATTATTCTGATCCACAATAGTCTCCTTAACAGCCGCAGACGGCAGTGACCCACTGGTTAACATGAGGATAGCGGGCAAGTTACCGCAACCATCCACCGATGCAAGTTATAATCCGCCGCTTTCCACAACCCGAATCCTCATGAGCAAGCGCAAACTCAACCGCCGCCAGCAGTGGCGTATCGCCAAAATCCAGCAGGAGCGGGAAGCCCGCGCGCGCAAGCGGGAGGAAAATCTCGACCAGGCCGCGGAAGAGGGCGACCTGGGGCCGGAGCAGACCGGGCTGGTCATTGCCAACTACGGCAGCCAGGTGCTGGTAGAGAGCGATGCCGACAGTACACTGCGACAGCGCTGCCATATACGCGCCAATATCGAAACCCTGGTCACCGGTGACAAGGTCGCGTGGAACCCCGCCACCGGCGAATCCACCGGTGGCCTCGGTGTTGTCGGCGCGCGCCTGCCGCGCCATTCCGAGCTGCAGCGCCCGGACCGCTATGGCGACATGAAAACCGTCGCCGCCAATATCGACCGCATCCTGATCGTCATCGCTCCCTATCCCGAACCCTTCGCCAACGCCATCGACCGCTATCTGGTGGCCGCAGAAACCACCGGTATCCAGCCGCTGCTGCTGCTAAACAAGATCGACCTGATCGACGACAGCAACCGCGCAGCGCTCGAAGAGCTGCTCGCACCCTACCCCGATCTAGGCTACCCAGTACTCAAGTTATCCACAAAGACCGGTGAAGGCCTCGATGGATTACTGGAAACCCTCGCCCAGGGCACCAGCGTCTTTGTCGGCCAGTCGGGCGTCGGCAAGTCGTCCCTGATCAACGGCCTGTTACCGGGCACCGACGCCCGCACCGGCGCGCTGTCGGAAGCCACCGGCAAAGGGACCCACACCACCACCGCCGCGGAACTGTTTCATCTGCCCAGTGGCGGTGATCTGATAGACTCCCCCGGCATCCGCGAGTTCGGCATCTGGCACATGAGCGAACAGGAATTGCTGGAAGGCTACGTGGAATTCCGCCCGTTTATCGGCCATTGCCGCTTCCGCGACTGCAACCACCAAGGCGAACCCGGCTGCGCCATTCAGGAAGCATTGGAACGCGGCGACATCAGCCAGCGCCGTATGGACAGCTACCTGCACCTGCGCAACAGCCTGGAAAACGACTGAGCCAACACAATTAAGCCCAAACGACAGGCCGAACAAAGAAGCTACATTAACAAGGAATCTTCCGTGAGCGATGTACCCCTGATCCTCGAACCGGAACAACTGGCACCCCTGCTGGAACACGAAGAAATCCGTGTCATTGATCTAAGCGCGCCCGCCAACTATCTCAACGGCCACATCCCCGGCGCCATCGGCCTCCCCTTCCAGGCCCTCATGGCCGGCACCCCACCCGCGCCGGGCAAACTGCCCTCGGTAGAGCGCCTCACCGAAGTCATGCGCGCCATCGGCCTCACTCCTGAAACCCATGTGGTCGCCTGCGACGACGAAGGCGGCGGCTGGGCCGGGCGATTGCTGTGGACCCTGGAAGTGATTGGCCACAAGAAATACAGCTACCTCAACGGCGGCATGATTGCCTGGAAAAATGCGGGCCTGCCGCTTACCAATGAAGACGTATCTGTTACCCCCAGCAGCATCGATGTTCAAATAGCCAGCGATGCCCCAATGATCGACGCGGAACAGATCCAGCAACGTCTGGTTCAGAATGACCTGCAGATCTGGGACGCCCGCTCGCCCGCGGAATATACCGGTGAGCGCGTTGTCGCCATGCGCGCGGGGCATATCCCCGGCGCGATCAATTGCGAATGGACCCAGTTGATGGATCCGCAGCGGGACTTGCGTATTCGCACCGATGCGAAAGAATTTCTCGCGGCGCTCGGTATTGATGGCGAAAAAGAAATTGCCACTCACTGCCAGAGCCACCACCGCTCGGCGTTTACCTGGTTGGTGGGGAAATCGCTTGGTTTTCCGATCATGGCCTACCCCGGGTCCTGGAGTGAGTGGGGTAACTTGCCGGATACGCCGATTGAGAATTGAGCCGGTGCCACTGCTCACTGGATTCCCGCATTCGCGGGAATGACGGATTCATACCTTCTAACGAAGTAATAACGTCCGAATCGAAGGCCAGATGCCGGGGATTCGTTTTCGAAAGCGTCGGCGACAGGGACGTCGCCGACGCAGCTTACATGGAAGTACTTGCAGCGGTTTCGAAAACGAATACCCGGTGTCTGGCCGCCACAAAACTTATATAAACGGGACCCCTGATCTACATGCACCCGAAACTGTTTATCTTCCTGCAATACATCATTCCCCAGCACCTGCTCTCGCGCGCCGCTGGATGGCTTGCGGAAACCCGCATTGGCGGCATCAAGAATCCATTCACCAAATGGTTCGTGGAAAAATACAAAGTCGACATGAGTGAAGCACTCGAAGAGGACTACACCGCCTACACCTGCTTCAACGACTTCTTCACCCGCGCCCTAAAAGAAGGCGCCCGCCCCATCGTCGAAGGTGAAAGCACCATTGCCGGCTGCGCCGATGGCGCCATTAGCCAGCTTGGCGAAATCCACAACGGCAGAATTTTCCAGGCCAAAGGCCAGGATTACAGCCTGCTCGAACTGGTCGGTGGCGACCCCGAAGTAGCCGCACAATTTACCGGCGGTAAATTCGCAACCGTTTATCTGTCACCAAAAGACTACCACCGCGTGCACATGCCGTTAGACGGCGTTCTTCAGCGCATGATCTACGTCCCCGGCGAACTCTTCTCGGTAAACACCACCACTGCAGAAAATGTCCCGCGCCTGTTCGCCCGCAACGAACGCCTCGTGTGCATCTTCGACACCGCGGCTGGCCCCATGGCGATGATTCTTGTGGGCGCCATGATTGTTGCCGCTATCGAAACCGTATGGGCCGGACAGGTTGCACCCATCAAGCGTCAGATTCGCACCACCCGCTACGACGAGCAAAAACCCATCGCGCTGAAAAAAGGCGAGGAAATGGGTCGCTTCAAGCTCGGCTCTACCGTGGTACTGCTGTTTGGTGCCGACAAGGTAAATTGGCTGGAAGAACTGGCTGCGGAAACACCGGTGAAAATGGGCGAACATTTTGGGGATCTGATTTAGATCCTTTTTTCGAATTTCTCGAAAGCCATTACGAAGCCCGTCATTTCGGGCGAAGGTGGCGATACCGGGTACTTGTTGGCGAGACCTTCCGCGAGAGGGACCTCGCGGAAGAGCCCCCAGGGATGGGTTCACGGCGTGTCTCGCCAACAAGTACCCGGTAGCGGCGCCGCCACCAAGTCCTGATCGAGCGACCCACTCAACCTGCCAAATAAACTATGCCCGCAGTACCAGCCTTCATTCGCACCAACCCAAAACTCGCCTTTTTCGCACTGCTTGCCGTCGCCGCTTCCGGCTTTGGCCAGACATTTTTCATCGCGATTTTCGGCGGTGCACTGCGGGAAGAATTTAATCTGAGCAACAGCTGGCACGGCGCAAGCTACAGCGGCGCCACTCTGTTATCTGCCTTCGTATTATTGGGAGCGGGCACACTGGTGGATCGCTGGCCCCTCAAGCGAGTGGCTGCGCTCGGTGTTTTACTATTGTGTGGAGGCTGCCTGGTACTAGCATTCGCGCAATCCGCATGGATGCTGCTACCGGGATTTTTCCTGCTGCGCTTCGCCGGCCAGGGCTTTATGACCCATATGGGAATGACAACCGCGGGACGCTACTTCACCGCCAATCGCGGCAAGGTGATTGCACTAGCCGCACTGGGGTTCCCCATCGCCGAGGCACTACTGCCCACCAGTGGCTCGCTGATTATCCAGCACAGTGGCTGGCGCAGTGTATGGCTGTTGTCTGCAGGACTGTTACTGCTCGCGATCCTGCCTTTGCTGCTCTGGCTTGCCGGCAATGCCGGAGAGGATAGCCCGCAATCATCCCAGGCAACTTCGGAAAATGAAGGCGACTACACCCGTGCGCAGGTACTTCGCGATCGCGGATTTTATTGCTTGCTTCCCGCCGCGCTGATGACGCCTTTTGTGGTGACCGCGGTGCTGTTTCACCAGGGTGCCATTGCCGATGAGCGGGGCTGGTCACTTTCGGTTTTGGCTGGCGCCTTTGGGGGCTATGCGGCTGGGCACCTACTTGCGCTGTTTTTCGCAGGCAGTCTGGTTGACCGCATTGGCGCACAGCGCAGCTTGCCCATTGCGCTGACACCAATGATTGCCGCGCTGGTGCTGCTCGCATTTAGTGACGCGCCGTGGGTGCCATATGTTTACCTGGCAATGATTGGTGTTGCCCAGGCGGGTACAGGTACCGCGGGCAGTGCACTGTGGCCGGAGCGCTATGGCAGCACGCATCTGGGGGCAATTCGATCGATTTCTCAGGCGAGCATGGTGTTTTCAACGGCAGCTTCGCCGCTGCTGATCGGAATGATGCTGGATCGGGGAGTAGATGTGATGGGTGTGGCGCTATCGCTTGCGCTTATCGTGCTGCTGGCAAGCCTGCTGACACTTGCCGCTGCGCCGACAGCAAAGCAACAAACAGATTAGCTGGCTCAGCTCGACAGGCGTGCCGGCAGGAAGCGGGCAACGAATGCCGGCAGGCGCTGTTCGTACAGATACTGGTCGCGCACCTTGGCCACATCAATTCCTGGGTAGCGGCACGGATCCATATCCTGGGTGATGGTGATGAGACCGACTTCGGCGAGTGACTTTTTGCCTTTCTTCACCAATGCCTGCTTGCGATCGTCATCCGCAGCCATATCGAACAGGCGAGGCTTGGCGAGCAATTTTTTTTGCGCGTCGGTGACCAGCATCACCTTGGGTTTCAGACGGCGCTGGTGGCTCTGCTCTACCACCACAGCGATTTCTCCCGTGGAAAGCTCGACCTGAGTGCCCGTCGGATACAGGCCAATAGACTGGATAAATTCCACCACCAGCTGCTCCTGGAACGCAGAATTGCGCAGGTCGTAGAGTTGCGCCACCGCCTTGGAGGGGGGCACGGGGAATTCGGCACCACGGGGATTGGTGGCCTCATCGTAAAAGGTCACGATTCCACACATGCGCGCCAGCACCGGAATCTGGCCACCGCGCAAGCCTTTGGGATAGCCGCTACCGTCATACTGCTCCTTGTGACACTGCACAATGGTCAGCACGTTACGATCGATATTCGGGTCAGCCGAGAGCAACTTTACGCTGTAATCGACAAATTTTCGGTATTCCAGCTCTGCACGCGGGTCGCGTTTTTCGGCTTTTAACACAGGATCGGACAGGTAAAGCTTGCCTACGTCTTTCAGCAACGTGGCAACACCCAATTGCACCAGCTCTTGCCGCCGCAAACCAATATGTCGGCCAAATACCACCGCCCATACACTGGCGCGAACCGAGTGGCTGTAGGTGTGCTCATCTTTTTCCCGCACCCGTGCCAGCCAGGAGAAAGCATCCGGGCTGCGCAGCACGCTATCGACCATCTGCGAAACGGTGTGATTGACCTGAGCGGTCGGTAGTGGCTGATTCGACTTCAGCTGCACCATTACCTGATGCATGCCCTGGATAATACGCGCGTGCAGCTGTCGTGCCTTTGGCGCCTCTTTGCGCACTGACTCCGGTGCAGCATAGCTGTTGTGCCGAACCTGCACTGGCTTGCAGTTGATGGCGACGGGAATGCGGCGCGGGGAACCCTTTGCGGGGGATTCTTTTGCCGTCGATTCAGCAGCGGCGCGGGTGATTTTGCGCAGTTTTACGCCAACATCACCCACGGTTTTGACCACATCCACATACACGTAGCGGCAGTACTTCTGCAGCTGTCGGATTTCTTCCAGGTCCCGAATATAGAAGCCTTGCAGGGCAAATGGAGTCCGCGTCCACGGGCGATCCAGGCGAGACACAAACATGCCTCGCTGCAGGTCTTCAACGAATACCTTCGCTTGTTGGATTGCCACTAGATGAGTGCCGAGTTAACCGTTTGAGTTTTGTTTTAAATATTCTTCACAGCCGGGCCTGTGCGTGCTGAATAGCGCGACAAATTAAATTTGTCTGACACAGACAGTACCCCGCCGTGGGAGAGCCAATGCGGAGTGAATTGTCACACAAGTCTACTTTCTAGTAGACACTTTAATTGTGATGAATATCACGGATTAGCACCCAAACACCAGCCCGCGGGGAACCTTTCGCCAGACAAGCTTCCAGATTGACGCGCAAATCAACACCCGGGATCCAGAAGCGGTCCGATTGCCCCTCCTAGCACCGTATTTATTCGCCGTGGTATTGCCCGGAGTACTCTACCACCGCATCAAACATGGCACCGGCATGGGCCGGGTCGACCTTAGGGGTAACGCCATGCCCAAGGTTGAAAATATGCCCGCTGCCTTTGCCATAAGCGGAAAGAATCGTCTTTACCTCTTCGCGAATCCGCTCAGGGCTCGCCAGCAGAATGGAAGGGTCCATATTGCCCTGCAGCGCAACCTTGTCACCCACCCGGGCGCGGGCCTTGTTGATGTCGGTGGTCCAGTCCAGCCCCAGTGCCGTCGCACCGGTATCCGCCATCGCCTCCAGCCACTGCCCTCCGCCTTTGGTAAACATAATCACCGGCACCTGACGGCCATCCTGCTCCTTGATCAGTCCCTGCACGATGCGGGCCATGTAATCCAGCGAGAATTCTTTGTAAGCACTATGGCTCAACGCCCCTCCCCAGGTATCGAAGATCTGCACCGCCTGAGCACCGGCACGGATCTGCGCGTTCAGGTAATCAATCACCGAGTCTGCCAGCACGGTGAGCAGCTGGTGCATATCCTGCGGGCGGTTGTAGAGCATCTCTTTGGCGCGGGCGAAATCCCGGCTGGAACCGCCTTCGATCATGTAGGTGGCCAGCGTCCAGGGGCTGCCGGAGAAGCCGATCAGCGGCACGCGGCCGTTCAGTTCACGGCGGATGGTGGTGACTGCGTCGGTAACGTAACTGAGGTCCTTGGCGGTGTTCACCACTTCCAGCGCGGCGATATCGGCACTGGTGCGCACGGGCTTCTTGAATTTGGGGCCTTCGCCCTCCTCAAAATACAGTCCGAGGCCCATGGCGTCGGGGATGGTGAGGATGTCGGAGAACAGGATCGCGGCATCCAGGGGATAGCGCTCCAGCGGCTGCAGGGTCACTTCACAGGCCAGTTCGGTGTTGCGGCACAGGTCCATAAAGGTGCCGGCCTTGGCACGGGTAGCGCGGTATTCGGGCAGGTAGCGGCCGGCCTGACGCATCATCCACATGGGTGTGCGGTCGACGGGCTGGCGCAGCAGGGCGCGGAGGAAACGGTCGTTTTGGAGGGGGGCGAACTGGGTATCAGACATGATCACAAGGGCTGGGTAAATGGCCGGCCATTGTACTCTTGAGGTCTCTTTTAGGACAGAGACTCGCCTGACTCCAGATTTATGTGGGTGATTGGGCTGCCCTATTAGAGCTTGGTGGTTCCTATTCGGGTGGCCCAGTGGCGGCTTTGCTACCGGGTGCACCTACGCGGGACACGCCGTAAACCCATCCCTGGGGGCTCGGCTGCGGCCGTCCTGGCCGCAGACGGTCCCGCGTAGGTGCACCCGGTATCAAAACCTTCGCATCAGACTATTGAGACGTTTGGAGCCACGGAGAAACCCGTCCGTGGCTCGGGTTAAACATTGCAGCCAGAATCGAAGGTGCTGATACCGAGAAAGGTTTGCCAGACCTTCCGCGAGAGGGACCTCGCGGAAGAGCCCCCATGGATGGGTTCACGGCGTGTCTGGCAAACCTTTCTCGGTAGCAGCACCGCCACAAAACCCAACTATCGGGACCACAAATCCAGTATTAAACCTCGAGGAAATCGAGGATTCCCTCGGCAGCCTGACGCCCTTCCCAGATAGCAGTAACAACGAGGTCAGAACCGCGAACCATATCGCCACCGGCAAAGACTTTTTCGTTGGAAGTCTGGAATTTGTATTCCTGCTTCTCAGGCGCAACAACGCCACCCCAGTCGGCCACTTCGATATTGTGGTCACCGAACCACTCAGCAGGGCTCGGGCGGAAGCCGAAGGCTACCAGTACGATATCTGCCGGGATGATCTCTTCGGAACCGGGCACCACTTCCGGGCGGCGACGGCCGTTTTCATCGGGCTCGCCGAGCTTGGTGGTTACCACCTTAACGCCTTCCACCTTACCGTCACCGACAATTTCTACCGGTTGGCGGTTGAACAGGAAGCGAACGCCCTCTTCCTTCGCATTCGCCACCTCGCGGCGGGAACCTGGCATGTTCTCCTCGTCACGACGGTAAGCACAGGTCACGCGCTTGGCCCCCTGACGAATGGAAGTACGGTTACAGTCCATCGCAGTGTCACCACCACCCAGAACCACAACGCGCTTGTCTTCCACCGAAATGAAATCTTCCGGCTTCTTCTCAAAGCCCAGATTGCGATTCACATTGGCCACCAGGAACGGCAGCGCATCGTAAACGCCCGGTAGATCCTCACCGGGGAAACCGCCCTTCATGTAGTTGTAGGTGCCCATCGCCAGGAACACCGCATCGTAATCGGCCATCAGCTGATCGAAGGTGATGTCCTTGCCGATCTCGGTTTCCAGACAGAACTCCACGCCCATCTCGGTAAAGATCGCGCGACGCTGCTGCATCACGGATTTTTCCAGTTTGAACTCCGGGATACCGAAGGTCAGCAGGCCGCCGATTTCCGGGTACTTGTCGAATACCACAGGCTGTACGCCATTGCGCACCAGCACGTCCGCACAGGCGAGGCCCGCGGGGCCGGCACCGACCACGGCGACGCGCTTGTCGGTCTTCTTCACCGCGCTCAGATCCGGACGCCAGCCCAGGGCGAAGGCGGTATCGGTGATGTACTTCTCGGCGTTGCCGATGGTCACCGCACCAAAGCCGTCGTTCAGGGTACAGGCCCCTTCACACAGGCGATCCTGCGGGCACACGCGACCACACACTTCCGGCAGGGAGTTGGTCTGGTGACTCAACTCCGCCGCTTCCATGATGTTGCCCTCGCTGATCAGGCGTAGCCAGTTCGGGATGTAGTTGTGTACCGGGCACTTCCATTCGCAGTAAGGGTTACCGCAATCCAGGCAGCGGTGGGCCTGGCTGGCCACCTGCTTCTCGGTGTACGGCTGGTAGATCTCCACAAACTGGTTGGTGCGCGTGATGATGTCTTTCTTGGCGGGGTCCACTCGGCCCACGTCGATAAACTGAAAATCGTTGTTCAGACGCTGTGACATAAGTAAATATCCCCCTTATTCGCCGCGCTTGCGTACATCGGACAGCAGTCCGGCGAGGCTGGCAGCCTTCGGCTTCACCAACCAGAATTTGTTGAGGTAGTCGTCGAAGTTGTCCAGCAACTCCGCACCCCAGGCGCTGCCGGTCTCGGCAACGAACTCTTCGATCACTTCGCGCAGGTGACTCTGGTATTCCTCCAGGGCCTCGCTGCTGATGCGACGCAGCTCGATCAGCTCGTGGTTGCACTTGTCGAAGAAGTCGCGATCCATATCCAGCACATAGGCAAAGCCACCGGTCATGCCGGCACCGAAGTTGACCCCGGTCTTACCCAGCACCGCGACCATACCGCCGGTCATGTACTCACAGCAGTGATCACCCGCGCCTTCCACGACTGCAAAGGCACCGGAGTTGCGCACACCGAAACGCTCACCGGCACAGCCGGAAGCGAACAGCTTGCCGCCGGTGGCGCCGTACAGACAGGTGTTACCGACAATGCTGGTTTCCTGGGAGGCGAACTCGCTGCCCTTGGGTGGGCGGATCACCAGCTTGCCGCCGGCCATGCCCTTGCCCACGTAATCGTTGGCGTCGCCTTCCAGGTACATCTCCAGACCACCGGCGTTCCACACGCCGAAGGACTGACCGGCAACACCGGAAAGACGCAGTTTGATCGGCGCGTCCACCATGCCCTGATTGCCGTGGCGCTTGGCGATCTCGCCGGACAGGCGCGCCCCGATGGAGCGGTCGCAGTTGGTCAGCTTGAAGCTGAACTCGCCACCGGCCAGGTTTTCGATCGCGGGCAGGGTTTCTTTCACCATGCGCTCCGCAAGCAGACCCTTGTCCCAGGGCTCGTTCTTGGCCAGCTGACAGGTTTGCGGCTTGCTGTCGAGCAGCGGATCTGAGTGCAGCAGCGGTGACAGATCCAGCGTCTTCTGCTTGGCGGTGCGGCCTTCGAGCGTCTCCAGCAGATCCACGCGGCCCACCAGCTCGTCCATGGTGCGCACACCCAGGCTCGCCATCCACTCGCGGGTTTCTTCGGCTACAAACCTGAAGAAGTTCATCGCCATTTCCACGGTGCCGATGTAGTGCTCGTCGCGCAGATCCTTGTTCTGGGTGGCAACACCGGTGGCGCAGTTGTTCAGGTGACAGATACGCAGGTATTTACAGCCCAGCGCCACCATGGGCGCGGTGCCGAAGCCGAAACTCTCGGCACCCAGCATGGCCGCCTTGACCACATCCAGACCAGACTTCAGACCGCCGTCGGTCTGTACCCGCACATTGCCGCGCAGATCGTTGGCGCGCAGGGTCTGATGGGTTTCCGCCAGGCCCAGCTCCCAGGGGGAACCGGCGTAGCGAATGGAAGTGATCGGGCTCGCCGCGGTACCGCCGTCGTAACCGGAAATGGTGATCAGGTCCGCGTAGGCCTTGGCCACACCGGCAGCGATAGTGCCAACACCGGGACGGGAAACCAGCTTCACGGAAACCAGCGCATCCGGGTTGACCTGTTTCAGGTCGTAGATCAGCTGTGCCAGATCCTCGATGGAATAGATATCGTGGTGCGGCGGCGGCGAGATCAGGGTCACACCGGGCACGGAGTAGCGCAGGCGCGCGATCAGTTCGTTGACCTTGCCGCCGGGCAGCTGGCCGCCTTCACCGGGCTTAGCGCCCTGGGCGACCTTGATCTGCAGCACTTCGGCGTTTACCAGATAGTGCGGGGTCACCCCGAAACGGCCGGAGGCGATCTGCTTGATTTTGGAGACCTTGTCGGTGCCAAAACGCACCGGATCCTCACCACCTTCACCACTGTTGGAGCGACCACCGAGGCGGTTCATGGCCTGAGCCAGGGCCTCGTGGGCTTCCGGCGACAGGGCGCCTAGGGACATGGCAGCGGAATCGAAGCGGCGCAGGATATTTTCCGCGGGCTCCACTTCTTCCAGCGGCACCGGCTGCACGTCTTTTTTTAGCCCCAGCAGGTCGCGCAGGGTGGCCACCGGGCGCTGGTTGATCAGGGTGGCGTAGTCGCGCCAGGCACCGTAGTCGCCGGTGCGTACCGCTTCCTGCAGCGCCTTCACCACGTCCGGATTGAACGCGTGGTATTCCTCGCCGTAAACAAATTTGTGCAGGCCGCCGGGCGAGACTTTCTTGCGCGGTTTCCATGCCAGTTGCGCGCGCGCGCGCATATCGTCTTCCAGCTCTTTAAAGCCGGCACCCAGAACCCGGGCGGGCGCTTCCGGGAAACACAGGTCGATCACGTCCTGGGACAGACCCACCAGTTCGTACAGCAGTGCACCGCGGTAGGAAGCGATGGTGGAGATACCCATCTTCGACAGGATCTTCAGCAGGCCCTTGATGATGCCGTTGCGGTAATTTTTCTGCGCGGTGGCAGCGTCCAGCAGCAGCTCACCAGTTTCGATCAGGTGATTGATGATGCTGTAGGAGAAGTACGGGTGCACCGCGGTGGCGCCCACACCAATCAGACATGCCAGCTGGTGAGAGTCGCGCGCGGTGGCGGTATCCACCACGATATTGGAGTCACAGCGCAGACCGTTGTGCACCAGGTGGTGGTGCACCGCGCCGGTCGCCATCAGCGCATCGATGGGCAGCTTGCCCTCTTCGATTTCGCGATCCGACAGCACCACGATCACGGTACCGTCCTTGCGCACGGAATCTGCGACATCAGTGCACAGCTTTTCAATGGCGCTCTTCAGGTCCAGCTTCGCAGGGTCGTAATTCAGATCGAAAACTTTCGCGGTGAATTCCTCGCGGCCGAGATCCAGCAGCGCGGTGTACTTCATGTGCGAAAGCACCGGGGAAGACAGGATCACGCGGTCGGCGTGTTCGACGGTCTCCTCGAAAACGGATTTTTCACGGCCCAGGCAGGTTTCCAGGGACATGACGATGGTTTCCCGCAGCGGGTCGATGGGCGGGTTGGTCACCTGCGCAAACTGCTGGCGGAAATAGTCATACAGGCAGCGGTTGCCCTCGGACAGCACTGCCATCGGGGTGTCGTCCCCCATGGAACCCACGGCTTCCTGGCCGGCTTCCGCCAGCGGGCGGATCACCTGGTCGCGCTCTTCCAGGGAGGAGCTGAACAGCTTCTGGAAAACCTTGAACTGGTCCAGGGAGAAGTTGTTGTCCACCGGTGCAGTCACCAGGGTAGAGCGGATACGGCGGGCCTTTTCCTTCAGCCACTTTTTATAGGGCTGGGCTTTTTTCAGCTCGCCATCCACCTCGGCGGTGTGGCGCAGTTCGCCCTTGAGGGTATCCACAGACAGAATCTGACCCGGCCCCAGACGCCCCTTGGCAACCACGTCCGCCGGGTCGTACTGGTAAGTACCCACTTCGGACGCAACGGTGATGAAGTCGTCCTTGGTGATGACCCAGCGGGACGGACGCAGGCCGTTGCGGTCGAGGGTACACACGGCGTGGCGACCGTCGGTCAGTACCAGTCCGGCGGGACCGTCCCAGGGCTCCATATGCATGGAGTTGTATTCATAGA
Source organism: Microbulbifer sp. ABF4_107 (assembly GCF_056312215.1). Taxonomy (NCBI): domain Bacteria; kingdom Pseudomonadati; phylum Pseudomonadota; class Gammaproteobacteria; order Cellvibrionales; family Microbulbiferaceae; genus Microbulbifer; species Microbulbifer sp. ABF4_107. The sequence continues at coordinate 3,494,674 of NZ_CM149983.1, forward strand.
AGGCGCGCAGGTCCGAGTCCATGGTGTCCACGTTCTGCCACGCCGGCGGTACCAGCATGCGGATCGCGCGGTGCATGTCGATGCCGCCCACGGTGAGCAGCTCCAGCATATTGTCCAGGCTGGAGGAGTCAGAGCCCACACGGTTCACCAGCGGCTTCAGCTCGGACAGCTCCGGCACCAGCTCGGTGATGAACTTGTTGGTGCGCGCCACGGACCAGTTGCGGTTACCGGTAATGGTGTTGATCTCACCGTTGTGCGCGAGCATGCGGAACGGCTGTGCCAGCGGCCAACGCGGCATAGTGTTGGTGGAGAAGCGCTGGTGGAACACGCAGATGGCGGTTTCCAGGGACGGGTCTGCAAGATCCGGGAAGAAGGCCGGCAGGTCTGCCGGCATCATCAGGCCTTTATAGGACAGTACCGAGGTAGACAGGCTGCCAATATAGGTAGCATCGGTCAGCTGCTGCTCGGCCTTGCGGCGCGCAACAAACAGGCGCGCATTGAACTGCTGCTGCTCCAGCGCAGATTCCGCGTTGTTAATCAGCAGGTGCTCGAAGCGCGGCAGGGACTGCTTGGCAATTGGGCCAAGGCACTCTTCATTGGTGGGCACCACGCGCCAGCCGGCGACTTGCAGGCCCTGCTCCTGTACCGCAGATTCGAGAATGGCGCGCGCGCTGGCGGCTTCCACCTCGTCCAGCGGCAACATGATGGAGCCGACCGCGTACAGGTCCGTCAGGTCCTGGCCAAATTGCGCTTTGGCCACGGTGCGCAGGAAGCCGTCCGGCTTCTGCAGCAGCAGGCCACAGCCGTCACCGGTTTTGCCATCGGCGGCAATACCGCCGCGGTGAGTCATGCAGGTCAGCGACTCAATCGCTGTCTGCAGTAACTTGTGGCTGGTTTGCCCCTTCAGGTGGGCGATCAGTCCAAAGCCACAGTTATCTTTGAACTCATCCAATCGATACAGACCGCTACCCATAGAATTCCTCAAAGTGTTATCGCTCCCCCGTACGCCCTGACCGCCCGCTTGCGCGCATTGACAATCAGTTCACAGCCGGACGGCTATCCCAGGGGGTATATTTATCTACTCTCAAGCCAAAAGTGCCGCAGATGTCACTGAATTTTCTGTACCCCAATGACAAAAAAAGCCCGCGTGAGGGGCTTGGGGTTACTCGCTTTATGCGAGCCTGCGCTTGTTGTTATCGGCTCATATCCCCGGCTTTCACCGAGGGGGCGCGCAATATTACTCGTGCCCCCCTGCAATTGCAAGATTCGTCAGTTTTTTCCGCTGTTGGCGGCAGGTTTAACCGATTTATCTTCTTTTGACACCCACTGCCGTCAAAGAATCCTCACTTTGGTAGTAAAACTACAGAACTGTCACCGTGCGCCGCAGGCGCGCAAAGCCTCTATCAGCTGCTCTTTGGGCGTATCGTCGATTATTTGCGCGTCGCCCAGCCCATGCAGCAGCACAAGACGTAACTTGCCATCCTGCACCTTTTTATCCACAGACATTGCCGTCAGATAGTCGTCGACCGTCATATCCGCAGGGGATTGTTGCGGCAAATTCGCCTGACTTAGCAGGGCACGTAAACGCTGCACCTCGTCATCATCGATCCAGCCCCGCAGGCGCGACAGCTCCGCCGCCATCACCATACCGGCGGCAACCGCCTCGCCGTGCAACCACTTGCCGTAGCCCTGGACCGCTTCAATGGCGTGACCGAAGGTATGACCAAAATTGAGAATGGCACGACGGCCGGATTCGCGCTCATCTTCCGCAACCACTGCCGCCTTGTCCGCGCAGCTGCGTTCCACCGCGTAAGCGAGCGCTTCCGGATCCCGCGCCAATAGCTTGTGCATATTCTGTTCCAGCCACTGGAAAAATGGCTTGTCGCAGATCATGCCGTACTTGATAACCTCCGCGATACCCGCGGAAAGTTCGCGATCAGGGAGCGTATTCAGGGTATCGATATCGATCAGTACCAGCTGCGGCTGATAGAAAGCCCCGATCATATTTTTGCCGAGCGGGTGATTGACCCCGGTCTTTCCACCCACCGATGAATCCACCTGGGACAGCAAGGTGGTAGGCACTTGCACGAAATCCACACCGCGCTGGTAGCAGGCAGCCGCAAAACCGCTCATATCGCCAACGACACCGCCGCCGAGGGCAACAATGGTAGTGGAGCGATCGTGGCGCTTTTCCAGCAGGGAATCAAATACCCGGTTGAGCGTATCCAGGGTTTTGAACGCCTCACCATCCGGCAACTGGATGGAATCAACCTTGGTAAAACCTTTAAGCCCCTCGAGCACTTTTTCCAGATACAGCGGCGCGATGGTCTCGTTGGTGACGACGAGTACCTGCTTGCCGCGAATGGCCTGCTCAAAGTGGGATGGATTATTTAACAGCGAGGAGCCAATCAGGATCGGGTAGCTGCGCTCGCCCAGGTCGACGTTTAGACGGTGCATGGTTACTCCCTAACGTGCACGGAATAAAAGGAGGGATATTGAATTCGGGGTTTTTAGAGAAGCGTATTAACCGACAGCTTCGTCTTGCAAACGGTCTGTCACCAGTTGCGCTGCCTGCTTGGGGGTACAGTGGTCGGTATCGCACACCAGATCCGCCACTTCCGCATAAAACGCTTCGCGCTGCCGCAGAATCTCAGCGAGCTTGGCCCGCGGATCATCTACTTGTAGCAGTGGTCGGTTGCTGTTCTTTGAAGTGCGCTCTACGAGCTGATCCAAGCTCGCCCGCAGATAGACCACAAAGCCCTGCCCTTTAAGCAATGCGCGATTTTCAGGCATCAGCACAATGCCGCCGCCGGTAGCAACCACCTGTGCTTCGCCGTTACACAAATCCGCCAGCACCTCGCTCTCTCGTCGGCGAAAACCGGCCTCCCCCTCCACATCAAAAATCCAGGGAATATCGGCACCGGTGCGGTCTTCAAGTACTTTATCCGAATCGGCAAAAGGCAGCCCGAGTTGGGCTGCCAGCAATTTGCCGATAGTGGACTTGCCGGCCCCCATGGGGCCGACAAGAAAGATGGGCTGGGTAATCACTTGCTGAAGGAGAGGAACTCGTCCTGCATGATGCGGGGCGTAATAAAGATCAGCAGTTCGCGCTTGTCCTCTTCGCGACTGGTCCGCTTGAACAAGTGGCCGAGGAAGGGAATATCTCCCAAAAATGGCACCTTGCTTTCACCTTCAATAGTTTGCGCCTCGAAAATACCACCCAAGACAATAGTTTCCCCGTTGGCAACCAGAACCTTGGTCTGCAGTGAGTTCACATTGATTGCCGGTATTTGCGCACCGGTAATCACATTGGTGAACAATTCACCGACACTGTTCTGATCGATGTTCAGATTCATGATGATATTGTCATCCGGTGTAATCTGCGGGGTTACGTTGAGCAGCAATACAGCTTCTTTGAAGGTTACTGACGCCGCACCAGAAGAAGTCGCCTCCAGATATGGGATTTCCACACCAGAGCGGATGCTCGCCTCCTGCTTGTCCCCGGTAACCACCTTGGGCTGGGACACGATTTCCGCCTTGCCCACATCTTCCAGCGCAGAGAGCTCCAATCCAAGCAGAAAATCATCCTTCAGAATGGCGTAGGCCACACTGCCAACTGCATTGGTGACTCCAAGATCAACCAGCATAGGGTCATGCAACGTTGTTGGAGCAGACAAATCCGGGCCATTTCCATCGCCATCAGAGATTTGACCAAACTGGCTGCCAGATCCAATACCAATGGCATCGTCGCTGATATTGTGGTCTTCCATGTAGTTCCAGCGCACGCCCACATCACGCAGGAAGCCAGTATTTGCAGTCACCAGGCGAGCCTCGATCATGACCTGGCGAATAGGGATATCAATTGCATTAATCAGGTCGCGGAACTGAGCAATTTTTTCGTCCGTATCGGTGAGAATAATCGTATTGGTACGCTCATCCACGATGGCGCTCCCCCGCGGAGACAAAATACTGCGGCCTTCCTGATCATCGCGACCTCCGGCGAAGTTACCCTGGCCAAAGCCACCGCCAGCACCCTGCCCTTGACTCATGCGGTCGCCGACAAACAAGGTGAAGATTTCACGCGCGTCGGCATAGCGTATAGAAATATATTCGGTACGCAGGGGGGCAAGCTCTTCCAGCTGCTTGCGGGTTTCGAGCTCGCGTCGCTCTCGCTCGGCAATTTCAGCGGCCGGCGCCACCATGATTACATTCCCGTCCTGACGTTTGTCGAGCCCCTTCGCTTTTAGAATAAGCTCCAGCGCCTGATCCCAGGGCACACCGTCAAGACGCAGGGTAATGCGGCCCTGCACGGTATCACTGGCCACAAGATTCAGATCGGTAAAGTCTGCAATCAACTGCAGTACCGAGCGCACTTCAATATCCTGGAAGTTCAGCGACAGCTTTTCGCCGGTAAACGCAAATTCTTTCTGCTTCTCGCGCACCTGCGCCACAGTGAGAGGCTTAACGCTCAGGACATACTCTGTATCCGCCTGATAGGCCAGGTAGTCGTACTCCCCGTCATGTGGGTCCACGGTGATCACGGTGTTGCGGCCGTCGTAGTCGACACTGATCGCATTTACCGGCGTAGCGAAGTCAGTCACATCGAGACGCTGACGCAGAGAAGCGGGCAGCTCGGCACCAAGGAAGGTCAGCACGATCTTGCCGCGGGTGCGCTCAACATCGATATTTACCGCCGGATCACTAAGGCTAACGATGACCTTGCCTTCACCGCCTTCACCACGGCGGAAATCCACATTATTGATACCGACATTACCGGCAGGCTTAAACTGCGCATTGCCACCGATGTTTGTGCTGCTGTGCACCGGTGCCGTCGCAACCGCTGCGGTGGTTGCGGTGTCTGCCCCGACCTCCAGAACAACCTGATTACCGACACGCTCACTGGTGTACACCGGGAGCTCATCCAAATTTAAAATCAGGCGAGTGCGGTCTTCACCGGACACGATCACCGCGCTACGCGCGGCACCGATATCCATCGTGTACTTTTTCTGCGGTAATACACTTTCCACACCTGAAAAGTCCATCACAATACGTGCGGGCTGTTCAATGGTGTAGCCCGTGGGCTCCGGGGGCACATCACTGAAAGTGAGGCGCAACTGCAGGCGACTGCCCGGCAGTTCGGAGAACTGGATATCATTCAACTGGCTGGCCAGGGCCGGCGCCGCCAGGGGCAGAATCAGCAGGCCCAGCAGCAACGCTTTCGCGCGCGGCAGCCTATTGGCTCCCCATGCCAATACACTGGCGAGTTGCTTGGTGATCATTTTTAGTTGTCCTTGTCTTCCAAAGTCAGAGCCCGCGGCCGTTCAATCCAGCCGCCGGTGCCGTCCGGCACAATTTCCAGTACATCGAGTTGTGACGATGAGGCGTTGACCACACGCCCGTGGTTTTTACCCATATAGTTGCCAATGGTGATGCGATGGATTCCCCCATCACCATCATTTACCAAGGCCCAGAGCTGGCCACCCCGCGATAGGGTACCCACCATGGAAAGTGCATCGAACGGGAAACGTTCCAACAGCTCTTTCTGCCGATTGATATCCGGTGCCACATCCAGCTTGCGCCCCACCAAACGTTGATCAGCCTCCAAAACCGGCCGGATAAATGGACTGCGCATAGCTGCCGCACTGTAGACGTAGGGACTGTACGGTGTGAATGTGGGGATAGGCTCTATCTGTCCTTTCGGCTTGTGTTTTACCGCGGCCATTTTCTGGCGCAGGTCACCGTGATTACCATCGAGACTACAACCGGAAAGTGCCAGCAGGGCCGCGGTCAGAGCGAAGTATTTTTTCATCCTTCCTCTCCCTGATCCTTATAGCGATAGGTCTTGGCGTTCACCACCATGTTCAGCAGCGCCGCACTGTCCTTACTCGTGTTGATATCGAAGTCATGCAGGGTCACGATTCGCGGCATACCGGCAACACCCGAAATAAAGGCACCGAACTCGTGATATCCGCCCTGCACTTCGATACGAATTGGCAGCTCCACGTAGAATTCGCCCACCTGCTCGCCCTCAAGAGCCACCTTCTGAATTGTCAGCCCACTGCCGCGACCAAATTCATCGATATCTTCGAGTAACCCGGGAACCTCGGTATCCTTAGGGAGCTGCTTCAGCAGTGCGCCAAAGGTCTCTTCCATCTCCACCAGTTGTTCGCGGTAAGCCTCAAGGTTGCTTGCTTCAAAAGATTTACGCTCGAACTGGGTAAACAGCTCGCGTTCTTTGTTTGCCGCAAAATCAAGCTGGCTGTAGCGGTCCTTGATCATGAAAAAGTAGCCGCCACCAACAAGTACCGCGGCAATCACAACTAACAACGCGATACGGCCGGCAACGGGCCAGACACCGACACGGGAGAAGTCGATGTCGTTTAAGTCCAATTCATTCAGCTGTTTTAGAGTATCTTCAAGCGCCACGATTACGCTCCATCATTGGCGCCATCAGCGCTCTCTTCTTTTTTTCGACCGCTGACATTTACCGTCATCTCAAATGCGCTGGCCTGCTCACCAAACTCGGGTTTGGCTGTCACACCGGTAAGGTTTGGGGACTGATACCACTCGGACTGATCCAGACTGCGCATAAACGAGGAAACCCGGTTGTTCGACTCCGCCACGCCAGAAATACTTATCGTTTTTCCGATGCGCTTAACGTTCGTCAACCACAGGCCTTCCGGCGTGGAGCGCACCATCTCATCGAAATAGCGCACCGCCAAAGGACGATTGCCCTGCAACTCCTGGATCACACGCATACGATCGATCAGCTCCTGGCGGCGCTTCTTGAGATCCTTGATCTCCTTGACCTGCTTGTTCAGGGCGGTGATTTCGGTGTTCAACAACTGGTTGCGCTCGTTCTGGTTGACGATCTGCGCATCCACCGTCTTCATCCACATAAACACGGAGAAGCCGGCAGCAATCACCACCAGTGCAGCAACCTGCTGGAACTCTTTCTGCTTCTGCGCCCGGAATTCCTGGCGCCAGGGGAGTAGGTTAATTTTTGCCATTGATCAGAACTCCCTTTCGCGCATCGCGAGGCCGGCGGCAATCATCAGCGACGGTGCTTCGCCCGCCAACGCCTGGCGATTGACCCGGGAGGCAACACTCATATCCCGGAAGGGATTGGCTACCAGGGTGGGCTTGTTAAGTTTTTCACCCACCAGCTCGGCGAGCCCCTCCATCGCAGCAACGCCGCCACCCAGCAGGATGTAATCAACGTCACTGTAAGAGGTGGAGGAATAGAAGAATTGCAGCGAGCGGGTAACCTGCTGCACCACCGCGTCGCGGAAAGGCTCAAGCACTTCCGGGTAGTAATCGTCTGGCAGCCCACTGCCGCCCTGGCGCTTGGCCAGTGTGGCCTCTTCCGCGGACAGACCGTAGCGCCGCTGGATCTCGTCAGTGAGCTGACGACCGCCGAACAGCTGTTCGCGGGTGTACACGGTGCGCCCGTTTACCATCACAGACAGAGCACTCATGGTGGCGCCGATATCGATCACCGCGACCACCAACTGCTCCTGCGCCGGAAACTGGTTGTCCAGCAGGGTGTAAGCGCGCTCGATGGCGTAAGCCTCAACATCCACAACTCCGGGCTGCAGATCGGCTTCGGTCAACGCGGAAATTCGCTGTTCAACATTTTCACTGCGGCAGGCAGCAAGTAGTACTTCCACCTGACCCTCACCCTTCTCGGACAGCCCCTGCACCTCAAAGTCCAGGTTGACCTCATCCAGCGGATAGGGAATGTACTGATCCGCCTCCAGCGCTATCTGGGCTTCCAGTGCGTCATCGGAGAGATCGGCAGGCATATCCAGGGTTTTGGTAATGACTGCAGAACCGGAAACAGCCACCGCAGCCTGCCGCAGGCGGGTCTTGGACCGACGCACCACCTTGCGGATAGCCTCGGCAATCGCACCCACATCATTGATATTTTTATCCACTACCGCATTCGGAGGCAGAGGCTCGGTTGCATAGCTTTCCACGCGGTATTTGTCGCCACTGCGACTCAGTTCGAGCAACTTGACCGAGGTGGAGCTAATATCGAGCCCAAGCATGGCTTTCGGGCCCTTGTTGAGAAAAGGGAGCATCCCCATTTTTCTTATCTTTTCCGTGGGTTATGGAGGTTTGATGGTATAGCACTTTAAATTACCGTCGCAACCGCCTTTTGCATAGGTATCAGTGCACATTATTCGTATAATTGTCGAACAGTGCCCGAAAAATTGATCAAGACGTATACAGAAGCATCTCAATGACCGAAAAAGCCCGCAACCGCCTGCTGTCACTGCTGTGGCTGGCTCTGGCCGGCGCCGCCGCCGGCGCAATGGCGTTTTCCAGCATCTACCTGTACCTGAAACCGGGCCTGCCCTCGGTGGAGAGCCTGCGCGACATCCGACTGCAGACGCCTCTGCGCATCTACTCCAGAGACATGAAGCTTATCGGTGAATTTGGCGAGAAGCGCCGCAGCCCTATAACCATCGATCAAACACCCGACATGTTCATCAGGGCCATACTGGCTGCGGAAGACGATGGCTTCTACTCCCATAGCGGGGTATCGATCAAAGGCCTGATGCGCGCGGTGCGCCAGCTGGTCGCCAGCGGCTCCATCCAGTCTGGCGGCAGCACCCTTACCATGCAGGTGGCGCGCAATTTCTTCTTGAGCCGGGAACAGCGCTTTATTCGCAAATTCAACGAGATCCTGCTGTCACTGCAGATCGAGCAGGAACTCAGCAAGGACGAAATTCTCGCCCTGTACATCAACAAAATATTTCTCGGTAATCGCGCCTACGGCTTCCAGGCCGCGGCCCACGTCTATTACGGCAAGGACATCAACGAACTGAACCTGGCCCAGTGGGCAATGATGGCAGGGTTGCCCAAAGCGCCCTCCACCTACAACCCCATCGCCAACCCGTCTCGCGCCCTGGTGCGCCGGAACTGGATTCTGAAACGAATGTTGGACCTGGGTCACATCGACCAGGACGACTACAAGAACTCGATTACTGCGCCGGTTACCGCCCGCTACCACGGCCGCGATCTGGATCTGAGCGCACCCTATGTGGCGGAGATGGCGCGCAAGGAAGCGGTAGACTTGTTTGGCGACGCCGCCTACACCGACGGCTATCAGGTCATTACCACCGTGGATAGCAAGCTGCAGGACGCCGCGCGCAAGGCCCTGCAACATGGCCTGGAAACCTACGACGGCCGCCATGGCTACCGGGGCCCGGAGCAACGTCTCGATATCGAGCTGCTTGCAGACAACGACCAGCTGGTAGATCTGCTGCAGGAAATTCCGATACTGGGCGGCCTGCAGCCAGCGGTGGTGACTGTGGTAGCCCCACAGAGTCTCAGCGTTCAGTTGCGCGACCGCCGCGTAATCGAGATTCCCTGGGAGAACGGCCTCAGCAGTATCCGCCCGTATATTTCCGAAAACGCCCGCGGCGCGCGCCTCAAGTCCGCTGATGAGATGTTCGCGCCAGGCGATGTGGTGCGCCTGCGCCGGGTGCTGGTCAGCGCAGAACAGGTCGCCGAAGAGCAGAAAGCAGCCCGCGAGGCCACCCTGGCTGCCGATGAACGGGCAAATGCCGACGTCACCGATGACCCCTTCGCCAGCCCGGAAGGTCTCGACGAGGAAGAAGCACAGGAACAACCCCAGGCGCGAGAGGAATGGCACCTGGCTCAGATCCCGGAAGCCCAGGGCGCACTGGTTTCCCTGGAGCCGGAAGATGGTGCTATCCGCGCACTGGTGGGCGGCTACGACTTCCGCCAGAGCCACTTCAACCGCGTCACCCAGGCCGCGCGCCAGCCGGGCTCGAGCTTCAAGCCGTTTATCTACTCTGCGGCGCTGGAAAATGGCTATACAGCCGCCAGCATAATCAACGATGCGCCAATTATCTTTGAACAGACCAATCTGGAAGATGTGTGGCGACCGGAGAACGACGGCGGCACCTTTTTGGGGCCCACACGCCTGCGCAAAGCGCTGTATATGTCCCGCAACATGGTGTCCATCCGGCTCTTGCAATCGCTGGGCCTGGACCGCGCGCTGGCGTTCGCGGAAGGGTTTGGCTTCGAGCGCTCGAAACTGGCCCGCAACCTGTCGATTGCCCTGGGTAGCTCGGCACTGACACCGCTGGAGATGGTGCGCGGCTACGCCGCATTCGCCAATGGCGGTTTCCGCGTGGAGCCTTATTTGCTGGATCAGGTGCTGGATGTGCACGGCGACACCGTATATCAGGCACTGCCGCTGACCGTGTGTCGGGACTGCCCGGAAATGGGCGAAGAACGCGGTCCTGCGCCGGAGCCCATTGACCTGCAGTCGGTACAGCACGAAGCCGTTGCCAACGCCCACGAGGAAGAACCACTGGAGCTCCGCACCCTGCCGGTGGCGCCCCTGAGTGCCGACGAGCAGGCGCGTCCGCGCGCGCCTCGCGCCATGTCGGCGGAGACCGCCTTCATCATGGACTCGATGCTGAAGGACGTGGTCAAGCGCGGCACCGGCCGCAAGGCACTGGCGATGAACCGCGGCGATATCGCCGGTAAGACCGGTACCACCAATGGACCTCGCGACTCCTGGTTCTCCGGCTACAGTCCACACCTCGCCACCAGTGCATGGGTCGGCTTTGATGCCAACACCCCGCTGGGACGCAATGAATATGGTGGCACTGCGGCGCTGCCAATCTGGATCGACTTTATGTCTATCGCCCTGGATGGCCTGCCGGAGCGCCACTTGCCACAACCGGACGGGATTGTGACCATGCGCATCAACCCGCGCACCGGATTGCGCACCTCCCGTGGCGGCATCTTTGAAATTTTTCGCGCCGGTCGGGCACCCGGCCGGGAGACCTATAGCAATTACCCATCCATATATTCCGACGGCCCCGACACGCCGGAAACTGGAAATGACCAGGCCCAGGAATCGCTGCCGGAAGAGCTGTTCTAAACAGGCTGCTCGCCAGAAATACAAAAACGCCGCCCCAAAGGGCGGCGTTTTTGTATTTCTTTCAGGTCGAGAGAAAAGTCAGCGAGCGCTGCGGTAGGCAAGACATGCCTCCTCCAGGGTCGCCAGATCGGGAATCACCGCCGCTTCGCCAGACAGAGCCACGTGCATCAACTCCCCCATGGCGCACTCACCTTCGCGACCGGATAACTCTTCTGGAGTTACCCGCACCAGGCGCGGAGTGCCCTGCAGAACTACCGCAAAAAATGGCAGGTCGCCCTCGGGGTTCCCGCTGCTCAGCACTGCAATGCGACAGTTGCTGCGCAGGGTGGGCATTGCTTTGCCGCGCATTGCCTCGAAGGAAACCAGCGGCACCCGCAGCTCACGCCAGTGCAACTCCCCCATATACCAGTCCGGCGCATCGAACGCCGAAACCGGACTCTGCAATGCAATAATTTCCGACAGTGTATCTACCGGCACCAGCAACTGACCGTCCGCCAGCGGCAGCAGCAGACTGCTGACCTCCTGGGGCATTTCGGTGGTGGGCAGGGCTTCTATGCCATTTCCGCTCATGCTGTGTGCTCTCCGCCGTTCACCGGCGTCTCAAAGTTGTACTTATTCATCGCCATCAAACATCCGACTCTGCGAGCGTGAAATCGCGAATGGCTTCCAGCAGCACCTCTTCCTGATAGGGCTTGCCCAGGTAGTGGTTTACCCCCAGTGACAGCGCGTGATCCCGGTGCTTCTTACCGGTACGGGAGGTAATCATAATGATCGGGATATCCCGCAGACGGCTACTGGAGCGAATATTGCGCGCAACTTCGAAGCCGTCCATACGCGGCATTTCGATATCCAGCAGCATCACATCGGGAATCACATCCTGCAGCTGGATGATGGCATCCTGACCGTCTTTGGCGGTAATCACACGGAACCCCTCTCGCTCGAGGAAGCGTGTGGTCACCTTGCGCACGGTAACCGAGTCATCCACCACCATAACAAGCTTTTGGGTTTCCGGCTCTTCACGTGCAATGACTTCCGGCACGTCCTGCAATAGCGGCGTATCCGGGCGCGCCAGCAGTGCAGAGTGTTTCCGCAACAACGCGTGGGCATCGAGAATCACCACAACGGTACCATCACCGGTCACAGTGGCACCGGAGACCCCCTGGACCGTCGCAAACTGGGGCCCGAGGCTCTTCACTACGATCTCGCGGCTGCCCATAATGGCATCCACCTGCAGGGCCATGGCGGTATTATCCGAGCGAACCAGCAGCACCGGCATCTGCATATCTTCCACCGCCAGGCGGGGCTGGGCGGAGGACTGCAGCAGGCTGCCAAAATAATTTACCTGATAGGGCTCACCCGCATACTCAAAGCGCGCCTCCGGCGAGCGGTAGTAGTGCTCCAGCTCAAACGGGCTCAGACGCACGATACCCTCAATGGTATTCAACGGGAGCGCAAACAGATCGTCGCCGACCTTTACCATCAAAGCGCGGTTGACCGACACGGTAAACGGCAGGCGCACCACAAACTCAGTCCCGGCACCAGCTTGGGAATCAATGGATACGGCGCCACCGATCTGCTTGATCTCGGCAGATACCACGTCCATCCCCACACCGCGACCGGAAATCTGTGTCACCTGATCGGCAGTACTGAAGCCCGCCTGCAGAATAAACTGCATGATCTCGTTGTTGGACAGCTCCGCATCGGGGCGCATCAGACCACTTTCGATGGCCTTTTCGCGCACGCGCATCAGGTTGATACCGGCACCATCATCACTGATGGTCAGCACCACCTCACTGCCTTCCCGGGCCACAGCCACGGCAATGCGACCGCGCTCAGGCTTGCCTGCGTCGCGGCGTTTTTCCGGAGATTCAATACCGTGGTCCACGGCGTTGCGCAGCATATGCTCCAGCGGTGCCACCATGCGCTCCAGCATGGAACGGTCCAGCTCACCCTCCACGTTGGAGAACACCAGATCCACCTGCTTGCCCAACTCCGCGCTGACCTGGCGCACGATGCGACGCAGGCGCGGTACCAGACGGGAGAAAGGCACCATGCGGCTGCGCATCAGGCCTTCCTGCAATTCGGTATTTACCCGCGACTGCTGCAGAAGCAGTGTTTCGGTATCCCGGGCCTTGTTGCCCAGGGTCTGGCGTAATTCCAGCAAGTCCGAAGTGGACTCCAGCAGCGAGCGCGACAATTGCTGGAAGGACGAGTAACGGTCCATCTCCAGCGGGTCAAAATCAACGTCCTGCTCTGCCAACTGTTCCTGGCGGAACTGGATCTGGGCTTCGGTTTCTTTATCGAGGCGGCGCAACTGTTCGTTCAGGCGCGACAGGGTCGAGTCCATCTCGTCCAGCGCCAAACCGAACTCGCCGACCTGCTCTTCCAGTCGGCCGCGAGAAATCGAGGTCTCACCAGCCAGGTTTACCAGTTCTTCCAGCAGTTCCGATGCTACCCGCACCATCTCCTGAGGCTGGTTGCGCGGCTGACCGCCGTCACGCTCGCCGACATTTTTCGACTTGCGCACAAACGGCAGAACATTGCTCTTGTCCGCAGCGGGAATCACCTCTGCGGGCACAGTGGGCTCCGGCTCTACCGGAACCGGAAGCTGCTCGTCCACTTCAGTCTGAACGACGTCGTCGACTACTGGCACGTCGATGACCACCTCAGCAGCCACCGACTCCTGCTCGGCGGGCAAGCTGGCCCCGGTGTGCGCATCCGCCCACTGGGTTTCCAACAGTGCACAGAAGGCGGCCAACTCATCACCACCCATCCAGGCACGTACAGTTTCCACCCCCGCGGCCATGCGATCGTAAATACCGTGGGCGTCGGCGAAGAAGTTCGCAGATGGCGAGCTCCCGCTCTGCATGTTTTCGATATCGGTCTCGAAACGGTGAGCCACCTCACCCAGGCCCATCAGGGCGGCCATACGCGCACCACCCTTGAAAGTGTGCAGTACACGCTTCAGCGCTTCCGGCATGGCCCGGTCGTCCGGGGACTGCTCCCAGCTCTGGATCAATTCTTCCAGCTCGTCAATCAGATCGACGGCCTCTTCGAGGAACACCTCAACCACGTCCGGGTCGATGTCGGTGAGTAGCGCACGCTGGGCTTCACTGATCTGGTCGCCGGACTGTACAGCTGAGTCTGCGCTTTCAGCCTGCACAGCAGTTGCCGGTGCAGCGTCGGTATCGTCCAGCTCTTGCGGCGCAGCACCTTCAATAGTCGCGGATTCAGCGGTTGCGCTACTGGCGGACAGCTCCGCCTCCAGCCATTCGACGGTCAGCTCTGGCGCGTCGCCCTCTGCATCAGCGGTTTCGATGACGCGCTCGTCAATCGACCCAAAGGTTTCCGGTGCTTGTTCGGAAAACTCTGGGACGACGTCTTCGGCGCGGCCTTTACTGTCGTCACTTTCTGAGACAACCAGATCTGCCGCCGCTTCCTCTGCAACCAGATCGTCGAATCCAAGATCCGCCAGCACCGGATTTTCGGTAGTTGAGGACTCATCGGCAACATCTTCGCGCTGATCCGCAACCGGCTCTGCAGAGACCTCGTCAACATCAGCAAAACTGAATTCGCTGCTGTCGATACCGTATTCAGAAAGGTCGATGTCTTCCTCATCGACACTGTCATCGCCTTGAGCCAGCGTGCGCAGGGCTTCGCCGACGGCGTCGCTAACCTGAGGCAGGTCGGTAGAGGCAGCCACCGCGTCCACCAGGTCCAACAACTCGTTGTGCCCCTGCTCTAACGCGGCCCACAAAGCCGGTTCTTCTTCCAGGTGACCATCAATAACCTGGCGATAGACCGCCAGCAAGAGTTGTGACAATTCCTGCAAAGTCGGTAATTGCGCCTGACCGGCAGCCTGCTGCAGTACATCCAGCTCTTCCGCCACCGGCAGTAATATCGACTTGTCGCCCGGCTGCGCGCGCCACTGGTTGAGCATCTGATCGGCGTCCAGCAGCACCTTCATACCGTCGGCCATGATCACCGCGAGCAGCTGTGGGTCGACAGCCTTTGGCTCGTTGGCCTCGCGCTCGCGGATCAGATGACCCACCGCCCGCTCCTGAAGCTCGGCAACCCGCGCCAGGAACTGACCGCTGCGCTCAACCGCCAGCGGTTCATTGCGATAAATCTGTTGCAGCACGTCGCGCACATAGCTGGCGCCATCAGCGATCAGATCGTAAATATCGCTGTCGATAGCGACCTGATAGGTGCGCAGCTCCTTGGCAAACCGCTCCAGTGGCGCCATCAGCTCAGCCACCTGAGTGACTTCCGCCATGTGCGCAGAGCCTTTCAGGGTGTGCAGTGCCCGGTGCAACGGATCGGAGGGAATTCCATACACCGGCGCCAGGCGATCCATTTCTTGGAGGAATTCCGCCACCGTTGCCAGATGGGCCTCCGCCTCCTGGGCAAAAATTTCCCACAATTGAGCGTTGTCATCGGCGTCTGACAGGCTGTCTTCGCTGAGGTTGCTCGCGGGCTCGCCAACCTGTGCCGGTGCAGACTGAACCAGCGCCTCAGGCACTTCACCATGAGAAAGCTGTTTCGCCCACCCGTCCAGCTCCGCGGTGCGCGCGGGGTCCGGGTCACCGGTGCGCGTGCGGAACCCATCGATCATGGATGGCAGCTTGGCGATCACCTGTTCGATCAGCAGTACATGCGCCCGTACAGGGGAAACCGTTTCGTCGAGAACCCGGTTGAGCATGTTTTCCACGGCCCAGGACAGCTCACCGATTTCCAGCGCTTCGACCATACGGCCAGAGCCTTTCAGGGTGTGGAAGCCACGGCGGAATTCCACCAGCGCATCGCGATTGGCGAAATTCGAGGCCCACTGCGGGAAGTAGTGATTAATGGTTTCCAGTACCTCACCGGCTTCCTCGAGGAAAATTTCCACGATTTCGTCGTCGATGATGCTGGTATCGTCGTCTTCGTCCAGAACCGCGGACGTTGCGGCAGCCGGTACCTCATCACGGGTTGGCAGGGCATCGATTTCTTCGGACGCGACAGCTGGAGCAGTCTCTTCAGACGCGGTGTTTTCTTCCGCGAACCAGCTCTCCTCGATGAGCGAAGGCTCATCGACAGACTGCTCAGGTGCAGTTTCCGCGACAGTTTCGACAACCGGCTGTGCATGCGTTATTTCAACCGTATCATCCAGCACGGATTGCGACAGGCCTGCCAGCGGATCGGCGGGTTCGACCGGTGCGGACGTCTCTTCTTCATCGAGATCAAGGGTAAATTCAAAGCTGTCCAGTGCCTGCTGTTCTTCGTCCGCATCTTTGGCGGAAGCCTGCCCGGCCTCGTCAAACAGCTCCACACCATCAATTGCGGCTGGAGAATCA
Source organism: Microbulbifer sp. ABF4_107 (assembly GCF_056312215.1). NCBI lineage: Bacteria > Pseudomonadati > Pseudomonadota > Gammaproteobacteria > Cellvibrionales > Microbulbiferaceae > Microbulbifer > Microbulbifer sp. ABF4_107. The sequence goes on from NZ_CM149983.1 coordinate 3,510,940, forward strand.
AATCCGGGGGTTTCGGGGGATTCCCCGGTATCGGCCTGGTCAGTTTGCGGCAGAGCACCTTCGCCGTTGGCGACCGCATAGCCCAGGGTCGCGACACTTTCTTCCGCCAATGCAAGCAGCATATCGGCGTCTTCAATGCCGTCGGCACGGCGCTCCAGATAATATTCGACGCTGGTTACCGCATCCGCGAGGGTATCGAGGAGTTTCCAGTCCGGCTGATCACCGGCATTGATCAGGCGCTCTTCGATATAGCTGCGACAGGCGCCGACAATTTCGCCCGCACGCTGGTAACCCACCATATCCAGGCCACCGCAGACTTCCTGCAAGCGCTTGGGTACCAGTGACAGATGTCCGGCGTCCCAGTGACTGGCGATGTATTCCACCACCGCCTCTTTGACAGTCTCCAGGCCGATACGCGCTTCACGCAGTACCTGCTCGGTGGCTTCACCCATCAGCGGTGATTCACTGTCGATCTTGCGATCGCGCTCAGCGGCAGCGGCCAGGCCGGAGTCCAGCTGGACCAGTTCGGCGGCGGCCTGCATCAGCAGGTCATCGGGCACTTCACTGCGAGATGCGTCGCGGAGGTATTCGTAAATGCTGCGCGCACGAGTGCGCTGATTTTCCAGGCCAAGTACACCGAGCGTATCGGCTATACGCTTGGCAACGACCGCCGTATCAGACAGCGGCGCCCGTTCATTGGTAGTGATACTGGGGTCCAGCGCTTCCCGAACACTGGCCAGCTCTTCACGCAGTGCGGCCACTGCGGTGCCCATGGCTTCTGGCCCCATGGCCAGGGCATCTTCGGTATCCGGGCGCGGGGTGCCGGGAACCGCCTTGTCCAGTGCGTATTTCTGATACAGCGCGGTGGTGCGCGGACCGTTGGGGCCGCAGAGGTAAACATAGAACAGCAGGTTGCGGATCAGATCGCGATCCGGGCGCGCATCCAGCACACGCGCCCCCTGGCCTGCCAGCAGGCGGAATTCCACATCGATACGACGCAACAGCTGACGCAGCGCGGGCAATACATTGACTCGGTGATCGGCAATGCCTTCGAGCAGGCCCTGCAGGATTTCCCACAGGTGCTGGCGCTGGCTACCGCTGTACAGCAATGCCATTTTTTCGCTGACCTTGTTCAGGTAAGCGAGGCTCTCGCCACTGTTTACATCGCGAATCAGCGATGCGGCCGCCACGTGATACATCTTGCGCAGCTTGCCCACCAGCTCCTGTAATTTGGCATTGTTGCCGAGCAGGGGCTGGCGATTGCCGCTGGCGTGCGCCAGCGCAGACAAATCCGGCGCAAACAGGGCGCCCTCTGTAATCAGGCGCTCGCGGCGCACCGCGCGCAGATCGTTCAGCAGGGGAAGCAGCAACACCGCGTTGTCGCGGCGCTGGAAGGCAATTTTTTCAAGATAGAGAGGGAGCTCAAGCAACGCGCGCATCAGGAACTCGCGCGTTTCATCGCTGTTTTCCACCTCACCACTGGCGAGAGCGTGGACCAGTTGCTCCATTTCTTCGGCGAGCATGGCCGCGCCGGTGAGCTCCGCCATGTGCAGGCTGCCGTGGACCTGGTGGATCAGGTTGAGGCAGTTTTTCAGCAGGTTATCCGCATCACTATTCGCGGATCCGCCAGCGGCATCAGATGAGGACGAATCCGAGGCAAAAGTTTCCAACTGCTGGCGCGCCTGGGCCAACGTTTCGTTGATTTCACCGATCAGCCAGTCCAGGGCCACAAAGTTGGGATTGTCGTGACGCACGCCAAGTCCTCAGTAATTCAGTTTGCCCGCCCATACGCCGCGATCACCGCGAACGCCGCTGCTGGGCTGCTTTTCATTTCCGCCCCGTGCCGGTAAACCACTCACCGGCAGGGGGCGGAAATGCCCGCTATTTGTCGTTATGAATATCTGCGGTAAATCAGGCCATTGCCCGCTCTTCGCGCTCTTCTCCAGACAGTGCGGCCAGGCTGTCTTCCTCAGCCGCCACGCCTTCAACGGTCTCGTCCTCGAGCATGGGGAACTCTTCGGAAAGCTCGGCCAGATCGCCGTCGTACAGATCGCTTTCAGACTCCACTTCGTCTTCCTGCGGCAGCTTGAAGCCGGCAACGGAATCGCGCAGCGCGGAAGCGGTCTGTGCCAGGTTACCAATGGACTGTGCGGTAGCCTGAGTACCGGCAGAAGTCTGCGAGGTAATTTCCTGAATCACGTTCATCGTGTTGGAAATGTGACCCGCGGACGAGGCCTGCTGGCGTGCCGCGTTGGAGATGTTCTGAATCAAGGATGCGAGGTTGGTGGATACCGTTTCGATCTCTTCCAGGGCAACACCCGCGTCCTGGGCCAGACGGGCACCGCGCACCACCTCGGTGGTGGTGGATTCCATCGAAACAACCGCTTCGTTGGTGTCTGACTGAATCGCTTTTACCAGGCCTTCAATCTGCTTGGTTGCCGCCGCGGAGCGCTCTGCGAGGCGCTGAACCTCGTCCGCAACCACCGCGAAGCCCCGGCCTGCGTCACCGGCCATAGAGGCCTGGATCGCGGCGTTCAGTGCCAGAATGTTGGTCTGATCGGCAATGTCGTTAATCAGGCTTACGATGTCACCAATCTCCTGGGAAGATTCACCCAGTCGCTTGATTCGCTTGGAAGTGTCCTGAATCTGTTCGCGGATGGTATCCATACCCTTGATGGTGTTCTGTACCACCTTGGCACCGTTGCTCGCGATCTGTACCGAGCGTTCTGCTACCTGGGCGGATTCGGCGGCGTTCGCAGATACCTGGTCAATGGTCACGGCCATTTCGTTTACGGCTGCGGATGCGCCGGCAATTTCCTGCGCCTGGTGCTCGGAGGCCTCGGCCAGATGCAGGGCGGTCTGCTGGGTTTCCTGGGACAGGGAGGATACTTCCTGTGCCGCACCGTTGATTCGGGATACCAGCACCCGCAGCTGGTCAATGGTGTAGTTGATGGAGTCCGCGATCGCACCGGTAAAGGCCTCGGTTACCGTGGCGGAGGTGGTCAAGTCACCGTCAGCGAGGTCGGCCAGCTCGTCCAGCAGCTGCATAATCGCCTGCTGGTTACGCTCGTTGGTTTCAGTTTCTTCACGAAGGTTTCGGCGAGTACCGGAGAAGGCGGTGACCATCATGCCGAAGATCAACAGTACGAAAATACCGGCAACAATCGCGATGGTCTGGTTGTTTGGCTGACGCTCACTGGACAGACTGGCGATGCGGTCGTTCAGGGTCGACAGGGCTTCCAGCAGCTGGGGAGAAGATGCGGAGATACCGTCCGCCGCCTGACGGGTGGCGAACAGTGCGGGGGTCGCTTCGAAGATCTCGCGTACGGAGGAGCTTACGAACTCGAACAGCTCGGTAATTTCTTCCAGGGACTCTCGGGCTTCACTGTCGGTTACGCGGGAGATACCCATCACCACGTCACCGCCTTTCATGCCCTCTACCACCTTACCGAACAGGCTGGCATCGGTATTGAACTGGTCCGCCGCAGATTCCGCGTCGTCACCACCCTGCAGCATCTTGTCGATGTTCCGGCCGATACGCTCGGCGCGCCACACCTGCAGCTGGGCCTGCTCTACCTGGTTCGCCGGGGCGTTGTTGGAGAGCAGGATTTCCACGATGTTGTTGTGCTCTGCCTGCAGTTCCGGCAGCGAGTCGTTCAGGGTACTCGCCACGTCGTTCAGGAAGATAATGGAATCCTTGTTACCGATAATGGTGTCGGCCTGCTCGCGCATCTGGCGCCAGACCTGGCCATACACCGCCAGTTCCTCTTCCAGCGCACGGCGGCTGCCCGGCTCCATGCCCTGCAACTCGCTCCAGGTAGCCGTCATCTGGTTCACCACCTGCTCGAGGTTGGCGAACGCCTGTTCGTCACCCGCGGTGGCCGCCGGTGCGTAGGACACTACCTGATATGACAGTGCGCGCAGTTCCGCTACGTCTTCCAGGTACTGCTGATCCCGGTCAGCGTGGCTCTGCACCAAATAGATGCTGACGATCAGCCCCGCCAGTGTGGCGAGTACCAAGAAACCCATAAACAGCGCGGCAGGGTTACTGCGCAGCGCGGAAAATGAACTCTGGGAGCCTGTTTTCATAATTTACTCCTGGCGGACCTGTCCCTCAGGCCAATTCTTGTTATCACCACTGTTTGAGGCCGTATGGCCTCAGATCCCCGTCTGCCCACAAGGTGGACACCCCCAAAACCGGCAAATGCCGACTACGGTTTGCGCCCTGCGTTAACGGGTTGCCTCAATGACAAATCCGCAACCGGACAAAGGTTTGACGCACAGCGCGCGCCCAACCTCAGCGGCCCGTTTACACGGGCCCGCGCCGGCATGGTTGCCCACGCCTGAACGCAGAATGCCGCAACTCAGTGAGCCGCGGCATCCGCAAATTGAAAATCGTGAATCAATGCCTGCAGATCAAACACCAGCCAGCGGTCCTGCTGCAGCACGAACTGACCGCCCACCATGGGCGCGAACGGCTCCGACAGATCGGAAGGCGGCATTTGGCCATACTCCAACGCCAAGTGCTGCATCCCGTGCAACTCATCGACAATCAGGCCGACATAAATTTTTTCGTGTTCCAGTACCAGCACTCGGCGGCGCTGACGCGGGCTGACCAGGTGCCCGCCAAAGAAAGCGGCCATATCAAACAGCGGCAGCAGGCGGCCACGCACATTGGCCACGCCGCGCACCCAGGGCTGACAGCCTGGAACAAAGGTGTACTGGGGCACTTCGAGCAACTCCACCACGTCTTCCATGGCGGCCACAAAGCGATGCCCAAGCAGAGAGAATCCGATGCCCGTCCAGTAGGGTTTGACTTCCTGACGGGCAGGCAGCCCCTTAGCCTGCGCCTTGGCGCGCTTGGCTATATCGACGAGTGCGAGGTAGGGGGTAAGCGTTGGTTGCACGGAGACTCAACGTCGGCCTCAGGCCAACACCTCCTCGATGGTTCCCAGCAGCTTGCCTTCATCGACAGGCTTGGTCAGGTAAGCGCGCGCGCCCTGGCGCATGCCCCACACACGATCGGTATCCTGATCCTTGGTGGTTACAATCACAATCGGAATGCCCGCGGTCTGGTCGCCCTTACTGAGCTGGCGGGTCGCCTGGAAGCCATTCAGGCCCGGCATCACAATGTCCATCAGAATGACATCAGGGCGCTGTTCGCGCGCCACATCCACGCCGTTCTCGCCATTGGTGGCGGTGATTACAGCGTGACCATTCTTTTCCAGAATGGTGGTCAGCTTGTGAGTTTCGGTTGGTGAATCATCGACGATTAGCACTCTGGCCATCTTGTCCCCCGAGATAGTGTTGTCCACTCCGGCCATCGCAATATTTGCCGGGTGAATGTTGTCGGCACCGATCGCCCCTCACTGGGAAGCGCGACCTTACGCTTTGTTATAAGTTACTGCGGTTACCAATGGCTCGCACTGACTTTTGTGACATTCAACCATCTAAGTGGCTGTTTCCTCACATCAGCAACGCAGGACGCCATAGTCTACGCCATTTTTGCCAAGGGTTTCACGCCCCCAGCGAGAACTTCTTCTCAGGCGGCGTGATGCGGCTTGGCGTGGGCGGAGATTGCCCCCAGCAACTCACTCTTGCTGAACGGCTTTGTCAGGTACTGATCACAGCCCACCACGCGCCCCTTGGCTTTGTCGAACAAGCCGTCCTTACTGGACAGCATGACGACTGGCGTACTGCGAAACTCGCTGTTGTTCTTGATCAGTGCACAGGTCTGATAGCCGTCGAGACGCGGCATCATGATGTCCACAAAAATGATATCCGGACGCGAATCGGCAATTTTTGCCAGTGCGTCAAATCCATCAGTGGCAGTCACCACCGCGCAACCTGCTTTCTGCAGTAGCGTTTCCGCGGTGCGACGAATGGTTTTACTGTCGTCAATCACCATCACGGTGAGACTTTCCCAGTTGAGCTCCATAGTGTGTTCCCAAATCCCCTTTTACTTATTTTCAGGCTTGCCGGCAAAATGCGCCGGGCCTGTCTGTGCAACCTCATTACGGGGTCCGATCGTCGCTGTGGACAGCCACCTGGGGCGGGTTTCGAGCCGTCTCACAAACCCGGTGACCGGCGGGCGCAGATCAGATGCAAACTTGTATCACAGATACCAAAGTGAATCTAGCGACGTACAAGCCGGGCCGCACCCAATGGTCATTTTGTGAGCGATGCCGCACTTTGTTGGACACGCGTTTTCAAACCGCATCTTGCGAAGCGGGTCGCAGCCTCTTACCTTAGCCACTTTGCACAGGCCCCCAGGCCACCGCCCCCACCCGACACAGATCCGATTCAACATTCAGATTTACGGAATCCCTATGAGCCAGACTCTCGGCGTGGTCATGGACCCCATCGCCAATATCAGCTTCAAGAAAGACACCACCCTGGCACTGCTGCTGGCGGCCCAGCGCGCGGGCTTCGAGTTGCAGTACTTCCTGCAGACGGATCTATATCTGGACGGCGGCAAGCCCATGGGCAACGGCTCCCCGCTGCAGGTATTCGACGACCCGCAAAACTGGTTCAAACTGGGAGAGCGCAAGCCGGTAGACCTGAGGGACCTCGATGTCCTGTTGATGCGGGTGGACCCACCCTTCGACAACGAGTACATCTACTCCACCTATATCCTGGAAGCGGCAGAACGCGCCGGCACCCTGGTCGCCAACAAGCCCCAGTCCCTGCGCGACTGCAACGAAAAGATCTTCGCCACTCACTTTGCCGATTGTATTCCGCCACTGATCGTCAGCCGCGACATGCAGCAACTGCGCGCTTTTCACAGCGAGCACAAGGACGTCATTTTCAAACCCCTGGACGGCATGGGCGGTGCCGGCATCTTTCACGTCAAGCCGGATGGAGGAAACATTGGCGCGATTCTGGAAACCCTCACCGACAACGGCAAACGCCAGATCATGGGCCAGCGCTACATCCCCGAAATCAAGGACGGCGACAAGCGTATTCTGATGGTGGACGGGGAACCGGTTCCCTACTGTCTGGCGCGCATCCCCCAGGGCGGCGAGACTCGCGGTAACCTGGCTGCCGGCGGCCGTGGTGAAGCGCGCCCCCTGAACGAGCGCGATCTTGAAATCGCGCGCCGTGTCGGTCCGACCCTGAAAGAAAAGGGACTGCTGTTTGTCGGCCTCGATGTGATCGGCGACTACCTCACCGAGGTCAATGTCACCAGCCCCACCTGCGTGCGGGAAATTGACGCAGCCTACGGCACCAATATTGGCGACCAGCTGATGCACGCGATCACAGACCGATTGGCGAAAAAGGGATAAACTGGCGCCTCGAAATTTTTCTGCGGCTCCAGAACAGGCTGGAGCCAACCCAAAGTGTGCAGGTACAGGCTGCACAGACAGAAACCGCAGTAAAACAAGCCGTATCAGAACAATAAGCACAATGAACGCAGTCGCCAGCCAATCACAGAGCCTCCCACCGGCACCCGCGTCATTCCCGGGCAGCCAGCCCTCTTCGGGAGACCGCTTCACCTTTGCCCTGTTTCTGGCCTGCGCGCTGCACGCGTTGCTTATTTTTGGTGTCGCCTTCACCGCGCCTGAAGCCAGAGAGGCTCCACCGACTCTTGAGGTCACCCTCGCCCAGCACAAATCCGTCGATGCGCCGGACGACGCCGATTACCTGGCCCAGCACAACCAGCAGGCCAGCGGTACCGCCGAGACACCCAAGGAACTGTCCACCGACCGCCAGGCGGAGATCGCCGACACCAATATTCGCCAGGTCAACCCCCTGCCCCAGCAGCAGGCCGCGCGCCCTGCGGACCAGTTGCGACAACTGATCACGACGATTGGCGATAGCCCAACCCAGGCCCCGGAACTGCCGGCGGAAGACAAGCGCTCGGAAGAGAAGCGCGGCGACGCACCTACCGACCTGCCTCCCAGCAACCCGGAAATCGCCAGCCTGCAGGCACGCCTGGACAAAATTCGCCAGACCATCGCCCAGCGCCCGCGGGTGCGCCGACTGACGTCAGTAGCCACCAAGGCCTCCGCCGATGCCGCCTACCTGCACGACTGGCGTCAGAAAGTGGAAGCCATCGGCAACGACAATTTCCCCGAAGAGGCACTGGCGCGACAGATTACCGGTGACCTGCGCATGATGGTGCGCCTGCTGCCCACCGGCGCGGTAGAGGAAGTGGTCATTCTGGAATCTTCCGGTGAGCGCATCCTCGACGATGCCGCACAGCAGATTGTGCGCCTCGCCGCGCCGTTTGCCCCCTTCCCCGCGGAAATTCGCCAGCAGGCAGACCGCCTGGAAATCATTCGCACCTGGCGCTTTGAAATGACCGGGTTCTCTACTGCCGCCAGCAAATCTCCCGGCCGCGGCTGACAGGACCTAAACTACAGCCATGCAATCAAACAGCCCCTCCCAAATCGATAGCGACCTGACCCACAACAGCTTGCGCGGCCAACTCCTGATCGCCATGCCCGGTATGCAGGATCCGCGCTTCGTTCACGCGGTCACGTTTATCTGCGAACACAGTGCCGATGGCACCATGGGCGTAGTCATCAACGCTCCCAGTCAGGTGACCTGGAAAGAGGTCTTCACCCAACTGGAGCTCGATGACGCCAGCCTGCGCGGAGAGGAGCCGGTACTGATCGGCGGGCCCGTGGCCCAGGAGCAGGGCTTTGTACTGCACGGCCGCGGCATGCAGTTCGCCTCCACCGCCGAGGTCTCAGGAGACATCAGCCTCACCGCCTCCAAAGACATTATCGAGTCCCTGGCCGCCGGCCGCGGCCCCGACGACGTACTGCTGGCCCTGGGCTATGCCGGCTGGGGGCCGGGACAACTGGAGCAAGAGATTGCGGAAAATGCCTGGCTCACATTGCCGGCGGAGCCGGAAATCCTGTTTGCCACCCCCTGGGAAAACCGCTGGCAATCTGCAGCTGCCCGCCACGGCATCGACCTGAGCGGGATCGGGTCCCAGTCGGGACACGCGTAATGAGTGCTGTCACCGCACTCGCCTTCGACTTCGGCACCTCATCCATCGGGCTCGCCTACGGCCAGAGCCTGACCGGTAGTGCCCGCGAACTGGATCCGTTACCGGCAAAAGACGGCAAACCGGACTGGAACAGAGTGCAGCGCATCATTGATGAATGGAAACCCAAGGTACTGGTGGTGGGGCTGCCGCTGAACATGGACGGCAGTGAAAGCGAATTCGGCGCCCGCGCGCGCAAGTTCGGCCAGCGACTGCACGGCCGCCTGGGCTTGCCGGTGGAGTACGCGGACGAGCGCCTCAGCACGCGCGCCGCCAAAGACGAGGCCCGTGAACGCGGGCACCGCGGCAACTACGCCAGTCAGCCGGTGGACTCCATTGCCGCACGCATCTTTCTCGAGGACTGGCTGCGCGGCTATTCGGGTCAATAGTCCGCCAGGGCAAAAGTACAGCGTTCGCTAATCCGCCGGGCAAACTGGTAGACTTGCGCGAAATTCAAGCTGGTCCCGTTCCTCACATGTCCCTAACTTCCAATACCACCGACGCACCGATTACCACCATCCGCATCGCTACCCGTGAGAGCGCCCTCGCCCTGTGGCAGGCCAACTTCGTCAAGCAACAACTCGAGCTGCACCACCCGAGCCTCACCGTGGAACTGCTACCGCTGACCAGCCGCGGTGATCAGCTGCTGGACATCCCCCTGAACAAGGTGGGCGGTAAAGGTCTGTTCGTTAAGGAACTGGAAAAGGCGATGCTGGAAGGCCGTGCGGATATCGCCGTGCACTCCATGAAAGATGTACCCATGGAATTCCCGGAAGGCCTGCACCTGCCGGTCATCTGCGAGCGGGAAGACCCGCGCGATGCCTTTGTGAGCAATCAGTACGCCTCCATTGAGGCCCTGCCAGAGGGCGCCGTTGTGGGCACGTCCAGCCTGCGTCGTCAGTGCCAGTTACTGGCGGTTCGCCCGGACCTGGAAGTGAAATTCCTGCGCGGCAACGTGAACACCCGACTGGCGAAAATGGACGCCGGTGAGTACGACGCGATCATCCTCGCCGCCGCCGGCCTGCTGCGCCTGGAAATGCGCGAGCGCATCGCCGACTTTATCGCACCGGAAGTCCTGTTGCCGGCGGGCGGACAGGGCGCCGTGGGTATCGAGTGCCGTCGCGATCCCGCGCTGGAAGCCCTGCTTGCTCCCCTGCACCACACCGAGACCAGTCACCGGCTGATTGCCGAGCGCGCCCTGGTGCGTCGACTGAACGGCGGCTGCCAGGTCCCCATCGGTTGCTACGCAATCTTCAATGACGATGCAAAAACCCAGCTCTATCTGCGCGGTCTGGTGGGCAGTCCCGATGGCGAAACCATGCTGAGCGCCGAGGTGCACGGCAGTATCGAGGAAGCCGAAGCGCTCGGCATCCGCCTGGCGGAGCAACTCCTGCAGGCCGGTGCCGACAAGATTCTCGCGGCCATCTAAACCGGATTCGTGATCGGGCCTTCCGCCCGCCTTTCGAGCAGCCTACTTATGAATAAGCTCCTGTCTTCCGCACTGGCCGGCCGGCGCATTCTGATTACCCGCCCCGACCACCAAAGCGCAGGCTGGCGCCAGGTGCTGGAAGCACAGGGGGCGCGGGTGGACAGCATTCCGCTACTGGAAATTGCCCCGGTACAGGAGCCAGCGGCAAAACAGGCGGTGAAAAGTCTCGTCATGCACTTCGACCAGTTCGAACACGCCATTTTTGTATCCCAGAACGCCGTTCAGTTCGGCTTCGACTGGCTGGATGACTACTGGCCGCAACTGCCACAAGGCCCCCGCTATTACGCCATTGGCGCTGCCACCGCCCGCGCCATTCGCCAACGCGGGGCCGAACCCGAAGCCTGTGCCGGCGACACCATGGATTCCGAGGCCCTGCTCTCCCTTCCCTCCTTGCAGCACCCTCAAGGAGAGCGAGTGATTATTTTTCGTGGTCAGGGCGGCCGACCGCTGATCGGCAACACACTCGCAGAGCGCGGCGCACGCCTCGATTACTGTGAGCTTTATCAGCGCCTGCTGCCCGCACAGGCCGGGCAACAACTGCAGGGTTACCGGCAAGTCCCCGACGCAATCACCCTGCACAGCGGAGAGACACTGGAGAACTTCCACACGGCTCTGACGCCCCTCGCCCCCGGTCAGCGCAGCGCACTGATGGCCCAACCGGTGATCCTGCCCAGCCAGCGCGTCGCCGATCGCGCCCGCGCCCTTGGCTTCAAAGATGTTTTTGCCGCAACCAATGCCGGGGACACGGCCATGCTCGCAGCACTGCAGGATGCACTATCCGCCCACGATTGCTGAAATCTCGCCCGCAGCAGTAAAAAATTTTATTTCCGCGCCAGACTTCGTATAAAGAGCGGCTGCAGTCGCTATAATTTGGCGACAAATTTTCTATCGGTAGCCGCACCCGCGATTGACCTGACTACCGCTAGTGGTCCATGCCCCCAAACGCACTCACCCTGAGCAAGCGAGCCCATGAGCGATAAAAAAGCCCCAGCTTCCTCCAACCCCGACGGCCCCAAAAATGACGAACATAAAGACGTGCCGATGGTGACCGAAAAAGCGGAGCCCAAAAGTAACTTTGCCAAGGCCGCAGAAAGTCGTCCGGGCAGCGATAAAGCCAAGGGAAAAGCCAGCGCCAACACAGCGGCCGCCGGCGCAAAGAGCGCGCTCAGCAAGAAAAACACAGCCAAAAAGAGCCGCGGCTGGCTCTGGTTCTGGCTGTTACTGATCGCATTGGTCGCACTCGCGGTTGCCGCCTGGTACTTCATTCCCACGGTACGCACTGAAGTGAATACACGCCTGCAGGAGCTTCCCCTCGTCGGCCAGCATTTTTCCTCTGGCAGCCGGGCTGGAGCTCACCGCACTGGTGACATTGCGAGTTCCACCGCCGGTATATCGAGCGATAGCACCAGCAACCCGCAGGAAAGCAACGGCAGCACGCCCTCCACTGCCAGCAATAGCACAGCGGACTCGGATAATACGGCGGCCACACCGGACAGCACCGAAAGCGGCAGCGCATTCAATACCCAATCACCAACACCGGTACCGGAGCAGCCGATGCTGCAACCGGACGCGTCGCAGCCGAGCCAGCCATCCGCCACCTCTCCGGTTCCGCCGCAGCACCAGAACCTGGAGCAGATCAACAATCTGCGGCAACAGCTGGCCACTCAGAACCAAACCGTGGAACAGCTCAACCAGACCATTGCGCAGTTGCAGCAACAGATCGCCGGCCTGCAACGCAATGTAACCGCCCAGGGCAACCGCCTTAGCCAACTGGGCAACGCCAGCCGTGAAGACTGGCAACTGGCGGAGGCCGACTACCTGCTGCGCCTGGCCAACCAGCGCCTGATGCTCGAACAGGACAACCGCGCCGCCCTCGGTCTACTGCAAGAGGTCGACAAGATAATTCGCAACGTGGATATGCCAGATCTCTACGGTGTGCGCCAGCAGATCGCTCGTGATATCACCGCACTCAAACTGGCAGAAACTGTAGATCGCGAGGGACTCTACCTGCGCCTGCGTGCACTGGAAGAGCAGATGGTAAAGCTCAATATTCAACCCCAGTTTGACCTCGCCAAGCGGGATGCTGCCGCGGCCGAAAACCAGGCCGAAAACACCGATACTGGCGAAGCACATTTCCGCTCCAGCTGGCAAAACTTCGTCAATTTCATCAAGGGATCCGTGCGTATCCGCGATGGCGAAGTGGATCCCATCCTGCTGTCACCACAAAGCGAAACCCGCTTCCGCCAGAGCCTGCGCCTTAACATGGAACAGGCTGAGCTCGCCGTACTGCGCGCAGATGACACCGTGTATAAAGATGCCATCAACCACGCCCGCCAGCTGATGCTCGACTACGGAGTGGAAAATCAACAGCGCCAGGTCATCCTGCGAGAGCTGGACGCGCTCGGTCAGGCAAAAGTCAAAGCGGAACTGCCCGACCTCAGTGCCTCGCAAAGCGCACTGCGCAACTTTATCGATAAGATGCACAAAGTGTCGTCTGGGCAGACGAGCGGCGACGAGACCGGAGGTAGCAACTGGTGAAACGCTTCCTCTTTTTTACTCTGGTATTGCTGCTGGGCGGTGCCCTGTTGGCGGAAGCCATGCGGTCCTACCCTGGCTACCTGTTGTTGATGGTCGGCGGAGACAGTGGCAAACGCATTGAAATGAACCTCTGGGTTGCCGTTGGCGGCCTGGCCCTCGGCATTCTCACACTGTTCCTGCTCATTTGGCTTCTGCGCAGTCTTGCCCGCGCCATTGGCGGCAGCGTCAGCCGTATCCGATTTGGCCGCAGCCGCATGGCGCGCCGGCGCCTGACCAACGGGCTGGTGGAATATATGGAGGGCAACTGGGCCCGGGCCCGGCGTCTGCTTCTCAAAAGCGCCGCGCGTTCCGACGCACCCATCATCAATTACCTCGCCGCCGCACGCAGCGCTTTCGAGCTGGGCTACCGGGATGAAGCCAATGAGCTCCTGGCCAAGGCAGAAGCAACCGGTGATGACACGCAGCTGGCCGTCGCCATCAGTCAGGCGCGCATGCAATTACTGGATAAACACTACGAACAGTGTATCGCCAGCCTGCAACGCGCCATGCAGGAAGAGCCCAATCACCCCGCCCTGTTACAGCTGCTGCGCCAGGCTTACTACCATATCGGCGAGTGGCATGGACTGCGCGAGCTCCTCCCGCGTCTCGAGAAGCACGGCACAATGCCGGAATCCCAGTTACAGCAGCTGGAGCTCGAGGTATATCAAAATCTGTTGCGCGATGCGGCGAGCCGCAAAGACAAACAGAAACTGCGGGAAACCTGGCAAAGCCTGAACGGACGCTGGCAACGCAATATCGAACTGCGCAACCTGTACGGAGAAATGCTGCATCAAGTCGGCGATGACCTGGAAGCAGAGAAGCATCTGCGCTGGATATTAAATCGCGAGTGGCGCGCCGACACAGTGCGCCTGTATGGCCATCTCACCGGCGCGGATGCCGGTCAGCAACTTTCCGTTGCGGACGGCTGGCAAAAAGAATACGGGGAAAATGCTGACCTGCTGACTTGCCTCGGCAGGCTCTGCCTGCGCAACGAGATCTGGGGCAAAGCGCGGCAGCACTTTGAAAAGAGCCTGCTGCTCCGTTCAGACCCCGTCACCTCTGCAGAACTGGCACGCCTGCTCTTCGCACTCGGAGAAAAAGAACAGGCCGCACGGCTTTATGAACAGGGACTGTTACAAGCGGTTTCATCGCTACCGCAGCTGCCACTACCCGGGCAACAAAGCGGCACACTAACCACGCGGGCATCCTGATCAATCAGGGCCCGCAATTCCTGTGTAACCAAAAGCTTTCAAGCAAACGAATCTGCCCTCAGCCAGACTTGCCGCCCGGACCCGCAAGAAACCAGGCGATCAACCCGATTACCGGCAGAATCAGCACCACCAGTACCCAAACCAACTTCTTGAGCCCACTGGCTGAGCTCTGCAAAATTTTGATGATCGCGTAGATATCAGCAATCAGAATAATAAGCCCTAAAACACCTTCCATTTCAGACTCCTCCCAAAAGTAGTTCAGGGTGTGTCACCCAAATCACAATAGAAATCAGAGTATAGAATCGCGCCTGCGCGCTCACTCGCCTATCGAAAGTGAATGCGAATGCAAGAACGCCAGCGCAAATCACCGCTGAACCGCCTGCGCCCAATCACGACGGGCTCGCACCAGCTAGTACGCTCGTACAGAAACTATTATCGCGATATCCATTCTCACCGGTAGTTTCAGCTAGACATAAATTCCTACCGGGGTTAATTTTTCGGAACAAATTACCAGAAAGCACCATGCGGGAAGCCATCGCAAGCGGCACGCTGGTACCACCTGCAACATAGCAAACAATACTCACCCGCTACTCGATTCTAACCAGACTCAGCTCAAGGACGGCCCATGCCTAATTCACCAACGGAAATCAGTCAGTTTCTCTACGCCCTGATCGAGGGCAATCACAGCTCGCGAATCTTCAGCCCCAACTTCCAGAGTTACGGCGATTTTTGTGGCTACTTCGACCAGCACTTTGGTCAACAGCACGATATCCACAATACCTGGAATGCCAAAGGCAACATCGCAAATAACTGGTCCGCGGTAGATTTCCACGCACTCTATATTGCATGCTGGATCTACAAACCCATGGAAAAGGGCACTTACTTCATTCGTATGACCTCAAGCGAAGCCAACAAAGTTCGCGCGGGTTTTGAAAAGCTGCCCACACGCAAAAGTAGCCACCTCAGCAAGTCCGGCAGATCAGCACACGAAGGCTGGAACTTTCTGGTGGGATACCGCGAGCTTCTGGTGCAATGGCAGCAAACAAATGACCGTACGTATTTAATGCTGAAAGCCGAAGGGCACACCACGGGGCTATCTGGGATCATCCCCCACCTACAGAGTTGGAATCACAAACGCAAAACCGGGGAGGGCCTTCGAGCCAACGAAGATCTCCATCAGTTGACCGGCGGAAACTCTCCAATCATTGCGCGCGGTGCAGAAAACTTCAGCAACTCTTATAAGGCGTTCCTGAAACAACTCGGTGCACGTCGCCGCGATGGAGCAACAACAGCCAGCAGTCTGAAAGCCGTGCGAAGCGCAAAAGCCACCTGCACCGTGCGCGATATGCTCAATGTACTCTCCATGAGCAGAACCGGTGAATGGACAACGAAAACCAACCGCGAAGTACGGGAGAAATTGATCGCACTCGCACAGCGCCCAACAGAGACCACTTATGGCGCTTACGGCAATATCGATATTACGCCAGAGATCAAACAACAGTTCTCCCGCTTTGCTCAACTCTTCCTCGATGAAAACAGGCCCGACGCGATCTACAACCGCTACTTTGAAGAGGTACATGTAAACCCGAACCAGCTGAGTAACGCGATTAAGGAATTCATGACCTGGCATGTCCCCGACAGCCTGCGCGCACAAACCCAGCGTAGAGCACGAATGCTGAATTTCTGATTTTTAAAACAACAATGGGCGCCAGAGGCGCCCTGTGTTGATCGTCAATTACGGCTACCTACATCAGCCGCGCCGCTCTCGAATATCGGTGATCACCTGATTGACCACCTTCCACTCACCGTCTATTTTCCCCAGAACGAACGTAAAACCAATTTTACGATTTGACGAGCCGACGGAAGAGCCCCGGTTACTTTCCGTTCTACCGGTAATCACCACGGAATCTGCACCTATGTATCGACGCGACACCTCACTGCAGGAAGCCGCTTCGCCCTCAGCGATATCCATGGAAAATCCGACAAACAGCCTCTGTGCCAAAAACTCTTCCAACGCCTGAGAGCCGATAAAAGTGCGCCCAAACGCATTGGTCCACTCTGCATCCGCCGAATGCAGCTTCGCAAACGTAACAGCATCATGTTCAGACCAGGCGGACCACAAATCATCCATCAACTGATCAATCGCCGCCTTATCTTCTGCTGACGCCGGTGCGCCGAAGGTTCTGTGATCCATTACCGGATAATACTCAGCACTTACAGAAAATGAAGCCGACAGAAAAAATACGACCAATAACCTTTTCATTATTTACAAGTCCGATTAACCAAAAAATTATATTTATTCAATTCAGACACTCCGTCTTCTGAAATTTATCAACGAGATCCGTACGTAGTTGATGCCGGTTAACGCCCAGCGCAGGCGCAGCCAGCGCGGAGCACATTTTGTGTTAATGTTTGAGCGACAGCGAGTAACACAAAATGTGCGTAGCGTTGGCTGTCGCTCTGCCGCTGCTTGTTACATGCTTCTAGCACGGGACCACCGAGAATGCTGAACCGACAGCGTTGGCGATACCATTAATAATCTCAGTTGTGACCCTACCCTTGTTCAATACTACATCCATTAAAAGTGAAAAAATAACAGCTACATAAATTAAGTAGCCAAAACCCATATAGTCGTTGTACAAGATTGTATAGAACCAATCCTGGCCAAGAATGTAGATTAAAGAAGATGCTGTGGCTGCCAGCACAAGCAATATTCCGGGCAAGAATAAATGCTGCATCGAACTTGGCTTTGCGAATGATACAGCCAGCAAAAGTAAAAACATTAAAAAATTTGAACCAAGGAATATTCTAAGATCAAGTTTCAGGTTACCTATAATCTCAAGATACTTCCCTTTAACTACAGAAGCCAAAGTATTCTCGGCAACTTTGATACTTTTAATTCGATCTACATAGCTGGAAGCTATTGATTTTGCTATCACCCTCTTCTTTTCGCAATCATAACCACACATGGAAGCGATTACGCTTGCAATTTTTTCGGGAAGTTCATTCTCTAAACTAGATTGAAGCTGCTCCCTTTCCAGCCCCAGTCTTTTAGCAGCTTTCAGTGCCGACTTCGTCACTGATGATTCATTAAGTTTTTTCTGATTTTCACGAATTTCATTTTCAATTTGGTACCTAACAAAACCTTTAGCTGAACTTTCAATTTTCTCCGGCGACAAAAACGTTCCAGAAAATAGGAAACCGAATAGAAGTATCCCAACGATCCCAATTGTTCTCAATGTAGAGCTCATATGCTTCTTTGCATGTAACGCCCAGCGCAGGCCAGCCAACGCGGAGCGCCTTTTGTGTTAATGTTTGAGCGACAGCGAGTAACACAAAAGGCGCGTAGTGTTGGCTGTCGCTCTGCCGCTGCTTGTTAACTCTTTACCTTGCCGCATGCTCTAACTCTGTTGTGTCGGAGTAAGCGGATTTAAAATTACTTGCCAGCTCTGGTGATATACCAATCAGAATAGTGGCACTACTATCCCAGCAGCCAATTTCGAAAAGCGCCTCGTTTAGCTGCGGACCTGGATTCGAGCCATTCCAATAATCGGGGTTATCATAGATATAGGGGGCCTCTTTTACTTCAAACCTAGTTCCAACTGGAAAGGCAGAGAATACAGCCCAGATAAATTGGATTTCATTACTCTGAATCAAAGACTCAATTGCACTGCCGCTATGCCACCCTTCATCAATCTGATGCCCATTTGTTTCCAAATCACTGACATACCAGTCGTAGTCAGCACATCGAATCCTTAGTGCGGAAAATACCTCCAGCATATTAGTGAAGTATTTTACTTGGTCGGTTTTCTCAATAATCAGATTCATGTGCTTGTAGAGTTAACGCCCAGCGCAGGCGCAGCCAGCGCGGAGCACCTTTTCTGTTAATGTTTGAGCGCCAGCGAGTAACACAAAAGGTGCGTAGCGTTGGCTGTCGCTCTGCCGCTGATTGTTAGGGTGTTGGGGCCGCGAATGTCTCTGGCAGCGCCTCGACTACCTCAGCAACTTTTAGTGCCTTTTTTACAACCGCACACGACATTACATCTGTCCACGTTACACCATTAGCTCCAATTGTTCTTCGCTCAAAAAGATCCTTGGGCTTACAGATAAAAAGGAACACTCGTCCGTCGCCAACCTCTCTCAACATGAGCCAGTGATCTCGGCTATGCGGAATACAGCTTTCGGGGTTGAAGACTTGGTCAGGTTTTCCAGGACCACTAGATACCATTGCGCCTTTTGGATCCGTATATGCTGATACGTGACAAGTGCCGTACTCTGAAGTCTCGATTGTCTTAGAATCAATTTTCTTCGAGCCATCTATCCAATTCAGAAAAAATTGCATAGCAAGATCTCGATTTGCAGCCTTATTCCCGGAATTTCCAGGCGATAACAGCTTGAATTCTTTCTTCTTCATATCTTAAATCTCAACTTCTGTACAATCGACTTCCGGGTAACTCTGCACCCTAACGCCCAGCGCAGGCGCAGCCAACGCGGAGCGCCTTTTGTGCTAATGTTTGAGCGACAGCGAGTAACACAAAAGGCGCGTAGTGTTGGCTGTCGCTCTGCCGCTGCTTGTTACGTGAATCATAGGAAAGTCTGGATTCTCACCCCGGACTTTTGTGCCGCCAACTCCAAGGACTCTACCTTTTCCTTGCGAATTACTACAAGTGAGTACGAATCCGACCCTTCATCTATACCTCGGAGTGCAAATCCAGATTGCTCGATACACGCAGAAATTGATGGGCCGTGCCCCTTTTGCTGTAGATATGTCCCCAATCCATACTTGGCAGATTGAGAGAATTCAAGTAGAGATTGAAAGCACTCATTTTTTGAAAGTTCATTTTTAGTCAACGAATTCAATGACATCAAAGTTTCTTTGAGCTCTGAAGAAACATCTCGATAAACTATACTTTTTGCATTAACGAGCGCGTTTATTAGAACAATCACATCCTCAATATCACTAGCAGACTCTATACCTCTCTCATATAATTCACCTTCAAACTTTGAGAAATACTTATCTTTTGAATCAAAGTATAACGATATTTCAGACTCGACTTTAGGATCGCCATTCGAAATTCCCCTGGCCATATGCAAGTAGGAACTCTTCAAGTCTTCCTCCAGGTTGTGACTGCCCTTTTTTCCATTCTTGGCAAATGCGTAGACTGAAATTGCCGAAATTATAATTATTAATATTAACTTCATTTAAAACTCCATACTCACCAGTGTTACCCACAGAAAGTAGACACCCTGTATAGTTAGGTTTCGGCCTAACACGGAGGTGTATCATGGGTAAGAAGAAGGTTGCAGCATATACGGAAGAGTTCCGCCGGGAGGCGGTTCGTCGTAGTGATCAAGAGGGCGTAACGGCCGCTGAGGTCGCGCGTGAGCTAGGAATTCACCCGGGGCAAATCTATAACTGGCGGCGCCAGCTCCATCGCCTCTCTGATAAACAATTCAACTCACTGGACGGAGTAGATTATTCCAAAAAAGAGAGTGAGTCAGTACGGAAGCTGAGACGCGAGAATGAAACGCTCCGGAAGGAGGTCGAGTTTTTAAAAAAGGCGACGGCGTACTTCGCGAAAAACCAAGAGTGAAGTACGCACTGATCGAGCAGTGCCGGGAAGATTTCCCGCTGACGATGATGTGCCGTCTGATGAAAGTATCCACGGCTGGATACTATAAATGGGAAAAGCGTCCGAAATGCGCTTCAGCTTGCCGTCGAGAGCGACTGGAAGCCCAAGTTATTGAAACCTATGCAGCGTTTAAAGCCCGCTATGGGGCTCCTAGGATCGCTGATGAGCTCAATGCAGCGGGTATCCAGTGTAGCGTCAATTTTGTGGCGAAAATCATGCGTTCGAGAGGGATACGGGCCCGTAATGGGAAGGGCTTCAAGTACAGCCCGCCTGCAGAGGCTATGAGCAACGTGGCTGAGAATCTGCTGAGTCGCCAGTTTGTCGCCGAGAAGCCGAACGAGAAGTGGACCACCGACATCACGTATATCTGGGTGCGTGATCGTTGGCTATACCTGGCCACGGTGATGGATCTCTATTCGAGGGCGATTGTAGGGTGGGCCCTGGATACGAGCATGACTGAACAACTGGTAACTGACGCGCTGAAGATGGCTTTTCAGCGTCGAGAGATTCGGCCAGGTCTGGTTATCCACTCAGATCGAGGTGTGCAATATCGCGCACGAGATTATCGTTATTTTATCGAAAAGAATGATTGCAGACCCAGTATGAGCAGAAAGGGAAACTGCTGGGATAATGCGGCGATGGAATCGTTTTTTAGTCGACTGAAAGTCGAGCTAATATACGCAGAGCAGTACGAGAGTATCGAGGACGCAAAAAGCGGAATCTTCGAGTACATCGAAGTGTTCTATAACCGAGTACGTAGGCACTCCGCTATTGGTCATGTCAGTCCGGCGGATTTTGAGCGCAAACGCGCATAGTTAGGGTGTCTACTTATCGTGGGTAAGACCATCACGTAACGCCGCGAGCAGCGGCAGCTTACTTTGTGCGCTTTATTGCGCGAAAATGGGAGCGAAGCGACCGCGCAATAAAGTGGGCAAAGTAAGCTGTCCGGTGGAGGCCCGAAGGGCCGGAACGAACTGCCTCGCCTTGTTAACCATTTTCGCAATCTGACGGCTGGTGAGAAAGACTAATTATCTGCTTCCCTTCCTTGCCTAGATACCGGAAATTTACAGTAACACCATGCTCCAAGAACTGCTTCATATCTGAAGATGTGCAGTAATTATTCCGCACCTTTTGAGCAAGGCTCTCCTCTAGGGCGGTCGCATTAATTTCATCAAATGTATAATTTGTAAGCGTATAGATATATGTAAATGTATTATTAAAGCCAATGGTGCTATCTAAACGCGTTTCAGAATCTAAAGTCATGGGCAACAGCTTGTTTGCTTCTTCCGCGACTTTTTTCAGGCGATCATTCGGATCCAATTTCTCGGAAAACAGCTCTTGGACTGCGAGCCCTCCCAAGACTGAACCTAATGAAGCAGCCACGGCGATAAGAATAATATTTTTCTTACTTATTTTATTTTCCACTTCTTTTATTTCTCGTATTTCTATGGTTAACGCCCGCAACAGGGGCGACCAATGCTATGCACGTTTTGTGCGAAACTGGGAGCGCAGCGACCCGCACAAAATGTGCATAGTGTTGGGCGTCCCGCGGAGGACCGAAGGGCCGTAGCATCCTGCTTGCGTTTGTTATGTGTGTTTAGGCGCAAGTAATGTCACCCGGGCTGCTAACAATGCACGGCTCTGCCGAAATTATTCGATAACCGATATTGGTAGTTAAAACCTCGAATTTATACTTTACTGTGCTTTGTGGCGGCATATCATTGCCAGCACATACGCGAAAATCACCTGGAAATTCTGAAGACACTCTACTTAAATAGTCGGGCCCTTCATATCTATACGCACAGTCTAGCCGTGCTTTTTTCTTTCCAACTCTATGGACGAGCTTAAGGTCAGCGAACTTCACTTCTTTTACGCCAACAAAATCAGAATAAATTGCACCAATCAGAGTGATTTGGGATTGATAAAAATAGAAACCACAAAACGCGGCCAACATAAATGACAAAAACATGATACCAAAAGGTCCCTGTTTTTTGGCCCCCTTTTTTCTTGAACTTCGGTAATGTTTCGGTGCATAAACAGCTAACGCATAAAATACAATTGAAAATGTGACTACGCCATAGACAATCGCTAGCAGAAAGAAAACTTTATCTGCGAATTCAGACGTAAGCGAGAACTCAAAGGAACTACCGATCATTGACATTACCAGCGGAAAAAGAAGCAAAGGCAGAAATATTTTCCAAAGATGTCGATCTAAAAATTTACTCATATTTTTCCCTGATTGAACACATAACGCCCAGCGCAGGCGCAGCCAGCGCGGAGCAGCTTTTGTGTTAATGTTTGAGCGCCAGCGAGTAACACAAAAGGTGCGTAGTGTTGGCTGTCGCTCTGCCGCTGATTGTTAACCTATTCTTGCTCGTCACTACGATCAATGAGATTTTCTGGGGAACCAAGGGTGCTATCTTTCTCAAGCTCTTCCTTGACATCTTCAGGAAGAGGCTTGAATAGCTCTCTTGCTCTCTCTTCGGCTTTTCTCTTAGCCTTCTCGTATCTTTCTTTATCGTTCATAAATCTCTCACCAGGTAATGTGGATTACCCTTCTTTGGCCCCACTAACTTGAAACCGCCGTGCGACATGTAGTATTTGATGAGTTTTTCATTCATTGGCTCCATGATCCGGATCTTTTTAGCGCCAATCAGATCACCATAAATTTCATAAGCCAGCAAAGATATATTGAACATCTCACCAGCATGCGGACAATTTTTCGGGGCTCGCTCTATGAAATCCAATCGCATTTCAGTGCCTCTAAATGTAGGGCGCCCGAGAGACATAGAGCAAAGGGTATTCCCTAGCCACACCGACATATCAAATGACTTTGGATAGAAAACTTTGTAGCTTCGAGAGAACGCCCAGTCCCAAGATACTTTCCTCTCGTCCACATCTTTCCAGGCTTGAAAAGCGTTCAACGCCTTATGATCAATACCCTCGATATTAAGAACTCCCTTCAAATTTGAGGGCAAGCTCTCTTTTGCGATGTCTCTTGCCTGCGCTCGAAACACGTCATACCGCTCTAACGTTTCCTTGTGTGACGGTTGCATTTTTTCTCCTTAAATATGCTGGATTGATTCATAGGTTAACGCCGCCAGCAGGGGCAGCTTACTTTGGGCGCTTTATTGCGCAAAAATGGGAGCGCAGCGACCGCGCAATAAAGTGGCCAAAGTAAGCTGTCCCGCGGAGGGCCGCAGGCCCGGAGCGAACTGCCTGCGATTGTTAGTGTTTACGGAGCTCGGGGCACATTTTACGAAGTTGGATACTTGCTAATTGCACCATGGTGTTGTTGAATTTTTGAGCATAGCTTTTGGCCTGCGCTCTGAGAGCTTCATGGTTAACGCAGTACTCAGAATCAGCTCCAACCCAAAGCATCTCCCATTTAGTATTTTTAAAAATACATGAAGTAAATGGAATATCGAAGCCTGGGCGAGAAGGGCCAATTCCATCCGCTACTGCGATGAAGTAAACATTATTCTCTTTAAACGCCTTCTCAGCCAGACTGGCTGCAACTTCTGGTTTGTAACTGTCCTTTTTCAATTCAAAAGAGCAATCCGCAAGAGCCTTTCCAGAAGCTAAAGATAGTAGTGCCAATATCAGTATTTTTTTCATGCTTACACTAACGCCCAGCGCAGGCGCAGCTAGCGCGGAGCGCCTTTTGTGTTAATGTTTGAGCGACAGCGAGTAACACAAAAGGTGCGTAGCGTTGGCTGTCGCTCTGCCGCTGTTTGTTAGGTTTTTACTCACCGGAGTTACGCCACAACGGTAACCTTGCACCGAGTGAAAAACCACCACCTATAATAATGCAGGCGAAAATCATATATGAAAAATTACTTCTAAAACAGGCAAATGGGTTAGCATGGCACCAATTATTGTAAGGGAAATAATATACTTTCAGACCCCAGAGTATTGAAATTAGCAGACAAACGAGAGCGACTCCAAAAAACGAAGCGAGACGAAATTGGTTTAAGATTAAAATTGAAGGAACACCTATGATGCCCACGCCCAGGAGTATGAATGGAGTAAGCAAAACATATAAGTAGATAAAGTAACCTGGAATATGAATCAGCATCTCTTGAAATGTAAATATTCCCTGATCGATTTTTCCGAAGCCGATTTGGACAGCATTGATCAATGCATAGATAGCTGCCGCTAGGAGGGAGCCAAAAATACCAAGGATAACTCTGCGCCCACTAAATTTACTGAAGGACGTAGAAAATTCACGATCTTTTCTAGAAAAATAGTATGCAACGCAAAGGAATCCAGATATTACAAGTACCGGAATCCAAAAAAGTAAAACAAATCCATCTGTTGCCATTACGGAAACCTAACGCCCAGCGCAGGCGCAGCCAACGCGGAGCGCCATTTGTGTTAATGTTTGAGCGACAGCGAGTAACACAAATGGCGCGTAGTGTTGGCTGTCGCTCTGCCGCTGATTGTTATGCATTTTCGAAGAGCCGGAGTACTTTTTCTCCCACCCAAACCATAAAAGCAATAATTAGAGAACTCATAGCTCCCCCGAATACTGCCGTGACTAGTGCTTTCATACCGTGTACTTGCTCACCATTCGAGGTGACAGTACCTAGACCAAGTATTCCTAAAAGGCCCATGAGAATCCAAAATACGCCGATACTACAGAGACAGGCCAGGAAGCAGCGTTTAAACGTGAATTGATTTACGCTCTCGCCATCGGATTTGCTTATGGAGCTTGAACCATACAATTCAAAGATCTTGCTGTTTAGCTCCTTGACTTGGGCTCTCTTTCGCGAGATTTCTGCTTGTAGTTCAGCATACTTTTCAGGATTTTTATCCTGATCTACCCCCATGACTGCTTCTTGCAATTCCTGAATTGTGTAATCTTCAACTTTTCTCATTATTAACTACTTTCTGTGGGTAACACTGATGCATAACGCCCGCAACAGGGGCGACCAACGCTATGCACGTTTTCTGCGAAAATGGGAGCGCAGCGACCCGCACAAAATGTGCATAGCGTTGGGCGTCCCGCGAAGGGCCGAAGGGCCGTAGCATACTGCTTGCGTTTGTTAAGTTTTTGAGGGCTGGCATTGCTGAAGCAGGTCTTTTAACTCTCTATAGCTCTGGCCTATATCACCATAGATGCCTTGCTCAACTAGAGAAATTTCATCATCAATAAAATCAAACTTACAACGAAGATCTTCTGGAATTTGGGTTGCCCACGCTACATCTAAAGCTTTTTTAGCAACAGATTTCAGAGGCGCACCTCTTTCAAGACGTTCCAATAGTATTGATAGAAGCATGAATCCTGATTTCTGGGGATCGCGCTTACCTTCGACTTCTTTTAGCGACTCCATGACACCATTACGGCCTCTAGGTTTACTCAACGCGACCTCGATAATTTCCGCTGCAGGTTGACTTTCTTTCTCTATGATTTTGTAAGCCCATGAAATAGCCAACTCGAAATCGAGAATACCGAGCTCAATTCCGTATAAATAGTAGTCAGCTTCAATTCCGTAGTTGTTCATGGTGTAAAACTTAACGCTCAGCGCAGGCGCAGCCAGCGCGGAGCGCATTTTGTGTTAATGTTTGAGCGACAGCGAGTAACACAAAAGGTGCGTAGCGTTGGCTGTCGCTCTGCCGCTGCTTGTTATGTGATTGCTTGCCGGAGCGAAAACGCATAATCCAAGCTGCTTAACTGATAGTTTTTGCGTATCTTAGTGAGCCAGAACCACCGCCACGATGAGTATACTGGCTCGAAATTTTCTACGTAAGCAGTACACCATAGATAGAAATTATCCGCTTCA
Source organism: Microbulbifer sp. ABF4_107 (assembly GCF_056312215.1). NCBI lineage: Bacteria > Pseudomonadati > Pseudomonadota > Gammaproteobacteria > Cellvibrionales > Microbulbiferaceae > Microbulbifer > Microbulbifer sp. ABF4_107. The sequence continues at coordinate 3,536,634 of NZ_CM149983.1, forward strand.
AATTCTACGTCGGCATCAGATCCGAATGAATCCATTAGCAACGTACAGTAGCTGATACCCTCTTTTTCACACACAAGCATTAGAGTGGCGCCACACTCTAGATCCCCTTCACAATTTTTATATGCTCTTTCAATGTGAAATTCATATGGAAATCCAGATGGTATAAAAACATATAAATTTTTCTTCGAAAGCCAAATTTGTGACGCCTGGAGCCAAACGATATTTTGCGAGTGACCTCGCCGCCCAATTTCTTTCTTAAACTCTTCTAATGCCTTAAAAATATCCATTTACTGCGATTTCCACATAACGCCCAGCGCAGGCGCAGCCAGCGCGGAGCACCTTTTGTGTTAATGTTTGAGCGCCAGCGAGTAACACAAAAGGTGCGTAGCGTTGGCTGTCGCTCTGCCGCTGATTGTTAGTGTGTTGGCGGGGACCATATGATTAATTTTGGTTTAGCACTCAAAATTGACTGATTTCCTGAATCAATACTTACAGTTACCGAAAATTTTTCGCCAGGCATTGCTGGAAGATAACTTATAAGAGCGCCTGCAGATTCGGCCGCAAAAAATGCATCAGGCAAATAGTCTCGATCTAGCTTTTCTACAACCCCATGGCCTTCTTTGACTATTCGATACGTAAATTTGACTTTCGATAAATTTTCCTCGCAAGCAGGAAACCTAGGACCGCCTTTCCCGTTGAACTGACAAAGCAATCTTTGTCTATTTTCTTTCGTAGTCTCGTACTCGATAGCTACAATATACCTGCCCTCTGTATCAGCCACAAAGTTGGCTGTGTACTTTCTACCGAACTCGTTAATTGCCAATGAAATAGGTACAAATTTCTCATTGATCGGCGAAGCACAGCAGGCCATTCCGAATGAAAATAATGATAAAAACAATACTCTAAGCATAATAGTTACCAGATTCCCTTCTAGACACTAACAGTTTTATTCAAAAGCCCCAGATATAGCCATAATGGCTACATATAGGCATGACATGTCTATATATGCCCATTATGTCTATATCTAGGCATGTCCTTTACAGGTTTATATGTCTATATCTAGGCATTCGTCAATCAGGCCTTCGACGATCCGATGGCTTATATTTCGACGTATCGCCATGCTACGTTTTACCACCCAGGCTTTCGCGCGGTTGCTCCATCGGCCGCCCATTCTCCGGACGGCGGCGCGCAGCTCAGCCTCATCGTAGGCAACTTTTACCGCCACCCACTCGCTGGTATGTACGGGGTGGGTTGTGTCGACGCGTTTCGATTGGTTTTTTTGGTAGGCCTCGCGCTGCGCGACGATGATTTCTACCGTGGTATATACGGTTTTCTTGCACGGCGATCGCCGATACCGTACGGCGCACAGCTGTTCGCCGTATTTGTCGTGATAGCGTTTGCTGCCATCATCGCCCGGTTTGATTGTTTTTATTATTTCCATACGCCCTCCCTGGCGTTTTCATTGTCAGTTACTTAAAGGCCCAGCTCACTCCAGATATCGTCAACTTTCTTAGTGACTTCCGGATCTTTTACGATGGGGCGCCCCCACTCTCTGGTTGTCTCACCTTCCCATTTGTTGGTCGCGTCGAAGCCGATTTTCGAGCCGAGACCGGATACCGGAGATGCAAAATCCAGGTAATCGATGGGTGTATTTTCTACCATGACAGTATCTCTGGCTGGATCCATCCTGGTAGTCATGGCCCAAATAACATCATTCCAGTCTCGAGCATTCACGTCATCGTCGGTAACAATGACAAACTTGGTATACATGAATTGGCGCAGGAAAGACCAGACGCCCATCATTACGCGCTTGGCGTGGCCGGCGTATTGCTTTTTCATGGTGACCACGGCGAGCCGGTAGGAGCACCCTTCTGGCGGAAGATAGAAATCCACGATTTCGGGAAACTGCTTCCGCAGGATTGGTACAAATACTTCGTTTAGCGCTTCACCCAGTACGGCGGGCTCATCTGGTGGTCGGCCGGTGTAGGTGCTGTGATAGATGGGGTCTTTGCGGTGGGTGATCTTTTCCACGGTAAATACAGGGAAGCGATCGACTTCGTTGTAGTAACCGGTGTGATCCCCATAGGGGCCTTCGTCAGCCATATCCTCTGGGTAGATATAGCCTTCGAGTACATATTCGGCGCTTGCAGGCACCTGCAGGTTACTCAGTTTGGCTTCGGCGACTTCTGTCTTGCTACCGCGCAGCAGTCCGGCGAAGGCGTACTCAGACAGCGTATCCGGCACCGGGGTGACCGCCCCGAGGATGGTCGCAGGGTCCGCACCCAACGCGACGGCGACCGGGAAGGGCTCGCCGGGGAACTGTTGTTGCCACTCTCTGAAATCCAGCGCGCCCCCGCGGTGGGAGAGCCAGCGCATGATCAGGCGGTTTTTACCGATCAGCTGCATGCGATAGATACCGAGGTTCTGGCGCTTCTTTTCAGGGCCTCGGGTAATCACCAGGGGCCAGGTGACCAGAGGCGCGGCATCCCCGGGCCAACAGGTCTGTATCGGCAACCTGGTGAGATCGATATCGGCGGTGTCGATTTCAAATTGCTGGGAGTCGGCCTTGCTCACCACCTTGGGCCCCATGTTCATGACCTGCTTGAAGATGGGGAGCTTTTGCCAGGCGTCTTTGAAGCCTTCCGGGGGTTGCGGCTCCTTCAGGAAGGCGAGGAGCTCACCGACCTGACGCAATTCACTAACGGATTCTTTGCCCATTCCGAGGGCAACACGCTCAGGTGTGCCAAACAGGTTGGCAAGGACCGGGGTGTCGTAGCCGGTGGGGTTTTCAAACAGAAGGGCCGGGCCACCGGCACGCAGAACGCGGTCGGCAATTTCTGTCATTTCCAGCACGGGACTGACAGGGTGTTTGATTCGCTTGAGAAGGCCGCGCTTTTCCAGTAACTGGATAAAGTCGCGCAGGTCTTTGTATTTCATGTTTTACCGGTCGATGACTGTAGGCAGCGGCCAGTGTAAAACAGACAGAGAAAAAAATAACGCCGTGCTGGTATCAGGCGCCGTAGAAAGCGGAGGGAGGTGGGGAACAACCCGCAGCGGTTGAGCTGCGGGCTGCCGAACTTCTAAGAGATCTTAGAAGCGGGGGCGACGCGGACGGTCTTCGCGCGGCTTGGCTTCGTTAACACGGATGTTACGGCCAGACAGCGGCTGATCATTCATTTCTTCGATAGCCTTACGCGCTTCGTCGTCGTTCGGCATTTCTACGAAACCAAAACCTTTAGAACGGCCAGTTTCCCGGTCAGTGATTACAGTAGCCCGGGAGATTTCACCGAACGCACCAAATGCTTCGTGCAGTTCGTCAGAGGTTACGCCGTAGGCCAGATTTCCGATATAGATATTCACAAAAAAGTCTCACTAGAGTCAGTGGGCTGTCGAGCAATTCACAAATGGCAACCAGCTCCACCGAGTTCACCATTTGAGATTGATCCAGAGTCGCTCGACTTCCCAGCCGCGCGGGATCAATTCGGGTAGTGTTGAAATACTACTCAACACTTTATTGATGGCCTTTATATGCCTATCGCAATGCCTTTTCAACTGAATTCGGCGTAATTTCACGCCTGTTTTATCGCATTGCAAAAATTGTCCATTCCATGCAAAAAAGGCCTGCATATTGCGCAGGCCTTTATTCTGTATCGGAATTATTTCCGTTTCATGGACAGGAAGAATTCGTCGTTGGTTTTGAAGTCCTTGAGCTTGTCGATCAGGAATTCGGTGGCGGCGAGGTCTTCCATATCGTGCAAGAGCTTGCGCAGGATCCATACGCGCTGCAGTTCGCCTTCTGGCATCAGCAGCTCTTCGCGGCGGGTGCCGGAACGGCGCACATTGATTGCGGGATATACACGTTTTTCAGCGATCTTGCGGTCCAGCTGCAGCTCCATGTTACCGGTGCCCTTGAACTCTTCGAAGATCACTTCATCCATCTTCGACCCGGTATCAACCAATGCGGTAGCGATGATGGAAAGGCTGCCGCCTTCTTCAATATTTCGCGCTGCACCAAAGAAGCGCTTGGGGCGCTCCAGAGCGTGAGCATCCACACCACCGGTGAGCACTTTACCGGAGCTCGGCACGGTGGTGTTGTACGCACGTGCCAGACGGGTAATAGAGTCCAGCAGGATCACCACGTCTTTTTTGTGTTCGACCAGGCGCTTGGCCTTTTCAATCACCATTTCTGCAACCTGTACGTGACGCGCCGGCGGCTCGTCAAAGGTGGACGCAACCACTTCACCACGCACGGAGCGCTGCATCTCGGTAACCTCTTCCGGGCGCTCGTCGATCAGCAGTACGATCAGGTGGCACTCGGGGTTGTTGCGGGTGATGGCCTGGGCCATGTTCTGCAACATGATGGTTTTACCGGCCTTGGGCGGTGCGACGATCAATCCACGCTGGCCTTTGCCGATGGGGGCAACCAGGTCAATGATACGGCCGATGAGGTCTTCGGAGGAGCCGTTACCACATTCCAGACCAAGGCGGTCGTTGGGGAACAGCGGGGTGAGGTTTTCGAAAAGAATCTTGTTACGGGCGTTTTCCGGCTTGTCGAAGTTGATCTCGCTGACTTTCAGCAGGGCAAAGTAGCGTTCACCTTCTTTGGGGGGGCGAATCTTGCCGGAAATGGAGTCGCCGGTACGCAGGTTAAAGCGTCGAATCTGGCTGGGGGATACGTAGATATCATCGGGGCCGGCCAGATAGGAGGAGTCCGCAGACCGCAGGAAACCAAAGCCATCCTGAAGGATTTCCAATACACCTTCGCCATAGATGTCTTCGCCGCTTTTGGCGTGGCGCTTCAGGATATTGAAAATGATGTCCTGCTTGCGCGAACGGGCGAGGTTTTCGAGCCCCATGCCCTTGGCAATTTCGATCAGCTCTTCAATGGGTTTGGTTTTTAATTCAGAAAGGTTCATACCAATTGCTTTATTACGGTTTCTTCTGTCGGTTGGCGCGGACGCGCCGGACGATTCTGCGGAGGGAGTTGAAGTTTCGATGGTGATATTGCCCGGTTCGACATGCCGACGATTTGACTGACCGCACGCAACTCTTCACAGATTAAACGACTCGTCACGAATTCAACGACTCGCTAAATACGAATGACCGCTCACAAGGGCACACCGGATGCGGCAGAAGTGCCAGGAGGGGAATCGTTCAACTTGAGGAGTTTGCGCCGGAGAGGCTGCGTCAGCAGCGGGGTTGGCGACTTGGCTCAGGTCTGGACTGAACAGTTAATTTGATTACTAGGCAGTATAACCGCAGTTCGACATCCTGCAAGGCCTAATTCTTATACATTCCGGCCCTTAAAACGGCAGGTGGGGCGCATTGGCGCCCCACTCGCGGAGATCAGATCTGGCTGTCGATGAATTCGGTCAGCTGGGCGCGAGACAGTGCGCCGACTTTGGTACCTTCCACATTGCCGCCCTTGAACAGCAGCAGGGTCGGAATACCGCGCACGTTGTACTTGGCTGCAGCTTCCTTGTTGGCATCCACGTCGACTTTAACGATCTTCAGCTTTTCGCCGTAGTGGCCCGCCAGATCTTCCAGAACAGGAGCGATCATCTTGCAGGGGCCACACCATTGTGCCCAGAAGTCCACCAGTACCGGACCGTCCGCCTTGAGTACTTCGGCTTCAAATTCTGCATCGGTTACGTTGACGATGTTCGCGCTCATAGTGCTTTCCTGTGATTCGGTTTCTTTGGGCCCAGCGGCTGTGCCGGCAGAGATGACAGACTGCGCCGGCAGACATGAAGCGGCCGCGCCGGAAGTCATCATAAGTACCGCCCGCAGGCCTCGCAAGGCAAATGGTCTCGTTGCCACTGGCAATTCGTCCCATTGTACGGGCGCGTCATTACAACAGATTGGCATTGCGCCCTATATGAGGGCCCCGGGCGCCATTTCAAGGGGTCGGCGCCAGCCTAATCCTCCTCTGGCAGAAAGCGCTGCAGAATATCGTCCACATAGTCATATCCGAGAGCCGTCGTGGCGATGGAAGGGCCAAGCGGGAGTACCAGGTCCATGGCTTCCAGGTGACGCCATTCCCGGCCCAGACTCTCCAGGGATAACCCCGTGTAGCCGGGATATGTCTCTGACGGCACCCCGTCCTCCAGGCGCAGGGCGTTCATCAGGAACTCCAGCGGGCGCTCCTTTGTAGGCACTTCTTTGGTTTTTGGCTGGGGAAACTCGATTCCACCCTCTCCGGTCTCGCAACCAAGGGCCAGATAGTGTTTGGGCGCGCGGGTGCGCTGGGTACGCAGAATACGGCCGGACTCGGGAAGCGTGAACTTGCCGTGGGCACCGGCGCCGATGCCGATATAGTCGGCAAACGACCAGTAATTCAGGTTGTGACGGGAGGCGAGTCCGGCGCGACCATAGGCGGACACTTCATAGCGCTGATAGCCCTCGCTGGCCAGGTAGGCCCGCCCCGCCCGCTGTATAGCGGCAATCTGCTCGGAGCCCGGCGTCACCGGCGGTGCGGAATAGAACGCAGTATTGGGCTCGATGGTGAGCTGGTACCAGGAGATATGCTCGACCCCGAGGTCTACCGCCTGCTGAAGATCCCTCAGGGCATCCCGCTCACTCTGCCCCGGCAGTCCGTGCATCAGATCGATATTGATATTGTCGAAGCCCGCCGCCCGCGCCTGGCTGGCGGCGATCTGCGCCTCGTCACCGCTATGGATCCGGCCCAGGTTCTGCAGCTGCAGCGGGTCGAAGCTCTGCACGCCAATCGACAGGCGATTGACCCCGGCGCTGTGATAGCCAGCGAACTTGGCCTGCTCGAAGGTACCCGGATTGGCCTCGAGAGTGATTTCTATCCCCTCTTCAAACCCCACCAGGGATTCCGCCAGATCCAGAATCCGCCCAATAGCGAGCGGTGAAAACAGGCTCGGCGTACCGCCGCCGAAAAAGATAGAGCCCAGTTTGCGCCCCTGAATCCACGGCAACTGGCTGCGCAGATCCCGCTCGAGCTGATCGACGTACTCGGCTTCCGGCAAATGCCGGTCACCGGCAGCCGCCCCCTTGGCATGCTCGATCGCGCCGGTGGCGACCTCGTGAGCGCCCGCGGCGATCTGGTGTGAGTTGAAATCGCAGTAGGGGCATTTGCGAACGCACCAGGGGATGTGCACGTACAGGCTCAGGGGGGGTAATTGCATTTGCGGGAGAGGGGCTCGCTGGAGAGAGGCTCGTTGAGGGCTCATCAAAAAAATCAGAAGAGCTTTTTGCCGGAATCAACCTGGCGCTGCGGCAGCACCATTTCTTCATGCCACAGCTGTTCAAATTTTTTCACCGCCAAAGCGCGATGACTGAGCCGGTTTTTTACTTCGCGGGGCAGCTGTGCAGAAGTGAGCTTTTCGGACTCGACGTAAAAAAGCGGGTCATAGCCGAACCCCTGCTCACCCGCCGGGCGGCTGAGAATATGGCCCGCCCAGCGCGCGGAACAGACAAGGGGCACCGGGTCGTCTGCCGTGCGCACAAACGCCAGGGCGCAGTGGAAACTGGCACCGCGCTTTTCCATGGGTACACCGTCCAGGGCTTCCAGTAATTTCTGATTGTTGTCGGCATCACTGGCACCGGCACCTGCATAGCGCGCGGAATAAATTCCGGGCGCACCGCCGAGCGCATCCACCGCAAGTCCAGAATCATCCGCCAGCGCCGGCAGGCCGCTAGCGTTACTGGCGTGGCGCGCCTTGATAAGGGCATTCTCAATAAAACTGAGCCCGGTCTCTTCCGCTTCTTGCTGTAGAAATTCGGACTGAGGCAGTACGGCAATCTGCCAGCCGGAAAAAAGCTGAGAAAACTCTTTCAACTTGCCGGCGTTACCACTGGCGAGAACGATTTTATCCATGAGAACTCAGTATTTTTCTGACGTTACCGCGTATCCAATATCCAGCCATCAATTCTTGTGTAGCTGGCGACGGAATGTGAGCTCCTGGGTGCTGCCATCGGGCATTACCAGGTCGATATTGAAAGTCAGACTCTCTTCGTGTTCAAAGCGAAACGGCGCCAGATAGTACACAGCGCCCTGATCGCGAATTTCCTTGAACTCAAGCGGGCGGGACTGCTGAATCAGGTTAGTGGCATTACCTGACACACCAACGCTACTGCCCTTGGTATCGCCAACCTTGCTGACCGAAATATTCACGAACGCGCGGTCTCTTGCGCGCACCAGGTTGTAATGCTGTGCAATATCCGGGGAAATAAAGTCACTGTTGAAAACCGAGTACGACACCCGGTAATCACCGAAAACTTTGTGGTTTTCAATAGTTTTCGCACCCTGAGCCGCAGCGGCAGTGGCCCACAGCAACAGGGCTATGGAAATAAATGCTGCAAAATAACGTTTCACGGCGTTCTCCTGTATATCGGTTTGATTCGTTTCCCGGCGGCGCCAGAAACAACCTTCTGCTACTAATATTAGCGAGTCAGATGGTAAATCGCTGTTTCACCAAAAAGGTTCGGCAAAAAATCCTTCAAAACCCCGGATACTGTGGATTCTGAGACTACCTGACGGTGCAGTATTTTCCAGCTGTGCTGGCGGCAGAGCACTTCAAAGTCCTTGAAAGTACAAAAGTGAATATTGGGCGTGTCGTACCATTCGTAGGGTAATAAGTCCGATACCGGCATACGGCCGGAAACGGCCAGATGCCAGCGCGCTTTCCACTGGCCAAAATTCGGGAAGGTGATAATACACTCCCGCCCTACCCGCAGCATTTCTTCCACCACCAGATGGGGAAAACGCAATGTCTGCAACGCCTGGGTCATTACCACGGTATCGAAGCTGTGGTCGGCAAAATTCTTCAGGCCATTGTCCAGGTTCTGCTCCACCACATTCACACCGCGCTCGACGCACTTCTGGATCTGTTGCGGGTCGATTTCCAGACCGTAACCGCTAACCTGTTTTTCGCTTTCCAGCCGCTCCAGCAGCGCACCGTCACCACAACCGAGGTCGAGCACCCGCGAATTTTCCGGTACCCAGTTGGCGATAATATCGAGGTCCTGACGAATCATGCCGCCACCTCGCTGTTCGCTTGCTGGCCGTGTTCCCGAGCCACATTGTTCATATAGGCTGCGAAAAAATTTTCGTAGCGTTCGTTGGGTAACAGAAACGCATCGTGCCCCATGGGGGATTCCACTTCGGCGTAGGTCACCGGAATATTTGCGTGTATTAGTGCATCGGCAATTTCCCGGGAACGTTCCGGGGCAAAGCGCCAGTCGGAGGTAAAAGAAACCAGCATGAATTTGCAGCGTGCGTGGGAAAACGCTTCCACCGGATCGTCGTTGTACTCTCGCGCAAGATCAAAATAGTCCAGCGCGCGGGTCATCAGGATATAGGTATTCGGGTCGAAACTGCCGGAGAAGGAATCCCCCTGATAGCGCAGATAACTCTGCACCTGAAATTCCACCAGCTCTTCCACGCCCTGCCTGAAGGTACCCGAACGCAGTTCGCGGCCAAATTTTTTGCCGAGCCCGTCGTCGGACAGATAGGTGATATGCCCGATCATACGCGCCACGGCCAGTCCGTGGCGCGGCAGGGTTTTTTCTTCCAGATAGCGGCCGTCGCGGAAATCCGGGTCAGACGTGATGGCCTGGCGGGCGGTTTCATTAAACGCAATATTCTGCGCGGACAGTTTCATCGCCGAGGCAATCACCACGCAGTGGCGCAGACGCTGGGGATATTCCAGCGACCAGCGCATCGCCTGCATGCCGCCGAGACTACCACCGACAACGGCGGCCCACTGCTGAATGCCGAGAAAGTCCGCCAGTTGCGCCTGGCTGTGCACCCAGTCCCGCGCGCGCAGCGGCGGGAAGTCTGGCCCCCAGGCTTTGCCGGTGGCTGGGTTGATGGAAGCCGGGCCGGTGGAACCGTGGCAGCCGCCGAGATTATTGACAGCCACCACGAAAAATTTGTTGGTGTCGATGGGTTTGCCGGGGCCGATATAGTGATCCCACCAGCCGGGGCGCTTGTCGCTTTCGCTGTGGTAACCGGCGGCGTGATGGTGGCCGGAGAGCGCGTGGCAAATCAGTACGCCGTTGCTTTTGTCGGCGTTGAGGGTGCCATAGGTTTCGTACATCAGGGTGTATTCGTCGAGTACGCGGCCGCAGGCCAGTTTGAAGGGGCCGGGGAAGGTGTGGCTTTTCGGCTCGACGATGCCGACAGAGTTTGCGGGCAATCCTGCCGGTTTTCCTGATTGGGGAGTGTGCGCTTCCGTGGTCAAAATCTTTCGCATGTGGTTACTGGGCGGGGCGCCAAGTTTACGAAAGCTGGGGGCGGTAGTACACCGCCCATCCGTATTACTACTGACGCACTTAGGTGGTCGCCGGGGCTTTCAGTGGGGTCACGTTGTTCGCTACCGGCGCCGGCGGAATCGGCTGGGGGGCCGCGTGGGTGTGCTTGAGCAGGTCTTCCAGCGCACCGAGGGCGCTGTGGTTGCGCACCAGCTCTTCTTCCAGTGCGCGCAGGTCGGTGCGCTTGGTCTGGGTTTTCTGTTTGAGCTCGGTGAGCTTGATCAGGTGGCGGTTAAGCAGGTGTTTCTGGTACTGAACATGCTGTTTCAGCGGTTCCAGCACCTGATCCAGCCAGCCGTCCACAGACGAGATCATCTGGCTGTACATGCGCCCGACTTCGTTGGCGAGGGTAGCCACAAAGCGCTCGGTGAGGCGGTTGCGGCGGGCCAGCAGCAGTTGAGGCGAGCGGCGCAATTGGGCGGCCTGGCGGTGTAGGCCGCGCAGGGCGGCGCGGAAGCCGGCGATGTCGAAGTGTTGCTCGGCGGAGATGATGCTGCTCAGGGTGGAGCGGTCGTAAATGGCGTCGACGAGGCGGTTGGCCTGGTCCACTTCACGCTCGAGATTGCCCAGCTGGTGTTCCACGCCACCCATAAATCCGTCGATGGCGCGGGCGAGACCGAGGGGAGACCAGCGCTCGTTGAGCGCTCTGCGAGTTTCGTCGATCAGCTGTTGCAGCTGCTGGCTGGAGACCGGTGCCAACAGAGAGGCGCGCTGGCGGGCGAGCATGCGCTGGCTGGATTTCAGGGTCAGCAGTTCCTGGTGACAGTATTTGTGCTGTTCCTTGGCGGTGGCATGCAGTTGCTTCAGCTCTTCCACCTGGTCCGGGCTGGTAGCACCGTGGCGCTTCAGGTGCTCAAGGGTGGCGCGGCCACTGTTGAGGCGGCGCTTGAGCAGATCGCGGGTATCGGCCATCAGGGTCAGGGCCTGGTGCAGGGAGCGGTGGTTGGCGACTTTGTCGCGGTGCTCCATCAGGCGCTGTACCAGCAGCTGTTCAAAGTCACCAAAACGGCTCTGCTGCAGCAATACCGGATCGCGCTCGGCGCGCGCCAGCAGGGCTTTTTTCGCGGACACACCAACCACATTTTCCTGCGGCAGTGCCAGCAGCTTGCTCACTTCCGCACGCATCTTGCGCAGCATCTGGTCCGCGTCTTCGTCCGGATCGTCCCACAGCACATCGATCTTGTTCAGCAGCGCCATGACCGCGGTACCGCGGTGTTCTTTCAGTGGCACCAGGTGGGTTTCCCACATATTCAGGTCGGTACCGCTGACACCGGCGTCGGCGGAGAGCAGGAAGGCCACCGCCTGGGCACCCGGCAGGGTGGACAGGGTCAGTTCGGGCTCGTTGCCGAGGGCATTCAGCCCGGGGGTGTCGATAATCCGCAGGCCCTGGGCCAGCAGCGGGTGTGGCAGGGAAATCAGCGCGTAACGCCAGGCGGGAATCTGTACCAGGTTGCCGTTGCCGTCGAGATGGCGGCGATCGAAACCGTAGCGGGCGGCCTCTTCCGGGGTGACGGCTTTGGTGGCGGCGACCTTCATCAACGCGTCGCGGGTGGCATCGGCGTCGTCCGGGTCAAAGTCGAAATTGACCCACTTCTGCGGGATGCGGCGGAAGCTCTCTAGGCTGGTATTGGTGGCCAGAGTTTCGATGGGCAGCAGGCGCACGGAGGCCTGCTCGGTGCCATCGCTGAAGATTTCCGTGGGGCACATGGTGGTGCGACCGGGGCGCGACGGCAGCAGGCGCTTGCCGTAAGTGTGCGACAACAGCGCGTTGATCAGCTCGGTCTTGCCACGGGAGAACTCGCCCACCAGCGCAACGGTAAACTGATCTTCCACCAGCAACTGGCGCGCCTGCTGAACCACCTGCCGGGCGCCGGCGGAGTTGGGGAAGTGTTGTTCCAACCAGTGGCTGAACCGGTTGAACTGGGTATCAAGCCCCTTCTTCCAACGGTCGTAATCGGCAATGTGCTGGCGCAAGGTCGCATCTTCCATGTTTATAAGTTCTTGTTGGTACTACTTACGGATTTGACAGCCATTTTCCAGCAAGCCGCCATGGAGTTAAACCCTGACACCGTATTTTCGAGAACTGACGCGAACTGGATAGACAGAGAAAGAAGAAATAAAGAAGGGGAGTGAGCGGGAAGCGAAAAAGATGACAGTTAAGACAGCTGGAGAGATGTATAGGGGCGATTGAAAACGTAGCGAGCGGGTGGCTGGTGGTGGGCGCCAGCGCACAGCAAGCGGAATGTACACGCAGTACATGAGCATTGCGCGCACTGCCGACCGCCGCCAGGCGCACGCGCAGTAGTTTTCGGGCGTCCCGATTAGAAGGGGATGTGCCAGAACAGGTTGTACACCAACTGCGGCATATTCGCACTCTGCGCGAACCCAACCAGCAACTTATCCACAACTGTCAGCAGGATAAAGACAAAAATCGGGCTGATATCGATCACCCCCAGCGGCGGGATCACCTTGCGCACCGGCGCGTAGACCGGCTCCAGCAGCTGACGCAGCAACATCAGCGCGGGATGGGAGCTCTGCGGGGCAATCCAGCTGACCACGATGGAGATCAGCATGCCCACAAACAGGATCGCGATCAGCGTCATCAACACACCGAGAAATGCCCACAACAGTGCACTCAGGGGGTTGAGCATACCGGCACCGGCAAGGAATCCCGCACCGATAATCATCACCCAGGCAACCAGCAGCGCCAGTACCAGGGAGGCCATATCAATGCCAAACAGCCCCGGCACCACTTTGCGCAAAGGGCGCAGTAATGGGTTGGTGATTTTGACGATACCCTGGGAGAGTGGGTTGTAAAAATCCGCGCGCGCCAGCTGCAGCATAAAGCGCAGCAGCACCGTGAACAGAAACAGAATACCGATGGTGGCGAGAATAAATACGCCGATATTGCTGAAGGTGTTGACCATCAAACGTCCTTTCTTTGCAGTCTGTTATTTGTCGAGTTCTTTCGCCATTTCCGCGGCACGCGCCGCGCAATCGTTCATGGCCTGCTCCACCAGTTGCGGCAGGCCACCCTCCTGAAAACGCTTTACCGCGCGCTCGGTAGTGCCATTCGGCGACATGACATTGCGCTTCAACTGCGCCACATCCACATCCGCGGCCACCGCAAGTTTCGCCGCGCCCAGTGCGGTTTGCAAGGTAAGGCGCTCGGCATCCGCGCGGTCCATGCCGGCCTTCTCCGCCGCGTCGATCATGGATTCCATAAACTGAAAATAGTACGCGGGGCCGGAACCGGACACCGCGATTACCTGATCGATGCCGGACTCCTGCTCCACCCACAGGGCAATACCCACCGCATCGGCCATCTGGGTGGCCACGGACTTGTGTTCGTCGGTAACGCCATCGCCGGCATACAGGCCGGTCACCCCGGTGCCCACCAGCGCCGGCGTATTGGGCATGGCGCGCACGATCGGCACACCGGCACCCAGCCAGCGTTGGTAAGCCGCCAGTGGGATCCCAGCCGCCAGGGTGATCACCAGGGGTTTGCGAGCGCTCACTGTCTCCCTAAGCGCCTCGCACATTTCCTTCATCATCTGTGGCTTGACCGACAGCACCACCACATCGGCGCCCTCAATCGCCGCCAGATTGTCGGTGCTGCCGTGGACGCCGGTGCGCTTGCAGAAGTCTTTCAGCTTCTGCTCGTTGCGGCCGGTGGCGACAATCTTGTCGGCGGGGTAACCACTGGCCACCATGCCACCAATCACCGCACCCGCCATATTGCCAGCGCCGCCGATAAATACCATTTTGTGATCAGATGCGTTTTGTTGGTCAGCCATAAGCTCCTCTGAATTATTTCCGAGCCCCAAAAATATCGGTGCCAATCCGCACAATGGTGGCACCACTGAAGATCGCCGCCTCCATATCCCCGGACATGCCCATGGACAGGGTGTCCAGCGGCTGCTCCGGCAGCTGCGCCCTGAGATCCTCCAACAGACCGGCCAGCTGTATAAAAGGCGTGCGCTGGTCGTCCAGAGCGCTGCGGGGCGCAGGGATCACCATCAAACCGCGCAGCTGCAAATTGGGCTGCGCCGCCACCGCGGCCGCCAGTTCCGGCAACTTTTCCGGGCTGACCCCGGACTTGCTGTCCTCACCATCAATATTCACTTGCAGGCACACATTCAACGGCGGCATATGTGCCGGGCGCTGCTCAGATAATCGCCGTGCAATTTTTAACCGCTCCAGCGAGTGCAACCAGTGAAAGTGCTCCGCCACATCCCGGGTTTTGTTGGATTGCAGCGGGCCAATGAAGTGCCAGGTGATCTCGCAGTCTTCCAGCGCCTCCTGTTTCTCCAGCGCCTCCTGCAGGTAATTCTCGCCAAAGTGGCGCTGCCCCGCGTTATACGCCACTCGCAGGTCTTCCGCGGGGCGGGTTTTCGATACCGCCAGCAGAGTGACGGTATCGGCCTGCCGGTCACAACTATCACAGGCTGTGACGATCCGCTCAGTGACGGAATTGAGGTTTTCGGGGATTGACCCTTTGCGCATATACTGGGACCCAACTTTTGCTCGGCGGGCATTCTATGCGCTCATTGCCCGCACGTCATATCGACGGTCATATCACAACGAGAGCAGCGTAAGAGAAGAATAAAGGGTAGCAGTATGGACATTACAGAACTCCTCGCCTTCAGCGCCAAACAGAACGCCTCCGACTTGCACCTCTCTGCGGGCCTGCCGCCGATGATCCGGGTGGACGGCGACGTGCGCCGTATCAACCTGCCGCCCATGGAGCACAAGCAGGTGCACGGCCTGATCTACGAGATCATGAACGACAAGCAGCGCAAGGACTACGAAGAGTTCCTGGAGACCGACTTCTCTTTCGAAGTCCCCGGTGTGGCCCGCTTCCGTGTGAACGCGTTCAACCACAACCGCGGTGCCGGCGCCGTATTCCGGACCATTCCCTCCAAGGTACTGACCATGGAAGACTTAGGGATGGGCCAGGTGTTCAAGCAGATCTCCGACACCCCGCGCGGCCTGGTACTGGTGACGGGCCCTACAGGCTCCGGTAAGTCCACCTCGCTCGCGGCGATGATCGACTACATCAACGACAACAAGTACGAGCACATCCTCACCGTAGAGGACCCCATCGAATTCGTGCACGAATCCAAAAAGTGTCTGGTGAACCAGCGGGAAGTGCACCGCGACACTCACGGCTTCTCCGAAGCCCTGCGCTCGGCACTGCGTGAAGACCCGGACATCATCCTCGTGGGTGAGATGCGGGACCTCGAGACCATCCGCCTGGCGCTGACCGCCGCGGAAACCGGCCACCTGGTATTCGGTACCCTGCACACCACCTCCGCGGCCAAGACCATCGACCGTGTTGT
Source organism: Microbulbifer sp. ABF4_107 (assembly GCF_056312215.1). NCBI lineage: Bacteria > Pseudomonadati > Pseudomonadota > Gammaproteobacteria > Cellvibrionales > Microbulbiferaceae > Microbulbifer > Microbulbifer sp. ABF4_107. The sequence continues at coordinate 3,552,260 of NZ_CM149983.1, forward strand.
GGACGTGTTCCCCGCGGAAGAAAAAGCCATGGTGCGTTCCATGCTGTCGGAATCCCTGCAAGCGGTAATCTCCCAGACCCTGCTCAAGCGCAACGGCGGCGGCCGTGTCGCCGCCCACGAGATCATGCGCGGTACCCCGGCGATTCGTAACCTGATCCGCGAAGACAAGATCGCGCAGATGTACTCCGCCATCCAGACCGGCGCCAACGTGGGTATGCAGACCATGGACCAGTGCCTGCAGGACCTGGTAGAAAAACGCATCATCAGCCGCGAAGTCGCGCGCGAAAAAGCGAAAATGCCGGAGAATTTCTAAACCTCCGCAAGCTGGATCCCGGCTCAAGGCCGGGATGACGAAGCCTGGTCATCCCGGACTCGATCCGGGATCCAGTGCTACGAAGTAATTACATACGATTCGAAGAAAACGACTACCCCAGGCGGTAAATAAAAATGGAAATCGAACGACTCCTACAACTGGTCACCGAAAAAGGCGCGTCCGACCTGTTCATCACCGCCGGTGTACCCGCGTCCATCAAACTGCACGGCAAGATCGTGCCGGTCACCACCAGTCCTCTGAGCCCGGAAAAAGCCCGCGAAATGGTCGTGGGCATCATGAACGACCGCCAGAAAAAAGAATTCGCCGAGACCAAAGAGCTTAACTTCGCCATCTCTTTGCGCAACGTTGGCCGTTTCCGGGTGTCCGCCTTCTTTCAGCGCAATCTGGTGGGCATGGTACTGCGTCGTATCGAAACCAAGATCCCCACCATTGACGGCCTCGGCCTGCCGGAGCAGCTCAAAGAGCTGGCGATGACCAAGCGCGGCCTGATCATCTTTGTGGGTGCGACCGGTACCGGTAAATCCACTTCGCTTGCATCCATGATCGGCCACCGCAACGAGAACTCGAAAGGTCACATCATTTCTATCGAGGACCCCATCGAATTTATCCACCAGCACCGCGGCTGCATCGTCACCCAGCGCGAAGTGGGCCTGGATACCGACTCGTTTGAAACCGCCCTGAAAAATACCTTGCGTCAGGCGCCCGACGTGATCCTGATTGGTGAGGTTCGCTCCCGCGAAACCATGGACCACGCCATCGCCTTCGCCGAAACCGGCCACCTGTGCCTGTGCACCCTGCACGCCAACAACGCCAACCAGGCGCTGGACCGGATCATTCACTTCTTCCCGGCAGATCGCCACCAGCAGTTGTGGATGGACCTGTCACTCAACCTGCAGGCCATGGTTGCGCAACAGCTGGTACCGACCCCGGACGGCGACGGCCGCCGCGCCTGTCTTGAGATCATGATCAACACCCCGCTGATGTCGGACCTGATCCGCAAGGGTGAGGTGCATAAGATGAAGGAGTTGATGAAACGCTCCGTCGAGCAGGGCATGCAGACCTTCGACCAGGCCCTGTACGAGCTTTACGACCGCGGCGAAATCACCTACGAAGACGCCCTCGCCCACGCGGATTCCGCGAACGACCTGCGCCTGATGATCAAGCTCAAATCCGAATCCGACGCCGAGTATCTCAACAGCGCTGCCGACGGACTGAGCCTCGCCAGCGACACCGATACCGGCAGCGGCCCGCAGATCTATTAATCGATCCCCCCAAGAGGTACCGATTTGACACTAGTGAGTACCCTCGCGCTGTTCAGCGCGATGGTCGTTCTGGCGGCCATTCCCGGCCCGGGGATCTTTGCAGTGATGGCGCGGTCGGCCAGTGGTGGCATGCCGCATGGTGTGGCGACGTCGATTGGTATCGTTTTCGGCGATTATATTTTTATCGCCCTGTGCCTGTCCGGTCTCGCCTATGTCGCGGATATGATGGGGAGTGTATTTACCGTCATCCAGTATCTCGGCGCTGCCTACCTGATCTGGCTGGGAATCAGCCTGTTGCGGGCGCAGTCTACGAAGGTCAAGGTCGCGCCCACGTCGACAAATTCATTAATATCCAGTGTGTTGATCGGGCTGACCATCACCCTCGGGAATCCCAAAGCGATTCTTTTCTACCTCAGTTTCTTCCCCGCGTTTCTGCCGCTGGCGGAAATCACGCTTACCGATATGGTGATCATTTTTGCCATCACTACGGTCAGTGTGGTCGGCGTCATGCTGATATACGCGTGGATTACGGTACACGCACACTCTCGCGTACAGCAGCGCGGCGCAGGAGAAGCGCTCAATAAGGTGGGCGGGGCGCTACTGGTGGGCAGTGGCCTGTGGATGGTATTGCGTAGCCTGTAAACCGATACCGATGGCACCCGCTTATATCAGACCATTTCTTCCAGCAGGGCTTTCACCGGCCCTAGCAGGCGACGGGATACCGGTGGTGTCTGCTCGGTGCCACCGAGCGTGACCACCGTCCCGGATGCCTGCTTGCGCAGGCCGGTAATATACTCCACCGCAACTATCGCGCCGCGATGTACCCGCACAAAGCGCTCGCCGAATTCAGCTTCCAGTTCCTTGAGGGATTCATCCAGCACCGTTTCGCCACCAGAGTGATGGGCGATAACGTATTTGTCTTCGGCGATAAAGCAGCGGATATCGTCCACATCAATTAATTGCACACCGCGGCGGCTCACCGCTTTTATCTGGCGGCGGCCGCTGCTGGCAGGTGGTGATTTCGGTTCGGCTTGCAGCAGTTGCGGTTTGCTCAGTCTTCGCGCCTGGGCAATCGCCTGTGCCAGTTGTTCCACATTGACGGGCTTGAGCAGGTAACCCGATGGAGCAACCGCAAAGGCAGGGAGCGCAAACTCGTCGTGGGCGGTGCAGAATATGATCGCAGGCGGGTTGGGTCGGTTGGTAATTTGGGTGGCGAGTTGGAGCCCGTTTTCTCCGGGCATTTCGATATCCAGTAACAACAGGTCCGGGTCGAGTGAATCCAGCTGTTGTAACGCGCTTTCCCCATCGGCAGCTTCTCCCAGCAGTTGGCAACCATGAATAGTCTGCAACTGTCGGGCCAATCTGGCCCGTGCCAGCGGCTCGTCGTCGACGATCAGCACACCCAGCGGGCGTTCAGAGGTACTCATTCGACCACCTCGGTAACGACTCCGCCGGAAGGCACTGCTACTGGCTCAGTTGTTCTGGCTTCTGCACGGGCGCTTAACGGCAGCCGTATTTCTACGACATATTTTCTACCTCGCTCGCCTTCGCACTCTTGTGCAGTAAAGCGAAAGCGCTCACCGTAAAACGCACTGAGACGCTGGCGAATATTTTCCATCGCCATACCGTTGCCGACGTGGGCATTGCGGTTGTTTTCCGTCGCAGTATTTCCGTCAGACTCTGCAATAGGATTATGAATCGACAATAGCAGTTCGCGGGACGCTCTGCCAATGACATTTTGACGACGACCGAATTTGTTGGGGGAAGATATTTCCTGAATAGAAATTTCGATGGCGCCACCGCGACGCAAGCGCGCGACACCGTGCAGCACCGCATTTTCCAGCAGTGGCTGCAATAGCATTGAAGGCAGCTCCGCTGGCCCGGAAAAATCATCCACCTGCCACGATTGTTGCAGGCGATCACCGAGGCGCAGGGATTCAATTTCCAGGTAATGCTTCGCCAGGGCAATTTCCTGCTCCAGGGGCACCATTCTGGAGTCTGCCAGGGATGCGCGAAACAATACGCAGAGATCTTCCACCAGTTTTTCCGCGCGCTCCGGATCCACCGCGATCAGGCTGGCGAGGCTGTTCATGCTGTTGAACAGAAAGTGCGGGCGGATGCGGGACTGCAGCGCCTCGATACGCGCGCCGAGCTCCGCCTGCTGCTGGTTGTGCAACTGCTGCTGCACATAGGCGTAACGCAGTACCACTCCCGCACAGATGGCGCCGACCAGGAAATTGGCCAGTAGCGACAGCCAGGCGATCGGCATACCGGTCATATCCGCGGCCCACCAGTGCTGCGCCAACAGTACCCCCAGCAAGACCGCGAGCACAGTGGAATAGCTGAGCGCTGCGGCAACCTTGTGGGAAAGGCGCGCCAGAATGGGACGCATACGGCACAGGATCGCGGCAGACGGCAGTATCGCCCACTGCACGGTGAGGGAAACCAGCCCCAGGCGCTGCCAGTTGAAGGGCGCAAGCCCATCGGTGGCAAGCACCAGCACCAGCGCCAGCAGCTCACCCATCAGCACCAGTGCGGCCACACCAGTCGCGCTACACAGGTCGGGAAGGAAATGCGGGGATTCGTCAGCAGATGTGTTCCCGGAGTCCAGGCGCGCAGAATCTTTGCCATCGGGGGCAATTTCGCGAATTTGCTGCGCTATAATGCCCGCCGCTTGCGCGGGCCGGGAAGATGTCATACTGCGTTATCTTTATTCTGGACTCGCTCTAGGAAAGAGAAGATACCGCCATCCCGGATCGACTTCCACATCACCATTCACAAACCCAATCCACTTTCGACCAGAGGCAGCATGAGCAACGATAACTCCTCCGCAAACAATGCACAGAACCCGGCAGCCAAGCTGTGGGGCGGCCGCTTCAGTGAAGCCACCGATGCGTTCGTGGAGCGCTTTACCGCCTCGGTGATGTTCGACCAGCGTATGGCGCTGGAAGATATTCAGGGCTCTCTGGCCCACGCGCAGATGCTTTCGGAAGTGGGCGTGTTGACCGAGGACGAGTTCAAGCAGATCGAGGGCGGCCTCAAGGACATCAGTGATGAGATCAAGGCGGGCGAATTCCCCTGGTCTGTGGCGCTGGAAGACGTGCACATGAACATCGAGGCGCGCCTGACCGATCGCATCGGCGCCACCGGCAAGAAGCTGCACACCGGACGCTCCCGCAATGACCAGGTGGCCACCGATATCCGCCTGTGGCTGCGGGGCCGCATCGACCAGATAGCCTCTGAGCTGACCCGCCTGCAGACCGGCCTGGTGAACCTGGCCGAGCAGCAAGCGGACACCATCATGCCCGGCTTCACCCACCTGCAATCCGCGCAGCCGGTCACCTTTGGCCATCACCTACTGGCCTGGAACGAGATGCTGACCCGGGATTACGAGCGCCTGATGGACTGCCGCATGCGCGTTAACCGCTCGCCGCTGGGCGCGGCCGCGCTGGCCGGCACCAGCTACCCGATCAACCGCGCGCGCACCGCCGAGCTGCTGGGCTTTGACGCCCCCACCGAGAACTCCCTGGACTCCGTCAGCGACCGCGACTTCGCCATCGAATTCTGCGCCTTCAGCGCCCTGCTGCTGACGCACCTCTCCCGCGCCAGTGAAGAACTGGTGTTGTGGACCTCCAGCCAGTTCGACTTTATCGACCTGCCGGACCGCTTCTGCACCGGCTCCTCCATCATGCCGCAGAAGAAGAACCCGGACGTACCGGAGCTGGTACGCGGCAAGACCGGCCGCGTGAACGGCCACCTGATCGCCCTGCTGACTCTGATGAAGAGCCAGCCGCTGGCCTACAACAAGGACAACCAGGAAGACAAAGAGCCGCTGTTCGACGCCGCCGATACCGCACTGGACTGCCTGCGCGCCTTCGCGGATATGGCGCCGGCGCTGAAGCCGAAGAAAGAAAACATGCTCGCCGCCGCCGGCAAGGGCTTCTCCACCGCCACCGACCTGGCCGATTACCTGGTGCGCAAGGGCGTGGCCTTCCGCGATGCCCACGAGATCGTCGGTCAGTCCGTGGCATTTGCCATTGAGAAAGACTGCGATCTGGCGGATCTCAGTCTGGAAGAATTACAGAAGTTTTCCGATGTGATCGGGGATGATGTGTTTGACGTGCTGACCCTGGAAGGCTCCGTGGCCGCCCGGGATCATATTGGGGGGACCGCGCCCAATCAGGTGCGGGCTGCCTGCGAGCGTGCCCGCAAGCTGATTGCTTCGCGCTAAGTTTTCGCGGTTTAGGTTTCGTGGTTTAGGCCGGGCAACGCCCGGCTGCGTGGCGAAAGCCACGTGCTGGATCCCGGATCAAGTCCGGGATGACGGGGGTATTGAAACTCGTCATGCCGGACTCGATCCGGTATCCAGCACCAACCTGCAGACTACTCCGCTGCCACAATTCGCCATAATCCATCCCCCGACCGCCACTTTCTCTTCTCCGTGACCGGCTAGACTCACACTCGATTACAAGAACCTGTCTCAGGAAGAGTCCAATTATGCGCAAGTATCTGCTGCTCGCGGGCACCGCATTTGTCATCGCCGTCTACCTTACCAACGCCTCCTGGCTCGCGGAACAGCGCCCGGGCAAGCCAACGCTGATTGCACACCGAGGCGTTTACCAGACCTACAACCGCGAAAACCTCGGCCGCGACGATTGCACCGCAATCCGCGTGTTCGAGCCCGAACATGAATACCTGGAAAACACCATCGCCTCCATGCAGGCCGCCTTCGATGCCGGGGCGGATATCGTCGAGATCGATGTGCATCCCACCACCGACGGCGAGTTCGCGGTGTTCCACGACTGGACCATCGACTGCCGCACCGAGGGCCAGGGCACCACCCGCGACCACCCGATGAGTTACCTGAAGACCCTGGATATCGGCTACGGCTATACGCCGGACGGCGGTGAGACATTTCCGTTTCGCGGCAAGGGCGTGGGCCTGATTCCCACGCTGGAGGAGGTTTACCGGACATTCCCGGATAAAAAATTCCTGGTGAACATCAAAAGCAATCGCCCCAAGGAAGCCATAAAACTCGACAAATACCTGCGCGAACGCCAGCTGCCTCCACAGGGAAACCTGCTGGTTTATGGCGGCGAGAAAGTAATGGTGAAAATGCGCGAACTGCGCCCGGAATCCTGGAACTTCAGCCGCGACAGCGTCAAGCAGTGTACCTACCGCTACCTGATCCTCGGCTGGTCAGGGTACGTGCCCGAGGCCTGCCGCAATAGCGCCGTGGTCGCGCCGAATACATGGCACTGGGCACTGTGGGGCTGGCCAAATCGTTTTATTCAGCGCATGGAAGACGCGAACAGTCTGGTGATGGTGTTGGACTTCAAACACCGCAGTCCGGGTGGAGTGCACGGCATCTACAAAGCCGAGCAGATCGATTTTCTACCGGCGGATTATCGCGGCGCGCTGTGGGTGGAAAAAATTGAAGTGATCGGGCCCTATGCGAAGCAGAAATTCACGGGCCAGAAATAATCGCGAATAGTCGTCATGCCGGACTTGATCCGGCATCCAGGTAGCAGCGGAGTCCGCAACCTGGATCCCGTACCGGATCAAGTCCGGCATGACGGGGCCAGGATGACGAGGAAGACTTAGAGACCCAGAGAAACTGCCTCTCCCTGCTGCTCACTCAGCACCCGATCCAACAGCGTCGGCAGATCTTCACCGGTAGTGGAGCAAAGCCACCCTGGGTTCTGGAAGCTCAAGTGGAAACCGCCCGAACGCGCCGCCACCCACAACTCCTGTACCGCACTCTGGCGCGACAGAATCACCTGGGTGCCGTTGTCCTCCAGGGTGATGGTCAACACCGAATCCGCGCGTTCGTAATCCATGTCCACATCGCACTCATCGAGGGCGTCCTCGACGGCAATCAGGGTTTCTTCGATAGCGGCGTTGTAGGCCGCGTTGGAGGCCGGCTGAGTCATAATCTCGTTACTACTGTTACGGTGTTGTTGGGAAGCTGGGGTCGCTATACTAGCAGGCTTTTCCGGTCTTCTCGTCTCGCTTGAATGCGGCACTAAAACCCGAGCACCCTAGGTAGATTCCAATGCGCACGCCCCTGATTTCACTGGTTACTCTCTCGGCCGTCACCCTGGCGTTGAGTGCCTGCGGCCAGAAGGGCCCGCTCTATCTGCCCCAGGATCCAGCCGCACCCGGTGCAGCAGCCACCAGCGGCGGCCACCGTCACGGCCAAGCGGGCGGTGTCGCAGGTGGAAAAACGGCCGAGACCGAAGCACTATCCAAACAACAACCCGAACAACCAGCCGAGCAACACACGGAAGCAGAAGCAGTCACCAAATGAGCGAATTTTCCTACCAGCAGGGAAGCCTGTGGGCCGAGGGCGTAAGCCTGGAACAGATTGCCGAGCAGTTCGGCACCCCCACTTACGTCTACAGCCGCGCCCACTACGAGCGCCAGTATCAGGCCTATGCCGACGCCCTGGGCGATCACCCGGGCCTGATCTGCTACGCCATCAAGGCCAACAGCAACCTCGGTATTTTGTCCGTGCTGGCACAGCTGGGTGCAGGCTTCGATATCGTTTCCGCCGGTGAGCTGGAGCGGGTACTGATGGCCGGTGGTGACCCCGCCAAGGTGGTATTTTCCGGAGTGGGCAAGACCGCCGATGAAATGCGCCGCGCGCTGTCCGTCGGCGTGCACTGTTTCAACGTGGAATCCGAAGGCGAGCTGGACCGGCTGGAAGCCGTCGCCGCCGGGATGGGCACGCGCGCGCAGGTATCCCTGCGGGTGAATCCGGATGTGGACGCCAAGACCCACCCGTATATTTCCACCGGCCTGAAGGAAAACAAATTCGGCATCGCCATCGAGCGCGCCCGCGCGGTGTACGCGCGCATTGCCGATTCCGAGAGCCTCGACGCGGTGGGCGTGGACTGCCATATCGGCTCCCAGCTCACCGAGATTTCCCCTTTCCTCGACGCCCTCGACCGCCTGCTGGCGCTGATTGACGAGCTGGCCGAGGACGGCACCAAACTCAAGCACCTGGATCTGGGCGGCGGTTTGGGTGTGCGCTACCGCGGTGAAGAACCGCCGGAAGTGAGCGACTACCTCGGTGCGGTGAAAGAAAAACTTGCCGGCCGCGATCTGGCCCTGGTGCTGGAACCCGGCCGCTCCATCGCTGCCAACGGCGGCGCCCTGCTGACCCGGGTGGAATACCTGAAGCGCACCGACGAGCACAACTTTGCCATCGTCGACGCCGCCATGAACGACAACCTGCGCCCGGCGCTGTACCAGGCGTGGCAGGATATCGTTGCGGTGACCCCGTCCAATGGCGACACTGAGAGCTGGGATATTGTGGGCCCGGTGTGCGAGACCGGCGATTTCCTCGGCAAACACCGCCCGCTGGCACTGGAACAGGGCCAGCTGCTGGCCATGCTGTCCGCCGGCGCCTACGGGTTTACCATGAGCTCCAACTACAACTCCCGCACCCGCGCCGCGGAGGTACTTGTGGATGGGGACAAGACCTACCTGGTGCGCGCGCGGGAAACCCTCGCGGACCTGGTGCGGGGTGAGACAACGGTACCCGCGAAGGATTAATCACTATTCGTGGGACTGTGACAGGCACCACTTTGTAGCACTGGATTCCGGCCTTCGCCGGAATGACAATTCACTACGTCATCCCGGCGGCGTCATGCCGGACTTGATCCGGTACGGGATTCAGGCATGGAAGAGAAACAGAATGCGGCTTAAGTTCACCAAAATGCACGGCCTCGGCAACGATTTTGTCATGGTCGACGGGATCACCCAGCGGGTGAAGCTGTCACCGGAGAAAGTCCGCCAGATCGCCGACCGCCACACCGGCATCGGTTGCGATCAGCTGTTGCTGGTGGAGGCCCCGCGCAACCCGGACGTCGACTTTCGCTACCGCATCTACAACGCGGACGGCAGCGAAGTGGAGAACTGCGGCAACGGCGCGCGCTGTTTCGCGCGCTTTGTGCGCGACCGCCGCCTGACCAGCAAGGAACAGATCCTGGTAGAGACTGCTGCCGGCATCCTCGAGCTGAAGGTACAGGAGAAAGACCAGGTCAGCGTGGATATGGGCGAGCCGATTCTGGAACCCTCCAAAGTACCGTTTCAGGCGGACATTCAGGCCGAGAGCTACCCGTTGGAAGTCGACGGCGAGATGTATAACGTCGGCGCAGTGTCCATGGGCAACCCCCACGCGGTACTGCTGGTGGAAGATGTCACCAAGGCGCCGGTAGAAACCCTCGGCGCCGTCATCGAGTGCCATCCGCGCTTCCCCGCCAAGGTCAATGTGGGCTTCCTGCAAATCGAAGATCGCGGCAAGGCACGCCTGCGGGTATTCGAACGGGGTGTGGGCGAGACCCGCGCCTGCGGCACCGGCGCCTGCGCCGCCATGGTGTCCGCGCGCCTGCGCGGTCTGGTGGACGAGGAGCTGCAGATCACCCTCCCCGGTGGCACCCTGACGATCCACTGGCCCGGACCCGGCGAGCCGGTTACCATGACCGGGCCCACCGCGGCGGTATATCACGGACAGATAATGCTCTGAGGCTCTGCTTTGCAACGACCTACCGAGCGCACCCAGATAAATCCAGATAACGACCCGGACCATGACCGATCACAGCGATGCCCCCCTGCTCGATAGCGAAGTCGAGGCCAACCTGGACCGCCAGGAAGCCGCCGACAGCGAAAACCAGCGCAACAAGAAGCTGCTTTCGCGGCAGGTGGCCCGCTACCTGATCCAGAACCCCAACTTTTTTGCCGAGAACATGGAGCTGCTGGATACCATTCAGCTGCCCAGGGAGTCTGGCAAAACCGTGTCGCTGATGACACATCAGACCAACCTGCTGCGCGAGCGCAATATCGAGATGCGCCAGCGCCTCGACCAGCTGCTGCAGGCCGCACGGGAAAACGATCAGCTGTTTACCCACAGCCGCCAGCTGGTACTGGCACTGCTGGAAGCCCGCACCGTGGCGGAAGCCGGCGATGCCTTACTGAAAAGCTTCAAAGAAGACTTCAAGGTGGAGTCCACGGCGCTGACCCTGTTCGGTCCCCTGCCCGGCTCCGGCAGCAAACTGGGCCGGGTACGCAGCAGCTCCCGCGCCAGCGCGGAAAACGCCATCGGCTCCATTCTGCGCAACGGCCGCACCGTGTGCGGCACCCTGCGCCCCACGGAAACTGCTTACCTGTTCGGCGACGGGGCGGACAAGGTGGCCTCCGCTGCGGTTGTACCGCTGGCGGGCCAGCTGGGTATCCTGGCGGTCGGCTCCAGCGATCCCAATCACTACCGATCCAGCCTCGGCACCATGTTCCTGTCGTATATCGGTGAAGTGCTGGAACGACTGCTGCCGGACCTGTTGGCACGCAGCTGATCCCGTTCGGTCTTTGTCGTCAGGCTTGAGAGTACACCCTGGAATCGGGTCTGGAGAGAAGAACTGGACCCCGGCATTCGCCGGGGTGACGGATTCCATCTGTTGGTGGCGCTCCTGACGGAGCACCGCCCTCGATTTCTTCGCCCTGCCGGCGGTGCCGGCACCCAGTGTTTTCCTTCGTTCAGCGCGCCTAGTTGTTCAAACTAGATGGGCCGGCTGCCGTACTTCGGCTGCGGCTTGCGCGGTGGGTCTGCAGTTACATCCGGCGCCACTTCGGCGATGGCACCACCTTGGGCGAGGAAAGCCTCGACTTCGGCACTCAGTTGACTGCGGGCCCGCTGGCGGGAGGAAAGCGTGCGCTCTTCTGCGAAATCCTCGGTGTCTTTCGCTCGAGCACTGGATTGGTCGTCTTTCATGTCATTTACCCTGTAACTTGATACCCCTTGTTACAGAGGGAATACCCCTGCTGCCGCAGTAACCGTCTGGCGAACATCCTGTTCCACCGGCGGCCCATTCACCATTCACGCTCACTGACACATCAGCCACTGCGAGAACGGCAAATAAAATCCGCCGGGCAGAAGATTTCCTGCGGCGAAATATTTATAGGCACTGTCCAACCAGCCTGCCAGAAAAGGTTCCCATTTCCGGTAGAGTTTTTTTGTGCGATTTTCACCCGATTTATTGCTGTTGGTTATGCTTTTTTGGGCGCCACACTTTTGGCGCCACACCCGGGACAGAGGGGGTTTTTGCGCCTTACAACCTGAGTCCACCGAGCGATTTATTCCGGGCACAAAAAAGCCCCGCAGAGCGGGGCTTAGAAAACACTGTGTCCGATTCTTTGATCAGACCGCTTCGCTGCCGGTTTCCCCGGTACGAATACGGATAACTTCTTCGAGCGCAGTGATAAAGATTTTGCCGTCACCGATTTTGCCGGTCTGAGCCGCCTTGGTGATGGCCTCAACGGCGCTGTCGACCATGCTGTCGTCCACCGCCAGTTCCAGTTTTACCTTGGGCAGAAAATCCACCACGTATTCGGCGCCACGGTACAGTTCGGTGTGACCCTTCTGACGGCCAAAGCCCTTCACCTCGGTCACGGTCATGCCCTGCACGCCGACTTCGGACAGCGCGGTGCGCACATCGTCCAGTTTGAATGGCTTAACCACAGCCGTAATCAATTTCATTCGCTTATCCCCTGATTATGGTTCTTGCGGGTACCGGCCCGAAAACCGGTACCGGAAGATTATTTTGCCGCCAGCGGGGAGTGGTCCCGACACTGGCGGCTACCTATGAGCGCTTATTTGCTCATAAATTCCGGATAAGCTTCCATTCCGCACTCGGCCAAGTCAACACCTTGCTGCTCTTCTTCCTCGGTAACACGGATACCGGTGATGAGCTTCAGGGCATACCAGACCGCGAAGGAGGCGGCGAATACCCATACGAAGATGGTGGCTGCACCGATCAGCTGGCCGCTGAAGGAGGAACCGTCGTTGGTAACCGGTACCAACAGCAGACCCAGCAGACCAACCACACCGTGCACGGAGATGGCGCCAACAGGATCGTCGATCTTCAGCTTGTCCAGAGTCAGGATGGAGAATACCACCAGGATGCCGCCCAGGGCGCCGAACAGGGTTGCCTGCAGGGCAGTCGGGGTAGAAGGCTCAGCGGTGATCGCTACCAGGCCAGCCAGTGCGCCGTTCAGCAGCATGGTCAGGTCGGCTTTGCCGAACAGGATACGGCCGGTGATCAGAGCGGCAACAGCACCGCCCGCGGCAGCGGCGTTGGTGTTCAGGAATACCATGGCCACGGAGTGCGCGTTGGCAGCGTCGCCCAGTTTCAGCACAGAACCGCCGTTGAAACCGAACCAGCCCATCCACAGGATAAAGGTACCCAGGGTCGCCAGCGGCAGGTTGGCACCGGGGATGGCGTAGATTTCGCCGTTCGGGCCGTACTTGCCTTTACGTGCGCCCAGCAGCAGTACGCCAGCCAGGGCAGCGGCAGCACCCGCCATGTGCACAATGCCGGAACCGGCGAAGTCGGAGAAGCCCAGGTCGCCCAGGTTGTACAGGCCGAATACTTCCGCACCGCCCCAGGTCCAGGATCCTTCCATCGGATAGATGAAGCCAGTCATCACAACCGCAAACACCAGGAAGCTCCACAGGCGCATACGCTCGGCAACCGCACCGGAAACGATGGACATCGCGGTAGCGACGAACACAACCTGGAAGAAGAAGTCGGAAGCACCGGAGTAAACGGAGTCACCTTCGAAACCGTTTTCTGCAGATGCCGTGAGAACACCCTCGAGATCGAAGGCTTCGATGCCATTCAGCAACCAGCCGCCGTCGTACATGATCGCGTAGCCGCTTACCAGATACATGGTGCACGCGATCGCAAACAGCGCTACGTTTTTGGTAAGAATTTCTGTGGTGTTTTTAGAGCGCACCAGGCCAGCTTCCAGCATGGCAAAGCCCGCTGCCATCCACATAACCAGTGCACCACACACGAGGAAATAAAATGTATCAATTGCGTACTGCAATTGAAAAATTTGATTTTCCATTTTTCGCTCCGTTTAACCCAAACTATCCCGAGTCGCCCCGGTAGTTATTGTCTATTGATCAAAGAATCGTTCTGGCAATCTGTTCTATTAATTAGATCGCTTCCGCGCCGGTCTCACCGGTGCGAATGCGGATTGCCTGCTCAAGGTTTGCAACAAAAATCTTGCCGTCGCCGATCTTGCCGCTTTGCGCCGCAGTGCCGATAGCTTCCAGCACGGCATCGACCTGGCTGTCTTCAACGGCGATCTGCAACATGGTTTTGGGCAGAAAATCCACCACATACTCCGCTCCGCGATAGAGCTCGGTATGCCCTTTCTGCCGCCCAAAACCTTTGACTTCGCTCACGGTAATACCGCTGACGCCGGCTTCTGCCAGCGCATCGCGCACTGCGTCGAGCTTGAATGGTTTAATGACTGCGGTTACCAGTTTCATGGTCTCCCCCCTAAAATGAGAGCCCACGCAAAGGTGGGCTCAATGCGTTTTGCTGTTACCAGCTGTAAGAAGCACCAGCCAGTACGGTTGGCTCACACCAGTCGGTGTAGAAACACTCCTTGTCGCTTACGTCAGTTCCCACCAGAGAAGCACTCAGCGCGAGGCCACCGAACTCCTTGCCGACAGACACGGAGTAGTCGATGTAGGAATCAGAACCGTCCAGGAAAATTTCTTCGTCAAACAGATTGAGACCGGCGCTCAGGTCCAGGGAGATGTCGTTGGCCAGTCCGAAGGAGTAGCCAGCACTCAGGTAATAGAAAGCGCCGCTTTGCAGCCAGTAGTCGTCGGAGTAGGCAAAGCCTACGGAGGCATCGCCGAAGCTCAGGCTGCCGTAAACTTCCTGGTAGTCTTCGTCCCAGTCGCTGCCGTGGTACGCATAGAAAATGTAGCCAACGTCGTAGCCAACGCCACCGGCAGTTTCACCGGCGTAACCGCCGTAGAAATCCTGCTCGAATTTGGTTTCATCCGCGCCGTAGGCGAAATCAACCTGGGAAGCCCAGGTACCCAGATACACACCGTTGCCCAGGTCGAGGTCCACACCGCCCTGAATGGCCGGACCGGTGTCGGTTTGGGAAATACCGCGGAAGCGATAGTCACTTACCACGCCAACGTTTGCACTGAAACTGGGGCCGGTATCTTCCGCAGTAGCCGCACTGGAAATGGCCATCGCCAGAACGCTTCCGGATACGATCGCTGCAACTTTTTTATTGAAATTAAAATCCACTTTTTGGTTCTCCTAGATCTCTGTGTGAAGTACTCGTCTTTTTTTTATTTATCGCGGCTTCGACTTCGCCGGGGATACGGCACTCGCCGCACTCGCCCAGGCACTTCACTGAAGACCTATCCCCTGCCTGCATTGCCAGGGCGATTTGCACAGGGGTACTTGCAGAGATGGTGCCAACTTTGAAAAGGCGCTGAGAATTCAACGGTTTAGGTGGGATTTACAGGACAGAGCCCAGGCATTTCAGCGAGACCACTTCGGTCACTGCCCGATTACGGTGCGCACCAATTTGGAACCTGCACCGATAGCGGGCACAGGCATGGTGAACACCCCACGGACGCGAACCATTTCAGCGCACAGTGTTCACGCCTTGGTGGTCAAACCCGGCTGCGGTACTATTTACCGCTATTGAAATGGGTTTTCGTAGTGGAGAATTGCGCTTGGCAGCGGAAAAATTGCAACAGTTACTCGATGAACTGCAACAACAAGGGGCAGTTATCACCTCAGATTTACGGGATGCCCTGGAAGTGGCAATGGGGAAACTGCCACTGGTAAGCCAGCGGGAGTTTGATACTCAGGCCGCCAAACTGGCCCGGGCAGAAGAGAAGCTCGCCCGCCTGGAATCGCAAGTGCGCGAGCTGGAACGCAGGCTCGACGACTAGTTTCCACCCAGGGATAACCGGCCGCAAACAACGCATCACGGAAGACCACTTTTCAGGGAAGAAAATGAGCCTATCCATTACCTACGCCCGCGCCCAACTGGGTGTTCAGGCGCCACTGGTGACCGTTGAGACCCATCTGGCCAACGGCTTGCCCGCCTTCAATATTGTTGGCCTGCCGGAAGCGGCGGTGCGTGAGAGCCGCGATCGGGTGCGCAGCGCCATCGTCAACAGCCACTTCGAGTTCCCCCAGCGGCGCATCACCGTCAATCTGGCCCCCGCCGACCTGCCCAAGGCCGGCGGCCGCTACGATCTCGCCATCGCCCTCGGCGTGCTGGCCGCCTCCGGACAGGTGCCCGGTGAAACCCTCGAACAGTTTGAATTTATTGGCGAGCTGGCGCTTTCCGGCAGCCTGCGGCCCATTCCCGGCGCCCTACCTGCCGCCATTGCCTGCGGTGACAGCGGCCGCACACTCGTTATTTCGGCGGACTCCGCGGACGAAGCAGCGCTGGTCAAGGCGCCGGTAAAATCCGCCACCAGCCTGCTTCAGGTCTGCGCCCAGCTACACGGGCGCGAGCGACTGCCAGACGCACTGGTGGACGATACACAGGAGGAGATTGTGTGCGCGGATCTGGCGGACGTGCGCGGCCAGCTCAAGGCGCGGCGGGCGCTGGAGGTCGCCGCCGCAGGGAGCCACAACCTGCTTTTTTACGGCCCGCCGGGCACCGGCAAGACCATGCTCGCCAGCCGCCTGCCCGGCATATTGCCGCCGCTCACCGAGCGCGAGCTGATCGAAGTGGCGGCACTCTATTCCAGTGCCGGGCTCAGCCGCATTCGCCAGCGCCCGTTTCGCGCCCCACATCACTCGGCGTCGCCCACCGCGCTGGTGGGCGGTGGCAGCAACCCACGCCCGGGGGAAATCAGTCTGGCCCATCGCGGTGTGCTGTTTCTCGATGAAATGCCGGAGTTCCCCCGCTCGGCACTGGAAATCCTGCGCGAGCCGCTGGAAAACGGTGAGGTACGCATTTCCCGCGCCCGCGCCCAGGTCACCTTCCCTGCAGACTTCCAGCTGGTCGCCGCAATGAACCCCTGCCCATGTGGCTATATGGGTGAACCCCGCTGCCGATGCACCCCGGATCAGATCGACCGCTATCGCAACAAGCTCTCCGGCCCGCTGCTGGACCGTATTGATATGCAGGTGGAAGTAGCGAGTATGAGCGCGGCGCAGTTGCAGGAATCACCGGCCGGAGAGAAATCAGACGTGGTGCGCGAACGGGTGCACAGCGCGCGGCAAATACAGCTGCAGCGGCAGGGTAAAATCAACGGCGAACTGCAGGGTAGTGAGCTGGATGAGCACTGCCAGTTGGGAAAATCCGAAAGTGCACTGCTGCGCGCATCTGTGGAAAAACTCGGCCTTTCTGCGCGTAGCTACCATCGCGTATTGAAAGTCGCGCGCACTCTTGCAGATCTGAATGAGCAGAAAGAAATTGGTACCGGCCAGATTGCCGAAGCGCTGGCTTATCGCAATCTGGACCGGAAAACTACTATGCCTGCCTAGCAACCCGGTAGTCTTGGGCACTTAACCGATACAGCACATGCTCCTGCATCGGGTGCCTCTGCGGCAGTCCGGGATGTAGAAAATTGTCGCTCTGAACCATCCCGAGCTTTTCCATTACCGCGCGCGAACGGAAATTATCGGGCACGGTAAAGGAAACTATTTCGTCCAACCCCAATTGCTCAAATCCCACCTGCAGACTCGCCTTGGCCGCCTCGCTGGCATAGCCTTTTCCCCAAGCAGAGCGAGCCAATCGCCAACCGATTTCTACCGCTGGAGCAAACGGCATATCGTCGGTGACATGTTTGATTCCAATAAAGCCGATAAACTGATTATCGGCAAGCCTCTCAACCGCCCAGAACCCCCAGCCATTTTGTTGAAAATGTACCAATTGCCGATCGATTCCCGCATCACTTTCTTCGCGGCTCAACAATGCCGGAAAAAATTCCATCACTGCAGAATCGGCATTCATTGCGGCAAAAAGCTCGCGGTCGTCATCGCACCATTGACGTAACTGCAGGCGTGCAGTTCTTGGTTCAATCACCTTGACCATTCACACCTCCTAAGCGTTCATATCTTCATTCTGGTGCACAGGGGCCACCATGTAATGGCAGATTTCCAGACTCGGCTCAGGTTCCGGGTATTCACAGGTGCGAAAACCTAGGCTTTGATACAGCTCTTGAGCCCCAGCGTTAGATTTGAGTACAAACAATGACGCACGGGTGAGCCCCAGCCGGCGAGAGCCCTCAGCAACCAATTTTACGACCAATTGCGCACCCAGCCCTTGTCGACGGTTCCTCGGAGACACGATCAGGCGCGCCAGGTGGCAACAATCCAGACGCTTGTAGTACTGCCCAAACGCTAGCATCAGCCCGTCATCGTCTCGTAGTACATAAGTCGGCATATCCTGCCACCGGCAATCACGAGAGAACGTCTGTTGATCAAATGGGTATTGAAACCAGCTTCCAGCCCAGACTCGGCAGGCCTGTTCGCTATCGATCCACGCCATCAGCTCCGGCATATCGCTTCGCTGGAAAGGGCTCAATGTGGTTTTCATCGGCTCACCAAATCACACTATCTATTGTTTACCCGCACCAACCACCGATCCAGCTGATCCGCAAACGCCTTGCGCTCCTGCTGCCCGAGCGGCGGTGGCCCGCCGGTGTGCACACCACTGGAGCGCAGGGTCTCCATAAAGTCGCGCATATTCAGGCGCGCGCGAATATTGGCTTTGGAGTACTTTTCACCGCGGGGGTTGAGCGCGGTGGCGCCCTTGTCGATCACCTCTGACGCGAGGGGAATATCCGCGGTGATGATCAGATCCCCTTCGCTGCAGCGCTGAACGATCTCGTTGTCGGCAACGTCGAAGCCGGAGGAGACCTGTAGGGCGCGAATAAACTTCGATGGGGGTACCCGCACAGGCTGGTTGGCAACGAGGGTCAATTCGGTTTCGGTGCGTTCGGCGGCGCGGAACAGGATTTCTTTGATGACGGTGGGGCAGGCATCGGCATCCACCCAGATTTTTGGCATTAATCGGATTCTCTTGATAGTGAGGGTGGCTGGTGGTCGGCGGGCGCGCCCTGGTCACACTTTTTGCATTCGAGCTCAAAACCCAGCATTTCCCGGCGCCCCTCCACCGTGGTCACCCAGGGGCGGTTTTGCCAGGGTGGATCGTGGCGCACGTGCTGGTTGTGACCACAGGCCAGCTGCGCCACCCAGTGGTGTTCTTCATCCCGATGATAACCGGTAATGGCCTGCCGCATGGGGTAGAGTCTCCTGTTTTGCGCGCGCTGATCGACGGTGCAGTCAATATTATCCCACAGCGCGACGCAGCCAATTTATGTTCCGGCTGATAGAATCCGCCCTTCGTCCTTTTCCGTCTCTTCCACTGCAGTTGTACCCATGACCAAACTCAATCCGCGCCAGGCGGAAGCAGTCAAATACATCGATGGTCCCTGCCTGGTACTGGCCGGCGCCGGTTCCGGCAAAACCAGCGTAATCACACGGAAAATCGCCTATCTGATCGAGCAGTGCGGCTATCAGGCACGAAATATTGCGGCCCTGACATTTACCAACAAGGCCGCGCGGGAAATGAAAGAGCGGGTCGGCAAGCTGATCACCGGCCCCGACGGCAAGAAATCCAAGGCCTCCCACGGTCTCACCGTGTCCACCTTCCACAACCTGGGCCTGAACATCCTGCGCAAGGAATACCGCGCCGCCGGCTTCAAGCCCGGCTTCTCGATTTTCGACTCGGAAGACGCCCGTGGTCTGATCAAGGAGCTGATGCTGCGCGACGGCGATCTGGACACCGACCTGCTGGACCGGGTGCAGAACCAGATCTCCAACTGGAAGAACGATATGCTGCCGCCGAAGAAGGCCCTGGAAACCGCCCAGAGCCCGGGAGAGCAGGCCATGGCCGTGGCCTACGGGCGCTACTGCGAGGCCCTCAAGGCCTACAACTCCGTCGACTTCGACGACCTGATTATGATCCCGGTGCAGCTGTTCGACACCGACCCCGAACTGCTGCAGCGCTGGCGCCGCAAGATCCGCTACCTGCTGGTGGACGAGTACCAGGACACCAACAGTTCCCAGTATCTGCTGGTGAAAATGCTGGTGGGCACTGGCGGTGGCCTCACCGTGGTGGGCGACGACGACCAGTCCATCTACGCCTGGCGCGGCGCGCGCCCGGAAAACATGAGCCAGCTGAAGCAGGACTACCCCAACCTGCGCCTGATCAAGCTGGAACAGAACTACCGCTCCACCAGCCGCATCCTCAAGGTGGCCAACCACCTGATCGCCCACAACCCCCACGAATTCGACAAGGCCCTGTGGTCCGACCGCGGCCTCGGCGATGAGATCCGCGTGCTCAAGGTGGCCAACGAGAACGAGGAAGCCGAGCGCGTCGCCAACGAAATCTTCCTGCAGAAGGCCCGCCGCGGCTGCCAGTTCAAGGACTTCGCGGTGCTCTACCGGGGCAACCACCAGGCGCGCCTGATCGAGATGAAACTGCAGGAAAACCAGATCCCCTACCAGCTCTCCGGCGGTACCAGTTTCTTCGCCCGCGCCGAGATCAAGGACGTGATGTCCTACCTGCGCCTGCTGGTGAACCCGGACGACGACAACGCCTTCCTGCGCATCATCAACACCCCGCGCCGGCAGATCGGCACCAGCAGCCTGGAGGCGCTGGGCAACTACGCCAAGGGCCGCGAGATCTCCATGTTGAGCGCCTGCTCGGAGCTGGGCTTCAAGGAACACATCACCGAAGCGGGCTACGAGCGCCTCAACCGCTTCGCCCACTGGTTAGACGGCGTGGCACGCAACTGTCGCGACAACAGTCCGGAAAGCGCATTGCGCGAGATGCTCGACGATATCGACTACGCCGGCTGGCTGTCCCAGAACGCCAGCAGTGAGAAGGTCGCCGAGAAGCGCATGGAAAACGTTTACTGGCTGCTCGACAGCCTGATGAAAACCATGGAAGGCACCGACGACGAGCTGGAGCAGGACGTACGCCTGGAACAGGCCATCTCCAAACTGATCCTGCGCGACATGCTCGACCGCCAGGAAGAAGAAGAAGCTACCGACAAGGTCAGCCTGATGACCCTGCACGCGTCCAAAGGCCTGGAATACCCCCATGTGTTCATGATCGGCATGGAAGAAAACCTGCTGCCCCATCGCAACAGCATCGAAGACGACAATATCGAGGAAGAGCGCCGCCTCACCTACGTGGGCATCACCCGCGCCCAGCGTACCCTCACCATGACCCTGGCGGGCAAGCGCAAGATGTTCGGCGAGAACCAGGACACCACTCCCAGCCGCTTTCTCGAAGAGCTGCCAGAGGAGGACTGTATTTTTGAAGGGTTTGGCAAGGCGAGCCCGGAGCAGAATCAGGCCAAGGGTGCGGAGACGCTGGGGTCGCTGCTCAGCATGTTTGACTAAACGGCTGGGCCGAAGGCGCCGTGAATACCTGGAGCGGCCGGAACGCCGTTTAGCACAGCCGAAGGCTGCCCGAAGGGCGAGGTGATGCGGCTCACCGACCAGGGACGGCCCGAGTGACTGAGCACTCACCAAAAAACACTCACCTCGTCATGCCGGACTCGATCCGGCATCCAGCCACTGGACACCGGCCTGCGCCGGTGTGACGGTAGCGGGGGAACCGACAGCGCCAAATCACGCACACAAAAAAGCCGCTCAGTGAGCGGCTTTTTCATTCAGTAAGCAAGCAGTCGCTTACTTGCTGCCTTCCACCATATGGTCAACGGCAGCCTTCACTTCATCGTCGGAACAGGTCATACACAGACCCTTCGCCGGCATGGCGTTGAAGCCGTTGATGGCGTGGGTGTAGAGCGTGTCCATACCCTTGGCTACGCGCGGGCTCCAGGCACCGGCATCGCCCATTTTCGGAGCGCCGGCCGCGCCAGTTGCGTGACAGGCTGCGCAGTGGGCGCTGTACACATCGCTGCCGCTGCGCGCGCCACCGGAAGACGCTGCCGCCGCCGGCGCTGCCGCCGCACAGGGATCGCCCTTCATGCAGGTCTCGCCCGCCGGTGCAATGCGCTGCGCAATTTCTTCATCTACAGAAGACTGGGCCACAGCCATTGCCGCGCCAGCCGCTACGGCCAGCGCCGCGATAAAACTAACTACACCTTTCATCCATTCCCCCTAAAGGCCCAAGCCGGCCCGTAGATTCCGGCGAATTCGCCATAAACCTCTTCTGAACAGCCGCGCATTATAAGCATAGCGCCGCCCCCTGCGAAGGCCCGTGCACCATAACCGGACCAATCCCCCAATTTCCTTTGCCCTGCCACGGCCCTTCTGTATAATCCGCGTCCGCGCCTAAAGTGTCTAACTCATTGATTTGGCGCCGATTTGGCTGTGAAGGCCAGAGTTTTCCGCCCCTAGCTCAGCTGGATAGAGCGTCGCCCTCCGGAGGCGAAGGTCAGAGGTTCGAATCCTCTGGGGCGGGCCATATAAAAGAAAGGCCACCCAACGGGTGGCCTTTCTTTTATATAGTCCCAAGTCCCAGGGTTTTGCCCAATTCCCAGGTTCGACTCGCAGGCGCACAGCGCCGGAGAGCAGCGAGCCCAAAGGGCGAAGCTAATCCTCCCGCTCACTGATCCTTTCAACACTCAGATTCCAAATAGCACAAATCTCCCCAAGTTCATCCAGTGCCCTAGCTGCACAATCATCCCCTATCGTTACCGCGACACATTGTGTACAGACCACAACTTTCTCACAGCCCGCAAGCGCCGATAGCCGTTCATAAAAAATGGCCTCTTCCTCTCTACAGCGGAAAACCGGTGCGGACAGTTCAACATTCAAAACTCACCCCCTTCTCCACTACCGCCAGCTCCACTTACTCAAATTTAAGCTTCTCAATATACTCTTTCAGAACACGCGCGTGATTATGTTCTTCATCCTTGGCACCGTAGAGCAGTACCAGCGGCTCACCGGAAACTTCTTCCAACTGCGCTTTGACTTCGTCTTTATTCTGTTTTAATTCAGAGAGATATTTTTTCCGAAAGCTTCCCCATTTCTCGGGATCGTGGTCGAACCACTGCCGGAGTTCATCGCTGGGCGCCAGGCTCTTCCAGTGATCATCCAGATTCGCCTCCTCCTTGGAGATCCCACGCGGCCACAAGCGGTCTACCAGGACGCGATAGCCTCCGGAAGTCCCGTCTTCGTATATGCGACATATTTCAACCTGCATTCTTTCGGCCTCCTCAGTGTATCGACTCCCCTACACGGCGTTGTAGCCTTTCAATGCGCTTACGGCCACCTGACTGCAGTGGCAGTCGACAGGCTGTTCAGCGACTTTCCCATCGCACTGGTCAAACAGACTGAAGATACGGGCTATTCGAAGGTAGCGAGAACCTATCCCTGCCTGCGCACACAGTTATCCACAATGAAGTTCCCCACAGTTTTCCGGGGTAGACCTGTGAATATCTGCTGGATATCTCTCACCAGCCCAACGGGGTCGTCGCCACGGGCGCGGCGATCAAAATAACGCCAGTCATCGCCCTGCCGTGGACCACGGCTACTGCGAACGAATGTCATGCTCCAGTCACAGCGCCGACGCATTTCCTCTCTAACATCCGGCTTTTGCACACTCACGAAAAAAGCCGGAGTTATCATGAATCAGCTTTTCAGGAAGAAATTTCCCGTTTCCATTCTCGCTACCCTGATCGCGGCCTCCGCCGCGCCGTCGCTGGCGCAGACTGCGCCGGAAGCAATTGAAGAAGTGATTGTCACCGCGCAAAAACGTGCGCAGTCCATTGTGGACGTGCCGGTAACCATCAGCAGCCTGGATGGCGATACCCTGGAAGCGCTGGGTATCGACCGCTTCGACACCCTGTCGGATATGGTGCCCGGCCTGGTGGTGCAGCAGCAGAGCGTCAACAACAACGGCTATGTGATCCGCGGTCTCACCTCGGACGACGGCAGCGCGCCAGGTGCCGCGCGGGTTTCGGTGTACCTGAACGGCACCGATGTGTCGCGCTCCCGCGCCTCCTACTTCGAGGTGTACGACATGGAGCGTATCGAGGTGGTGAAGGGCCCTCAGGCTACTCTGTTCGGCACCGCGGCCTCCATCGGCGCCATGAGTTTTATCACCGCAAAGCCCCAGCAGGAATTTGCCTCGTCGCTGAGTGTGGCAGCGGGCAACTTCGATATGCAAAAGGTCGAGGGCATGGTGACCGGCGGCAACGAGACAATTCAGGGGCGCGTGGCCTTTACCAGTCGCGAGCGCGCCGGCTACGTGGAAAATACCAGCGGCGAGGCGGATCTGAACGGCTATGAACGCCAGGCGTTTCGCCCGAGCCTGCGCATCACCCCCAGCGACGATCTGACCATTGACCTGGTCTACAACCACGATAAAGCCACCGATCCCGGTACGGCGTTTGTCAGCCGCGAGCTGTTGTTCAGCGACAACGCCGCCCTCAGTGTGCCGGACAATAACGTACTGGGCATGAACGACGTGGGTGTGGACCGCAACGTAAGCGATTTCAATGGGACGGTCAGCTGGGACCTGAACGACCAGCTCGCGCTCACCTATATCGGCGCGCAGCGCGATTACGACTCTCTGGAAGCCTTCGACGCTGACGGCACCGGGTTTGAGATGCTGAACTTTTCCGAAGACGCCAGCGGTGACCAGACCAGCCACGAACTGCGCCTGAATTTCAGCGGCGACAAGATCAACGGCTTTGTCGGAGCCAGCTATTTCGCAGAGAGCGCGCAGCAATCGGTGGGTTACGCCAGTGACGAAGGCACCTTCCTGAGCTGTTCCGGCGGTCTCGCCGCGGCTGGCATTGCCGGCTGTAATGCCGATACCACCGCCCTGCTCACTGGTGGCGCAGTGTCTGAGCTGCTGTATGAAAGCGAATTCACCAATACCGCCGACAACAGCAACCTCAACCTGTTCGCGGACGTCGCCTATCAGATCAGCCCGCGTCTCGAGGCCACCGCCGGCGTACGACTGGTGCAGGAAGAGCGCGAGTCCGGCTATGTCAGCACCCTGCCCAATTCCATGCTGCTCGCAGCTCTGGGCATCGACAGCGACCTTTTCTTCGGCCTGCTGCCCAACACCGATGGCATCCTCATTCAGGGCGATACCGACAACTCCGCCGTGCTGCCGCGCTTCAACCTGCTCTACAGCGTCAGCGACAACATGAATGTTTACGGCACCGTGTCCCGCGGCGAACGCTCTGAAATTGTGGATATGTCCTCCGGTAGCGAAAGCATTCTGCCTTCAGAGGAAATCGACAACTACGAGCTGGGTATCAAGGGCGGCCTGGGCGATACACCACTGGATTACACCCTGGCGGCTTTCTACCAGAATTACGAAAATTTTCAGGTCAACGTGGTGGATCAGGAAAGCGGCCAGAGCCGCACGGAAAATGCGGGCTCCGCGACCAACACCGGTGTGGAAGCGGAACTGCGCTGGTACCCCACCGATCAGCTGCAGGTCCTGGCCAACGCCGCGTGGATTGATGCGGGTATCGATGACGATTCCGGCAACGGGACCTATGCCGGCAACCAGTTCCGCCTGCAGCCGGAGCTGACTGCCGCACTGGGCTACGTGTATGAAAGACCGATCAATAGCGCACTGCTGTTCACCAGCAGCGGCAACTGGAGCTATCGCTCTTCCGTCTACTTCGATATTGCCAATCAATATGAGGAAGATGCGGTGGATCTGCTGAGTCTGCGCGCGGGCATTGCCGCCAGTGATCGCAACTGGGCTCTTACCCTGGCGGCCAGCAACCTGCTGGACGAGGAGTACATCATGGACGCGGGCAATACCGGCGGCGCCTTCGGCTTCCCCACCTACATCGAGGGTGCACCGCGTATGGTCAGTGTGGAATTCAACAAGCGTTTCGGCGCTTTCTGATTCCCTGCCTGGCGAAGTCCAGACGCCAGACCACAAAAAAAGCCAGCACCGGAGTGCTGGCTTTTTTCGTTTGCGACAGAATAAATTGCCGATCGGGAAACTACACCAGTTTGTGTGTCACCCGATGGCTGTCGACCTCGGCAAACTCGGTGCTGTCGGTATTGTCGATATATTTCCACTCCGCCTCGATGCCATCGCGGCGGAAGGTGAGCGCCATAAACCCCCGCTGGTGCAGGTTGCAGTACTGCAGATCATCCACCAGCACCGACATGCCCCGCGCCAGCTCCTTCGCGGACCGTTCATCCAGTTTCAGATAGGTTTCCATACCCGGCGAAGTCACGCTGGGCGTGCCGAATTCGAGGCCCACCATGCGGCCATCGTTGTCTTTCAGGTGGTTATACCAGGCGTTGTGGGTATCTCCGGCGACCACTACCAGGTTCTTGCCCTGCTCCCGCACTTGCTGGTACAGGGTTTCCCGCTCTACCGCATAGCCGTCCCAGGCATCGAGGTTGTAAGGCACGGCGTTTTGCAGCCGTTGCTGCTGCTGTTCGCTGAGCTGCTCACCGCGCAGGCTTGCGGCTTTCAGTCCAATCAGCTCCGCGGTCAGGTTTTTGTCTCCGCCACGGTAGAAGCTGGTCATCAGCTCCACCGGCAAATGCATACGGCCCATCAGTACCTGCTGGCCCAGTACCTGCCACTGGCCCTTGGAGCGGGCCAACGTCTTGCGCAGCCACTTGCGCTGCTCCTCCCCCAACAGGGTGCGGCTTGGACTCGCCACATCCAGACTGAATGCGCGGGTATCAAAATTCCCTTTCTCGTCCATGTAGTTGGCAAACTGCAGCTGCTGATCGCGACCGATCACCCGGGTGTCCAGCATATGCAGATCCAGCAGATCACCGAACTGGAAAGAGCGGTAAATCTGGGGATTGGTCTCACCCATGGGTGGGCGGATGGGCAACCACTCGTAGTACGCCTGCACCGCGGCGGCGCGCCGGGAATAGAAATCCCCTTCATCGGCACTGTGATTTTCGGCACCGTCTTTCCATGTATCGTTGGTCACCTCGTGGTCGTCCCACACCGCAATAAACGGCGCGGCGGCGTGTAGTGCCTGCAGGCCCGCATCGGTGCGATAGAGTGCGTAGCGTTTGCGGTAGTCCGTCAGCGTCAGGATCTCACCGCTGTTGTCTTGCGGCAGCGCGCGGCCGATCTTTACGGCGTTGTGCGTGGCATAGCCGCCATCGCCATATTCGTAGATGTAATCACCAAGGTGCAATACCGCATCCCAGTCATCCGCCTGGGCGGCCAGCTGATACACATTGAAATAGCCCGCGGGATAGTTGGAGCAGGAGAAAATCGCCAGTTTTACCTGGTCAACGTCATCCTCTGGCAAGGTTTTGGTGCGACCGACCGGGCTCTGCTCACTGGCACCGCTAAAGCGATAGTAATAACGGGTATCCGGCTTCAGGCCGCGCACATCCACCTTGGCGGTATAGTCCCGGGCCAGATTGGTTTCCACGGTGCCGGCGCGCAGTACGTGGATAAAGCCCGCGTCTTCCGCCAGTTCCCAGGTAATTTTTATCGGGCCGCTGGGATTGGCATCCAGCGGTGTCGCCCGCGTCCATAAGATCACCGCGTCGTGCAGGGGATCACCACTGGCCACGCCGTAATCAAAGGAAATGTTGGACGGTAATTCCGGCCGGCTCATGGCCTGCAGTGGTGTGGATACGGCAACACTGCCGGTGGTGGCGAGCGCTGCCTTGATAAAGCTGCGGCGCTTGAGGTTGGTCACGATGACGGCTCCCTGATGATGAAATCTGGCCCGCGAGCGTAGCGCAACTTTATGACAGAAAAGGAAAAATAAAATGGAAAGCGTACCCGGATAATGAAACTATTTGCCGATGTTCAGCACTACCTTTCCCATAGTGCGACCACTGCGCAGCTGTTCGATCGCGGCATGGGCTTGGGTAAACGCAAATTCGTGACCTATATGGGGTGCAGGTAATCCTAGCGCGGCACAACCATCTAAAAGTTCGTCAAAAAGTGCCTGTTCCTGCCACAACCAGATCAAGTTGAAAGCCAACACAGATCTGTTGCTACTGATCATGTCCATCACATCGTATCGGGGGCGCTTCATAAACAACCAGGCGGCTTTTAACCAGTTGGGTTTGTCACCCGGGGTAAATTCGGCTGCGCCGAACACCACCAGTCTGCCGGTGGGCGCGAGTGCGGCGAATGACTGTTTCTGAATTTCCCCGCCGATACCGTCAAGAACACAGTGCAATGGCCGACCATTTAATTGCCGCTTCAACTGGTCGGCGAAGTCACTGCCGCGCACGATGATTTCGTTGAACCCCTGTTCAGCGAGAAACTGCCGTTTGCTTTCCGAGCCAACCGTGCCGATAGGTTCAGCTCCCATGGCTGTCGCCATACGCATGGCCTGCAAACCGACTCCACCGGCGGCACTCTGTACCAGCACCTGCTGCCCGGGTTTTACCGCGCCCAGACTGGTCAGTGCGTAGTAGGCGGTCAGACTCTGGGCCGGAAAGGCGGCGCCCTCAGCGAAGCTCCAGTCATCTGGAATTTTGCGGCAGTGCTGCGGAGGCACATCCACCACGGTGGCGTAGCCGCCGAAGCGGGTACAGCCGTAGATCCGGTCGCCGACTTGTATTTCCGTCGTCGCATCTGCACCCACGCCCGTGACAACACCCGCAAACTCGAGTCCGGGGAAAAAACTGCCCTGCGGAGTTGCGGAATAGAGACCGGTCAGGGCGAAGATATCGGCGAAATTGAGGCCCACTGCACGTACCGCGACACGGATATGCTCTCCGTGCAACGGGAGCAGAGCCTCTTCCCGCAGGGTCAGGCGATTGATGGCCCCGGCCTTATCCGTGCGCCATACCTTTCTTTTTATCGTGTCTTGTTCAGCGGTCTGTGCCATGTGTAATCCTGCTTTTCGGCCAGCGCCCAGCCTACCGGGCAATCGGTATATCCACCAGCAGAAGGTGAATGTCCAGACGGTCGCATCCACGTTTGTCCCGTCACTGCCGATGCTGTATAACCATACAGCATCACGCAACGCCCCCGTCGAGTACCCCACTTCCGCTATGGCCGAACCTGCCGAACTGACACCCGATTATTACCTCGACAATTTCCGCTCACTGGTGGAGTTTGTGGTGTCGCGCTACGGGCAATTGTTGTCGGCGGAGGAGCAGTGGTTTTACCAGGCTTTCCGACGGCTGCAGCCGGATAGCCAGCGACTCTACGTGCGGCTGTTATCCCGCAAGGGTGTGCCTTCCTCTTCCGGTGCCCTGTTCAGGCAACACAAGCTTGCCTACAGCGAGATCGGTGAATTGGACGCAGCCGTCGAAGAATTGATTGAAGCCGGCCTGCTGCTGCGCAATCCGGTTTTGCCATTGCAGGAACTGCTGCCACTGTTTGCCAAAAACGAGCTGCTCGCCCACAGTCTTGAGCCGCTGACAAAATCCCTGAAGCGCCCGGCCGTGGAGCAGGCTCTGTGCAAGCAGGACGCGTCGACAATTCAACGTATATTGACGAGGGAGCCTCTGCTGGCGGTGCAAGCGGCGGAGCACTTTGACACTTTCAAGCTGCTGTTTTTCGGCAACCTCAACCAGGATCTGACCGACTATGTGTTGCGCGACCTGGGACTTTTTCGCTACGAACACTACCCACTGGAACGAGAGCAACTGCCATTCCAGACGCGGGCGCAAGTGGAACAGCACCTGCGCTATTACCAGTGCGCGCAGCATGCCGAGGCCGCGCTGGCGGCAGATACAGAGGCCATCACTATCCTTGCAGGCGAATTACCTCGGGGGATAGATGGTGACGGCACCCTGCAGCGGCGCCTGGACAGATTACGTCTGACACTGGCGCGCCAGCTGGAGCGGTTAGAGGCACTGGAGGAAGCCGACCAGCTATACCGGCAGTGCCATCGTCCTCCGGCACGGGAGCGGCGCGCACGAATTGCGGTGGCTCGCGGCGATATTCAGAGCGGCCTGGCACTGTGTGCGGAAATTCTCACTGCCCCGTACAACGAGGCAGAGCGAACCTTTGCCGAGAGTTTTGCTCATCGCACGGCAAAAAAGACCGACGCGGCCCATCAGTGGCCCGCGCCAAGGCGGCACAGTCCGATCACCGAAACCGTGGCACTGGCACAAACCGGCGCGCGGGTCGAACTGCTGGCCGCCGAGCACCTGGCGCAAACGGCGCCGGAGAGTCAGTGTCACTATGTGGAAAATACCCTGTTTAACGGCGTGCTCGGCCTCGCCATCTGGGATATTTTGTTCGCACCGATTTCCGGTGCCTTTTTCAATCCCTTTCAAATTGCCCCGAGTGATTTCCGCACCGCGGATTTCTATCCACAGCGTCGCGCCGCCTTCGAGCAGCGGCTCGCTGAACTTGAAAATGGCGACCTGGATAAATGGGTATGGAAGCACTTTCACCAGAAATACGGCATCGCCAACCCGCTGATACATTGGGACGCGCTGCCAGAGTCATTGCTGACACTGGCTCTGGAACGGATTCCCAGGGAACACTGGCTGGCCATCTTTCGTCGCCTGCTCGGCGATATTGCCCACCACCGCAGTGGCCTGCCGGACCTGATTCTGTTTCCCGCGTCCGCAGGTTACGAACTTGTGGAGGTGAAAGGCCCCGGTGACCGCCTGCAGCAGAACCAGCAGCGCTGGCTGGCCTACTTTGCCAAACACCAGATCCCCCACCGGGTACTGCATGTGGAGTGGCAGCCTTGAGCGCGGAAAAAACAGCCTTGAGCGAAGCGCTACCGGAAAAAATTCAGATTTCCGTGGGCGAGCTGGTGGATTTTGCCTGCCGCAATGGCGACCTGGTATCCACCCAGTCCGGAGGACCCACCGCTCAGGAAGGGATTCGTGCACACCAGAAGCTGCAGAAAAAGCGCCTCGCAGGCAGTGAAGCGGAATATCGCCTGCAGGTTGAAATCGAACAGGACGGGGTATCGGTCGTACTCAGCGGCCGTGTGGATATTCTCCATCCGCAAAGTGACCTGCACCGGCCAGTGCAACTGGATGAAATCAAAACCACCTATGTGCCGCCGCACAAGTTGCCGGAATCCACCCGCGCGCTGCACTGGGCGCAGCTGAAAATTTACGGTTTCTGCTACGGGCTGCAACAGCAGTTTTCCGCGGATACACCGGTCGCGCTGCAGATGCTCTGGCACAACCTTAAAGAGAAAAAAACCTATCCGGAGTTACAGGAATTTTCCTGGCGCGAGCTGGAAAAATTTTCCCGGGAGGCACTTGCACAATATGTGCGGTGGCTTCAACGCTGGCAGGCACATAAAAGCGCAGTGCGCGTATCGGCACAGGCTCTGGAATTTCCATTCGGCCGCTATCGCGATGGCCAGCGGCAACTTGCGGTAGCGGCCTACCGCTGTCTGCGCGATGGCGGTGAACTGGTGGCCGAGGCGCCCACCGGTATCGGCAAGACCATCAGCACCCTGTTCCCCGCGGTAAAGGCGATGGGAGAAACCGGTCTCGATCAGCTGGTATATCTCACCGCAAAAAATTCCGGCCGCCAGGTGGTGCGGGAAACCGCAGGCCGACTGCATCAGCAGGGACTGAAACTTTCCGTGCTGGAACTGCAGGCCCGCGACAAAACCTGCGCCTGCAGCCTCGGGCTTTGCAGCCGCGATGAGGACGGTGTCTGTCCGCGCACCAGGGGATTCTATGATCGCCTGCCGGAAGCCCGTCAGGCACTGCTCGCACAGCCGCTACTCACCCCCGAGGTGATCGCACAGGAAGCGGACCGGTTGCAGCTGTGTCCATTTGAACTCTCGCTGCAGATGCTGCCTTGGGCGGATCTTGTAGTGTGTGATTTCAATTATGTATTCGACCCTCTGGTGCAGATGCACAATCTGCGGGACACACTGCGGCGGCGCGCGTTGCTGGTGGACGAGGCGCACAATCTGGGGGATCGCGCGCGCGGTATGTACAGCGCAAAGCTCACGCGCAGTGACAGCCGCCGCGCGGCGGCCGAGTGCAAAAGTTCACACCCGAGCCTGCGCCGCGCGATACAGTCGCTGGTACAGGCGCTGGATAAATGGGTTGTCGAACTGCGGGAATCTCGGACAGGCCAAAACCATCCGGCCGGGCCAGCACCTGAAAAATCCGAGCTGTGGATAAGTCAGCCCAGTGACGAGACGCCACAGGCCATCAATACCGCAATACAGAAAGTGCTGACCGTGGCCAACCAGCTGTGGGAGGCCGCACAGCCGCCGCCGGACGCCATCGCCGACTGGCTGAAAAACCTGTTCCGCTTCCAGGCGATTGAACAATTGTCAGGCGAAGAACACCGCTATATCACCCGCGCGCAGCGCTCCAGCAATCCCGAGAGCCGCTGGCACGAACAGGAAATCGAATGGCTGTGCCTGAATGCCGCGGAATATTTGCAGCAGGCTTACCGACTTTTCCACAGTGTAAATGTCTTTTCCGCCACCCTGCGCCCGGCGCACTTTGTGTACCGGCAGCTTGGTCTGCAGGCGGATTCGCCGTACCTGCAATTGCCGTCGCCGTTTCATCCGGAGCAAATGGGGCTGTTTGTGTGTCCCTACGTGGATACCCGCTACCGCGCGCGCCAGGGCGCGACCAGTGCGCTGGTGGATATGATTGCGCGCACCTTTCACAGCCGGCCCGGCAACTATCTGGTCTTTTTTCCCTCCTATCGCTTTTTACAGCAGGTCGCCGAGTCTTTCGCCGAGCGCTTTCCGGAAATTTCGCTGGTACAACAGGAGTCCGGCAGCTCCGAACAGCAGCGCGCCCGTTTCCTCGAGTGTTTTCAACCCGGCAGAGAAAGTCTGGGCTTCGCGATTATGGGCGGTATTTTTGGTGAAGGTATTGATTACGCGGGTGAGCAACTGGTGGGTACCATGGTGGTGGGCACCGGCCTGCCCCAGGTCAACGAGGAGCAGGAACTGTTGCGCAGCGCCAGTGCCGCGCGCGGAGAAAACGGTTTTGATATCGCCTACCGCTACCCGGGCCTGACCCGCGTGCTGCAAACGGCCGGGCGGGTGATCCGCAGCGAGAGTGACCGCGGCGTGGTGATTTTGGCCGACTACCGTTTTACCGACCCGTTTTATCGCAGCCTGTATCCACAACACTGGCAACCCCGGATCTGCGACAATGGCGAAGCACTCGGTGCCGCACTCAACCAATTCTGGGAAACCCGTTAATCCGTCATGGTATTAGACCGCAAGTTTTATCGCCGCAGCCCCCACCAGTGTACCGAGCAGGTTAGCGGGCAACGCGTGAGCTTTGTCGATGTGCGCAGGCGTTTCGACTTTCGCGGCATCAAGATCGGGCGCTGGGTAACCGAGGCGGAAAAGGCCCGTGCCGCAGGACTGTTTTACGATGCGCTGGTGGATCTGATGACCATTTTGCAGGGGCCAGAGTTGCTGATCAGCCTGCGCGGCACCCTCGCCTTCCAGTACGGCAGCGGTGGTCGCCCGGGTATTTCAGCCCACTACGAAATCGGCTCACGCACCTTTGCCCTGGCAAAAAATGCCGGCCCCGGCGCCATTGCTCATGAGTGGTTTCACGCACTGGATCACTACCTGGCCGATAAAGCCTTCAGCGATACACCCGGCAATATGTTTGCCTCCGAAGCCTGGCTGCGCGACGCCACACCAATTCCCCACCCGATCAACGATCTGCTGTTTGCCTGCTTCCGCGCGGTGATGCTGGATGAAAGCGGGGAAAACCCCAGCGACCTGTTTCGCGCATCCAGGGCCGCAGACAGGGCCAACGGCAGCATCTATTACGCGGACCCAGCGGAAATGTGCGCCCGCGCCTTCGAGGCCTTTGTGCAGGACGCGAGTATCTCCAATAATTTTCTGGTGGCGGGTACCAAGGCAACGGAAGAGGCGAAGATGGGGCTTTACCCCGGGGGAGCACAGCGGGAGCGGATCAATGCGGCCTTCCGCCGGTATTTTTCCGCTCTGGGACGCGCACTTATCCAATCCGTTTAGAAAGCGCTAGTTTTTCCCGCTGAGTGACAGCTACTGCGTTAAAGGCCTTCAAACATCAGCGAACGGTGCGCGGCTACACCGGCCATGGCGCCATCCGCCATGGCGAATGTCACATTGCCTGCGCCGCGGGCGACATCACCACAGGCAAACACACCTGCAACCGTTGTCGCCTGCATGGCGTCGGTCTGGATCACTAGGCCCACCGGCGTCTCCTCAAATTCGCACCCCAGCTGTTCCGCCAGGGGCATGGGGTGTTCCAGTCGCGAGGCGACAAACAGTCCGGCCAAGTCAAACTTGCTCCCATCCGCAAGGTGTACGGTGGCCCGCTCTCCGGCAATTTTTGCCACCGGTGTCCGCTCGATACACACATCGCGTAAGGCGAGCTGACGCAGCTGCTCCGCGTCAGGCTCGAACGACTCGTTGATAAAAAATACCGTCGGTCCCCAGTCCGGTAGCATCAGCGCGTGATGCATGGACACCTCACCAACCGCCAGCACACCGATGGGCTGACGTTGCAGTTCATAGCCGTGGCAATAGGGGCAGTGAAAAACCGAGGTGCCCCAGCGCTCCTGTAAACCGGGCACCTCGGGTAACACATCGCGCACTCCCGTGGCGAGAATCAGGCGCGCCGCCTGGTAGCGCTTACCCTCGTGGGTGACCAGATGAAAACCGTCACCCGCTTTGTCGACGGACTCCACCGTTGCCTCCACCCAGCTGACGGTGGGGTACTCCCACAATTCCGCGCGGCCATCTTCGGCGATATCCGCCGGTGCGCGACCATCCTGACCGAGCACCCCGTGCGCATGTGCGGCAAAGCGGTTGCGTCGCTGGCCGCCATCCACCACCAGCACCTTGCGGTGCCCGCGCGCCAGTTGCATGGCTGCGCTCATACCGGCGTAACTGCCGCCGACAATCGCTACGTCGAACTCGGTCCCATCAATCGTCGCCATCACTACAGTTCCTCATATGGGCGGCCTCGCTCAGCGCCTGCTGGGTAATGCCGCGCTGATCCAGTCGCTGGTGAAAATCCCGGCTCAGTGACGCCAGGGTGATTTGCTGAAACTGCGACAGCAGCAGTGCCTCGGCCGCATCAAACGCTTCGCCCATGGCACTGTTGACCGCCTGCTCCACCAGACAACCGGGGGCTTCGGTGCGGTGCCCAAGGGCCAGAACACCGGGTGCGCCCAGCGCCAGATGGATGTCGTAGAGGGTGACGCTTTCCAGGTCTTTGGCCAGTCGCCAGCCGCCGCCGTGGCCTTTTTCCGAGTGCACCAGCCCCTCCTTGCGGAGCCCGGCCAGGATGCGGCGGATCACCACGGGATTGGTCTGCATCATGCCCGCCAGGGCCTCGGAGGTAAGCGGGCCGTCAAACTCCGCCATATGCAGAAGTACGTGGAGTACCCCGCTCAATCTGCTGTCTCTTTTCATGTAACTTACAATATTACATGAAATGGGTGCGCGCAACCTGTGTCTCACGGGTCAACTTTCCAGCCGGCGCCAGCGTGGTATTCAGGTGGGCAAAGTGGGTTGCGGGAAGTAGGTGAGAAGTAGGTGAGAAGTACACGGAGTGATTCGGGGCCCCCGCGACACGAGGGCCTGGATGCTGAGGTTACTGTCTGCTCTGTGCAATAAATCGGTCCATCTGCCGTTCCAGCATCTCCATCGGTACGGCACCGTTCGCCAGTAGCGCGTCGTGGAAGTCTCGCAGGTCGAATTGCTTACCCAGTTGCTGTTCGGCTTTTTTGCGAAGCTGACGAATTTTGATTTCGCCCATCTTGTAAGACAGCGCCTGCCCCGGCCAGGAAATATAGCGGTCCACTTCCGCGCGTACATTGCCTTCCGACAGGGAGGTATTTTCCGCGAGATAGTCCAGCGCCTGCTGGCGGCTCCAACCCTGGGAGTGGATACCGGTGTCGATCACCAGGCGCGCCGCGCGCCACATTTCATAGCTGAGGCGTCCGAACTGCTGGTACGGAGTATCGTAAACGCCCATCTCCACACCCAGGCGCTCGCTATACAGTGCCCAACCCTCACCATACGCACTCAGATACAGGTTCTTCCGAAACTCCGGCACATTCTCCAGTTCCAGTGAAAGTGCGCCTTGCAAATGATGCCCGGGCACCGCTTCGTGGAGGGTAAGCGCGACCAGCTCGTACAGCGGTCGTTGATCCAGGGCATAGGTATTTACCCAGTAGGCACCACCGCGGGTTCCACCGATCGCCGCCGGGTTGTAGGAAGCGGTGGTGTAATTGGGGGCTATTTCGTCGGGCACCGGTACCACACCATACGGAAGACGCGGAAGTTTGCCGAAGAACTCCGGCAGGCGGTAATCAATTTTCTTCGCGATATAGGACGCTTCTTTCAGTAATTCATCCGGCGTTTTGGCATAAAACTGCGGGTCGCTACGCAGGAACTCGGTGAACTCCTCAAAGCTGCCGTCAAAGCCGCTGTCTGCGATCAACTGTTGCATTTCACCGCGGATACGTTTGACCTCGGCGAGGCCGATTTTATGAATCTCCCCGGGGTTCATATCCATGGTGACGTAGGTGCGAATGGCGTGGCGGTAGTATGCCTTACCTCCAGGCAACTGCTCCGCACCAAGACTGTCGGTGGCGGCATTCAGATACTCACCCTCGAGAAAGGTCGCCACACGATCGAATGCAGGGATCGCTTGCTCACGAATCGCTTGTGCGCCCCGCTTTTGCAGTCGCTCCCTGTCCGCTTTCGAAAAACTCTCAGGGAATTTTCGCAAAGGATCGTACAGGCTGCTTCTGGTGGGATCGTCGTAGACCTGCGCGCGTACCGTGGGTGCGATTCCCTGCACCACGATCTTTGGGAGGACGAATCCATCCTCTATGCCCCTGCGCATATTTGCGATGTTTTCATCAAAAAAGCGACCGGTTTGCTCAATCCGCCTGATGTACGCCTCGTAGTCCGACACCTGCGGCATATTCAGTCCACGGCTGGCACTGAGCACGGTATTCCAGAAGCTGTAAAACGTATTGACCGGTATGCGCTGCAGGTAGAGCTCATTGGATTCAATAGAGTTTTCCAGAACCCACAACAGCAGATCCCGGTTCACCCTGGCATCCGCATTCAATTTCTCACGATCGATATTCTCTAGCCGGGCAACAAATTGCTTTTCTGCCTTCAGCCGGCGGTCACGGTCTTTCCCGGATACACCCGGCAACCGGTCGTTGTAACGCTTGTCACCCATACGGCTGGCTGTGGTGGGATTTTCTTGCAGGTAGAACTGCCAGTGATCGTCGATCACCTGTTGCAACTGTTCGCTGTGTGAGGCGGCCCAAACTGGCGCGGCCAGCACCCAGAAAAAGGCTATCAGAGACAGGGTATGTCCACGCCGGATGAGCGCGGGTTTCACGGTCGAATTGCTAGCCATCGAGGATCTCCCGAACGGTGGTACTTTGATAGTGATTAGCCGGCTAACCATATCACGGTATCGCACCGTCGAGATTGCACGTCACCCGGTTGATCCGTAGACCTGTCGCGTCCTGACGGTCCTCGCGCGGCTATTTCAGGGTACCGAAGTATTCTTCCCGCAGATCCATGATTATCCCCTCTTCATGGGCGCCAATAATCTCAACATTCAGGGGACGGCCGAGTGCGCTGCCCTTGGGCACGGCAAAGGCGTACTTGTCCGGATTAAACAGCTTCCCTACCAGGCGCAGTCCCAACTCGGGGTTTTGAAATGCAAAGTAGGCGAGTACCGGGCTATCTCCGACGATCGCGTCAACCTCTCCGGCGCGCAGTGCGGAGACCGTCTGCTCTGTACTTTCATAGGCGCGGTTACTGATACCATTTTCCTGGACATACTCCTCGGCGACACTGCCGGACAGCACGCCCACCGTTTTTCCCGGAAGGTCACGCAGGCCATTGATCTGACTGGTGAGCGCCAGGGATGTCATCACGCTGGTGATTGATGCGGTTACAAACGAGACAACCGCAACGCCGCATACCAGCCAGATGCCCGCCCAGATTTTTCCGACCCAACCAAACAGGTTTTTACGGTGGGTATTGCCGGAAGTGGCAATCGACATCACTGCATAAAAACTCTCGGCCAGTCCATCGCGCCAGCGTCGAGGAAAATCCGCATCAAACTTTCGATCAAACAGAGTGAATACAAGTGTGGCAAGAAGAATGACCCCAAGTATCCACAGGTAACCTGCGAGCATTCCAGTTTTTCTAAGGCCCTGCAGTATTTCGGAAATGCTGGTCCGCTGCTTTTTTCCCACCATTACCCGCAAGCCCGCGTCAAACCACGGTTGAGTAAAATCAATTTTTCGCGCACGGGCTTCGGTAATGGTCAGATTGGTCATCGCCACATCTATATCGCCCCTTTGCACAGCCTCTACCAGACTCTTAATGTCCGGATAGACCCGATACTCGGAGGCGAGATTCTGTTTACTGGATATTTCCTCCCACAGGTCAAGCGCCATACCGGAAAGTTTTTCTTCTTCCTGCATAACAAACGGCGGACTCAAATAGACACCTACATTTACCTGCCTGACTTCCGCAGCATACTGGCCGTAAGCATTGCCAGCTGCAAGTACCAACAGGAAGAGACCAATCCAACGCAAAGGCGGTTTTCGCAACAAGCTAGTTTACCCTGTACTATAAAAATCGAACCAGAACAGCATAGAACATAGAAACTCACGCCCCTTTTAAACCAGGATGTGAGATACCGGGCCGTCACCTATCAGCGCAGTGTGCCGCTGTGGAACAAATCACATGGAAACGAGCTGTTGAAAGATATAACCGTCGCTGCGCTGCAGATGATCAGCGGAGAAAACGTAAAAACAAACCTTGCTCAGGGCTTCAGGCTGGCACAGAAAGCCGCGGATAAAGGCGCCCAGATGATTGTGCTGCCGGAAAACTTCGCACATCTCGCCGATACCGGCAGCTACTCGGCGGCAGAAGCCCTCGCCAGGGGCAATGCCTGCCCCCACGACCAGCCCATACAACACGCATTACAACGCTGGGCCGCGGAGCTGGGCACTTGGGTGATCGCCGGTGCAACCCCGCTGTTGGACAGGCCAGATGGAAGTGCGACCGAGGCACAGCGCGTCCGCTCTGCCTGCCTGGTCTACGATAAGGGCGGCCACTTGCACGCGCGCTACGACAAAATTCATCTATTCGATGTGGATATTGATGACGCCGCTGGCCGTTACCGGGAATCCAGCAGTATTGAACCGGGCGATGAGATCGCTATCGCTGACACGCCATGGCTGAAACTGGGTCTCAGCATCTGCTTTGACCTTCGCTTTCCCGAGCTTTATCGCGCGCTTGCGACTGCCGGTGCCGAAGTCATCGTTGTTCCCGCGGCGTTCACCCATACGACTGGGCAGGCCCACTGGCTGACCCTGTTAAAAGCGCGGGCAATAGAGAACGGTTGTTTCGTGATCGCGGCCAACCAGGGAGGGCAGCACTCCCCCAGGCGCCGCACTTGGGGGCACTCGGTAATCATCGATCCCTGGGGGGATGTACTGGCGGAGGCCGGTGAGGGAGAAGCGGTAATTACCGCCACGCTACACGCGGAAAAACTGGAAAAAGTGCGGCGCGGCATGCCGTTATTGTCGATGCGGCGGCTATGAAAGCCATCGGCTAGGCTTCTACATTACCTTTCAGATTTTGTTGCGAAAAGGCCGGCAAAAAGGCGATAAGCACATGCAGAAACTTTCTCTACGTATCGATATTGTTTCCGATGTCGTGTGTCCCTGGTGCGTGATCGGCACCTACCGGTTACAGAGAGCGCTGGATGACTTCACAGACACGATCGTCCCGACCTTCCACTGGTTGCCCTTCGAGCTGAATCCGGATATGCCGCCGGAAGGACAGAATTTACGCGAACACATTGCCGAAAAGTACGGCACAACGCCTGCAGAGAGTATCGCCGCACGGGAGCAGCTTACTACCCTCGGGGCGGATGTGGGCTTCGCCTTCGACTACTTTGACGATATGCGCATAGTAAACACATTCCATGCCCATCAATTACTGCACTGGGCGGCAGGGGAAGGAAAACAGAACGCGCTGAGCTTGCAGCTTTTCGAGTCGTTTTTCAGCGAGCGACAGGATATCAGCCGCTTTGACATATTGATTGCCGCTGCGGGCAAGATGGGAATGAACACGTATTCAGCGCGAGATGTTCTGGCGAAGCAGGCTTTTGCCGACGATGTACGCCAACTGGAACAAGCTATTGTCGACAAAGGGGTACGCGCTGTTCCACTGTTCATCTTCAACGGCGAACACGTTATCAGTGGTGCGCAGGAAGTGGCGGTATTCAGGGGAATGCTCCAGCAATTGCTGGAATAGTTTGAGAAAAAAATCGAGAAAAATCGATCGGCGGATCAAACTTAAGCCACACAAATTAAAAAGGCCATCGTCAGATGGCCTTTTTAATTTACAAGGGGTGAGGCGGACTTACTGCTGTTCTACAACCTGCTCGATCCGTCCGAAGACAGACTTTCCATTCTCATCCAGCATTTCGATTGCAATCCTGTCGCCAAATTGCATAAACGCGGTGCTCGGCTTGCCGTCCTTAATGGTTTCGATCATGCGGATCTCGGCAATGCAGCTGTAACCCACACCGCCCTCTTTCACCGGCTTGCCGGGGCCGCCATCGAGCTTGTTCGACACGGTGCCGGAACCGATGATGGTACCGGCACCCAGCGGGCGGGTTTTGGCGGCGTGCGCAATCAACTGACCGAAGTGGAAGGTCATGTCGATGCCCGCGTTCGGCTCACCGAACTTCTCGCCATTCAGTTCGGAAACCAGCGGCAGGTGCAGCTTGCCGTCTTTCCAGTTGTCGCCCAGCTGCTCCGGGGTGACACACACCGGAGAGAAGGCGCTGGACGGCTTGGACTGATAAAAACCAAACCCCTTGGACAATTCGTTGGGAATCAGACCGCGCAGGGATACGTCGTTTACCAGCATCACCAGTTTGATGTGTTGCAGCGCATCTTCCGGAGAGACACCCATAGGCACATCATCGGTGATCACCGCGATCTCCGCTTCAAAGTCGATACCGAAGCCTTCGGACTGCGGCATTTTTACCGGCTCGCGCGGCGCCAGAAAGGTATCGGAGCCGCCCTGGTACATCAGCGGGTCGGTCCAGAAGCTTTCCGGCATTTCCGCACCTCTAGCCTTGCGCACCAGCTCCACGTGATTCACGTAGGCGGAGCCATCCGCCCAGTGGTACGCGCGCGGCAGCGGCGAGTGACACCCGGCCTGATCAAAGGTTTCGCCTTTGATGTCACCACTGTTGAGTTTTTGCTGCAGGTCTTCCAGCTGGGAAGAAACGCTCGCCCAGTTATCCAGGGCGTTTTGCAGTGTGGGCGCGACTTCGCTGGCATCCGCCATGCGGGTCAGGTCGTCACTGACCACGACGAGCTTGCCGTCGCGGCCGCTTTTCAGGCTGGCTAACTTCACTGTCCCTTCCTCTTTGAAAAAATGAATTTAGGGATCTACGGCTTTGAACTCTGTTTCGCCGTGCATCCAGGCCGCGTGACGCGGTGCCTTTTTGGTGCGAGACCACTCTTCCAGCATATCTTCGGCAACGCGCTTCAGCTCTTTGTGCATACCGGGCTTGGCGGTATTGGCAGCGAGCTCGATGCGGTGGCCATTGGGGTCAAAGAAATAGATGGATTTAAAGATGGTGTGATCGGTGGGACCAAGCACATCGACACCGGCCTCTTCGAGCTTCTGTTTCATTGCCAGCAGCTCGTCCATGCTCTCCACTTCCATGGCGATATGTTGCACCCACTGCGGGGTGTTTTCATCGCGGCCCATGTCCGGAGAATTGGGCAGTTCGAAAAACGCCAGTACATTGCCCTGCCCCGCATCGAGAAACACGTGCATGTACGGATCCGGCGCCCCGGTAGAGGGCACCCGGTCTTCGGCGATGGCGAGCTGGAAATCCATGCCCAGGAGATCGCGGTAAAACTCCACGGTCTCCTTGGCATCGCGGCAGCGGTAGGCCACGTGATGAATACGTTGAATTGCCATAGATGGCCTCCGGGCTTTAGACGCTGCGATTACGCCGCGTCTTCCTTTCCTTTGTCGCCGCCGATCACGCCGCGCTGCAGCTGGTCGCGCTCGATGGATTCAAACAGAGCCTTGAAGTTACCTTCACCGAAGCCTTCGTCTTCCTTGCGCTGGATAAACTCAAAAAACACCGGGCCGAGCATATTGGCAGAGAAGATCTGCAGCAGCAGGCGCGGCTGGCCGCCTTCGGTGGTGCCGTCCAACAAAATACCGCGCTTCTGGAATTCCTCGGTGGGCTCACCGTGGCCCGGCAGGCGCTCTTCCAGCATGTCGTAGTAAGTATCCGGCGGCGGGGTCATAAACTGCATGCCCTGCTTCTTCAGACGGTCCCAACAGGCCAACAGGTCATCGCAGGCAAAGGCGATGTGCTGGATGCCCTCGCCGTTGTACTTCATCAGGTACTCTTCGATCTGGCCGCCGCCACCGGCCGCCTCTTCGTTCAGCGGGATGCGGATCTTGCCGTCCGGCGCGGTCATCGCCTTGGACAGCAGGCCGGTGTACTCGCCCTTGATGTCGAAGTAGCGGATCTCGCGGAAATTGAACAGGTCTTCGTAGTACTTGGCCCAGTAGTCCATACGGCCGCGATACACGTTGTGAGTCAGGTGATCCAGGGTGTGGAAGCCACAGCCTTCCGGATGACGGTCCACGCCTTCCAGCCAATGGAAGTCGATGTCGTAAATGCTCTCGCCTTCTTTATAGCGGTCGATCAGATACAGGGTGGCGCCGCCAATGCCCTTGATCGCCGGCAGGCGCAATTCCATGGGGCCGGTTTCCACTTCTACCGGCTGGGCGCCCTTCTTGATGGCTTCGTTGTAGGCGAAGGTCGCATCCTTTACGCGGAACGCCAGGCCACAGGCGGAGGGGCCGTGCTCGCGGGCGTAGTAGTCCGCGTGGCTGCCTTTCTCGTAGTTGGTGATGAAGTTGATGTCGCCCTGGCGCCACAGCTCGACTTCTTTGGTGCGGTGGCGCGCCACCTTGGTGAAGCCCATGGCCTCGAACACGGTTTCCAGGACGCCCTTCTCCGGCGCGGTGAATTCCACGAACTCAAAGCCGTCCAGGCCCATCGGGTTCTCAAATAAATCGGCCATGTGATCCTCCATTTATATTGGATTCGTTGTCGGACCTGCGACGCCGCTTGTGGCCGCGGAGGTCTGCTTGGTTTCAGGTGCAACGAATTTAGTTACGCATGAAACTAATGTCAAGGGGCGATTGAAGCAGCTCAACTAGTGATAGATCCAGTGGGTGGATTTAGGTGGGAAATTGGTGACCGGACAGTAGAACCCGGTGCCAATACTTGCCGTATGGCGGGTGCCACCGGAAATCCGGAGGAGTCTTGAAAATTCTGCGTGAAGCAGGAAAAAAGACGGTGGAGCGGGAAATTCCGGGCCCGAGGGCCCGGAAACGGGGATGATGGTGACTTAAAGCTCTGGCTCGGTCACCTTGGTCAGATCACCCACACCGGCTTCCTTCAGCAGTGAATCCACCAGCGGTGCCATGGCGCGGTGCTTCAGCGCACTGCCCACCAGTGCTTCCGGCAGGCTTTGGCTCTGACCATGAGATTCTCCATCGGCATCCATGATGCCGCCGGCGCGACCGCCAACACCGTTCAGGCCTTCCACAGAGATGATCTTCATACCCTCGATCTTCTCCAGCGGACGCACGCTCTCGCGCACAATGTTGGGCAGGTTTTCGTGCAGACTGAGTACGCGCTTGAGGGCAATCTGCGCTTCGCTCAGGCTGTTCATGGCCTCATTCATCAGGCGCTGGCCTTCCGCATCCACCGCGTACTTCTCGCGATCCGCTTCCACCTTGATACGCACCGCTTCCGCTTCCGCGCTCGCCTGCAGGCGCAGGGCTTCGGCCTTGTCTTCCGCCGCGGCTTTTTCCGCTTCGGCGGCCACCTTGATGGAGGTAGCCTGACGCTCGGCTTCTTTCTGCGCTTCGATAATCTCGATGCGCTTGTCACGCTCGGCTACTTCCACGTCTTTGGCGGTGCGCACCTGCTCTTCCGCCTTTACCGCTTCGGCGCGGGCCACGTTGGCCTGCTGATCGGCAACGGACTGCTCTTTGGATTTTTCCGCAACTGCAATGGCGCGTTCCTGTTCGGCAATTTCCACTGACTTAGTTTTGGAAATGCGCTGCTCATCCAGCACGCGCTCGCGCTCGATTTCCTGCTCCTGCAGACGCTTTTCTTTTTCGATTTCCAGCAGGCGGGTGGCCTGTTCGGCGGCGATGCGGGACTGGTCTACCTCGCGCTCCGCTTCAATCTCTGCCTGGCGAGCCGCACGACCCTGAGCGGCGGTTTCGCGAGCGATATCCGCCTTCTGAGATGCCTCGCGATTTTCCAACTCGCGCTGTTGCTCGAGGTGCGCGTAGCGCTTTTCTTTTTCGATCTCCAGGCGCTGGCGTTCCGCTTCCAGGTTTTTGGTTTCTATCTGAACCCGGGTTTCCTGCTCGACGTCGTTCACTTCCTTGCGGCGCGCTTCGATCGAGCGGGTCATGCTGGCGAGACCTTCCGCATCGAACACGTTGTCCTGGTTGAAGAATTCCTTGCCGGTCTGATCAAGACCGGTGAGGGATACAGATTCCAGTTCCAGGCCGTTTTTCAGCAGGTCTTCGGAAACCACCTGCTGCACCTTCTGTACAAACTGGCTGCGCTGTTCGTGCAGCTCGGCCATTTCCATTT
Source organism: Microbulbifer sp. ABF4_107 (assembly GCF_056312215.1). Taxonomy (NCBI): domain Bacteria; kingdom Pseudomonadati; phylum Pseudomonadota; class Gammaproteobacteria; order Cellvibrionales; family Microbulbiferaceae; genus Microbulbifer; species Microbulbifer sp. ABF4_107. Next base: position 3,596,338 of record NZ_CM149983.1, read on the forward strand.
CTGCGGCCACGGAGCGCAGGGCGTCGACGAACTTGCCCTCGATCATTTCTTTCAGCGCTTCCGGATCCAGGGTGCGGATACCCAGGGTCTGCGCCGCGTTGGCGATGGCGTCGGTGTCCGGTTTTACCCGCAGGTAAAATTCCGCGAGCACATCCACGCGCATACGGTCCTTGGTGATCAGCGCCTGGTGCTCCTTGCGCGATACCGCAAGGCGCAGAGTGTTCATATTGACCGGGATGATTTCGTGTAGCACCGGCAGCACCAGAGCGCCGCCGTTCATGATGACTTTCTGCCCGCCCATACCGGTGCGCACAAAGGAGCGCTCTTTGGAGGCACGGGTATACAGGCGCGCGAAAATTGTGCCGATGACCATCAGGCCGACAAGCACGGCCCCCGCCATAATCGCAATACTGTGAAGATTCTGAATCACTATTTTTTTCTCCGGGGTGTTTTTTGTTTTGCTGTTTCGTTACGTACTGAAATTGAAAATTCTGAACACTCAGGTAGTTGGTACCTGGCCCGCGGGCAGGATCGCGCGGAAGCTGCCCCCCTGCTCCTCCACCAGCACCACCTCCTGGCCCTGAACAAAGCGCTCGGCCTCATCATAGGGCTCGACCATGACGTAATGGGTAGTACCAAACTCGTCTTTGAAGCGGGCCTCTGCCGGCGAACCGGGAACCGCCTCGCCGATCGTGATCACCGCGGTGCGGCCGGCAAATGAATCGCGACCCACAGCCTGGGTTTCGTCGCGCATGGCAAAGTGACCGAGGAGTTTGCCAAACAGGCGAACCTGGGGAAGCGCGATCAACAGAACCGGGATGGCCAGCCACACGCCGGGCAGGAGCGTACCCAGCAGGGCGTCGGCCAGCATCTGGAGCAATAGTCCGCTCACCCCAAACGCCACCAGGAATGCAACCAGCAGTATCAAGGCCGGCACTTCACCGAAGCGCAGCCAGCTCAGCAATTTGGTCAGCCCGCCGCTGGCACCCGCGTCGGGGGCATCGGCACTGAGCTCTATATCCGGCAGGAGGTTATCGAGAAAGTCCGAAAGGCCGACGCCAACCAGCATCATTACGGCTTCCAGAAGTGCGATCATCAGCATCAGTACCAACGCACCGGTATACAGCTGATTGCCGTCCTGAAGTAGAAATTCCATCCGTCCCTCCTTCAGGACTACCTTTGTTGTTCTATTCGTGTGCTCCATCAATCCTGCCGCGCTACCGTGGTGCGGTCAACCTCAGGCAATTACAGTCGGCGAATACTCACTTACTGACCTGTCCATTTTCAATGGACGAAAAAAAACCACCCGTTGGGTGGTTATCAATACAGGGTTAAACCCTTTCACTGGTAGGCGCTGCCGTTCAATCGGCAGGGCACCGGGGTCGACACTTTGAAGTGCAGAATGCCATTTCTGTCCTTGCGCAATCCTTCACGCGACCACCTCCAAGTACCGACGCCGCTGCCCTGCCCGGGCGCCAGGCAAAATCCGCGTACTTTTTACTTACTTTTCAACAAAGGCCCGTTCGATCACATATTCGCGAGGCACACCCGCGCGGGTTTCCTTGAAGCCCCAGTCATCGAGGATATTGGTGAGATCCTTGAGCATGGCGGGGGAGCCGCACAGCATAAAGCGATCTTCTTCCACATTCGGCTGGGGTACTCCCAGGTCACTGAACATCTTGCCAGACAGCATCAGGTCGGTGAGGCGACCGTTGTTGCGGTAGGGTTCGCGGGTTACCGTGGGGTAATACAGCAGGCCATCGCGTACCATCTCGCCGAAGTACTCGTGCTCCGGCAGCTCCTTCTCGATGTAATCCTGATAGGCCAGCTCGGACTTGAAGCGCACACCGTGGGTAAGAATGACCTGGTCAAAGCGCTCGTAGACATCCGGGTCCTTGATGATGCTCATAAACGGCGCCAGGCCGGTGCCGGTGGACAGCAGCCACAGGCGTTTGCCCGGCAGCAGGTGGTCGGCCACCAGGGTACCGGTAGGCTTGCGGCTGACGAAGATCTCGTCGCCGGGTTTGATCTTTTGCAGCTGGGAAGTCAGCGGGCCATCGGGAACCTTGATACTGAAGAACTCCAGCTCGTCCTCGTAGTTGGCGCTGGCGATGGAGTAGGCGCGCAGCAGCGGGCGACCGTTGGGCTGCTCCAGGCCGATCATGGTGAAGTGGCCGTTTTCGAAGCGGAAACCGGGGTCACGGCTGGTCTTGAAACTAAACAGGGTCTCGTTCCAGTGATGGACCTCGAGCACCGTTTCCTTATTCAAATTTGACATAACAATAGAACCACTTATTCCTGATCTTTTTGCTGGGTGAATTCTAGCGCTGGCATATCTATTGGCAAAATGGGATATTTCGATACTCGTTATCTATTATCTGGATATTTGCCATGCGCTATTCCCTGCGCCAGCTGGAGGTGTTCCTGGCCTGTGCCCACTTCCAGAATGTGAGCCGTGCCGCCGAGAGCCTGAATATGTCTCAATCCGCCGCGTCCACAGCGCTCAAGGAGTTTGAGCAGCAGTTCGACCTGCGCCTGTTCGAGCGCACCGGCAAGCGCCTGCGCCTGAATGAACTGGGGCGACAGCTGTGGCCGCGGGCCGAGGAATTGCTGGAGCGGGCGCGGGAGCTGGAGGCCACCTTACTGGTGCACGGTGATCTGGGCCGCCTGAAGATCGGTGCCACCCTGACCATCGGCAACTATATGGCAGCGGGCATCATGGCCCGCTATATGGAGGAACAGCCGGGGGCGCGGGTGGAACTGGAAGTGGCCAATACCGCGGCCATCGCCCAGGGCGTACTCAACTTCGAACTGGACCTGGGGCTGATCGAGGGCGAACTCAATCACCCGGACCTGGAAATGATCCCCTGGCGGGACGACGAGCAGGTGGTTTTCTGCGCGCCGGATCACCCGCTGGCAAAGCGCGCGCAGCTGGGTGATGAAGACCTGCGCGAGGCCACATGGATTCTGCGGGAAACCGGCTCCGGTACCCGCCAGACGTTTGAGCGGGCACTGGCAGGTCTGTTGCCGGAGCTGAATATAAGACTGGAGTTGCAGCACACCGAGGCGATCAAACGCGCGGTGGAAGCGGGACTGGGCATCAGCTGCCTGTCCCGGGTTTCACTAACCGACGCTTTCCGTCGCGGCGCGCTGGTGGAGCTGCCGGTGCCGCAGCGGGATTTCAGCCGCGAGTTTTATTTTGCCCTGCACCGGCAGAAATACCGCAGCGCGGGGATCGAGCGCTGGCTGGAACTTTGTCGGCAAGCGCCCTAGTGGTCCATGCGGAAAGTTGTGTAACTGTTTGCTTCGCCAAAGCGCCCAGCTCTGCGTTGAGAAAGCTTGAAATAGAACCACTATTCCTGCGCTTTCTCGCCTTGATCTGAACACTTTGGCTGTGCTCCATAGTTACCGAACTTTCCGCATGGACCACTAGCGAACATACGCAAACCGGCGGGTTATTCCTGGCCCGCCTTGCGCGCATCCAGGCGACGGATAAATTCCTGCAGGATCAAACGGTACAGTTCCTTGCCCAGGTATTTATCTTCCACGCCGCTGTCGATGGACGGGTTGTCATTCACTTCGATCACATATCCCTTACCTGCCGACTCCTTTACATCCACACCATAGAATCCGCGCCCGATGGGCTTGGTGGCTTTCAGTGCGGCCTGCAGTACCGGCTTCGGCACTTCAAAGGTCGGCAGTGTGGTAAAGCCACCACTCACGGTTTTCTTGTTGCCGTGGTTGTAGATCTGCCAGTGGTTCTTCGCCATATAGTAACGGCAGGCATACAGGGGTTTGTTATCCAGCACACCGATGCGCCAGTCGAATTCCGTGTACAGGAATTCCTGAGCCAGCAGCAGGCTGGATTCCGCAAACAGCTCTTCCAGTTTGCGGTGCAACTCGTCTTCCGAATTGACCTTCACCACACCGCGGGAGAAGGAACCGTCGGGGATTTTCACCACCATCGGCAGCCCCAGCTCTTCCATCGCCTGCTTCAGGCTGTCCTCGTCACCGCGGCGCAGAATGCGCGTGCGCGGTGCCGGCACCTTGTGGGTGTTGAACAGGTCCGCCAGATAAATCTTGTTGGTACAGCGCAGGATACTGGTCGGATCGTCCAGTACTACCAGGCCTTCCGCTTCGGCTTTTTTGGCAAAGCGGTAGGTGTGGTGATCGATCGCCGTGGTCTCGCGGATAAACAGGCCGTCGAATTCCGACAGGCGCATATAGTCCCCGGGTCCGATCAACTCCACTGACAGGCCCAACTCGCGCCCGGCGCTGACAAACTTCTTGATCGCGGCGCCGTCCGACGGCGGCAGTTTTTCTTCCGGGTTCACCAGAATCGCCAGGTCGTAGCGACTGTTGCTGGGCTTCTTGTGCTGGCGCCACACCTTGTTGCTGAAGTTGTCCAGCGCCTCGGCAAATTCGGTCTCCTCCGCTTCACCCAGATCCCGGTGCGAACACACCTTCAACTCCACGATTTCCCACTGGGGGTTCGCCCGCAGGTGAATCTCCAGTACCGGACAGGCGAAGCGATCAAACAGCGCACGCGCCAGCGGCTGCAGTGCGGGATCCGAACAACGACCGAAATAGGATTTCACCACCCGCCCGGTACCCGGTTCCGGCAGCGGCAATTTGGCCAGGGCGGGAATCGCCTGGGACAGCTGCAGTTTGTACAGCTGCGGCAGCGCCAGGTCGTTCAGGGTGCGCACGCTGGGCAGCACATTGTGGTTGCGCGCCTCCGCCAGCAGGGAACAGTAATAGCCCTCACTGCGGTAGTCGTAATCCGCGCACAGGTTGATCACCCGCACCCGCTGGGAACGGGCCGGCAGCGCCAGGTAGTCGGCAAAAGTGATTACCCGCTCGCTGGGGTAATAGGGTGCCCAGTCGTCGGGCTCATCGATCACGATCAGGATCTGTGACATCGGTTGGGGGTCTGCCTCAATAAAAGGTGGGCGGCGTCGGGAGACGAAAATGCACTATCTCGGGAGGGCCTGGATAGCGGGTCAGAATTGGCCCGCTGAATGTGCGAAAGATAGAAGAAAAGCGGGGTTCTGCCTAATACTTTTTCAACAGCTATTCGGCTATTTTCTGGCGGTTATTGCGGCCCTGTTTCCGGCAGCCCACGCGATGGAGAATCCAAGCTGTCACGACCAGCCATCATACCAATAAACATTGCCTGTAAGACCAATTGTGGTAGACTCAAGAGTGACTTTCGGCCCCTCTATTTGAGGTGAAGCCCACATAACAACGATAGAAATGAGTGCCATGAAAAGCGATTATGTTGGAACTGGCCGCCGCATTTATCAGCAGGTGGTAGAAAAAATGTTGACCCTTCTCGACAGCGGCGAGTACCCACCCGGGGTGCGCCTGCCGTCTGAGCGGGAACTGTCGGAAATGTTTGACGTGAGCCGCCCCAGCATCCGCGAGGCGATTATCGCCCTGGAAGTGATGGGCCGGGTTGCGGTGCGCACCGGATCCGGTGTTTACGTCATCGAACCGGTGAACTCCTTTACCGATACCAAGGATTTCAGCCCGTTTGAGCTCACCGAAGCGCGGGTGCTGATCGAGGGTGAACTGGCGGCGCTGGCGGCGACCATGATCACCGAAGAGCAGCTCGAAGACCTGCGTCTCGCCTACCGGGATATGGTGCGCGAGAACGAGGAAGGCAACCTCACCTCCGAGCGCGCCGACCGCAAGTTTCACGAAGTGATTTCCCGCGCGACCAATAATCGCGTGTTGATGAGTACCATCGACAAACTGTGGGATATTCAGGAGCACTCACCGGATATCCAGACGGTGCACAAAAATGTGTGTAAGAAAGATGGCCAGAAGCGCCTGGCCGAACACAAAGCCATTTTGCAGGCGCTGGAAAGTCACGACCCCTGTGCCGCGCGCAAAGCCATGCGCCTGCACTTCAACCGCTCGCTGAATGCATTGCACGACGCATCGGAAGCGAAAGCGGTAGAAGTGGTGCGCCGGGAAGTCTCCGAGCGCCGCAAGCGTTTTTCCATTGACCGCCTGGGGGAAACCGCCGGATTCTGATCCGTCAATTTAATCGCTGATTTTCAGAGGCCATACCGTTAAGCGGTATGGCCTTTTTTAATGCGCGATGAAATAGCGCAGCGAAGCTGAACAGAAAATTCCAGGCATAAAAAAGCCCGCACAAAGGCGGGCGAATAAACTCCGACAGGCGGCACCTTATCGGATGGAGAAGAGACAACCAATCAAACAAACCGAAGATCCTGCAGCCCTCTCCGAGGGGTTGGGCTACAGGCCCTTCTGTGCCATGGATCCCGAGCCCAAAACCAAAGGCTCGGGGATAGCACCTTAGAACTTGGCTTTCAGGCCAAGGAATACACGCGGTCCGTAGCTGTTCACCTCACCCAGGTTATCGCGGGTGAAGAAGTACTGCTTCTTGGGCTCATCAAACAGGTTGATGGCTTCCAAGCTCAGTTTTACAGCGTCGGTCAGCTGGTAGGACGCTTTCATTTCCCACACACCGGTGTCGCCGACATAACGCAGGCGGGTACCGTTGCCGGTGTACGGCTGGAAGTACTCGCTGCGGTACTTGTAGATCAGGCTCGTGTCGAGATCACCAATTTGATAGTACAGCTGACCGGAGAATACGTTCTCGGAGAAGCCGGGCAGGTTGCCTGGGGCAATAATGCCCTGCTTCTCGGAAGTCACGTTGCCACTTTCGTCGAGCACAACAGAGTCACCATACAGGCTGTCTTCGAATTCGAAGTCAGAGTCGGCGTAGTTGTAGCTCGCCTTCACACCCAGACCACTCAGGTAGCCCGGCAGGTAGGAGAAACGGTGAGTACCAGTAATCTCGATACCGCTCAGAGCGCTGGTGTCTTCGGTTGTGCGAGTAATATCGAAAGAAGCAGGGATCTGCTGACCGTCAACCGACAGCATTTCTGTTACGTGTGCGGTTTCGAAACCACCCTGGAAACGCTTGTGGTAAATACCGAAGGTCAGCATGGAATCGTCGTTAGGATACCATTCCAGTGCGGTATCGAAGCTCCAGGACATCAGCGGCTGCATATTCGGGTTGCCATCGCCGTTCACATCTTCCAGCAGATCTGCAATATCGGTGATTTCGTCGGAACCGTTGGTTTCAAAAGTGCGCGAATAGCCGAGGTTGGATGGATCCGGACGGGACATACCGCGATAAACCGCACCGCGCCACATCAGATCGTCACGAATGTCTGCGATAACATTCAGGCTGGGCAACACTTCGGTGTAGTCACCTCCGGCGGATACGCGCTCAAGCTCTGCACCTTCCACGTCGTCGATTGACAGAGTGCCATCGTCGTTGGTGGTAATGGTATAAGGAGTTCGGTATGCCACTGACTCGACTTCAGTCTGTACAACACGCACACCGAAGTTACCGCGTACCGGCAGGCTGGAGACGGAAGTATCGAAGTCTGCCATTACATACGCGGCGGTCGTGGTTTCGGTCACATCAGTGGTACCACCGCTCTGCTGCTCAAGTTCCGGGTAAGCGAAGTCTTCACCAAGATGTCCAAGCAGCATATCCGCCACACAGTTGGTATCAAAGGTCGCCCAGGAATTGGACCCGCCAATTACATTGCCATTTTCATCAACATTGGTAATCAGGTTGCCGCTACCTTCTTTGGCCAGGAAATCGCTTTCAGCGAATTCAAGCGCACACGCCTGGTTGATCTCGGCAATTTTTTCCTGGTCGCTGCCCAGGCTGATGCTGAACTCATCGCGAGCCGATCCCAGATCCACGTACTCGAGCTCGGAGAAACGCAGACCACCTTTCACACCGGTGATAAAACTGTGATCCAGCGCCAGATCGAAGTCAGTGCGGAACGCTTCGTTGGTGTTGCGACGATCCACATCGTTGTCCACACGGATACGGTAGGAATCGGAGAACAGCGTGTGATCGGTCACATCGAAGTCGGTAACGGTGTACTGACGGATTCCCGAGTCAAAGTCCCAGGAAACCAGAGGGCGGTAGTTAGAACTTTCGCCATAGATGTCTTTGCTGTCCGACTGGGTACGTAGCAGCACCTGGTTTTCGGTACGGGTCGTTTCGGAGAAGGAGTAATCTGCAGATACGGTCAGCTTGTCGGTAAATTCATAGGAAACATTCAGACCATAGCCAAGGTAGTCTTCGGCACGCTCGTATGTTTCGCTGTTGGATTCAATCGCAGTCTCACCAGCCCAGCTCGTTACGGCACCGGTATCAGTTACTACCAGGCTGTCACCGGTGACGTCCGGAGTGGCGCGCTTCATGTTCGCGAAGTTCAGGTCGTGACGCTGCTCGGCCTGAATACGCTCGGACTGCTGCAGATCAAAATTAATATCGGTCTTGTCATTCGGCTGAAATTGCAGCGCTACAAATACCGCGTCGCGCTCGTCAGAAGTATCGTTCTGACGATAACCGTTGGAGCTGCCAACGAATGCAAACGGAGTGCCGTCACTAATGGCTTTGCCAGTTTCCGGATCAACAGCGGTCTGATAGCCCTGGTTACTGGAACCGTCAATCTGGTCTTCACAGTCACCCGCAGACCCACGGTAGAAACCTTCATTGGTGTTGCTGGGGTCGTTCAGACACGCCCACAGTGAAGTGCCACTCGGGCTGGACGAGCGCATCTCTGATTCCGGCTGCGAAATATCACTTCTTTCCACACCCAGAGACACACCGAACGCCATGCCGTTGTCGAATTCGAACTGGTCTACATAGCTGGCACTACCGCGGAAACCCATATCGCCAGCCATGGAATCTTCGACGTTAAACTGGTTCGGGTTGATATTCGCTTTGGCGTCGATCTGGATACGCTGCTCGCCGTATTCCAGCGGCTTCAGGGTTTCCAGCGCGATCAGACCCGCTACACCACCTTCGATCAGGCTGGCGTCCTGGGTTTTGTAAATCGCGATTTTGTTCATCAGTTCGGAAGGGAACTGGGAGAAGTTTACCGAGCGGTCACCACTACCGTTGGAAGCGGAGCGTCCATTAATAGTAGTCGCACTCAGGTAAGGGCCCATACCACGGATGGAGATTTCGGTGGCGCCGCCGTTTTCGCGGTGGGAAGAAGCACCGGTTACGGATTCGAGGGCCTCACCGATGGAAAGCGCAGGCAGGTCACCGATTTCATTCGCAGACATGCCGTCTACGATAGTGGTGGAGTTGCGCTTGATATCGATAGTGGTCTGGATGGTGGCGCGGGTGCCGGTTACGACAACCTCTTCCAGTGCCTGGTCGGATTCTGCGATTGCAGCTTCCTGTGCTTGAACAGAACCTACATAACCAACATAAGTTACTGCGGCGATTGCGCTTACAAGAAGCGACTTCTTAAACGTTCTCTCGTTAGCCATTACATCTCTCGCGTCTTTATTATTATCACGCATGATTACCCCCAAGGAAGTCTGCGCTAGTTGATAGTAACAAGGGCGCCCTGTTCTGGCGCCTTATTCATCGCTCATATCGCGGTTTTTATTATCAGCCTCTTGACCAGTGACAACCGCTTTCGGTCGGCTGTCCGCGATCTGGCCAGCACAAATTCTCACCTGCCTACAAGCTAGTCAACCAATTTTCAGAAAAACTTCACATTTTGGACTGACCCCTGCCTGCTTTTTGTGCACTTTACCGGAATATTTTGCGAGACGCACCAATTCTGCACAAAATTTCGAGGCGAACTGGTTAGCCCGATTGGTTGACAATTATTTTTGACCAATTTAGTCTGGCCCCATAATAACTCCGCGATGCCCAAAGACGCCCCGATATGGTGCAGCTCGGCAAGAGGCCATAGAGCTTCAGGTTGGCAACCGCGATAACGAAAACTCAGAAAAACTATTCAGGTGATCATGAGAACTTCAGCAATCAAACCACTGCTGGCCGCCGCCTTGCTGACTGCCGGGCAGGCTTCCCTGTTCTGTGTTCAGGCTTCCGCCGAGGAATACCTGGTACACAATCAGACGGAGTACGCTAAGGTCGCCAAGAGCCTTGAAGCTGGCGATACCGTGGTGCTGGCAAATGGCGTCTGGAAAGATTTTGAAATTCTATTCACCGGAAACGGGGAAAAAGAGAACCCGATTACGCTGACTGCGCAGGAAAAAGGAAAAGTGGTTCTGAGCGGCCAGTCCAACCTGCGCCTTGCGGGCGAGCATCTACTGGTTTCCGGCCTCGTGTTTAAAGACGGCTACACGCCGAGCAGCGAGGTAATCTCCTTTCGCCGTAACAAAGACCACCTGGCCAACAATTCCCGCGTGACTGAAGTGGTGATCGAAGACTTCAGCAAGCCGGAGCGTATGGACTCCGATTACTGGGTGAGTATCTACGGCAAGAACAACCGCTTCGATCACAGTCACCTGGCGGGCAAACGCAACAAGGGTGTGACCATGGCGGTGCGCCTGAACACCGAAGCGAGCCAGGAAAACCGCCACCGTATCGACCACAACTATTTTGGCCCGCGCCCTGTTCTGGGTTCCAACGGCGGTGAGACCCTGCGTATCGGCACCAGCCACTACTCTCTGACCGATTCCCTGACAGTGGTCGAAAACAACTTCTTCGACCGTGCCGACGGCGAGGTGGAAATCATCTCCGTCAAATCCGGCAAAAATATTCTGCGCAACAACACCTTTTTCGAATCCCGCGGCACCCTGACCATGCGTCACGGCAACGGTAACCTGATCGAAGGCAACGTGTTCCTGGGCAATGGCGTGGACCACACCGGCGGTATTCGTGTGATCAATGCGGACCAGGTCATTCGCAACAATTATCTCGAAGGTCTCACAGGCTATCGGTTTGGGAGTGGGTTCACCGTGATGAACGGTGTTCCCAACTCTCCCATCAATCGCTACCACCAGGTGGTAAACGCGAAGATCGAGAACAACAGTTTCATCAATGTGGAGCACATCCACCTGGCTGCAGGTAGTGACCAGGAGCGCAGCGCGACGCCGCAGGACTCCACGATTGCCGACAATATTTTCTATACCGAGAGTGGTAAGTCTCCCTTCTCTATTTTTGACGATATCTCCGGTATTACCTTTGCCAACAACGTCTCCAACGGCTTTGTGGACAAGAAGATTCACGAAGGCATCGATAAAGGCGTGGGCAAACTGAAGCGTGCCGACAATGGCCTGCTCTACCCGACCGATAAGTCCGTAGCGAATAAGGGCGCGAGCAAAGACCTGGTAGTTACCACCAAGGAAATGACCGGCGCTTCCTGGTATCCCAAATCAGAACCGGTTACCCCGTTCGACAGTGGCAAGTCCATCAGCGTGCGCCCCGGTGAAAATGCTCTGTTCGACGCCATCGCCAGTGCGGCGGACGGCGACACCCTGGTTCTGGAAAACGGCGTCTACAACGCGACCAAGCGCCTGGATATCAACAAGACGTTGACCATCAAAGCGAAAAAACAGGGCAAAGTAACCCTGACCAGCGGCCGCCCGGTGATGTTCGAGATACAGGATGGCGGTAGCCTGTCGCTGGATGGCTTGGTGATTTCCGGCTCCAACAGCCCGGACAATGCCGGCAATATCCTTATCCGCACCGCGGTGTGGGGCATGCTGAAAAACTACCGTTTTTCCATGACCAACAGCCGTGTGGAAAACCTGGATATCAACCACTCCTACCACGTTTTCGACTCCGGCCTGCGCGCCTTTGCCGACACCATTACTCTCGCGAACAACACGTTCGAGAACATCACCGGCGATCTGCTCAAGCTGAATAAAGAGACCGATGACCTCGGTGTGTACAACGCGGAATACGTGATTGTGACCGGTAATACCTTCAAAAACGTTCAAGGTGCGCTCGTCGACCTTTATCGCGGCGGTACCGATGAAAGCACCTTTGGCCCGCACATCGATTTCAGCAACAACACGGTTACCGGATCCGGTAAGGGCAAGCGCAACAAGACGCAGGCATTGATCAAACTGCACGGCACCCAGGTGGCAGACATCCATGAAAACCGCATCGAAGACAGTGCGGGTATCGTGGTCGAACACACCGTAGGTGAGCCGGTTACCCATATTGCCAACAACCAGTTCTTCAAGGCCCCGCTGCCGGAAGTCACTGAACTTGTCGCCCAGGGCCCGCACACCGCGACCCTTGCCAACAACACCGTGAAAAACTGATTTAGAGAAGAACGAAAACGATGTTTGGCAACTCCATATTTAAACAGCGTAAATCTCTCGCCGCCGGCGTGGCTCTGGCGGCAGGGGTATCTGCGGGAGTTTTCGCGGTAAACCCGATTGCAGCTTCCGGCGCTCACCATCCCAACCTGGTAATCAGCGCAGCCGACGTCGATGCCATGCAGGGCGCAGTTGAACAACCCGGCCGCTTTCGCAGCGCCTTTCTCCGCAGTCAGTCCGCGGTAGATCGCGCACTGGAAGCGCCCATCGCGGTGCCGGTGCCCGCGGATGCCGGCGGTGGTTACACCCACGAGCAGCACAAAAAGAACTACCAGCTGATGTACAACGCTGGCGTGCTGTATCAAGTGACCGAAGACGCAAAATACGCGGAGCGCGTACGGGATATGCTGCTCGCCTATGCGGACATGTACCCGACGCTGCCACTGCACCCCAAGCGTCGCCCCGGTGCAGAGAATCCGGGGAAACTGTTCTGGCAGAGCCTGAACGAAGCGGTGTGGCTGGTGTACACCATTCAGGCCTACGATCTGATCCGTTCGTCTCTCACTGACGCGGAAGCACAAAAAATTGAACAGGGTGCGCTGCGCCCGGTGGCCAAATTTTTGTCCGTCGATTCGCCGAAGACCTTTAACAAGGTACACAATCACGGCACCTGGCTGACCGCCGGTGTGGGTATGGCCGGCTATGTGCTGGACGAGCCGGAGTGGGTGGAGCAGGCGCTGCTGGATCTGGATAAATCCGGCAAGGGCGGATTTCTTCGCCAGCTGAGCACCCTGTTTTCGCCGGACGGCTACTACAACGAAGGCCCCTACTACCAGCGTTACGCGCTTATGCCTTTCGTCACCTTTGCCAAGGCGATTGAGAACAACGAACCAGAGCGGGGAATTTTCGATTACCGCGACGGTATCGTGATGAAAGCGATCGATACCACCATCCAGCTCAGCTACAACAACCTGTTCTTCCCGATCAACGATGCCATCAAAAGCAAGGGTATCGATACGTCAGAACTGGTACTGGGTGTGACCATTGCCTACGGCGAATCCGGCAACCCGCAATTGCTGGACATCGCCGCGCGTCAGGATCAGATTCTGCTGAGCGGCGATGGGCTCAAGGTTGCCCAGGCGCTGGACGCCGGTGAGCAACAGCCCTACGAGTTTAAATCCTTCGCCTTCCGCGATGGCAAAGACGGCGACGAAGGCGCGCTGGTGGTTCTGAGGCAGCAGATTGCCGGCGACCAGGCACTCGTATTCAAGCCCGCCGCCCAGGGTATGGGCCACGGCCACTTCGACAAGCTTTCCTGGCAGTTTTACGACCGCGGTGCCGAGATTGTCACCGACTATGGTGCCGCGCGCTTCCTGAATGTGGAAGCGAAAAACGGCGGCCGTTACCTGGAAGAAAACGAAACCTGGGCCAAGCAGACCGTCGCGCACAACACAATTGTGGTGGACGAGACCTCGCACTTCGACAACAGCCTGAAGGTGGCCAACCAGGATCATCCGGAACTGCTGTTTTTCCACGCGGATGATCAGGTCAAAATCAGCGCGGCGGAAATTGACTCCGCCTATCCTGGTGTTTCCCTCAAGCGTACCCTGGCACTGGTGAACAACCCGCAAAGTGGCAGTACCTTCGCCATCGACCTGTTTGACGTGCAAGCCACGAAAAAACACCAGTTCGATTTGCCACTGCACTACAACGGCCAACTGGTGGAGACCAGCTTCAACTTGCAGGGTTACACCGACAGCCTGAAAGCGCTGGGCAGCAAAAATGGTTATCAGCACCTGTGGCTGAAGGCCCGCGGAAAACCCGAATCCGGCCTCGCCCAGGTGACCTGGCTGAACGACAACGGTCGCTTCTATACCCAGTCGAGCCTTGTGGATGGGGAAACCGAACTGCTGTTTACCGAACTCGGTGCCAACGACCCGAACTTTAACCTGCGTTCCGAAAAAGGCTTTATCGCCCGTCGCGACAATGCCCGTGCACATAGCTTCCTGAGCGTGCTCGAGCCCCACGGTGAGTACAACCCGGCCAAGGAATTCACCTTGAGAGCGGAAAGCCAGGTCAATGCTCTGGCGCATCAGCGCAGCGGCGATCTGGAACTGATCTCCATTGGCACCAAAAATGGCGCCACACAACTGCTGGCGTTCAACGGAAATCGCGACGCAGCGGACGATATCCAGAACACGTTTGAATTCGGCGGCAGTGAATACCGTTTCACCGGCCGCGCCAAACTCTTTCAGATTAAAAATTGAGAAAGGCAAAACACGTTATGCCCGCAACTGATGCATTTGTTCAGGCCCAGGATGTTGCCGTCGAAGATCTCGGCGGTGGTATCAAGCGGCAGATTCTTGGCCACGACGACAACCTCATGATTGTGCGCGTGTGGTTTGAGGAAGGCAGTATCGGCTATGTACACAAACACCCGCACACCCAGGTGAGCTACGTGGAGAGCGGTGAGTTTGAAGTACAGGTGGATGGCCAGAAAAAACTGCTGAAAGCAGGAGACAGTTTCTACATAGCGCCACATCTGGAACACGGCGCCGTGTGTAAAAAGGCCGGAGTGCTGCTCGATACCTTCAGTCCCTACCGGGAAGACTTTCTGGAAAGCGAAACAGGAAAATAATAATGAAGAACTTACGCTGGACCATTGTGTCCCTGGTGGCCCTGGCCACCATTATCAACTACATCGACCGTACTGCCCTCTCGGTGATGTGGCCGGGCATTGCCGACGACCTCGGCATGGACAGTCACGACTACGCCAACATCATGAGTGTATTCCTGATTGCCTACGCCATCGGTCAGGCGGTATTCGGCCGCGTGTTTGATGCCATCGGTACCCGTCTCGGCTTTATGTTGTCGATTGTGGTCTGGTCGATCTCCATCGCACTGCACGCGCTGGCCACGTCCGTAGCCTCTTTCAGTATCTTCCGTGTATTACTCGGCTTCGGTGAAGCGGGCAACTGGCCCGGCGCCACCAAGGCCAACGCAGAGTGGTTCCCGGCAAAAGAGCGCGCTCTGGCTCAAGGGATCTTTGGTGCCGGCGCCTCTGCGGGCAGCATCATCGCTCCTCCGCTGGTTGCCTTCCTGTACGCCTTCCTCGGCTGGCAGGCCACCTTCGTTGTTGTTGCGCTGCTCGGCTTCATCTGGCTGGTACCCTGGCTGATCATTTACAAGAGCGGTCCGGATGCGCACCCGTGGATCACCCAGGAAGAACGCGAACTGATTCTGTCTGGACAGATCACTGCCGAAAAAGACGAAGACGAATATGTTCCGACACTGCGCGAACTGCTGTCGCACCGTCAGAGCTGGAGTGTGATCTCCGCGCGCTTCTTTATCGAGCCAATCTGGTGGCTGTTTGTGGCCTGGTTGCCGCTGTACCTGAACGACAAATTTGGCTTTGACGTGAAGGCAATCGGTGCGTCCGCATGGATTCCTTACTGCGGCGCCGCCGCCGGCGCCCTGTTCGGTGGCTGGTTATCCGGCAAGCTGATGAGCAGTGGCTGGAGCGTGAACAAATCCCGTAAATTTGCTGTGCTGGTTGGCGGTTGCTGCATGCTGCCGGCCCTGCTCGCAACCACCGTTGCGGCAACGCCAGCCGCGGCACTGGCCCTGATTACCGTGATCCTGTTCGGCTTCCAGGCCGCCATCAACAATATCCAGACGCTGCCCAGTGATTACTTCTCTGGCAAGAGCGTTGCCAGCCTCGCCGGCATCAGCGGCGCTGTTGGTGTAATCAGTGTGATTACCGCTATCCAGTTGGTACCGATCATTACCAACGACGGCACCTATTACCCGCCCTTCTTCATTCTCGGTGCTTCTCTGGTACCGCTGATGTTGATCTCCGTTCTGTTTGTTGGGGGACGTATCGCACCGGTACGTAGCAAACAGGAAAAGAAGCAACTCGCTGAAGCGGCGAGCTAACACAAACCTGAAAAACTCTTCGATCAAAAGTCGGAATTCAAAATTACAGTTAGGAGTAGATATGAAACTTCAAGGTAAAGTAGCCATCGTCAGCGGTGGGGCGCGGGACATCGGTAAAGCGGTATCCCTGAAACTGGCAGCGGAAGGCGCGAAAGTAGTGGTGAACTACTTCAGCAACGCACAGACTGCAGAAGAAACCCTGGCCGAGATCAAAGCGGCTGGCGGTGAAGCGATCATCGCCAAAGGCGACATGACCAAGCAGGCGGACGTTGAGAGCGTGGTTGCTGCAGCGCAGGAAGCCTACGGCAAAACCATTGACGTACTGGTAAACGTCGCCGGCGGTCTGGTAGAGCGCAAAACTCTGGAAGAAATGGACGAAGAGTTCTTCAACAAAGTTGTTGCTCTGAACCTGAACAGCACCTTCCTGCTGACCAAAGCGGTTGTTCCGCACATGGACGGCGGCGCCATCGTAAACCTGGCATCCCAGGCTGGCCGTGACGGCGGCGGCCCCGGTGCTTCCGCGTACGCCACTTCCAAAGGTGCAGTAATGACCTTCACCCGCGCCATGGCGAAAGAACTGGGCCCGAAAAACATTCGCGTCAACTCCCTGTGCCCGGGCATGATCAGCACTACCTTCCACGATACGTTCACCAAAGATGCCGTGCGTGAGAACGTTGCCAATGCCACTCCGCTGAAACGCGAAGGTAAAGCACCGGAAGTCGCCGATGCCGTTGCCTACCTGGCTTCCGACGATGCGTCTTTCATCACCGGTACCAACATCGACATCAACGGCGGTCTGTTCTTCTCCTAAAGGGGAAGGAAAGAAACTCAGCTCTTTGAGGTAAATCATGCACAAGCGCATTGCAGTTATCGGCGAATGTATGCTGGAAATGAACCTGGACAATGACTGTCGCAGCCATCACAGTGAGCGCCGCCTGAACGCGGGGCTCTCATTTGGTGGCGACACATTGAATACAGCACTGTATATGTCCCGGCTCGGCGCCAGCGTCGATTATGTGACTGCGCTGGGTGACGACCACCTCAGTGACTGGATGATCCGTCAATGGCAGGCCGAAGGTATCGGCTGCGATCTGGTAAAGCGCGAGGCAAATGCAACGCCCGGGCTTTACCTGATCGAAACCGATGCCACTGGTGAGCGCACCTTTCATTACTGGCGAGACCGCGCTCCAGCCAAACGCCTGCTGGATAGCCCGCAAGCGGCGAAACAGTTGTTTGCGCAACTGAAGCAGTTTGACGCGGTGTATCTTTCTGGAATTTCCCTCGCCATTCTCTCGCCCTATGGTCGCGAATGCCTGTACGACTTTCTCGCAGAATTTCGACAGGACGGCGGAAAGGTAATTTTCGACGGTAATTACCGACCGCGCCTGTGGGGCAGCGAGACCCTTACCCGCAAAGCTTATGAGCAGATATTACGACTTACGGATATCGCACTGCCGACGTTCGAAGACGAACAGATGTTGTTTGAAGACAAGGATACCGATGCGGCGCTGGCACGTTTCCAGGAATGGGGCGTGGGTGAAATCGTATTGAAACTGGGCGGTGATGGCTGCCTTGTGGTTCAGCAAAACCGCGACCCGAAATTGGTACCGGCCAATAAAGTGGTGCCGGTGGATACTACCGCTGCGGGAGACTCATTTAATGCGGGTTATTTGGCCAGCCGTTTGTCGGGCCAGAGTGCCGAGGAAGCAGCGCAGCAAGGTCACCAACTTGCGAGTACGGTTATTCAATATCGCGGCGCGATCATCGCGCAAAGTGCCATGCCCGGAGCTGCGCAGAGCGCATAAAAAACGCGGGGCTTTCGGTGACTAAGAGCGGCTTATTAGCCGCTTTTTTTGTCTGCGAGGCGGGTAGCCGATCAATGAAGATGACAGAAGAAACTCAACCTATCAAACCAATTGGCTTTACCCCTGAGCAAATAACGAGTCGCATTAAAAAACATAAAAATTTATTTAAATTTACTTTTTCCTTAGAAAAAACCGAAAAACCCATATAAAACAATTATTTAATTGTATTCTGCAACAACCTATCTTACCAATACCGTTAACCAATATTATTGACAGGTTTTCTCGAACGCGTTTAACTCGCCATGCTGCGAGCTAATAAAAATAAAATCGTTCTTACAATGAGAGGAAACTGTTATATGGATAACTATAAAAAATTTAAGAAGTTCGATAAGCAGAGCGCACTGAGAGACCTCAGCGTGTTGATGCTGTCCGCCTCCGCTATGGCATTTACCCCCATGACTTTTGCCCAGACTGACGATGCCGCCCTGGAAGAAGTTACTGTAACGGGTATTCGCGCCAGTCTCGAAGCCGCCGCCGATGCCAAACGTGACGACGCCCGTGTTGTCGACGCGGTGGTTGCGGAAGATATCGGTAAACTCCCCGACAACAACATCGCAGAAGCCCTGCAGCGTGTTACCGGTGTTTCCATTACCCGTGAATTCGGTGTGGGCTCCGGGGTATCCATTCGCGGTCTCACCCAGAACCGTGTGGAAGTAAACGGTCGCTCCGTTATTGGCGATGCCCGCAGCGGTATCGACTTCCAGGATTTCCCCGCTGCCTTCCTGCAGAAAGTGGAAGTCGTAAAGTCCCCGACCCCGGAGATGACCGAGGGCGCGCTCGGCGGCACCATCAGCCTGAAAATGGCGCGCCCGCTGGACCTGAATGCACCGCTGGCCGCGGTTTCTGTTCAGGGCGAGTACGCCGACAAAGCAGAAAACTGGGCGCCGATCATCAGCTCCGGTGTTGGCAACAACTGGGATCTGGGCGACGCCGGCACCTTCGGTGTAATCGCCTCTCTGGCCTATCAGGACCGCACCCTGCGTCGCGACGAATCTCTGGTTCAGCTGCAGGTAGGTCCCGTTGAAGGCCTGGGCCCGGCGCAAAACACCCCGAGCGGCAACTATGTGTATGCCCGTGAGCACACCTACAACCCGCGCACCGAAGACCGCGAGCGCACCGCATTCAACCTGGCGTTCCAGTGGGCGCCGGCTTCCGAACAGGGCCAGTTCTACCTGGACCTGAACGCCGTTGAGCGCGCTGGCGGACAGGAAACCTTCTCCCTGCTGCACATCCTCGACGATCCGACCATTACCGCAGATACCTACGAAGATGAAAACGGCCAGCTGCAGAACTTCATGTACGACGAAGTTCAGCCGCTGATGACTACCGGCTCCAGCTTCCGCCACAGCGATTCCTTCAGCCACGCGTTTGGTGGCGAGTGGAATTTCACTGACCAGCTGAGCGTCAAAGGTGAATTCTCCACCGCCTCATCCGACAGCTACACGCCATTCTCCGAGTTCCGCTTCCGCGGTATTGATCGCTCTCTGGAAGGTCAGGGTGCGGATGGCGAGAACAAATGGTTGATCCCGGTAACTTATCGCGGTAACGACAGCGGTGCACCGGTTGTAGACTTTGCCGACGGCTATGTATTCACCGACCAGCAGAACCAGGCGTTCCGTCGCTACGAAGACACCCGCACTTACGTTAAGAACAACGAAGACGCTTTCCGTTTTGACGTGAAGTACGTGGAGCCCTTCGGCCTGGATTGGGTAAGTGCCATCAAATCCGGTGTCCGCGTGACTACCCGTGACTACGAGCAGAGCCGCGAGCAGTTCCGTATCACCAACATCTTCAAAAACCTGACCGATGCCGACGGCAATCCGGATATTATCTGGATGGAAGATGTGGTGGCTCAGTTCCCTAATGCCATGACCGATTACGACTTCACCGGCGATGCGTTTGAGCACTCCGGTCGTGCCGGTGCCTACGATCTGGCGAAGTTCACTGCCTACGATGCCAAGCTGCTGCAAAACCAGCAGGCAACCTTCGATATCGTCAGGCAGCTGCTTGCCGGTACCAATATGGAAATCAACGGCAGCCTGGCGGACAACCTGGAGTATCAGGAAGGTGCCTACGCGGAAGTAAGCGAAGATACCTCCGCTGCCTACATTCAGGCAGAGCTGGACTTCGGTGACGTGCGCGCGATTGTCGGCGGCCGTTACGTGGGTACCGACCTCAGCACCAGCGCCTACCAGGACGGTGAGATCGTTTCTGGCACCAGCAGCTACAACGATTTCCTGCCCAGCCTGAACGTCACTTGGGGCCTCACCGAAGCTACCCAGCTGCGTTTTGCTGCTGCCAAGGTAATGCGCCGTGCGGACTTCAACGAGCTGAGCCCGGCTTACGCCTATCGCGATGCCTACATCGCCGCCAGCCGCGGCAACCCGGATCTGGAGCCCTACCGTGCAACGCAGTACGATATCGCGGCAGAGCACTACTGGGACAACAACATGGTTTCCGCCACCCTGTTCTTCAAGGACGTGGAATCCTTCCTGACCCGTACCTACGAGTGTGAAAACCAGCCAGAAGTTGTCAGCACCCAGACCAACGTGTCTGACTACGACAAGATCTGTCTGTGGCAGGCGAACGGCATCCAGTACGCCAACGAGAATACCCCGATCTCCGAGATGGGCATCCTGACCGACTTCATCACCAACGGTGAAAACGGCAAGGTGCAGGGTCTGGAACTGGGTTACCAGCAGGCGTTCGACTTCCTGCCGGGCCGCTGGTCTGGTCTGGGTATGAGTGCCAACTACACCTACGCGGACAGCGAAAATCCCGACGGAACCCCGCTGGAAGATATTTCCAAAAACACCTTCAACACTCAGCTGTACTACGAGTATGAAGGCCTGGGTATCCGCCTGGCATACACCTACCGCGACCGTTTCCTCGACAACGAAGAAACCAAGCGCGTACTGCCACTGGGTGAACTGGTACTGGCAGGTGCTTCTCAGGACGACGACCCAACTCTGGGTAACGACTACCGCGAAGCAGTGTCGCAGCTGGACCTCTCCGCCAGCTACGACGTCACCGATAACATTACCGTTATCGGCAATGTTTCCAACCTGACCGGAGAACCCACCATCAACACCGGTACCAACGGCTCTGCATTCCAGATCATGGAAAACGACCGTCGCTTCGTACTGGGTGTACGCGCCAAGTTCTAATCCGGCGCAAAGGCCGGCGGCACTCCGCCGCCGGCCTTTTTGCTCTTAAAAATTACTTCTGAAGTAAAAAAACAGCGCACCGTATCTACGGCGGTTTTGCCGTGGGTGACAAAAAAATCGAAACAAGAGAGAAACAGCAGCAGGCTGTATCGCTGCACCCTAAAACACCCTAAGAATAAGTACAGAGGGTTCAATGAAAAGCAATAAAAAAACCTTAGCGATGAAAATCAGTTGCGCCGCCGCACTGTCGGTCTGTATGGCCAGTGCCAGCGCATCCATTCAAAACCCCGGTTTCGAAAGTGACTGGGACAGCTGGAATGATTCCGATCCATCGGCCATCTCCGGCGTTGCCGAAAGCGGCAGCAAATCCGCAAAAATTTCCGGTAGTGGTGGCAAGGTGGAACAACAGGTTTCCGTCAGCACCAATACCAACTATCGCCTGACTGCCTATGTGAGCGGTGCAGGCACCATCGGTGCCGTGGTCAACGGCAGCACCTACAACAGCAGTGTCAGCGACGGTGACTGGGATCAACTGCAGGTGGAGTTCAACTCCGGCAGCGCCAGCAGCATTACCGTATTCGGTGCCTACAATGGCGACGAAGGTCGCTTTGACTCCTTTGCACTGGAAAATCTCGGTAGCGGTTCTTCCTCCAGCAGCTCTTCAAGTAGCTCCTCGAGCAGTTCGTCCAGCAGTTCATCCGGTGGCTCGTCCAGCGGTGGTGGCGCCTGTACGTCCGGCAGCAACCTGTCCGTGGCTTCCGCCACCGATGACGGCAGCAACGATGGCCACGGCCCCGGCAATGTGCTCGACGGCAGCCTGGCCGACGAATCCCGCTGGTCCTCCCAGGGTATCAAGTGGATCACTCTGGATCTCGGCAGCGTAAAATCGGTAGAGGGTGTGGATATCGCCTGGTTCAAGGGCGATCAGCGCGCAAGCTTCTTCTCCGTGGAAACCTCCACCGACAACAGCAACTGGACAGTTGTACTTTCCGGCGGCCAGTCCAGTGGCAACAGCGCGGATATGGAAAGCTACGACGTGGCCGACAGTAGCGCGCGCTACGTGCGGGTTACCGGCAGCGGCAACTCCGCCAACAACTGGAACAGCATGCTGGAAATGGATGTGATCGGTTGTAGCAGCGGCGGCAGCGGTTCCAGCTCCGGCGGTTCTTCTTCCAGCTCTTCGTCCAGTTCCAGCAGCTCAAGCTCCAGTGGCGGTTCGAGTGGTTCAGGTTCTGGCGGTACACTGGATCCCAACCTGCCCCCTTCCAGCAACTTCGACTTGAGCGCCTGGTACCTCAGCGTACCCAGTGACGACAACGGCGACGGCAAAGCGGATTCCATCAAGGAAGACGAGCTGAACGGTGGCTACGCCAACAGCAGCTACTTCTACACTGCAGCCGATGGCGGCATGGTGTTCCGCTGCCCGGTAGATGGCTACAAAACCTCGTCCGGTACCTCCTACACCCGTACCGAGCTGCGCGAGATGTTGCGCCGCGGCGATACCAGCATTGCCACCCAGGGTGTCAATGAAAACAACTGGGTATTCGGTTCTGCCCCCTCCTCCGCGCGCAATGCAGCGGGCGGCGTGGATGGTGTACTGCGGGCAACCCTCGCGGTCAACCATGTCACCACCACCGGAGACAGCGGCCAGGTTGGGCGGGTTATTGTTGGCCAAATCCACGCCAATGACGACGAACCCCTGCGCCTGTACTACCGCAAACTGCCGGGTAACAGCAAAGGCTCCGTGTACATTGCCCACGAGCCCAACGGTGGCAGCGACAGCTGGTACGAAATGATCGGCAGCCGCTCCAGCAGCGCCTCCAATCCTTCCGACGGCATCGCCCTGGATGAAATCTGGAGCTACGAAGTCAAGGTGGTGGGCAACACCCTCACCGTCACCATCATGCGCGATGGTAAAGACGACGTGGTACAGGAAGTGGATATGAGCAACAGCGGTTACGACGTATCCGATCAGTACCAGTACTTCAAAGCCGGTGTGTACAACCAGAACAACACCGGTAATGGCAGCGACTACGTACAGGCGACCTTCTATGCCCTGGAGCAGTCGCACGATTAGCTGCCAGGGCAAGTTTTCCCCGAGCGCGTGATGCGGGTGGCTCTTACCCCCAAAAGGTAGTTTTAAGGAAGGGGTCACTCAGCGGAAGCTTCCCGGAGCGGTGTCGTTTCATCTCCGCCGCTCCGGGCTTTTTGCCACGCAGAAAAATATTTTTGCAGGGATATTGCCGGAACCCGCAACCGGCGCTTTAATCGCACTATCTCTTCAACTCTCGGGCCAGTTCCGGCTCCCCACCTTCCCCTAAATGACCAACCCCTCAAGCTCGAGCTGCCCTATTCGCCCCGCCGTCGGTACCGATCTCGACCAGCTGTGCGCACTGGAAGAAGCCAGCTTCAGTGGCGACCGCCTCAGCCGCCGACGCTTCCGCCACTGGCTGAAAACTGATAACCGCGTATTTCTGGTGGCAGAACAGGAGGGCATCCTGCTTGGCTATGTTCTGGTACTGCTGCGCCGGGGAACTCGGCTCGCGCGGCTGTACTCCCTTGCAGTCGGGCCCGCCGGGCGCGGCAAGGGAATCGGCAAGGCGCTGTTGAGCGCGGCGGAAGATGCGAGCAGTCGCAGCGGCCGCCTGTATATGCGCCTTGAAGTCGCCGAGCAGAACACCGCGGCCATCGCCCTGTACCAGCAGCTGGGTTACCGCACCTTCGGCAGTTACGCCAACTATTACGAAGACTCGGGCAATGCGCTGCGTATGCAGAAGCGCATCCGCTACCGCCCGGAGAACCTGCACACCGCAGAGGTGCCCTGGTACGGACAGCGCACGGAATTCACCTGTGGCCCGGCGGCGGCGATGATGGCGATGGCCGGACTGGATTCCAGTTACGAACCCAATGGCAATGACGAACTGACCCTGTGGCGGGAAGCCACCACCATTTTTATGACTTCCGGTCACGGTGGTTGCCACCCGATTGGCCTGGCGCTGGCGCTGCAGAAACGAGGCTTTGACTGCGAGGTTTATCTGAATCTGACCGGACCGCTGTTTATTAACGGCGTGCGCAGTGAAGAGAAAAAACGGGTGATCGAGCAGGTGGATACTGACTACCGCGAACAGGCACAGACATCGGGCTTACCGATAATCGCCGAAGATTTTACCCAGGAACAGTGCCAGCAGTGGCTTGAGCAGGGCGCACTGGTTTTACTGTTGATCAGCACCTATCGCCTGGACGGAAAGAAGGTACCCCACTGGGTCACGCTAACCGGGATGGATGATGTGTGCTTCTACGTGCACGACCCGGATGTGGACGACGAGGACAATCCGCTAGACAGTCAGTACCTGCCTATTGCACGGGAAGATATCGCGCAGATGTCGAGCTTTGGCAGGGAGAAACTCCGCACCGCTGTGGTTGTCAGGAACAGCTGAGTAAGCACACAATTTCCTGACGGCGATGCGGATTTAAGGGTGTTCGGGATATTCCCGGTGGTATTCCCCTTGAACACCCCCAACTTCACTTATTCATATACAAGTCCCCGAAAAAATCTCCCCGATCCCAGCGGGGTTTCTCATCCGCATCGGTCACTTCCCTCGCAATCGCGTAATTCACTTCGGCAAACTGCTGGGCGGCGATGTAGTTGATCTGATCGTCGGCTTCGTCGCTGGGGCGGTGGTAGCGGCTTTTGAGGAATTCGACCTGGGCGCCGGCGCCATCAATCTTGCTATCAACGGCGTCGCGGCCGGTGATGAGGTAGATCGCCGGCACGCCCTGACGGACGAAGCTGTAGTGATCGCTGCGCACAAAGATCACCTGTTCGGGCATGGGGTCGGGGCTCACCTTGAGGCCGGCGTGCCCGGCGGCGCGGGTCGCGGTCTTGCCGAGGCTGGAGTGCTCGGCGCCGAAGGCGATGACGTCCTTGAATGGATACAGCAGCATCGGCATGTCGAGGTTGATATTCGCCACCATGGATTTCGGTGGCACCGGCGGGTGCTGGGCAAAATAGTCAGAGCCGAGCAGCCCCTCCTCTTCCGCGGTAACCGCCACAAACAGGATGGAGCGGCGCGGGGCGCGGCCGGATTCCACAAACAGGCGCGCCACCTCCAGCATAACGGCGATCCCCGCCGCATTGTCCTGGGCGCCATTGTTGATGTTATCGAGAGAGGTACGGTCGGGGCTTAGCAGTTTATGGCTGCCTTGTTCC
Source organism: Microbulbifer sp. ABF4_107 (assembly GCF_056312215.1). Taxonomy (NCBI): domain Bacteria; kingdom Pseudomonadati; phylum Pseudomonadota; class Gammaproteobacteria; order Cellvibrionales; family Microbulbiferaceae; genus Microbulbifer; species Microbulbifer sp. ABF4_107. The sequence continues at coordinate 3,621,624 of NZ_CM149983.1, forward strand.
CCCTGGTGATCACCGTGACTTCCGTTTTCATCCACACCGATATGGTCCAGGTGTGCGGAGAACACCACGTATTCATCTTTGAGATCCGGATCGCTGCCCGGCAGCAACCCTACTACGTTGGGACTGAGAATTTTCCGGTGCTCGGCACTGCTGGTCAGTGTGACGGTGTAGGGCAGCGGAAAACCCGCCGGTACCAGGCCGTTTTCCATCTCGGTAAAGATGGTGTCGAGACTGCGCGCTGCCCCCATAAACAGTTGCTTGGCCGCGGGCATGTCCAGCACTACCCCGGGGTGCAGCCCGGGAATGGCGTTACCGGGAATATCGTCCGCGCGCACCCAGTCAAAACTCGGGTTTTGCAGGTTCTCGGCGGAGCGGGCAAACGGGCGGCGGGCTTCGCGGGCGGGCGTGTTGAGGGTGATGTAGCCGACGGCGCCGTGGCGGGCAGCGGTTTCACGCTTGGTGCGACCGGAGGCAAAATGGGCACCCACCTCATTGGGCAGATGCTGCGGTCGCCCGTCCAGTATCACCGCAATTTTGCCCTGCACATCCAGGCCAGCGTAATCGTTGAGGCCGTATTCCGGTGCCTCGATGCCGTAGCCGACAAACACCAGGCCGCCACTGGTGGCGGTGTCTTCACTGATGGTTGGTGGCGAGGCGAGAAAATCTGAGCCCAGCTCAAAGGTGATGTCCCCATCCCGACCGTGCAGCATCAGAGTAGCGTGATGTTCGCCCCGTTGTGGCCAGCGCGCTTCGCGGAAAGGCACCTGCTGGAAGTAGTCATCGCCGGTAACCGAAACCAGCCCGAGCCGGGCAAAACGCTCCGCCACAAAATCGGCGGCCTGCTGATAACCGGCGCTGCCGGTCTGGCGTCCCTGCAGGGCGTCTGCCGCAAGATAATCCACGTCCGCCTGCATGGCGGCCATGTCTGCACTGGGGATAGCACCGGATTGCTGCAGCGTGCTGCAGGCGCTGATCACTACGGCGCTGAAGGCGGCGGTGATCAGCGCGAATACTGCGGGTTTGTGAATGCGAGCAATGGGAGAAGTGCGGGTATCGGCGCGGGACATGCTGGGCTCAAACCTGTTTTTGGAATCGGCGCCAGCTTACCACGGCCGCCGGCGAGGCACCGGCGACGAGCGAACAATTGCGGAACGAAGCAGAGAGATCAGTGGCCGGGTTGCAGCCGGGTGAAACTGGCGGCGACGGCCTGCTCCGCCAGTTCGTGGGCGCGATCGGCGCAGAAGTCGCCGTGTCCGGCGAGCATATGCTGAAACGGCAATTGCAGCAGGCGTTGGAAGTCCGCTGCCAGCCAGCGCTGGTTGTTTTCCGCCTCTGGCGTGGCGCGCCGGCACCAGCCCGGTGCTACCTGCATACCATGATGCACACCGCTCAACCGCAACATCCACTTGCCGGCCCAGTTGCAGGCGGTCCAGCCATCCCAGTATTGCAGTGCGTCACAGGTAAGCAACAGGCCCCCGGCGTGGGGTATCAACAGTGCCGCTTCCGGCACGCTGCTGTTACTGAATTCAAACACACGGCCGCCGGTGACCGGGCAGGTGCCACCATCGACGAGAAATTCGTCTGCGGGAGGGAGCGGGTAATGATCGGAGTGGGACTGGCGCCAGAAGAAGACATTAAAACGGTCGCGGTAGTAGAGATCATCGCAGCCGTGAAAATAACCCAGGCGCACGGCCTGTCGCACGGTGCCAAGTTCGGTGAGCCGCTCTTCCTGTACCGCGTTGAGACGCACCGGGTTAACCAGCAACAACTCATCGCCGCTGCGCACGATGCCCATGTTGCGATTGACCATTACCCCGGGTGCAACACGGGCCTGGCCCCGCACCACAAAGAAATCCGGCAATAACTGGCGAATGGGTCCGTGGGGAAGCGGCGGCGGATAGGCGATATGCATGGTCGGCAAGGAGCTCCTGTGCGGCACTCCCTGCCATCAGTGGTTCTTCAGAAAATGTTGCGCTGCCGGCCTCAGCTGTACTGCAGGCGATTGCTGATGCCGTAGAGGATCTGCATGGCCTGGGCCGAATCACAGTCGCGCACCAGAACATGTTCATGGCAGCGGGCGGACACCACATTGACCTGGATACCCGCGTCCGCCAGCTCTCTCAGGATAATGGCGGTCAATCCCGGCACCTGTACGCCGGCTGCGTACTGCAGGGTAATCTGGCGGTAGTCGTCTTCCACGGGGAGTTTTGCATCTTCGGCAATATGTCGCGGCAGCAGTGCACAGATACCCTCGCGCTCGCGAAAAATACACCGGCACTCGGGCAACAGCTTCTCTAGTTGTGTTTCATCCAGGGTACACAGGCCCAGACGCTCTGGATCCAGAATCGGGGTAAGGCGCAGTAACAGTTGGTCGATTTTCACCTGGGCATTCATCGGCGGTCTCTCCTGGATTTGTCTTTCACCCGCGCCTTGGCGCTGTTTTTGCGTTTCTGTGTTGGCAGCTTGCCCTTGGGCTCTTGCGCTGCGGGACCGAACTCCTCTCCCCCAAACTCGGGCTCGCCTTCCACCGGTGTGGTGTCCACCAGCTGTTGCGCCTGCTGCTCTTCCTGCTCCCAGCGGTCCAGAGCCATATCGATATCCTTTTCGATATCCATACGCGGGAAGGTGGGACAGGGTGCGTCTTTCTCCGGGTTGTGCCAGCCGGACAGCGGGGCCACAAATACCACCAGAGACTTGTGCAGATAGTTGCGGCCGATGCTCGCTTCGGTCCAGGTGGTTTGCCAGGCGTATTTGCCCTTCACCGCGTAATCGCTTTCGTAGGATTTGAGGGTGAGGAAATAGGGATACAGACGGCCACCACGGCACACTATGCGCCGCTCGGTCTTGATATTGGCCATCTGGGTAAACGGATCGAAATACCAGCTGATGTCGTAGCCGTAGGAGAACTTCATATTGTCGCCGCTGCGACTGAAGGCGTAGGATCGACCGGTACCATCCTTGTTCAGGCTCCACACATGCTGGGCCTCACCATCCCGGGAAATCAGCCAGTTGCCCACCCACTGGTCCGCCTCGAGACGGGACTCCACGTCCCAGCCGGGATACTGCCCCTCTTTCCGTTTTCCCTCTGCTGATTCGGCGGCTTGCGCCCCTTTGGCACCGGGTTCTTTGTCCTCGGTGGCGGCACTGCAGACAGCTACCGGCGCCAGTGCAAGCGCTGCCAGCAGCAGTGCTCTGTGGCTCGCGACGCGAATTGTAGGAATAAAGCGTGGCTGCATAACTGCCAGACTCCACTTGCGCTTTATTCGTCCCTGAGAGAATTGCCGTTGCCGCTGACCAGCACCGGCGAGACCCTTCGTCGGTGCTGGTCCGGATGCTGCTACCTGTGTTGTCAGTACCTGTAGCTTCATGGGCCGGGAGTGAGACCTTGCAGGACTCAGCACTCAGTTCCCTGCCGAGGCAGTCTGCTGGGTATCACTGCGGTCGCGCTGGTACAGGTTGGGGCACTCGGCGCCGTGGTTGGGGGTTTCCCAGTCGGCGAGACGGCGCTGGAAGGCCAGAATGCCGCCATTGTGCTGGCGCCAGTGACGACCGTCGATCACGTTGAAGTCTAGGGTGACAGGGCTCCAACCGGTAAATTGCGCATACACCATGCCGCTGTTGCAGTGCAGGGTGCCACCGGTACGGATACGCACGGTATCTCCCTCGAACCGCCAGGAAATGGCAAACCCGTGGGTGAGCTGACCGTCTTTGCGGAAGCCGTGGGCGAAGCCCGTGCCGTCGGCCTTGAGTTGCCACACGAGCTGTTCATCGCCCTGCCCCACTACCAGCCAGTTGCCCACCCAGTTTTTGGCGGCGGCCTGATCGGGGGTGTGCTCCTGGGCTTCGGCGAAGGCGGGGAGAATTAAAAAGACTGCAAACGTAAAGGCGTATGCCTGCAGCAGTGATTCAAGAACGGGGCGGAAGGACAACTGACGCAACAACTTCATGCGGCACTCTTCTCTGTTGGGTTCTACGACTGGCGGTTATTTGAACAACCTACTTAAAAGACTAGTCGTAAATCTCAACAGTGGCAGCGGAAGCGACAATTTTCTTTGTTTTTGCGCCAAGCCAGCCTAAGAGCCTAATTTCGACGCCGGCGGCGCAATGCAAACCACAACAGCGCCCCCACCCCCAGTGCCGCAACAAACATCAGCGCCGCCCAGCCATAAACTGCACTGCCACCGGTGGGCTGTAACAGCTCACGGCCCTTCACCACATTGGCCTGCAAGCGCTGAAACTTTTCAATCACCTCATTCGACGGCGCCCGCTCGAGAATGGCGTTGCGCAACGCCTGCCACTGCTGATCAAGCTGGCTGGCAAGGGCCGGATTGCGCGCTTCCAGTTGCGGACGGGCCGGCAGATAGCCGGTGCGCAGGGCGAGCATGATCTGGTGATAGGCGCTGGCGGCATCTCCACTGCGATAGGTAGTCTGCGCGAGGTAAACAAGACCGGCGGCGCGGGCGAGGGGGTGCTGCAGGGCGCGGGTCTCCACCGGGTGGGCGCGCCACCACATAAGGGAATCTCTGGCCTCTTGCGGAAGTGTCGCGGGGCGCAGAATGGCGATGCCCGGTAACCCGACGAGGGCGGGATAACGCTTGGCAAGCTTCTGCGCCGGTGCCATCTGCGGGGCGCTGAAACTGGCGACTTTGACCGCAAGCGCCCAGCGCTCGCGGCTGCTGAGATCACTGTCTACCGCCTCGTCGTGGGCGTCGTTGCGAGTGGGCTCGAGCACATTGTAGAAATCGTAGAGGCTGAGGTTTGCCATACGCGCGGGATCATTGAGCGCCCGCTCCGGCTGATCGGCAGCGCCGTCAATACCGTGGCAGTGCTGGCAGCGGTCCTGGTAGAGCGCACGGGCCTCCGCTGCCGGCGGCAGCGACTCGGCCGGCGAGCGCGGCAACTGGTAAAGGGCGGCGAGGCGGTCGGCGGCACTGTTGGCCTGGCGGCGCACCGTTTCCGGGGGCGACTTGCTGGCGATGGCACTGTTCAGGGCCTGCAGGGCGCCGAGTAGCTGGGTTCGACCAGGCCTTTCGGGCAGCTGCTCCACGAGGCCTGTGGCGAATTCCGCGTTGTCCCGCGTCTGGCGATAGAGACTGCTGTCACTGACCGCTCCGTCCTGTACCGCGTCCGGGTAATCTACCGCCACAAACGACAGCAGGCTGACCGCCCGCGCCGCAGTATTCTGCTGCTCGCTATCGGCACTGGCCGGGCCCTGGCCTACAGCGACCCCCGTGGAACACATCAGGAAAAGACCGCACAACCAGCAGGCGATTGAAGAAGGACTCTGTAGCAGCGGGGGAATTTGGCGCATTGCAATACTGGCGGATTTTTGACGGCACCCGTTTTCAGCCTAGCAGTGCTGGCAGGTGCAGTGATTCCGACTCTGTGGAATTAGGGGCGATGGCTTGCCTTCAGGCAATAAAAAACCCCGCGTCTGCGGGGTTTTGGGTAGCACAGCAGGGGGCGATCAGCCCTTTTCGCTGCGCTCTTTTTCTACCAGGAAGTCCACCACATCCAGCATCATCTGCTGACCGTTGGACTTGCCCTTGAAGCCCGGCAGGGAGGTGCTGACACGGTATTTACCGGCCACAACCATTTCCGGCGTACCTGTCAGGTTATACGCACGCTGCTTGGCCTGGCCCTGCTTGATCTTGCTGTTGATGGCAAAGCTGTTCATCAGTTTCACTGCTTTGTCACCATCGGCACCGGCCTGGGTGAAGATTTCGGCAATGGCGGCGTCATCCGGCTTCCACTCGCGTCCATCGCGGCTGGCAAACATTTTGCGCTGCTGGGCGATCGCGCCAAAGATCGGGTCGTGTACCTTGTCCAGTACACCCATGGCGTCGGCCACATAGAACATGCGCGCATGCACTTCCATCACCGGCTGCCAGATTGCAGGAATCTTGTTCAGTGCCACATCGGCGGGCATGGTTTTCTGCCACTTTTTCAGCGGCGACTCGAAGTGGTAGCAGTGGCCACAGCCGTACCAGAACAACTCGGTGACCTCGATTTTGCTGTCGTCATCCTGGGCGACGGCCTGGGGCAGCACTTCGTAGTGCTGGCCTGCCTTGAACTTGCCCGGTGCTTCCTGGGCACAGGCTGCAAGGCTCAGCAGCATGGTAAATAGTGCGACGACGGCTCTCATAGGTTCTTACTCCAAACTTTTATTCTGGGTGGCGGGGACAGTATGTACACAGTGTAATTCGGGATAACTGTCGCCCGGCTGAATATAGACCGCGGAAATTATTGAAGTTCCCCGCGCCCGGTGCAACCCGGGCGCGCCGGCCCGAAACAAAAAGACCGGTCAGCGACCGGTCTTTTTGTCTTGCGGCAGGATAGTCCGAATTTTATTCGGTCAGGCCTGCCACATAATTGGCCACTGCCTTGATCTCGGCGTCGGACAGCTGGCGGGCCACGGTGCGCATGGTGCGGGCGTCGCCGTCATTGGAGCGGGTGCCTTCGCGGAAAGCCTTCAGCTGCTTTTCCACATATTCGGCATACTGCCCGGACAGGCGCGGGTAACCGGCAGGCGCATTGCCCTGGCCAGTGGGCGAGTGGCAGCCCATACAGGCGGCGACACCGGTTTCGGCGTTACCCGCACGGAAAATTTTGCGACCGAGCTCCAGTGCGTTCACGGTGTCGCCATTGTTCAGCATGACGGTGAACTTGTCGGAACCGGAGATCTGGATGTTCTGGGCAGCGAAGTAGGCGGCGACATCCGCCATATCCTGATCGTTCAGGTTGTCCAGCATACCGGTCATTTCCGGTACCTTGCGGGCGCCTTCCTTGATGTCGTGCATCTGCTTGAGCAGATATTTCTCACCGAGACCGGCAATCTTCGGAAAGGTCGGCGCCGGGCTGTTGCCATCCGCACCGTGACAGGCTACACAGGCCGCAGCCTTGGCCTGCCCCGCACTGGCGTCACCGGCAGCGTGTCCCACCTGGGCAAACGCTACCATCCCCAAAGCCAGAGCGGCCTTCTTTATAATGCTGTTCATACGTCGTCCTGTTGCGCGCTGAAGTTTTGCATTCGATCTTCGCTATCGACGGCAACCCCAATCATTTACGGTATCAAGACCCGGCAGCCATCAGCGACGATAAAACCGCGGCATTATATACTTGCGCGCCATCTGAGTGTACCGGGAAGGCTCATGTCTGAATCCAATGTAGAACGAATCAATTTCCGCCAGGCGGAATTCCTTATCAGCGCGCCGACCCTGGCAGAGTGCCCGGAGGATTCCGGCGCCGAAGTGGCCTTTGCCGGCCGATCCAATGCGGGCAAGTCCAGCGCCATCAATGCACTGACTGACAACAGCAAGCTGGCGCGCACCTCCAAAACGCCCGGACGGACGCAGCTGATCAACTTCTTTCGCCTGAGCGAACAGCAGCGGCTGGTAGACCTGCCCGGCTACGGTTACGCCAAGGTCGCGCGCTCCATGAAGGACGAGTGGCAGCGCCACCTGGCATTCTACCTGGAGCAGCGCAACTGCCTGAAAGGCCTGGTGCTGTTGATGGATATCCGCCAGCCGCTCAAGGAATTCGATCTGCAGATGCTGAATTGGGCCACCACCTCCGGCCTGCCCACCCATATTCTGCTGACCAAAGCGGACAAGCTGAAAAACGGCCCCGCCAACAACGCGCGCTTTGCGGTAGAAAAGGAGCTGAAGGCACTGGAGCTGGACCGCAACGTGACGGTACAGATTTTCTCCGCTCCCAAGCGCAAGGGCCTGGACAAGCTGGAGCGACAGCTGAATCAGTGGCTGTCGCTGGCAGAGGTTTCCGAAGGGGGCGACACCGAGGAAAGTGGCGAAGACTGAACGTCACCTGCGCGGGTCAGTGGCGCCCGCCTGGCTCTTCCTCGCGCAGACTGTCGAGAAGAATGCGCCGCAAGGTGCGGCGCGCGGTGGGCGTCAACCCGCGTAGCTGTTCTGCGGTGAGCTGGCGGCGTGCAATCAGCGACACCAGCGTGCGCTGACTGATCTGCACCGTTAAAAAGTGTTCACGCGTGGCCATTTGGTCCACCCTCAGTGCAGTCGCGGCGCCGCCCCAGCGGCACCGGCAGGTGATTGCCAGCCGCCACTCGCCCGCATCTGCTCCGCAACCGCATCGGGCAGGCTGACTTCGGCGGTGTACAGGGTGCGGATGCAGTCCGCGGTCAGCTGGTAGTTGGCCTTATCGGCAAGTTCCCGGGCCAGGCGCGAGCTGGAGGTCACCAGTACATAGTTCGCGTGTCCGCTTTCCCCCAGCTGGCGGTAGGCCTCGATCAACTGGCGGGCGCTGTCGGTAAAGCGCAACAGGGCAACCGAAACCGCTGGCGAGCGCTTCAGCAACAGAAAGTCTGCCAGTTCAAACGCGCAGCCGAGATAGGGAGTTGCCTGGGCGTAGTCACCCTCCTCACACCGCACTGCAGCGCGCTCTGTCCACTCCATCCACGCCTGTTCCGCACGCTGGATATCACCCATCAGCCACTGGCGGTGGTTGGCACATAAAAATCGTAAATTCACTGCACTCTCCCATTATCAGCCCTGTCTCCGGGCCTGTTTACACACAAGTCCATTTGCTCGAACAAGCAGGCCCCACATGGGCCGTCTCAAACGACCCACTCATGCTAATGCGAAGCATTATCATTTACAACTTAAGTGATAGGCCCTCTGTTACACCCCGGGTGATTTGCGCCGCCAGAATTCGTCTAGACTAAAAACATGCCGCTCTTATTTCGCCCGGCTCCAAGGCACTACGAAGGCGAAGGCGGTCTCACAGGATGTCTATTGGGCTTAACGCGGGATGTGTGTTGGGGAGGCTGTGGATAAGTCGCAGCACTGGCGACGCGAATGCCAGGTAAGAAAGCAGCAGGCAAAAAAAAGCCGGCAGATTGCAGCTGCCGGCCAGGGGTCAGTGTCCTTGGGGATGGACACTGGGGAGCCGCGCCCAGGGGGACGGGCGCGACCTTGGGTTCTCACCCAAATTCCACTGCATCCGATGCGGTTCCTTCAACACCAATTCCTTCAGTACAAAGACTAAGCTGGGGCACCAGGGTTCCCCACTTTTTTTCGCTGTTCGGACACCGCAACTCTATCCCACCTATCTCGCCCTTGCGGGCAAAAAATTCTGTTTCTGAGACTTTATTCCACAGGGCACTTCAAAAACCCCACTTCAAGCGCAATTTATAGTCAGCTCTTGCGAGAAATTTCCCGGGGCATTCTTTTTCGCCCGTACAAATTTCAGGCAAAAAAAAGCCCCGATGGGGGTAGCTTCGGGGCGAGGGGCTTCTGACTAAGCTTTGGGGGATGATGTTGCAATCCAACGATCTTGCTTAGTTAGAGGGGCCCCTTCGCTGTTGGTTCCACCAGTTGCGAAAAAAACTTAAAAAATTTCGCTGATATTTTTTCAGGTTCGGAGGAAACCCTGCGGCTTCGCACGCTGTAGCTTCTGGATCCCGGGTCGAGCCCGGGATGACGTCGTGGCTGGGATGACACAGGCTCCGTCATGCCGGACTCGATCCGGCATCCAGTGCGGCCGCGCCGCACAGTACAAACCACGATCAGTGCGCCTCGTCCCAGTTGGCACCTTCACCCAGTTCGGCAATCAGCGGCACATCCAGTTCCGCGGCGGCCTGCATCAGTTCCGGAATGCGTTTTACCACCAGCGCACGCTCATCCGCCGGCACTTCCAGTACCAGTTCATCGTGCACCTGCATGATCAGGCGGGTCTTCAGTTTCTCGTCCCGCAACCAGGCCTCCACCGCGATCATTGCACGCTTGATGATATCCGCCGCGGTGCCCTGCATGGGCGCGTTGATGGCGGTGCGCTCGGCGGCCTGGCGCTGCATGCCGTTGCGGGAATTGATCTCCGGCAGGTACAGGCGGCGCCCGAACAGGGTTTCCACATAGCCCTTGTCCGCGGCCTGCTTGCGGGTGTTTTCCATATACGCCAGTACGCCCGGATAGCGCTCGAAGTAGCGGTCGATATAGGTCTGGGCGTCGCCGCGCGGAATATCCAGCTGCTTGGCGAGGCCAAACGCGCTCATGCCGTAGATCAGGCCGAAGTTGATCGCCTTGGCGCGGCGGCGCTGCTCGTCAGACACTTCGTCCACGGGCACTTCGAAGACTTCCGCCGCGGTCGCGCGGTGAATGTCCGCACCCTCGGCGAAGGCATCCAGCAACCCCTTGTCGCCGGACAGATGCGCCATGATGCGCAGCTCGATCTGCGAGTAGTCCGCGGCCACGATTGCACTGCCCCCATTGATGCGCGGGTCGGCAACGAATGCCTGGCGAATGCGACGGCCCTCTTCGGTGCGGATCGGAATATTCTGCAGGTTGGGATCCGAGGACGACAGGCGACCGGTAGCCGCCACCGCCTGGTGGTAGGAGGTGTGCACGCGGCCGGTGGCCGGGTCGATCATCAGCGGCAGTTTGTCGGTGTAGGTATTTTTCAGCTTGGCCATGCCGCGGTACTGCATGATCAGCGCCGGCAGCTTGTGGGAAAGCGCCAGTTCCTGCAGCACCGGTTCCGCGGTGGACGGTGCCCCTTTCGGGGTTTTCTTGATCACCGGGATTTCCAGTTTTTCAAACAGGATGGTGCCCAGTTGTTTTGTGGAGCCGAGATTGAACTCCTCGCCCGCTTCTTCATACGCCTGCTGTTCCAGCGCGCGCATTTTTTCTTCCAGCTCGCCGGACTGCTTTTTCAGCATGGCCGCATCGATATAGGCCCCGTTACGCTCGATATGAGTGAGCACCGGCACCAGCGGCATTTCGATCTCGTCGAGGACTTTTTCCAGGGTCGGCTCTTTGGCCAGGCGACCGCTCAGTTCCCGATGCAGGCGCAGGGTGATATCCGCATCTTCCGCCGCGTAGGGGCCCGCCTTGTCCAGCTCGATCTGGTTGAAGGTGAGCTGCTTGGCGCCCTTGCCGGCGATGTCTTCAAATTTGATGGTGGTCTCGCCCAGGTATTTCAGCGCGAGGGTATCCATATCGTGGCGGCTGCCGGTGCTGTTCAGTACGTAAGACTCAAGCATGGTGTCCCGCGCGATACCGCGCAGTTCGATATCGTAGTTGGCGAGTATGTGACTGTCGTACTTGAGGTTCTGGCCGACTTTTTTGTATTGCTCGTCTTCGAGAATCGGCTTCAGTTTAGTCAGCGCCTTGTCGAAATCGATCTGAGCCGGTGCGCCCATATAGTCGTGGGCCAGTGGCAGGTAGGCGGCCTCGCCGGCTTCCACGGCAAAGCTCACGCCCACCAGTTTGGCCTGCATGTAGTTGAGGCTGGTGGTTTCGGTATCGAAGGCGAAGACGTCAGCTTTTTTCAGTTTTTCGATCCACTCGTCGAGCTCTTTCTCGTCGAGAATCGTGCTGTAGTTGCGCTCGACGGTCATGGCTTCGGCGACGGACTCGGCATCGCCTTCGCCGGCCAGCTCTTCCACCCAGCTGCGGAATTCCATTTGCTTGAACAGTTCGCGCAGCTTGTCCGTATCCGGCTCGCTATTGGCAAGGGTCTGTGGCTGATAGTCCATTTCCACATCGGTCTTGATGGTGGCGAGCACGTAGGACATATCCGCCGCGTCCCTGTGCTCTTCCATTTTCTTGGCCAGGGTTTTCGAACCGCGGAAACCCAGCGGCGCGATCGCATCCAGGTCCGCGTAGATGTCTTTCAGGCTGCCGATACCCTGCAGCAGCGCCAGTGCGGTTTTCTCGCCCACACCGGGGACGCCCGGGATGTTGTCCACCTTGTCGCCCATCAGCGCGAGGAAGTCGATGATCAGCTCCGGGCCCACGCCGAACTTTTCTTTCACCCCGTCCACATCCATCACCGTGTTGGACATGGTGTTCACCAGGGTCACCCCCGGGCGCACCAGCTGGGCCATGTCCTTGTCGCCGGTGGAGATGATGACGTCGATACCCTGCTCCGCGCCCTGCAGGGCCAGAGTGCCGATCACATCGTCCGCTTCCACCCCCTCGATCACCAGGCGCGGCAGCCCCATGGCGTCGATGATGTCGTGGATTGGCTGGATCTGTGCGCGCAGGTCGTCCGGCATGGGCGGGCGCTGCGCCTTGTACTCCGCGAACATCTCGTCGCGGAAGGTCTTGCCCTTGGCATCGAACACCACCACCACCGGGCTGTCCGGGTGCTCCTTGAGGTGCTTGCGCAGCATGGAGATGACCCCGCGCACGGCGCCGGTGGGCTGGCCGTTACTGGTTTGCAGCGGCGGCAATGCATGGAAGGCGCGGTACAGATAGGAGGAGCCGTCCACCAGGATCAGTGGTGCGGAAGAGGACTTGGCGTTGCTCATAGACAGTAGGGAATTCGATTTGCGTGGGTCGGATTTGTTGGGCGACAGGATACCCGCCTTGGAAGAATTTCGCTCGTGCACCGGCGGCGAATTTTGACGCTGCGCCGTTCAATCCATCGTCACCGCCGCGCCAGTCATCGCAGTGTCACCCCCGTTTCGGCCGCAGCTTCTAGGCTTGGTATAGGGAAGTCGCAGCGAGGCAAAAAATCATGAAATCCCGTCTATTTATTCCCCTGGCACTGGCCCTGGGGTTCAGCGGTACCGCCTTCGGCGAAGGTGCCGATCAGCAACAGCAGCGCACACAGTCGAGCGCGGGCTCGGCCTACGCCGCCGAAACCATGGAACATGTGGAAACAAGCACTTACGCGGTGCCTGAAGTGGCGACTGAAAAAGTTTCCGCCGCCAACATCTATCTGATCGAAGAGCAGAACCGCGAGCGGTATCGGCAGGAGATGCTGCAGGATCACAATCGCCGCACCCTGCTACACAACGTACGCAGCACGCAGATGCAGCAGCTAGAAGTATTCCTGCAGGAAGGAGAAAGCGAACAAAAGGTGGTGCAGGAGTCGGTGCCGCAGCTTCCTCAAGAGGTCACCACACCCTCTTTGGAGAGCACACTGCCAGCAATGAATGAAGAGGCCGGCCACGCTGCACCCGCAGAAGCGCGGATGGACGAGTATCAGGCTGAAGAGTTGCAGGCGGAAGAGCTACAGGTCGAAGAGGACCAGGCCGGCGAGCTGGCTCAGGAACCCTCCTGATACGGGCCTGAGGCAACCGCAGTGAGCCTGCTCTATTCGCTGCGGTCCGGGATGCGTGCAAGGCACAGGCGCGCGTCCGCCAGCAGCTTTTCCATCAGATCCCGATAGCCTGCGCCTTCCGGCAATGCAATCCCCAGCGGATCCAGCGCCTGATATCCGAGATTCAGATTGACGGCGGTCTGTTGGTCCCGATCATTGGCGGGAGCCTCACCAAACAGGCAACCTGCGACGGTTGTTTCCGGTTGATCACCCTCAAGGGTGCGGCGTTTCTGCATCAAAGTCCGCGCACCGTGCTGGTGATCCGCCGTTCCCCCCAAACTCTCAACGCCGACCCCTGCTGCACCAAAAAAGTGGCTGTAAGCCTGATGGGTGGTGACGATGGGAGCATCTTTGTAGGCCCAGAGTGCACGATCCTGCACCTTTTGCAGGTTGGACATGGCGCGGGAGAAATCCCGCGCGCGCTGGCGATAGCCATCTGCATTGTCCGGATCGGTGCTGGCCAGGCGCGTGGCAATCATCGCCGCCATGACTGCAGCATTGCGCGGTCGCAGCCACAGGTGCGGGTCGCTGGCGTCCGCACCGGTATATTCGTAGGCAGCTTTCTCGGCCAGCAGCATCAGCTGTCGATCATCCGGCACCAGCGCCATCTGCCGCGCCAGTACCGACTCCATCGCCGGCCCCATCCACACCACCAGCTGTGCAGACTCGAGCCTCAGGCGGTCAGATACCTTGGGGGCAAAGTGGTGGGGGTCACCGTTGCGGATCAACTGGTGTACCGAAGCGTCGCCCCCGGCAACCTCGCGAGCGATCATCGCCAACGGGCCAATACTGGCGACAACCTTAGGCCCCACTTCTCCCGCTTCCTGCTCCCGTGGACTGCAGCCGCTCGCCGCGAACATGCTGGTCACTACAATGGTCAGGGCGGTAATCAGGCGAAGGGCTATTTCGGACATCAACTGGCAGCTCAAGCGGTGCAAAATCGGTTCAAACGACGCGGGTGCCGGTGCCGGCACCCAATTTAGGGGATGCGATATAATCACAGCCAGCTTACACTCGCCAGCCAAATCCCACCTTTTAAACCCGTCAGTCATCCAGTCTGGAAATCCCTTGAAGAGTCCGCAGGACAGCCCCCATAGCCCAACCACGCCGCTTATCCGCGCTCACCAGGTCAGCCTGGAAATCGCCGGTAGGCAGTTGTTGCAGGATATTTCCCTAGCGTTGCAGCCCGCCGAGATCGTTACCGTAATCGGCCCCAACGGCGCCGGCAAGACCACCTTGCTGCGCCTGCTACTGGGGCTGACCAAGCCGACTGCCGGCCGGGTGGAGCGGCTGCCGGGCCTGCGCCTGGGGTATATGCCCCAGCGCCTGCAGATCGATGCCACCATGCCGATGACCGTGGCGCGCTTTCTGCAGCTGGGCATCAGCGGGGTCGAAGTGGCGGATGCGCTGGATCGTGTTGCCGCACCCCATCTAGCCAAGTCTCGCCTGGCGGACCTTTCCGGCGGTGAGATGCAGCGGGTGTTGCTGGCACGGGCGGCGGCTCGCCGACCGCAATTGCTGGTGCTGGATGAGCCTACCCAGGGTGTCGACCTGGGCGGACAGAGTGAGGTTTACCAGTTGATCGCTCAGCTGCGCGATGAACTCAAGTGTGGCGTGCTATTGGTGTCCCACGACCTCCATCTGGTGATGGCCGCCACGGACCGCGTACTGTGCCTGAACCAGCATATCTGCTGCTACGGTCACCCGGAGCAGGTCAGCAAGGACCCGGCTTATCTGGAGATGTTCGGCGATAAACTGGCGCCCTACACCCACCATCACAATCACCACCATGATATCGGCGGTGAAATCGTGGACGAGGGCTGCAGTCACGACCACGACCACGCGATTACCCCCCCGCCATCGCGCACATCTTCGCAGGACTCCGGGGAGAAAGACTGATGGACTGGTCGCAGATTTTACACTCGACGTTTCTCTGGTACGCCCTGGGCGCCGGCCTGCTGGTGGCCCTGGTGAGCGGCCCCCTCGGCTGCTTTGCGGTGTGGCGGCGCATGGCCTACTTCGGCGACACCCTCGCCCACTCTGCCCTGCTCGGTGTGACCCTCGGTTTTGTACTGCATATTCAGCCGACGCTGGCGGTGGTGGCGAGCAGCTGCTTGCTGGCGCTGCTGCTGGTGTACTTCCAGCGTCGTCAGAACCTGTCGGTGGATACCCTGCTGGGCATACTGTCCCACTCCATGCTGGCCCTCGGGATCGTCACCGTCAGCCTGCTGGATATCAATGTGGACCTGTTATCGCTGCTGCTGGGCGATCTGCTGGCAGTCTCCACTCAGGACCTCCTATTGATGGCCATCGCCACCGTAGTAATTGCGTTGCTGCTGATTTTTCTGTGGCCGAAATTGCTCGCCTTTACCCTGCATGAGGAGTTGGCTGCAGTAGAGGGAATCAAGGTAGAAAGGGTGCGCCTGGCGCTGATGCTGATGCTGGCGCTGCTGATTGCCATCGCCATGAAAGTGGTGGGTGTATTGCTGATCACCGCCCTGCTGATTATCCCCGCCGCCACCGCGCGACGTATTTCGACCACCCCGGAGCAGATGGCCGGCTTCGCCTCCTTGATCGGCTGTATTTCCGTGGCAATCGGCCTTGCGGCTTCGGTGCTGTGGGATAGCCCGGCAGGGCCGTCGATCGTGCTGGCGGCGGGCTGCCTGTTTCTGATTGGGCAGCTGTTTCACCGGGAAACAACTGCCTGATTCATATCATGTCAACGGCTCAACCCGGGTATTGCAGCAGGGTCATATGCAACAGGTTTACCCCCCAGTGGGTAAACACACAGGCCCAGAAGCTGCCACGCAATTGCCAGATCAGCGCGTAACCCAGGCCCGCGAGCCCAACCAGCGACAGCATGGTGATGGAAACAGCCCAGCCCGTGTGCAGGTAGGTGAACAGCAGGGTTACCAGAATGGTCGGAATCCACGGCCAGCGATGTAACCACTGGCCCAGCCCGCGCTGTAAAACCCAGCGAAAAAAACCTTCCTCGGCAATACACACCACCAGCAGGTTCAGCAGTGCGGCGAGCGCGATGGTGGCGGTGAGCTTGGGCTGGAAGTCGAGAAAGAAAGCACCCGCGACAATCGGGGTGACGATGGCGATGGCCATCAGCGGCAGGTCTTTGCGTTTCAGCGGCTGTGGACGCAGCAGCATAAACAGCACGAGCGTCACGGCAATAACCGCTTTGGCCGGTCGAAAGCTCGCGTAAATTTCGCTGCCGTTTTGCAGATACGGCTCCATCAGCAGGATATGGTCGTTTCCGGGAATGGCCCCGCTGGTGACCACCAGCATCAACAATCCGGTAATCACATAGCTGACGGCTTTTTTCCAGCCCTGCGCACTGTCCATTGCCACCAGACCAAGCCAGATGGCGGGGGCGAATATACCGATCCAACCAAACGGAATTGCCAGCAGGCAGAGAAACGCCGCGGGTAGCCAAAGAAACTTACCATCGATTGGAGTATCCGCCGCAATCACTGGCGCACCCCGCTGTACATTGAGTGAAAACATAGAAATTCCATTTTCAACAATTTGACGAATTATTCGGTCCTGTAATTCAGATCAGGCAAACGAGAACAGGCGCCATCATAGCGCCTGTTGCACATCCCTGCCGTGATCGCGGTCCCCTCAGCCGTTATAGGTTGCGCGCATTGAACGGTACGTCAGTTTCATTTTTGCCGGATCCAGCGGCGCTTTGAAAAAGCCGTGGTAATGCCCACGGGGGTTGATCAGTACCACCTGTGATCCGTGATCTACGGTGTATTGGTCGTCTTCCAGTGGAACCTTGTTAAACGGCACGTTGAGCTGATTGGCAAAACGCTTGAGATTGATAAATTCTCCGGTCACTCCGTAAAAATCCGGATTGAAATAACGCACGTAGTCCTGCAGTTGTTTCGGTTGATCTCTTTGTGGATCGACGGAAACCAGCAGAATATCGGTAGTTTCCCGAGTGTCTTCATCCAGGGTTTTATAGAAGTTATTCAACGTGGCCAGTGTGGTGGGACAGACATCCGGGCAGTGGGTAAAGCCGAAGAAAACCAGCGTCCAGCGCCCGGTCAGTTGTGTGGTTTTGAATACGTCACCACTGTCGGCGAGCAGTTCAAATTCATCCAGAATACGCGGTCGCTCCAGCTTGAATGCACCGTTAGCCCGCAACTCCGCATCGGTAATCACCCGCGGCTGGTTCAACTTGTTAAGAAATCCCACCACAACGGCTGTCATAAACAGTATCAACACAGCGACGGTTATAAAAATGCCGCGTTTCTGTGCCGGCGTGTGATGCAGATTTTCATTCATATCAAACTCCGCTAGTAGGCAGCGCCACCAGATAGTGGTCCATCAACATAATGCAAAAGAGCGCCATCAGATAAACAATGGAGTACTTGAACGTCTCCATTCCCGCATTGGCAACCCTGCCCCGTAGCATCTCGATGGCCCAGTAGAGGAAACCGATACCGAGGACCACCGCACCGAGTAGATACAACCACCCCAGCATTGCGGTTGCGAATGGCAAAAGACTAACGGCGAAAAGAATGATGGTATACAGCAGAATATGGATTTTCGTAAACTGCACACCGTGGGTAATCGGCAACATTGGAATTTCTGCTTTTGCGTAATCATCGCGACGGTGCACCGCCAGTGCCCAGAAATGCGGTGGCGTCCAGGCAAAAATAATCAGCACAAGCAGCAGACCGTGGCCATGTATCTCACCAGTTACCGCAACCCAGCCAAGTAGTGGCGGCGCAGCACCCGCGAGACCACCAATGACGATATTCTGAGGCGTGGCGCGCTTGAGAAACATGGTGTATACCACTGCATAACCCAGCAGGGAGGCCAGTGTCAGCCAGGCGGTCAGTGCATTGACAAAGACGAGCAGTATAGACATACCAGAACAGCTCAGGGCCAATGCAAACAACAGTGCCTTATGGGGTTCGACTCGGCCTCGCGCCACCGGGCGGTTGGTGGTACGGGCCATTTTGATATCGATATGCCGGTCGACAAGATGGTTTATCGCGGCGGCACCGCCAGCACAAAGCGCGATACCAGCATTCCCCAGGACCAATATATCCAGTGGCACCATGCCGGGGGCCGCCAGTAACATGCCGATCACTGAGGTGAGGATCATGAGCATCACCACCCGCGGTTTGGTGAGCTCATAGTAATCACGCCAGATGGCGTGCTGGACTGCTACTGCCTGGGTACTCATGGTTACCACCTCGTTGTCATTATTATGGGTATCTCAAAAATCTACTGCGCGTGCGCCTGGCGGCGTCTGGCGGTGCTGGTGCGCCAGCCCGGTCAGAATGCTCATGTAGTCTCAAACACTCCGCTTCCTGCACTCCGACGCCCACCACCAGCCTCCCGCTCGTTACGATTCTTGAGGCGCCCCTATTTGAGGTACTGCAAAACCCTCTACGCTACATCTTTATGCTCAATCTCAACGTCGTTACGGAAAATTCTTGATCGCCGGCTGCACCGTGTTAATCCGATAGCAGAAGGTCAGCAGACTCAGCAGCAGTAGTGCTGCGCCGGCATTGTGGGCCACGGCGATGGGCAGCGGCAGGAACATCACCACATTCGCAATTCCGAGAGCCACTTGCAAGCCCAATACGGCGAGCAGGCCCTGGCCCCAGCGGGGCGAGCCGGCCCGCCAGGCGAATACCGCCAGCAGGCTCACTATCAGCGTGACAATGATTGCGCCAATGCGGTGGGTCAGGTGAATTGCGGTACGCGCATCGCTTTCCAGCGCCCCGCCTAAATAGTTTGGGCCGATATGTTGTGCAACATTAAAACCCTGTCGGAAATCCATCTCTGGCCACCACTCGTTGTGACAGGTAGGGAAATCCGGGCACGCCAGCGCCGCATAGTTAGAGCTGGTCCAGCCACCAAGTGCGATCTGGAGGCTCACAACAATTACTGCCACAATCGCCAGTGGACGCAACCTCTGCAGTGCCGCGTACTCATGAGCTGGTATCAATCGTTTCCGGTAGCGTAACCGTTCGGACAACATCCATAGCACTGACAGTGTAGCCATACCACCCAGAAGGTGCAGGGTAACGACTTGCGGCCAAAGTTTGAGAGTGACCGTCCACATACCGAAAGCCGCCTGCAGGATTATCAAACCCAACAGGATGTGACTCTGGATAAACCCCCGATGCCCGCGGCGACGCCAGAACAGATAGGTTAATCCCGCCACCAGCAGCAGCAACATGCCGGCAAAATAGCGGTGCACCATTTCCGGCCAGGTCTTGTCGGTTTCTACAGGGGTGTCCGGAAAGGCGGCGTTGGCCGCGGTAATTTCGTGGTGCTCATCCGGCCACAGGAGGTGCCCGTAACAGCCGGGCCAGTCCGGGCAACCGAGACCGGCGTCAGACAAGCGGGTGAAGGCACCGAGCACCACCACCACCAGGGCGAGGCCGGTGCCCGCCAAAGCCAGGCGAAACCGCCAGTCCCTCTTGTAGTTTTTACTCAGTTCAGTGATATCGGATTCAACATCCATTTCGCTCCCTCCTTTAGCCTTTACTATTCGTAGGAGTACTTCAGCAATCGTTTGATATCTTTCAGCAATTGGTTGCCAGTATGGGTATTATCGTACACCATCATCGCGTAACCCTGTTGATCCACAAGTAGCGCATTTGGACGCGCGAGGCCGGCGTGGTCACTGTCAGCCAGCCACAGATCCAGTTGTTGCGGGTCAACGCTGAAGAAGCGGAGTTTGGGGTGTTGGCTGGCGAGATCTCGTTGGCGCACCCCGCTCAATGGCGCGGCAGTGACAAGGATCCGTTCCACACGACGTGCCTTGTCGCCCAAGCGGATATGCACCTGACGAGTGGTGTACAAAAGTTTCTCGCATTCAACGCTACACTGAGCATCACCGATAATCAGGTAGCGCCACCTAAGCGCCTCGTGCTCCAGTGACAACTCACTGCCATCATGGGTCAGTAGCTCGATTTCTGCCACACTCTTGGCAGGTTTTAGGAGTTCCCCCTGATTAACCGTGTTGGATGGAATACCTAAACCGGTATAAAAGATGAGGTAAGCTGCAAGAATCGGTAACGCTACAGAAGCAACGACACCAATACCGGCCAAACGACTCGAACCTGACAGCATTCGATGCGAACGCTCTGCCGAATTGACCTCCGAATCCTTATCGGTCTGAACTCTTTCCGTCACCTCTTGTACCTCACTATTGGGAGCAATTTGCGGACCGGAATCCACAATACACTCATTATTGATTTGGTTTAACTACATCTGTTTTTAAGATTTCTTTAACTTATCACACAGTATTTGGCGCGTGTTTGTCGCCGTAAGCAACCAAAGTACAAGCAGAGTAGCTGCCATCGCGAACCATTGTATCGAGTATCCGATGTGCTTCGGCGAACTTGTGGTGATCAGTTGCCAGTCAGTAACCAACGCGGTATCTGAATCAACACTGAGACGCACTTGCCACATTGGTTGGTTAAGCATGAGTTGCTGTGGGTTCAATTCTTGCAGGGACTGAATTCGACTTTGAGGTGTCGTGCCACCTTGCCCATTGAGCTGCGCGGGGTAAAGAAAGCCGGTGATGACTTTCGCGGCCAGTGGATAGCGCACTTCGGGCAACTCGCTTCGACGACTGCCAGCTGGCAGCCACCCACGATTGATCAACCAGCGTGATTTGGTTGTATCACTGCTGCCGGTTTCAAAAATCTGCAGTATTTCGTAGCCAACACGACCATTGCGGGTGCGATTATCGAGAAAAAAGTACTCTTCTGAATAAACGCCCAGTAAGCGTACGGGCGTATAGGCTTTAAGGATTCCCCACTGTGCAGACGCGTCAGTCAGATTTACCGGCTGTGCGGAGAGTCGCCCATTGATCTGCTCCAGCATCTGTTGTTTTTCCGCCGCGCGATTGAGCTGCCAGTTGCCGAGGCTCAACAAGATGGGGAAAAAACACAGGCTGAGGAGGGTGACGGGCCAGTTGCGAATAAATGCTACACTGGCGGCGCGCGATGAGGACTTGCCATCTGCCGCGTGTTCCGTAACCTTTTCGGCGTTCCCGGTCTTTACTGCGTGATCGCGGTGTTGCTGCGATGTTTTGGGAGCTGTCATGCCAATAAATACTTCAATAAGTGGCGTTTTATTATGTGGCTAAAAGCACTAATCGTGTTGTTGTTTCTCGCCGTACTGGCCAGCCTGACCAGTGCGCTGATTTTCCTGTTGCGCGATATGGGCGCGCCACAATCCAAACGTACCCTCTATGCGCTGGGTATTCGCATCTCTCTGGCGGCATTGTTACTGATCGCTATTTGGTACGGATTTGATAGCGGGATCCTTTCCAACACCGCGCCCTGGGCAAATAAATATTAAGTTCGATTTAGACAGGTGGATGCTAGAAGCACCCACCTGCCAGCTTTTGTTTACGCACCCAGCACGTAGACAAAGATAAACAGACCGACCCAGACCACATCCACAAAGTGCCAGTACCAGCTGGCCGCTTCGAAACCAAAGTGATCGTCCGGCTTGAAGTGGTGGGCGATCACCGAGCGCAGCAACATGATCAACAACATGATGGTGCCGAGGGTCACGTGCGCACCGTGGAAGCCGGTGAGCATAAAGAAGGTGGTGCCGTAGATTCCGGATTCCAGAGTCAGGCCCAGCTGCTGGTAGGCCTCGAGATATTCCTCTACCTGGAAGAACAGGAAGGCAATACCCAGTGCCACGGTAGCGGTGAGCCACAGATTAAAGCCCTGGCGCTTGCCCTTTTTCAGATAAACATGGGCGATATGTACGGTCACACTGGACGCTAACAGCAATACAGTATTAAGCAGCGGCAGGTGCCAGGGATCGATAATTCCCTTGGGACCGACCACTTTGGCCGCGTCACCACTGACTGCCTGCTCCGGGGTAACCATCAGCGGCCAGGTGTTCTGGAAACCCTCCCACAACATATTTGATGATCCGCGGTCACCCTCACCACCGAGCCACGGCAGGGAGAAGGTGCGGATGTAATAGAGTGCGCCGAAGAAGGCGGCGAAGAACATCACCTCAGAAAAAATAAACCAGCCCATACCCCACACATAGGAGCGCTTCAGCTGAGCGCTGTTGAGGCCCTGCATGTTTTCCTTGATGACTTCCGCAAACCAGAACCACAACACCGTGGCCATGGCGATGGCGCCGATAAAGAAAATATACGAGCTGCCGCCATTGACCCAGGTGGCGGCACCAAAGGCCGTCAGGAATATGCCGATGGTGGCGAAGATAGGCAGCCGGGACTGCTCGGGAACATAGTAGCTGCTTTCGGTGGCCATAGTTTTTTATCCCTCTCGCTCGGAGTCGGTACTTTTGTTGTTCGCTTGTTTGGCAATTCTTTCCGTGACATCAAACAGCGTGTAGGAAAGCGTAATTGTATTTACCCCGGCGGGCAGATCCGGATCGACGATAAAACGCAGACCCAGTTCGGCGGATTCGCCGGCGGCGAGCGCCTGCTGGTTAAAGCAGAAGCATTCGGTTTTATGAAAATAGCTGGCGGCCTTGAACGGCACCAGGCTGGGAATCGCCTGACCGATCATGTCGCGGTCGGTGGGGTTGCGCGCGTGGAACACGGTATCTACCGCTGCTCCGGGGTGCACACGGATTTCCACCGTATCGGGCTTGAATTCCCACGGCATGTTTTCGTTGTAGCTGGCAACAAACTGTACTTTCACTGTGCGCTCGGTATCCACCGCGGCAGGCACCGCCTCGTAGCGACCACCGGTTTTGCCGTTCAGGCCGGTGATCTCACAGAAGGCGTCGTATAGCGGCGGCATGATGAACAACGCAAAGCCGAGCATGCCGACCGCGAGGGTCAGCAGCTTGGCCGTGGTTTTTGCGTTTGCACTCAGCGACATAACGTCAACTCTTACAGGAAATTAACGCACAACCGGTGGCGTGCTGAAGGTGTGGTACGGGGCCGGTGAGGGCACGCTCCACTCCAACCCTTCCGGATTTTCCCAGACTTCATCGGTGGCTTTCTTGCCGCCCTGCACCGTGCGGATCACATTGAACAGGAACACGATCTGCGCGGCGCCGAACAGGAAGGCACCGACACTGGCGATCTGGTTGAAGTCGGCAAACTGCAGCGCGTAATCCGGAATACGGCGGGGCATACCAGCGAGGCCGACAAAATGCATCGGGAAGAAGGTCACGTTCAGGCCCACAAACGCCATCCAGAAATGCACCTTGCCCATAGTCTCGTTGTACATATTCCCGGTCCACTTGGGCAGCCAGTAATAGACGCCGGCGGTAATCGAGAAAATGGCGCCGGGCACCAGCACATAGTGGAAGTGCGCCACCACAAAGTAGGTATCGTGATACTGGAAATCCGCCGGCGCGATGGCGAGCATCAGGCCGGAGAAGCCACCCAGGGTAAACAGGATCACAAACGCGATGGAGAACAGCATGGGCGTCTCGAAAGTCATCGAGCCGCGGAACATGGTGGTCACCCAGTTGAACACCTTCACCCCGGTGGGCACCGCGATCAGCATGGTGGCGTACATAAAGAACAGCTCACCGGCAATCGGCATGCCCACGGTAAACATGTGGTGCGCCCACACGATAAAACTTAGGAAGGCGATGGACGCGGTGGCGTACACCATGGAGCTGTAACCGAACAGCGGCTTGCGCGCGAAGGTGGGAATGATCGCCGACACGATACCGAACGCCGGCAGGATCATGATGTACACCTCGGGGTGGCCGAAGAACCAGAACACATGCTGGAACAGTACCGGGTCACCACCACCGGCGGCGCTGAAGAAGCTGGTACCGAAGTGGATATCCATCAGCATCATGGTCACCACACCGGCGAGTACCGGCATTACTGCAATCAGCAGGTAGGCGGTAATCAACCAGGTCCACACGAACAGCGGCATCTTCATCAGGGTCATACCCGGTGCGCGCATATTCAGAATGGTGGCGACGATATTGATCGCACCCATGATCGAAGAGGCACCCATGATGTGAATGGCAAAGATAAAGAAGGTCACACTGGGCGGTGCGTATTCGGTGGAGAGCGGCGCATAGAATGTCCAACCGAAGTTGGGCGCACCGCCTTCCATAAACAGCGTGGATGCCAGCATCGCGAAGGCGAACGGCAGAATCCAGAAGCTCCAGTTGTTCATGCGCGGCAGCGCCATATCCGGAGCGCCGATCATCATCGGCACCATCCAGTTGGCGAGCCCCACAAACGCGGGCATCACCGCACCGAACACCATGATCAGCCCGTGCATGGTGGTCATCTGGTTAAAGAAATCCGGCTGCACAATCTGCAGGCCGGGCTGGAACAGTTCAGCGCGGATAACCAGCGCCATACATCCGCCTAGCAGGAACATCGCAAAACTGAACCACAGATACATCGAGCCGATGTCTTTGTGGTTAGTGGTGTAGAGCCAGCGGGTAAAACCGGGTTTGGGACCGTGTGCCATAACTAAACTCCTCTCGGCTCCTGCTTACTTATTCTTGAAATTGAGAATGTCGATGGGCTGCACGGTGTCGCCCATATTGTTGCCGAAGGCACTGCGCTGATAGGTGATGACCGCGGCCAGGTCCACTTCACTTAACTGCGCGCCGAAGGCCTGCATCGCTGGGTTGGTCGGGGAACCATTCACCACCATGCTCATGTGCCCGTCCATGGGGCCGGTAGCAACCTTGGAACCGGCAATGGCCGGGAAGGTGCCGGGAATGCCCTGGCCTTTGGCCTGGTGGCACGCCACACAGGCACTGTTGTAGATTTTCTCGCCGCGCTCGTACAGCTCGTCGAAGGTGAACGTTTTGTTGGTCAGTTCCTTGATGCGCGCGGCTGCGGCAGCGCGGTCGCTGAGCCAGGAATGGTATTCATCTTCCGGCACCGCCTTGACCACGATCGGCATAAAACCGTGGTCCTTACCGCAGAGTTCCGCACACTGGCCGCGGTAAATGCCGGGCTCATCGATGCGGGTCCAGGATTCATTTACAAAGCCCGGGATCGCATCTTTCTTCACCGCCAGATCCGGTACCCACCAGGCGTGGATCACGTCGTTGGCGGTAATCAGGAAGCGGATTTTTTTATTCACCGGCACCACCAGCGGCTCGTCTACCTCAAGCAGGTAGTTCACCGTTTTCGGTTGCTGATTTTGAATCTGCGACTGGGGCGTGGAGAGATTGGAGAAGAAAGAGACATCGGAACCCAGGTAGTCGTATTTCCACTTCCACTGGTAGCCGGTGATCATGATGTCGAGATCGGCTTCCTTGGTGTCGTAGATATCGTAGAGGGTTTTGGTGGCGGGGATCGCCATGCCGATAAGAATCAGGGTAGGGACAATGGTCCAGGCCAGTTCCACTCCGAGACTTTCGTGAAACTGTGCGGCCTTGTAGCCCTTGCTTTTGCGGTGACGCCACATGCTGTAGAACATCACCCCGAATACCGCTACGCCGATCACCACACAGATCCAGAAGATCAGCATGTGAAGATCGTAAGTGGTACGGGAAACCTCGGTTACCCCCTGGGTCATATTGACCCCCCAGCGTTGCACTTCCTCCGAGGCCTTCTCAGAAGCCTCCTGCGCGAGCGCAGCGGGTGCAATTGCCGAGATGGTCAGGAAGGCGAACAGCCGTTTGAAGCCCATCAACATCGCCTGCAGATCTCCATGTTTGTTATTCTCGCGAGCCCGCTTCCTGCGGTTTGATCGCTACGGCCTTGCGCCACGGAAAAATAACCGTGCGCGGTCGCGGCATCGCAAACCACAAAATAGCAAAACCCGTAAACAGCGGCTGGCTGTTCCGAGGATGGAGACTGCCCCGATCGGAAAATCGGGAACACACCCACACGTGAACGTGTGGATACGCTGTAGTAAACCAAGACTACATACACTGTTCGCACACCGGGCGAGGACCTCAACTGCGCGATACTGCTGTCAGTGCAACTTGTTATTTTTACTTCAGATGTCGCCGCCCGGAAGGTACAACCAACAACCTGTGTCTTTTTGTCGCATCTAGCACTTTCAAAAGAAACACATCGCCAGAAGAAAGTCAATTAAAACGCCAACTTACATGAAAAATTCATCGGCGCTCTCCAGTGTCTTTTCACGCCGAAACGCCGCTCCCTATCTGCGGGTCTGGCATCTCGCCTGGCCCATGATTCTGAGCAACATCACCGTGCCACTTCTGGGCGCAGTAGATACCGCCGTGCTCGGCCACCTGTCCAGCCCGGAATATCTTTCCGGCGTCGCCATTGGCGCCAGCGTGATTTCCATGTTGCTGTGGGCTTTTGGATTTTTGCGCATGGGCACGACCGGGCTGGTGGCCCGCGCCAGCGATAGCGGCGCGGCGTGGTTACTGCGCGCACTGGTGCTGGCACTCGCCCTCGGCGCCCTGTTGCTTCTGCTCGCCTCGCCGCTGCTGCCACTGATCACCCAGTGGATGAACGCCAGTGCCGAGGCCACGCCCCACGCGCGCGACTATCTGCAGATCCGCCTGTTGAGCGCGCCGTTAGCGCTTGCCAACTTTGCCCTGCTGGGATTTTTTATCGGACGCCAGGACAGCCGCGCTCCGCTGGCGATACTGGTCACTGCCAACCTGCTGAATATCGCGCTGGATCTGCTGTTGATTCTGGGGCTGGGGATGGGCGCGCGCGGCGCCGCCTGGGCTTCGGTTTGCGCAGACCTGTGCAGTTTCTGCCTGGGCTGGTGGCTGCTGGGACTGCGCCACCGGGATGCACGCAACGAGATGGGAGAAGTATTGCGGAGCGCCGCCTTCTGGCCATGGCAAAAGACGGCGCCGTGGTTGGAACTGCTGCGCATCAACGGCGATCTGTTTGTGCGCACCTGCCTGCTGCTGTTTACCCTGACCTTTTTCACCGCCCAGGGCGCGGCCCAGGGCGACACCATACTGGCGGCCAACGCGATCCTTCTGCAGCTACTGATGATCACGTCTTACGCCCTGGACGGCTTTGCCCACGCCACCGAATCCCTCGTTGGTCGCGCGGTGCGGCGTGGTTCGATGGAGCAATTCCAGCGGACCAACCGCGCCGCCGGCACCTGGGCACTGGTGACGGCGCTGGTAATCACGGGCATTTTGGTTACCGGAAAGTTCTGGATTTTGCCGTTATTTACCGATATCCCCGCGGTACTGTCGGCAACGGCAAGCTACTACCCGTGGCTATGTGCGTTGCCCCTGGTTGCAGTGTGGAGCTATCAGCTGGACGGAGTTTTCATCGGCGCGGGTAAAAGCCGGCAGATGCGGAATACCATGTTTGTCGCTTCCGTGATGGTGTTCATACCAACTTGGTGGATGACTCGACATTTGGGCAATGCTGGCATCTGGTTCAGCCTTTTTTTGTGGTTTGGCGCACGATCAACCGGATTGATGGTCTATTTTTACTACTACACTAAAAACAAAGTTTGGCTGTAACTGGAGCTACGGTACCGATTCCACTTCCATCGTTAAGCAGTCTTGTCCGCTCACTAATTTGAACCCGCTCACGGGTCCAAACGGGGGAATGGCGAACAAAGAAACGAGGACGCGGTTTCGCCGTTTTCGTTTTGACGTATGTCCGACCATTACCACCTGATCCAACAGTGCATCGAACGGGCCGTGGCCGCAGAGCAGGCCCGCAGTCGTTTTCGACGCTCACTGCACAACACACTGCCGAACCTGCACCGCAGCATCCATTTGCCGCAGCGGGATGCCCCGCTGCACATTACCTGTTTTGTGATCCGCTATATCCAGGTGATTCCCTCGTGGCTCGAGCGCATGGAGCAGCTGTGTGATGCCGGCGGGCTCGACTTTCTCCCGGTCAGGGATCTGATCGTGCACAGCTTTGGAGAAATACCCGAGCGCCAGCCCCAGGAACACGGGCTCGGCTCTATTCTCGATGAGGCGTACCTCACCCACCGGATAATGGAAGAAATCAACGACATCCTGCAGCCGGTATGCGGTACCCCGCTGCTGCCAATGGACCCGATGGTGGCGAACCTGGTTGTGCGTGAATTATTGGGCGAAACCCTGGCCTGCCAGCTGGATGATCTGGCCGAAGTGCTGTTGCAGCGTTTTGAACCCGCCGAACTGGACCCCGCGCGGCTGGTATCGATGATCCTTTACAAGCAGCGATTTGAAGATGTGCCCGGTGAGTGGCCGGATTTCGCCAACCACATGCAAATTGAATTGCGTGCCCCCACCCTGAACCGACAGATTGATCTTTCACACTGATCACATCTGGCCGGGTCTATTATTTCTTGCCGCTGCAGTCGCCGATCTTTACTGCTCTACGATCTGCCGCCAGTTGGCGAAAAAGTCCGACTCACCGTGCAGCAGGGAACGATTCAGGTCGTCGGCCTTGCGGTGCAACTTTTTGTTGTAGAAAAACAGACTTCCACCGCGCAAGGTGAACCCTTTCGGGTTGTCCGTCAGCAATTGATAAAAGGCTTCCTGTCGCTCCAGATACTGCAGTACCCGGCGTTTGCTGAAGCGACCCTTGCGGTATTTCTTAAATATATATTCCTGTAGCTGCTGCTCGGTCAGCGCGCGCGCTTCCGGTGAAACCCGGCTGACGTCCAGCAGTCGTTTTACATCTGCCTGCAGATCATCGAGATAGCGGTCCGCGGCTTCTGCGGCAACCTTTGAACGATAAATGGCTTTTTTCCGGCGCTCCTGAAACGGCTCACTTTTTGCCGTATCCAGATCCCAGATTTCTTTTTTCGCCATTTCCGCAAGTGAGCGGAATATGGTTTTGTGTTGACGATTACTGTTCACCGTCAGGCGATCACATACCTCCAGAGCGCCCTGCCAGTCGGCATAGGGTTTCCCCTCGTATACCGCATCCGGTAATGCCGCCACCCGCTCCCGCAAACGCTCGGTTTCCCTATCTAGTAGTTTGGGCTTTTTGTTCCAGTCATTTGCCTGCAACGCATACAGTGATAGCAAGCCCTGATTGACGCAGCGGGTAATCAGATGCGCGGTCGTCGCCTGCTGCTGTTCACGAACTTCGCGATAGTGATCCAGTCCATAGAGACCGGCAATGACGAGAACGATCGCCAGGGCGATCAGGGGATAGATTTTTTTCAAGAGCCTGGCTTCTGAGAAGTGATTTTGTGGATTATTTTTTATCGTTCGGGGGCAGTAAGATTTTCACTGCCGTTACTTCCACTTCCCTGTCTTCGGTTTGATTTACACGGGTATCCAGTTCCCGCGGTGATGCCTGTAGCCGAATTTCATCTTTGAAACCACACGCCACGCACTCACGATAATTCTTGTCACCCTGTTTGTAATTGACGATCTTGTCCATTTCGCTACAGCGCGGACAGACGGCGCCGGCAATAAACCGGCGCTTCACAGGCTTTTCAAATTCGTCGCTCAAAATATACCTCGTTACTTGCCTCGCTATTCGATACCGGAGTGGCGCAGCAGCGCGTCAATTTTAGGGGCCCGGCCACGAAATTCCGTGAACAGGTCCTGCGCATCGCGACTGCCACCCTGCTCCAGTACGGTGGCGAGAAATTTATTGCCCGTGGCCGGATCGAAAATGCCGGTCTCCTCGAACAGTGAAAACGCATCCGCACTCAGCACTTCCGCCCACTTGTAGCTGTAGTATCCCGCCGCGTAGCCGCCGGCAAAAATATGGCTGAAGCTGTTCTGGAAGCGGTTGTCCGGGGACACCGGCACCACCGACACCTTGGCCCGCACCTCGTTGATCAGGCGCTGGATCTCATCCGCGTTGGCGCCTTCCGGGCGCGAGTGCAGCAGGAAGTCGAACAGGGCAAATTCCAGCTGGCGCACGGTGAACATGGCGGACTGGAAGTTCTTTGCGGCGAGCATTTTATCCAATAATGCCTGCGGCAGGGGCTGCCCCGTCTCAAAATGCCCGGAAATCATCGCCAGCGCTTCCGGTTCCCAGCACCAGTTCTCCAGAAACTGGCTGGGCAGCTCCACCGCGTCCCAGGCCACCCCGTTGATCCCGGACACCGCCGCCACATCCACCTGGGTGAGCATATGGTGCAGGCCGTGGCCAAATTCGTGGAACAGGGTGGTGACCTCGTAGTGGGTCAGCAGCGCCGGCTTATCTTTGGATGGGCTAGAAAAATTGCACACCAGATAGGCCACCGGCAGCTGCAGGCCCGCCAATGTCTGGCGGCGCACCCGCGCGTCGTCCATCCACGCGCCGCCACGCTTTTTCTCGCGGGCATAGGGGTCGAGATAGAAGCCGGCGATGGGCTCACCGCCGCGCTTCAGCCAGTAGAAATGCACATCTTCGTGGTAGCTGGGCACGCTGTCGTCTCGCTCCGCCACCACGCCAAACAGCTTTTCTGCCACCGCAAACAGGCCGCACAGCACCTTCGGGTAGGGGAAATACGGGCGCAGGTCTTCCTGGCTGACGGCATAGCGGGACTGCTTCAGCTTCTCTGCCGCCCAGGCCACGTCCCAGGGCTGCAGTTTATCGAGGCCCAATTCATCGGCCGCAAACGCCTGCAGCTCCGTGAACTCCTTCACCGCGGCGGGCCTGGCGCGCTTGGCCAGATCCCGCAGGAAAGTCTCCACTTCGTCGGTCGAACCCGCCATCTTGCTCGCCAGGGAGCGCTCCGCGTAATTGGCCATACCCAGCAGGTGCGCCTGCTCGGCGCGCAGGGACAGGATCTCCGCCATCACATTGGCGTTATCGAACTCGCCGGCATTGGGACCCACATCCGAGGCGCGGGTGATAAACCCGTAGTGCATCTTGTGGCGCAGCTCGCGATTCTCCGCGTGGGTCATCACTGCCAGAAAGCAGGGGCCATCCAGCGTCAGTCGCCAGCCCTGTTCGCCCTTTGATTCCGCCAGTGCCTTCGCCGAGGCCAGCGCGGATTCGGGGATACCCGCCAGCTCGGCCTCGTCGGCGACTGTCAGGCTCCAGGCGTTGGTGGCATCCAGCACGTTGTTGGCAAACTTGCTCTTGAGCTCCGCCAGCCGCTTGCTGATGGCAGCGTAGCGCTCGCGCTTTTCGCCCTCCAGCGCCACACCGCCGAGATGCATATCCCGCAGGCCGTGGCGCACCGCCTGCTTGCGCGCCTGTGGCCAGTTGGCGAAATCCGGGGACTTAGCCAGGGCGCGGTATACCGCGTACAACTCCGGGTTCTGCCCCAGCTCGGTCCAGTACTCGGTCACCTGCGCCAGGCACGCCTCGTAGGGCGCACGCCAGTCGCCGCTCAGTACGCTGTTCAGGTGTGAAACCGGTGAAAACGCCTTGCTCAGGGAATCCTGGGCCTCCTCCAGGGGTGCCATGGTTTCATCCCAGCTCGGCTCGCCACCGGCATTATTCAGGCAGGATTGCAGCTGTTCGCGGCATTTGGCGATCAGTTCAGCAATCGCGGGCTCGGCGTGTTGCGGCTTGATGGTATCGAAGGGAGGCAGTACTGGCGCGGTCAGCAGCGGGTTCGCGGAGGAAGTATCAGACATCGGGATTCCTTGTCGCAGGGCGATCGGCAGCGGCGCATGGATCGCGGGGACGGGTTAACATATGCCGATTATTCTAGTGGATTGCGCGAACACCTTGCACCACAGCACCTTGCATCAAAGCACCTAGCACCAAAAGCCGGAGGTCAACCTTGTCCAAGTTGGATTCAACCGAACACACCCTGCGCGAACACCGCGGCCACAGCCCCAAGCTTGGCGAGCGGGTTTTTATCGACCCCCAGTGCACGGTGATTGGCGACGTTGAACTGGGCGACGACTGCTCCGTGTGGCCGATGACCGTAATCCGCGGCGATATGCACCGGGTGCGCATCGGCGCCCGCACCAGCGTGCAGGACGGCTCGGTACTGCATATCACCCACGCCAGTGATTTCAACGAGGGCGGCTGGCCGCTGACCATCGGTGAAGACGTCACCATCGGCCACAAGGCCTGCCTGCATGGCTGTACCGTGGGCAATCGGGTGCTGATCGGGATTGGCGCCATCGTGCTGGACGGCGCGGTGATCGAGGACGAAGTGGTTCTGGCCGCCGGCGCGCTGGTGCCGCCGGGGAAGCGGCTGGAAAGCGGTTATCTGTATGTGGGTTCACCGGCGAAACAGGCGCGGTCGCTGACCGAGAAAGAGAAGTCTTTCTTTACCTATACCGCCGGTAATTATGTGAAGCTCAAAGACGAGTACCTCGCCGATTGATACTGCAGTAACTGCACATAGCGCGCGCTGATTCCGCAGGATCACCGCGCGCGTCGACCGAGTTCAACAATCAGAAGTTCTGCCCCGCGTCAAAATGTATTCAGCATCTGTACTAAACCTGATGTACGGAACCTGATACACAAAACGCGCGTAAACAATAACTTTTGCTTTTGGACGACTCGATGAACGACTACCGGCAACTGCGTATCAACGGCCAGCGCCTGTGGGGCTCCCTGATGGATATGGCGCAGATCGGCGCCACACCAAAAGGCGGCTGCAACCGCCAGGCCCTTACCGACCTCGACAAACAGGGCCGTGACCTGTTCGTGAAATGGTGCGAAGACGCCGGCTGCAGCGTCACCGTCGATGAAATGGGCAATATCTTCGCCCAGCGCCCCGGTACTGGTTGTAAAAACGGGCAGGAACTGCCACCGGTACTCACCGGCTCCCACCTCGACACCCAGCCCACCGGCGGCAAGTTCGATGGTGTTTACGGCGTACTCTCCGGCCTCGAAGTCATCCGCTCCCTCAACGACGCCAATGTGGAAACCGAAGCCCCTATTGAAGTGGCCGTGTGGACCAACGAAGAAGGCGCCCGCTTCTCCCCCGCCATGATCGGCTCCGGCGTCTGGGCGGGTAATTTCGACCTCGACTACGCCTACGCCCGCCAGGACAAGGAAGGCAAGACCTTCGGCGCAGAACTGGAACGCATCGGCTACAAGGGCGAAACCCCCGCCAAACCGCGCCCGCTCGCCGCCGCGTTTGAAGTCCACATCGAACAGGGCCCCATTCTCGAGGCCGAAGAAAAAACCATCGGCGTATTGAGCGGCGTCCAGGGCATGAACTGGTACGACCTCACCCTGATCGGCCAACCCTGCCACGCCGGCCCCAGCCCCATGGAAGGCCGCCGCGACCCGTTTATGGGCCTGCACCGCATCCTCGACCAACTCTACAAACTCGCCGAAGAACACGCCCCCTGGGCAAGAGCCACCTTCGGCGACATCCGCGTAGAACCTGGCAGCCGCAACACCGTCCCGGAAAAGCTCGTCCTCGCCGTCGACCTCCGCCACCCGGACCAGAAAACCCTCGACGCCATGGACCAGCGCTTCCGCGAAATCGCCGCCAGCGTCGCCGAAGAAACCGGCCTCGAACACGAAATCCGCGAAGAATGGCGCTCCCCCGCCGTCGCCTTCGATACAAAATGCGTCGAAGCCGTACGCAGCGCCGTCGCCGATCTCGGCTACAGCAACAAGGAAATGGTCTCCGGCGCCGGCCACGACTCCGTGTACATCTCCCGCGTAGCCCCCACCAGCATGATCTTCGTGCCCTGTGAAAAAGGCCTGAGTCATAACGAAGCGGAAAATGCGGAACCGAAAGATCTGGAAGCCGGCGCGAATGTGCTGCTGCACGCGATGTTGAAAATGGCAAACCCAGGCTAACCGGATTGGTGGATGCGCTGCGCTTATCCACCCTGCGACTTAACGAAGTAAGAAACTTTAATGCGAAGCGGCTGCTGCCGGTGACTATTTGCTAGACCTTCCGCGAGAGGGACCTCGCGGAAGAGCCCCCAGGGATGGGTTCACGGCGTGTCTAGCAAATAGTCACCGGCAGTGGCCGCGCCACCGGGCCTTAAACAGGGTTCAGTAAAAGCTCGAGAACCACCATGACCGAATTTACCTACAAACACCGCAACGAAAACGGCAACACAGCGCCGCTGAAAAACTGGGGCATCGACTCCGAATACGGCGTTCTCACCGACCTGCTCGTTGGCCCCATCGACAACTACACCTGGCAGATGGGCAACGCCGCCAGCCGCCGCTCCGTGCGCCTCGGCCGCCAGTTCGACCCCGCTATCGCCAAAGCCCAGCACCAGGAAATGCTCGACGCCTACAAACACGCCGGCGTCACCACCCACCTGCTGCCCGCCGACAGCAACCTCCCCTATCAGCTCTACGCCCGCGACAGCAGTGTCATGACCCCCTGGGGCCCCATCGTCACCCAGATGTACTCCCCCTGGCGCCGCGGCGAATGGGTCGACGTGGTCAAAACCTACCAGAAGCTGGATATTCCGATTTACGACATCATCACCGCCGGCAGCCTCGAAGGCGGCGACTTTATGGTGCTCGAACCTGGCGTCATCCTGTGCGGCTACAGCGGCGAACGCACCTCACCCCAGGGCTTCAACCAGATGAAAAGCTGGATCGAAAAAGAAGGCTGGGAAGTAAAAGGCTACGAATTCGACCCCTATTTCCTGCATATCGACGTACTGGTAGCGGCGCTCGCAGAAAAACTCGTGGCAGTGTGCGTGGATGCGGTGGAGCCGGAACTGGTGCAGTGGTTCAAATCCCGCAACTTCGAGATTATCGACATCTCCTACCCGCAGGTGATGGAACTGGGTGTGAACGTGGTGGCGCTGGGCAACGACCGCGTCATGCTCCCCGCCGACAACACCGAACTGAAAGAAAAGTGCCGTGCCCACGGTCTGCAAGTGATCGACCCGGATATCTCCATGATCACCGCCGGCGGTGGCGGTGTACACTGCATGTGCCAGCCGCTCGCCAGAAAGCCGGCTTAACGCCCGGATCTCACAAAAAAGGTCGGCTCTACGGCCGACCTTTTCTATCTGCACAGCAACATCGTACTCTGCACCGACGGCACAGCGGGAATCATCGCGCCGCCTTGACCTCTTCTTCGCTTACCAGCAACACCTGATCTCCCCAGGTATTGGTGATAAACGCAATGATTGCCGCGATCTCGCGGTCCGTCAGAAATTCCAATGGCGGCATCAGATCTTCCTCACCGCCATTGCGGCGCGGTGCCGAACGCCCGTGCAGCAGCGTCTCGACCAGCAGCTTTTTATTTGCCAGTAGAGCGGGATCGTGCAGAGAGGGGTACAACGCCTCCTCACCATAGCCATCAATCTTGTGACACTTCATGCAGTTGTCAGCAAAAGTGAGCGCACCCAGCCCGATCAGATCACGGGTCTCCTCCTCCGAGGCCACGGATCCCAGCGAGAGGGTCGCCAGCAATATACCGATGGTTCGTTTGCCTTTCATACGGAGTACCCTGTTTCCAGAAACTTTACGGAATTATTTCCCCTGCGCGCGCAGCCACCCCGACCCGGCAATGCCCCCCGCCGCACAGGCCAGAACAATCACCAGTGGCGTCAGGGTACCCAGCGCCAGCGCACCGATACCCAGACCACGCATCGGCAGCAACACCAGCAACAGAATTCCCGCGGGAATCAGCGAAAGCAGAAAGCCGCGGGTAATCCAGCTTTTGCGCCAGGGCAGCAGGAAAATCAGACCGCAGATTCCGCCCCACACAACCCGTTGGTAAATATAGGCGTTGGAAAGGTGCGGCGCGATATCGACCGACAGCGCGCGGGTAATACCATAGTGGCCCAGCGCCCACAGACCGAGCGCGTAACCCAGCCCGGCTATACCGCCGGCGGCAAAACAGATGGAAAGATTTTTTATAAATTCGCGCATAAACATCCCCCGATTTTCTTGCGCCTCGCCAGGAATTTATCCTGACGGGGTAATGGGGGAAGTATGCCAGAACTAGCGGAAAACACCGCTAACGGGTTTGGAAATCAGGCGGGGCGTTTGCTGGGGCCGTAGAGTTCTTCCAGCATGCTGTCGATACGGGAGGCCAGTGCGTCCTGGCTTTCGTCCAGCAGGATTACGTGGCCCATCTTGCGGCCCGGGCGCAGTTCCTTGCCGTAGGACCAGACACCTTCATTCTGCAGCGCAGGCTTTTTATCCACACCCAGCATATTGATCATGACCGCCGGGCGCTCTGCCGTGGTGTCACCCAGTTCCATACCGAGAATCGCGCGCACATGGTTGGCAAACTGGCTGGTTTTGGCACCGGCCAAGGTCCAGTGGCCGCTGTTGTGTACGCGCGGTGCCAGCTCGTTGATCAGAAGACCGCCGTCGGTGACGAAGCACTCCATCGCCAGCACGCCCACGTAATCCCAGGCGTTCATCAAAGTGGAGAGATATTCTTGCGCGGTGGTCTGCAGCTTTTCATCTACATGGGGCGCCGGTGCGGTGGAAACCAGCAGGGTGCCGTTGTAATGATCGTTCTCCGCCAGCGGATAGGTCACCACCTTGCCGTCCGCGGTACGCGCACCAATTAGAGAAACTTCGCGGGAGAAATTGATGCCCTTCTCTACTACGTATTCCTGCGCGGGCACCTGGTCGGCGATCGCCGCCAGATCTTCGTCGCTGTTCACCCGCCACTGGTTCTTGCCGTCGTAGCCGTTCTCACAGCTTTTGATAAACGACGGGTAGCCCAGCTCTCTTACCGCCGTACAGATTTCGTCGTAATTGTTGGCCGGGCGGAAAGGGGCCACCGGCAGGCCGGCTTCGGTGATCGCGGTTTTCTCGCGCACGCGATGCTGGGTTTTTTCAAACGCATCCGGGCGCGGGTACACCGGGCAGAATTTTTCCAGCGCGCGCAGCAGGCCTGCATCGACGCCTTCGCGTTCGGCGGTGATGACTTCCGGGCTGCCCATGGCTTTGTACAGCGCTTCGATCTTCGCGCTGTCACCCGCATCAACCGCACCTGGATTGACAATGGTGCCGAGCCCTTCCACACAGGTGGTATTTTCACCATTCTCGGCGAGAAAACTGAACTCGATACCCAGCGGGCGGGCCTCCTGGGCCATCATCTGCGCCAGCTGGCCACAACCGACAATACCTACACGTCTGGCTGTCATTTCCGCTACACCTCGTACTCGTTCAGTAATCGCTAACAGGTTGAATCAACGTCGCTTATTCGACTTCAAAAGGTACACCGGCGCTCTGCTGTTCGCGCCAGGCGATCAGGCGCTTCTGCAGCTCCGGATCGGTCAAAGACAGCATCTGCGCTGCCATCAGGCCCGCATTGAATGCGCCAGAAGCACCCACTGCCTGAGTGGCCACCGCCACACCCTTGGGCATCTGTACGATGGACAACAAGCTGTCCATACCGGTCATGAACTTGCTCGCCACCGGCACGCCGATCACCGGCAGCGGGGTCATGGCGGCGATCATGCCCGGCAGATGTGCAGAACCTCCGGCGCCGGCGATGATCACCTGGGTACCACGCTCGTGGGCGGTGGTGGCGAACTCCACCATGCGCTGCGGGGTGCGGTGGGCGGACACAACCGCCGTGGCGAAGGGCACACCCAACTCGGTGAGGGGCTTGGTCGCCATTTCCATGGTCGGCCAGTCGGACTGGGAGCCCATGACGATGGTGACTTTTTCGAAGGGCAGCTCTTTCACTTTCGCATAACTCCAGAATTTGGCGGGCACCGGCCCCAAAAATTAGGGGCGGAAGGATACCAAAACTCAGCGAGAAAGCACGCAATACGGGGCTCTCCGGCAGGTTCGGCGCCGCTTTTTGGGCGATTTATTGCTGCGGGCAGCCCAACCGGCAGTATCTGAGTACCGGGGAACCGGCTTTGCCGGTGCGTGTTAAGGAGAACAACAGAGCAAACAATAGTGTGGCGAGCCGGTCACGACACCTGTCTGTGACCGGGAGCGATTGGAGGGTTTTGAATTGCGAGCTTCACACAGGGC
Source organism: Microbulbifer sp. ABF4_107 (assembly GCF_056312215.1). Lineage (NCBI taxonomy): Bacteria > Pseudomonadati > Pseudomonadota > Gammaproteobacteria > Cellvibrionales > Microbulbiferaceae > Microbulbifer > Microbulbifer sp. ABF4_107. The sequence continues at coordinate 3,659,407 of NZ_CM149983.1, forward strand.
TCAACCGGGGCTAGTCGCTGCCTTGCGGCGGAGCTCGTTTCGCAGCATTGCCAGTACCGGCTCAACCTTTGGCCGCACCCCGCGCCAAAGGGCAAAGGATTCCGCCGCCTGCCCCACCAGCATGCCCAGGCCGTCGGCGGTCTTCGCCCCAAGCGGCGCCGCCCAGCGCATAAATGCCGTGGGCTCGGCACCGTAAACCATGTCGTAGGCGCAGCAATCGGGCCCAATCACGGCCTCACTAATCTGCGGCCGCTCGCCGGACAGACCTGCAGCGCTAGCGTTGATAATCAGCTCAAAGCCCGCGGGAATGTCGTCGAGGCCACCGGCGCTCAGCTCGCCGTATGGGGCAAAGTCTTCGGCCAGCTGTTGTGCCTTGGACGCGGTGCGATTGGCGATATGCAACTGCGCCGGCTTCTCGTTCAGCAGCGGCAGCAGAGTACCGCGGGTAGCGCCACCGGCGCCCAGCACCAGTACCTTCTTGCCCGCGATGGTCCAGCCCAGATGATCGCGAATATCCGACACCAGCCCGGGGCCGTCGGTATTGTCACCAAGCAAAGTTCCATCGGGCTGCCGCGCCAGGGTATTCACCGCACCCGCGGTGCGCGCGCGCTCGGTCAGTTCATCGGCGTATTCAAACGCATCGAGCTTGAAAGGCGCGGTGACATTCAGCCCTTTGGCTCCGCTGGAAAAAAATTCATCCACCACCGCCTTGAAGCCACCCACTTCTGTAAACAGCTTGCCGTATTCCAGATCTTGATTGGTCTCTTTTGCAAAGGCCGTGTGAATTACCGGCGACATCGACTGCTTGATTGGGTTACCAATGACGGCGTAATTGTCCATGTTGTTTTACTTCTCTCAACGTCCGTTTATTTTAGCTAACGCTTATTTTTTAAGGGCCTGTTTGATCTGGCTGGTTTCATTCACACCGATCAAACCATCAATTTTTAATTCACCGCCAAATTCGCACACCATATAGCGCGTAATCGCACTGTAAATCTGCTTCGGCTTTTCACCGCTCGCATCCAGCAGCACCCAGTTCAGGGTCGCCAGACTGGTATTTTCATTCAGCTCGATCACATCGGTAACCGCACCGACGATCTGGGTAACGCCCAGTTTCTGATACAGGTTTAACAGCTTTTTTACCCGGCCGATAAAGTACTCGCGGCTGAGCTGGGATTTTTTGCCGTCGGAAAAATAGTAGTGAATCGGAAACCGGTAAAAATCGGCAATCTGCTCCGCGTCGCGCGCTTCAAACAGGCGACGGTATTCGAGGAACAGTTTGTTGATATCTTCCAGACGGGCCTTGTGCATGGCTATTTCCTTCCAAGTACCAAATATTCCGTTAATTGCTACCGAGCCTGACGAGAAGGTGCCGATACCGGGTATCCCTTTGCGAGACCTTCTAAAACAGGGATGTTTTAGAAGAGCCCCCAGGGATGGGTTACCGGGGGGACGCCTAGTTCGTGTCTCGCAAGGCCATGCCCGGTAGCAGTGCCGCCACAGGACTACAACAAGTACGAATTAAACCCACTCCCGGTGTGGCAAAAAATCCGTATAGAGCTTTTCTTCCGGACTGCCCGCTTCCGGGTGCCAGTTGTAGCGCCAGCGCACTTCCGATGGCAGGGACATCAGAATGGATTCTGTGCGACCGCCACTTTGCAGGCCGAACAGGGTGCCGCGGTCGAACACCAGATTGAACTCCACATAGCGACCGCGGCGGTACAGTTGGAAATCCCGCTCGCGCTCGCCGTATTCGGTGTCCTTGCGCTTTTTCAGAATCGGCAGATAGGCATCCACATAGGAATCGCCAACCGCCTGCATAAACGCGAAGGCATTATCAAAACCGCCCTCGCTGAAATCGTCAAAAAAGAGTCCGCCCACACCGCGCGACTCGTCGCGGTGTTTCAGATAAAAGTATTCATCGCACCATTTTTTAAAGCGCGGATAAATATCTTCGCCAAACGGTGCGCAGGCGTCTTTGGCGGTCTGGTGCCAGTGCACCACATCTTCCTCAAAGCCATAATAGGGGGTCAGATCGTAACCGCCGCCGAACCACCACACCGGCTCCGCGCCGTCTTTTTCCGCAACAAAAAAGCGCACATTGGCGTGGCTTGTGGGTGCGTAGGGATTCTTCGGATGAATCACCAGGCTGACACCCATGGCCTGAAAAGAGCGGCCAGCCAGTTCCGGGCGCGCGGCGGTTGCCGAGGGTGGCAGTTTATCGCCGAATACGTGGGAGAAATTCACTCCGCCCTTTTCGATCACATTGCCATTTTCCAGCACCCGGGTGCGGCCACCGCCGCCACCTTCGCGCTCCCAGCTGTCTTCAAAAAATTCGCTGCCGTCTACAGCCACCAGTGCCGCACAGATGCGATCCTGCAAACCCAGCAGATAATTTTTGACGGCCTGGATGTCAATGGTACTCATTTTCTTCTCTCAATTGGGTGCGGCCAGAAGGTTAACCCGCGCGCACGATGCGGCCGCTGGCGGCGTCGCGAATCTCACTGGGGGCGGCGCGCCCACCGGTGCTGCCACCGCCAATAAAGTCCAGGTCGTTGCCGAAGTAGCGCAGTACCTGGAACTTGTGGCGCGCCGGCTGGCAACCGGCCGGATTGGCCGAGGTGGATACGATGGCGCCACCAAAGGCGCGGGACAGCGCACTGGTAAAGCGGTGACTGGTGTGGCGCAGGGCCACGCTGTGGTGAATGCCGGTAACCCAGGGCGGCACCTGGTCAAAATGCGGTACCAGCCAGGTCACGGGACCGGGCCAGGTTGCGTCGATACGCGCGCGCTGGTCGCCAGACAGGTTGTGCAGCAGGCCGGAAAAGTGCTCCACATCACCGGACACCAGGATCAACCCTTTTTCCAGCGGCCGGTTTTTCAGGCCAACAAGACGCGCAACCGCTTCGGGGTTGTTCGGGTCGCAGGCGAGCCCCCACACGGATTCGGTGGGGTGGGCGATAACGCCGCCGGCGGCCAGGATGCGCGCTGCGCTGGCCAGGCAAAAGCCGGCACTGATTGCTGGGGGGAATGTTTTGGTCGGATCGTTAACGGCGCTTGGTGCAATATGTTCAGACAAGGCAGGAACTCACTGGGGTCTGGCAAGCTGGGGATACGGGGTGGGCACAGGCTGAGCTTGATCCAGCCAGTCGCTGCGCCGCAATTTATCGAATACTACCAGCCTAGACAAGGAAGGGGTGCGGTTGAAACCTTCAACCGCACAGGAGGGGCGGCGCCTCGCGCGTGCCTATTTTGCGCGCTCGCGCGCACTTTCCATCTGACAGGTTAGCCTTCGTAGCTGACGCGATAGACGACGCCCGCCACATCATCCGAGACCAACAGAGCGCCGTCCGGCATCACCAGTACATCCACCGGGCGGCCCCAGGCTTCTTCACCCTGCAGCCAGCCGTCGATAAACGGCTTGTAAGAGGTGGCGTTGCCGTTCTCGTCCAGGGTCACCATGGTCACCCGGTAGCCGATCTTTTTACTGCGATTCCAGGAGCCGTGCTCGGCGATCAATACCTGGTTTTTATACGCCGCGGGGAACTGGTCGCCGGTGTAGAACTTCACGCCCAGGGGCGCCACGTGGGGGCCGAGCTCCTGCACTGGTGGTACATAGGCGCTGCACTGCTTACCTTCACCAAAGTCGGGGTCGAGAACATCTTTGCCGTGACAGTAGGGGTAGCCAAAGTGCTTGCCGGCTACCGGTGCGGTGTTCAGTTCACAGGGCGGGGTGTCGTCACCCAACATGTCGCGGCCGTTGTCGGTAAACCACAGGTGTTTGGTTTCCGGGTGCCAGGTAAAACCGACGGTGTTGCGCACGCCCTCGGCCCAGGTTTCGGTTTTCACCACCTTGTCGCCCTCGATCTTGAGGCGCTGGATGTTCGCGAAGTCCTTTTCCTCACAGATGTTGCAGGGGGCACCGATGGGTACATACAGCCAGCCATCGGGGCCAAAAGCGATGTATTTCCAGCCGTGGTGTTTGTCCGGGAACTGGTTGGTGATGGTGACCGGTTTGGGCGGGTTGTCGAGACGGGACTCGATATCGTCCAGGCGCACAATGCTGGTCACCGCACTCACGTAGAGATCGCCGTCTTTGAACGCCACACCGGTGGGCATCTTGAGCCCCTCGGCGATCACTTTTACCTCGTCGGCTTTCTGGTCGCCGTCTTTATCCACAATCGCATACACCTTGCCGGCGCGGCGGGAACCCACAAACAGGGTGCCCTTGTCACCGCGGGCCATATGGCGGGCGTTGGGGACGTCGTCGGCATAAACCTCGATTTTGAAGCCGTCCGGCAGGTTGAGTTTATCCAGCTGCACGTCGGCGGCCTGAGTGGTGGCCGTCGCACTCAGTGCGAACGCAGCGGCGATCGGCGCGACGGCGGCCTTGAGGGGGGAAGCGTGGGAGAGAAATCGGAACAAACCCATCGGGTGGTCACTCCATGCGGCTAATTAGTTGAATTCAGGGGTCGGATTCAAGGAGTGACCGTAACGGCTTTTCGGTTATTCCACCAGTCCGGACAGGGCTTTGGTGCCATTTCCGGTGAGCTGGTAGCCACCGGGGAGCTGTTCCACCAGCCCTTCCAGTTCCAGATGCAGCAGGCTCGCCATCAGATCGCCGGTGTCGCCACCGGTATCCCGCGCCAGCTGTTCAATACTGCGCGGATCGCCGCCGAGGGCAACGATTATGCCTCGCTGCTCCTGGGGCAGATCAATTGAAGGTGCTGCGGACGCTTCAAACAATGAATGTTGCTCGACCATGCCAGACAACAAGCCGCCCAGCTGGGCGACGATATCCGCGCTGGTTTCCACCAAATGGGCGCCGTGTTTGATCATATGGTGACAACCCTTCGCCATGGGGTTGTGAATGGAGCCGGGAATCGCGAACACCTCCCGGTTCTGCTCCAGTGCCAGGCGCGCAGTAATCAGGGACCCGGAACGCACCGCCGCCTCTACCAACAGGGTGCCAAGGCTTAGGCCGGAAATGATGCGATTGCGACGGGGGAAGTTGCCCGCCTCCGGCGCCGTTCCCAATGGCATTTCGCTGACGATGGCACCGCCGGTGGCGAGAATCTGTTCGGCAAGTACTGCATTGCGCAGGGGGTAGATGCGATCCACACCGGTGCCCAGCACCGCTACGGTTTTACCCTCACCGTGCAAGGCGCCCTTGTGCGCCATGGCATCGACACCCAGTGCCAGTCCGGAGGTAATCGCGAAACCGGCGGCGGCGAGATCGGCAGAAAAAGCCTCGGCGTTATCCAGCCCCGCGCGGCTTGCGCGCCTCGCGCCCACCACCGCCACCTGTGGCAGCAACAGCGCACCCGGGTCACCGGCAACATACAGCAGCGGCGGCGGCCGGTCGATTTCCCGCAACAGCCGCGGGTAACTGTCGTCTTCGCAATGTAAAAGAAAGATGCACTCTTCGGCACAGCGCTGGCGCTCGGCCAGGGCCCAAAGGCCGAGCTCGCTATCCAGCCCACGGCGCTGGAATTCCGCCAGTTGTGCCTGGGCACGTGGCGGCAGTTTGCGGGGGAGTTGTTGCGGTGATTGTTCGAGTACGGCCTCGGCGGAGCCGAATCGCTCCACCAGTTGCCAGTAGAGGCCGGGGCCAATGCCCTCGAGCCTTAATAAAGAGAGAGTAGCGGTCAGCGCATCCATGCGCGGGTACCTCCATCGAAATTCTTTTTCTTATTCGTTCAAACCCTCGATTAAGGGTTGCGTACCAGATCCATCACCGCCAGCGGTTTGTCGGCTTCCAAAACCAGACCCAGGCTCATCTTTTCAAAGCTGCGGAATACCATCAGCACACCGGCGCGCTCGTCCGGCAGCTTGACGTTCTGACGGGCCAGCTGGTCGCGCACGGTAGCGCCGCGTTTATAGATTGCGAGCACGTGGCCGGGCTGCAGGCCTTCGCGCAGACCGCGGTTGATGGCAACCACATCGTACTTGGCTACCTGGGTAACACCCTCTTCAACGCCGAGGATAATGCCATCCACAGGAACGGACGGCGCACCGGGCTGAAACAGCGCAGCAATGGCGCGCTCTTCAACCGGAAGCAGGCGGTCCTGCAGACGGATGTCGCGGCTGGTGCGGGTGACATCCAAGGTGGCCACAGCAAATTCGGTGTTGGCGTTATCGGCATCCAACTGGCGCAGGTCCACAGAGCCTACATCCAGGGCCTGTTGACCCAGTTCTTCACCAGTGAAAGGGTCGGCGTAAACCGGGCCCGGGCGGTCAGATGCCGTAGGAAGCCAGCGGCTCGCGGAAATCACCGCGGGCGTAAATCTTCTCGCCGGCGCCCATCAGAATTCGCTGATCCTGGCCGGAGATTACGTAAGGAACGCCCTGGAAAGCACCCGGACCCACAATGCGGGTACGGGACAGGAAGGCGTTGATGGCGTCCAGCGGAATCGCGGGAATCGCGGTGCCAATGGGCTCGCGGCGCACGGCGGGGCCCAGGCGGTTGTTGCTGGTGGGGCTCAGCTTGTACGCGGTGGGCGCGCGATCCAGCTGCAGGCGCGGCTGGCCGTCGACATATACGAGGTTCAGGCGGTCACCGGGGAAAATAAGGTGGGGGTTCTCTACCTGGGGGTTCACCTGCCAGATCTCTGGCCAGTACCAGGGCTGGGAGAGGAAGGTACCGGAGATGTCCCAGAGGGTGTCACCCTTCTGTACGACATAGGTGTCCGGGTGGTCAGGCTTGAGGCGCGCATCTTGCGCCTGCAGGCCAAAGGTCGCCAACAGGGTTGCGGCGGCGGCCAGGATTATTTTTTTCATGGAAGCATTCCTATGCTTTTTTTGTCGCGAGCGCTGGGGCCTTACTGTCTGCTAAAGAATCTGCTGAATCTTTATACGGCTATCACTGCGGGTTTATATCGCTATAATCTCACAGCGCTGAACCGGTGGCGGCTGATGTCGCCGGGACGGGAAGCAAAAGAACGCCAACTGGCTTGTCGGCCAGTGTGCGGATACAGCCCCCCAATTCAGCAAATTTCAAGCGCGATCATTATGTTATCAGCGCAAGTTCCACTAAGACTAGAAGTTTGTCACAGGTGTTATGGCCAAACTGGAAATCCTAGAATTCCCCGATCCCCGTCTGCGCAAGGTGGCGGAACCCGTTGCTGAGGTGACGGATGAGCACCGTACGCTGATCGATGATATGTTCGAGACGATGTATGAGGCGCCGGGCGTGGGCCTGGCGGCGACGCAGATCAATTTCCACGAGCGTATTGTGGTGATTGATGTGTCGGAGGATCAGAGTGAGCCGCTGGTGCTGATCAACCCGGAGGTTGAGGTGCTGGATCCGGAGATTCACAAGTACGATGAGGGTTGCCTGTCGGTTCCCGGTTTCTACGAGACGGTGCAGCGCCCGCGCAAGATCCGCCTGAAGGCGCTGGATCGCAATGGCGAAACTTATGCGCTGGAGGCCGAGGGGCTGCTGGCGGTATGCATCCAGCACGAGATCGATCACCTCGATGGCAAGCTGTTTGTCGACTACATCTCTCCGCTCAAGCGCAATCGCATTCGTTCAAAATTGGAGAAAGCCCACCGTCAGCGGGCCTGATCTTCGTGGTTCTTTTGTTAGCCCGGTGGCGTCGGGGCACCGGGTGTGGGCTTTCAGGACCGCTGTAAACCCATCCCTGGGCGCTTCGGCGCAAACATCCTGTTTGCGACGATCCTGAAAACCCACACCCGGCACCCCGACTTCGCATCTGTTTCTGGACTTCGATTCGAGTCCACCTCTTCTTATCTGAAAGTATTTTCATGAGCCTGAACATCATTTTTGCCGGCACCCCCGACTTTGCCGCCGTACACCTGCAAACGCTGCTCGACAGTGACCACAACGTGATTGCGGTCTACAGCCAACCCGACCGTCCCGCGGGGCGCGGCAAGAAGCTGCTGGCGAGCCCGGTGAAACAGCTGGCGCTGGAGCACGATATTCCGGTGTATCAGCCGCTGTCCCTGCGGGACGAAGCCGCGCAGAAGGAGCTTGCCGCACTGAATGCGGATCTGATGGTGGTGGTGGCCTATGGGCTGATCCTTCCGCAGGTGGTACTGGATACGCCCCGTCTGGGGTGTGTGAATGTTCATGCTTCCCTGCTGCCGCGCTGGCGCGGTGCGGCGCCGATTCAGCGGGCGGTGGAAGCCGGGGATGCCGAGAGTGGTGTGGCGATTATGCAGATGGAGGCGGGGCTGGATACCGGGCCGGTGCTGGTTGAGGCTCGCACTCCGATAAGTGCCAGAGAGACCGGCGGCAGCCTGCACGACAAGCTCGCAGGCCTCGGTGGGCCGGCGTTACTGGAGGCTTTGCAGTTGCTGGAGAGCGGTGCTGCGCAACCGCAGGTTCAGGACGATGGGCTGGCGAATTATGCGGGCAAGATTTCCAAAGAAGAGGCGCGTCTGGACTGGGCGCGGCCGGCGGTGGAGTTGGAGCGGCTGATTCGGGCGTTTAATCCGTTCCCGGTTTGCTGGACGGAATATCTGGACGGCAAGGGTAAGCCGCAGCGCTTGCGGGTTTATTCTGCGCAGCTGGAACAGGGCTGTCACACCGATGTGCCGGGGACGATTTTGAGTGCGGACGATGAGGGTATTCTGGTGGCCTGTGGTCGCGAGGCGTTGCGTCTGACTCAACTACAATTGCCGGGCAAGAAGTCGCTGCCGGTGGCGGAGATTTTGAAGGGCTACCGCGAGCTGTTCGCCGCAGGCAATAAACTGGGTACTGACCATGAATGATCCCCGCGCACTGGCGGCCCGTGTGATCGCCCGCCTGTATCAGGACCGCGGTTCGCTGCAGCGGCTGCTGCCGTGGGCAGAAAAGCAGGTGGACGACCCGGAAGGCACCGGCAAGAATCGCTCGCTGCTGCGCGAACTCTGTTACGGCACAGCGCGCTTTGCGCCGCGATTGGAGCTGATCCTCGGCAAACTGTCGAAAAAACCCATTAAAGATGAAGAACTGGCCGCGCTGATGCTGGTGGGCCTGTACCAGCTGGAATACACCCGCATCCCCGACCACGCCGCCATCGGCGCCACCGTCGAGGCCGCCCGCGCCCTCAAACTCGGCCACGCCACCGGTGTCGTCAACGGCGTATTGCGCAATGCCCTGCGCAATAAGGAAACACTCACTCGCAAACTCTCCGGCAACCCCCAGTTCAGTTCCGCCCACCCCGCGTGGTTGCAACAGGCCATCAAAGCCGCCTGGGGCACCGAGGCGCGCACCGTATTCACCGCCAACAACGAAAACCCGCCCATGACCCTGCGGGTGAACCTCTCCAAAAACACCCGCGACGAGTACCTCGCACAGTTAAAAGACGCCGGCATCCCCGCCCAGCCATGCGAATACTCCCCGGCCGGCCTGGTACTGGAAAACCCCGTCGCCGTCAGCCGCCTGCCCGGCTTTGAAGACGGCCTCGTCAGCGTCCAGGACCAGTCTGCGCAACTGGCCGGCACCCTGCTCGACCCGCAGCCGGGCGAGAAAATCCTCGACGCCTGCGCCGCCCCCGGCGGCAAAACCTGCCACTTGCTCGAACTCCAGCCGGACCTCGACGTAAGCGCCCTCGACATCGAAGAAGACCGCCTCGACCGCGTGATCGAAAACCTCGAACGCCTCGGTGTTGGCGCCCAGATCATCTGCGCAGACGCCGCCGAGCCCGAACACTGGTGGGACGGCGAACAATTCGACCGCATCCTCCTCGACGCCCCCTGCTCTGCCACCGGCGTCATCCGCCGCAACCCGGACATCAAACTCCTGCGCCGCGCCGAAGACATCCCGGAGCTCGCGGTACTCCAGGGCAAAATCCTGCGTGCAATGTGGCGCCTGTTAAAACCCGGCGGCACCCTCCTCTACGCCACCTGTTCCATACTCCCCGAGGAAAACAGCGCTCAAGTGGCGCGCTTCATTGCGGAGACACCGGATGCGAGGGACAATACGCCGCAATTGCTGAATGAGCAGCCCTGGGGGCTGCCGCAGGATGCGGGTATGCAGTTGCTGCCGGGAATCCATGCGGGTGATGGGTTTTATTACGCGAAGCTCGAAAAGGCACAGGATGCGTAATTCTTTGGCGGATGCGCTTTCGCTTATCCACCCTACAGAATGGTTCGTCCGCACTAACGAAGCACAATAGTAAAAATTGAAGGACGGGTGCCGGGTACGGGTTTTCAGGATCGTCGCAAACAGGATGTTTGCGCCGAAGCGCCCAGGGATGGGTTGAAGGGGGGCGCCTAGCCCGGTCCTGAAAACGCTCACCTGGTGCCTCGACGCCACCGCGCTCGCAAAAGAACATTTTGCCGAGCGTGGCACAAAGGCCAGAAACCACGGGCCCAATCGCATTTTATGAAAATCATCATTCTCGGCGCCGGCCAGGTCGGTGGATCACTGGCAGAAAGCCTCGCCTCGGAACGCAACGACATTGTTCTGGTAGACAGCGACGAGAAAACCCTGCGCGAACTCCGCGATAAAATCGACATCGGCGTCGTCCAGGGCCACGCCTCCCATCCGGACATCCTGCAGGAAGCCGGCATCGAAGACGCCGACATCTTGGTAGCCGTCACCAACAACGACGAAACCAACATGGCCGCCTGCCAGATCGCCCACTCCCTGTTCCGGGTCACCACCAAAATCGCCCGCGTCCGCGCCTCCGCATATCTGCAGTACCCAGAGCTGTTCTCCACCGAATCCATCCCCATCGACGTCCTCATCAGCCCCGAGCAGATCGTCTCCGAATACATCGCCCGGCTGATCGAGCACCCCGGTGCCCTGCAAGTACTCGACTTCGCCGACGGCCGCGTCCAGCTCGTCGCCGTGCGCGCCGTCCAGGGCGGCCCACTGGTAGGTCACCAGCTTCGCTACCTGCGCGAACATATGCCCAAGGTAGACACTCGCGTTGCCGCCATCTACCGCCGCAACAGCCCCATCATCCCTCAGGGCTCCACCGTGATCGAAGCCGGCGACGAAGTCTTTTTTATCGCCGCCAAACAGGACATCCGCGCCGTCATGAGCGAACTGCGCCGGCTTGAACAGGGCTACAAGCGCATCACCATCGCCGGCGGCGGCAATATCGGGCTGCGCCTCGCACACAAACTGGAAAACCGCTACTCGGTGAAGATCATCGAGCAGGATCACGACCGCTGCATCTTCCTGTCGGAAGAACTCAGCAACAGCATCGTGCTCCACGGCAGCGCCTCGGATCAGGACCTGTTGCTGGAAGAGAACATCGAAGATACCGACGTATTCCTCGCACTGACCAACGACGACGAAGCCAACATCATGTCTTCGTTGCTGGCCAAACGCCTCGGTACCCGCAAGGTGATGGCGCTGATCAACAACCGCGCCTACGTCGATCTGGTACAGGGCGGCGAAATCGATATCGCCATCTCGCCACAGCAAAACACCATCGGCAGCCTGCTGACTCACGTCCGCCGCGGCGACATGGTAAATGTGCACTCCCTGCGCCGCGGCGCCGCCGAGGCAATCGAAGTCATTGCCCACGGCGACAATCGCACATCAAAAGTCGTCGGCAGAAAAATCGAGGATATCGATCTTCCGGAAGGCGCCAGTATCGGCGCCATCGTGCGCGAGCGGGACGGTGAGAGCCAGGTACTGATCGCCCACGACAACATTATTGTGGAGTCCGATGATCACGTGATCGTGTTTCTCGTCGACCGCCGCCATACCCGCCACGTGGAGCAACTGTTCCAGGTCGGCTTCAGCTTCTTCTGACGGCGGGATTCCAGTTCATGCGATTAGCGGTCATTGCGCGGGTCTTCGGTATTCTGCTGACGGTATTCAGCCTGACGCTGCTGCCACCGATCGGTGTCTCCCTGTGGTACGAAGACGGTACCCACGTCGCCTTCACCATCGCATTTGCCATCACCCTGTTGACCGGCCTGTTTATGTGGCTGCCGGTACACGATCTTAAGCAGGACCTGCGCACCCGCGACGGGTTCGTGGTGACATCCCTGTTCTGGCTGATCCTCGGCAGTTTCGGTGCGCTGCCCCTGATCATCAGCCCGGAACCGGACCTCAATGTGGTGGACTCCATTTTCGAGTCCATTTCCGGACTTACCACCACCGGTGCCACCACCATTGTCGGTCTCGACACCCTGCCACCGGCCATCCTCTACTACCGCCAGCAGCTGCAGTGGTTTGGCGGTATCGGGGTAATTGTGATTGCGCTGGCGATTTTGCCGATGCTCGGTATCGGTGGTATGCAGCTGTACAAAGCGGAAATGCCCGGGCCCGTGAAGGACACCAAGCTGACCCCGCGTATCGCGGAAACCGCGCGGGCGCTGTTCGTGATTTATATCGCGCTCACCGTGCTGTGCGGTATCGGTTACTGGTGGGCGGGCATGACCGTGTTCGACGCCATTGGACACGCATTTTCCACCGTCGCCAACGGTGGCTTCTCTACCCACGACGCGAGTATGGGCTTTTACGCGCACAATAACGCCATCATGGCGATCGCCATCATTTTTATGCTGACCGCGGCGATCAACTTCGGGCTGCATTTTTATGCCCTCGGCAATCGCACGGTGAAGCATTACTGGAAGGATTCGGAATTCCGCTTCTACATCATCGTCACTGCCGGGGCCTGCGCGATTATCGTGAGCTATCTGTACGCGTCCGGCACCTTCGATATGCGTGGCAGCTTCCTGCACGGTGTATTTCAGGTCGTTTCCATCAGTACCACTGCCGGCTTTGGCTCCGAGACCTTCGCGATCTGGCCCGCGTTTTTGCCCTATATTCTGCTGTTACTCGGCATTATGGGGGCCTGTGCCGGTTCCACTTCCGGTGGCATCAAGGCGGTGCGGGTTATGCTGATCGTGAAATCGGGCATGCGTGAACTCAATCGTCTGGTTCACCCCAATGCAGTGGTGCCGATCAAGGTGAATCGGAAAATTGTACCGCCACGGGTAACCGATGCAGTTTGGGGATTTTTTGCGATTTATATACTTTCGTTTTTTATTCTGACCATCCTGGTCATGGCCACCGGGGAAAACTTTGTCACCTCGTTTTCAACTGTGGCGTCCTGCCTGAGCAATATTGGCCCGGCACTGGGGGATGCAGCGTCTCACTATGGTGAAGTCAATGGTGTGGCCAAGTGTTTATTGATTCTGGCGATGCTGATGGGGCGACTGGAAATTTTCACACTGCTGGTTTTACTGACGCCGGCATTCTGGCGACATTAGTTGCGCGCATTTTTTGATGGTTTATTCAAAGGTATCGGCACGCCCGCGAATAATATCCCAGTAGCGCGGAATGAATTTAATCAACACCCATATTTCCAGAATACATCCGATAAACGTCAGCGCATCCATGGTGTGATCAAACATATTTTCCGCACCCGACGATTCATCGAATCGCTCAATGGCAACCTGATCGGCGAACCCCATTCCGAGCACCATGAAGGCAACCGCCATCGCGCTGCGTGATAGCCATTCTGGTTTCGCATAAAACTCTTTTTTCAGCCACCAAAGCAGCACCGGAAATGCGCTTAACTGAATCGTGAAGCGCGCAATAACCAACACGGTGTAAGCACTACTAATGGCGCCAAATTGCCACAACAGGGGTATCAGGCACAGGATATACAGTCGGTCTGCAACCGGGTCCAGAAAGGATCCGAAGCGGGTTTGCCAGTGAAAGCGCTGCGCCACCCAGCCATCCAGCAGATCGCTTAACGCGCCCGCACAAAACGCCACAAGCGCGGCAAAGTGCTGATGTGTTAGTGAAAGCCAGAAAATTACCGGGATAAGTGCAATACGAAATACCGATAAACCGTTGGGCAGGTGTCGCCACAGAGATTGATCTCCGTTTGCGGACTCCGGTGTGTCGGTATTTCGGGTTCGTCTCATAAAAGCTCTTAAGTGCGCTCTTGTCAGAGAGCAGACGCACTTATGAGCTTAATAGAAATTCCCCGCATGTGCGGGAAAGTGGATCCAGCCGCCGATGGCGGTTTTTGCACGGAAAATCAGCCTGCTCCTACATCCTCGCCCTGATGTATGGCTGCAATTTCATCGAACTTCTGCAGAAGAAGACTCCTGACGTCATCGGACCAGCCGGCAATCGCCTTTTCGTATCTGATGCGGCTGTTGCGGTACATCGCACGCGCGGCCTCCTCAAATCCCGGTGCATCGGCAAACACGGATAGCAGGCTGTACAGCTGATTCTGCTTCATGCTGATACGCTCTTCCGGCGTGGCATTTTTCATCGCGGCATCCACCAACCGTCGAAGTGTTACCGAAGCACCACCGCGCTGTGTCGCCAGCCACTCCCAGTGACGCGGCAGCAGTGTTACCTCTTTTGATTTCACACCGAGCTTGGGTCGTCCGCGCTTTCCCGGGGCAGAGTCTGAGTGCCCGTGCAGGCGCGCGAGCACCGTGTCAGGATCGCCATGCCATTCGATCTCCATACGCTTGCAGGATTCGATCTCCAGCACGATCGGCTCTATCCCATCACCGCGAGCCATGGTTTCGCGAACAATGGTCTCCAGCGGGCCCTGCGCTATCAGCGACTGCTCATAAATCGCCACATACTCGTTTGTCATGATATTCAACTTTACTATTACCCAGGTAAAATATTATTACCCTGCATTTAAATTCTGTCAATTTTACCTGGGTAAAATTATCGCTCACACCGGACCCTCCCTGACCGGATCGGCCATCAGTGGGATGCGAGTGCGCTGGGAGATCTGACAGGGAGGGCCCTCCAGCGCCGCTGGGACCTGGAAGGCGAGAAATGATTTACATCCGGGTGAAATTATTGGAGGGGGGGTTGCAACAGAGCGGACGGCGGAGTGGCCTATTTCTTCTTATATAGCCCTGTTCGGCCTTCCGGCCCCTTGCGAAAGCGCTTGTACTCCCACTGGTACTGCGCCGGCGCTTCCGCGATACAGGCTTCTACACCACGATTGAGCGCGGCGAGGGACACTCTGGTTTCTTCGCTGTAAATCGCCTGCTCTGCCGGCAGGAACACCAACTCAAAACCCCGCTCCAGCCGCTTGGCGAAGCCGAATACCACCTTGCAGCCGGTGCGCTGGATCAGGTTGTAGGCGAGGGTCATGGTCAGTGTGGGATGACCAAAGAAGGGCGCAAATTCGCCGCCGGAGAGGTCTGGTTCCTGATCCGGAAGTACACCAACAATACCGCCGGCCTTGAGCGCCTTTAACAGCGCACGCACACCGCGCACATTGGTGGGCACCAGATTGGCGCCGGTTTTTTCGCGGCCTGCGCGAATCAGCGGATCCAGCGCCTGGATTTTTGGCGGGGCGTACAGGCTGGTGGTGGGGCCGACGGTAGCAAGGAACTGGCCGAAAATTTCCCAGTTGCCGATGTGCGGGGCCAGTACCAGTACACCGCGGCCCTCATCGACTCCCTCGGTCAGCAGCTGCTGGTTGCGCACCCGCTCGATATTGTCTTCGGCCTGACTCCAGGGCTTGCGCCACAGGCTCGCCACCTCAAATCCGGTCTGTGCTGTGCTGATAACACTCTCGCGGGCGAGCTTGTCCCGGGTTTCCTGTGGCATTTCCGGATAGCAGTGTTCGAGGTTAATACGGCTGATACGCAGGCTGTTGCCAGCGGTCGCCGCAGCGCAATAGCCCACCACGCTGCCCAGGCGGCGGGACCAGCGCAAAGGCAATTGCCCGATCAATTTCAATGCCCCTGCGGCCATTTGCCCTTTGATATCCAACGATTACATCCTTCTCACTGCAGCGGCACTCCGCCCTGTTTCATCTTTTTATGGGGTATAGCCCCATTGTGGCCATCAAATGCCCTGCGCGCTGTTTAGTGCGCAACCACCTGCCGCTATAATTGCGCCCCTTGTCTATTCCACCCAGCTGAAACCGGAGATTGTGGTGTCCGAGCAACAAACCAGCAGTTCTGCCCCCGCGCAGGACCTGAGCACCTTTCAGGGCCTTATTTTTACCCTGCAGGAATACTGGGCGCGCCAGGGGTGCGTCATTCTACAGCCTCTGGATATGGAAGTGGGCGCTGGCACCTTCCACCCCGCCACCTTCCTGCGCGCCATCGGCCCGGAAACCTGGAACGCGGCCTACGTACAGCCCTGCCGCCGCCCCACCGACGGCCGCTACGGTGAAAACCCCAACCGTCTGCAGCACTACTACCAGTACCAGGTGGTAATGAAGCCCTCGCCGGCAAATATTCAGGACCTGTACCTGGACAGCCTGCGTGCCCTCGGCATCGACCCGGCGGTGCACGATATCCGCTTTGTGGAAGACAATTGGGAATCCCCCACCCTGGGCGCCTGGGGTCTCGGTTGGGAAGTTTGGCTGAACGGCATGGAAGTGACCCAGTTCACTTATTTCCAGCAGGTCGGCGGCCTCGAGTGCTACCCGGTTACCGGTGAAATCACCTACGGTATCGAGCGTATCGCCATGTACCTGCAGGACGTGGAATCCATCTACGACCTGGTGTGGACCCGCGACGCCGACGGCAAAGCCGTCACCTACGGCGATGTGTTCCACCAGAACGAAGTGGAAATGTCCCACTACAACTTTGAACACGCCGACGTGGAATTCCTGTTTAACACCTTCGATCACTGCGAGCGCGAGAGCCAGCGCCTGATCGAACTGGGCCTGCCGCTGCCGGCCTACGAGCAGGTGATGAAAGCGTCCCACGCATTCAACCTGCTGGATGCCCGCCACGCGATTTCCGTTACCGAGCGCCAGCGCTTTATCTTACGTGTACGCACCCTCGCCCGCGCTGTGGCCCAGGCCTATTTCGATGCGCGCCACGCCCTCGGTTTCCCGCTCGCCACCGAGCAGGCCCGCAACGATGTTTTGGCTCAACTCGACGCGCAAAAGGAGAAGAAGTAATGGCTCAGGATTTTCTGGTTGAGCTGGGCACCGAAGAGCTGCCCCCGAAAGCGCTGAACAAATTGATGCAGGCCTTTGCCGAAGGTATCGAGCAGGGCCTGAAAGACGCGGAGCTGACGTACGGCGTGGTAAATGCTTACGCAAGCCCGCGTCGTCTCGCGGTATCCGTGAGTGACCTCGCCGAGCAGCAACAAGACAAACAGATTGAAAAGCACGGCCCCGCCGTGGCTGCTGCGTTTGATAAAGACGGCAACCCCACCAAGGCCGCGCAAGGTTTTGCCCGCGGTGCCGGCGTCAGCGTTGACGAACTCGCGCGGGTGCAAACCGATAAAGGTGAGCGCCTGGCATTTATCAGCGAACAGAAAGGCGAAGCCACCCAGAAACTGCTGGGCGGTATCGTTAGCAAATCCCTCGCTCAATTGCCGATCCCCAAGCGCATGCGCTGGGGTGCGCGCAAAGAAGAATTCGTGCGACCGGTACACTGGCTGGCAATGCTGTTCGGTAACGAAACGGTCGACGCAGAAGTGCTCGGCCTGAAAGCCGGTAACAGCACCCGCGGTCACCGCTTCCACTGCAACCGCGAACTCACCGTGGCCTCTGCCAACGATTATGTGCAGCAGCTGCGCGATCCCGGTTTTGTGGTTGTGGACTTCGCCGAGCGCCGCGAAATGATTCGCGAACAGGTGCAGGCGGAAGCCAACAATGTTAACGGTGAAGCGGTTATCGACGACGACCTGCTCAACGAAGTCACCGCACTGGTGGAATGGCCGGTGGCGCTGACCGGACGCTTTGAAAAACGCTTCCTGGATGTACCCGCGGAAGCGCTGATCTCATCCATGAAAGAGCATCAGAAATATTTCCACGTGATCGACGAAGACGGCAAGCTGCTGCCGTTCTTTATCACCGTTTCCAATATCGAAAGTACCGATGCCAAGCAGGTGATCGAAGGCAACGAGCGGGTTATCCGTCCTCGCTTGTCCGATGCCGCCTTCTTCTTCGACACCGATAAAAAAATCAGCCTCGAGGCGCGCCGGGAAAAACTCAAGTCCATCGTGTTCCAGCAAAAGCTGGGTACCGTGTACGACAAGACCGAACGCCTGGCCAAACTGGCCGCCGCTATCGCGGAAAAAATCGGTGGCGACTCGGCACTGGCACAGCGCGCTGCGCAACTTTGTAAATCCGACCTCGTTACCGAAATGGTGTTCGAATTTGCGGATATGCAGGGTATCGCCGGTTACTACTATGCGGAAAACGACGGCGAGCCGCTGGACGTTGCCAAAGCCATGTACGAGCAGTACATGCCCAAGTTTGCCGGCGACGAATTGCCGCAAACGGTAACCGGCACCATTGTCGCCCTCGCCGATCGTATCGACACCCTCGTCGGTATTTTCGGTATCGGACAACCGCCCAGCGGTTCCCGCGACCCCTTCGCACTGCGTCGCGCCAGCCTGGGCGTACTGCGCCTGCTGGTGGAAAAAAATATCGATCTGGACCTGCGTGAACTGCTCACCCTCGCGCGCGATGGTTACCCGCGCACCGCGCTGGCGGAGCACGACAAAGTGGTCGAGCAAACTCTGGCGTATATGATCGAGCGCTTCCGCGCCCGTTACGAAGACGCCGGTATCAAGGCAGAAGTTTTCCTCGCCGTATCCGCGCGCAAGCTGTCGCGCCCGCTGGATATCGACAACCGCGTCAATGCCGTGCACAACTTCAGCCAGTTGCCGGAAGCGGAAGCACTGGCCGCGGCCAACAAGCGGGTTTCCAATATTCTGGCGAAACTCGACGGCCCGGCACCGAGCGAAGTGGATCAGGCGCTGTTGCAGGAAGATGCAGAAAAGGCCCTGTACCTGGCGATTCGCGATGCCGAAGAAGCGGTGGCACCGCTGTATGCGGAAGCGCGTTTCGACGAAGGCCTCGCGGGACTTTCCGGGCTGCGCGAAACCGTGGACAACTTCTTCGACGGCGTGATGGTCATGGCCGACGACGAACAGCTGCGCAACAATCGCCTGGCACTTCTGGCGCAACTGCGCGCGCTGTTCCTCGAGGTTGCGGATATCTCGCAGCTGGCACCCGCCAAGTAACGGAAGCGCCATGAGCATCATTGTTCTCGACCGCGACGGCGTCATCAATCACCAGCCAGGTGACCACGTGACCAGTGTCGACGAGTGGACTCCCATTCCCGGAAGCATTGAAGCCATGGCGCAGCTCAGCCAGGCGGGTTATCAGTTGGTGGTTGCCACCAATCAGAATGGACTCGCACTCGGGCTGTTTGATCTCGACGATCTCGAAGCCATACACGCCAAGCTGCGCGCACTGGTGGAAGATGCCGGTGGTGAAGTCGCCGGTATCTTTTACTGCCCCCACAGCGACGAAGACAACTGTCGATGTCGCAAGCCGAAGACCGGATTGCTGGACGCGATTGAGGCTGAATTCGATACCAGCCTGCACGACTGCTACTTTGTCGGCGACCAGACCAAGGATTTACAGTGCGCGGTTGCCAAAGGCTGCAAGCCGGTACTGGTGAAAACGGGGCTTGGGGAGGAGACGTTGATGACACTTATTCAAAATCCCGATCCGAGCCTGGTCGAAACCCGTGTTATGCAGGATCTTGCAGAGTTTGCGGCGTTTTTACTGCGTTAGTTCCACTACTTTTCGCTAGGGAACCTCTGACCAAGTCCGCAATGTCTCAGCGTGACCTGACGGCAGCAGCTGTTAGGCGCAGTTCGCAGTGAATGGCTGGCCATTTACAAGAGCTGCAACGCAGCAGATGCTGTTGTCAGGCCGCGCCCTCCGGGGCTTTCAGAGCAATCCACACTCTGCGTTGTGGCTTCTTGAAAGGTCTGGACATTCCTGCGAAACCACGCCTTGATTGTGAATCGCTCTGAAAGCCTGAGGCATCGCGGACTTGATCAGAGGTTCCCTAGCATTTATTTGTATTTCTCCCGTTCTTTTTACCCGCTTTTCTATACATCATTCCGTACATCTTTCTTTACGTACTCCTGTGCGTATTTCTCCGGTCGTCTCAACCATTCCCTGCTCGGATTTTTTCTGACTGGCTGTCCTGTACCAACTGAAGTGTCCCATCAAGAATGATCCCGGTGACAATTTTGTGACTGCTCGCAAACTGCTTCTCTATTAACAGGAATGTCGCGCCACCCTATTGCTCGCGCACTTTGGTTTCCGTAGAAACCATCTTGAGGGATCTGGTGCCGCAGCGTTCATGGAATGAAAAATAAAACCGCGACACGCTCCATTCTCGATCTTTTCCACTTATCTCACGGAAGCGCCCTTACCATCTCGCCAAAAGCGGGAGTGGTTGGGCATTGCATTTTACGGGGCATAATTTTTATGATTTTTTTGAGTAAATCTCGAAACCGGTTTTCCCCTGGAAAAACCGCCGGTTTTTTGGGGGGCGTTTTTGCCGGCCTGATTTTTTCGCTGCAGGCACAATCAAATGAAAATGTGGAACAGCCAGTTCGACACGACATCAATAAAAAAACATACATCGTTCAACTCGTTGATAAACCACTGATCGCCTACGAGGGAACTATCCAGGGGCTTGCCGCCACCAAACCGCAAAACAATCGCAAACTGGATTTTTCCAGTAACGCTATAAAGCAGTACGCAAGCTTTCTGCGCGAAAGAAAAAATGAAGCACTCGCAGCGATCGGTAGCGCGCGAACCCTTCACCATTATGAAGTCGCGTTCAATGGTTTTGCGGCGCAGATGACCCCGAAACAGGCTGAGCAATTACGTAATCGAAAAGATGTTCTCGGTGTTTGGGAAGATCAATTGATGAAACCGCAGACCAACTCCACGTATGGCTATCTCGGCCTCGATGGCTTTCCCGGTCCTTGGTTACTCGGGGCCACCGGCGAGGATGTGGTGGTAGGTGTAATTGATTCCGGTATCCATCCGGAGCACCCAAGCCTTGAAGACACACGCACACCAAAACGCGGTCATATTGGCCGCCCCATCCTCTACGATGCCGCGCCAGATTCCTTTGTTGGTGAAGGATGTGAATTCGGCAACACTGATTTTAATGCGGCGGACCTGCCCTTTGATTGCAATAATAAATTGCTTAAGGCACAGGCGTTTTCCGAGGGGTTTCTTTCCGCGAATGAACTGGCGGATTACGAATTTCTTTCTGCTCGCGATGCGGACGGGCACGGTACCCATACAGCAACCACCGCCGCGGGAAACTACGGCGTCGAGGGAACGATCGGCACTAAGAGCACCGGCACCCTGAGTGGGGTTGCACCCCGTGCCCGCGTAGCGGTGTACAAGGTTTGCTGGGATGCGCCAGATCCAGATGACAGCGGTTGTTTTTCTTCCGACTCCATGGCGGCCATTGATCAGGCTGTGGCAGACGGTGTAGACGTGATCAATTACTCCGTTGGTGGCGCCAGCACTCAGTTTACCGGTCCCGATGATATAGCCTTCCTGTTTGCAGCAGACGCCGGTGTATTCGTAGCGACTTCCGCAGGTAACTCTGGCCCCGGTAGTGAAACCATCGGGACACCTTCCGGGGTTCCCTGGATTACCTCGGTCGGTGCCACTGAAGACAACGAAAGTTTTGCTACCGGCATCGAGATAGAGTCTCCTGCACAACTTGCCGGTATCTTCGAGGGTCTGCAGGGTTCCGGCCCGGTGCAACTTGCGGATAGCGGTGCTATCTCTGCTTCCATCGTTGTTGCGCAACCTCTCGACGCCTGTACTCCGCTCACGAATACGGAGGCGGTGTCAGGAAATATTGCGCTGGTGATTCGCGGAACCTGTGCATTCAGTGACAAATACAATCAGGCCGCAGCAGCCGGTGCCCGCGCCATTGTGGTTTACAACGATGGCGCGGGGCCGGATCGTATCGATCCCATCACCATGTCGGCACCGGACACCACCATACCCGGTGTCATGATTCGCCATCCGGATGGTGCCGCGCTTGCCGACGCAGATTCGGCCAGCGGCACCCTCAGCCCAGAGATACAGGTATCCCGGGACAATCGCATCGCTGGATTTTCCTCCCGTGGTGCCAATGCCGGCGCGCCCGATATCATCAAGCCAGACATCGCCGCGCCCGGGGTTGCGATTCTCGCCGGTGTCTCTCCGGTGGGGTCCGGGGAAATCTATGGCGCGCTCAGCGGCACCTCGATGGCGAGTCCACACATCGCCGGTGTGATGGCGCTTCTGAAACAGGCACACCCGGACTGGACGGCGGCCATGGCGCGCTCTGCGATGATGACCACGGCACGCCAGAACCTGAAAAAGTCCTTTGGCGATACACCAGCAGACCCCTTTGATATCGGTGCGGGTATGGTGCAACCGGCCAGCGCGTTTTTCCCCGGGCTGGTATACGACGCGGGGTTCTATGATTACCTGGCCTTCCTCTGTGGTGCGGAGCTTCAGACCTCGATCGTGCCGGCGGGGGATTGCAGCTATCTCGAAGCCAACGGATTCTCGCTGGACTCCTCTGACCTGAACCTGCCATCAATCGGGATTGCAGAACTGGTGGGAAGCCAGACCGTCACGCGGCGGGTTACCAGTGTCGAGAAGGGTGTACGCTGGTATTGGGCCGAGGTGGATGCACCAGCGGGAGTCAGTGTCGAAGTATCGCCACGGATCCTGCGCCTGAAGCAGGGGGAAACAGCGACCTACCAGGTATCCTTTACCGCAACCGACGAGGCAGAGCTTGGAGAGTGGGCATTTGGATCACTCAGCTGGTCGCAGGGTTTCCGCAAGGTACGCAGCCCGATCGCCGTTCGTCCGGTACCCATTTCCACCGCAGCGGCAGTGCAGGCAGAGGGCACCGATGGGAATCTCTCAATTCCGCTGGTGTTCGGTTACCAGGGAGCTTACAGCGCGAGTATTAGCGGTCTCGCCGAGGGCATTCCCGCGCCGGGTGCGGTCGAGGATGGCCTCGACGACCTGCTCTTCTTTGAAGTGCCGGAGGGTACCAGCTTCAGCCGGTTCGCACTGTTCGATGCCGATGTAGGTGCGGGCGATGGTTCCGATGACCTCGACCTTCAGGTACTGGGCCCCCAGGCCGCGGGATGGCCGCTGGTCGGCTCCAGTGGCACACCGAGCTCGGCGGAACAGGTGGACCTGTGGAATCCGGAGCCCGGCGTCTATGCGGTATTCGTCATCGACTATGCGTCGGCGCCAGGGCCCACTTCCTATACGCTCTTTAACTTCAATCTCCAGGGTGACGCGGGCAACACCCTGCTGGATGGCCCGGGTTCCGCCGCGGTCGGCGCAGCGGGGACACTGAATCTGGAGTGGATGGGCCTGAACAGCGATACCCGTGCACTGGGCATCATCTCGCACCGTGATGACAACGGCAGCATCGGCACAACGGAAGTCTCGATCAGTACGCGGTAATCGCAGCCTTCATTTAATCCATCCCGTTAAAGTCTGCCCGGTGGCCGTGAGTTTTCTCACAACCACCGGGCTTTTTTTTGCCTGGGCTAGCCAGGAGTAAAAGGTTCGCTATGGTTAATTGGTGGTCCATGCGGAAAGTTGTGTAACTGTTCGCTTCGCCAAAGCGCCCAGCTCTGCGTTGAGAAAGCTTGAAATAGAACCACTATTCCTGCGCTTTCTCGCCTTGATCTGAACACTTTGGCTGTGCTCCTTAGTTACCGAACTTTCCGCATGGACCACTAGGTTGTTTGGTGCCGGTGATTTTCCCTTGTATTCCGAACACCACGAACGAACAATGGCGCCCCCTGAAAAACCGGAGTTCTCCCGTGCAGCAACTTATTCTCAATCCCCGCGCCGAGCGCCGCCTGAAGATGGGCCACCTTTGGATTTACAGCAATGAAGTGGACACCAAGCGCAGCCCGCTGAAAGGGATAGCGCCGGGAAGCCAGTGTGAAGTTCTCGAGAGTAACGGTAAGAGCCTCGGGTTCGCACTGGTCAACCCTAACCAGCTGATCTGCGCGCGACTGGTTTCCCGCAAGGGAGCATTTACCGCCAAGCAGTTGAAGCGCCGGCTGGAAAACGCACTCGCACTGCGCGAACGCTATTTCCCTCACCCCAGTTACCGGATGGTATACGGGGATTCCGACGGTTTGCCAGGGTTGGTGGTGGACCGATTCGGTAACTACCTGGTGGTGCAGATCAGTAGCTGGGGCATGGAAAACCTGGTACAGGAAATCGTCGATGCACTGACCGCGCTGGTGAAACCTGCCGGTATTCTGCTGCGCAATGATCACCAGGGCCGCAAGGTGGAAGAATTACCGGAGCTCTGTGAAGTCGCCGTTGGCGAGGTTCCGCAAATGGTGCCTTTTGAAGAGAACGGCGTGTCGCTGCTGGCACCGGTTTACCAGGGGCAGAAAACCGGTTGGTTCTACGACCACCGGGAAAACCGCGCGCGGTTAAATCAGTGGGTAAAGGGTCAGCGGGTGTTGGACCTGTTTTCCTATGCCGGCGGTTGGGGTGTGCAAGCACTCGCTCACGGCGCCAGCGAGGTAACCTGTGTGGATGCGTCGGGCCAGGCGCTGGACTGGTGTGAAGAAAACGCCGCTTTGAACAATCGCAAGGACGACCTGATCACCATTCAGGGCAAGGCGATCGATGCGATGAAGGAGCTGATCGCCAGTGGCGAGCGCTACGACGCCATCGTTCTCGATCCGCCTGCATTTATCAAACGGCGCAAGGATCAGAAGTCCGGTGAGGCGGCGTATCGCCATATCAATGAACTGGCGCTGCGAATGCTGGAGAAAAACGGCCTGTTGGTGAGTGCGTCCTGTTCCATGCATCTGGAGTCGGACACTCTGCTGGAAATCCTGCGCGGTGCAGGCCGCCACCTGGATAAGAATATCAGCATCATTGGCAGTGGCGGTCAGGGTGCGGATCACCCGGTGCACCCCGCGATTCCGGAAACCCGCTACCTCAAGGCGCACTTTGTGCACATGTCGGGCACCGCTCAATAATTATTTTTAGCGTATTCTCTGCGGACTCATTGGCAAAAGCCTTGAGTCCAGCAGGGTGGGTTGAACGCTATTTCTCCGTGGCTGGTTCGGCAAATGCGTCCCGCGCGATTTTTTTCAGGTGTGCGGAGAGCCCGCGCGGCCACCGTTCGATTATACGGTAAAATGTATCGCGGTCGCCGCTGTGCAGGGCCTGTACGGCGCGGTCGTATGCTGGCAGGGATTTACCCAGCGCGGTCATGGTTCTCTCGGTCGCCTCGCGCGCTTCACGGCGCAGTGGGGACCCGGGAGCTTCGGCAGGTGACGTATCGCCGCCATCAATTGCACCGAAATCTATCTGCAGCGGCTCGCTCGTTGCGTCATCGAAAATCAGCACCGATTCCAGTGCCCCTCGACTTAGTGTCCTTTTTAGCTCCTGAATAACTTCGGTGTAGTGACCCTGGGCCACCCGCTGATGTCCATTGAAAGCGCTTACGGTGCGGGACGCGTATTTTTCTGGATGGCTCACAATTCCCTCTTATACTTTCTGACCATTTGGTTAATTATTTTAATGGGCGCTGTGAGTTTTCTGAAGCCGTTAGACGAGTTTCACGCCACGCGCTTGCACCGCGGGTCCCGTTGGTTTCTGCATTTCGCGCTGGCAATAAAAAACCCCGACAGTCGCCTGCCGGGGTTTGATGCGCGGGATCAGCTTGTCAGCATTCAGAACTGGTAGCTGACGCCCACAGAAGCGGTGCGCGGACGGTTCGCCCGGGCACCGTCAGGAGCACGGTTGATAATCGCCTGCTTGTCGAGCAGGTTATCGATCTTCAGGTAGGCGGCGAGGTCACTGCTGAAGTCGTAGTGCGCGGCAGCGTCCATTACCCAGAGTGACTCGGTGAAGTCGTATTGGTCGGTGTTGCCGCGGTTACAACTGGTGTTCACGCACATATCGTCCTGGAAAGCGGCGGTAAGGTTCACGCGCCAGGCGGCACCGCTGTCGATGCCGGTGGTCAGCGCAAATACGTT
This sequence comes from Microbulbifer sp. ABF4_107, assembly GCF_056312215.1. NCBI lineage: Bacteria > Pseudomonadati > Pseudomonadota > Gammaproteobacteria > Cellvibrionales > Microbulbiferaceae > Microbulbifer > Microbulbifer sp. ABF4_107. The sequence continues at coordinate 3,685,172 of NZ_CM149983.1, forward strand.
CTCCGGCAAATAGGCAAAGTTGTCGCCGTTCGCTAGCCCGCTTTGACCGTCGGACTCAGTGTACTCGAGACTGTCTTCGCTGATTTCTGCGTCGGTGTAGGTGTAGCTTGCCTGCAGGGGAATCATCCAGCCGTTAACCAGAGACCATTCACCGCGCACACTGGCTTCCAGTCCGCGGATCTCGGACTGCCCCAGAGCATAGTTGCCACTGTCCTGACCGTTGGCGCAGGGCTGGGCCACGGAACAGTTCTGTACGGTGCTCTCGTAGTCGCTGAAGAAAGCGATCAGCTCAAGCTGCAGATTGTCGTTCAGCAGGCGGAAACCGCCTTCGTAGTTGGTGGACAGGTCACCGGCTTCGCCATCGGAGGAGCCGCTACCGGGAGGCGCGAAGCCGCGGTGCACACCCGCAAGCAGGGTCAGCGCGTCGCTCACCGCATAGGTCACACCCAGCCCTGGCAGCCATTCATTCATGGCGTTGGAACGGCTGCTGCCCTCCTCGGTGCGCTCATTGTTTTCATAGCGCTGCTGGCGGGTTTCCAGGTCTTCGTAACGGAGGGCTGCGGTCAGCGCCAGGGCATCGTTTACCTGGATCTGGTCGTACACAAACAGGGAAGTCGCGTCGGCTTTGCCGACTCGGTTGTTGCTTGAGCTCGGGTCGCTAATACCCTGAAATACGAGCTCGCCGTCGATCTGGCTGTAATTCTCTACCGGCTGAAAGCGATCCACATCGTCGTAGTGATCGCGCACGCCGAATTGCAGATCGTGGGCGATGCTGCCTGTCTCCAACTGTAAGCTAGCGCTTACTTGCACACCACGGGACACGTAGGTGCGGTCGTTGTGCTTGATCCCCACGTTGTCGTAATCCATGGTGCCATCGAGCACCGCCTGGGCGTCGGCATCGCCGGCGTTCGCCTGATCGATGAGATTGCCCAGGCTGACCTTGAACCAGTCGCGTTTGAATTTGTTGTAGTAGGCCTGGGTGTTCAGGCTGAAGTCGTCGCTTAGCGCAATCGTGTGATTCAGCTGCACGGTGCTGTGGCGATTTTCCATTTCATCCAGGGCGCTGATACCGTAGCGGCGGTTAGGGTCCTTTTGGAGATCGGCATCGGTCAGCCCGAGATAGCTCATACCGGACTCTTCTTCCGAATACTGCAGCTTGATATCCAGCTGCTGGGCGTAGGCCGCACCCTGCGCTGAATTCAAGCGGCCTTTCACCAGGTAATCTTCTTTGGCGATATCGGCACTTCCCGCGCGATCGATATCGCGGAAGCCATCTGCCTGTTGCTGGTGTGTTTCCACCAACCAGCCACTGGTTTCGGTACTGCTGCCGTAATAGGTGTGCAGACGGTTTTCACCAAACTGGCCAGCTTCCAGCTGCACCTTACCTGTGCTGCCATCGGGGATTTGGGTGCTCACCATGTTCAGCGCACCGCCCACGGTGAAAGGGCCGTACTTGAGCGTGGTGGGGCCCTTGAGGACCTCAATCGCCTGCAGGCGTCCTGCGGTGGGGAAATAATAGGCTTCCGGGGCAGAATATGGGGCCGGTGCTACCAGTACGCCGTCTTCTAACAGCGAGATCTTGCCGGAGCGTTCGCCGAAGGCACCGCGGATACCGATATTCGGGCGCAGGCCGTAACCGTCTTCCTCACGCAGGTAGATCCCCGGCACATTGCGCAGCATGCGATTGATATCGACAAATTCGAATTTTTCCAGATCTTCGGCACTGACCAACTGCGCTGAGCCGGGCAGTTTGTGGAGCTGCTCGCTGTTACCCAGCACCGATATGGTTTCCAGGGGTTCGTAGGTCTCTGCCACGGCAGCATTGGCGCTCAAACCGGCAAACATGGCAATCGAAAGTGGGGCGAGGGAAAAACGGGCCATTGGCTCTCCTTAGTCCAGGTCTCTCATCAATATTATTAATGAGAACGATTATATTTTTTTAAAACACTTATGTCACGCAGGACATGGACTTTTACTTGTACGTGTGTTCAAGGTTTTGGAGGCACTTGGTGCGAGCCTACTATGGGGCGTTACATCCCTTGCTTCGATGTGGGAGCCTCTATGCTGAGACCGATACAGGAATCGGATATCGAGCGCCTACTGCAGCTCTGGCTGCACCTGGCCTGTAGCAGTCACCCGAGCCTGCCGGTGAGTTACTGGACCGATCAGGGAAAGGCAATGCGCCGGCGGCTTCGGGAGCAGTGCCGGTTTGGCACAGCACCAGACCTGGCGTCCAGTAATCACTGGGTTTATACCCGGGAGGACAGCAGAATACCGGAGGGTTTGGTAACGATTACCGAAAATCGACAGGTGGACACGATTTTCGTTTCACCCGGGGAACAGGGGCACGGGGTAGGCAGTGAGCTAATGGCTCAGGCAAAGTTCGGGCGTTTACAGCTCGAGACTTCGGTTCTGGAAGAAAATCTGCGCGGCCGCTATTTCTTGCAGCAGCACGGTTTCAATGAGGCGGAAAGGATCTTCAACGCGGCGGCAAACCAGGACGAAATTACCATGCACTGTCGGGTCGCGTAGCGCTGCTGTTATCGCGCCGTAAAAAAAGCCCGGTCGATACAATCGACCGGGCTTTTGTGAATTGGTCTTGTGCCGGATTGTGCGGCACAAGGTCAACTCAGACGTCGAGGTTCTCGACGGCCAGAGCATTGCTCTCGATAAACTCGCGACGAGGTTCTACCTGATCTCCCATGAGGGTGGTAAAGATCTGGTCCGCGGCAATGGCGTCTTCCACGGTCACCTGCAGCATGCGACGGGTTTCCGGGTTCATGGTGGTATCCCACAACTGCTCCGGGTTCATCTCCCCCAGACCTTTATAGCGCTGGATGCTGTAACCGCGACGGCTTTCGTTCATCAGCCAGCCCAGCGCTTCGGGGAAGCTGTATACCGGCTGCTGCTTTTCGCCGCGCTGGATATAAGCGCCCTCTTCCAGCAGGTCCTGCATCTTTTCACCCAGCTGACAGATAGCGCGGTACTCGGCGGAGTCGAAGAATTCGTGGCTCACTGTATAGCGACTGCTGACGCCGTGGGCCACGATATCGATAGTGGGCAGGTACAGGTTGCGCTCGCTGTCTTCAGTGATGGAAACACTGTGCCGACGGCCGCCTCCCTCGCCTTCCTGCTCCAGTCGTGCCTGCAGTTTTTCTCCCCACTGATTCATGGCTTCGCTGGACTGCAGGTCTTCCGCTTTTACACTCGGCAGGTAAACCATACTCTGCAGCACCTCTTGCGGGTACAGGCGTGACAGTCGGTCAATGGTGGCCATAACGGCGCGGTATTCCTTCACCAGGGACTCCAGGGCGGTACCGGACAGTCCCGGAGCCTCCGGGTTCACAAACAGCGTGGCGCTTTCCAGAGCCGCGTTGGTAAGGAACTGGGTCAGCGCAGCCTCATCCTTCAGATACTGTTCCTGCTTACCCTTGCCGATCTTGTACAGCGGTGGCTGGGCGATAAATATGTGGCCGCGCTCGATCAGCTCCGGCATCTGACGGAAGAAGAAGGTCAGCAGCAGGGTGCGGATGTGCGCACCATCGACGTCGGCATCCGTCATGATGATGATGGAGTGATAACGCAGCTTGTCCGGGTTGAATTCGCTCTTGCCGATACCACAGCCTAAAGCGGTAATCAGGGTGCCCACTTCCGCGCTCGAGAGCATTTTGTCGAAACGCGCCTTCTCCACGTTCAGGATCTTGCCCTTCAGTGGCAGGATCGCCTGGGTGCGGCGATCGCGGCCCTGCTTCGCGGATCCGCCGGCGGAGTCACCCTCCACCAGGTACAGTTCAGACAGCGCCGGGTCTTTCTGCTGACAGTCGGCGAGCTTGCCGGGCAGGCCGGCAATATCCAGAGCACCCTTGCGGCGGGTCATCTCACGGGCCTTGCGCGCCGCCTCACGGGCGCGGGCGGCGTCGATCATTTTTCCCACAACAGCCTTGGCTTCCTGTGGGTTTTCCAGCAGGTAGTCGTTAAATGACTGTCCCATTTCCTGCTCCACCGCGGGCTTTACCTCGGAGGAAACCAGCTTGTCCTTGGTCTGGGAGGAGAATTTCGGGTCCGGTACTTTCACGGAAATGATCGCCGTCAGACCTTCGCGGGCGTCGTCACCGGTGGTGCTGACCTTGTCCTTCTTGCCCACACCTTCCTTTTCGATGTAGTTATTCAGGCCGCGGGTCAGCGCGGCGCGGAAGCCCGCCAGGTGGGTACCACCGTCCCGCTGCGGGATATTGTTGGTGTAACAGTAAATGTTTTCCTGGAAGGAATCGTTCCACTGCAGCGCCACTTCGACCGCGATGCCGTCTTCACGCTGGTTTTGGAAGTGCAGCACCTTGTTGATCGGCGTCTTGTTCTGGTTGAGAAACTCCACAAACGCGCGCAGACCGCCTTCGTATTCGTATATTTCCTCCTTACCAGAGCGCTCATCACGCAGCACGATCCGTACACCGGAGTTGAGGAAGGACAGCTCACGTAGACGCTTGGCCAGCTGCTCGAAATGGAATTCGATATTGGTAAAGGTATCCGCAGAAGGCTTGAAGTGGACCGCGGTACCGGTCGTTTCACTGTCACCTACCACGCTCAGCGGTGCATCAGGCACGCCGTGGCGATATACCTGTTCGTGAATCTTGCCACCGCGACGGATGGTCAGTTTCAACTCTTCAGACAAGGCGTTCACTACAGAGACCCCCACTCCGTGGAGGCCGCCCGACACCTTGTAGGTGTTGTCGTCGAACTTACCGCCGGCGTGGAGCACGGTCATGATGACCTCTGCGGCGGAAACACCCTCCTCCGGGTGCATTTCTGTCGGAATTCCGCGGCCATTATCGGACACGCTGACAGATTCATCGGGATGAATGGTTACCCGAATTTCGTCGCAGTGTCCTGCCAGGGCTTCGTCGATGGAGTTGTCCACCACTTCGAACACCATATGGTGGAGGCCGGTGCCATCATCGGTATCGCCGATATACATTCCCGGGCGCTTTCGCACCGCATCCAGGCCTTTGAGTACCTTGATGCTACTGGAATCGTAATTATTCTCTTGCGACATTCTGTTGCTCCATTCGCGCCGGCACCATTGCCTGGCCTGCTGTGTTCAGTATTCCGGTAATTTGTTGCGCGCCGGGCGCTAATACTGCCGGCTCGCTTCCCAACCACCAATCCATTGCTGTTTGGTTTGTTTGTTTCCCCCTCGTCTGGGGAGAAATACGCTTCAGACTTGTAGCTATCTCCTAGCGATCGCCTGGCGCCTCAGCAGCGCTTACCACCCCATGTTCCACGTGGAACATTTTCGGCCGCCCCCATTCACCCGGCAGCGCCAGCCACGGCTGAGCGGTCACACTGGGCTCAATCCCCGTAACCAGCACCTGGCTGGCACAATCACTTACCCAGCGGGCAAACAATGCCTGATTGTCCTGATCGAGCTCAGATGGCAAGTCATCTACCAGAAAGACCGGTTTATCATCGCCTCCGACCACCGATGCCATGGCTGTTCGCAGCGCGCAAACGGCCATTTTCTGCTGACCTCGAGAAAGGACCACGTGAGCGGGCTGACCGTGAATGGCAAACCTCAAGTCGGCCCTGTGTGGTCCAACGCGGCTAAACCCCTGCTCTATATCGCCTTCCCGAGCCGCTTCGAATGCATCTCCGAACGCCAGATCCTTCTTCCAGCCGCTCCGATATCCAAGTTGAAGATCTCCAAAGACATCTCCTGGTAGATCCCCGAGCCGCTGGTGAAAAAGGACTTTCAGTCTCTCGAATACGCCGCGCCGGAGTTCATCTACCACTTCGCCACTCTGTAGCAGCTGCTGCTCCCAAGGAGCAAGCAAATTGGAGTCAATTTTACCACGACGAAGCAGTGCATTGCGTTGCTTTAACGCGCTTTGATACACCTTCCAGTGCGTGGAAAACGAATGTTCCACGTGGAACACTGACCAGTCCAGGAGCTGACGACGAACACCCGGACCACCGTCCAGCGCGGAAAAACTTTCACTATTGATAACCTGCAACGGCAGACACGCCGCCAGCTGAGAACTGGTGTCAGCGGCAACACGATTAATCCGTATCCGGCTTTGACCATCGCGACGCTTCTCTACACCGAGCGATACCCCCCCTGCCAGGCGACCGAATACCGCCAGCGACTCTTCGCCGTAGCGGATAACCGTCTGGCTCTGCCGGGAACGAAAAGACCGCCCGCTGGACAGCATATGCACTGCCTCGAGCAACGAGGTCTTACCACTACCGTTCAAGCCGCAAAACAGGCTGACACAGCCGTCAATGGCAAGGTCGCCCTGCCGAATATTCCGGAAATTGTTAAGAACCAGACGACTCAGTGCCACCGGAAACACCTCTCTGATATACCGGCAGCCAATTCCTCTACATTCTTTTTCAGGGCCAGTAATCCCGGGCAAATACGAAAAGACCGCCAACCAAAATGGAAGGCGGTCTTGTTCTGTGGTCCAGGTTGCGGGATCAATCTAAGCACTCGCGATGGTTTTCTGTGCCTCGATCTACAATCAGAGGCGCATCGGCATAATCACATATACCGCATCGCCCTGCTCGGGCTGCTGTAAAAGCGCGCTGCTATTTGCGTCACCCAGACCGATCCGAATCTGATCGCTGTGAATGGCACCGGTGACATCAAGCAGGTAGCCGACATTAAAGCCGATCTCCAGCGGATCACCGTGGTAATCCACCATAAGCTGCTCTTCCGCTTCTTCCTGCTCAGGGTTATTGGCAACAATCTGCAACAACCCCTCGGACAACTGCAGGCGCACACCGCGATACTTTTCATTGGAGAGAATCGCAGCGCGCTGGAACGCCTGCCGCAGGGCAAGACGATCGGCAAAGACTTCATTACCGGTACCCCGAGGCAGTACCCGCTCGTAATCCGGGAACTTGCCATCGACCAACTTGGACGTGAACGTGAAGGGGCCGCATACCACGCGAATATGGTTATTCCCGAGCACGACGTCGGCGCTTGCATCGCTGTCTTCGAGCAGACGCGCCAGTTCGAGAACGCCCTTGCGCGGCACAATCGCCTGCACAGGGGAATCGACATTCAGTCCGGGCGCATCGCGATCACACAGCGCCAGGCGGTGACCGTCGGTCGCCACCGCACGCAGCTGTTGCGGACGGCACTCCAGCAAAAGGCCATTCAGGTAGTAACGCACGTCCTGCTGCGCCATGGCAAAACCGGTGGCATCAATAAGGCGGCGAATTTCGCGCTGCGAGATAGAGAAGCGGCTCTGTGCAGTGGTTTCTTCCTGATTCGGGAAGTCACTGGCCGGCAGCGTAGACAACTGATAGCGGCTGCGACCACTGCGCAATACCAGGCGCTCACCATCGCGCTCAAACTTCAGCTCGGAACCATCTGGCAGGGAGCGGCAGATATCCAGCAACTTGCGCGCGGGAACGGTGACCTCACCCTCAAGTTCCGCCGGCTGATCCAGCTGCAGGCGGCCAACAATTTCAACTTCCAGATCGGTACCGGTCAGCGAGAGCTCCTGCCCCTGCAGTTGCATCAGCACGTTGGCCAATACGGGCAGGGTCTGGCGCTTTTCTACCACGCCAGCCACCAGCTGCAAGGGCTTTACCAGGGCATCACGGCTTACGCTGAATTTCATAAATATCGCCTTGATCTACGTTAGGTCGTTCTTGTTGTTACGCGACTGCGAACCATACAGCCGCGAAAATTCAATAAATATCAATAACTTAAGTGGTCAGAGAGCGGGTAAGCAGGCGCACATCCTCGCGAATATCGCCGTCGGACTCCTGCAGCTCCTTGATCTTGCGGCAGGCGTGCAACACCGTCGTGTGATCGCGCCCACCAAAAGCGTCGCCGATTTCCGGCAGGCTGTGGTTGGTCAGCTCTTTCGCCAGCGACATTGCCACCTGGCGCGGGCGCGCGACCGATCGACTGCGACGCTTCGACAGCAGATCCGCCACCTTGATCTTGTAATACTCCGCTACCACGCGCTGAATATTGTCGATACTTACCAACCGATCCTGCAACGCCAGCAGGTCTTTCAGCGCCTCACGCACCAGAATATCGTCAATCGCGCGGCCGGTGAACTGGGCATTCGCAATTACCCGCCGCAGCGCACCTTCCAGTTCGCGAACGTTCGAGCGAATGCGCTGAGCGATAAAAAACGCCGAATCGTGAGGCAAATCCACACCCACCTGTTCGGCCTTTTTCATCAAAATGGCCACACGCGTTTCCAGCTCCGGCGGCTCAACCGCCACCGTAAGACCCCAACCGAAACGCGACTTGAGGCGCTCTTCAAGGCCGTCGATTTCCTTGGGGTAACGATCGCAGGTAAGAATGATTTGCTGCCCGCCTTCCAACAACGCGTTGAAAGTATGAAAAAATTCTTCCTGGGAGCGCTCTTTACCGGCGAAAAACTGAATGTCATCGATCAGTAGTGCGTCGACGGAACGGTAATAGCGTTTGAAATCACTGATGGCGTTAAGCTGCAGTGCCTTCACCATATCCGCAACAAATCGCTCAGAATGCAGATACACCACCTTGGCGTTGGGGTTGCGCTCCACCAGAGCATTGCCCACGGCGTGCATCAAGTGGGTCTTACCCAAGCCGACCCCGCCATATATAAACAGCGGGTTATAGGCGCCACCGGGGTTATCCGCGATCTGCTGCGCCGCGGCGAGGCCCAACTGGTTCGACTTACCCTCCACGAAGGACGCGAAGGTGAACCCGCGGTTCAACGCGCTGCCGTGCTTGATGGCACCCTCAACCTCAACCTTGCGCTGACCCGTGCCGTTAACCGGCACCGGCGGCACTGCCGCATCACCGCCATGCAGGTCCGCGGGCAGCTTCTCCGCCGCGGTCAGCGCATCGGCCCCGGCCTCTTCCGCCGCCAGATTACTGTGAGCCTCCATGCCGGGCAGGCTGCGGTTCACAGGAACCGACTGGGGCGGCTGTACCGGCGGCGCAACCGGGACAGACCGCTCGTGCACGGTGGCGCGACGGCCGGGACTTCCCCCGGTAACCGCCGCGGTAGCAGCGCCGTAGCCCGGCGCCGCCATCCCGCCGGCACTGCCCGAAACGGAATGACCAGCACCTTCGGGTGCACGGGAGTAACCCCCAAATCCAGTGGACTGACCATGGCCACCTTGCGGCGGCCCGCCATAAGTCGCATCGCCATTCAGGCTGCGACGAAAACGGGAGGTGCGCCGATCCAGCGCAACAACTTCGACCGGCACGGAGCGGCCGGCAAACTGCTGAACCAGCTCGCGAATCCGATCGAGAAACTTGTCACTCACCCAGTTGAGGATAAAACGGTTGGGCGCTACCAGGCGCAACTCCCCTTCGGAGCTGTCATCACTGACGCGAAGCGGCCGAATCCAGGTGCTGAATTGCTGCGGTGGCAGCTCATCCTGTAAACAGGCAGCACACTGCTTCCAGACGGAATCAGACAAGGAACCCCCTAAAAAGACGGAAAGAGGTGTAACTGCGCCCGGAAAACACCGGCCCAACCGCATACTGTGGACCGCCCCCAAAAACGCCGGGCATCACCTCAAAAGAAGGGCGACAGTATATCTGTTAGACCAGGGGTTATCCACAATTCACCTCAAATTGGGGACAAGTTTTCCGCGGGAAAGCCTTGAAATATCAAACACTTGACCACTAAGTGAGCGAGCAGACCTACCCGTGCAGGGAAAGTTATCCACACCAACCTGTGAATATCATGGGACCAACCGGTGTACTCCCACGAATATTGCCTGCAATACAATCACTTAGCATTTTTGCGCCAAAATCCACCCCAATCGCGTGTCCCGCGTTAGACGAGCGCGGGCGCACACGTCGATTTCCAGACTCTATATAAGGAAACAAGAACCCGACGCGCAGCCAGGCAACCGCCGATGAACCCAGAGCAATTGCTCAACCAATAATCACTACCCGATCGTTGCTTTGACTGGCTTCTTTCTATACAATCCGCCGCCTTCGCAGTGCATAGCCCGCTCCGAAGTTCGCCCACGCCGACAGGAAGGGCAAGCCGCTAACGGGCTAATGCCAAACGCGGTAAAGAATTACCCAAACTTCCCGGACACAACTCCAGGACAACAATCCAGGTAGTAATACGATGAAACGTACATTTCAGCCAAGCAACTTGAAGCGCGCTCGCACCCACGGTTTCCGTGCCCGTATGGCCACCAAAAACGGCCGTAAGATTCTGGCTCGTCGCCGCGCCAAAGGCCGCAAGGTTCTGTGCGCCTAAGATTGCCGCCTAGCGAGCAACCTTATACTTGCCACTGAATCACTATGCAGTGCCCACGCAGCGACTTCGCATTCGCCAAGCCGCTGCGGCTGCTCAATGCGGCGCAGTATCGCGCCGTTTTTGATTCTGCGCCGGTTCGTGCCGCGCAACCCCAATTCCTGATCCTCGCCCGCCCCAACGAGCTGCAGCATCCCAGGCTCGGCCTCGTTATTGCCAAAAAGCACGTCCGCAACGCCACCGACCGCAATCGCATCAAACGCATTGCCCGGGAAACCTTCCGTCTGCGTCAGCACGAACTGTTTCCGCTGGATGCGGTAGTCCTCGCCCGTGGGGGAGCCGGCGAGCTGGACAATGAAGCGCTGGGCAAGATTTTCAACAAACTGTGGCGCAAGCTCGACCAGCGCGCACGGGACCCCCAGCCCCAGCAGAATAGCGCTCAAAACCGCGGCCGCAGCAAACCACAGCGGCGTAAACCGGGCGGCAAACGGCACGGACCAAAACAGTCCTCTAGCCAAACCTCGGCGAAAACACCGCCACAAAAAGCATCAAAACCCGCGGGCAGTGACCAGTGACCTGGCTGGCCATCAAGCTGATCCACCTTTACCGGCTGATTGCCAGCCCCTGGGTCGGCAACCAGTGCCGTTTCTACCCCACCTGCTCCCGTTATGCTGAAGAAGCATTAAACACACACGGATTCTGCAAAGGGGGTTATTTAACCCTGCGTCGCCTTATAAAATGCCACCCCTGGCACCCGGGGGGGCTCGACCATGTCCCACCCGCGGCGCAAGCACCCGAATCACCGGCGACCGTCGAGGCGCCGCCCAAGCAACAAGGCTAACGACATAATGGATTGGCAACGCTACACGCTGGTCGGCGGCATCGCCGCGGTCCTTCTGGCATTGATTTATCAATGGAATGCTTACGAAGAGCAACACGCCCCCGCCATTGACCAGAAAACCGTGGTGCATCACCAGAGCGCCGATACGGAAACCCTACCCAGCAGCCAGGCCCAGTCGAGCACCCGCGGTGCCGGCAGCGAACTGCCCGAAGGCGCCATGCCGGAAGTGGGCACCAGTGACCAGCCAAAGCTGATCACCGTCAACACGGACACCCTGAGCCTGTTGATCGACCCCCACGGCGGCGACATTGTGAAAGTCGCACTGCGCGAGTTTTACGAACAAATTGACACCCCGGACCGACCTCTAATTCTGCTGAACCAGACCCGCAGCCACACCTATGTGGCCAAGAGCGGTCTGGTCGGCGGCAAAGGCAACTGCTCCGCCGGCCGCCCGGTATTCACCAGTGACGCCAGTGAATACGCCCTGCAGGAAGGCAAAGACGTTCTCACCGTTGACCTGAAACAGTCTCAGGGTGATATCGGATTTACCAAGCGCTTCACCTTTACCCGTGGCGACTACCTGGTGAAAGTCTCCTACCTGGTGGATAACGGTCGCGACAAACCATTGCTCGCTGGCATGTGCGGCGAAATCGTGCGCGACAACCTGGAGCCGCCGGTGGATATGGGCATCGGCATGTCCCCGTTCCTAGGTGCGGCCCTGCACACCAACGAAGAAAACTACTTCAAGCAGGACTTTGAAGACATCACCAAAAAGCCCACCACCGAAACCATCGAGGGCGGCTGGGTAGCCATGGTGCAGCACTACTTCCTGAGTGCCTGGGTGCCGGACCAACAGCTTCAGAACACCTACAAACTGCAACCCATCGGCAACGGCCTGTACAGCATGGGCTTCAGCAGCCCGCCCCTACGCATTGATCCGGGCCAGAACGGCAGCGTCGAAGCTTCTTTCTATGTGGGCCCGAAAGATGTCTATCGCCTGGAAGAGATTTCCCCCTACCTGGATCTGACCGTGGATTACGGTTGGCTGTGGTGGCTAGCCAAGCCGATGTTCCGCGTGCTGCACTGGATTCACGAGCACCTGATCGCCAACTGGGGCTGGTCCATCATTCTGCTGACGGTATTTATCAAGGCGCTGCTGTACCCGCTATCCGCCGCCGGCCTGAAGTCCATGGCGCGCATGCGCAAGTTTGCGCCGCAGATGAAGAAGCTGCAGGAGCAGTACAAGGACAACCGCCAGAAACTGGCGGAAGAGACCATGAAGCTGTACCGCCGGGAGAAGATCAATCCGGTGGGTGGCTGTCTGCCCATTCTGCTGCAGATGCCGGTGTTTATCGGTCTCTACTGGATGCTGATGGAGACGGTGGAGCTGCGCCACGCACCGTGGATTTTGTGGATTCACGATCTGTCGGTGAAGGATCCCTACTTTATCCTGCCGGTTATCATGGGCGCCTCCATGTGGCTGATGCAGAAACTGCAGCCGCAACCCACGGATCCAACCCAGGCGAAGATCATGCAGCTGATGCCGATCATGATGACTTTCTTCTTCCTGTGGTTCCCGGCTGGCCTGGTACTGTACTGGATCGCGAACAACCTGATCTCCATCGCCCAGACCTGGTTTATCAACAAGCAGGTTGAGGCGGCAGGGGCCACCAGCAAGTAACAGGCACCAGCAAGTAACAGGCACCAGCAAGTAACAGGCACCAGTAAATAACTGCCAGCAGTTACATTCCATATAGAAAGGGCCGCAACTAGCGGCCCTTCTACTATGTGCACTAAAACCAGGTGCACTAAAACTCCGAAACGCGCATAGACTCAAACGTATGTCCCAGCAAAGCCTCAGCAAAGACACCATTGCCGCCGTCGCCACCCCTCCCGGACGCGGTGGTATCGGCGTTATTCGCCTCTCCGGCCCAAGGGCAAAAAACATTGGTGAACAGCTGAGCAACCGCCCCTTCAAACCCCGCTTTGCACACTACTGCGATTTCATCCACCGGGAGCAACTGCTGGATCAGGGCCTCGCCCTCTTCTTCCCTGGCCCCAACTCGTTTACCGGTGAAGACGTGGTGGAACTGCAGGGCCATGGCGGACCGGTGATTCTGGATACGCTGATGTCCGCACTGCTGGAACTGGGCGCGCGGCAGGCACGTCCGGGAGAGTTTTCCGAGCGCGCTTTCCTCAACGACAAGATGGATTTGGCGCAAGCAGAGGCCATTGCAGACCTGATTGACGCCGGTAGCGCCCAGGCTGCGCAGAATGCCCTGCGTTCACTGCAGGGTGTTTTCTCCGAAAAAATCGAAGAGTTATCCACACAACTAACCCATTTACGTATCTACGTCGAAGCATCGATCGATTTTCCGGAAGAAGAAATCGATTTTCTCGCAGATGGCAAAGTCGCGGCGGATATCGAGGCGCTACTCGCGCAGCTGGACCGCGTGGAGGCTCAGGCGCGCCAGGGCACCATCATGCGGGAGGGTATGCAGGTGGCCATTGCCGGCAAACCCAACGCGGGCAAGTCCAGCCTGCTGAATGCACTGGCGGGTAAAGACACCGCAATCGTCACCGATATTGCCGGTACCACCCGGGACGTACTGCGGGAACATATCCATATCGACGGCATGCCCCTGCACATTGCAGACACCGCCGGGTTGCGGGAATCCCCGGATCAGGTGGAACAGATTGGTATGCAGCGTGCCTGGGATGAAATTCGCAGTGCGGACCGGGTGTTGCTGGTGGTGGACGCTGCCGAACTGAGCAGCCTGGATCCCGACAAAGCCTGGCCGGATTTCACCGCGCAACTGCCGGACCCGGAAAAGCTCACTTTGGTGGTAAACAAAATTGATCTCACTGATTACACCCCAGGCCTGCAGGCACACAGCGACGGCGTACCCATCGTCGCCATCAGTGCCCGCACCGGTGCCGGTATCGAGGCCCTGCAGCAGCACCTGAAACAGTGCATGGGGTATCGCGCAGGAAACGAAGGGACCTTTAGTGCCCGCCGTCGCCACCTGGATGCGCTGGCACGGGCGCGCAGTTTTATCGTGGAAGGTCAGGCTCAACTGAGTGCCGCTGGCGCCGGCGAGCTGTTGGCGGAGGACCTGCGTCAGGCACAGCAGGCACTGGGAGAAATCACCGGCACCATGACCGCCGACGAACTACTGGGCAAAATTTTCGGCAGCTTCTGTATCGGAAAATAACCGCTACACGGCGCCCGCAATTACGGAATCTTGCGGTTGCGCCCCGCCAGTACCCCGCAAACGGCCATCAACAAGGTCAAACCGACACCGACCACCAGTGGCGCCTGCCAGCTTTGCCACTGTTCGTGCAGGGCACCACTCATCGTTGGGCCACAGGCGGCGAGCAGATACCCCAGAAACTGCGCCATTCCGGACAGGCTAGCCGCCTGCGCCACACTGCCCGTCCGAAATGCCATAAACATGATGGCCAACAGGAAACAACCACTGGAACCAAATCCGAACAGTGCCACCCACAGCGCAGCCAGTGCCGGATGAAAAAGCAGGCCAAGCAATGCCGCCGTCATCAACAGTGCCATTGCCGCGGCCATCAAGCGCTGATCGCTGAATCGCGCAATTACCGGCCCCAGAAAAAGGCCCGGCAGGGCCGATGCCAACTGCATTTCCCCATGCAGGGACCCCGCCACCACCGCGGTAAAACCCGCATCCGTCAAGATCGCCGGCAGCCAGCTCGCCATGGAATAGAACATTACCGAGTTAAACCCGAGATATAGGGTGATCTGCCAGGCGATGGACGAGCGCCACAATGCTCTCGACGAGTGTTCCACCAGCGGTGCACTCACCGGTGACACCGTGGCGCTGGCAACCCTTGCGACCCGCTGAGCACGCAGAGACCAAACAACCAGGGCGAGCAACGGCAACATAGCCACCGCCAGAAGCCCCGCTTGCCACCCAAACCAGAGTGCCAGCGGCACCGCGCACACCGATGCCAGCGCACCCGCTGTCCCCATGGAAATACCGCTGACACTGGTGGCCTGGGCGACATTTTCCGGGAAATCCGTTTTCACCAGGCTCGGCAACAGCACATTCCCCAGCGCAATTCCCGCGCCTATTACCGCAGTGCCAGCAAACAGTGCGGTGACTGAGCCCGCAGAGCGCAGCAGAACCCCGGTGAAAATGGCCACCAGTGCAAAAAAAATCGTTACCGTCAGGCCCCAGCGCCGGGCAATAGAGGCCGCACACAGAGACCCCGCGCTAAACATCAGCAACGGCAGCGTGGTCAGTAACCCCGCCGTAGAAGCATCCAGTGCCAACTGTGACTGAATAGTTCCAATCAGTGGCCCGACCCCGGTTACCGGCGCGCGCAGGCAAGCCGCCATCAGCACAAGGCCGGCGTATAACAGCAATGGGTTGACTGTCTGTGGGGGAGTTTGGGTCTTCTGTACCACTAAACGAGGTCCAATATCGAGGTGAGTGACGGGGGCGCGCATTCTTCAACACAGCTCCCCCCCATACAAGTCACAAGAGTTGCCCACATCAATCCACAAGGTTATCCAGATCGACCACCTATCCAACCTTGCTACACAGCAATTTATCCCGGAAAACCACAGACTTATTCACAGTTGCAAAATTAACGGCGCTCAAAAACACAGCTGTGGACAAAACACGGGATGACCCCCTGCTTAACCCGGTACGAAAACGGGGACAATTAGACCGGATGATCAATAACGGAAAAGTTATCCCGCTCGTCCACACGCCCCTACCGTAGTTTTACCCTTGTAAAAGCAGGGGTTTACAGGGTAGTTATCATTCCCATAAGACTTTGTTTTTAAAAGGTTTTTTAGCGATATACATAAAACCATCCCCCCTATATAACAACAACAAACATAAACACGTACTTATACGTAAGGTATGTATAACTTTATTTATGTATAGATAAGAAAGCGAAAAACGAATTTTCTAAATGCCGCTTTTTTGCACAGCTCAACACCCCTATAATGTGCGGCCGAATTTTTCCCTGATTACCCTTGTCAGTGGCAAGCTGACACCAGAGCTGGATCCTATGGACTACCCCACGCAATATGATGTGATCGTGATTGGCGGCGGACACGCTGGCACCGAGGCGTGCCTGGCGGCGGCGCGCATGGGGAGTCGTACCCTGCTGTTGACCCACAACATCGAGACCCTGGGTCAAATGTCCTGTAATCCCGCCATCGGCGGCATCGGCAAGAGCCATCTGGTGAAGGAGGTCGACGCACTCGGCGGCGCCATGGCGACCGCCACCGACCTCGGTGGTATCCAGTTCCGCGTGCTGAATGCGCGCAAGGGCCCGGCGGTGCGCGCCACCCGCGCCCAGGCCGACCGCGCCCTGTACAAGGCGGCGATTCGCAATATTCTCGAGAACCAGCCCAATCTGGACATTTTCCAGCAGGCCGCGGATGACCTGATTGTTGAAAATGACCGCGTTTGCGGTGTGGTTACCAACGCGGGGCTGCGTTTCCTCGGCAAAACCGTGGTGATCACTGCCGGCACCTTCCTCGGCGGGCGCATTCATATCGGCCTCGACAATCATTCCGGTGGCCGCGCCGGCGATCCGCCCTCCATCGCCCTCGCCGAGCGCCTGCGCGGACTGCCGTTCCGGGTAGAGCGCCTGAAGACCGGTACCCCGCCCCGTATCGATGCGCGCTCCGTGGACTTCTCCGGCCTGGAGGAGCAGTGGGGAGACGAGCCGCTTCCGGTCATGTCGTATCTCGGCAATCGCGAGCAGCACCCGCAGCAGGTGTGTTGCTGGATTACCCACACCAACGAACGCACCCACGAAATTATTCACGGCGGCCTGGATCGCTCGCCCATGTATTCCGGGGTGATCGAAGGCATTGGCCCGCGCTACTGCCCGTCCATCGAGGACAAGGTGCACCGCTTTGCGGACAAGAGCAGCCACCAGATCTTTATCGAGCCCGAGGGCCTGACCACCAACGAGCTCTACCCCAACGGCATCTCCACCAGTCTGCCGTTCGACGTGCAGATGAACCTGGTGCGTTCCATCAAGGGCTTCGAGAACGCGCATATCACCCGCCCGGGCTACGCCATCGAATACGATTTCTTCGATCCGCGGGATCTGCTGCCGTCGCTGGAAACCAAATTTATCGGCGGGCTGTATTTTGCCGGCCAGATCAATGGCACCACCGGCTACGAAGAGGCCGCTGCTCAGGGACTGCTGGCGGGCGCCAATGCGGCCCTGCAGGCCCAGGATAAAGACGCCTGGGCCCCGCGCCGCGACGAAGCCTACCTGGGCGTACTGGTGGACGACCTGATCACCAGCGGCACCAAAGAGCCCTACCGCATGTTCACCAGCCGCGCGGAATACCGCCTGCTGCTGCGGGAAGACAACGCTGACCTGCGCCTGACCGAGAAGGGCCGCGATCTGGGACTGGTGGACGACGTGCGCTGGCAGGCGTTCTGTAAAAAACGCGAGGCCATCGAGCGCGAGCAACAGCGCCTCAAGGAAACCTGGATCCAGCCGGGCACCGACGCGGCGAAAACCGTCGAGCAGAAACTGCCGCAGCCACTGGCCCGCGAGTACAGCCTGCAGGACTTGCTGAAGCGCCCGGAACTGGAATACGAAGATGTGGCCAATCTCAGCGGCGAAGCCGTCAGCGATGAGTGGGTTGCGGAGCAGGTAGAAATCTCCGCCAAGTACGCCGGCTACATCGACCGCCAGCGCGACGAAATTGAGCGCCTGCAGGCCTACGAGGACACTCCACTGCCGGTGGACTTCGATTACGCCGGCGTTTCCGGTCTCTCCAACGAGGTGATACAGAAACTGAGTGATGCGCGCCCGGACACCCTGGCCCGCGCCGGCCGCGTGCCCGGTGTGACCCCTGCGGCGGTATCCCTGCTGCTGATCCAGCTGAAAAAACGTGGTCTTCTGAACCGCAAAAAGGCGGTTTGAGGCCATGCAACAGTTTCGCACCCGGCTGCAGCAGGCGGCCGCGCAGCTCAATCTGGATCTGACCAATGTGCAGCAGGACAAGCTGCTCGCCTATCTCGACCTGTTTGCCCGCTGGAACGCCGCGTACAACCTGTCCGCGGTGCGCGATCCGGCGGAAATGCTCGAGCGCCATATCATCGACAGTTTGAGCGTAGTGAACCTGTGCGGCACCAGTGCCGAGGATCAATCCCCGCTGATCGACGTGGGCTCCGGCGGCGGCCTGCCGGGGATTCCCCTGGCAATCATCCACCCCGAGCGCCCCATCAGTCTGCTGGACAGCAACGGCAAGAAATCCCGCTTCCAGTTCCAGGTGGCCAGTCAGCTCAAGCTCGCCAATATCAACGTGGTGAACCAGCGGGTGGAGGCCTATCAGCCGCAGAAACTGTACGCCGGTGTGGTTTCGCGGGCGTTTGCTTCACTGCAGGATATGGTTTCGGGAAGTGAGCATTTACTCGCGCCCGGCGGCCGATTCTATGCGATGAAGGGCAAGATCCCGGAAGATGAGTTGAGTGCATTGCCAAAAGGCATTAAGGTCGAACAGCTGCACCCATTGCGTGTACCCGGGTGCGACGCCGAGCGCCATCTAATCGTCCTCCAGCGTGAGGATTGAGCCTCAGGCCATCCTTCCCCTCACCGGGATCGACGACAATATACGAATTCGATACCAGCACACCGGGCCGATGTTCGCGGGTGTGCTTTTGCTGCCGCATCTTCCGGTGAAACCGGCCTAGCGGCGAGCCCGGACCGCCAGAGGAACTGCGCCACCGGGAACAACAGGATCAGAACCTTGAGCAAGATTTTTGCGGTAGCCAACCAGAAAGGCGGAGTCGGTAAAACCACCACCTGCGTCAACCTCTCTGCGTCCCTCGTCGCCAACAAGCGCCGGGTGCTGTTGATTGACCTGGACCCCCAGGGCAACGCCACCATGGGCAGCGGCGTGGACAAGAGCGACCTGCAGCTGTCCAGCTACGACGTGCTGGCCAGCCTGCTGCCGCCGCGCAAGGCGATAGTTCCCACCGACAGCGGTTTCGACCTGATGCCGGCCAACATCGACCTGTCCGCCGCGGAAGTGGAACTGCTGGAAATGGATGGCCGCGAATCCCGCCTGCGCCAGGCCCTGGAGCAGATCGCCGACGACTACGACTACATCATCATCGACTGCCCGCCGTCCCTGAATATGCTCACGGTGAATGCGCTGTGTGCCGCCGGCGGTGTGCTGATTCCCATGCAGTGTGAGTACTACGCGCTGGAGGGGCTGTCTTCCCTGATCGACACCATCACCCAGGTGCAGCAGGCGGCCAACCCGAACCTGAAAATCGAAGGCATACTGCGCACCATGTACGACCCGCGCAACAGTCTTACCGGCGACGTATCGGAGCAGCTGAACGAATACTTCGGCGAGCGCCTGTACCGCACCTGCATCCCGCGCAACGTGCGTCTGGCGGAAGCGCCCAGTTTCGGCAAGCCGGCGCTGGATTACGATCGCAGCTCCAAGGGCGCCATCGCCTATCTCGCGCTTGCCGGCGAAATCACCCGTCGCGAAAACGCGGCCAAACAGAACAACAGCAATCAAAGCAGCGGACCTCGCCCGGTAGCGGAAGCGGTTTAAGACTGAGGTAATAGACTTATGGCCGGCAAACGCAAGGGCCTCGGGAAAGGACTTTCCCATCTGATCAGCAACAACGCCAGTGAAGCCATAGCCGTGGCCACCGGCGAGCGCAACGGCGATATCGTCGAGCGCGTCGACGGCGAGCTCAAGGAGCTGCCCATCGAATACCTGCAGCGCGGCCGCTACCAGCCGCGCCGCGACTTCCCGCAGGAATCTCTGCAAGAACTCGCCGACTCCATCCGCGCCCAGGGCATTATGCAGCCCATCGTGGTACGCCCTATCGGAGAGCGAAAGTACGAGATCATTGCCGGTGAGCGCCGCTGGCGCGCCGCGCAGATCGCCGAGCTGGACAAGGTTCCCGCGCTGATCCGCGAGGTGTCCGACGAGGCCGCCATCGCCATGGCGCTGATCGAGAACATCCAGCGGGAAGACCTGAACCCGGTGGAAGAGGCCATCGCGCTGAAGCGCCTGCAGGACGAGTTCGAACTCACCCAGCAGCAGGTAGCGGAAGCGGTGGGCAAGTCCCGCACTGCGGTCACCAACCTGCTGCGCCTGCTGAGCCTGACCGAAGAGGTGCGCACCTTCCTCGAGCGCGGCGATATCGAGACCGGCCACGCCAAGGCACTGCTTGGCCTCGCCGGCGAAAACCAGAAATCCGCCGCCCGCCAGGTGGTGGACCGCGGCCTGACCGTGCGCCAGACCGAAGCGCTGGTGCGCAATATTCACGAACAGGCGGGCAAGCCGAAACCGAAAAAACCGGAAATCGATCCGAATATCCGCCGCCTAACCGAGCGCCTTGCGGAAAAAATCGGTGTGCCTGTGACCATTGATCACGGTGAAAAGGGCGCCGGAAAGCTGGTGCTTAAATACACCAGTCTCGACGAGCTGGACGGAATTCTCGCGCATATGGGCTATCGCGAAGACTGATCACGAAATTAGCCCACCCCGCTGGAACCGTTACCATTGCAACGTTTCTGTAAGAAATGCGCCAAAACAGTGCGAGGTTTTGGCGCATTTTTTGTATCTGCGGGCTGCAGATTCCGAGTAAAAGTGAGTGCTCACTATCGCGCTATCCTGTGGCGAAAGAACGCGAACGCCATACCAACTGACTAGATTTGCCAGTTGAACCGGCAGGCTGGTTCAGACATAATTCGCACGCCCAAAATTTGGGCGGAGAATTAATTCTGGCCGGCCTGTTCCCGCCTATGCGTAATCCCCCGGTAGTAAAGATTTCGCTGATCCAGCTGGCAGTCGTATTGCTCGCTGCACTGGCACTCGAATTCGCGATCGGACGTGTGGTTGCCCTCTCCGCCCTGCTCGGTGGCGCCCTGTGTGCGCTGCCCAATCTGTATTTTGGCCTGCGCGCCTTTGAACTTTTGGGGCCGAATCGCGGCAAGGTTCGCGGTGCGCGCGCAAGCCAGCGTGCGGTGGGAAGTTTCTACCGCGCCGAAACCGGCAAGTTCGTAATGACCCTGGTGGGGTTTGCTGTGGTATTTGCCAGCGTCAAAACGCTGAACCCCGCGGCGCTGTTTATCAGCTACGGCTTGTGCGTGATTTTGCACTGGATTCTCGTGGCCCGACTGCATGCAACGAAGTAGCAGGGGCCGGGGAGCCTCCGATTGGATCTGCGCTGATTGAGTGAGCCGAAAAATAGACGGCCGCGCAGAGGAGAGGCTCCGCGAAACAGATTTTTTATCTTAAAACGTGTTGAGGAACTATGGCTGCCGAACAAACCGCGACGGGTTATATCCAGCACCACCTGCAAAATCTGGCTTACGGTAAACTTCCTGCGGGTTACACCCGTGCCGACGGAACCGTACTCTCCGAATCCACCTGGACCATTGCGCACAGCAGTCAGGAAGCCGCCGATATGGGCTTCTGGGCTGTGCACCTGGACACCCTCGGTTGGTCCATTGGTCTTGGTCTGATTTTCTGCTTCCTGTTCGCGCGTGCCGCGAAAAAAGCCACTGCCGGCGTTCCCACCGGTTTCCAGAGCTTTGTGGAAGTGATTGTCGACTTCATCGACAAAACTGTTAAAGACACCTTCCCCCACCGCAACAGCATGGTCGCCCCGATGGCGCTGACCATCTTCGTGTGGGTATTCCTGATGAACCTGATGGACCTGATCCCGGTCGACTGGCTGCCGATGGCGTACGCCCAGGGCGTGTCCGCGTTGACCGGTGCGGATCCGCACCATATCTATTTCAAAGTCGTCCCCACTACTGACCTGAATGCCACCCTCGGTATGGCGCTGGCAGTGTTCGCGCTGATGATCTTCTTCAGTGTGAAAGAAAAGGGCCTGATGGGATTCGTCAAAGAACTGACCCTGCACCCCTTCCACTCCGGCAAGTGGTACATCGATATTTTCCTGATCCCGTTCAACTTCCTGCTGGAAGCGGTTTCCCTGATCGCCAAGCCTGTGTCTCTCGGCCTGCGTCTGTTTGGTAACCTCTACGCGGGTGAGATGATCTTTATCCTGATCGCCATCGTCTTCGGTGTTGGTGTTCTGGGCTTTATCGGCGCCGGTCTGCTGCAGATGGGCTGGGCCATTTTCCACATCCTGGTTATTACCCTGCAGGCCTTCGTATTCATGGTGTTGACCACCGTGTACATGGCCATGGCGCACGACCGGGAAGATGAACACGCGCACGACCACTAAGGTCGCGCCGCCCCCGGCCTGGCCGGGGGCAAAAGTTTTGTCGGTTTACTGACTTTTTTCACTCACTTTCAACTTCAACAACTCTTTACTTACTTTTGGAGAAAACAATGGAAGCATTAGGTCTGGTTTACGTAGCTGCTGCACTGCTGATCGGTCTGGGCGCACTGGGTACTGCTATCGGTTTCGGCACCCTGGGTGGCAAACTGCTGGAAGGTTCTGCACGTCAGCCTGAACAGGCTCCGGCTCTGCAGGGCAAAATGTTCCTGATGGCTGGTCTGCTCGACGCCGTTCCGATGATCGGTGTTGGTATCGCTATGTACCTGATTTTCGCGGTAGCTCCTGGTCTGGCTGGTTAATTCCCCGTTCCAATTGCCCTTTAACCCATTTTTGAAAGAGCAAGAGGTGTCGGTGTGAATATCAACCTGACTCTGATCGGCCAGTCGATCACCTTTCTCGCCTTTGTATGGTTCTGCTGGAAGTTTGTCTGGCCGGCCCTGCTGGGTGTTATGCAAGAACGTGAGCAAAAAATTGCGACCGGTCTGCAAGAAGCCGAGCGTGCGGAGAAAGATCTCGAACTGGCTCAACGCAAAGCTGTCGAGCAACTGAAAGAAGCCAAAGCCCAGGCTGCGGAAATCATCGATGGCGCCAACAAGCGCGCCAATCAGATCGTTGACGAAGCCAAAGAGGCCGCGCGCAGTGAAGGCGATCGCCTGAAAGCTGCCGCACAGGCGGAAATCGAACAGGAAGTAAACCGTGCGAAAGAACAGCTTCGCTCGCGTATCGCTGCCCTGTCTGTTGCCGGCGCCGAGAAAATTCTCTCGGTCAACATTGATGCCAAAGCGCACGATGACATGATCGAGAAACTGGCAGCCGAGCTGTAAGCGAGGAACCCATGTCGGAACTCAGCACACTGGCTCGGCCCTACGCAAAAGCGGCTTTTGCCCACGCCCAACAGGCTTCTGACCTTTCCGGTTGGAGCCTGGCGTTGGCAACCGCAGCGGCGGTCAGCCAGAACGAAAAAATTGGCGAGCTGCTGGAAAACCCGCAGTTGACCAGTGAAGTGCGCGCGGAAAAGTTCCTGTCTGTTTGCGGCGATTTCAATGCGTCGCAGCAGAACTTCATCAAGCTGCTGGCGGAAAACCACCGCCTGCCGCTGTTGCCGGAAATTTCCGAACTGTTCGAAGCGCTGAAGGCCCAGGCAGAAGCCACTCTCGAAGTGGAAGTCATTTCTGCCCGCCCGCTCAGCGACGAACAGTCCCAGCGCCTCACCCAGACTCTCAGCAAGAAGTTCTCCCGCGAAGTGCACCTGCACAGCGCGGTAGATGAAAACCTGCTGGGCGGTGCAATCATTCGCGCTGGCGACACGGTCATTGATGGCACCGTGCGCGGTCGACTGGCCAAACTCGCCGAGGCGATGAACTCCTAAATTATCGTCCCCTCTACCGCCAAGGCGGTGGAAGGGAATTCGAGGAACAGAGCATGCAGCAACTGAATCCCTCTGAGATCAGTGAAATTATCAAGAGCCGCATCGACAATCTCGATGTGAGCACAGAAGCCCAGAACGAGGGCACCATTGTTTCCGTATCCGACGGTATCATCCGCATTCACGGCCTGGCCGATGTGATGTTCGGTGAGATGATCGAGTTCGAAGGCGGCGTAACCGGTATGGCGCTGAACCTGGAGCGCGATTCCGTTGGTGCCATCGTACTGGGTGACTACAAGTCCCTGGCCGAAGGCCAGAAGTGCCGTTGCACCGGCCGCATCCTGGAAACTCCGGTTGGCCCGGAGCTGCTGGGCCGCGTGGTTGACGCCCTGGGTAACCCGATCGACGGTAAAGGTCCGCTGAACAACAAGCTGACCGACGCGGTTGAGAAAGTAGCCCCCGGCGTAATCGCCCGTCAGTCCGTTGATCAGCCGGTTCAGACCGGTCTGAAAGCGGTAGACACCATGATCCCGATCGGTCGTGGCCAGCGTGAGCTGATCATCGGCGACCGTCAGATCGGTAAGACTGCGGTAGCAATCGACGCCATCATCAACCAGAAAGATTCTGGTATTAAGTGTATCTACGTAGCCATTGGCCAGAAGCAGTCTTCTATTGCCAACGTGGTACGCAAGCTGGAAGAGCACGGCGCCATGGACCACACCATTGTGGTTGCCGCGGGCGCTGCCGACCCGGCTGCGATGCAGTTCCTCGCACCCTACGTGGGCTGCTCCATGGGCGAATACTTCCGCGACCGCGGTGAAGACGCCCTGATCATTTACGATGACCTGACCAAGCAGGCCTGGGCCTACCGCCAGATCTCCCTGCTGCTGAAGCGTCCTCCGGGCCGTGAAGCCTACCCGGGTGACGTTTTCTACTTGCACTCCCGTCTGCTGGAACGCGCCGCACGCGTAAACGCTGACTACGTAGAGAAGTTCACCAACGGTGAAGTGAAAGGCAAAACCGGCTCTCTGACCGCGCTGCCGATCATCGAGACCCAGGCCGGAGACGTTTCCGCATTCGTACCGACCAACGTAATTTCCATTACCGATGGTCAGATCTTCCTGGAAACCGACCTGTTCAACTCCGGCGTACGCCCGGCGATCAACCCGGGTATCTCCGTATCCCGTGTTGGTGGTTCCGCGCAGACCAAGGTAGTAAAGAAGCTGTCCGGTGGTATCCGTACCGCACTGGCCCAGTACCGCGAACTCGCGGCCTTCTCCCAGTTCGCCTCCGACCTGGACGAAGCCACCAAGGCCCAGCTGGATCACGGTGAGCGCGTAACCGAGCTGATGAAGCAGAAGCAGTACTCTCCGCTGTCCATTGCCGAGATGGCTGTTTCCGTTTACGCCGCGGACAAGGGTTACCTGAAAGACGTAGAAGTTGCCAAAGTGCTGGACTTTGAATCCGCCCTGCTCGCTTACATGAACAGCGAACACGCAGAGCTGATGGCGCAAGTAAACAGCACCGGTAACTACAACGACGAAATCGACAACGCCTTCAAGGCCGCGATCGAGAAATTCGTTGCTACCGGTAGCTGGTAATACGCTTTCGCCCTGCACGTTTTGCGTGCGGGGCGAAACAACGCGAGCGAACAAGGTAAATCACT
Organism: Microbulbifer sp. ABF4_107; assembly: GCF_056312215.1. Taxonomy (NCBI): domain Bacteria; kingdom Pseudomonadati; phylum Pseudomonadota; class Gammaproteobacteria; order Cellvibrionales; family Microbulbiferaceae; genus Microbulbifer; species Microbulbifer sp. ABF4_107. The sequence continues at coordinate 3,710,589 of NZ_CM149983.1, forward strand.
ATGGCAGGCGGAAAAGAAGTACGCACAAAAATTGCCAGCATCAAGAGCACGCAGAAAATCACCTCGGCCATGGAAATGGTTGCGGCGAGCAAGATGCGTAAAGCTCAGGATCGCATGGCACTGGGGCGCCCTTACGCAAGCCGCATTCGCGCGGTGCTTGGCCACGTGGCCAACGCCTCGGCGGAATACCAGCCTATCTACCTGCAGGAGCGAGAAGTCAAACGTGTGGGTTACATCCTGGTATCCACCGACCGAGGACTTTGCGGCGGCCTGAATATCAACGTATTCAAGTCAGTCATCCGCGAGATGCACTCCTGGGATAAACAGGGTGTGGGTGTGGATATCTGCGCGATCGGTAACAAAGCGGTCAGCTTTTTCAAAAATATTGGTGGCAATGTGGTTGCCGCACTGCGGGACGTGGGTGATAACCCTGAAGTTTCCCAGCTGCGCGGTCCCGTGAAGGTGATGGTAGACCGTCTCGCCGCCGGTGAGATTGATCGCCTTTACCTGGTGTCCAACGAATTCGTGAACACCATGACCCAAAAGCCGCAAATCCAGCAGCTGTTGCCGCTTCAGAAAGAAGAAGACGAACAGCACCAGCAAAGCTGGGATTACCTGTACGAGCCCGAAGCAGTTGAACTGCTGGATGGCCTGCTGGTGAACTACATCAGATCTCAGGTGTATCAGGCGGTAGTGGAAAACAAGGCCTGTGAACAGGCTGCACGTATGATTGCGATGAAGAGCGCTACCGACAACGCCGGTGAGCTGATCGACGCACTGCAGCTGGTTTACAACAAGGCGCGCCAGGCAGCAATTACCCAAGAGCTGTCTGAGATTGTTGGCGGCGCCGCCGCGGTGTGACCCCGGGTCATCCGCAGAAAGATTTGAACTTTGAGGATCGGGAAATGAGTAACGGGCAAATTGTGCAAGTTATCGGCGCGGTCATCGACGTGGAATTCCCGCGCGACGCCGTACCGAATGTATACGATGCACTGGTGGTTGAGGAAAAGAACCTCACCATGGAAGTGCAGCAGCAGCTGGGCGATGGCGTGGTTCGCGCGATTGCCATGGGTTCTTCTGAAGGTATCCGTCGCAGCATGGCGGTGAAGAACACTGGCGCTCCAGTTTCCGTACCGGTTGGTACTGAAACCCTGGGCCGCATCATGGACGTACTGGGCAACCCAATCGACGAGTGTGGCCCTATCGGTGAAAAAGAGCGTGCCTCTATCCACCGCGCCGCGCCGACCTACGAAGACCAGGCAAGCTCCACCGAGCTGCTGGAGACCGGCATCAAGGTAATCGACCTGGTATGTCCGTTCGCCAAGGGTGGTAAAGTTGGCCTGTTCGGTGGTGCCGGTGTAGGTAAAACCGTAAACATGATGGAGCTCATCAACAACATCGCCACCGAGCACAGCGGTCTGTCCGTGTTCGCGGGTGTAGGTGAGCGTACTCGTGAAGGTAACGACTTCTACCACGAGATGCAGGAAGCCGGCGTTGTTAACGTCGAAGAGTTTTCCAAGTCCAAGGTAGCGATGGTTTACGGCCAGATGAATGAGCCGCCCGGCAACCGTCTGCGTGTGGCCCTGACCGGCCTGACCATGGCCGAGAAGTTCCGTGACGAAGGTCGTGACGTACTGTTGTTCGTAGACAACATCTACCGTTACACCCTGGCCGGTACCGAAGTATCCGCACTGCTCGGCCGTATGCCGTCTGCGGTAGGTTACCAGCCAACCCTGGCGGAAGAGATGGGTGTTCTGCAGGAGCGTATTACCTCCACCAAGACCGGCTCCATCACCTCCATCCAGGCGGTATACGTACCGGCGGATGACTTGACCGACCCGTCTCCAGCGACCACCTTCGCGCACCTGGACTCCACAGTAGTACTGAGCCGTGACATCGCCGCCAAGGGTATCTACCCGGCCGTTGACCCGCTCGACTCCACTTCCCGTCAGCTGGATCCGCAGGTGATCGGCGAGGAGCACTACAGTGTGGCCCGTGGCGTACAGTCCGTACTGCAGCGCTACAAAGAACTGAAGGACATCATCGCGATTCTGGGTATGGACGAGCTGTCTGAAGAAGACAAGCAGATCGTAGCCCGCGCGCGTAAGATCGAGCGTTTCCTGTCTCAGCCGTTCCACGTAGCGGAAGTATTTACCGGTGCACCGGGCAAATACGTGTCTCTGAAAGAAACCATCCGTGGTTTCCAGGGCATCCTGAACGGCGACTTCGATAACCTGCCGGAGCAGGCCTTCTACATGGTCGGCACCATCGACGAAGCCGTCGAGAAAGCCAACAAGAAGTAAGGCACGCATGTGGCACCGGTAGTCATGCCGGTGTCACCCAAGACAGCTGAGAATGAGGTAGCCTTATGGCTATGACAGTACATTGCGACATCGTAAGTGCACAGGAATCCCTCTTCTCCGGTCTGGTGAAGATGGTGATTGTCAGCGGCGTCGAAGGGGAACTCGGTATCTCCTACGGTCACGCGCCTCTGCTCACCGCAATCAAACCGGGTCCGGTACGCATCATTAAAGACAATGATGAAGAGGAAGTACTGTTCCTGAGCGGCGGCTATGTCGAAATCCAGCCGAACATTGTCACCGTCCTCGCCGATGTCGCTGAGCGCGAAATCGACGAAGATGCTGCCAAAAAGGCACGCGAAGAGGCAGAACACGCCCTGCGCAGCGCCCCGGCGGATATCGACTACAACCGTGTCTCCGCACAACTTGCTGAAGCCGAAGCCCGTCTGCGCACCATGCAGGCGATCCGCAGAGCCGCTGGCAAGTAACCTACTTTTTTGTAGGAGCCTGCTCCACAGGCGAACGAAAAAAGCAGCTTCGGCTGCTTTTTTTGTGCCCGTGTGCGCGACATAGAACCCTAGAAAAGGTTGATGTTCTTGGTCAGCGTCACGCTACTTTTGTTGCCGGTTTCACCTTCCATGCTGTCGTAACGAAGGTAGAAGTCGTCGTCTATGCGGGTAATGAACGACACCTTGAACACCTCTTCGCCATCCACCATTCTGGCGAACTCACTTTCGGCGTTGCCGCTATAGTCGTTTTTGATCCACTCGCCGGCCAGGTAGAAATAGCGAGTCTGCAGCAGTAAACCCGCGCGATAGCGACGGATATCATCGTCAATATCCACGGCTTCTCCGTTTTCTTCGACCGTGGTGTCGAGCCAGGATTGCGTGCCGCCAAGCCACAGTGACAAATCTGTGGTGCTCCCAAAGCGCCGCCCCACGGCAAAGGAAAGATCGATATTGCCGTCGCCTCCGGTTAGCAGAAACTCGTCCGCCGCCTCGTCAGCTGCGCTGGTCACTTTACCGGCCTGTATATCGACGTTCACTCCGTAGCCGTAGTGCCAGCGATCACTTTTACCGAAATCTTTACCGTCCCAACTGGTGACCGAAAGCTTGGGCGCGATTTTTCCACCCCCACCCTGGGTGGCGATCCCCGGCATGGCTTCCAGTTTCTGTAGTGGAATATTCAGGCGGCGACGCTGGGCTTCCGCATTCTCTAAATCTGCTTTAGCGGACTCGCGATAGGATTCCAGCTGCGCGATACGCTGCTCCATCCGCAATAATTCGGCGCCAATCTGCGCCTGCGCTTGCGACTGATTGAGCTTGTCAGCATCTGCTTTCTCCACGCCCACTGCCGCCAGCGCCGATCCCGGATCGGTAAGAGAAAGCGCAACGACCGAGTCTCGCAACCGGGAAATATCCGCAATTTCGTCGGTATAGTCGGAGATTTCTGCGGTACCCGCGTCGATTGCATCGTCCAGTCGCTCCCGTTCAAGATGTCGGCTGTCACCTACCCTTGCGGTATCTGATGGATTCACCTCAACGGCGCGCACCGCTCCCGTACTGATCGCAGATGCGGCCGTCGGCAGCATCAGGCAGATCGCCAGTGGCATTACAAAATTTTTCACAAATTGTCCCCCTGTTAGTTCTCGGCTTTACGTTGTGATTTTTTTAAAACTTTATACCTTAAAACAGCCATAAATTCGTATTTTGTTGTGCTGCTGTGGCGCCGTGGACGGAAACTGGCCCCGTGAAAAATTAAAAAAATGAATTTCGCGCCAACCTGTTTCACCAATACCCGCTTGTCGCTCTGTGCGAGATTTAATTTTTCGTCCTGCCGAGTCATTATTGTCAGCTCACCAAAAGTGCAATGGGAAAATATGAAGACACAGGATGGTAGTAGCGGTAGGCCGTGTATCGGCATCGCGTTAGGCAGCGGTGCCGCGAAGGGGTTTGCGCATATTGGTGTGCTCAAGGTCCTTCGCGAGATGGGGATTCGTCCCGACGTGATCGCCGGTACATCAATGGGCGCCTTTGTTGGCGCCGCCTATGCCGCCGGCAAGCTCGACAATCTTGAGGAGTGGGTGCGCCAGCTGGATAACTGGAAGGTATTTTCTTTGCTGGATATCAACTGGACCCTGAGCGGCGGTGTTATCGGTGGTATCAAGCCATTTCGTACGTTTTTCGAGGGGTTTGAATTCGACAACATCGAAGATCTTCCCTTGCCCTTTACCGCCGTGGCCACCGACCTGCACAGCGGTCAGGAAATCTGGTTGCAGCAGGGCAACCTGCAGGATGCGGTCAGCGCTTCCTGCTCGATTCCCGGGCTATTATCACCAAAAGCGCTTTCCGGCCGCTGGCTGGTGGATGGTGCGGTGGTTAACCCGGTTCCTGTAGATGTGTGCCGTGCCATGGGGGCAACCCGGGTAATCGCCATTGACGTAATGGAAGATGGCGCACCACTGCTGAACCGGGAGCACCGGGAGGTGGCGAGCGTCGTCAGTGAAAAGTCATCGGTCGAGGATATGTCGATGCTGCAGCAGGAGCGCGCGGAAATGTCCCATCCGGAAGCCGGTGATGACAATAAGGCCCTTGCGGAAGTGGAACAGTCCAACCCCTCCAACGGGCTGGCACGTCTACTGGAGCAGGGTAAAGAACAACTGACCCAGTTCCGCGAGCTGCGCAAGCGCCCGAAAATCGCGCCGCCGGGTATGTTCGATACCATGCACCAGGCCATGGCGATCCTCGAGCGACGTCACAAGCGCACCCGTATGATGGGCTCGCCCCCGGACGTGCTGGTTATGCCCAAGGTGGGTGAAGTGGGTGGCATGGAGTTCTCCCGGGCGACCGAGGCCATTGAGGCCGGCGAGGTGGAAGCCCGCCGTCTGCGCACCTGGATCGAAGATATGGTGGATCAGGGATAGGGGTATGTGGAGTCTCAGGCAAATACGCGCTCTTCTCCACGCAGTTACTCTCCTGATCGCACTTGCCTGTACGCGCGCCGATGCAAGTGACTGGTACGAATACCAGTCTGAAAACTTCACCGTGTACTCTGATGTACCGGAGCGCCGCGTCTATGAACTGATGCGAGACCTGGAGCGGTTTCGCCGCACCGCTCTATCCTTCACCGGTCAGGAAGAAACTCCGGAAAATAAAAACCTGCGGGTGTTCCATTTCCGCGATTCCCGCGAGTTCGGGAAATTTACCGGCGATCGGAAAATTGCCGGCCTCTACCGGGAAACCTGGGAAGGGCCGATCATCTTTTCCCGCGACGGTGACCACGGCATTTCCGGCTCGGGCCTGATTTTCCACGAATACGTCCATCACCTGATGCGCGAGCGCAGCGGTATGACCTACCCGCGCTGGTATTCCGAAGGCTTTGCCGAGCTGCTGGCCAGTGCGGAACTGCGCAAAAAAACCGTACTGGTCGGCGGACTGCCAGAGTGGCGGTTGAGCGCCTGGGCAGAAGATGAACCTCTGACCATCGAACAGCTTCTCGCCCCTCCCCCGCTTACTGCTCAAAATGGTGAAGACAACAGTCGCTACTGGAACAACTACTATGCCAGTGCCTGGCTGCTCACCCACTATTTACAGCTGGGCCACCACGCCGGCCACCCGGACTACCGTGCCGCTACCACCAAGTATCTGAAAGCGGTTGCCGTGGGTGAGAATCCGTTCGAGATTTTCGAAGAACATTTCGGAAAATCCATTGAGGAAATCCAACGCGAAATGCTCGCCTATATGCGCGACGATATTTACCGTCACAAACTGGATATTCCCGAATACACCTACTCCATCCCCCGCCGCGAACTCAATGAAAACGAGCAGCTGTTTCTGCTGGCGAATGAAGCGATGGATTTTGCTAAAGCAGATCTCGCTATGGAGTACCTGAAGCGCAGCGAGCAACAGGGCCTGGGCTGGCAGGAAAACCTCACTGCCATGGCGGTGATTGAAGCGGAAAAGAAGAACTACAAACCCGGTGAAAAAGTGGTTGAGGAAATCGGCGAGCACGGCCAGATCAGCCACCTTACCGCGGCCAATCTCGCCCAATTCTATCTGCTGCGCTTACAGGCACTAACGCTCACCCGCGAGTGGGATGACGAATTTTATGAAGCCGCGGTGAAGTACGGAAAAATCGCTGTACAGATGGGGCCGAATTACATGCCGGGCTACCGTACTCTGTGGACGGCGTATCAGTTGAAGGGGGAAAGCGAAGATGCCCTGCAGATCATGCTGAGCGCCTATCACCAGGCACCGAATCACCTGAACCTCAATGCCACCATGGGATTTTATCTCGCGCACCTGGGCAAAGATGCATTGGCTCGGGAATATCTGGAACGGGTGGTGGCATGGAGCCATTCGGAAGATCTCCGCGCACGTGCGGAGTCTTTGCTTGAGGGTAGAAAATAATCTTGAGAGCCTAAATGCCTCTATTGATTAATTGGAAGGAAGTGTGACTTGAAGGCGCCGCTGCCCGGCACTGCTTTGTGAGACCTTCCGCGAGAGGGACCTCGCGGAAGAGCCCCCATGGATGGGTTTACGGCGTGTCTCACAAAGCAGTGCCGGGTGGCGGCGCCGCCACGTATTCGATCAGTGCACCCAGTGGTGCCGCTCCTGCTTCTCCTGGATCGCTTCCGCAGTCGGTGTCGGCATGGCGCTGACCGGCAAACGCTCGTGGAAGAAGGCCAGGCGCTCATCCCCTTCCACCTCATTCATGGTGGCCGCGTCGAACACCTTGCCGTTGATCACGGTGTACTTCACCTTCTCCGACAGGCGCAGATCTTCCAGCGGATTACCATCTACCACAATGATGTCCGCCAGTTTACCCGGCTCCAGACTGCCGATGTCGTGATCCATACCCAGGTAGCGGGCGCCATCGATGGTACCCGCGCGGAAGGCCTCCCAGGGGGTGAATCCGCCTTGCGCCATCATCCACATTTCCCAGTGGGCGCCGAGACCCTCGCGCTGACCATGGGCACCGATGTGTACGGTCACACCCTTGTCGCGCAGCTGTTTTGCGTGATTGGCCACATCCACGTGGTTGTAGTGGTGATCCGGCGCGGTGGGGCGGCGGATGGAGCGCGGGTTAACGATAAAGTCCGGAGTAAAGCTGGTCAGGCGCTCGTTCTTCCACACCTCGGTGCGGTCGTACCAGTAGTATTCGCCGGAGAGGCCACCGTAGGCCACCACGAACGTCGGCGTATAACCCACGCTGGTCTGGCTCCACATCTGTTCCACGTCGGAATAGATATTGGCGATGGGCAGTGAGTGCTCCACACCGGTGTGTCCATCCACAATCATGTTCATATTGTGCTGGTATTTACCACCGCCTTCCGGCACCACCATAATGCCGTGCTTGCGGCCCGCTTCCAGTACCTGTTGGCGCTGCTCCCTTCTCGGCTGGTTGTAGCTCTTCACTGAAATCGCACCCATTTCCTTCAGGCGGCCCACGTGGAACTCGGCGTCGTCCAGGCTGTTGATCTTGGCCTTGTAGCCGGGGCCCTTGGCGCCGTACAGGATGGTGCCGGTGGAGAAAATGCGCGGGCCGTTGATGATGCCGGCCTTCTGCATTTCTGCCGCCGAGAAGATCTCGCTGCTGTCGTTGGACGGGTCGTGAATGGTGGTCACACCGAACGCCAGGCTGGAGTACAGGTTCCAGTTCTGCTGCGGGATGATCTCCTCGCGGCCCTGGGCACCGTGGGCGTGGGCGTCCACAAGCCCTGGCAGAACGGTCTTGCCGGTGACATCGATGCGCTGGGTACCGGTGGGGATTTCCACTTCATTGTGCGCGCCCACTGCCACGATGCGGTTACCGCGGAACAGCACCACGCCGTTCTCGATCACTTCCCGGGCGGACTCTGCGTCGCGCATGGTCACCACGGTACCGCCGGTCAGCGCCACCAGTTTGTCGCTGTTGGCGAACTGCTGTTTGAAACTGAGATCGATACCCTCGCTCACAGGCTCCGGCAGTTGCTCCGGGGCACCGGCAACAAAATCAAACGCGTCTTTCAAATCGCGCTCGTACAGCTTCGGTCCGTGGGCCCAGCCCAGGGTCTGGCTGTCGCCGGACCAGTGCAGGTTCTCGCCGGCGCGCTTCGACACCTGGGTGACTTTCACAGCGGTGGCGTTGGGACCGATGGACTCGGATTTGCCGGTGTGCATAAACGGTGCGGCAAAGGCTTTGAAGTCCTGGGTGAAGGCTACCCAGCGGCCGTCCGGGGACAGGCGGAAGGAGGTGATCTCGGCGCCGTGCAGGTGCTCGCGCTCGTCCTTGCCGTTGGCATCGACACTTTTGAACACGCGCTTGCCGCCATCGCCGTAGACATACTCGGAGAAGTAGATTCGGTCGCCATCGGCGCCGAAGTGCGGCTCGTAACCGGATTTACTGATGCGGCGCTGCCAGTCGCCATCGGCGTCCGCCAGATCAGATGCCGGGCTCGAGGGAGTACTCCGGGGAGAGCAGGTAGCCGCCGGTAAAGCGGCGGAAGGTTACGGTTTCGCCATCCGGAGAGAAGCTCGGTTCCACATACAGGCCGGGCTCATCGGTGATGGTCTTGCCGCGCCCACTGCGTGCGGAAACCACACGCACCTGGCCGAGTTTCTCGTCATCCCAGGTCACATAGGTGATCTGCTTGCCGTCCCGGGACCAGCTCGGGTAGAACTCGAAGTGCTCATCCTGCCGGGTCAGTCGGCGACGTTCACCGCTGTTCACGTCCTGGACGTAGATTTTGCCCAGGGCCTGGAAGGCGATCTGCTTGCCGTCCGGAGACTTCTGCGCCCAGCGGATCATTTTCACGTCGAACTGTTCCGGGGCTACATCCACCGGGAAGCGCACCGCATCGGCGACCTTCTTCTCGGTCTTGATATGCGCGACGATCTCGCGGGCGCCACGCTCGAGGCTGCTGCCATCGGCGTTGATACGCAGGAACTTGCCACCGCTCCACACGATCAGGGATTTACCGTCCGGCATCCAGTCGTAGTGCACATAGTTGCCGTGGGAGCCAAAGGACTCCTGCAGGTCGCGCTCAAGACCGGTGTAGATGGGTTTTTCCAGGCCGCTATTCAGGTCTTTCACGAACATGGAGGTCTGGTCGTCCTGGCGGCGGATAAACGCCAGCTTTTCACCATCCGGTGACGGTACCGGGGCGATGGAACCGCCGGGGCCGGAGACAAAGGTCTCTTCCTTGCCGTCCTGCAGGTCGTAGCGGTTGATGGCGAAGATCTGCTGGGTGGAGTTCTTGTTGTACTCCCAGACCGTGCCCGGGGTAGTGTCGATGGCGTAATAGATGTAGCGGCCATCCGGGGAGAAGACCGCGTCGGAGATGTTCTTCTGTGCGATATCGCCGCCGATGCGCGCCTTGATCTGGCGACCTTCACCGCCGCCGTAGTGGTACATCCAGATTTCCCCGGCGGGGATACTGCGGCCACTCATAAAGCCCTTGCGCGCCACCAGGTGCTGGCCATCCGGGCTGAAGTTGGGGGCGTGTACCAGGTTTTCTTTCTCGGTGGTCAGCTGGCGCAGATTCTCGCCGTTGCGGTCCATGATCCAGATATTGTCGGCGCCGTCACGGTCGCTGACGAACACGATGGACTTTCCATCTGGGCTGAAGCGCGGCTGGATATTCCACGCGATTTCGCTGGTAATCGCCTTGGCTTCGCCGCCATTGACCGACATTTCATAGATGTCGCCCAGCATATCGAAGACGATGGTCTCGCCGTCCGGGCTGATATCCAGGTTGCTCCAGGTGGTCTCGCGGGTATCGAGGGGGATGGCCTTGAACTCAAACGGCGGCTTGTTCACATCCCATTTGTCCGCGTCTTTTTTGGCTTCTTCCGCCGCCGCAGCCAGCGGCAGGGTCATGGCGAGGCTGGCGCCGCCGATCAGGCGCGCGAGCTTGCGCATTCTGGTTTTTATCATTTTGGCTCCCGGGGTAATTGGAGTTTCTGCAGTAAAAGGCTTGCCGGCGCCCCCGGGTCGGGCGCGCCGTAAAAACTACCCGTCAAATTAATGAAATATTGCTGATAGGCAACAAAACGACGCCGAACGGCACAAAGTTCGGAATATTCCGATGGCGCGGGATAATTTCCCGCGGCGGGCTGTAGCTGCATGCAAAATAACCCCTTACAACAGTGGTCTATATCGGGGAGCCGCGCGATATCGATAGAGGCTCTAGACTTGCCCTATCGCCAACGGCCGGGCAGCGCTCATGAACCACCAGCAATCGTCGGGTACCGAGTCCGACCGTCCCAAGAGTGACAGCGACATCCTGCAGGAACAGATGCAGGAGAGCCTGCACGAGTACCACCGCAACAACCGCTCCCTGTTTCTTTCTTCTCTGGCCGCGGGATTGGAGATCGGCTTCAGCCTGTTTCTGATGGCGGCGTTTTACAGTCATTTCAGCCATGAGGCGGATGCGCGGGTCATGTACTTTCTGATGGCGCTCAGTTACCCCATCGGCTTTATCCTGGTGATCATCGGCCGCACGGACTTGTTCACCGAGCACACCACCCTCGCCATACTGCCGGTCCTCAGCGGGCGCGAATCCGTACCCAGCCTGTTCCGGGTTTGGGCGGTGATCTACGGCGGCAACATGCTCGGCGCGCTGTTGTTCAGCATCCTGTTTGTGCAGTTTGTGGAAATGACCGAACGGCTGGATGGCGGGGTTTTCGGCTACTACGGCGCCAAGCTGATGGCGGACAACGTCAGCGGCCAGTTTGTGGGTGCCATCTTTGCCGGCTGGCTGATGGGCCTGCTGGGGTGGATGGTGGCGTCCTCGGCGGAAACCATCAGCCGCATGGCAGTGGTGGCGTTGATCACTTTTGTGATCGGCCTTGGCGGCCTCGCCCACTGTATCGCCGGCGCAGTGGGAATCTTCAGCGCCCTGCTCAGCGACAATTCGTCGGTCCCCCTGACCGGCGGCCTGATGTTTCTCGCCGTTGCCACCGTTGGCAATACCATCGGCGGCTCCATCTTTGTCGGCCTGCTCAAATACAGCTATGTGGTCAACGGCCACGATTGAGTAACACCCGCCGATTCGCGCTGGTGGGTTGAGATCTGTGGCTTGGCCGCCCACAATTGCCGGCGATTTTTTCTCATCTACACGGAATTCCCATGACCATCGACGTCGTCATCCTCGCCGCCGGCAAAGGCACCCGCATGCGCTCCGACCTGCCCAAAGTCCTGCACCCCATTGGCGGTGTACCCATGCTGGGGCGGGTGATCGACAGCGCGAAGCGTCTGGGGGATGTGGCGATTACCGTGGTCATCGGCCACGGCGCCGAGCTGGTGCGTGAGCGCTTTGCCGACAGCGGGGTGCAGTTTGTCGAGCAGACCGAACAGCTGGGCACCGGCCACGCCGTGGCCCAGGCGATCCCGAACTTCCGCGAAGGTGCCACGGTGCTGGTGTTATATGGCGACGTACCGCTGGTAAAAACCGCCACCCTGGAAGATCTGCTCAAAGCTTCCGCGAGCGGCCCGGCTTTGTTGTCCGTAGTGATGGACGATCCCTCCGGCTACGGCCGTATCGTGCGCGACACCGCCAACGCGGTGCAGGCGATTGTGGAGCACAAAGACGCCGACGAGGCCACCCTCACTATCCGTGAGATCAACACCGGCATCCTCGCCGCCCCGGGCAAACTGCTGGCCCAGTGGCTGCCGGAACTCTCCAACGACAACGCCCAGGGTGAGTACTACCTGACCGACGTGATCGCGCGCTCGGTCAGCGAAAAAATCGCCGTTACCGGCGTGATCGCCGACGATCCCTTTGAAGTGGCCGGCGTCAACAGCCGTGCCCAGCAGGCGGAACTGGAGCGCGCGCTGCAGGCAGACACTGCCAATACACTGATGACTGCCGGTGTGACCCTGCTGGATCCCGCCCGTATTGATGTGCGCGGCAATCTCACCTGCGGCGCCGACGTCTCCATCGATATCAACTGTATTTTCGAGGGCGAAGTTTCCCTCGGCGACAATGTGCAGATCGGCCCGAATTGCCTGCTGAAGAACTGCCAGCTGGCGGCGGGTACCGTGGTAGAAGCCAACTCCATTATCGAAGACGCCATCGTCGGCGAAACCTGCACCATTGGCCCCTTCGCTCGCCTGCGCCCGGGCACCGAACTGGCCAACGGAGCCAAGGTGGGCAACTTCGTCGAAACCAAGAAGGCCAGGATCGGCCTCGGCAGCAAGGTGAACCACCTGTCCTATATCGGCGATGCGGAAGTGGGTGAAGGCGTAAACATTGGCGCCGGTACCATCACCTGTAACTACGATGGCGTGAACAAATCCAAAACCGTAATTGGCGATGGCGCCTTTATTGGCTCCAACTCCGCACTCGTTGCCCCGGTCGAAATTGGCGCCGGTGCGACCATTGGCGCTGGCTCCACCATTACCCGCGAAGTGAGTGCTGACGAACTGGCTGTGGCCCGTGGTAAGCAGCGCAATATCAGTGGTTGGCAGCGGCCTACCAAGAAGTCCTGAGTCTCGTGGTCCTGGGTGCTTCGAATTTGGTTGGGTGGCGACGGAGCACCGGGTAAAGGTTTTCAGGACCGCTGTGAACCCATCCCTGGGCGCTGCGGCGCAAACATCCTGTTTGCGACGCTCCTGAAAACCTTTACCCGGCACTCCACCTTCAGTCGAACCCAATTCACTTCGAAAGAACTTTCCTAGTCTACTAACGAAGTCAATGGGGTTAAGAGAAGGCAAAGTGCCGGGTGTTAATTTTCGAAAGCGTCGGCGACAGGGACGTCGCCGACGCAGCGTACATGGATGTATTCACAGCGGTTTCGAAAATTAACACCCGGTGATTTGCCGCCACCGAACTCCGAAAAAACGGACCCCGTAACCCCGAAAACCCCCAACTACACTGAAAGCATCGGAATCCAAGGAACCCAGCCGATGCATAAACCCCGCCTGCAGCTCCAGGCTTCCTTCGATATCGCCTATCTCCAGTACCTGGACAAACAGGGCCGGGAGACACAGCCCCTGCCGGAGTTCGCCAGCCCCGACTGGCTCACCCACTGCCACCGGCAAATGCAATTGGCCCGGCTAGTGGACGACCGCGCGGTAAAACTCCAGCGCACCGGCCGCCTCGGCACCTATCCCTCCACCCTCGGCCAGGAAGCCATCGGCATCGCCACCGGCAACGCGCTGATGGCCGAAGACGTCTACTGCCCCTACTACCGAGAAACCGGCGCCCTGCTTGAGCGCGGTGTGGAGATTGAAGAGATCCTCGCCAACTGGAGTGGCGACGAGCGTGGGCAGAATTTCCAGCACGCGCCGAAGGATCTGCCCATCTGCGTACCCATCGCCACCCAGATGCTGCACGCCGCCGGTGTTGCGTTTGCGCTGAAATACCGCCACCAGCAGCAGGGCATTCCTCTACAGGTAGCGGTTGCCAGCTCCGGCGAAGGCGCCACTTCCAAGGGGGACTTCTACGAGGCCATGAACCTCGCCGGGGTGTGGAAGCTACCCATGGTGTTTGTGGTGAACAACAACCAATGGGCCATATCAGTGCCGCGCGCCGCGCAAACCGGTACCCAGACCATCGCGCAGAAAGCCATCGCCGCCGGTATCCCGGCGCTGCAGGTGGATGGCAACGACGTGGTGGCCGTGGCCTGGGCGGTGCGGGACGCCATACAGCGGGCGCGCGAAGGTGAAGGTCCGGCGCTGATCGAGGCAATTAGCTACAGACTATGCGACCACACCACCGCCGATGATGCCAGCCGCTACCGCGGTGCCGAGGAGCTGGAGCAGGCCTGGCAGTGGGAACCGATCAAACGGCTGGATACCTATCTACGGGATCAGGGCCTGTGGAGCGATGCCAGGCAGCAGGACCTGGACCGCGAGCTGGCACAGATTATGGAAGCGGCGCTGAATAACTGGGAATCCCGCGCACCGGAACCGGTGACCGCCATCTTCGATCATCTCTACGCGCAATTGCCGGAAGGGCTGTACGAGCAGTACGACCAGTTGCGCGACGAGCAGCATCGGGAATTGCAGAAAGGCACGGTGATTGGGGGAAAGGGTTAGATGGCCGAACAAAACAGTGCGATCACCCTGGTGGAAGCGGTCGCCCAGGCGCTGGCCTACGAGCTCAAAAACAACCCGGAAGTGGTGGTGTTCGGGCAAGATATTGGTGCGAACGGCGGCGTATTCCGGGCAACCGACGGGTTGCAGAAAACCTTCGGTGCAGACCGGGTGCTGGACACCCCACTGGCCGAGACCATGATCGCCGGCATCGCCGTGGGTATGGCCACCCAGGGACTTCGCCCAGTGGCCGAGTTCCAGTTTATGGGCTTTATCTACCCGGGTCTCGATCATATCCTCAGCCACGCCGCACGCATGCGCAATCGCACCCGCGGCCGCCTAGGCTGCCCCATCGTCTACCGCGCCCCCTATGGTGGCGGCATTCACGCCCCGGAGCACCACAGCGAGAGCACCGAGGCGATCTTTGCGCATATCCCCGGTCTGCGAGTGGTGGTGCCCTCCTCCCCCGCGCGTGCCTATGGTCTGCTGCTGGCGGCCATTCGCGATCCGGACCCGGTGATCTTTCTTGAACCCAAACGCATTTACCGCGCGGCCAGACAGCCGGTACCGGACGATGGCGAGTCCCTGCCCCTGGACCGCGCTTTTGTCCTGCGTGAAGGCAGCGACCTGACTATGGTGGCCTGGGGCGCAAGCGTCCGCGAGACTCTCGCCGCCGCTGAACAGTTGTCCCGCGACGGCATTGAGGCGGAAGTCATTGACCCCGCCACCCTCAAGCCCCTGGATATCCACACCATCATCGATTCCCTGGAGAAAACCCGCCGCTGCGTGGTGGTCCACGAAGCCGCGCGCTTTGGTGGTTTGGGGGCGGAAATCGCCGCACAGATTCAGGAGTACGCCTTCGACCTGCTTGATGCGCCGGTGCAGCGGGTCACCGGTTACGACACGGTGATGCCCTATTACCAGCTGGAAAATGCCTATCTGCCCGGAGTCGAGCGCATCCTGGCTGGCGCCCGCTCTGCACTTAACTATGTTCGCGACGGCGTCCGCGAACACGGAGTGGAGGGAGGCCGATGAAGATCTTCAAACTCCCCGACCTGGGTGAAGGCCTGCCGGATGCGGTGATTCGCGAATGGCATGTGGACGAGGGTGACAGCGTCAAAGCGGATCAGACCCTGGTGACCGTGGAAACCGCCAAGGCACTGGTAGAGGTTCCCTCCCCCTATTCCGGCACGGTGGAAACCCTGTTTGCCGCGGAAGGCGAGACCCTGGAAACCGGCCAGCCGCTGATCGGATTTGCCGGTGCGGAGCCGGGTTCAGCGCCAGAGCCGGAAAGCAAACCTGCAAGTGAACCCAACAGCGACAGCGGCACCGTGGTGGGCAAGATCGAACAGGGCAGTGAGGCACTGGCTGTAGAGCAGCGCCCCATTGCCAATCGCCCCCGCTGCGCCACTCCCGCAATCCGCGCCCTCGCCCGCCGGCTCAAGGTCGATCTGGCCGATCTGCATCCGTCCGGCGCCCGCTTCAGTGAAGCGGAAGTGCGCGCCGCGGCGCGCGGTGAAAACCTGCCGCGCTGGAGCGAAAAACCAGAGAAAAGCAACCAAACCGTCGCGAAAGAGCGCGAAAAGACCACATCCGAATCCAGTGAAATGGCCCCCGCCCGTCGCGCGATGATGCTGGCCATGAATCGCGCCCGCGACCAGGTCTGCCCCATGACCCTGTTCGACGAGGTGGATATCTCCGACTGGCCCAAAGGCACCAGCGCCACCCTGCGCCTGCTCAAAGCCATCGCCCTGGCCGCCGCAGACGAGCCAAACCTCAATGCCCATTTTGAAAACGACGTGCTGGAACCGAAATCCCCGGTCAACGTGGGTCTGGCGGTGGACGCGCCCAAAGGCCTGTTTGTGCCGGTGATCAAAGATGTCGGCGCTCAGAGCGAGGATGCGCTGCAGGAAACTATCGCCCGCTTCAAACAGCAGGTCAATGAAGGTGCCATCCCCCAGCAGGACCTGCAGGACGCCACCATCCACCTCTCCAATTTCGGCAGCCTGGCGGGCCGCTTCGCCACCCCGGTGGTAGTCCCGCCACTGGTATGTATCGTCGGCGCCGGCCGCGCGCACAAGGCGGTGCTGCCCCACAAAGGGAAGGCCCGGGTGCGCAAACTGCTGCCCCTGTCGATAACCGCCGACCACCGCGCGGTTACCGGGGGTGAACTGGCCAGATTCCTGAAAGCCGTCAAAGCCTATCTCGGCAAAAGTCAGGTGTGAACTTCAGTTTCGGTTTGCTATGCTTAAATTACGAAACGAAACTTAAGCGAGCATGTCCAAACGCTCATGTCCAAGCGTAACACCCAACAGCGCCGCCACCAGATACTCAGCCAGATCAACGACCTGGGCGAAGCCAGCGTCGAGGAACTGGCGCGCCAGTTCGAAACCTCAGAAGTTACGATCCGAAAGGATCTGGCAGCCATGGAAGTCAGCGGCCTGCTGCTGCGCCGCCACGGCGGCGCCATCCCCCTGCCCCGGGAGCTGGTAGCCGAAGACCCCCTGTCCCAGACCAAGCGCGCCATCGGCCGCGCCGCCGCCGAACTGATCCGCGACCACAACCGCATCGTCATCGACTACGGCCGCACCACCACGGGCCTCATCCCCGAGCTCAACCACAAGCGCGGCCTCGTCGTCATGACCAACTCCCTCCATGTCGCCAACCAACTGCGGGAACTGGAAAACGAACCCACCCTGCTGATGACCGGCGGCACCTGGGATCCCCACTTCGAGGCTTTCCAGGGCCAGGTCGCCGAACAGGTCCTGCGCGGCTACGACTTCGACCAGGCCTTTATCGGCGCCGACGGCATCGACCTCGAGCGCGGCACCTGCACCTTCAACGAGCAGATTGGCCTGTCCCGCGTCATGGCCGATGTCGCCCGCGAAGTAGTGGTGATGGCGGAGTCCAGCAAGGTGGGGCGACGGATTCCGAATCTGGAACTGAGCTGGGAAATGTTCGGTACCTTAGTGACCGACAGCGGCATCGAAGACAAGGTTTGTGCACAACTGGAAAGCAGGGGCCTGCGAGTCATCTGCGCAGAAGTGAATTAACAACGAAACAGAGTGTGTAAATCACTCGAAACCATGACGAGAAGGCGGCGATGCCGGGTAAGGGTGGGCGAGACCTTCTGCGAGAGGGACCTCGCAGAAGAGCCCCCATGGATGGGTTCACGGCGTGTCTCGCCCACCCTTACCCGGTAGCGCCGCCGCCACAAAACCAATTATGTGGCACCGAACCGAAATACCGAGGTAAGAAATATGTGTGGAATCGTAGGCGCCCTGGGCCAAAGAAACGTAACCGGAATCCTGTTGGAAGGACTGCGTCGACTGGAATACCGCGGCTATGACTCCGCCGGTGTGTGCCTCGTCAACGGCGACGGCAAACTGCAACTGCGCAAAACCCAGGGCAAGGTCGCCGACCTGGAATCCGCCCTCGACGACAGTCCCACCGCCGGCCAGCTCGGTATCGCCCACACCCGCTGGGCCACCCACGGCGTCCCCTCGGATAAAAACTCCCACCCGCACGCCTCCGGCAACTTCGCCCTGGTGCACAACGGCATCATCGAAAACTATCAGGAACTGCGTGACGAACTCATCAGCAAAGGCTATGAATTCCAGTCGGAGACCGACACCGAAGTCGTCGTCCACCTGATCCACGAGCTCGCCAAAGAAAACCGCGACCTGCTGCAAGCCGTCTCCGCCGCCACCGAAAAACTGCACGGCGCCTACGCCCTCGGCGTCGTCTGCTCCACCGAACCCGAGCGCCTGGTCTGCGCGCGCCTTGGCAGTCCCCTGGTGATCGGCGTCGGCTATGACGAAAACTTTATCGCCTCCGACCCCATGGCCCTGCAACAGGTCACCGACCGCTTTATTTTTTTAGAGGAAGGCGACATTGCCGAAGTCTCCCGCGACGGCATTGCCATCTGGGACAAGACCGGTGAAGAAGTTAGCCGGCCGGTGAACAAACTGCAGGGCGGTCACGACGCCGCCGACAAGGGCCGCTACCGCCACTACATGCAGAAAGAAATTTTCGAGCAGCCCAAAGTGGTCGAAGCCACCATGGCCGGCCGCATCGGCGAACACTCGGTACTGTCCCAGGCTCTCGGCACCGCCGCCAACGAAATTCTGCCCCAGGTAAAACAGGTACAGATCGTCGCCTGCGGTACCAGCTACCACGCCGGCCTCGTCGCCCGCTACTGGATCGAAGACTGGGCCGGCGTCCCCTGCTCCGTCGAAGTCGCCAGCGAAATCCGCTACCGCAAAACCGCTGTGCGCCCGGGCACTCTGTTTGTCACCATCTCCCAGTCTGGCGAAACCGCCGACACCCTCGCCGCGCTGCGACAGGCCAAAGAGCTCGGCTACCTCGCCTCCATGACCATCTGCAACGTGCCCAACAGCTCGCTGGTGCGCGAATCCGAACTGCACCTGATGACCGAAGCCGGCCCGGAAATCGGCGTCGCCTCCACCAAAGCCTTCACCACCCAGCTGGTCGCCCTGCAGATATTCTGTATTGCACTGGCCAAAGCCAACGGCATGAGCAGCGAGCGCGAAGCGGAACTCATTGATGCCCTGCACCAGCTTCCGAAACTGATGGAAAAATTCACCGGCCTCGACGCTCTGGTAAAAGCCACCAGTGAAGCCTTCGCGGAAAAAAATCACGCACTCTTTTTAGGTCGCGGCGTCGAATACCCAATCGCTCTGGAAGGCGCGCTCAAACTGAAAGAAATTTCCTACATCCACGCCGAAGCCTACCCTGCCGGCGAACTCAAACACGGCCCACTGGCACTGGTGGATGCAGACATGCCGGTGATCGTCGTTGCACCAAACGATGAACTGCTGGAAAAACTGAAATCCAACCTGCAGGAAGTACGCGCTCGGGGTGGCGAACTGTTTGTATTTGCCAGCCCACAATCGGGCTTCAACAGTGAGGCAGGCGTAACCGTAGTGGAAGTCCCGGAAGCACCGGAAAGCCTGTCTCCCATTTTATATACGGTGCCATTGCAGTTATTGAGTTACCACGTGGCCTTGCTGAAAGGTACCGACGTGGATCAGCCGCGTAATCTGGCTAAATCGGTTACGGTGGAATAATTCGAAAATTTTTTTCGTGAAATATGGGTCGCTATTGCGGCCCATATTCGTTTTACAATTTACAAAATAAAAGAATGAAACCATCGTTCCATTTAATTTATTTCAGCCTATTTTCACTCAAAAATAGATACTTCTGCCTTCTGATTATTCTCGATAATTAATCACAAAATAATAAGTACTCTAGTGCTAACTAGGCGTAATTTCGTGTAATTTTCACCTTAAAAATAAGGGCGAAAACATCAAAGAATAAATACGCGCCAGTAATTTAAGCGATTTGCAATAAACCTCCGTATGCAACTTTCTGCGTCATAACGAATTCTGTTAAGGTCACCGGCTATTTTGTACCGCCCACATCCCAGCGGTAATCAAAAACAAATTCTGGTCGGGCCGGAAGCCCACAAGCTGCCAACACGGAGAGTGCAATGCCGCGCGCTGTTTTCTTACTGCTACCCCTATTTATTTCCCTCTCGCTTGCCTCCCCGCAAGCCCACCCCGCCGACGGCCGCGCAGATTACGACCTGGACGATGACGGCCTAATCGAAATCAACGACTGGGCCGACCTAGATGAAGTCCGCAACAACCTGGATGGATCATCGCTCTATGGCAGCAGCGAGGGTTGCCCAACGGATGGGTGTATTGGTTTTGAGCTCACCACGGATCTGGATTTTGATACCAATGGGGATGGGGTGCTCGATAGTAACGATTCTTACTGGAACGGGGGCGAGGGCTGGCAGCCCCTTGGCAGTTACAGCGATTCGTTCACCAGCGTATTCCACGGTAACGGCCACCGCATCCGCAACCTGATGATCGCACGTCGCGGCAATACTGGCCTGTTCAGCAGGCTCACCGACGCCAGTGTTCAGGAACTGGTTCTGAACGGGCCGCTGATGGCCATCGAAGGCAGCGGTTTCGTCGGTGGGCTGGCAGGATCTGCAAACACCAGCCAGATCACCGCCACCTTTGTCAGCGGTACAGTCGCTGGCACTGATAGTCGTATCGGTGGTCTGGTCGGTAATGCCTTGAATACCACCATTGCCGCAAGTTATGTCAGCGGGGCCGTGCGTGGGGACTCGTATGTTGGTGGTTTGGTCGGGTTCGGCCGTGACAGCACTGTCATCGCTAGCCTGTCCACAGCCAATGTGTGGGTGCGTATCAATACTGGCGGGTTGATCGGTTATTTAGGCTCCGCCAGCGCCAGCCACTGGGCGACTGATGTCTCGGGTCAGGCCACCAGTGCTGGCGGTGCTGGCGCCACTCTGGCCGAACTGCAGTGCCCCACCGGCGCCGATAACACCACCTGCGCGATCGACAGCACCCTGTATATCGGCTGGTCCAACCATACCGACACCCAGGGCAATCCCTACTGGGATTTTGGCACCAATACGGAACTGCCGGGACTGCGCCTGCAGGGCACCCTGTACCGCGATGGCGACGGCGATGGTGCGCTGGGTGTAGATGACGAATTCCCCACATTATTTGCTGCGAGTCGCGATAGCGACGGCGATGGCGCCATCGACCGCTGGACGCTTGGCTGTGATGCCGACTGCCGTGCCGCCAGTGGCCTGGTGCTGGACCAGTTTCCTGAAAACGCCGCCGCCGCGCGGGATACGGATCTGGATGGTTTACCCGACCAGTGGAACGCCAGCTGCGACAGCAGCTGTCAGTCTGCCTCCGGCCTGATCCTCGACGACATGCCGGGCGATACCGATAACGACGGCATCGGCAACAAGGACGACGAAGACGATAACAATGATGGTGTTGCCGACGCGGATGCCGATTCCGATGGTCTTATAGAGATTGCCACCCTGGCAGAGCTGGATACCGTGCGCTACAGCCTTGCCGGTGAGGGCCAACGCCTGAGCGCCGACGGTGCGCTGGATACCTCGGGGTGCCCACAGGTTCTGGTCAGCGGTGTGTTGCAGGCGCGCTGCCACGGTTACGAGCTCGTCGCGGATCTGGATTTCGACACTAGCGACGATGGCACCCTCGACAGCAGCGACGCTTACTGGAACGGGGGCGAGGGCTGGCAGCCTCTTGGCAATTACAGTTACCCGTTCACCAGCGTATTCCACGGCAACGGCCACCGCATCCGCAACCTGATGATCGCGCGTCCCGACAGCGATTATCAGGGCCTGTTCGGAGCTCTCAGCTACGCCAGCGTTCGGGAACTGGCTCTGAGCGGGCCGCTGATGGCCATTGAAGGTGACGACTACGTCGGTGGGCTGGCAGGTCGTGCAAGCCAAAGCCAGATCACCGCCATCTTTGTCAGTGGTTCGGTTGTGGGAACTGATAACTATATTGGAGGTCTGGTCGGCGTTGCCTTGAATACCACAATTGCCGCCAGCTATGTTAGCGGGCGCGTGCGTGGGGACGGGTATGTTGGCGGTTTTGTCGGGTACGGCAGTGGCAGCACTGTCGCTGTCAGCCTGTCCACGGCTAATGTGTCGGGGAGCACCGATGCCGGCGGGCTGGTCGGTTATTTAGGCTCCGCCAGCGCCAGCCACTGGGCCACCGATGCCTCGGGCCAGGCCTCCAGTTATGGCGGTGGCACCGGTGCCTCTCTGGCCGAGCTGCAGTGCCCCACCGGCGCCGATAACACCACCTGTGTGACCGACCGCCCCCTGTATACCGACTGGTCCAGCCATACCGATGCCCAGGGCAATCCCTACTGGGATTTTGGTACCAATACGGAACTGCCGGGACTGCGCCTGCAGGGCACCGTGCACCGCGATGGCGATGGCGATGGCGACGGCGCGGAAAATGCCGATGACGCTTTCCCGGCCAATATCGCCGCCTCAGTGGATACCGATGGCGATGGCCGACCAGATAGCTGGAACGCCGATTGCGACAGCGCCTGTCAGTCCGCCTCCGGCCTCACCCTGGATGACGACAATGACAACGACGGTGTAGCGAACGCACAAGATGCCTTCCCGCTCGATGTCGCCGCATCCGTAGATGCCGACAATGACAGACTGCCTGACACCTGGCTGGCAGCCTGCGACAGCGCCTGTCAGTCTGCTTCCAATCTCACACTGGATACGTCTCTGAACGATACGGACAACGATGGTGTCACTAACGATATCGACGACCTGCCAGCCAACGCTGCAGCGTCCGTTGATACCGATGGCGACGGTCTGCCCGATAGTTGGAACGACGATTGCGACAGCGCCTGTCAGTCTGCTTCCAGTCTCACTCTGGACGATGACAACGACAACGACGGTGTCGCAAACGCCGAAGACGCCTACCCAACAGATCCGACACGCACGGAAGACGAGGACGCTCCAGAAATCCTCAAGGCACCGGAGGCAATCAGCGTAGCGGCCACTGGCGAAAGCACTCTGGTTACTCTGAATGTGAACGAAGCCCAGGCCATCGATAATTTCGACAACGAGCTGGACTTTCAGGTAGAGCTGAATGGCGAATTGCTTTCGATTAACGACGATCAGCAGGTGACTTTGCCAAGCGGTGCCCTGAGTCTGGATTGGTATGCGGTCGACGACGCGGGCAACCGCTCCGAGTCTCTTTCCCAAACGGTCGACGTGTATCCCCAGGTGCGCTTCACGCTGGACGAATCCACAACCGGCGAAGATCGCGAAGCCTCGGTGGCTGTGGAACTGTCTGGCCCCTCCCCGGCTTATCCAGTCTCAATACTGGTCAGTTGGGTGGAGGCCGATAGCACCGCCACAAGCGCGGATGTCGTTACCGAAGGCGAAAATGGTGTAAACCTGGGTGAGCTGCTTGTCACCATCGATTCTGCGGATGCACTGGAAAACGCTGCGGTACGTATTCCAGTGGTCGGGGATGATCTGGTGGAATCCGATGAGGTACTTGCGCTCGAGTTGGCCGCGGCAATGGCGGGCAGTGGTGTGACGTTCCCGATGCCAATTGACGATGAGCGCAGCAGTCACCGCGCAACCATCACTGATACCAATGTGGCACCCACCGTTCACATAACGGGATCCCAGGCAGGAGAGAACGGCACGATATTTATTAACGACGCCGGAGAGATCACGCTGACCGCCGCTGTTGAAGATGTAAATGGTGGCGACACCCACAGCTATCAGTGGTATACCGAAGAGCTGCCGGTAACACCCGGCGATCAGGCTTCCTTCTCCTTTGATCCGGTATCGATGGCTCTCGGTGAGTACAGCGCACGCGTTGTGGTAACCGATGACGGCAATCCGATGCTGTCTTCCGAAGAAGAGACCTTCACCTTTACCCTGCAGGAAGCCGCGGCTCCCGACGATGGAGGAACTGATGACGGTGGTTCGGATAGTGGCGACCAGGGTGACGGCGATACCGACAATGGCGGTGACGACGATTCTTCTGACGGCATCAGCACCGGCGGTCAGACTCCGGTAAATAACGGTGGAAGCGGTGGTGGCGGTTCCAGTGGCGGTAGTGTCGGCCTCTGGTTACTTTCTCTGCTGGCCCTGGGCGGTCTGTGGCGCCGGAGATTGGCCTACTGGAGAGTGTCCTACTGGAGAGCGGCCCACTAAAGCCAATGCGATACGAGAAAAAGCCGGTGGTAACCCCACCGGCTTTTTCGCTTCTGGAACGAGGCGATAAACGTCTACTTCAGTTCAATGGAAGAAAAACTCACCCGGGCATAATTGCCCTCACGGAAATCCTCTTCCCAAACCCCTGAACCGGCGCAGCCGGGATACCACATGCCCTGTTGGTCTTTGCTGCTGCACTGGTTGTAGGCGCCCGCTTTGAAATAAAACCAGTCGCCGCTGTAGCCTGCTGGGTTGTCCAGGCTGTCGACCTTGCCGTATGCATCCGTATTACTCGACAGGTCAATGGCGTACTCCACCCGCGGTTTGTTGGGTGCCTCAAAAACCAGCTGCATGATATTGCCGACCACATTGACCGTATAGCTGAACGACTCGTTGAGCTTGATGCCCTTCTGACCCGGGTTTTCCGCGGATTCCCAGGTGTTGCCCCACACCGGATAGGCGATATCGATGCGGTTGGGATCGTCTTTTGCCAGGTTGCGCTCATAGGTCCAGAAAACCGAGCCGTACGCGTGGTTGGGGAATTTTTTGTAGTAGATCTTCAGTGGCTCGTTGCCGTAGCCAAAGCCTTGGCTGAGCAGGCTTTCATCCTTGCCCGCGTGTATCTGGCCGACCACGACAGAATACGCCGGAGGCTTGTCGGGATGCGCGGCATTCACCGCGACGTGATTGACCGCGAGAGTCGCGGAAAGACGTCCACCCACCGCACCAAAATTCGCTGCCTGAGGGTGCGCGGCCAGTGCAAAGTTGTTTCCCGGCGCTTTGGTCTTGGCGCCTTGCGGGTGAATCATCTGCCGCAGTTCACTGCGGGTATTGGTGGAGTTGGCTGTGGTGATGGCCTTGTTGGGGGCGGTAAATACCACCTCACCCTTGTGGTTTCCGTAAAAGAAACGCGGCTCATACAGGCGCAAAATCTGTGGCGGGCCCACTTCGTCAATTTTCCCATCACCGTTGCTGTCCATGGGCAGGGTGATTTTCCAGTGGCGGAGATCAATCAGTGAACCTGGAACAATTTGGGCTCTGGGTACGGCGTCGTCGCGGGCCATGTCGGGATGCTGCGGCTCGCTCTGGCAGGCGGACAACAACATACAGCTGGCGGCAATAGTGGTGAACTTGAGTGAAGAAGTGATGGATGAAAAATAGTGTTGAGGTTTTAGCATTACATCGACCGATATCAGATTACAGGTATTCAGACTAAGCGCCCGGTTTATATGAGCGCCTGGATAGAAAATCTGAGGCACCGATTTTTGCATCATCCCCGGGTGAAAACTGTAAATTTCGGGAATTTCTATGGAAATTGGTTGACCAGTTTGTGGCTGGTGCGCTGAGAGTACTATCTGTTTGGGCGCTAGCGTCTAGACAGCGCCTCGCGGGCGACTACTTTTTATCAGGGCAGATAAAGTCATTCACCAGGGTACCCAGGTTGTGTTCGAGCATCTAGACGCCGTTTTCCTCGCGCGGGTGCAGTTTGCATTTACCGTGTCGTTTCACTTTATATTTCCGGCTTTCTCCATCGGTCTGGCCAGCTACCTGATGGTGCTGGAGGGGCTGTGGCTGAAAACCGGCCGCGGCGTCTACGCAAACCTGTATCGCTACTGGCTGAAAATCTTTGCGGTGGGATTTGGTATGGGTGTGGTGTCTGGCATCGTGCTGTCCTACCAGTTCGGTACCAACTGGTCTGAGTTTTCCCACAAGGCCGGTCCGGTGATCGGTCCGCTGATGGGGTATGAGGTGATTACTGCCTTCTTCCTCGAGGCGGGGTTTCTCGGTGTCATGTTATTTGGCATCAATAAAGTGGGGAAACGCCTGCACTTTTTCGCGACCTGTATGGTGGCGCTGGGTACTGTGGTGTCCGCTTTCTGGATTCTGTCGGTGAATTCCTGGATGCAGACGCCGGCGGGCTTTGAAATCAATGATCAGGGTCAGTTTATTGTCGGCAAATCCTGGTGGGATGTGATTTTCAATCCGAGCTTCCCCTACCGGCTGGTACATACGGTGATCGCCGCCTATCTCACCACGGCGTTTGCGGTGGGGGGTGTTGGTGCCTGGCACCTGCTCAGAGACCGCAACAACGTCGGCGCCCGCAAAATGTTCTCCATGGCTATGTGGATGGCGGTCATTGTAACCCCGGTGCAGATCCTCGCGGGGGATATGCACGGGCTGAATACCCTGGAGCATCAGCCGGTCAAGGTGCTGGCGATGGAGGGGGATTTCGATCCCAGTCCCAACGGTGCGCCCCTGATCCTGTTCGGGATTCCGGATGAAGAAGCGGCCAAGGTGCATTTCAAGATTGAGGTTCCCAAGCTGGGTTCTCTGATTCTTAAACACGACCCGAATGCACCGCTGCCCGGGCTGACGGACTTTCCGCGGGAGGACTGGCCGCCGGTGGTGGTGGTGTTCTGGTCTTTCCGTGTAATGGTCGCGATTGGTTTCGCCATGTTGGCGCTGGGGGTCTGGAGTTTAATCGCGCGGCGCCGACAACGCCTGTATGCGTCCCGCGCATTGCATCGGGCTGCGGTGTGTATGGGGCCAGCGGGGTTTGTCGCGGTAATCGCGGGCTGGATTACCACGGAGGTTGGCCGCCAGCCCTTTACTGTATACGGGCTGATGCGAACGGTGGATTCCGCCTCGCCGCTGGATGCGCCGGCGGTGGCGGCGTCGCTGATAGCCTTTATCGTGGTCTACACCGCGGTGTTCGGCATGGGAATTTACTATCTGCTGCGCTTGATGGCGCATCCACCCAATCGCGGTGAATCGGAACCCGACAAGGCGCCGACCCATGCTGCCGGCATTACACCGGCGTCCAGTCTGGCACCGGCGTCATCAGGCCATGCAGGAGGTACCCATGGAAAGTCTTGATCTGCCACTGATCTGGGCGGGGCTGATCTGCTTTTCTGTCTTTGCCTATGTGGTGCTGGATGGCTTTGATCTGGGTGTCGGTATTCTCTCGCCCATACTCGCCCCAGGAGAGGAGCGCGATCAGGCGATCAACTCCATTGCACCCTTCTGGGATGGCAACGAAACCTGGCTGGTCATGGGTGGCGGCGGACTGCTGGCGGTTTTTCCTCTCGCCTACGCGATCATCCTGCCGGCGACCTATCCGCTGATGATTGCCATGCTGCTGGGGCTGGTGTTCCGCGGCGCGGCATTTGAATTCCGCTGGCGGGATCCCGCCCACCAGCCGCTGTGGGATCTGGTAATTACCGTGGGCTCCACCGTGGCAGCGCTGGCACAGGGCATTACCATCGGCGCCATCCTGCAGGGTATTGAGGTGGAGAACAACGCCTATGCTGGCGGTTGGCTCGACTGGCTGAGCCCGTTCAGCGTGCTTACCGGTATTGCTGTGGTAATTGGTTATGCGCTGCTGGGTGCCACCTGGTTGATTCGAAAAACCGAGGGTGGATGCCAGCGTCATGCACACCGTCTCGCCTACGGGTTGGGGATAGCCACCGTAGGGGCACTGGTTGCGGTAAGCCTGGCAACCCCGTTTCTGAGTAATGACTACTGGCGCCGCTGGTTTGAAATGCCCCAGGTCCTGCTCACCGCACAGGTTCCTTTACTGGTGATTATCTGCACCGGCGTATTTTTCTGGAGCCTGAAAAAGGGGTATGAACTGCTGCCGTTCCTGATGGCGCTGGCGCTGTTCCTGCTGGGCTTTATCGGGTTGTGTATCAGTATTTTCCCCAACATGATTCCGCCGTCGATCACCCTCTGGGAGGCCGCGGCGCCGCGCGATAGCCAGTTGTTTTTACTGGTGGGCGCGGCATTTATCATTCCGGTGATCCTGGCGTATACCGGTTGGGCCTACTGGGTGTTCCGCGGCAAAGTCGGCACCGAGGGGTATCACTGATGAAGCAGGAAGGTGCCACCTGGAAGCGGCTGGGCTGGATGCTGGCAATCTGGTTGATGAGTGTGATGGCGCTTGGCAGTGTGTCACTCATTCTGAAGTGGTGGCTGGCGCCATGAAGCCGGCGCTCGATGCCCGTTTCTTTTTACTCACACCCGCGTAGACTCCGCCCCCAACCTCACCGAGTGGCGCCAATGAACATGTATCATCAACAACCCAATAACCCTCTGCACGGTGTGACGCTGGAAACCATCGTGTTGCAGCTCGAGCAGCACTACGGCTGGCAGGGGCTTGCAGACCGTGTGCCGGTAAATTGCTTCCGCAATGATCCCTCGGTGAAATCCAGTCTGAAGTTTCTGCGTAAAACCCCCTGGGCCAGAGAGAAGGTCGAGGCGCTGTATATCGCGACCTTTACCGACAGTAACCCCTGGAAAACGTAAACAGCAAAAGGATCCTGAAGTGCGCAACCTGATACGGTATCTGTTGATTGCCGCAATTGTGCCGATGTCCGCCTGTACCGGTGTTCCCGATGGCGTGGAACCGGTGGAGGATTTCGAGATCAACCGCTACCTGGGTACCTGGTATGAAATCGCACGCCTGGATCACTCCTTCGAGCGGGGCCTCAGCAAGGTAACCGCGCAATACAGCCTGCGTGAAGACGGCGGTGTAAAGGTAGTGAATCGCGGGTTTGATGCCGAGAACGCCAAATGGCAGGAGGCGGAAGGCAAAGCCTACTTTGTCGATGCTCCGAATGTGGGGCACCTGAAGGTCTCATTCTTCGGGCCTTTTTATGGCGCCTATATCGTGTTTGAGCTGGATGAGGACTATCGCTACTCCATGGTGTCCGGGCCGGACCGTTCCTATCTTTGGTTGCTGTCGCGCACGCCCACGGTGCCGGACGCGGTGTTGCAGCGGTATGTGCGCCGGGCGAGCGAGCTCGGCTTCGATACGGAGGCACTGATAATGGTGACCCAGGAGCCTCAGGAATAAACCGGTGCCAGCGCAAAGAGATTTCGGCCCGCGCCGGTAACGGGGGCTGAATTTCTTCAAAATGCGGTCGCAGCAGCCTTTTCTATACTCCCAGTAGCGAAATTTTTTGTGGGCGGGAGGCGGTGTGGGCGCAGGCATTTCAGATCGCGGCGCGAGACCCAATGGCGGTGTGCGCGCCGATGAACTTCCGGCAACTGGTCGGCGCCGCTTTATTCGCACGCAACTCTACCTCGGCTGTGGATTGCTGGCGGGGACCGGCGCGCTGCCCAGGGTGCGGGCGGACAAGCTACCGGACAGCAGCAAAGAGGCGGGCCACCGGCTCAGTAAATTTTTCTCGGTGTCGCAAAAACTCCTGCATCCACTGCCGGTCGATACTCAGCTCGATCGGCGTGTTGCGGTGCGCCTGTTGGCGGCCCTGAACAGTGAGTATCCGTCGTTCGCCCAGCAACTGGATGTATTGCCGGAAGATCCGGGCCCTGCGGATCGTCACTCGCCGGTGGCGCAATTGATCGTTTCCGCCTGGTACTTGGGAACGGTGGGTAAGACTCTGGTGACGTTTGAACGCGCACTGATGTATCGCCTCACCGCAGATGTACTCCCGATACCCAGTTACTGCACCGGTAAGCCGGGCGACTGGGCCAGCGCACCCAAACTGAAATTCGGGGGGGTCTAGATTTTGCCAGGCAAGGAAGCCGAATTTGTGGTGATAGGCTCTGGGGTGGCGGGCGCCCTGGTGGCGAACACGCTCGCCAAAGCGGGCAAATCGGTCATTATTCTGGAGGCGGGGCCGCGAGTACCCCGCTGGCAGACGGTGGAGCGATTTCGCAACCAGCCAGACAAGTCCGACTTTATGGCGGCCTATCGCTCACCGCCCTGGGCACCGCACCCGGAATACGGCGAGTTTGCCAATGATTACCTGATCTTCAAGGGCAGCCATGCGTTCAACTCCCAGTATATTCGCGCTGTGGGCGGCACTACCTGGCACTGGGCGGCGTCCTGTTGGCGCTTTCTGCCGAGCGACTTCAAACTGAAAAGCCTCTACGGAGTCGGCCGCGACTGGCCCATCGAGTACAGCGACCTGGAGCCCTGGTACCACCGCGCAGAGCAGGAGCTGGGGGTCTGGGGGCCAAAGGATGAAGACCTGGGTTCGCCCCGCAGTACTGGCTACCCGATGCAGCCGTTGCCGCTGTCTTTCAATGAAGCCCGCGTAAAAACGCGTATGAATAGCCACAATCCCGCCTGGAAAGTGGTGACCGAGCCGGTGGCACGCAACAGCCGGCCCTACGATGGTCGCCCTACCTGTTGCGGGAATAACAACTGCATGCCCATCTGCCCCATTGGCGCCATGTACAACGGTATCGTGCACGTGGACAAGGCGGAGGCGCACGGCGCCGAACTGATCCACAGCGCGGTGGTGAACCGGTTAGTGAGTGAGGGCGATCGCATTGTTGCCGCAGAGTACAAGGACCCCATGGGCATGGATCACCGGGTTTCTGGCAAGCACTTCATCCTCGCCGCCAACGGGATCGAAACGCCGAAACTGATGCTGATCTCCTACGGCCGCAAGCACCCCACCGGGGTCGGCAATCGCTCGGATATGGTGGGCCGCAACCTGATGGATCACCCGGGTACAGGTGTGCATTTTTACGCTGACGAGCCTCTGTGGCCAGGCCGGGGCCCCCAGGAAATGAGCTCGTTGGTCGGTTTCCGGGATGGCGAGTTTCGCGCGGACTATGCGGGCAAGAAGTTGCACCTGTCGAATATGTCTGCGGTGCACAAGGCAACCCGCGGGGTACTGGAGCAACGGGATCCGATCAATATCCCCGAGCTCACCGAGCGTATCCGCGAGCGCGCGGCGCGCTACGTGGAGTTCAACAGCTTCCACGAAATATTGCCGCAGCCGCAAAACCGCATTCGCCCCAGTACTTCGGAAAAGGACGCGAGCGGTATACCGCGCCCGGAAATCACTTACAGTATTGACGATTACGTGGCGAAGAGTGCCGCGCACACCCGGGAAACCTACGGGGAAATCGCCAAGGTGATGGGCGGCACCGACGTCACCTTCAGCGATGATTTCGCGCCCAACAACCACATTACCGGCACCACCATCATGGGGTTTGAAGCGACGGACTCGGTGGTGGACAAGGACTGCCGCACCTTCGACCACCCCAATCTGTTTATTGCCGGCAGCTCGGTAATGCCCACGGTGGGCACCGTCAATGTCACCCTCACCATCGCTGCCCTCGCCCTGCGCTTGGCGGACACACTACTCAAGGAGGTGTGATGATGGGGGTGCGAGGGATATGGCTGGTGGCTGTCGGCGCCCTGTTGCCGGCGGCGCTGTTGTTGGCGCAGGAGGTCTGGGACCAGGCGGCGGAATCGGAAGTGAATACCGAGCTGAACCGGCCAGAATTGATCGAGAGGGGGCGCTACCTGGCCGTTGCCGGGGATTGTCAGGCCTGCCACACCCGTGCCGGCGGCACGCCGTTTGCGGGCGGCCGCGCCATGCCCATTCCGATGCTCGGTACGCTATACAGCAGCAATATCACCCCGGATATCAACACCGGCATCGGTACCTGGACACTGGAGGAGTTTGACCGCGCACTGCGCCGGGGGATCGGCAAGGGGGGGCGCAACCTCTATCCTGCGATGCCCTACGAGTCTTACGCGAAAATTACCGATGCGGATATTCAGGCGCTGTATGCCTATTTCCTGTTTGGTGTGGCGCCGGTCCACGACACGCCGCCGCCGAATAAAATCACCCGCGCACTGAGCGCCCGTTGGCCACTGAAAATCTGGAACTACCTGTTCACACCCAGCGGCCCGTTTAAGCCCGATCCGCAGCAGAGTGCGTCCTGGAACCGCGGCGCCTATCTGGTTCAGGCGCTGGCCCATTGCGGCGAGTGCCACACGCCCCGCGGCCTGGCATTTCAGCAAAAGGCGTACGATGAATCCGAAAAAGGGTTTCTCGGGGGAGGACCGGTGCTGGATGGTTGGGAGGCCTACAACATTACCCCGGACCGCGATAGCGGCATTGGGGACTGGAGCACCGAGCAACTTATCCAATATCTCAAAACCGGCCACGTCAATCGCCTCGCGCAGGCCGGTGGCCCTATGGCGGAGGCGATCGAGTTCAGCCTTTCCCGGATGACCGACGCGGATATCCGCGCAATGGTCACCTACCTGCGCGCCATCCCACCGGTAAAAGGTAAGGCGCGGGTTCCCCGTCAGCGGCGCGGCACCGCCGCGACGGATGTGATCATCGAGCGCGGCAACCCCCTGGTACACGAGCTGAATCCGAGGTTGAGTGCAGATGGCGCGCGCCTGTATCTGGGGCTGTGTGCCACCTGCCACGGCGTGGATGGCACCGGCAGCAAAGACGGCTACTACCCGTCCCTGGTGCACAACTCTACCGTGGGTGCCGAAAGCGACCACAATCTGCGCCAGGCAATACTGCAGGGCATACGCCGGACGGTGGATGGTGAAGAAATCATGATGCCGGGGTTTGCCAGTGAGTTGAACGACGAACAACTCGAGCGGCTAATGGCTTATCTGCGCAAGCAGTTTGCCACCCCGGATAAAAATAGTGACCGAGAAGCGGGTAGCGCCGGTTAGAGTCCCGGCTGCACCTTTCTAGCCTTGTCACGTTTACCCTTTCCCGCACTTGTATCCCTGTCGCCCCAGTGGTGATCCAGGTGCAGGTCGGGATCGCGGCGATCCTCCTGCAGTGCCTGCAGCAACTGCTCGCGATAGATCTTGGTCTTAGCCACGTGCTGGGATTCATCGCGCCAGTAGGGGAACAGGGATTCCAGCATACGCTGGTCGTGCTGTTTGAACTTGCGTGCGGCCCGTTGCGCCTGATGCTTGGACAGGCCCAGCAGCTGCAGCGCGCCGGCGCCGATTTCCAGGGCGCTGTCCACCGTCTCCCGGTAGATGTATTTCACCCCCGCCTCCATAAGCGCGTACTGATGCATGCGATTGCGCGCGCGCGCGAGAATAGTGAGGTGTGGGAAGTGCTTCTGGATGCGGCTGACGATCTCCAGCGATGCGGCCTGGTCGCTGAGGGTAAGGATCACGATCTTCGCGTTGTCCGCCCCCGCCGCGTGCAGCAGGTCCTCCCGGGATGCGTCGCCGTAATAGGCCTTGATACCGTAGCGGCGCACCAGTTCGAGTTGCTCGGCATTGTGTTCCAACAGCGTGGTATCGAATCCGCAGGCGTTCAGCAGGCGACCGGCAATCTGCCCGTAGCGACCGTAACCGATGATAATAACCGGCGAGCCATCGTCGTGGGGCGCGCTGTCCGCGACATTCGGCTGGCGCGGGCCACTGAAAAAGCGCGGCTGGATGAGCCGTTCGTAGGCCATCAGCAACAGCGGCGTAAATGCCATCGACAGGGCGATCAGTGCGATCAGCACGCTGCTCACATCCGTCGGCAGTACGTGGTTCTGGCTGGCATAGGCCAGCAACACGAAACCGAACTCCCCCGCCTGTGCCAGCGATAGCGCAAACAGCCAGTCTTCTCCTCGCGCCATTCCGCGCACCCGCGCGAGAGCAAAAAGAATGGCAAATTTCACCAGTACCAGCAGCGCCAGCAGGCCAAGCAGTAGCAGCGGCTGCTGCATCACCAGTGCCAGATCCAGATTGGCGCCGACAGCGAGGAAAAACAGCCCCAGCAGCAGCCCCTTGAAGGGCTCGATGTCCGCTTCCAGCTCGTGGCGAAACTCGCTGTCCGCAAGTACCACACCCGCGATAAAGGTGCCGAGAGCCGGCGACAGATTCAGCGCCGACATGAGCGCCGCGGCACTCAAAACGATTAGCAGCGCGCAGGCGGTAAACAGTTCCCGGGTGCGGGTGCCCACCACAATGCGCAGCAGCGGCGTAAGCAGAAAGCGCCCGGCCAGAATCAGGCCGGTTACCGCACCCAATACCGCCAGAGCGTAGGTCCACCCCTGCAGGTCGTCCGGATCGCTGGCAATTTCCACGGTGGCCAGCAGCGGCAGCAACGCAAGAATGGGAATGACGGCGATGTCCTGGAACAGCAGTACGCTGAACGCATTGCGCCCGCCTTCGGTTTTGAGCAGGTCTTTCTCCGACAGCGACTGCAATACGATAGCGGTAGAGGAAAGTGCGAGCACCAGCCCGACCGCGGTCGCGGTGCGCCAGTTGAAGTCGAACAGCGCCATGGCCAGGCCACAGATCGCAAGCGCGGTCAGCAGAACCTGGGCGCCACCGGTGCCGAAAATGGCGCCGCGCAGCGCCCAGAGTTTCCGCGGTTGCAATTCCAGGCCGATCAGAAACAGCATCAGCGCCACGCCAAACTCGGCAAAGTGCAGCTCTTCGCTGGTATCCCCCACCAGGCCAAAGGTGTGGGGGCCGATCAACACCCCGGCGACCAGATAACCGAGCACCGAGCCAAAGCCCAGCCGCTTGGCGAGCGGTACGGACACCACTGCAGCGGCGAGAAAGATAACGGTCTGAAGTAGAAAATTGTCGTGCGGCATGAAAAATCGTAAGCGTTATATCGGGGCCGCAGCGCGGCAGTATCAGTCGGGTTGCGGCGTCGGCGGCTCGTTTTCGGAAAAGCTGGCCTCGCGACTGCGGCGGATCAGCGGCGCGATGGTAGAGCCCTGTACCACGATCGAGAAGAGTACCACGCCGTAGGTCATCACCACCCACAGGTGGCGCAGATCGTGAGTGGCGTCTTCAAACACACCGTCCACCACATAGCCGGCGGGTATCGACATTGCCAACGCCAGCGCAAGGCCGCCGCGCAGGCCGCCCCAGATCAAAATACGCTCGGTGTAGGGGTGGTAGCGGCGGTGGCGCTTCAGGAACAGGAACGGCAAGCCGACCGCAAGCACCCGCCCCAGCAGCACGATCACGATGGCGGCGGCGATCAGCACATAGTCGATGGGCTTGAAGTCGATGGTGATCAGGAACAGTCCCACCAGCAGGAACAAAATCCCGTTCAGGAACTCCTCGGTAATGGACCAGAAGTTATCCAGCTCGTGCTGACTCATGCGCGAGAAACCTTTCTCACGGGTGAAGTTGCCGATGATGATCCCCGCCACCACCATGGCCAGTGCGCCGGAAACACCGAGCATATTGGCCGCCGCAAAACCTGCCGTGGGTATCACCAGGGTCAGCAACAATTCCAGGCTGTGATCGTTGGTGGAGCAGATCAGCCAGTGGAACAGGCCACCGATGGCCAGACCCAGCGCGATACCACCGAGGGCCTCCACCATAAACAGATGGCTGATGGCGGCGACGGTAGGCTCGGTGCCCTGGAACGCCAGCGCATAAATCACCGCGAACACCACCATGCCGAAGCCGTCGTTGAACAGGGATTCCCCCTCCACCTGAATCGACACCTGTTCCGGAGCTTTCAGGCTTTTGATGATGGCGAGCACCGCAATGGGGTCGGTGGGGGAAATCAGTGCGCCAAACAGCAGGCAGTACACCAGTTCAACCGGCATACCGATCAGGCCGAAAAAGAAGTACAGCATGTAACCGACGGCGAAGGTTGAAATCAAAGTGCCGACAATCGCCAGCAGCGTAATCTCCACCTTCTGGTTGCGCAGCATCAGCAGGTCGATATGCAGTGAGCCCGCAAACAGCAGGAAGCCGAGCATGCCCTTCAGCAGCAGGTCCGGGAGGTTCATCAGCGGCAGCAGTTGCGCCACCCAGTCGCGCAGCTCGACAACTTCCAGTTTGCCGAGACCGGTGACGATCAGAGAGAGTGCAAGGGAACCCGCGGTAATGGCGATGGTGGTCTGCGTGCGCAGCACATACTGATTGATAAACCCGAGGAACACGGAAACGGCGGCGAGAAAGCAAAAGATGTAATAGACGTCCATGCCCGGGGGATTACCTCAAGTAGATAGGCGGCACGCCGGGCGGGTTACCCGGCGTGCGCGAAACTCAATCCGTAAGCGTGCCGTTATTGTAGTCGCGCACCGCCTGTTCGATCTGTTCGCGGGTATTCATAACAAAGGGACCGTAGTGGGCGACGGGTTCGTCCAATGGAGTGCCGTGTAACAGCAACAGTCCAACGCCCTCCTCTGGTGCACCTTGCGGCGCGCGCAATTGTAGCGATTCACCATCGCCAAACAACACCAGATTGCCGCGCTCCACCACACCGCGGCCGGTGTCCAGCGCACCGCGATATAGGTAAACCAGCACTGAGTGCTGCGGAGGCACCGGTAAGTTAATTTCTGCGCCGGGTGCCAGGCGCACATCGGCCACCGCCGCATCCGCGGCCGCTTCCAGCAGCGGACCACATTCCGGTTCTCCGGCAATCTGCCATTGCCCGGAGATCAGGCGGATCAGCGAGCCGCTCTCGTCCAGGGAAATCTCCCGTACCTGCTGCGGCTGGATATCGCGCCAGTCCGGCTTACTCATCTTGTCTTTCGCCGCCATGTTTATCCACAGCTGGAAGCCGTGCATGCCGCCCTCACCCTGGGACGGCATTTCCGAGTGAATAATGCCGCGGCCGGCGCGCATCCACTGGGCACCGCCCTGATTGATGGCGCCGCGGTTGCCCAGGTGATCCTGGTGCTCGAACTCGCCGCTCAGCATATAGGTGAGGGTTTCTATCCCGCGGTGTGGGTGCGGCGGGAAGCCGGCGATATAGTCATCAGGATTTTCCGAGCGAATCTCATCGATCATCAGGAAGGGACTGAAGTCCCGGGACTGGAAACCCGCCACCCGGTGAATCTTCACCCCGGCGCCATCGGCAGAGGGATGGCCCGCCACAACCCGCGCAGCGGGGCGGATGCTGGCGCTGTTTGCGCTATTTGATGTGACTTTAGACATGGTTCTGTTCCTCCATTTCCGGCAGTATAGGCCGATAAAATCGCCAGAAAATGGCAAATAATCGCAGCTAAGTTTCGACAAGCTCGATAGATTAATCGGAATTCCGTTTTACCCGGTGGTGCGAGGCGGAATCAGTTTTCGAATTCAGACGAAGGACAGTCTATGGCCAAGGTAACACTGGAACAGTGGCGCATGTTTCAGGCGGTGGTAGAGCACGGGGGCTTCTCCCAGGCCGCAGATGCGGTGCACAAAAGCCAGTCTTCCATCAATCACGCGGTGCACAAGCTCCAGGAAAGTTTGGGGGTTTCGCTGCTGGAAGTGCGCGGGCGCAAGGCGGAGCTGACCGATGCCGGGCGCGTGTTGTTGAATCGGGCCGGCGGCCTGCTGGACGAGGCCGAGGCGCTGGAATCCGTTGCCGCCAGTCTTGCGGAGGGTACCGAGGCGCAGTTGCGTCTGGCGGTGGATGTGCTGTTCGACTACGAGGCGCTGTTCAACGCGGTGGAGCGCTTTGCCAGTGAATACCCGCACACCCGGCTGGAAATTCGCGAAACGGTGCTCTCTGGCGGCGAGGAGCTGCTGTTGCAACAGGAAGTGGACTTCATTCTTACCGCGCGGGTGCCCCAGGGGTTTGTGGGTGAGCCCGTCTCGCGGGTAAAGTTCGTGCCGGTGGCACACCCGGACCACCCGTTGCATCAGCTGGGCCGGCCGGTAAACCGCGAGGACCTGAAAGCGGCGCGGCAGATTGTGATGCGCGATTCCGCTTTGAAGAATCGCCAGGATGCCGGCTGGCTCGGTTCCGACCAGCGCATCACCGTCACCAACGTGCACACTTCCATCGAGCTGATTGAACGGGGCCTGGGTTTTGCCTGGCTGCCGCAGACCCGCATCCGCGATTCCCTGTCTGCCGATCGCTTGCTACCCCTGCGCACCGAGGAACCCTGGGAGCGGGAAGCCACAGTGTATCTGGTGTACGCCGACCAGGATCGCGCCGGCCCCGCCGCCTGTCTGCTGTTGCGCGCACTGCGCGAGGGTTTGCCGCCGATCGAATGATCGCGGTTGGCGCCTCGCGAGGCCTTAGCATTATTTAAATTGGGATCTAAGAGATGACTGGTGAGAGCGACAAAATCCGCTGGGGCATTATTGGTTGCGGCAATGTCACCGAGCTGAAAAGTGGCCCGGCATTTAACAAGGTGGCGGGTTCGAAGTTGCTGGCGGTGATGCGCCGGGACCGGGAAAAGCTCGCGGACTACGCCGCGCGCCACGGGGTACCCAAAACCTACGCCAGCGCCGACGAGCTGATCAACGACCCGGAAATCGATGCCATCTATGTGGCCACCCCGCCGGGCAGCCACCGCGAGTACGCCCTGAAGATAGCGAGCGCCAACAAACACTGCTGTCTGGAAAAGCCCATGGCGCTCAATTTTGCCGAGTGCGAGGAAATCATCGGGGCGTTTGAGGGGCTGGATGCGCAGCTGTTTGTCGCCTATTACCGCCGCTCCCTGCCCCGCTTCAATAAAGTCAAAGAGTGGATCGACAGCGGTCGTATCGGCGCTGTGCGCCATATCAACTGGAGCTATGCGCGCACCCCTTCCGCCGCCGATCTGTCACCGGAGTACGACTGGCGCACCGACCCGGCGGTATCCGGCGGCGGACATTTTGTCGACCTGGCCTGCCACGGCCTCGACCTGTTTATCCACCTGGCCGGTGACATTACCGATGCCCGCGGTATCGCGGTCAATCAGCAGAATCTGTATGACGCTGAAGATGCGGTTTCCGCCTGCTGGGTATTTGAAAATGGCGCCACCGGTGCGGGTTTCTGGAATTTCGGCGCCAGTGACTACTGTGACGAGGTGGTAATCTGCGGCGCCAAAGGCACAATCCGCTTTTCCGTGTTTGCGGAGAATCCACTGCAGCTCGAAGCGGGCGATGACCGCGAAACGGCCGATATTGCCCACCCGGAGAATATCCAGTTCTTTCATATCGAGAATATGGTCAAACACCTGAACGGCGCGGATGCGCACCCGGTCGCCGGCGCCGAGGGCGGCAAGGCCTCGCGGGTGATGGACCAGATTCTGGCGGGGTTTCGATAGTGAGCCCCCTGCCCTTTCTCTTTTCTTGCTAAAAAAACGGTGTTTCCCGCCGAATAACTGCGATTTTAGTTTCGAATCTCCGAATTACACTGAACTGCATGACAGCTTCTTACACTTTCGTGGGGAGTGGTGTGTGGAACAGTGTGAAGCCCGGTGCGGATCCGGTAACAGGAGTGAAGAATGGGACTGCTGGTAAACGGCGAGTGGAAAGACAAGTGGTACGACACGGACAAAAGCGGCGGTGAATTCGAGCGCGAGGCGGCACAGCTGCGCAACTGGATCACCGCCGACGGCAGCGCCGGCCCCAGTGGCGAGGGCGGCTTCGAGGCGGAGAAAGGGCGCTATCACCTCTACGTTTCCCTCGCCTGCCCCTGGGCCCATCGCACCCTGATATTCCGCAAACTCAAGGGCCTCGACGACTACATCGACGTTTCCGTGGTCAGCCCCTACATGATGGAAAACGGCTGGACCTTCGATAAGGACGAGGGCAGCCGCGGCGACAAGCTGTTCGGCAGCGACTTCCTGCATCAGGTATATACCCGCAACCGCGCCGACTACTCCGGGCGGGTGACGGTGCCGGTGTTGTGGGACAAGCAGCGCGAGCAGATCGTCAGCAACGAGTCCGCGGAAATCATCCGCATGTTCAACTCCGCATTCAATAAACTGACTGGCGACGAGCAGGATTTTTATCCACAGGAACTGCGCGGGGATATCGACGCCACCAATGCGCTGGTTTACGAAAACGTCAACAACGGTGTGTACCGTGCAGGCTTCGCCACCAGCAAGGAAGCCTACGAGGCCGCCTACCACCGGCTGTTTGAAGTGCTGGAACAGCTGGAGCAGCGCTTGCAGAGTAACCGCTACCTGACCGGTGATCGCGTGACGGAAGCGGACTGGCGGCTGTTTACTACACTGATCCGGTTCGACGCCGTGTACCACGGCCACTTCAAGTGTAATAAACAGCGGCTGGCGGATTACCCCAATCTGTGGGGTTATGTGCGCGAACTGTACCAGTGGCCGGGTGTGGCGGAGACGGTGGATTTCCACCATATCAAGACCCACTACTACGCCAGCCACAAAAACATCAATCCCACCGGCATTGTGCCCGTGGGTCCGGAACTCGACTACAGCGCGCCCCACGGCCGCGGATAACGCTACGAGGAGAACGCCATGAAGCTGTTTTACGCCCCCGGTGCCTGTTCCCTGTCACCGCATATCGTCGCCTGCGAAGCGGGCATCGATCTCGAGCTGTGCAAGGTGAACCTGAAAACCAAGGAGACCGAGAGCGGTGGCGACTACACGGAAGTGAATCCGAAAGGCTATGTGCCGGCGCTGCAGCTGGAGGGTGGCGAGCTGCTCACCGAGGGCCCGGCAATTGTACAGTTTCTGGCGGAGCAGAAACCGGAGAAAAAACTGGCTCCGGAATACGGTACTCTCGATCACTACCGGGTGCTGGAGTGGCTGAATTACATTTCCACCGAGGTGCACAAATCCTTCCTGCCCCTGTTCTGGGGTGGAAGCGATGATGAACAGGCGGCAGCCAAAGAAAAACTGGCGAAGCGCTTCCAGTATGTGGAGGACCAGATGGCCGGAGACTACCTGATGGGTGACGACTTCAGCATCGCCGACGCCTACCTGTTTACCGTGTACAACTGGTGCAGCAAGGTGGGTGTGGATACCGGCAGTTGGCCCAAACTTGCGGCGTTTGCCGAGCGCATGGGCCAGCGGGAAGGGGTGCAGAAGGCACTGAAGGCGGAAGGCCTGATTTAAAGGCCTGCAGAGCCACGGCTGCGGGTCATACCCGCAGCGCCTGCTCCTCTATTTCGATCGGCCGGCGCGCCCGCGCTACAAACAGCGCCATGCACAGGGCGGCGGCGGAACAACACAGCATCCCCAGTGCGATCGGCACCAGAGTGCCGGTGTGCACCGCGTTCACTGCTCCACCCAGGACCCCACCAAAAATAAACAGCGAGGCGCCGTACAGGGCATTCGCAGTACCGCTGATCCTGGGGAAGAACTCGAGATAACAGGCCGCCGAGTTGGGGGTGATGATGCCGATGGCACCCATCGCCATCACCAGCGGAACCATCCACGCCAGCAACACCTGGTCCTGTCCGAAATACAGGGTGCTCGCCAGCAACAGCGCGCAGGAAAACAACTGCAGCCCCATACCCGCCAGCAGTATCTGGCGCGGTTCAAATACCTTCAGCAGGCGAATGTTCAGCTGCACCATCAACACCAGTCCGAGTACGCAACTGCCAAACAGCATTGGGAAGGTCGCGGAAGACACCCCGAAATGCTCCATAAACACGAAGGGCGCGGTGGTGATGTAGATAAACATACTGCCGCTGATCAGCGCCTGCCCGAACAGAAACCCCAGTGCGCGCGGGGTGCGGAAGATCTGCGCATAGCCCTTGAGCATACTGCGGCGGGATTCCCGCTGGCGGCGTGCGCGGCGGAACTTGGATACCGTCTCCGGTAGCACCCCGCGCACCAGTACCATCATCAGCAGACCGTACACCAGCAGGAAGATAAAGATCGCGTGCCAGTCGCCGAAGGTCAGCAGGGTCGCGCCAATCGCCGGCGCCGCCATGGGGGCTATCAGCATCATGGTGGCAATCATCGACATGATCCGCGCCGCGTCCCGCCCGTGGTACAGGTCGCGCACGATCGCCCCGCAGATCACCGTGGCAAACCCGCCACCCAGCGCCTGGCAGAAGCGCAGTGCCACCAGCAGTTCCACGGTGTTGGTAAACAGGATCAGTGCCGAGCTGACGATAAAGATTGCGAGCC
The DNA here is from genome assembly GCF_056312215.1 of Microbulbifer sp. ABF4_107. Taxonomy (NCBI): domain Bacteria; kingdom Pseudomonadati; phylum Pseudomonadota; class Gammaproteobacteria; order Cellvibrionales; family Microbulbiferaceae; genus Microbulbifer; species Microbulbifer sp. ABF4_107. Next base: position 3,752,052 of record NZ_CM149983.1, read on the forward strand.
CGATGGTGCCGGTGACAATGCGACCCCAACGGTCCGACAGTGGCCCACCAATCAATTGGCCCACCGCAAACCCCAGCAGATAACTGGATACCGAGTGCTGTACCTGCGCCACCTCCACACCCAGCGCCACGGCCATGGCGGGAATTGCCGGCAGGTAGGTATCAATGGCAAATGGCGTCAGTGCCACCAGTGCGGCGAGACAGGGGGCGAGCCAACGCGGCGGCTTGCCTTCGGCGTCGAAGAAATTCGGGGGCATAACAACTCAATTGAAGAGAATCTCGAGTACTTGTTGCAAGTACTCGGTTGAGGTGGCCGGCACCGGCTGTTCCGGCTAAAACCGAGACACCGGCGGGCGCCGGCATGGTAACGGGGGCCAAGGCCAGTTTCCATGACAGTTCGGGAATTTGCGGTCAGGGACAGGGGAGCCGGGGTCGAAGCGCGGCGCTGACCGAACGATCAGTCCGTGTCAGTGTTTCTCTTCCCGCAGATTGTAGAGGCCTTTCTTCAGCTTCAGCAGGTGTTCCTGCAGCTGTGGACCCTTGCGCTGGGCGACGCCGATCGCGAGGACATCGATCACCACCAGGTGGGCGATGCGCGACGAGAGCGGTGTGTACAGTTCGATATCTTCTTCCACGTCCACTTCCAGCGGGATGCTGGACTGGCGTGTCATGGGTGAGCCGCTGGGGCCGAGGCCGATTACGGTGGCGCCCTGCTGCTTGGCCATTTCCATGGAGCGCAGCAGCGAGGAGGTGCGGCCGCTCTGGGAGATGGCGACCACCACGTCGCCGGGCTGCATGCTCATCGCGGACATGCTCTGCATATGGTGGTCGGAGTGGGCGGCGGTGGCCATCTGCAGGCGGAAGAATTTGTGCTGGGCGTCGGCGGCTACGGCACCGGAGGCACCGAAACCGAAGAATTCAACCCGTTTGGAAGCAGCGATGGCGGCGACAGCGGCTTCTAGGGCGCGGCCGTCGATCTTGTCGCGCACGTTCAGCAGGGTGTCGACGGTGGAGTCGAAGACCTTGCGTTTGTATTCGGCGATGGTGTCGGTTTCGGTGACGGCGATCTGGCCGAAGCTGGGGCTGGAGGCGAGCTGCTGGGCCAGGTTCAGCTTGAATTCCTGGAAGCCGGAACAGCCGACGGCGCGGCAGAAGCGCACGACCGTGGGTTCGCTCACCTGGGCTTCGGTGGCGAGATCGACGATCCGCATATGAATGATTTCGCCGGGATTGGCGAGGATATATTCCGCAACCTTACGCTCAGATTTGCGCATGGAACTCAGCTGTTCGCTGATCTTCTGCGTGACTTCCGCTGGCTTCACGACAACACCTTCTCTGGTTCAAGCTGTGCAGTTTAGCGGCATGGCTCGGTGCTGGCGAGCCTTCCATTGGCCTGATACTTGTCCTGTGGCGGCCCTGCTACCGGGTCTGTCTGTGCGAGACACGGGCTAGGCGCCCCCCCTCAACCCATCCCTGGGGGCTCTTCCGCGAGGTCCCTCTCGCAGAAGGTCTCGCACAGACAGACCCGGCATCAGGGCTTTCGCATCGAATTTCAGTGGTTCAAAACCCTGTTTATATACCCAGTTATCACAAAACCCCTGATACAATCCGCCCCATGGACGTATCTGAACTCTTAGACCCCCTCAACGACCCCCAGCGCGAAGCCGTCGCGGCGCCGCCGGGCAATCAACTGGTTCTGGCCGGCGCCGGCTCGGGCAAAACCCGCGTGCTGGTGCACCGTATCGCCTGGCTGATGCAGGTGGAGGGGGCATCGCCCTACTCCATTATGGCAGTGACCTTTACCAACAAGGCCGCACGGGAGATGCGCGGGCGTATCGAGGAACTGCTGGGGGTGAATACCTTCGGTATGTGGGTGGGCACCTTTCACGGCCTCGCCCACCGCCTGCTGCGCGCCCACTGGCAAGAAGCGAAGCTGCCGCAGAATTTCCAGATTCTCGATTCCGACGATCAGCTGCGCCTGATCAAACGGGTGCAGAACGAGCTGGGGCTGGATGACAAGAAGTGGTCCCCACGGGAGACCCAGTGGTGGATTGGTGCACAGAAAGATGAGGGGGTTCGCCCGCAGTATATCCAGCTGACCGGCGATCCCTGGCTGCAGACCATGGTGCAAATTTACAGCGCCTATGAAGCGGCCTGTCAGCGCGCCGGTGTAGTCGACTTTGGCGAGCTGCTGCTGCGCGCCCACGAACTGTTGCGGGATAACGACGGCATACTCGCCCATTACCGCCGCCGTTTCCCCCATATCCTCGTCGACGAGTTTCAGGATACCAACACCATCCAATACGCTTGGCTGCGCCTGCTGGCCGGCGACCAGTGCACGATCACCGCGGTGGGTGACGACGACCAGTCCATTTACGGCTGGCGCGGGGCCAAAATCGAGAATATCCAGCACTTCGAGGCGGATCTGAAAGACGTGCAGACGGTGCGCCTGGAGCAGAACTACCGCTCCACCAGCACCATCCTGAACGCCGCCAACGCAGTGATCGCCCACAACTCCGGCCGCCTCGGCAAGGAGCTGTGGACCGAGGGCGACAAGGGCGAGCCCATCTCCCTCTACTCCGCCTACAACGAACAGGATGAGGCGCGGTTTATCGTCGAGCGTATCCAGGACTGGGTGCGCGACGGCAACCGCCGCGACAGCATTGCCATCCTGTATCGCTCCAATGCCCAGTCGCGGGTGCTGGAAGAAGGGCTGCTGCGCGAACAGGTGCCCTACCGCATCTATGGTGGCCAGCGCTTCTACGAGCGACTGGAGATCAAAAACGCATTGTCCTATATGCGCCTGATCACCAACCGCCACGATGACACTTCCTTTGAGCGGGTGGTGAATACCCCCACCCGCGGCATCGGCGCCCGTACCGTGGATACCGTGCGCGAATTCGCCCGCGAACACGGCTGTTCCATGTGGGATGCCGCCGCCAAGATGCTGCAACAGAAAGTCCTCGCCGCCCGCGCCGGCAATGCCCTGGCCAACTTTCTCAGCCTGATCGACGCGCTGGACGAAGAGAGCACCGACAAAACCCTCGACCATATCGCCGAGCTCGCCATCGAACAGACTGGCCTGCTCGACTTCCACGGCAAGGAAAAGGGTGAGAAGGGTCAGACCCGGGTGGAGAACCTGCAGGAACTGGTCAGCGCCTGTCGCGGCTTCGACGGCCTGCCCACCGTGGACGCTGATGGCGAGGCGGTGGACGAGGAAGAGATTCCACTGATCAACCAGTTCCTCGACAGCGCCGCGCTGGACGCCGGCGAAGGCCAGGCAGATGAGTTTGAAGACGCCGTGCAGCTGATGACCCTGCACTCCGCGAAGGGTCTGGAATTCCCACTGGTATTTATGGCCGGTGTGGAGGAAAACCTGTTCCCGCACAAGATGTCCGCCCAGGAACCCGGGCGCATGGAGGAGGAGCGCCGCCTCTGTTACGTGGGTATCACCCGCGCCATGCAGAAACTGTATATCACCTACGCGGAAAGCCGCCGCCTGTTTGGCAGTGAGACTTACAACAAACTGTCGCGGTTTGTGAGCGAAATCCCGGTGGAATACATCCACGAGGTTCGGCTGAAAACCGAAGTCTCCAAGCCCCTGTTTCAACCCAATTATGGACGAGCAGGCCAGTTCTCCGACCCGGCCCCGGAGTTCGACGACGACCTGCCGCCACTCGCCCTCGGCGGCCGCGTCGACCACGCCAAATTCGGTGAGGGCACCGTGGTGCAGTTCGAAGGCAGCGGCCCGCGTGCAAGAGTACAGGTCAACTTCGACGACGCCGGGGCCAAATGGCTGGTAGTATCCATGGCCAAACTACAGCCGCTGTAATCACGATCGACACCGTCATATTTTAGCGACAACGTCATCCCGGACTTGATCCGGGATCCAGAAACCACAGAACCGGCAGTAAACTCCGATACCCTGCCACACTCACTGGATCCCAGATACTTTTGTCATGCCGGACGCGATCCGGTACCGGGATGACGCAATAAAACGAAAAATAAAAATCAAACGGACATGAAAAAAATAAACTGGTATCCCCCCGTCATCCTAGGCCTGCTCGCCCTGCTGGTGCTTACCTTCGGCGCACTGGTGATTTCCCGCTCCGATCAGGTACAGACCGTCACTTCGATCGAAAACGCCGGCCAGCAGACCTTCGAGTGGAAACTCGTCACCACCTGGCCAAAAAACTTCCCCGGCCTTGGCAGCGCCCCGGAGCGCTTTGCCAAAAATGTGGAAGCCATGTCCAACGGCCGGTTGAAAATCAAAGTCTTCGGCGCCGGTGAGCTGGTACCCGCCATGGGTGTCTTCGGCGCAGTGTCCAGTGGCGCCGCCCAGGTAGGCCACGGTGCCGCCTATTACTGGAAAGGCAAAATCCCCGCAGCCCAGTTTTTTACTGCGGTACCCTTCGGATTAAACGCTCAGGAAATGAATGGCTGGCTGCACTACGGCGGCGGGCTGGAATTGTGGGAAGAGCTCTACGCACCGTTTGACCTGATTCCCATGGCCGGCGGCTCCACCGGCGTGCAGATGGCGGGCTGGTTCAACAAGGAAATCAATTCCGTAGCGGATCTGAAGGGCCTCAAAATGCGCATCCCCGGCCTCGGCGGTGAAGTGCTGAACCGCGCCGGCGGCACCGCCGTCACCATTCCCGGTGGCGAACTCTATACCGCCCTGCAGACCGGCGTCATCGACGCTACCGAGTGGGTAGGCCCCTACAACGACCTCGCCTTCGGTTTCCACCAGATCGCCAAGTATTACTACTACCCGGGCTGGCACGAGCCCGGTTCAATTCTAGAAATCATCATCAACAAAACCGCCTTCGAGAAATTGCCCAAAGACCTGCAGGCCATCGTCCGCACCGCCGCCCGCGATGCCAACCAGGATATGCTCGACGAGTACACCGCGCGCAACAACCGCGCGCTGAAAGAACTGGTGGATGAACACGGGATTGCACTGAGAAAATTGCCGGACGATGTCATCGCCCACCTGAAAAAAATCAACCAGGGCATCATGCAGGAAACTGCGGCCAATGATCCGCAGTTCAACCGCGTGTATCAGGCGTTCCGGGAATTCGAGTCACAGGTCATCCCCTATCACCGGATCAGTGAAGAAGCCTATTACGATACCCGTGACGTAGTACCCGAGCAGGAGTAGTCCGCCACTTCATCTATATACGTGCCGACAGAATTCCGCATCCATCGTTGGCACGTTATTCCCTCTATTTTATTGACTCCCGCGATCGCAAAAATTGGTACGATCGTGCGCATTTCGTAAATTGACTCTGACACCATTTTATATTTTTGACAAAGGTATCGCGCCCTTTAGTATAACTTCAGGTGCCGGTAAGTTCCGCCGTGCGTTGCACTTCGTTTTTTGATCCGGGCTTCAATACGTGGATATCAACACAATATTGTATCGATTCACTGTTTCTTTAATTGCATTAATATTTTCAGGTTCTCTGCACGCTATGTCGATATTTGATACTGGTAAAGCTTGTACGTTTTCTGGGGTTTCTGGCGTAATTTTACAAAATGGAGTGCCGGTAGCTGGTGCTAAAGTAACAAGAACTACAGACTTTCAGAAAAAAAAGCAGGATGAAACCATTACGGATGATAAGGGTTACTTCGAGTTTTCCGCTCGATTCGAGCGGAATATTGTCAATATCTTGCCTCAAGAATTTGTAGTCGGTCAGAAAATTACCGTGGCAGTGGGCGAAGAAGAGATAGAAATTTGGTCCGGCGTAAAGAGAAAGAAAGCTGAAAATTCGGAAGCGCGCGGTGTTCCTATATCAGTCACCTGTGAATTAGAGAGTGAAACAAAACTTATCAACGTAAACAATCAGCCTTTTTTTACCCGGTGCATTTGGGATGTTGAACCGGATGTCATTGATAATGGGTTTTAAAAATGGAACTTACACCTCAACAGTCTGCTAGTTTATCTAGAGATGTTTACGCCTTAAGCAAGATTGACAGGCTGGATCGTGCGATAGAGGTTTTGAATGTAAGGTATAAAAATCAAATCCGGTTTTTCGAAACCAATATGCTGAAAGGCAAGACCGGCGGGCCAGGTTTTATCAAAGTAAGAACAGCGTTCGGGTTTTTGCTCGTCGGCCAAGAAGCATTCCAGGGGCATGCTTTTATTTTGTTTCGCGGCACACAATATCTCGCTGACTGGCTGACAAATCTAAATATAACCTTGTCCTCTTCCGCAAGGGGCCAACCGGTTCATGATGGCTTCAAAAAGTCATTTCAGTCGATGTTGCCGCAGATACAAGACTTTGTTGCCACACTACCTTCCGGCACTTTTGTGCATTGCCTGGGACATAGCCTCGGGGGCGCACTGGCAACACTTGCTGCTGAATGGATTAAAGCCAACACCATACACCAACCGAAGCTGTATACCTTCGGCAGCCCAAGAGTGGGCTTGATCGGTTTCTCAGAAAACTGTACTCAGTTGCTCAACGACAAGAATATGTACCGAGCCTATCATCGTACGGATATTGTCCCATGTATCCCGATATGGCCCTTTGTACATACCCCGAGTACTGACAGGGAATATTTCCTACCATCTCCAGGGTTGATTCCGTGGGCGACATATCACGATATGGATCTGTATGTGGATTCGGTAAGCAAAAAAAGCTGGTCTGAAATTCATGCAATGCGTCCGGCTGCCCGTACCGATAGCGGCGTCGAAGCCTGGCTGCGATCCAAGGCCGCAATCGGACAGACGATGTCTGCAATTGAATGGTTGAACGATGCCATTATCTACGTGGTGAAAAAGTGCATGGAGTTCGCAGGGCGCGTAATCAATTTTACTGCCACCACCTATTTCACTCTAATGGACCAGTTGGCCATGGTGCTGAATAGCGGCGTAAAACTGCTCGTCGGCTCGGTGAGCCTGGTGGCGCTGCTAGTCAAGAAAATCATGCAGTTCCTTGGCCTCAAGCCCATTCTTGAATCCGCCAGTATCACACACGACTTTCTGCGTAACCTACTGTTAAAGCTATCATCCCGGGTTAACGAAATCAGTAAGCAGGCCCTGAGTGCGACGCTGGCTGAAGGGCGCGGTATTTAGCGATTAGGGGTGCACCGCGCCAAACAAAAAAGGGGCCTTGCGGCCCCGAAAAGAAAAGCACTGGGGATGGGTCTTTGGAAAAATCAGTAGTCGTAGGCGTCTGCCGCAGGCTCTGATTTTTTCTCTTCGGGTTTGTCGGCCACCATCACTTCGGTGGTGAGCATCAGGCCCGCGATGGAGCCCGCGTTCTGCAGCGCAGAGCGGGTGACTTTGGCGGGATCGATGATGCCGAACTCCAGCATATCGCCGTAGTCTCCGGTCTGGGCGTTGTAGCCGAAATTGGTGCTCGCGTTAGAGCGAACCTTGTTCAGCACCACGCTACCTTCGACACCGGCGTTGGCGATGATCTGGCGGAAAGGCTCTTCCATCGCACGCAGGGCGATATTGATACCAACCTGCTGATCGTCGTTGGCACCTTTGAGGCCGTTCTTGCGCAGGCTGTCGGCAACCCGCACCAGGGTCAGACCACCGCCGGCCACAATGCCTTCTTCCACAGCCGCGCGGGTCGCATGGAAGGCGTCGTCCACCAGGTCTTTCTTCTCCTTCATTTCCACTTCGGTGGCGGCGCCGACCTTGATCACCGCAACACCGCCGGCCAGCTTGGCCACGCGCTCCTGCAGTTTTTCCTTGTCGTAGTCGGACGTGGAGTTTTCGATTTCCGCGCGGATCTGTTTCACGCGGCCATCGATTGCGGATTTTTCTCCCGCGCCGTCCACCACTACGGTGTTGTCTTTACTGATCACCACGCGTTTGGCGCTACCCAGTTGCTCCAGTTCGACCTTCTCGAGGGTGAGGCCGACTTCTTCGGAGATCACCGTACCGCCAGTAAGGATGGCGATATCCTCCAGCATGGCCTTGCGGCGGTCACCGAAGCCCGGCGCTTTTACCGCAGCCACCTTGATGGTGCCGCGCAGGCTGTTGACCACCAGGGTGGCCAGGGCTTCGCCTTCGATGTCTTCGGCAATCAGCACCAGTGGGCGGCCGGCCTTGGCCACAGACTCCAGCAGCGGTACCAGGTCGCGGATATTGCTGATCTTTTTGTCGAACAGCAGGATGTACGGATTATCCAGTTCCGCCTGCATCTTTTCCTGGTTGGTGACGAAGTACGGAGACAGGTAGCCGCGATCGAATTGCATACCCTCCACGACTTCCAGTTCGTTCTGCAGGGACTTGCCCTCTTCCACGGTAATCACACCGTCGCGGCCGACTTTTTCCATGGCCTCGGCGATGATCTGGCCGATGTCCTCGTTCCAGTTGGCGGACACGGTGCCCACCTGGCCAATGGACTTGGTGTCGTCACAAGGTTTGGCCAGTTTCGCTAGCTCTTCCACGGCGGCCTTCACCGCGGTGTCGATACCGCGTTTCAGGTCCATGGGGTTCATGCCGGCGGCGATGGACTTGTGCCCCTCGCGCACTAGTGCCTGGGCCAGCACGGTTGCAGTGGTGGTGCCGTCACCGGCCACGTCGGCAGTTTTTGAGGCCACCTCCTTCACCATTTGTGCGCCCATATTCTGGAACTTGTCCTTGAGCTCAATTTCTTTGGCTACAGACACACCATCTTTGGTCACGCGCGGTGCGCCGAAGCTTTTGCTCAGCACCACGTTGCGGCCCTTGGGACCCAGTGTGGCTTTTACCGCGTCGGCGAGAATGTTTACGCCCGCCAGCATGCGTTCGCGGGCATCGTCAGAAAACTTGACTACCTTGGCGCTCATGCGGCTTTCTCCTGTTGTTTATCTTCCACTTGTTGCAGTACAGCGAGAATGTCGGATTCTTTCACGATTAAATAGGTCTCGCCGTCGTGTTTGATTTCGGTGCCAGCGTACTGGCCGAACAGGACACGGTCTCCCACTTTAACGGCCAAGGGGCGTAGCTCACCGTTGTCCAACGGTGCTCCGTCACCAGCGGCAATCACTTCTCCCTGGGTGGGCTTTTCGGCAGCCTTGTCCGGAATAACGATGCCACCTTTGGTGGTGGTTTCTGCGGCAAGGCGTTTCACAACCACCCGGTCGTAGAGCGGTTTGATACTCATCGGATTTCCTCCCAATAAGCATTTGGATGTTTCAATGGTTAATGGTTGGTTGCCGGGAAGGGAGTGCCCTTCCGACAAAGCCGAAAATAGGAGCGTTGAAAGGTTTTTCAAGGGGGCCAAAAACTAATTTTTTATAAAAAATTTTTATAAAAAAACGAGGTAAAAAAATAGAAGCGGGATAACGGCAGATTTATATTTACAGTGAAGAATAGAAAAAGGAGGAGCTGATGCCATCCGTATCGCAAACCACCTTTGAGCAGACACTTGCAGAATTTTTTCGCCAGCGCCTGCAGGACGGGGCCGACGATCTGGATCCGCGCCCCCAGGAAGAAACCCTCTGGTACCTGGGCAGCCTGCTGGCGCGCTTCGGCGACAGTGGCCAGGTGTTCAGTTACGACAGCGGCGAAATGTCGGTGCGACCACTGGCACTGTTGTATCGCGACGCAATTGAGGTGGACAGTCATTACCACCGCTGCCTGATCCTGCGCCAGCTCGGCGATCTGGCCCTGTTTATGGGGGCCCTCTTCCCGGACAACTATTCCAGACGGGGGATTAGTCGGGACTATTTTATCGGCATGGGCGGTGGTGCTTACGACTACCTCGGGGAGAATGCCCGCAACAACCGGCGGGTATTCAGCGAACTGGCCGAGCGCTTTGCGCGCTTACTGGAGCTGGTGGCGAGAGTGTGCGGGCGCGCCCGGGAGATGGATGCGACGGATATTCTGCAGTTGTTCCAGCGCTGGCGGGAAACCAACGATCCGCAACTGGCGGCGCAGTTGCGCAGATTGGGTGTGGTGCTGCCGGAGGTGGGAGGGATGCATTGAGGCCGATCACGGCCTCAATTCTAGGCGAATAAGCTACCCTATCAGGGCAGCGGCCGGGTGCGCCCGCGATCGTCGATGGCAACAAAGACGAATTCACCCTCGGTGACTTTCACCTGTTCACCTGTATCCACCCGGGTCAGCCAGACTTCCACCATGGTTTTAATGGACGATCGTCCTACTTCTACTGCTTCCGCGTAGCAGCTCACGGTGGAGCCGACGGTTACCGGGCGCAGGAAAACCATGCTGCCAACGGCGACGGTGGTCACGCGGCCGCGGGCGATGCTCTGGGCGAGGATGGCACCGGCCACATCCATCTGCGACATCAGCCAGCCGGCAAAAACATCACCCTGGGGGTTGGTGTCCTTGGGCATGGACTGGGTCTGGAGGGTCAGGGTACCGCTGGGTTGCGGTTCTTCATCAATGGCGGACATCGCGGGTGCTCACAAATTCTTAGATTTATTGGCCCGGCGGTGCATTCACCGTCACCTTGGCCGGGTGGCGCATTCTAGCACAATCTGGGTACTAATTAGCCAGAGCGTAGAGGGCAAATTCTGCGCCGCTGACGGTATTTTCTGCTGGTTGAGTCTACCCGAGCCGGATGTCACTACGACGTCAGGTAGCCTGGGAGCCAGGTCGCCAGCGCCGGCCACAGGGCCAGCAGACACATCACCAGCAGCTGAATCGCGATAAACGGTACCGCGCCTCGGTAAATTGCCCCTGTTGCCACTTCCGCCGGCGCCACGCCGCGCAGGTAAAACAGCGCGAAGCCGAAAGGCGGGGTGAGGAACGAGGTCTGCAGGTTCAGGGCGATCATGACGCCCAGCCATACCGGATCCAGCCCCATGGCCAGCAGTACCGGGCCGACAATCGGTACCACCACAAAGGTGATCTCGATAAAGTCGAGGATAAAGCCCAGCAGGAAGATCACCAGCATCACCAGCAGGGTGGCGCCAACCACGCCACCGGGCAGGCTTTCAAAGAAGTGGGTAACCACTTCCTCACCGCCAAAGCCACGGAATACCAGCGAGAACAGCGAGGCGCCGATCAGGATGGCAAACACCATGGCGGTGACCTGCAGGGTGCTCTGCCCGACCTCGCTGGCCCGCGCCCAGTTCAGGGCACCGCGGCCCCACGCCAGTATGCCGGCTCCCAGCGCGCCGACGGCGGCGGCTTCAGTCGGTGTGGCGGCGCCGGTGATGATGGAGCCGAGTACCAGCAGCATCAGTGCGATGGGCGGGAACAGGCTTTTCAGGGTCTGCAGCAGCTCTACTTCCTCCCGCTTGTCGCGGGAAACGCCAGGTTCGCGGCGGGCGATAAACAGCAGGTAGAGAATGTAGGCCGCCACCAGCAGCAGGCCGGGAATGATCGCGCCCATAAACAGGTCGCCTACACTCACCGGTTTGGGGTTGAAAATCCCCTGGCTCAACTGCGCCTGCTGGTAGGCGTTGGACAGGGTATCCCCCAGCAGCACCAGGGCAATCGACGGCGGAATAATCTGGCCCAGGGTACCCGTCGCACAGATGGTGCCGGTGGCCAGTTTGGGGGAATAGCCGCGGTTTAGCATGGTGGGCAGGGACATCAGGCCCATGGTTACCACGGTGGCGCCGACAATACCGGTGCTGGCGGCGAGCAGCGCGCCAACCACCACCACGGAGACCGCCATGCCCGCGGGGATTCCGGAAAAGACCCGCGCCAGATTGACCAGCAGCTCCTCGGCGATCCGCGCTCTCTCCAGCATCACGCCCATCAAAACGAACAGCGGCACCGCCATCAGGGTGCCGTTCTGCATAATGCCGTAGAGCCGGTCCGGGAACGCCTTCAGCAGTTCCGCGTCGAAGATGCCGCCGACAATGCCGAGGCCAGCGGCGAGCAGCGCGGTGCCGCCCAGGGTAAAGGCCACCGGGTAGCCGAGCATCAGTGCGGCGCATACCGCCAGGAACATCAGCAGTGGGATCAGCTCGATCATGCGCCCACCTCCGAAGCCGAACCCGGGGTCGCTTCCCGCACCAGCGGGCGGGGTTGTGACTCGGCCCCCTTGCGAACAGGTGCGTGAGTGGCGGGTTGAGAGGATAGGCTCCCGTCGCTGCCGGCCTCCACCTGCATCAGGGTATTTAATGCCCGCGCAAACTGACTCAATCCCTGCACGGCGAGGGTGGCGGCGGCCAGGGGAATCAGGCTTTTCAGCAGGTAGACACCGCCGAGGCCATCGGCGCTGTTACTGGTCTCGCTCACCGCCCAGCTGCTGGCGGCAAACTGCCAGCTGCCGTAGCCGATAAACACACACAGCGGCAGCAGAAAGATCAGGCAGCCCACCGCATCGACCCAGGCTTTCCCCCGCGCGCTGAGCGTGCGATAGATTACATCCACCCGCACGTGGGCGTTGGCCTGCAGGGCGTAGGCGAGACCGAGCATAAACGCGGCGCCGTGCAGATAGGCCACCGTGTCCTGCAGGGCCAGGGAGCCGCCGTCGAATCCGTAGCGCAGGGCCACGACAAGACTCTGGATCAGCACCATGGCCAGGGTAAACCAGCCGAGTAGCCGCCCGCAGTTGCTGGCAAAGCGGTCCAGGGCACCGGCGGTGCGTAGTAGAAACTTCATGGGAGGTCTCTCAAACCATCTTTATTGTTCTGTTATCAATGGGGGGAGCGTACCTGCTGGTCAGAAATTGCGCCAGTTGCGATGCTCGGAATGAACTGACCGCGTGAGGTTTGCTGGTCATAAACTGCGCTGCATTCTGTAATCTGTTTGTAACTTTTCATTCATAGAATCGTCACCAGTTCGAAATAGCATGCGCGGCGTGCAGAGACTACAGACTAATTCTCGACCAATTCGCGACCATTTCTGGAGAAATCATGAACAACCGTTCTGCGAACAAAAAAGTACTGGCCTCGGCCCTGGCGGCCCTGACCATCGCGGCGTCCAACGCTGCCCTGGCGGCGCGCGATCATATCAGCATCGTGGGCTCGTCCACTGTTTATCCGTTCACTACCGTGGTTGCCGAGCGCTTCAGCCGCGCTACCCAGTTCAAGACCCCGGTTGTTGAATCCACCGGTACCGGCGGCGGCATGAAGCTGTTCTGTCAGGGCGTGGGCGAGAGCACCGCGGATATCACTGGCGCTTCCCGTCGCATCAAACAGTCCGAGCTGGACATGTGTAACGATAACGGCGTGGATGTGGTAGAAGTACAGATCGGCTTCGACGGCATCGTGCTGGCCAACGCCAAGACTTCCAAGCCGTTTGAACTGACCCGCAAGGACATTTTCCTGGCCCTGGCCAAAGACGTACCGAACCCGGATGGCTCTCAAACACTGGTTGAGAACCCCTACAAAACCTGGAAAGACGTAAATCCGACCCTGCCGGCGACCAAAATCGAAGTGCTGGGTCCGCCCCCGACTTCCGGTACCCGCGACGCCTTCGCCGAGCTGGCAATGGAAGGTGGCTGTAAGAAGTTCGACTGGATCGCGGCCAAGAAGTCTTCCGACAAGAATGCCTATAAAGCGATCTGCCACAATGTGCGCGAAGATGGCGCCTACGTGGAAGCCGGTGAGAACGACAACCTGATCGTTAACAAGCTGGTTGCCAGCCCCAATGCCCTGGGCATCTTTGGCTTCAGCTTCCTCGACCAGAACGCGGACAAGGTGCAGGGTTCCGTGATCGAAGGTCAGGAGCCTACCTTTGAGTCCATCGCCGATAACAGCTACCCGGTCTCCCGCCCGCTGTTCGTGTATGTAAAGAAAGCCCACGTGGACGTGGTGCCCGGCATCAAACAGTTCCTGGCGGAACTCACCAATGATCGCGCCTGGGGCGAAGAAGGCTATCTGGCCGACAAAGGCATGATCCCGCTGCCCGACGCCAAGCGTCAGCAGGTTGCCACCAATGTGCGTAAGCTGAACGCACTGGGTAATCTGGCTGCTAAATAAGAACCCGCTACACAGGTAGATGGATTTACCGGCCAAGCCCCTTTCTGAAACGGGGGCTTGGCCGTTTACGTATATACGGCGTTGTTTTTATTCTCATGGAATTACGGCCCCAACTACGGATAATGGCCGGCGTTTTAATCCAATACAGATAACCGAGCGAATCGATGCAGACCCCCACTCTCTTCGCACTGCTGTTGCTGTTGGTTCTGGTGGCTTACGGTACCGGCTTTAGCCGCGCCATCGCCGCCGCCCGCAGTCGCGGTGGTGTGCGCAGTCTCGCCTCCCTGCCCAATTACTATGGGGTGCATACCGCACTCTGGTGCGGCCTGCCGGCCCTGGTGATTTTGGGGTTCTGGCTATTGTTTGACGACGCCATCATCCGCACCCTCGTGATGGGTGGTATTGCCGATAAGCCGGAGTCCATTTCTGGTCAGAATTTGCTCTACGCGCAGATTCAGAATCTGGCCGCGGGCAACCTGATTGGGGGTACCACCCCGCAGATCCAGGCGGCCGCGGATCATCTGCTCAGCCTGCGCGAGCGCGGCCAGTGGCTACAGACCACAATTACCCTGATTCTGGCGGCGGGCCTTGGTGCATATACTCTGCTGCGTATTTCACCGGAACTGCGTGCGCGCGAGAAGGTGGAAAAGGTCTTGCGCATAATATTGCTGGCCTGTGCCTCCGCTGCCATTTTCACCACCGTCGGCATCCTGATGTCGGTGCTGTTCGAATCCCTGCGTTTTTTCCAGTCGGTTCCGGTGACCGAATTCCTGTTTGGCCTGCACTGGAGCCCGCAAATGGCACTGCGCGCGGACCAGGTCGGCTCCAGCGGCGCCTTCGGTGCGGTGCCGCTGTTTACCGGTACCCTGATGGTGTCTGCCATCGCCATGTTTGTGGCGGTACCAGTGGGATTGATGTCCGCCATTTATCTGGCGGAATACGCCGGCAACAAGGTGCGTGCCTTTGCCAAGCCGCTGATCGAAATTCTCGCCGGTGTCCCCACGGTGGTGTACGGCTTCTTCGCCGCGCTTACCGTGGCACCCTTCGTGCGCGAAGTGGCCCAGTCCGTAGGGTTGGAGGCCTCCAGTGAGAGCGCCCTGGCCGCCGGTCTGGTGATGGGGGTAATGATTATTCCGTTCGTGTCGTCGCTCTCTGATGACGTGATCAACGCGGTGCCCCAGTCCCTGCGCGACGGCGCTCTCGGACTCGGTTCCACCAAATCCGAAACCGTGCGCAAAGTGGTGATCCCTGCCGCGCTGCCCGGCATTGTCGGTGGTGTTCTACTGGCAGTATCCCGCGCGATCGGCGAGACCATGATTGTGGTGATGGCCGCGGGTCTGGCTGCCAATCTCACCGCCAATCCGCTGGAGTCGGTGACCACGGTAACGGTGCAGATCGTGACCCTGCTGGTGGGCGACCAGGAATTTGATAGTCCCAAGACCCTCGCCGCGTTTGCCCTCGGCCTGATGCTGTTTATCAGCACCCTGATTCTGAACTTTATCGCCCTGCACGTAGTGAAAAAATACCGGGAACAGTATGACTGATCTGACTCAATCCAACTTGACCCAGAAGCAGGTCCGCGAGCGTATCGAAGCGCGGCTCGCCAGTCGTCACCGCAAGGAAAAAATCTTCCGTGGTTTTGGCATCGCGAGTATCGCCTTTGGCGTGCTTGCGGTACTGGTGCTGTTCACCGATATCATCAGCAAGGGCAGCAGTGCCTTTGTGCAGACGGATATCCAGCTGCAGGTGACCTACGACCCGGCCGCCCTCGGCATCGAAACCGTGGACGACGAAAGCCTGGCCTGGGCCAACTTTGATGCGGTGATTCGCAATGCCCTGCGCGAGCGCTTCCCGGAAGTAACCGGCCGTCGCGACAAGCGCGAGCTCTACTCGCTGGTATCCAATGGTGCCGGCTTTGAACTGCGCGAGCGTCTGCAGGAAAACCCGCAGCTGCTGGGCAAAACCGAAACCCTGTGGTTTAACGCCGATGACGATGTGGACACCTATGTAAAGAGTCTGTCCAAATCCAAAGAGGGTTTCCTCGGCCGCACCTCCGAGCAGAAAGCGGAATGGATTCTGGCGCTGCGCGAAAGCGGTGAGCTGGAAAAGCGCTTCAACACCACCTTCTTTACCAATGGTGACTCCCGCGAACCGGAACAGGCGGGTATCCGCGCGGCATTGGTCGGCTCGCTGTTTACCCTGCTGGTTACCCTGGCGTTGTCCTTCCCCATCGGTGTTGCCGCAGCTATTTACCTGGAGGAGTTTGCCCCCAAGAACCGCTGGACCGACTTGATCGAGGTGAATATCAACAACCTCGCCGCGGTACCGTCCATCGTGTTCGGTTTGCTGGGCCTGGCGATCTTTATCAACTTCTTCGAAC
The DNA here is from genome assembly GCF_056312215.1 of Microbulbifer sp. ABF4_107. Classification (NCBI taxonomy): domain Bacteria; kingdom Pseudomonadati; phylum Pseudomonadota; class Gammaproteobacteria; order Cellvibrionales; family Microbulbiferaceae; genus Microbulbifer; species Microbulbifer sp. ABF4_107. The sequence continues at coordinate 3,768,285 of NZ_CM149983.1, forward strand.
TGCCGCGCTCGGCGCCGCTGGTGGGTGGCCTGGTGCTGACGTTGATGACGTTACCGACGATCATTATTTCGAGCCGCGCCTCGCTCAAGTCCGTGCCGCCTTCCATTCGCGAGGCGGCCATGGGCATGGGTGCCTCGCGCATGCAGGTGGTACTGCACCACGTACTGCCGCTGGCCATGCCCGGCATGCTCACCGGTGCGATTATCGGTATGGCCCAGGCCCTGGGTGAAACCGCACCGCTGCTGATGATCGGTATGGTGGCGTTTATCGTCGATGTGCCCCACGGCATTACCGATCCGTCCACCGTATTGCCGGTACAGATTTTCCTGTGGGCCGACAGTCCCGAGCGCGCCTTTGTGGAGCGCACCTCCGCCGCGATCATGGTACTGCTGGCAGTCCTGATCACCATGAACACCTGCGCAGTGTGGCTGCGTAAAAAACTTGAACGCCGCTGGTAACGCGCCCCGTTACCTGTGAATGCTAAGATAGCGAATCGAGAAAGAGCCATGAGTACCATGACCCTGAACGCCGGCGAAGCTGTACCGGCGCAGAAAGAAGCCACCCAACCGGTAGCGGAGCCCTCTTCAGTGAAAAACCCGGAAGTGAAAAGCAGAGCGGCTAATCCCAATAGCCAAGTGGACGGTACCGTCGGATCGCCGTTTTGCGACGACGCCAAGCTGCGCATGCGCAACGTGAATGTGTTTTACAGCGAGACTCAGGCGATTCACGATGTGAGCCTGGATATCGGCCGCAACCAGGTGGTGGCCATGATCGGCCCATCCGGCTGTGGTAAATCCACTTTCCTGCGCTGCCTCAACCGCATGAACGACACCATTGAGGGCTGTCGCGTGGAAGGCGAACTGAGCCTGGACGGCGAGGCCATCTACGGCCCCAAGGTGGACGTGGTGCCCCTGCGCGCCCGTGTCGGCATGGTGTTCCAGAAGCCGAACCCCTTCCCCAAATCCATTTACGACAACGTCGCCTACGGCCCCAAGATTCACGGCATCGCCAGCCGCCGCGCGGAACTGGATGAAATCGTGGAAAACAGCCTGCGTCGCGCCGGCCTGTGGAACGAAGTGAAGGATCGCCTGGACAAGCCCGGCACCGGCCTCTCTGGCGGTCAGCAGCAGCGCCTGTGTATCGCCCGCGCCATTGCCGTGAGCCCGGAAGTGATCCTGATGGACGAACCCTGCTCGGCGCTGGATCCCATTGCCACCGCCCGCATCGAGGAGTTGATCGACGAACTGCGCGAGAACTACACCATCGCCATCGTCACCCACTCCATGCAGCAGGCCGCGCGGGTCAGCCAGCGCACCGCCTACTTCCACCTCGGCAAGCTGGTGGAAGTGAATGACACCGAGACCGTGTTCACCAATCCCGAACACGATCTCACCGAAGCCTACATTACCGGCCGTTTCGGCTAAGGTTGGGGGGAGCCCACAAAACGCTATGGATATGCATTTCGATCAACACATCTCCCGCCAGTTCAACGAAGATCTTGAAAGCCTCAAGACGGAAATGCTGGAAATGGGTGGCCTGGTGACCCGTCAGGTAGCCGATGCCGTAGAAGCCCTCGCAAACGCCGACAGTGAGCTGGCGGAAAAGGTTTTGCAGGTGGAAGAGGAAATCGACCGCTGCGAAATGGAAGTGGACGAGCACGCGACCCTGATTATCGCCAAGCGCCAGCCGGCGGCGTCTGACCTGCGTATGGTGATGTCGGTAATCCGCATCGCCCGCGACCTGGAGCGCGTCGGTGACGAGGCCAGCAAGATCGCCAAGATGGCCATCGCCCTGACCGACGAAGGCACCGCCCCGCGCGGCTACACCGAGATCCGCCATATCGCCAACGCCGTACGCAAGATGCTCAATGACGCGCTGGACGCCTACACCCGCTTCGACGTCAAATCCGCCATGGAAACCCTGGCCAAAGACGAGCAGGTGGATATGGACTACCGCAGCGCAATCCGCGAGATGGTCACCTATATGATGGAAGACCCGCGCAGTATTTCCCGGGTGATGAATGTGCTGTGGACCCTGCGTTCGCTGGAACGTATTGGCGATCACGCAAAGAATATCTGCGAACAGGTGGTTTACCTGGTAAAGGGTGCCGATATTCGCCACGGCAATGAAAAAAATATGCGATAACAGCGCGCTGTAATCAACGGCAAGTTCGGATTGCTTGTATTAATTCCAGATTACATTTAATTACACCCTGAATAAAAATGGCCGAAATTGCGGCCATTTTTTTCACCTGAACTTTAGTGCCATTTTTAATTGAGAATCGCTTACAGGAATTAATCGCTTGTTTGGTAATGCCAAAGCGTAAAGAGTTAATCCCCTGCCTTACCGAAGCTCGCGTTAACACGCAATATTCCGTAATTTTTCTAAAACGAAATACATTCAGCTTCGGTTCAGTTCCCCAGCGACAAAATACCCTGGCGGCTGTAGTTAAACTACCGAATTCAAATTGTATTTGAGACGTCCGTCGCAATTAATTCTTTTCGTTGCACTTAAATTTTCCTGCACTTAGAATCCGCGCCGAATTTGTCCGGGTGCCTTATTGGCTGGTCTTTGAGAGAGGGATCAAACGGGCAAATCAAACGGGTACCAAAGTACAGATGTAAATTAAACAGGGAACACTTCTATGAAGTTCAAGTTTGCAGCACTTCCTCTGATGCTGGTTTCTGCGGTTGCTTCCGCGGAGCAATATAATTCTTTTACCGACGCTGAATACGAGAGCCGTGATAATGGCGTGGCGGACATTGATACACTGAGCTTTGACTCCAAGTATTACTTCGGCACGCTGGAGACTCTGGGCCCGCGCAAGGAATTCAATTACATTCTGCCGGTTTCCAATATTTACGGTGGTTTTGACTACGTAGATTATGACGGCGGTGATAGCGACAGTCTGAATGTTGGCGGTGAGTACTTCACCGGCCAGTGGAAAGTATTCGGTGAGGTGCAAGATAACGAATTCCGTGACGCTTACAGCGCTGGTGCGGGCTTCCTGTTTACTCCGAACTTCCTCGCTGAAGTGGAAGCAGTAAAAATTGAAGATACCGATACAGTTCTGTTTGCTCGCGCTCAGTACAACCATCAGCTAAGCGGCAATGATTACATCGGCTTTACCGCGCAGGTGGACGATGAGTTCGATTCTCGCGCAGTATCTGCAAAATATTTCACCGCTCTTTCGGGCGGCCAGTACTTGACCACCGAACTCTCGCTGATCGATATTGATGGTCAAGACCTGTTTTGGGGTGGTGAGGCTGAATTCTATTTCAACGAAAACACCTCCATCGGCGCGGGTTATAACGAAGCGGAAAACTACGAGTTTAACGCTACCCACTTCTTCAATCGCAATGTTGCGGCCAAAGTTTCCTATGGCTCCAGCCGCGATAATGACGATCTGGATGTATTCAGCCTGGGCGTAACCGTTCAGCTGTAATTTCCTCAAGGAAATTATCCAAAAAAAAGCGGGCGAAGAAATTCGCCCGCTTTTTTGCGTCTGGGGTCTGGTAAAAAATCAGCCCTTGTTGCTGAGCGCCTGCACCCGCGCCTGCGCCTTGGTGGCAATATCGCCGGAAGACTGGGCGGCGATCTGGTACTGGCTCAGTGCATTTTTGGTATTGCCCTGCTGCTCGTATACCTGGCCCAGGTAATAGTGTGCGTGGGGGGTGTCCAGATAGCTGGTGGAACGCTGCAGATCCCGCTCGGCGGCGGTGTAGTTCTTCAGTTGCGCATTGAGCATGCCGCGCATCAGCCAGTTGGAAAACAGCGTCGGGTTTTTCTGCACCGCGGTTTCGTAGGATTGCAGAGCCGACTGGTACTGCTTTTTCTGCGCGAGCAAATCCCCTTCCAGCGCGTAAAAGGCCGCTTCTTTCGGCTGTTGCTTCTGTGCTTGACGGGTCAGGGTCAGGGCGCGGTCGTACTCTTTCTTTTGAACGGCGGCCACCGCGTTGTCGTAACTTTTATACGCGTCTGCATCTTTCTTCAACTGGGCAATGGCGCGCTGGTATTCGTTGCGGTTGGTGACGCCGCCACCCAGCTTCTTCGCGTGTTCAATATTCGCATCGACGCGGGATTGTGACGGCGGGTGGCTGGCGAAGAGTGCGTCGAGGCCGCCGGACTGTTTGCCCTTGGAGAGCTCCACGAATTTCTTCTGTAGCCCCACCGCACCCTGCGGGTCGTAGCCGGCGGCCACCATATATTTCATACCGTATTCATCTGACTCCAGCTCGTTGTCGCGGCCGTACTTGGCGATATACGCGGAGCCGCCAAACTGGCTGCCCAGGGAAATCAGATCGCCGTAACCGGTGTTCTGGGTAGTGGCACCGAGAATGGCAATACCCGCACCGAGGATCTGTTGCTGGGACATGGCGGCGGCGGAGTGGCGGGCGGCGGCGTGAACGATTTCGTGGCCGAGGACCGCGGCCAATTCGGCTTCATCTTCCAGCAACACCAGCAGGCCGCGGTTGATGGCGATCTTGCCACCGGGCAGGGCCCAGGCGTTGGGAGTGGAGTTGTTCAGCACCACAAACTCGTAGGGCAGGTTTGGCTGATCGGAAACCTTCGCCAGCTTCTGGCCTACACGGCTGACATAGCTCTGCAGGGCCGGGTCGACCAGGTATTCACCGCCCTGGGTCTGCTGGGCCTTGGGGTATTGCTGCTCGCCCAGCGCCACTTCCTGGCCCTGGGACATCAGTGACAGCTCTTTCTTGCCGGTCACCGGGTTGACCGCACAGCCAGCGATACCGCCGGTCAGAGAAGCGGCAATAGCGGTGGCCAGCAGGCGGTTTGAGATTGAACGCGGAAACATGATCCTCTCCCTGTATAATGCGCTTCGCAAATTTTATCGCCGAATATTGTACACAGTCCGGAGAGAGAGGTTATGACGACCGCACTGCAGATTATCGAATTGTTTGCCGGTACCAACCCTGACGGGGAGCCGGTGGTCGAGCGCATGCAGGTGCGGGTCAATGAGGACGACAGCGTGCAGCTGGTGCGCTCTCCGGCGTTTATCAAGGGCATCGCCAGCGGCGACACCATCAAGGTGAACCGGGAAGATCCGGAGAAGCCCAGCTTCGAGCTGGTCAAGCGCTCCGGCAACCTGGCGGTGCGTATCTTCTGCCGCGAAGACAGCACCAAGCTCTCCGATCAACTGACCCCGCAGCTGGAAAAGCTCGGTGGTGAGCTGGATCTGGAAAGCCCACGCCTGCTGGTGTACAGCATCCATGTAAGCTGTGGTTTCGCCGAGATCGAGCAAATTCTCAACAGTGTCTGTGACGGTGCCAACAGTGTCTGGTACTACGGCAATGTGTACGATCCGGTGGATGGCCAGACGCCACTCAACTGGTGGCAGGACATTTTGAAGCCAGAATAATCCGACGCCCTCTCACCACCGTCATTCCGGCGTAGGCCGGAATCCAGCACTCCGGACTCTGGATCCCGGCATGATGCGCCGGGATGACGCAAGTCATTGACCGCTTTCGAGTTCCCCTATGCTTATCGTTATCTCCCCCGCAAAAACCCTCGATTTTGATAGTGAAATCCCCGCACTGGACACCACCCAGCCGGATTTTCTCAAGGAGTCCGCGGCGCTGATCAAGGAGCTGAAGGCCCTGAGTCCGCAGGATATCTCGAGTCTGATGAAGATCTCGGACAAGCTGGGGGTTCTGAACTACGACCGCTTCCACAGCTGGAAGCGCCCGTTCACCGACAACAATGCCCGCCCTGCCCTGCTCGCTTTCAAGGGCGATGTGTATACCGGACTCGAAGCGGAAACCCTGGGCAAGCGGGATTTTGCCTTTGCGCAAAAGCACCTGCGCATGCTTTCCGGCCTCTACGGCCTGCTGCGCCCCCTGGACTTGATGCAGCCCTATCGGCTGGAGATGGGCACTAAGTTTGCCAACAGCGGCGGCAAGAACCTGTATGAATTCTGGGATGGCAAGATTACCGAGGCCCTGAATACTCAGCTGCAGGCACTCAAGAGCAAGGAGCTGGTGAACCTGGCCTCCAACGAGTACTTCAAATCCGTGCAGAAAAAGAAACTGCAGGGGGAAATTATTACCCCGCATTTCAAGGACTGGAAAAACGGCCAGTACAAGATGATCAGTTTCTTCGCCAAAAAAGCCCGCGGCATGATGAGCCGCTGGGCCATCGACAACCGGGTAAAGAGGGCCGAGCAGCTGAAAGACTTTGATGTTGCCGGTTACACTTTCAGCGAAGAGCATTCCCATGGCAACGACTGGGTGTTCCTGCGCGACGAACAGCCGGCCTGACGAGGGCGGCAGGACAGCATGACGGATAGCGAACTACCAGACGCGCCCTCCACCGCGCGCAATCGCGAACCCATTTGCGACCAGCTGCAACGCCTGCTGGCCGCAAGCGGTCATGTGCTGGAAATCGGCAGTGGCACCGGCCAGCACGCGGTGTACTTCGCCCCGCGCCTGCCCCATCTCACCTGGCAGACCTCCGAGCGCCCGCAGAACCTGCACGAGGTGCAGGCCTGGCTCGGCAACCGCCCCGCGGCCAACCTGCCGGTACCGGTTGCGCTCGATGTGACCGGCGACTGGCCCGAATTGCGGGTGGACACGGTGTTTACCGCCAATACACTGCATATTATGCCGGCCGTCGCAGTGGACACGTTTTTCCATAAACTGCCGCGGGTATTGCAGCCCGGTGGTCAGTTAATCGTATACGGCCCGGTGAAAATCGCCGGCGAGTATATTGGTCCCGGCAATGCGGGTTTTGATGTGTGGCTGAAAGAGCAGGACCCACTGCGCGGGATTCGCGATCTGGAGTGGCTGGATCAGCTGGCGGCAGCCCAGGGGCTGCAGCGAATCGAAAACAATTACCTGCCTGCCAACAACCAGTTGTTGGTGTGGCAAATGAGTGAGAACCGCACTTTGTAGGACCCTGCAGGGAGGCTCCTACAGCGGGCGTTAAAAACGAACAATCGCAGGACAAGGAAACATCACTATGCCCCCATGGTTAGAAACCGCCCTCGCTATCTTCGCCGCTGTTGCTGCCGTGTTTTTCTTCGGTAAATATCGCGAATACGCTGCTGCATTGCACGAATCCGAGCGCATGAAGCACAAGCTGTCCAAGGACCTGGACCGCTACCGGGATGTACCCCAGCTGCGTGCCCTGCGCGACGGGCTTTTGGGCGAACGCAATCTGCCGGTGGATGACGAGGGCCGCGAACATATCCTGATCCGCGACAGCGCGCGCAAGCTGGTGCATATCACCGTGGAAAAGCGCAAATCGGAGGGGGTATCCCCGGATGCTCCAGTGCAGTACACCGCCGCGGGAGAGTCCCGGCAGCTGCAAGAGCTGGAGTAATCGTTGAAGTCTTTCCATGCTGGAAACGAAAAAGCCCCTCTCGGGGCTTTTTTTATAGCAGTCAGTTTTGTAGCCGTCAGCTAGTGGCGGTGCTGGCCTGGGTGAGCTTCTGCCGGGGGAAATTCAGGGTAAAGGTACTGCCGCGGCCGGGTACACTGGTTACGTTCATGTTGGCGCTGTGGCGTAACAGCACATGCTTGACGATCGCCAGACCCAGACCGGTGCCGCCGCTCTCGCGGGAGCGACCGGCGTCCACCCGGTAAAAGCGCTCCGTCAGACGCGGAATATGCACCGGGTCGATACCGATACCGGAATCCTTCACCGAAAAATGCCCACCGCTGGCATCCATGCGCCAGCGCAGTTCAATCGGTCCGCCATCCGGGCTGTACTTCACCGCATTAAACGCCAGGTTGGCAAAGGCGCTGTGCAGCTCACCGGCGTCCCCGGTAATCGTGCAGTCCTCATCGCAGGCCACAGAAATCTCATGCCGCTCACCGCTCAGTGAGCGGGCTTCGCCAGCCACCCGTTCCATCAGCTCGCGCACCGACACCCGGTCGCGCCCACTGTCGCGCTCGGATGTCTCCAGCCGCGCCAGCAACAGCAGATCGTTTACCAGACCGGTCATACGCACCGTCTGCTCACTCATCTGCCCCAGGGGCCTGTCCCAATTGCGCGGCGCCTGGCCACTCATCTGCAGCGTCTCCAGGTAACCCGCGATCACCGTCAGCGGTGTGCGCAGCTCGTGAGAAACATTCGCCACAAAATCCCGCCGCATCTGCTCCAGGTTATGCAGCCGGGTAATATCCCGCACAATCACCAGCGCTTCATCCTGACCGAAGCGCGTAACTTCCACCTGCAGAATCCGCGAATCATCCCCCGGCGCCGGCAGCGTAATCGGCTGCTGATTCGCCCGCTTGCCGCCGCTCATTCGCTCGTACATATGCTCGACAAAACGCGGGTCGCGCACAAAGTTGACCAACGGCTGGCCCGCATCGTCCGGCTGTAAACGCAACATTTGCCCGGCGGCAGGGTTCCACCACGCCAGATTGCCATCGTCCTCCAGCGCCACAATACCCTCGCGCAATGCACTGGTACTGTCCTGCACCCGCCGCAGCATCGCGTGGAGCTTCTGCTTCTCTTTGCGGTGGCGGCGCTGCATGCGGTAGAAATCGTCGGTGATATCCCCCCACACACCAAAATTCGTCGGCGCCGGGCCGCGGCGGCCGTTGGCGAGCCAGCGGTCAAATTGATTTTGTTGCCACAGCAACCAGAAAACATAGGCGGCAAGACCAGCGCACAGCGCCAGCCACCAGTGGCCGCTGGCAAAACCGAGAATGGTGGTGCCGAGGGCGATAATGATAAAGCGGGAAAACTCGCCAATACTGCGATCGAGCATGATGGTTTGGCCATCTTGTTTCAGGTAGGTAAACCCGGTAATAGGAAAAACTACCGAGGTTCTAAGCGAAGGTCGAGTGCCGGGTAGGCGTTTTTGAAAGCGTCGGCGACAGGGATGTCGCCGACGCAGCGTACAGGGAAGTATTCACAGCGGTTTAGCTGAGCACATCCGTGTGCTCAGCCCTACGGGCAGCTAAAGCTGCTGAAAATTGTTCCCGACAATTTTTTCAAAAACTTTTACCTGGTGCTCGGCCGCCACAGGACTCGCTACGGAGCCCTCTACAATTCTTGGGTGTAGGTTACACCCTTTCCGCGGTCTGTACAGAAAAGCGGTAGCCGGTGCCGCGCACGGTCTGGATGTAGCGCTCGTGGCCATCCACCGTCAGGGCCTTGCGCAGGCGACGGATGTGAACATCCACGGTGCGCTCTTCCACATACACGTTGCCACCCCACACATGGTCCAGCAACTGGGTGCGGGTATAAGCGCGCTCCTGATGGCTCAGGAAAAACGTCAGCAGGCGGAACTCGGTTGGACCCATATCCACCGGATTGCCATTGATCGTCACCCGGTGGCTGATCGGATCCAGCACCAGGCCACCCGCCGTCAGCGGCTCCTCCGGCGTGCTCGGGCCCGCGCGGCGCAACACCGCCTTCAGGCGTGCAACCAGCTCGCGCGGTGAAAACGGCTTGGTAATGTAATCGTCCGCACCGGTCTCCAGACCCTTGATCTTGTGATCTTCCTCACCCTTGGCAGTGAGCATGATGATCGGCAGAGAAGAAGTCAGCTCATCCCGCTTCAGGCGACGGGCCAACTCAACCCCGGAAACATCCGGCAGCATCCAGTCCAGCAGAATCAGATCCGGTTTCTCATCAATGACCAGCGCGTGGGCCGCCTGGGCATTTTCCGCCTCAAGACAACGGTAATCCGCCATCTCCAGTGCTACCCGTAACATATCCCGCACCGGGGCTTCGTCGTCGACTATGAGGATCGTCTTGCTGTGCATCTGCCTGCCATACCCTAACTGAAGTGATTGTCATTTAACTGACTATTCTAGAGTGGCCATTTAACGTCACTTTAGTGACAAAAATATGACAGCCGTACGGGAAGCGCGGCTTGCGGGTCGGTGTCTGCGCTTAATTCCACAGGTAGTGGGAAAATATGCCTGCAAACAGCGCCATACCCACCCAATTATTGTTCAGGAATGCCCTGAAGCAGGCTTCTCGTTGCCGTGCGCGAATCAGCCACTGCTGGTAGCAAAACAGCCCGGCAGCTACCGCAACACCGCCGTAATACAGGGGGCCCATATCCGCGCGCCCTCCCAGCATCAACAGAGCCAGGATCACCATGCCCTGCAGGCAGCCGGTCATCACCCGGTCCATGTCGCCGAACAGGATGGCAGTGGACTTCACCCCGATCTTCAGGTCGTCGTCCCGGTCCACCATGGCATAAAAGGTATCGTAGGCCACGGTCCACAGCAGGTTGGCGGTAAACAGCACCCAGGCCACCGCCGGTACCTCATCGGTGACCGCGGCAAATGCCATGGGGATTCCCATACTGAACGCCGCACCCAGCACCACCTGGGGCAGATGGGTGTAGCGTTTGGCAAAGGGATAACAGAAGGCCAGCGCCAGCGCCGGCAGCGACAGCAGAATGGTCAGCTTGTTGGTGGTGAGCACCAGTAAAAATGCCAGCAGCATCAGGCCGGCGAACAGCATCAGTGCGCCTTTCGGGGTGGCGGCGCCGGTGGCGAGGGGGCGCTGGTTGGTGCGCTTTACGTGGCCGTCGATGTTGCGGTCGGCGAAGTCGTTGATGGCACAGCCGGCGGCGCGGGTGAGAATCACACCCAGGGTAAACACTACAAACAGGTGCAGCCCCGGCCAGCCCTTTGCGGCAATCCACAGCGCGGCCCAGGTGGGCCAGAGCAACAGCAGCGAGCCGATGGGCCTGTCCAGCCGGGCCAGTTGCCAATAGGGCTGGATACTGGGCCAGTGCTGCGCGAAGCGCTGCTGGACTTGTTGGCGAATGGCTTGCATGGCAGTTCCCGTATTCTTCCTGTCTCTTCAGATCATTGGCGGTTTGTGGGGATTGAACCCGCTGAGGAAGGTCTCTGCAACCAGCAGGGGTTTGTCGTGCAGCCAGAAGGTGGAGCGGCGGCCCCAGGCGTGGGTTTCGCTCTGGTCCAGTTCCGCCAGCTGGCACTGGGAATTGCGCTTTAGCTGATTGAGGACGATGGGGCCACGGCGGATGTCCGGCTGGCTGAACAGGAGTTCGCCGAGGGGGCGGTTGTCGAGGCTGCGCAGGTAGCGGGATTTGCCGGCGAGGGTGCGCTCGGGAAGGACGCTGCGGGCGTAAACCCAGGGCTGGGTGTCGCTGCCGTAGAGCAGGACTTCGCGGATCAGGGCGCGGTTGCGCTCTTTGAGGTTGAGGGCGCGGCGCTCTTCGAGGTTGGGTGTGTGCCAGCCCTGGTTGAGTATTTGTACGCTAAACTCGCCGTGGCTCAGGTGTTTGAGGGCGGCGGTGAGGGACCCTTTGTGTTGCAGCCAGGGCAGGAGGTGGTCCGGCGGGGTGTGGCCGTGCAAGCTTTCGAGGGGTTGTGGGTGCCAGTCGCCGATGGCCTCAAAGGGGGAGTGGTACAACGCAGACTCCGCGCGGGGTTATGCTGGTTTGAATTAACCGCATTGTACCTGAGGCGGACACGAGGGGAACTCGCTTTGCCCCTTGGGGGTGGGGTGGATATAGTGACGCACTGCCTTTACCCAGTTAAGAGGCTCTGAACAAACCCGGTGGCGGTGGCGCTACCGGGCACAGTCTTGTGAGACACGCCGTGAACCCATCCATGGGGGCTCTGCAAAAACATCCTGTTTTTGAAGGTCTCACAAGACTGTACCCGGTATCACCACCTTCGCCCGAATATAATTAGCGCTGAAAAACGATCAGAAAATCTGCCATTTGAAAGGTGGATGCAAAAACAGGACGGACCATGGGGCTTACCAAAAAAATCGTACTGGCCATGATCACGGGGATCTTGCTTGGCCTGTTGTTCAATGTACTCAACTCCAGTCAGGTGTTGGGTGCGACGGTTACCGGATTTATCAACAATTACCTCACCAATGGCCTGTTCGACATCATCGGACGGATTTTCATTGCGTCGCTGAAACTGATGGTGGTGCCACTGGTGCTGGTATCGCTGATCTGCGGGGCCTGCGCGTTGTCCGAGGGCAGCCGGGTGGGTGTGCTGGCGGGGAAGACGCTGCTGCTTTATTTGTGCACAACGGCGGTGGCGATTTCACTGGCGCTGCTGCTGGCGCTGGTGATTCAGCCCGGTGTGGGTATGGAGCACCTTGCGACGAATACGCAGTTCGAGGCGAAGGAGTCGCCGCCGCTGTCGGATGTACTGGTCAATATTTTCCCGACCAACCCGGTAATGGCGATGGCGGAAGGCAATATGCTGCAGATCATCGTGTTTGCCCTGCTGCTGGGTTACGCGATTTCCCGCAGCGGCAAGCCGGGTCAGCGGGTGGCGGCGTTCTTTAATGATCTGAACGAGGTGATTCTGCGCATGGTGGGTGTGCTGATGGTGTTTGCACCTTACGGGGTGTTTGCGCTGTTGGTGAACAAGATTGCGCTGTTGGGACTGGAGGCGATTCCGACTCTGGCGAAGTATTTCGGGGTGGTGCTGCTGGCGCTGATGATCCACGCCTTCGGTGTCTATCCGCTGCTGCTGAAATTGCTGTCGGGGCTGAACCCGGTGAAGCTGATCAAGAAAATGCGCCCGGCGATGGCGTTTGCCTTCAGTACCGCGTCTTCCGCGGCGACGATTCCGGTGACGCTGCAGACGGTGGAGAAGCGTCTGGGTGTGGATAACAAGATTGCCTCTTTCACTGTTCCCCTGGGTGCGACCATCAATATGGATGGTACGGCGATCATGCAGGGGGTGGCGACGGTGTTTATCTCCCAGTTGTATGGGATCGAGATCGGTCTGATGGGTTACCTGACGGTGATTCTGACCGCGACTCTCGCGTCTATCGGCACCGCTGGTGTGCCGGGTGTGGGTCTGATTATGCTGGCGATGGTGCTGGGCCAGGTAGGCCTGCCGGTTGAGGGCATTGCCATTGTGATGGGTGTGGATCGTTTGCTCGACATGGTGCGCACGGCGGTGAACATTACCGGGGATTCAGTGGTGAGCACGATTGTTGCGAAAAGTGAGGGGGCGCTGAACGTGGATACCTTCAATGACGACAACTACAACAGTGTGGTAAGTGAGGGTGAGGGCAAGGGCAAAGGAAAATCTTCCGCGGCCTGATCGCCTTCCTGCAGCTAAAGAAGGGCGAGCGCGTTGCGCGGCTCGCCCTTTTTCATTTCTGGCACTTTTCGCAATTACAGCGTGGCCATATCCCGCAATTCGTCGGCTTCGAGGTTGTCCTCCATCGCCTCCACCAGTTCTTCAACCATTTCCGTAAGCGCTTCCTTGATGGCTGCTTCGGTGGTGTCTTCGCCGGCGCGATTGTCGTGATAGCTGCGCACCCGGTATTTCTCACTGATTTTCAGATTGTCGATACTGATGCGTTGTTCACGCAGCGCGGTGCCACTGCGGTTGCTCAGGACGTAGCGAAATTCGCCGTTCAGGGTCACATTACCCTGTTCCAGGTCGTGGTCGCTTTTGGGTTTCATCGCGCTCAGGTGCTTGATGACTTTGAGGTTGATCGTGTTCTGCAGGTTCAGCAGGCCATTCTCCGCAACCAGAGGTACTTCTTCATCCTCGAGGTACTCAAACAGCACCCGCGCCAGTTCACTGTGAATGTGTTGGGTGTAATTGCGGATTGCTTCCTTCTTAAGATCGGCGAGACCGCCACCGTTGCCGGCGAGTGCCAGCATCAGCTGCATATTGCCGCTCGAAACCGGCATGGGTACATCGAGCTCGATTTCAGTCGGGGCAATGACCAGACTGGGGGTGTGGTCGTCGTTCCCCCAGAAGCTGTCCTGGGCAATGGTACTGGTGGATAGCGCAAGGCTACACACACCGACGGCGAGTAGCCGACGGATTCCTTGGGTTCTCATGCATCGCTCCCTGTTTTGATTTTTATACCGGGATAATTTTTCTTGGCGCTGTTTGATTGGGCGCGCCACGGCGAATGGTTTCGCTCTGTAATTTTTAGACGTCCGTCACAGGCTGCCACTTATCGATGCGGAGAGCAAAAAATTTCGGTGACTTGTGCGTCAGTGGTAGTCAGTTGTGTGAGGTGGGTCGCAGCGGAGGATTTGGGGATCAATTAGGGGGTGGGCGCCACCAGGATGGTGGCGCGGAGTTGTGCCCGCTGTCAGCCGCGACTGCTCAGCTCGCGCAGGGCGTCGGCTTCCAGATCGTCTTCGATACGATCGATGACCCGCTTCACCAGCTGGTCCGCCATCTGGCGCAACTCTTCGGTGGTGTTGTCCTCCCCCGCATCGCCGCGCAAGGAAGTCTTGATCCGGTACTTACCCTTCAGTCGCAGATCGCCAATGTCAACACGCCTCTCCACCAGCAACCGCTCCCCGGGTGCCTGCAGACGCAGGTGGTAGTCGCCGCTGGCGCTCAGGCTGCCTCTCTCGATTTCGTAGTCGCCACCGCTCTTGAGGCCGCTCAATCGCTTTACTACGGAAATATCAAAGAAGTTGTAAAGAATGAACGAATTATTATCGGTGTACAGCGGGATGTTTTCATCGGCGAGGAGTTCGCGCAGGGCGCCGTCCAGACGGGTGCGCAGGTAGTTGGCAAATTCTTGGTTTGCGGTCTCTTTGGCGGCGCTGAGGGTGCCGTTGTTCGTTGCCTGCGCCAGCATGCTTTCAAAGTCATTCCCCACCAGTGGGGTGGGTACCTCTGCGGCCACTTCTGTTCGGGCGAGGGTGAGATGGGGGATGGGTTCGTCGCTGCCGCCAAACAGGCCCTGGGCATTTGCGCAGGTGTACGACAGTGCGGCGCACAACAGTACGCCGAGTGACGGCAGGTGGCGGATTAATTGGCCGGGGTGTAACAGATAGATCACCGGGAAGCTTCCTGATTGCTGAGGCTGACTGGATTGCAGCCACTTGGTTCACCGGCGCGGGGCGGATGAACGCGATTGATTGTGGTGTGTGACCGGCGATACGCCTGCCGGACTTCGGGAGGTGGTTTGATTCACCCTGTTATTTGGCTGCATAGCTCTTTTGGGCAGGCTGCCACTGCTGCGGCGGGAGCGCAAAAATATTAGTGACCGACTATGACTTGGTGGTCTCGGCAATAAGCCGGTGTTTAAAAATGCGTGCGCCGGTTCTCAAAACGGGCAATCGGGCGGTATGGGGACGGAGATCAGGGTGAGTTGAAAGCGGCAGAAGTTTTGCGAAGTCGTAACCTCAGGCTTCGGCAAAGCGTGGTTTGTTGTGCAGCCAGCGGCGCACCAGGGCCGCGCGGGACTCTGCTGTCAGTTGCGCTGCCGCGGCGATTTTCTGTACCTGGGGGAGCAGGTGGGCATCCCGCTGCAGGTCTGCGATGCGATGCTGGATTTCGCCGGTCTGGCGCGTGCCCAGAATCTCCCCGGGTCCGCGCAGACGCAGGTCTTCCTCGGCGATGGCAAAGCCGTCCGCATGGTCGCGCAGGGCCTGCAGACGCGCGCGGCCGTTGGCCGAGAGCGGAGTGGAGTACATCAGCACGCAGTGGCTGGCGATGCTTCCCCGCCCTACCCGACCTCTCAACTGGTGCAACTGGGCGAGTCCCAGACGCTCCGGGTTTTCGATAATCATCAGGCTGGCATTGGGCACATCCACGCCCACTTCGATCACGGTGGTTGCCACCAGCAAATCCACTTCGCCGGCCTTGAAGGCCTTCATCACGAGATCTTTAGCGTCCGGCTTCATGCGCCCGTGTACCAGTGCCACGCGCACCCCGTTCAGGGTATCTGCCAGTTCCTCGGCGGTGGACTCCGCAGCCTGAGCCTGCAGGGTTTCGGATTCCTCGATCAGGGTGCATACCCAGTAGGCCTGGCGCCCTTCCTGCACCGCACTGTGCACCCGCGCCATCACGTCGTAACGGCGCTCGCTGGAGATGGCCACGGTGTTGATGGGCTGGCGACCGGGCGGCAATTCGTCGATCACCGAGCAGTCCAGGTCGGCGAAGGCGGACATGGCCAGCGTGCGTGGAATCGGGGTGGCGGTCATGATCAGCTGGTGGGGTTGGGTACGCTGCTGTTTACCGGGAGCACCTTCAACCGAACCTTTCTCGCGCAACTGCAACCGCTGGGCCACGCCGAAGCGGTGCTGTTCATCGATGATCACCAGGGCCAGGCGGTGAAACTCGACGCCTTCCTGAAACAGTGCGTGAGTACCCACTATCAACTGGGCATCGCCACTGTGGATCGCGGCCAGTTGCGCGCGCCTTTCCGATACTTTCATGCTGCCGGTAAGCCAGGCCACGGTAATACCCAGGGGCTCCAGCCAGCCACTGAAATTGATCCGGTGCTGCTCGGCCAGAATCTCCGTGGGCGCCATCACCGCGCATTGATAGCCGGCGCCGATCGCCTGCAGTGCAGCGCGGGCCGCGACCAGAGTCTTGCCCGCGCCCACATCGCCCTGCAACAGGCGCATCATTGGCGCGCTGCCGGCGAGATCCTCGGCGATCTCCCGGCCCACACGCTGCTGGGCTTTGGTGGGGGTAAACGGTAGGCGCGCGAGAAAGTCCCGCTCCAGTGCCGCGTTCGCGGAAAGCGCCGGCGCATTGACCTTCGAGGCACTGCGGCGCAATTCCAGCAGACTCAGATGGTGGGCCAACAGCTCTTCCAGCGCGAGGCGCTGTTGCGCCGGGTGCTGACCCTCGGCCAGCTGCGACAGATCGGCATCTGCCGGCGGCTGGTGCAGGTACATCAGCGCGCCGGCGAGCGGCATCTGCAGTGAACGCGGCAGCAGGTCCGCGGGCAGCAGCTCGGTGACATTCCCCTCGGCGAGCCAGTCCAGTCCCTGGCCGATCAGCGCGCGCAGGCGCCCCTGGCCCAGGCCTTCAGTGAGCGGGTAAATGGGGGTGAGGGTTTGTGCGGTTGGCGAAACATCTTCCCCGAG
The DNA here is from genome assembly GCF_056312215.1 of Microbulbifer sp. ABF4_107. NCBI lineage: Bacteria > Pseudomonadati > Pseudomonadota > Gammaproteobacteria > Cellvibrionales > Microbulbiferaceae > Microbulbifer > Microbulbifer sp. ABF4_107. The sequence goes on from NZ_CM149983.1 coordinate 3,785,086, forward strand.
AACCTCGGTTTCCGGATGGTAAAGCTCTACACCCGCGCTGCCGCGGCGGGCTTCGCCGTAGCAGCGCACCCGGGTACCGGGGGCCAGGCGATTTTTCTGCGCGGCAGTGAAGTGGAAAAAGCGCAGGGTAATACTGCCGGTGGAGTCCTGCAGGCGCACCGCCAGGCTGCGGCGGCGGCCGAAGGTCACATCGGCGGCGCGCACCTCGCCTTCAACTACCGCATCCATCCCCGGGCGCAGGCCCGCCAGTGGCACCACGCGGGTGCGGTCCTGATAGCGGGCGGGCAGATGGAACATCAGGTCCTGCAGGGAACTGATATGCAGTTTGGCGAGGGTTTCCGCCAGCTTGGCGCCAACCCCTTTGAGGGCGGTAACCGGTATTTCCGCTAAGGGTTTCGCTGGCGGTTTTTTTTGTTTGCTTGGCTTCTGGCTCACGGACTCTTCAGTTGGCACTGATTGATCGCGTCGCGCAGCATGTCGATGGCGCGGTGACGGGGAAAGCTGGCACGCCAGGCCAGAGCCACGGTGCGCTGCGGTGCCGGCGCCACAAACGGACGGGTCACCAGCACGCCGGTGGCGTATTGGGAGGCGGCCGCGGCGGACAGCGGCAGTACGGTGATACCGAGGCGCGAAGCCACCATATGGCGCAGGGTTTCCAGAGAGCTGCCGTCGGCGGCGGTGCGGATATGACCACTGCCCGCTTCTTTCTCGATGGACTGCTGCAGTTGCGGGCAGGCTTCCAGCACCTGATCGCGGAAGCAGTGGCCCTCACCCAGCAGCAGCACATTGTCTTCGCACAGCTGTTCCGGTTTCAGCGCTTCAAATTTTGCCAGCGGGTGGTCCGATGGCATCAGTACCACGAAGGGCTCGTCGTACAGGGGCTGGGTCACCACGTCCGGTTCGGTAAATGGCAGTGCGATGATCACCGCGTCCAGTTCGCCCTTGCGCAGGCGCCCGCGCAATGTGGAGGTGTAGCCCTCCTCCACATACAGCGGCATCTGCGGTGCCAGTTGCTGCAGCTGGGGAATAAAGTGCGGGAACAGATAGGGGCCGATGGTAAAGATGGCGCCCACGGAAAGCGGGCTGCTCAGCTGATCCTTGCCGGCGCTGGCGATGTCCTTGATCGCGGCGGATTGCTCCAGTACCAGTTGCGCCTGGGCGACGATACGCTCTCCCAGGGGCGTGGCCTGTACACGGGTCTTGGATCGCTCGAACAGGGCAACGCCCAGTTCCTTCTCCAGCTTTTTCACCGCGATGGACAGGGTCGGCTGGCTCACAAAGCAGCGCTCTGCGGCGCGGCCAAAATGCTGCTCCTGTGCCAGGGTGACGATGTAACGAAGTTCGTTCAGTGTCATGGCAAACGCAATCAGATGAATCTTGGCGATAGAGTTTATTCATAAACACCCCCTGGCGGCCAGTAAAACCGCCAGACACCTGTGTAAATGTCACAAACTAGAAAAAAATGCTATTAGCATTGTTTATACTTAGTAATTTTTGCTATTAACTAGCGCCGCAAACCGGTGATATGGCGCTTTATTTGCTATACATGGTAGGCAAGTGTTCGAAACACACAAAGCGGAGAATCGCTATGGGAATCTTGTCTTGGATAATTCTTGGTCTGATCGCCGGTGCGCTGGCCAAATGGATCATGCCCGGCCCAGATCCGGGTGGTTGGATCGTGACCATGATCATCGGTATTGTCGGCGCCTTTATTGGCGGCTGGGTGGGCAGTTTTGTCGGCCTGGGCACCACCGGTGGTCTGTCACTGGGTAGCATTATTACCGCGGTAGTCGGTGCCGTGATCTTGCTGTTTATCTATCGGCTGGTGAAATCCCGGGGCTGACCGCAACGCGGCAGTACCCCGGTGCCGGGCTCGCAGTGAACTGTGGGCCCGGTTCACAGACTTAGCGGTCTAAATTGGCTATAAAGAGCCAATAGACTGCATACTCACAGTAATTCACAGATTACACTCAACCAACTATTCTAAGCGGCGCCCGGTGGAATGTGGCGTGGCAACTATTGGGGTCGGAATTCGATACCCGGGGGTTTAATCGAGCGGTTATGGCAAAGGAAAAAGTCTGGATCTTCGGTTGCGGGGATCTGGGGACCCGTCTGGCACTGAAGCTGGATCGCAAGGCCTACGATGTATTTGGCGTGCGACGAAATCCGCTGCAGGCGCTGGCCCGCAAGCGTCGAGCGGACGTGGTCAACTGGCGTCGCGGCGACGCTACAAAAGCAGAAGATATCCACCGCCATCTGAGTAACGGTGCCGACGTGGTCATCGCCACCTTCACCCCCGGCGCCAGCACCCCGCAAGCCTATCAACGCGCCTACGTCGAAACCGCCACCTGCCTGCGCCAGGCCCTCGCGGATATGGAAAAGCCCCCGCGCCTGCTGCTGTGGGTCTCCTCCACCCGTGTCTACGGCCAGAGCGGCGACCAGTGGCTCGACGAGCGCTCACAGCCCCTGCCCGGCAGCTATCAGGGCGAAGCCCTGCTCGCCGCAGAAAAAATTGCCCAGCAGAGTGACGTCGACACCTGCGTTGTGCGCTTTGCCGGCATCTATGGCCCGGGTCGCGACCGACTCCTGTCCCAGGTCCGCGCCGGCCGCTGCGCCCCGCCGTCACCACCCCAGTTCAGCAACCGCATTCACGTGGACGACGCCGTCGGCTTCCTCGCCCACCTGATCGAGGGCCAGAAAAAAGGCATGCCGCTGGAAAAACTCTACATCGGCGCCGACTGTACCCCGGTCCCCATGTACGAGCTGCAGAGCTGGCTGGCGAAATCCATGGGCTACACCAGCGCCCACCTGCGTGAAGAAGTGGCCACCAGCGAACGGCGCTCCAAGAAAATGAGCAACAAACGCATGCTGGATAGCGGCTATGAAATGCTCTATCCCGACTATCGCGCCGGCTACCGCACCCTGCTGGAAAATGACTGAGCCGCAAAATAGCTCAAAAAGAAAAGCCTAAACGAAGTGCGCCGCCCTTGATCGATCAATCGCGAGCGGCGCATGGCGGTTCTCGGGCTAATTCCTCGGACTAAATCCGAGAATATCCTCAGATAACCAGAATCCCTTCCGCCTCAAACTGCGCACCCTTCGGCAGCTGGCTCACACCCACCGCAGCGCGCGCCGGAAACGGCTTGGTAAACATCTCCTCCATCACCTCATTCACCGTGGCAAAATTGGCGAGGTCCGTGAGATACAGATTCAACTTCACCAGATCATCCAGCGAACCGTTCGCCGCCTCACACACCGCCTGCAGATTCTTGAACACCTGCACCGCCTGCTCACGGAAATCGTCGGAAACCAGCTCCATCGTCTCCGGAACCAGCGGGATCTGACCAGACAGATAGATCGTGTTATCTACCTTCACAGCCTGTGAATAACTGCCGATAGCCGCCGGTGCTTTATCCGTTTTTATCACTGCACGATTGGGCATGGATGACCTCTCCCGGCCCGAACGGGGCCACTTAGCTGAAAAAGAAAGCGGGAGAATATAGCGCGGTTTGAAAGCCTTGGGGAGCAGCGGAAAGGTCCAAATCCCCAGATGCGGAACCTGTCCACATTCCAGGAATTTTCGAGCAAAACCCCACCAACTTTCACAACAAGGTCGCAACAACCATCCGCAAGAACAAAAAAATCCGCAGCATCCAAGAAGGCCCAGTGCCGGGGTCTATCCGACAAACGATTGCCGATGAGGTTGTTTGGCGGGTAGACCCCGGCACTGGGCCGGACCTGACAGGAGCACCGAAGGCGGCCCGGCCCTGTTCAGAGCAGACGGACGAACAGGGCGAAGTGAAAGAAAAGGCAAGAATTAAGGACGAGCGATTTTAATAACCGCAGGCAGGTTGCGAAGCCGCTTCATAACCTGAGCCAGATGCACCCGGTTAGCAACTTCCAGAGTCAAAGCAATCACACTGTGCTGAGCATCTTTCTCATCCACATGGATCTGCTCAATACTCGCACCCTCCTCGGTAATGCGCGTCGCCAAACGTGCAATAATGCCGCGCTCCGACTCCACCTCAACCCGCACATCCCCCAGGAACTCACCCTTCACATCCGGCGACCAGGCCACCGCCATAATATTCTCCGGATGCTCCCGCAACTCCGCCGCATTCCGACACGTATCCCGGTGCACCACCACCCCCTTACCGGAACTGATGTGCCCCATGATCGTATCCCCCGGAATCGGACGACAGCAGCGGGCAAAACTGATCAGCATGCCCTCCTGGGCATCGATGGTCAGCGGCGAGGAAATGCTGCTCGCCTCCGTCTCCGTGGTGCCCGGCGGCACCAGCAGTTTTGCTGCAGAAAACGCCGCGCGGTTACCCAGTCCGATCTCCTCGAGAAGATTGTCAAAGGTGTCGCACCTGGCCTCTTTCACCCCGCGCTTGATCTGCTCCTCTTCCAGGTCGGTAATTTTCAGATGGAACTTGGTCAGCGCCTTCTCCAGCAGGCGGCGCCCCAGCTCAATGGAATCGTGGTGACGTTGATGCTTGAGGTAGTGGCGAATCGCACTGCGCGCCTTCGCGGTTACCACAAAGTTAAGCCAGTTGGGATTCGGCTGCACATTCTTGCTGGTCAGGATCTCGACCTTCTGCCCACTCTCCAGCGGTTGCGACAGCGGTGCCAGGCGCTGATTGATGCGCACCGCCACACAGGAATTGCCAATATCTGTGTGCACCGAATAGGCGAAGTCCACCGCCGTGGCACCGGCCGGCAGATCGATAATCTTGCCCTTCGGGGTAAATACGTAAACCTCGTCCGGGAACAGATCGATTTTTACGTTTTCGATAAATTCCAGGGAATCGCCGGCGCGCTGCTGCATCTCCAGCAGGCCCTGCACCCAGCGGCGCGCGCGCACCTGGCTGGTACCGCCGGTATTCAATACCTCATCGCCGGAGGACTTGTACAGCCAGTGCGCGGCAATACCGCTGTTCGCCATCTCGTCCATTTCCTTGGTGCGGATCTGCACCTCGATGGGCACCCCGTGCATACCGAGTAGCACGGTGTGCAGCGACTGGTAACCGTTGGACTTGGGGATGGCGATATAGTCTTTAAATTCGCTGATCACCGGCTTGTAGAGGTTGTGGATAACCCCAAAAGTCCGGTAACAGGTATCGACACTGTCGACGATGATGCGGAAGGCGTAGACGTCCATGATTTCCTTGAACGACTTCTTCTTCGAGCGCATTTTCTGGTAAATGCTGTACAGGTGCTTTTCGCGGCCGATCACCAGCGCGTCGATATTCTCCCGCTCCAGGCGCAGCTCGATAGCGTTCTGGATTTTTTCCAGCAGCTCTTTGCGGTTGCCGCGGGCGGCCACCAGCGCTGCGCGCAGGCGACTGGCGCGCAGTGGATAGATGGCAAAGAAGGAGCGGTCTTCAAACTCGATCCGCACATCGTTCATGCCCAGGCGGTTGGCAATGGGAGCGTAGATCTCGAGGGTCTCACGGGCGATGCGCGCGCGCTTTTCCGGCTTGAGCGAGCCGAGGGTGCGCATGTTGTGCAGGCGGTCGGCGAGCTTTACCAGAATCACGCGGATATCCCGCGCCATGGCCAGGGCCATTTTCTGGAAATTTTCCGCCTGCTTTTCCGCAGGGCTGTCGGTCTCGAACTGGGTCAGCTTGGAGACGCCGTCCACCAGATCCGCAATTTCCTCCCCAAACTGCTCCGCCAGAGCCGCCTTGGGGATGCCGGTGTCTTCGATGACATCGTGCAGCATCGCCGCCGCCAGGCTCTGGGCATCCATATGCATGCCGGCCAGAATAGTGGCTACCGCGAGGGGGTGGGTAATGTAGGGTTCTCCGGAACGTCGCTTCTGGCCCTCATGGGCCTGCTCCGCGTAGAAGTAGGCGCGGCGGACGAACTGGATCTGGTCGGGGGGTAGATAGGACGAGAGGCGATGGGCCAGACTGTCGATAGTGTGCAAAGCCGCGATCGCCTCTTAAATTACCTGCAAATCCTGCATCAATACGTCGTAAATAGGATTACAGGTCCTGCTCGGACAGGAAGACCGGCGCCGGCGCGGCGTGCTGCACTGGCTCTTCTTCCGGCTCGTCCAGGATGCTGGCGTCAACGAAGCCTTCTTCGATTTCGCGCAGGGCGATTACGGTGGGCTTGTCGTTTTCTTCCGGCACATGCGGGTCACGGCCGCCGGTGGCGATCTGACGGGCGCGCTTGCTGCCGACAATCACCAGCTCAAAGCGGTTGTCTACGTGGTCGAGGCAATCTTCAACGGTAATACGTGCCATAAATCTTCTGTTCCAGTGTGTAAGTTCGCCCGGCTGGGCAAAATTGACGAATTCTGTTGTCTGTGCGGTCAGCGCCAGCACGGACGGGGTTGACTATTCTACCGGACCGCGCGGTGTACGCAAATCGAACAGTGCCTGTAAGTGCACCAAAAGTACGATGCGAAGGTGGCGATGCCGGGTATGGGTTTGCCAGACCTTCTGCGAGAGGGACCTCGCAGAAGAGCCCCCATGGATGGGTTCACGGCGCGTCTGGCAAACCCATACCCGGCAGCGTCACCGCCACGAAATCTGTTTAGAGCTCTACTGACTGCGCAGCAACGACTGCAGCAAGCTGGAGTGACGCTCCTGCTGTCGCACCAGCCGCTGGCGCTCCGCCACCATAATAGATCGCAGTTCGTTCAGGGCGGTGGTGAAATCGTCGTTGATGACCAGGTAATCGGTGGCCACGTAGTGGGACATCTCATCGATTGCCTGGGCCATGCGCTTGTCGATCACCGCCTGGTCGTCCTGGCCGCGGCCGGTCAGGCGCTCCAGCAGGGCCTGCTGGGACGGGGGCAGGATAAAAATGCCCACCGTTTCCGGCATCAGCTTGCGCACCTGTTCCGCGCCCTGCCAGTCGATTTCCAGAATCACATCGCGGCCGCTGGCGAGGGTTTCTTCGACCCACGCCTTGGAAGTGCCGTAGAAATTCTCGAAAACTTGGGCGTGTTCCAGGAAAGCGCTCTCGCCGAGCATGGCGATGAAGCCGTCGCGATCCACAAAATGATAGTTGATGCCGTCGATTTCACCGGGGCGCATGGGCCGGGTGGTGTGGGATACGGATACGGTGACCTGGGTGTCGGCCTCGATGAGCGCCTTTACCAGGCTGGTTTTGCCGGCGCCGGAAGGCGCGGAGACCGTATAGAGAGTACCTGTGGACACGGCGAACCTTGCTGCAAATAAGTGAATGGAGTGGGGCTTGTAGGGCGGGGATTATAACGAATGCGGATGGCAGGGTGCGAACGCAATACAGGCGACCCCCGACCGGTGCTGGGGGCAAAGTGTTGGGCTTTTCCGGTCCGCCTGCCACGGGGAGGCAGGTTTTCCGAACCCGGTCGGGGGTGCCTGCGGAATCTCAACCTGTGGGACTTTGGGGAAGTCCCGGGGCTACTGCGGATTCCTAGCGTTAATGACTAACGGAGGTGACTGTATCGTCTTTGTTGGTAAAAACCAACACCCACCAGACAGCCGCGCTTACCAGGCAGTATCCGGCAACCGCGGCCCAGATGGCGAGGGGCAACAGGGGAATGGTGGCGCCGAGCAGTGCCAGCCGGCCGATTTCCCACCCGCGGGTGCGGGGTTCGCCGTCGAGGATACGACCGTTGATGACCAGGCCGATCACCAGCATCAGCACCATCAGTGCGGTGAGTCCATAGCCGAGATCTTTGTTGAACTGCAGTAGTGCCAGGGTGGCTATCGAGTAGACCAGGTGCTGAGCCAGGGCGTACCAGCGCAGGCCGCGGGTAATCCGCGGGTCGAAGCGGTGGAAATTATCGAGGTCGCCACTGGGAACCGGCATCGCCGCTTCCGCATCCGCCGGGCGGTAACCGGTGGCGCGGAACCAGAGGGTGAACTTATCCTTCCAGCTTTTGGTGTACACCGCGTCCAGCCACATGCGTTTGAAGTGCTGCAGGTTGGCGGCTAGGGGGTCGAAGGTATTCAGGGGTTTGCGCACGCCGTAGATACAGGGTTCCTCGTCCAGCTCCTCCTGATAGGTGCCGAACAGCCGGTCCCAGATGATCAGCACACCGCCGTAGTTGCGGTCCACATACACCTTGTTCTGGGCGTGGTGCACCCGGTGGTTGGAGGGGGTGACCAGGATCCACTCCATCCAGCGGACCTTGGGGAATTTCTGCGTGTGTACCCAGAACTGGTAAATCAGGTCGATGGCGCCGGCGGTAATCAGCACTTCAGGGGGCATGCCGATCAGCAGCAGCGGCAGATAGAAAATCCAGCCCAGGGGCACCAGGTCGCTGGACTGGCGCAGGGCGGTGGTGAGGTTGTAGTCCTCGCTCTGGTGGTGCACCAGATGTTCCGCCCAGAAGATATTGATCTCGTGGCAGATGCGGTGCTTCCAGTAGTAGCAGAAGTCATAGGCGATTACCGCCAGCAGCAGGTGCCAGGGATTGTCCAGGGACCAGTTGATGCCGAGGCTCTGGTAAGTGGGTTCCAGCCACTGATACAGCGGGATATACAGCAGCATCAGGATGCCGACTTTCACCAGCCCCAGGATGCGGCTCAGGATGCCGGCACCGAGGCTGCCAATGGCGTCGTTCAGCCGGTACAGACCCCAGCCGCGCCAGCGGTCCAGCGCCAGCTCGATCAGCACGGCGAGAAGGAAAAAGGGAATGGCAGCGGTGACTAAACCCACGGGGACCTCGAAGATTGTCTGGCTATTGTTGTTGTGATCTTGCCAGCCATACTGCCACAGGCCGCCACCTGCACAATGTCCCCAAAGACCGGATTTCGAAATCCGTCGGGGATTTATCAGCCCCCGACGGGCGGACCGCCGGGCGCGACATAGCCCAGCTTGCCGGACTTACCTCACCCGCACACGGAATGAAAATTCCGCCCAGGGGTCGGCACCGCCCGACTGTGCGTTCATGCGCCCTGCGGGTTTCAGTCGAATATAGCGTACCGCTGAGTCGAAGCCGTTGGCGTCCGGCACCGGCGTATAGCTCCAGTCGCTCCCGTCGGTGGAGAAGTCCAGGTGATCACTGTTGCTGTTCAGTGCGCTGAATTGCCAGTTGAGCCCACTCGCTGGGCTGCCGTCGGTAAAGGCGACCGGACCGCTGCCCGCGCCGCCCATATCCCCCACGTAGAGATCCACCTGAGCCGGTAGTGCATCGCGCAGTATCAGGCTGTCCACATCCGTGAGCCCGTCGCCACTGTTGCTCAGGCGCAGGGTGTAATGAATCACCGCGCCGGGAATTGCCTTGGGACTTGCGGTGCCGTTAACCGGGTCCGACACGGTGTTGCTGACCTTCAACACCGAAAGCACGGGCGAACCGCCAACCTGAAAAGTGACCACGCGCGAGTGGGTCACCGTGCCTTCGGTGCCTTCATAGGCGGTGATACGCGCGGTCCAGTTTCCCCTGGCCGCAGCGGGCGGGATTGTGTAGGGGAATTCGTAGGTTTTGGTAGCGACGCCCGAGTCGTTAACTTCTGTCATGGCAGTCAGCGACTGTACGGTGTTTCCGTTTGCATCGGCGATTTCGATGGCAGCGCCGGTGATATCGAAACTGCCAAACGGGTCGCTCACCACAGCGCGGATAAATGCCTGTGTGCCCGCGCCATAGGAGGCCTGAGTTGTGGTGGCGGGATAGGCCGAGCTGTAGACAATTGCACTATCCACATTGATCACGGTGCTGGTATCAAAGGCCACATGGGAATCGCCAGTGCCGCAACTTGTAGAACTCAAGTATGTGTCTCGCTGCCCCGCGCCACTGGAATCGTTGGTTACCCTCATCCGGATGGCGGTGCCTGGATTCAACGTGACATCACTGGGAAGGTCGATGTTGAACATAATTGGCAGCCAGCTAAAAAGTTCTAACCCCACGGTTCGCGTTTGGCTGCCAATAGTGCCACTTGATGCGCCCACATAATCCAATTGGACGCTCACTGTGCGCGAGCGAGTGCTACCGTCGAGATAGGTGCTGCGGCGCATACACAGGGGAATTTGGATACTTCCGGCGGTTAACCTAAGAGGTGCCTGAGTTTGCGGCGTCATCGTCAGCGTGGTTGCACCCCCTTCACTCAAAGTCGTGTTTGAATTCGCTCCCGGTACAATTCGCTGCAGAGTATTGCGGTTCGCGCCGGAAATACTGGCGTAATAGGGGTAAAGCTTCTTGATGCCCTCTGACGGAGGGAAGGGAGAAGTAACAGTCACTGAAGGCGCCGTCACCTGCACGGTAGATCCGTCAACGGGGTGAATCACCACTGCGGTATTGTTGATTGTGTCACCGGGCATGGCGCCGGCGGCGATACGCGCTTCGAAGACAATTTCCGCGGAGCCGTTGGCCGGTAGGTCGATATCACGCACGTCCAGCGGCCCGGTACCGGCGGTGGAATAGTCGGTGGCACCCGCGGGCAAACTGACTACGGTGAAGTCTTCCAGCAGGGCATCGATATTGTCGGTGACACGGATACCACTGGCCGATACGCCGTCGGATTCATTGATCGTGATGGTATAGCGCAATATGTCGCCGGGATTGGCATCGGCGCCATTGATGTCCGAGACGCTTTTGCTGGAATTGGACAAATTCGCGATGGGTACTTCGGTTTCGTAGAACGTACATTGCACCGCATCCCCATACTGCAGAGTGCCGAAGTTGTAGGAAATAGTCTCCACGTTGTTCGGGAGCGGCGTGCTTGAACCCGTTGGGTTGGTACAAGTCAGCACCGTGCGATAGCGCGAGATCGCACTGCTGCTTCCGCTTGCCATCGACTGGTTGAGTGTCAGCGGGAGCGCGGCTGTGCTCGACAGGGTCGCTCCTGTAAACGGCCCCGGCCCGGTGCCGCTCGAGGTTCCCTCGGCAAGTACCGCACCGCTGTTGGTGGCGTTGATGGAGAACCGGAACTGGTCGGAGGCATCGACACGTCCGCCGGCGATCTCGGAATTGAGACGGATCGAGGCAAAGCGCACAGCGAACATGGCGCCCTGTAATCCGCTGCCGACGAGGGTAGTGGTGACCGCGGTTGGCGCGCTGGACCCGACAATGTGGGCGCCTACCGTGCCCGAGCGCCCGGTGATCTGAACATCGCTGCTGCCGACACCTGAAATGCCCGGATAGGACGAGCCGCTGGTTGGCCCTGCCCGGTCCAGCAGTGCCCAGTTTCCCCCGTTGGTCTCAAAGCGCAGGCTTTCTCCGCCGTTCGAAGACTCCCCATCACCGGCGACAAACATATAATTGGTAACCGTGCCTCCGGCCGGTGGCGCTAGGTTGATATTGGAAATGGTCGCCGTCGTGGTGCCCCCACTGACCTGATAGAGCACAGGCCTTCCGGCTATTCCGAGGAATGCGGTATTCCCCACGGCTGCGCCGGACCAGGACGGCGTGGCAGCCGCCCTCGCCGCCGAGCCACTGACCCTCAGGTTGAAGGTCATGACGGTGCCATCGGGGAGGTTGTAGGTGAAGTTTTGCCCTGCCCCGGAGCGTGCGGCGACGTCATTGTACGAGGAAAGGTCCAGCCAGCAGTAAGTCTCCCAATCCGCAGGGCCTGTAGAGCCCTGTGCGGTTGCGTGATAACAGTTGTCTGCCACTGCCGGGTTAGCCCACAGCGTCGAAGCCAGCAGCACGGCGAGCCCACAGAGAGCGATATAAAAACGTCGCAATCTCGCCAACAACGGTCTCTCCAACAACAGCCTCGCCAACATCACTGATCCTCCGCCGCGTCACCAAAGCCGAAGCGGGTGTTCTGGTCAAACTTGAAGCGCAGCTGCAGGTACGGGCCCTGGGCAGTGTAGCGGGCGGCTTCGAAGTCCCGGTCGCGGAAGCCGCGCAGGTTCCAGCCAAGGGTGATCCAGCCATTGCGCACCGGCGACAGCCCCAGCTGCGGACCGAACGAGTACACATGGGTGCCGGCAGTCCACGAGTTCAGTGCACTCGCCTGCAGCCCTACATCCATCCATTCGTTCAGGTCAAAGCGGAACTCGGTGCCGAGCAGGTCGGTATACCCGGAGTAATCGACGCCGTCGAAATTGTCCTGCACATACTTGGCGCCGTAATAGAGGGACCACTGACTGCGCTCGTAGCGCTGGAACAGGTTGCCGTGCCGGTCTTCTGCCTGCCACTCCCGGGATACCCGGTTGAGGGCAAAATTATTGATCAGGCGCCGGCTGCGGGCATCGGCTGCGGTCAGGCCGTCAAAACCGTAGATACCCAGGTTGGTCGCCAGCGCCGGGTCCCAGATACTTTCGTAGCGGAATTCGGTGCGATTGAGCAGTGACCACTGGCTGCCGAGCGGGCGCCAGGCCCAGGACAGGTCGAGGCTCGCCAGGTCCGCTTTCACGCCGCCGTTCAGTTCCGAGCGGAATGCGTCGAGGCTGCTGGCAAAGGCCACTCCGGCGCGGGCCTGGCGCAGGAAGCTGGTAGTCATTCCGAACCGGTCGCTGCTGTCACTGCGGCGGTTTTCCAGGCGCCCGCGCCAGCCCCAGAACTCGCCGCGCCAGGTGGCGCCGGCCGTGATTGCGACAAAGTCTTCGCTGATATTGCTGAGGGATGACTGGCCGAACGGGCTCTCGCGGTTGGCCTGTGGATAAACGTTGTCTTCGCTGGTGACATCCTGCCAGTCGCCATCCAGTGAGCGGCTCGCATCCAGCCCGAAATCCAGGCGCCAGTCTTCTCCCAGCGTGGCCACCTGGGTCAGCCCCAGCTGGCTGTAATGGCGCGGTGCGAAGTCGTCTACCCGCGACTGGTTCAGGGTGGTGGTCACCCGGGTGCCGCGCAGGGGTTCTACCTGTACACCCATTCGGCTGCTTGTGGTGTTCTGTGCATCACCGTCGGTAAATTCCTGGGCTGCCAGCAGGCGGGTGTTGTCGGTCAGCGCGTAGCTGGCACCGAGCAAGTATGTATCCGGGTAGTCCGCGCTCTGACGCTGCTGGTCGTCGAGGCTGGCCTCGGCCTGCAGGGAAACATCGAGCTTGCCCTCCATCAGCTTGCGCCGTGCGGTGACCACCGCCTGGGAGGATTCCGCCTGTTCAAATACCTGTGAATTGTCGGAAGCCGGCAGTTCGTCCACGATATGCTGGGCGCCGACGGCCAGGCTGCCGGCGTCATTTTCATAGCGCAGTCTGCCGCTGGCGGCGTTGCGGTTTGCGTCGTTGTCCAGGTTCTGCTGGCGGTAGGCCTCACCCTGCAGTGACCAGCCCGGGGCAAGGTACACCTGACCCTGGGCACCGGTTTTGCGCTGGCCGCTATCGCCGAGGTTCTGCTGGTTTACACCGAATTCCTGATCCTGACTGCGACTGTAGGCCAGCAGGTCAAAACGGCTGCTGTGGTGCTCCACTTCCGCAAGCCACGCGTCGCCACTGCGTGCACTGCCCTGATGTGTCCCGTCGCTCTGCGCGGACTCGAGGCGCAGCTCGCTGTCATCGGCAAAACGCCAGCTGAGGTCGACGCCGGTGAGGTCGGTGGTGCCCGCGGCGCTGTCGTCCCGCAGCCCGCTGATACCGATATCCAGGGTGTCTTCCCAAAGGTTCAGGCCCACGCGCCCGCCGCCATTGAACTGGCGGTTGTCACTGCCCTGGGTCTCGTATTCGGCAACGATGTATACCGGGTTGAAGTCCCCATCCCGACTGAAGATTGGTTCGCGGAAAAACAGGGTGCCGGCGGCGTAGTCGATCTCGTAATCGATAAACGGCGCCAGGCTGCGGCTGCCGAGAACCGTATCGCGATGAATGGCGTCCCGTGTTTCCAGGCGAATGCGCTCACTGTTGAGCACGATATCGGGGTAGCTGAGTTGGTAGAGGCCGGAGGTACCGTTGCCCTGAATTTCATCGCGCGCGTAATTCTGTTCGGTATCGGCGGCAAATACGCTGAATACCAGAGGGCCGTCACTGCGCTCCGCCTTGAATCCGTTCAGGGTTCGGCTGTAGCGGGACAGCTGTGTATGCACCAGACCGGTTTCATAGTCGCCGAATAGTGCATAGAACTGCCCTTTTTCCATCTTCACGTACAGCTTGTCGCGACTGGCGGCACCGTAAACCTGGGTGGTGCCGTCGCCGTACAGGGTGTAGTAGCGTGACGGATCGATGGGAGCCATCAATGTGGTGTCGCGGGGCTTGTCACTGTCGTAGGCCATGGTAAGCAGCCACTCTCCACGGACCTGGCCCTTGGCGTAGAAGCTCAGCTGGCCATCGGTATAGGTACCGGACTCCACGTCCTCGGGCAGCGGTTCCATCTGGTTTTTGATGGTGCTGTAGCCGAGTGTGCCCTCGGCGAAGCCCACGACCACCCAATCCCGCGCGGCCGGCGCAATCCAACCCTGCAGTTGCTGTTCACGCACGGAATCGACGTTGGTGCGGAAGCGGAAGTTCAGGGTAAAGGCGCCGGAGCGGGTGGTCGGCGCCAGCTCGATGCGTGCGATACCTTCATCGCCGACAACCTGATACTGGGGCTGCAGGCGGTCCATGCCCACCAGGTCCCGCTGCTGGCGGCTGTCGAGGCTCTGCCACGCCTCGTAGGGGGCGCTAATGTCGAGACTGCCGGTAATGCCGTCGCGCACCGGGTAGCCGTCGCGGTCGAGAATTCGAATGGCAATTTGTGGGCGGCTCACGCCGTCGGCGACCAGTTGCGACTGATCTGCCAGCAGCACAGCGCGCGCCGGGGTATTGGCAAAATGCACCTCGCGCTCGTGCTTCCGGAGCTGGGCACCGCTGTCGTCGACAACCGTGGCGTGCAGCAGGTTGCCACCCTCCGAAAGCGGAAGTGCCCGCCATACACTGATGGCGGATCGCCCGTCGGCAGACTTTTTGATCCCTTCGTAGCTTATGGCCGGTGCGGGCTCGCCATTGATGGTGAGGTGCACTATTTCACCGATATCGTGCGCAATGACCGCGCGCAGAGCCGGTGCTCTAGGGTTGTGTCGCTCCTGGGGAAACAGGAATCCGCGCTGGCCGCTCGCGCGCGCCAGCCAGTCTGTGTCGCCACCGGCGGCGCGAACGGACGACTGGTTTGCGGACTCCTGAGGTTGTGTCGGTTCCGGAGAGGCCGGCACTGCGGCGGAGATTGCGGTGGTGTGGTGGCCGCTGTCCCCGGAGACGGGGTCTTGCGCAAGGGTGGCGCCCTCGCCAGGTTTCCCGTCCACATTCGCGGCGCCGCAATCGAGTCGATTTTCTACCACCGGCAGGCGGATATTGGCGGCGCTGTCGGTATCGATCAGGGCGTTGATTTTGATGTTCAGCGGTTGTGTGCATCCACCGGTAGAGTCACTTACCGACTGCTGTGATGGCGCATCGCGCCGCCAAAGCTCTTCGGTTTCAAAGGTGAAGGTGCGACGCAGGCCGGAGACAGCACTGGTGGCGCCCGTTTGCGTGCTGTTTTGCAGCCGCCACAGGTACATCTCACCGTTCTGATTGGGGTCGGCGACAAGTTCACCGTCCAGCTCTGCGGTGCCCGGGACATACTGTAACTGTGAGGGAATCATTGCGGTGATGCGCAGGTTTCCGAAGCCGTGGCTGCTGGTATCGAGCTCCACCTGGTGCCGGTGCCGCCTGCGCTCACCGACCACAACTTCTCTGGTGCTTGCGCGGGAAAGGACGGTGACTTCCACGCGGCGATTCTTCGCCATCTCTGCAGGCGTATCGTTGCCGGCAATTGGCCTGGAGGGTCCGAGACCACCGATGGTGACGCGATCAGCGGACAGGCCGGTGGCACCGGCCAGTGCTTGTGCCACGGTGGTTGCGCGGGCGATGGACAGACCGTAATTGTCGCGGAACTTTTGCTGTGCGCGCACCGAAAGCCGCTGGGTATCGGTGTGGCCGGTAACCTCCATGGAGACCACGTCCGCTTTTTGCAGCTCGGCTTTCAGTGCTTCCAGCTGTTGCAGGGACTCTGGCAGCAGCTGGTCGTCGCCGGAGGCAAAGTTACCGTAGAAGGTATAACGGTGTGGCTGCGCCGGCTCCAGTATGGGGGTGACGGTCGGGCTTTGCGTCTGCAGACGGAGGCCCGCGCGGGCCGGTTGCAACTGAAAGTCCGCTCGCCACAGGCTGCCGCCCTGGGCGTCGACAAACTGGGAGTAGGTACTGCCGGCAAAGCGGGTATTGTCGATACAGGAGACCGCTTCCCAGCCCGCCGGGAGATTGTCGATATCCAGTTGTACCACATGGGTGCCGGGCCGGACGCCTTCGAAGTGATAGCGGCCATCGCTATCGGTAACCACGTAGGTGCCGTCGTCCAGCAGCAGGCGAACACCGGCAACCCCGTCGAGCTGCGACCAGGGTGTACCACAGGCGCCGGCAGAAACTTGTCCCACCAGAGTAAAGCGGTCGCTCATCAGTGGCTCGGTAACCAGCACCGCGGCCTGCCCCTGATTGGAGGACATGCTGCTACCGCCGGGGCTCAGGCCGCGCGCGGTCGCGCGGTTGACCGCGTCGCCAGTGGGTGCGCCGGCCACCACTTCCACCACATAGCGCACCTCAGTCTGTGCGCCCCCAGCCAGATCACCGGTGGCAATCTGCAGGGTGCGGCCATTCGCCGAGATATCCGGGTCGCCCTGGCGCTCGCCGTTTACGCTGAGAGAGCCACTGCGGTAGCGCATACCGAAAGGCAATTCGTCGGTGACCGTCACCGCGGTTGTCGGGGCGGTTACCTGACTGGTGATATTCAGGCGGTACTGCAGAAAATCACCGACCGAGGCGACTGCCTGTGATACGGATTTCTCCAGCAGCAGCGCGTCATCGCTCGGGTCCAGGGGGATATCCACCACCAGCGCGGGCCCCACCGGAACATTGAACAGGTCGCCGCGTGAGCCCGGCCCGACCTGATAGGGCGCGCCACTCGGTGAGGTGGGCATTTCGTCATCGGCCAGAATCGAAGGTGCGGTGTAGCCTCGCGGCGGAACCACTACCAGGCGGTAGTCACCGGGGGCGACATAGGGAAAGCGAAAATACGGGGAATCTGCACCCAGCACTTCGCCGGTGACCTGCTGGTGGTCGATCCGGGTCACGCCATCATCGGCAAAAACGGTTGCAGGGGTGCCGTCGGCGTTGACCAGGGAAACGGTTGCCCCGAGCACCGGGAGACCGTCCACCGCGTCGAACACGGTACCGAGCGGGTCTACTCGTACCTCGCCGCGCGCGCTTTCCCCCGCGCACATGGGGTCTTCGTAGCCGAGGGTTAAACGGGCATTAACCCCCAGTACCAGTTGGCCGTCGGCATCCCGAACCGGTATTTCGTCGATGGGTCCGTGGCTTTGAATGGCGGCACTGAACAGGCCACTATCCCGGCTGGTTTCCAGCAGGTACAGCGTTTCCCGCTCGGGGATGAGACTGCTCGGATTCAGTGCGCCGGTTTCGTAGCTGGTGTGCAGCGAAATCTCGATCGTTTCCCGCTGCTGGGGGTCGATATTGCGGTTCGCATCCTCCACCGAGATCAGGATGGGTTCACCGGCGTGATAAACGGTAGCGGGCGCACTGTTGACGGCGGAAAGTTCCAGCGCGGTTCCGTCGAACGCGGTCGCGGCTGTCAGTGGTACGCGGTTGTCCGATGTATCGAGAAACGCCCCGCCATCGAAGTATCGCGCTGCGGCACCGGAGATCTCACGTTCGCCAGGCAAGTGCTGGTAGAAATGCGCGCTGGAGGGGGTGCAGGCGGGCAGCTCCAGTCGCGTGACACTGACCGGGTTGGAATCCTGCGAGAGCGTTGCCGTGGGGTTTTTCGGGTGCAGCCAGCTGGCCTGCGCGATATTGCGAATCTGGTCGGCCTGGGCCAAAGCCTGGGGAGCAGGCAGCAGCAGGCCCAGCCACAAAAATGCTGAAGCGCATAACCAGGCAATGGGCTTGCCGGCGCTTAGGGTACGCAACGGACTTGCGTAGCCCGCCGTGGCCCGCCCTTGCGATCGCAGATCCAACTTGGGGTACTCAATGTAAAGGGCCCCGGGTATAGATCACCCCGGGAGCCCCCATACTGGCGTCAGTTCAGGGTGACCTGGAAACTGACCCAGACACTGTTGCTGGCGCCGACGGAGGTGAAGGTTGCAGTGACCTCGCCGCCAGATTCGGAGCCCAGGGGTGTGCCATCGGTATTGGCACCACAAGTCCCACCGGTACCGGTGGCGATGGAATTGGCCACGTAGGTGGTTTGACTTGGGAAGTCATCCGTCAGGGTAACGTCGGTGGCCGCCGCGCTACCGCTATTGGTAACAACCATGCAGTACTCAACGGTCGCACCCGGGATGAATTTGGGATCAGTTGTGCCGTTGAACGGGTCTTCGATCACTTCTGAACTTTTGGCGACCGCAATGCTGGCGGACTCCAGCGCGTAGGCACCGTAGCTGCTGATTGCGGCATCGCGCGCTCCATCGGTAGCGCCTGCGATATCGCCAAACACTGTGTCTTCACCGGTGGTGTTGGCGCCACTGGTTTCGGTCAGCGCGCTGCCATCACCGTCGAGCGCCGACGCGGTCAGCTCGACGCCAAGAATATCGCTGTCGGTGGCGGTGCTGGGGACATCGACAACCACAAACACTTTGGTCTGGTTGTCATCGCTGCCGCCCGCGTCGCCGGTGAGATTGTCAACCGTGGTGGCGGTGTCGGTACCGGGGTCATAAACACCGTTGCCGTTGGTGTCCCAGAATACGGTTACGGAACTGGCGTCGATATTGTCGGTTCCGAGAGCACCCATATCCGCATTCGCGGCGTTGATCGCACTCAGGTCAAAATCCAGAGTGTCGTTCGAGGTGTTGGTCAGGGTGTAGGTGGTGACCTGTGCGGTGGCTCCGGGAACGGTAGTCACCGGGCTGTCGTCGGGGGTCAGGGTCATGCGAATGACGCGGTCGACGGTAAACACTTCGTCATTACTGTCGACTGGTGTTTGTGCCACGCCGCCTACCTGGTATTCCACGCTGGCGGTGTTGGTTACCTGGGTGCCCGCAGCGGTTCCGTCTGCAAGCGCCTGGGGGGCTAGAACTGCCATGAGCAGGCCGCCCAGGGAGGCGAGTCCGCGGGCATTTTTATTGAAGAAGTTCACTGGGATTCACTCCTGGTTTATTGATCTTCCGTGCGATGAGCAACCGATAAATATCTAAGGTGTTCTTATTTCGCTGTTTTAAAAAAGGGTTCACTGTCTACTTCAGTACTGCCCGGTAACGCACCTCACCGGAGCCGCCGGCGGGCAGATTACCGTTCAGGATCCAGCGCACCGCCGTGACATCGTCCGCCTGAGCTGGTCGGGTGGAGCCGTCGTCTGCGGTGACGGTGAGGGTTGCGAGATCCGCAAAGTTACTGCCGTCGACACTGACCTCTATGGTGGTGCCGCTCCCCTCGGCAGAATCGGCGACATAGCGCATTTGCGCGGGGACCGGATTATTCACAACCAGGTTTTGCGCCGGCTCGTCACCGGAGTTGCGGTAGCGAATCACATACACAACTTCCTGGCCCGGTGCAGCGCGTTCCAGTGCTTCCAGCTTTTTCTCCGGGGTGCCACTGGCACTGTTCACTTCCACCTCGCGGTAGGCGCGGGTTTCCAACTCCACCGCGGCCGCGAGAGGCATGGCGATGGCGAATATCAGTGCGCCCAGTGCCCGGGCAATGAGTGTTGTTTTCAAGGCAACCTCCTATGGCTGTCCGTCAGGGCTCAGTCTATTTGCACCTGGAACGTAACGGTGTGTGTTGTTGGGGGGGTAACATCCCCAAGGTTTACATCGATACGTTGCGGAGACGCAGCGGATTCAAATGTGGCCTCATCATCGCCGGATGCGTCGGTTTTTGCGGTGCTGTCGAGGGTAATGGAGCCCGCAACATAGCTGGTGTTATCGGGGATGTTGTCACTGAGTACCAGGCCGGTAATGGTGCCGGTGCCGGTAGACTCGAAGGTGAGGGTGTAGGTAATGATTGAACCCTGAACCGCACTGGTGCCACCAAAGGGATCGGCGATGCTCTGGTTCTTGGTGAATGTGGTTTCCACCTGTGCAACTAGATAGGCGTTTTGTTCGCTCACCAGGGCCGTGCTGCTGCCTACTACCGCATCGCCGCCGCCGTCGCCCTGACCGGCAAACACATAGCCCGGAACTTCCGCTCCGGCATTGGCCTGAGCGGTCACCGATTCTACGGTCAGTTCGACGAGACCAGTGTCGCCGTTACTCAGTGCGTCGGGGATATCCGAAACCAGGAATACGGTGATGGCGCCGTCGGCATCCAGGAGCGGTGCGGCTGAACTGCCCGGGGTGAACAGGGTGTCGGTACCGGGGTCATAGCTGCCATTGCCGTTGGCATCGATATAGATCTGGACGTTTTCCGGATCAAAATCATCGCCGGTCAATGCACTGTCGATGTCCAGGTCATAGTTTTCTTCACCATTACCGGTGTTGGTAACCGTAAACGAAAGGACTGCGCCAGTTTCGTCGGAAACCACGGAGACATTGCCTGAGTCATTGGAAGTCACCGTTACGTCCAGCAACTCGTCGACCTTCAGCGTGGTTGTATTGGAGTCAACGGACTGGGAGGCACCGAGGCTATTGGTAAAGCTCGCCGTAGCGGTGTTGGTAATGTCGGTACCGGCATCTGTGCCGGCCGCGAATGAAATTTGGGACAGCGACAGTGCTACGCACCCGGCGAGCCAGTTGCGGACAAAGATACCCATGGTTACCCCTTAGTGGTCTTAATAGACGTAAATGTATTTCCGAACGAATACTTATATTTGTGATTAGAGTCACAGTAATTTTTGGTTTTTCACTGCGGCAATATTGACACGATTAGGTGCGAGATTACAGGTTTCGCGGGTGTTGCGCCTCATTAAACCAATAAAGAACGGAGAATTTTTGAGCTTTGGACGCGTAATTCAACGAGTACCGGCTGAATGGCGAGTGGGCCGAGCCATTGCGGGTCGGTCCGCACTCTCTGATCCCTGCGCGCGCTGCTGCGACAGGATCAATTAAACAACCGCGAAACCAGCTCCTCGACGGCGGCCCTGTCGCCGGTGGCACGCAAATAGCTGCGCAGGCCGATCAGCTGGATTTGCAATTGCCGCGCTGCCAGAGCGGTATCGGTGCTCACGGGCAGCTCACCGTTGGTGACGGCCCTGGCCAGCGCCTGCTGAAAACGCTGCTCGGTCGCTGCCAGCAGTCTGCGGGTCTCATTCAGTAATTCTGCCTCGCCCTCTTCCAGCTCCGACAGGGATTTGGCCAGCAGGCACAGCTCGCTGGGCGCATCGTCGCCCCCCTCCAGGATCACGTGGCGCATGAAGGCGCGCAACCCGCCGATGATTGTGTCGTGTTCAGTTAAAACCTGCGACAGCTGGCCTGCCATACTGTCTGCATAAAAGTGCAGAACTTCGCTAAAAAGTCCAGATTTGCTGCCAAATGCTGCATAAATACTGCCCGGCTTCAGGTTGGTAGCCTGCTGGATATCCCGCGTGGAGGTGCCGTGATAACCCTTCTGCCAGAACAGGCGTGTAGCGCTTTCCAGCACTTCCCGGCGATCGAATTTTGCCGTGTTGGCCATGGTGCTTCACCTGGTTGATGGGTTGATCAGGCGCTCAATTTTATGGCCGGGAGCCGGTTTCGGCAAATTTGCCAGGTCTTGAACAGCTGCTCAAAATTGGGTAGGTTGTGCATTCTTGATCATCTGCTCAAAAATATGGGCCGCCAGTGCGGTTGCCCGAGCTGATCACTATCACTTGTCAGGTGATCTACACGCCCAGAGGCACGAGAGGTAAGAGAGGAAAAAGAGGTACGATATGTCCGACTTCAAGATTCACGATATCGAAAGCGCACCGGAAGACAGCAAGCCGCTGTTGCAGAACTCCATTGATGCGTTCGGCTCTATCCCCAACCTGCACGGGGTAATGGCAGAGGCACCGACGGCACTGAAGTCCTATCAGGTGCTGCACGAACAGTTTCTCAATACTTCCTTTTCTGCTGAGGAAAAAACCGTTGTGTGGCAGGCAATCAATGTGGAGCACGGTTGCCACTACTGTGTGCCCGCCCATAGCGCGATTGCCAAATCCATGAAAGTGGACGACGAAATCAACGAGGCTCTGCGCAATAAAACGCCCTTGCCGACGGAAAAACTGGAAGTACTGCGGGAGACAACCCTGGCGGTAGTGCGCGATCGCGGTGTGGTATCCGACGAGGTAGTAAAGCGCTTCTACGATATGGGCTACAGCCAACAACAGCTGCTGGAAATTATTGTGGGTGTCGCGCAGAAGGTGATGAGTAATTACATCAATCACTTCGCCGATACTCCGGTCGACAAGCAGTTCCAGCCGTTTGTGAAGTAATCCGTTCCTGCCGGATAAAAACCCGCTACAAAAAAGGCCGGCAAAGGCCGGCCAATCAAGGAGGGGTCGTTCTTGTGACGGCTATCAGGGGGCGGCTTCAGCCTGCAGGGTTACGCCGGAGTAGGCACTGTATCCGCGGATACTGATATACCAGGTGCCCGCCTGCGGGTTACTGAAGCTGCAGCTCTCGTTGTTGCCCCAGCGATAGGGACGGCAATCGTAGCTGCTGGTGGTGGGCTGGCTGCCAAAGCGCACATACAGGTCGCCGTCACCGCTGCCTCCACTCATGAGCACTTCCAGTGATGCCATGCCACTGTTTACATCGAGGGTAAAGTGCTGCCAGGCGTTGGCCGCACCGGCTACGTTGGTTTCGGTCCAGCCGGTGGCGCCGCCGCCACTGCCGCCTTCGTCAAAGCTGCCCACCAGGCTGACGCCGGAGAAGCTGCTGTAGGCGCGTACCATTACGTGATAGGTGCCTGCCTGCACATTGCTGATGGTGCAGGTCTCGTTGTTACCGTTCAGGTAGGGGCGGCACTCGTAACTGCTAGTGGTGGGCTGACTGCCGTACTGTACGTAGAGATCCGCATCGCCGCTGCCACCGGAAATCTGGAAGCTCAGATTGCTCGCACCCGCCGGGACATCCAAGGTGAAGCGCAGTTCCTGACCTGAACTTGCAGAGAGGCCGGTCTCGGCCACGCCGTTGGTCAGCTCGCCATCGCCAGGCTGCGGGTCGCCACCGCCACCACCATTGGCCGCGTCTACTGCCGCCGCCGCGTCGACAATACCGCTGCCGCACTGGCTACAGGAACCGGGGAAGCCGCGCGCCGTATTCTTCAGGGTGGACTCAACCTCGTCCGGAGTAATTCCGCTATCAACGGCGTACAGCAGTGCCGCGGCGCCCGCCACGTGGGGAGCTGCCATGCTGGTGCCCTGGTAGAAGGCGTAGTTGTCACTGCCGGGGCCCTGAGAGCCGCTGTTGAGTGTGGAAAGTACGCCGTTGGAACTCACGGAAGTTTCGCCACCGGGCGCTGCCACATCCACCACACTGCCGTAGTTGGAGTAGTAGGCACGGCTGCCGGCGCGGTTGGTGGAGGCTACAGTGATAACCCCGTTACAGCTCGCCGGGCTGTAATTCCCGGCATTGGCATTGGAGTTACCCGCGGCCACTACCACCGTAGTGCCGAGACTGCGTGCGGTATTGATGGCATTTTGTGTGGTGGTATCGCAGCCACCGCCTCCGCCCAGGCTCAGGTTCAATACCTGCGCCGGGTTGGCGTTGGCCGGAACCCCACTGACACTGCCGCCAGCACCCCAGATAATGCCGTCGGCAATGTCTGAGGTGTAGCCGCCACAGCGGCCAAGTACGCGGATGGGTACGATTTTCGACTTGTAAGCAACGCCGGCCACACCGGTGCCGTTATTGGTAACAGCGGCAATCGTCCCGGCCACGTGGGTACCGTGCCAGCTGCTGTTGCGTGCCGGTTGTCCCGCACCACAGGCGCCCGCGGGGGACCAGTCACCCGGGTCACTGGCGTCGCTGTCACGGCCGTTACCATCCTGGGCCACAGTGGTATCGGAGATCATGTCATAGCCGGGCAGCAGGTTGGCATTGAGGTCCGCGTGCGGGCGATAGCCGGTATCGATCACGGCAACCACAACGCCCTCCCCCTGAGTCACATCCCAGGCCGCAGGCAGGTTGAGGCCGCCGGTGGCTTCAAAGTAATGCCATTGCTGGTTGTAGTTGCTGTCGTTGGGGGTTGCCATAGGTTGCATCAACCGGTCTGGCTCTGCGTATTCCACCTGCGGGTCCTGTTGCAGTCGCGCAATGATTGCGTCCAACTCCATTTTGCTTGCGCGCTTTTCCAGCTTCATCAATTGCGCACCGGTCGCCAGGCGGCGCATATGTTTGAAGCGGTGACCGGCCGTTTGCGCGATACGATCGATTGCGGTTTGGGACATGGCCATGGAGTTTGCACCGGCGAGAGTGCTTTTGTACTTCACGATGATGCGATCGGTAATCACCTCGTCCGCCGCCACAGACATGGCGGACAGTTCCGGCTCGACGGCATGGGCTGAATAGCTCGCGCCGAAGGTGGCACTCAGCAAAAGCGTCGCTGCGCCGAGGACGGCACCGGGGGAAGGTTTCAATAACGCTGATAATTTCATTGTTGCGAATTTCTCCATAATTATTTTTATCGGCGGCGCTGGGTAGAGCCGCCGTGAAAACACCGCGATACTCCTGTGCGGCAACCCGGGTTTTCCCCGCAATTTTGTTGCGGATTTATTTCCCAAGGTTTTGGTATAACGAGGAGGTTCATTGCGCCCGCAATTGAAAATGGGGACAACTCTTTGGATTTCGCGCCAAAATTAGGTCTTAATTGGTGCGATCGTAACCCATTGGGGGAGGGGTGTGATGGAGGTCTCGGCGCCTGGCACCGATTTGATTTTCGGTCAGGTGTACAAGGTAATTCGAATTCAGCGCGCGGTTTGCCGCATGGTAAGCGTGAAGCCCAGCAGGCCGAATATCGGACCGGGTAGCAGCAACCAGATTGCCTGGGGTCCGCTCAACTCGAAAAGTGTGCTGACACCAGCGATTGAAATGACCGTAATGGCAAATCCAATGGAGTTCTGAATGGCCAGCGCTGCGCCGACGATTTCACCGGGACAGGCGGTGGCGGAGAGTGCAGAAAACTGCGGCGAGTCCGCAATCACCGTGGCACCCCAGATCAGCAGCAACACCGCCAACCAGAGTGCGGGTAGTCTGTCCCAGAGCAAAACGAAAAGCAGTGCGCAAGAACCTGAGGTTGCAAGTGCACCCATGGCAATCGGTGCGCTGCCAAATTTTCGCGAAAGTATCCCGCCCAAAACACAACCCAGTGCGCCAGCGGCGATAATCCCGAAGGATAGCCCGGGAATTCCCAGTGCCGGAAACTGCTCGAATAAAGCCGTGCTTGAAACCAGTAGCGGAACCATCGCCCAGAAAGCGTAAAGTTCCCACATATGGCCGAAGTAACCCCAGGCGGCGGCCCGAAATTGAGGAATACGGAAAGCCTGTACCACCGCTGGCTGGCTGAACCCGCGATGTTCCGGCTGTGGAAGAGCGGCTGAAGTGGGTTGTGGCAGGTGTGGACCATCTCCAAGGCGGTGAATGAAAGCAGCGGCAATTACTGCCAGCACCGATGAAGCACTGATGATCCACTGCCACGGCACCCCTGCACCGATTTCCCGCATGCCGTGCGGCAAGGCGGTGCCGAGGGTAAGCATTGCCACCAGTTGCGCCAGCGCCACACCGGCTCGCTGCGGCTCCCAGCTCACGATCAATTTCATGCCCATGGGGTAAATACCCGCAAGACAAACCCCGACAAAAAAACGCAACACCAATGCACTGGTCAAACCGTCCGCCAGCCAGGCAAAGCAGGCATTAAACAGCGCCCCTGCCAGTGCGCTCAGGATAAAAATCTGGCTTGCGCGAAAGCGGTCGGCGATGCCGCCGAGGGCGAGTATCAACGTGCCCAGAATAAAACCGCACTGCACGGCATTGGTCAGCCAGCCCATATCGGTAGCGCTAATCTGCCAGCTCACTGCGAGAGAATCTGCGGCACTGTTCGCGCTGAACCAGAGCGACGTGCCCAACAGTTGAGCTACGGCGATGATGGTAATTGGGCGTGAGAGTGGCATGGAGATCACATGGAAAATATAAACCGAGCGTTCGGGTCAACTGGCACCGGGCAATTTGTTTTTTGCTTCGATCCAGCGGCTCATGAATTCTTCCGCGCGATGTTCGGTTCTTCTCAGAATACGCCCCCACATATTGCGATTGCGATGCGCTTCGAGGCAGTGGGTGGTGGACTCGATGCGTTCGATAAACGCCTGCGCGTGGGATGCATGGGAAAATCCCGTATGCAGCGCCCGAGCGCTGGCTTCGCGCACCGCCAGCCAGTCTGCCTCGTGCTGGTAGATACGCGCGGCGATTTCTGCAAATTGATCCGGACCATCTGATAACGCGTAGCCCCAGGCATCCGGTGATGCCATGGATTCCGCACCGATGGGCGTGGTGATGGTGGGTGTGCCGGAAAGCCAGCCGTCGAGAATCTTTCCTTTTTGCCCCGCCCCGAATCGCAACGGGGCGAGATTCAGGCGATAGCGCGAGAGCGTTGCGAGCGCATCGTCGGTACGGCCGATAATCCGCAACCCTGCCCCAGGTTTGTGAAATTGCTGCATGGCATGATCGGCATATGCCCCGTACACATGGCACTCTACACCCGGTAGCAGCGAATGCAGCGTTGGCCAAATATCTTCGGCCAACCAGCGCACCGCGTCGCGATTGGGCGCGTGTTTAAATCCGCCGATCATCGCCATATGCTGGCGCTCGGCAAAGCCGGGCAGAGCGGAAAAGTCCGGAATTTCCCGCACCAGAAAAGGCAGGTAGTGCAGTTGCCAGTCCGGCAGGCAGAAATGTTGCTTTAGCAAATCCACTTCAACCTGCGAAATCATGATGGTGAGATCGCAGCGCGCCATGGCGGCGATTTCGCGCTCGGCACTCGCGTTGAACAGGTTTACCGGCTGGCCGCTCTTCAGCGCCTGGTGGCGCGCCTCGCGCAGGCTGTGGAAATCGCTGGTATCGAGAAGGGTGAGCGCATTCGGGCACTGCTCGCGCACCCGCCAGCCAAACTGCTCCTCCATCATAAAGCGGTCGTAAATCACCAGGGTGGGTTTCAGTGCGCGTACCCAGGTGTCAAAACTGGATTCGTTCACATCGATCCGGTGCTCGCCAAATCCGGTGCTCGCCTGGAAGGGGGTGGGCTGCGCTGGGCTACCAATTTCTATTTGATAGCCCGCCTCGTGAAGCAGCTCGAGAATATCCAGAGTGCGCCTGCCGGCAGCCGTAGAGGCGGGTTCTGGCCACTGCTTGGCGATCAGCAGCGCCACTTTCCTGTCGGCGGCATTGGGGCTTTTGCGGGACATCAGCGGATTATTCGATGTTCTGCACCTGCTCGCGCATCTGCTCGATCAGCACTTTCAGTTCCACTGCGGCCTGGGTAGTGTCGGTGACCACCGCTTTGGACGAAAGCGTATTCGCTTCCCGGTTAAACTCCTGCATCAGGAAGTCCAGGCGGCGGCCGATAGGTCCACCGTTTTTGAGCACGCGACGGGTTTCGGTGATGTGGGCTTCTAGGCGGTCGAGTTCTTCATCGACATCGGCCTTCTGCGCCAGCAGGGCAATTTCCTGCTCGATACGGTCCTTGTCGATTTCTTCCAGTAGCTCTTCCAGGCGACCTTTCAGCTTCTCGCGCTGGTTCTGAAGAATCTGCGGCAGCAGTGCACGCACGGTGGTGACCTGCTCATTGATACCTTTGATGCGCGCCTCAATGAAACCGGCGAGCTCCGCCCCTTCCCGTTCGCGGTTATCCACAACCTGTTTGAGTGCCTGCCTGAAGCCGTCGAGAATGGCACCGGCCTGCTCTTCCGCATCGGTCTCCGCTTCCGCAATGACGCCCGGCCACTTGAGTACTTCCAGCGGGTTCAGGGGCTGGCTGTCGGGAGCGACCTGAGCGGCGGCCTTGACCAGTTCCTCCACCAGTGCCTGATTGACCTTGATACCCGCAACCTCGCCGCTGCTGGGCTTCAGGTTCAGTGTCATTTCCACCTTGCCGCGATTCAGGGATTTGCGTAGCAATTCGCGTAACTTTGGCTCCAGTGCGCGGCCGGCTTCCGGCAGGCGGAAGTGAGGCTCCAGGTAGCGATGATTGACGGAGCGCATCTCCCACACCGCAGTGCCGGTGGAATAATTGACTTCCGCGCGCCCGAAGGCGGTCATGCTGCGCACTTTGTTGTTGGCCATAATATTGCCGTACTCCGGAAATGCGTTGAGATCAGGGGTGAAAAAACAGCGGCAAAGCATAGCACAGGGTGATTGTGTGCTCAGATGGCTATAATGCCGGGCCTTGAAAGTTAACCATCACACTTTTCTTACAATTCCCGATTAATCAGAGGTGCTTTATGCAGCGACCCAGCGGCCGCAAACCGGAACAACTGCGCGATGTGCGCATCACCCGCAACTATACCCGGCATGCGGAGGGCTCGGTGCTGGTGGAATTCGGTGACACCAAAGTGCTGTGCAATGCCTCGGTGGCGGCGGAAGTGCCGCGTTTTCTGCGCGGTCAGGGCAGCGGCTGGATTACCGCTGAGTACGGCATGCTGCCACGCTCTACCGGTTCGCGCATGGGCCGGGAGGCGGCGCGCGGCAAACAGGGTGGCCGCACGGTAGAAATCCAGCGGCTGATCGGCCGGTCACTGCGCGCAGCCGTGGACCTGAAGGCCCTCGGTGAACACCAGATCACTTTGGACTGCGATGTCATCCAGGCCGACGGCGGTACCCGCACCGCGTCGATTACCGGAGCGTGCGTGGCACTGGTGGATGCCATCCGCTATATGCAGCGCGAAAAAATGATCGCCACCGATCCGCTGAAAAACATGGTGGCGGCAATTTCGGTGGGTATTTATGACGGCGCTGCGGTGCTCGATCTGGATTATCCGGAAGATTCCAATGCCGATACCGATATGAACCTGGTGATGGCGGAAGACGGCGGCATGATCGAGGTACAGGGTACCGCCGAAGGTGCGCCCTTTACCGAGCATCAGTTTGCGGAGATGCTGGCGCTGGGCAAGGCCGGTATTAAAGAGCTGGTGGAACTGCAGAAGAAGGCGCTGGCGGAATAGGTCCCCGGCGTTTACTTGCGATCGCCATACAAAAAGGGCCCGCTGGATTTCCAGCGGGCCCTTTTTGCATCTTGGTATCGCGTAACGGAAAGCTACACTTCCAGATCGTAATCCATGATCACCGGCAGGTGGCTGGAAAAATTGACGTTCTTGTTGATGGCGCCGTATTCAATCTTGTTTTTCAGGGTCTGGGACACGATCTGCATATCCGTGCGCCAGCCGTCGCCCTTGCCGGGTTCGCCGCTCGGCCACCAGGTAAACTCATCCGCGTCTTTCACCACCCGGCGGAAGGCATCGATATAGCCGATATCGTTGAACAGCTGGTCAAACCAGCGCTGTTCGTGGCGCATGAATCCGGGAGTGTCCTGATGGTCCTGCCAGTTCTGCACATCGGCGCGACGGTGTGCCATGCCCCAGTTTCCACAGAAAATAAAATCCCGGCGCTTGCGGCTTATCTTGGCCAGATGGGCTTGCATATCGTCGAAGAACTGGACTTTTACTTCCAGCGAGGCCTCATCCCTGGCAACGGGCGCCAGCAGGGAGCCAACGCTCAGGCGCTCAAAGTCTGCCTGGAGGTAGCGGCCGTACATATCCACGCCATTGGCAAAGCCCATCCCGTAAATCAGCGCTTTCGGCTGGGCACGGGTATATATGGCCACGCCATTTTCATGGGGGGTCCCGGAATCAAAGAAATAACTGTAGTAACCGTCCGGATGGAAGATGGGGTGATCCAGCTCCGGCTCCAGTGAACGGAGATCCTGGAGACAGATGATGTCTGCGTCCTGTTCCGCCAGCCAATCATAGAGTCCGCGCTGCGCAGCCTGGTGCACACCATCAACGGACAAGCTCACTATTCGCATTATTAGCCCCTTACCAGCGGACTGTGTAAAATTGCAGTCGTTATTCGTCTGAACATTTTTCGATTGCCGCTCCCCTTTCCGTGGGGACCTTCCTTCACCTTAGCCAATAGTTATCAAATTGCCATGCAGCAGTACCAGCGCGACTTTATACAACTGGCCCTGGAGCACGATGTGCTCTGTTTCGGGGATTTTACGCTGAAATCCGGGCGCCAAAGCCCCTATTTCTTTAATGCCGGCCGTTTCCACAGCGGTGCGGCGCTCGCCGCATTGGGCAATGCCTACGCGGAGGCGATTATTGCCTCTGGAGTGGAGTTTGATGTCATATTTGGGCCGGCCTACAAAGGCATCCCGCTGGGTGCGGTGACCGCGGTGGCACTGGCACAGAAAGGGGTTGATAAACCCTTCTGTTACAACCGGAAAGAGGCCAAGGACCACGGCGAGGGCGGAACCTTAGTGGGTGCGCCGCTGAAAGGCAAGGTTTTGATCATCGATGACGTGATTACGGCCGGAACAGCGGTGCGCGAAGTGATGCAGATCATTCAGGCCGAAGGTGCCGAGCCCGCGGGTGTGGTGATCGGTCTGAACCGGCAGGAGAAGGCCAACGACGATACGGATCTGTCCGCGATTCAGCTGGTTGAGCAGGAATACAGTATTCCTGTGATCGGGATTGTGGAACTGGACGATATTATTTCTTATCTTAAGTCGGAAGCTGCCAGCGACGAGTTGCTGCAGCGGATTATTGGCTATCGCCAGAAGTACGGTGTTTCCGCTGAAGGTTAGGCGGGTAGGAATACGTAATTAACCCTATGGGGCTAACTACACCGGACTAGTTGTGGGGTACTCTCAAACCCTCGGTGCTCGGGAGTATCTTTGATCAACGAGTGGCGTTTAGAGTGAACAAAAAATGAGGCAGGTGTGAAAACCGCAATCGCGCTGGCAATGGCCAGCGCTCTTCTGACAATGGATGTCGGAGCTGTAGACTCGGGGTGGGACGGCAAGAGGCTGTACCGCTATACCAACGAACACGGCGTTCAGGTGCTGGACGATGTGGTGCCTCCCCGTTATGTGGCCGGTGGTTACGAGGTGCTAACCGCTACCGGGCGTGTGCTGGAGGTGGTGGCTCCTGAGCTTTCAGGCAAGGAGCTGGAGGAAAAGCAACGTCGCGAAGCCCAAAAGGAAGCGGACCTGCAGTTGCTGAAGCGCTATAACAGCCTCGCCGACATCGAATCTGCGCGTAAGCGCAAACTTGCCATTGTGCAGCAGGATATTGCGATCCTGCGTTCTAATATGACCTCGCTCAATCGACAGATCGAGAGCGAAGAGTCGGTCGCCGCGCGTACCCAGCGCAATGGCGGTACCATTGCTGCAGTACTGCTTGAGCGGATTGAAAACCTGCGCAAGGAGGTGAGTGTGGTCAACGAGCGTCTGACATTGCGTGAAAAAGAAGCGGTAGCAATCAACAGCGAGTTCGACCAGGCTGCCAACCGCTACCAGGAAATAGCCGGCAACTGACGATTGATTCAGCCGGCTCGCTGTCCTCTCCCGATTCTTACCTTACCCTTGCGCAGCCAGTGCGCTTTCCCGGAAAAATCCCGCAACCAGTACCGGCCACTGCTCCGTCCAGTGCTCCGTCGGTTTGCGTTTGAAACCACTTCTTACGTACTGAACGATGCGCCCCTCGGCGCTGGCCAGCAGCAGGTTGGCGGCGGCAGTCAACGGAATCGCCGGGCGCAACTGCTCGCGGAGCTCCGCTTCACGGAGAATCTGCTTGAGTTGGGTTTCCAGACGGTCGAACAGCTGCAGGATGCGGCCGTGCAAGCGCTCGGTTTCACCGGTCAGGGCGTCGCCGGTAAGCAGGCGGGTAATGCCCGGGTTGCGCTCACAAAAGGCCAGCAACAGGTGTAGGATCTTCTGGCAGCGCGCCAGTGCGCTGGGCTCGTCCTGCATGATCAGCTTGATGCGGCTGAATATGGTCTCCTCGATAAATTCGATAAGACCTTCGAACATTTTGGATTTGCTGGGGAAGTGACGGTACAGCGCCGCCTCGGAGAATCCCACTTCTTTGGCCAGTGCCGCAGTGGTGATGCGGGCGCCGGGGCTGGCTTCCAGCATGTGGGCCAGGGCCTGGAGGATCTGCTGGCGCCGATTGATTTTTTCGCTGCTCATGAACTGCCTTTGCCCGGAGTATTCAGCCGGGATCTGATTTTGTTGTTGTGCCGGTATTGGTCTCGTTGCGTGGCTTTTCAGCGCTGGGGTGTCAGAAGCCCGCGTTCTTACAATAAAAAGATTACTGCGCCGAAAGCCTGTAAACCGGCGCCAGAATCGTAACGATTCGACGCCATGCCATCAATTGTTAGTGATCGTTAACACCGGTTATGTGATAGAGATCACGCAGGGTGTCGGTCAATCATCATCCGCATTGTCACTCAGGTTGGCGTTGGTGATCAGGGTGCCGACGCCGGTATCGGTAAAGATTTCGAGTAGCACTGCGTGCGGCACGCGGCCGTCGATGATGTGCGCGGAGGTTACACCCGCCTTCACCGCGTCCAGCGCACAGGCGATTTTCGGCAGCATGCCACCGTAAATGGTGCCATCGGCGATCAGGCCGTCAACCTCCAGGGTGGAAAGGCCGGTGAGTACCTCTCCCTCTTTGTCCTGCAGGCCCGCCACATTTGTCAGCAGCATCAGTTTTTCTGCTTTCAGGTACTCGGCAATCTTGCCGGCCACGAGGTCGGCATTGATATTGTAGGACTCGCCTCCTCTGCCCACGCCAATTGGCGCGATTACCGGAATAAAATCGCTGTTGAGCAGCATGTCGATCACGCCGGTATCGACACTTTCCACTTCGCCCACATGGCCGATATCGATGATTTCCGACGCGTGCAGACCGGCAGTCTCCTCTTTGCGGCGCAGCTTTTTCGCGCGGATCAGCAGGCCGTCCTTGCCGGTCACACCCACGGCGCGGCCGCCATTTTTGTTGATCAGGTTGACGATCTGTTTGTTCACGGTGCCACCGAGCACCATTTCCACCACATCCATGGTCTCGCTGTCGGTCACGCGCATGCCGTCCACAAAGCGGGACTCGATACTGAGCTTGTTCAGCAGATCGCCGATCTGCGGGCCGCCGCCGTGCACGACCACCGGATTCATGCCCACCAGCTTCATCAGGATCACATCGCGGGCGAAGCTGTTCTGCAGCTCCTCGTCCACCATGGCGTTACCGCCGAACTTGACCACCACGGTCTTGCCGATAAAGCGCTGGATATACGGCAGCGCTTCATTGAGAACCTGTGCGACGCGCAGGGCGGATTTCTGATCCAGGGACATAGCGTTTTCCTTACTGCTTGGGGAGACTGCCGCCTGGTGCTTAGGGAAGCACCAGAGAGGGGTCGATTTTCTGTAGTTGGTTGGCCACCTGCTCGCGAATACGCGCGAGGGCGGCTTCGTCGTCGGCCTCGAAGCGCAGGGTCAGTGCGGCGGTGGTGTTGGAGGCGCGCACCAGGCCCCAACCGTCGGCGAACTCGATGCGCAGGCCGTCGATGGTGTTGAGGTCTGCTCCCTCGAATTTAGCTTCGCTGCGCAGGCGCTCGATTAGCGCAAACTTGTCGCCCTCCGCCACCGGCAGCAGAATTTCCGGTGTGTTCACCATCTGCGGTAACGAATCGAGTAATTCATCGAGGCTCTGTTCGCGCAGTGCCATGATCTCGAGGATCCGTGCGGCGGCGTAAATGCCGTCATCAAAGCCGTACCAGCGGTCCTTGATAAAAATATGGCCAGACAGTTCGCCGCCCAGCAGCGCGCCGGTTTCCAGCATCTTGGTCTTCATCGGTGCGTGGCCGGTTTTCCACATAACCGGGCGTCCGCCGTACTGGGTGACCAGGTCTGCCAGCGCACGGGAGCTCTTCACATCGAATACGATATCGGAGCCCGGGTTGCGCGCGAGAATATCCCGTGCCAACAACATCACCAGCTGATCCGCCCAGACGATACGTCCGCTGCCGGTAATCAGCGTTACCCGGTCGCCGTCGCCGTCCAGGGCAATTCCCAGGTCCGCACTCTCCCCTTTCACCGCAGCAATCAGGTCCTGCAGATTTTCAGGGCGCGACGGATCAGGTGCGTGGTTCGGAAAGTTGCCGTCCACTTCGCAGTAGAGTGTTTCCACCGCGCAGCCCAGCTGCTCGAACAGCGCCGGCGCGAGGGTTGAGGTGGCACCGTTACCGGCATCAATCACAATATTGGGTTGCCCGGCCAGCGCTACATCATTGAAGATTTCGTCGATATAGGTGTCGCTGATGTCCTGGGCACTGTGGTTACCCTTTCCGCTGGAAACCTGGATGCTCTGCATCGTCCCTTGCAGCTCCCGCAGTTTGTCATCTGCCAGCGGGCGACCATCCATCACGATCTTGAAGCCGTTGTACTCCGCCGGGTTGTGGCTCGCCGTAACCATCACGCCGCTATTGGCATTCCTGCCCTTGGCACAGGCGAAATAGAGTACCGGTGACGGAACCAGCCCGAGGTCGACGGCGTTGCAGCCACTCTCCAGAATGCCCTCAACAAGGCAATCCCGCAGCAGCTCACTGCTATTGCGACCATCGCGCCCGACCAGCAACAACTTCTGTCCCGCCTGCAAGGCGATGGTACCCAGCGCGCGACCAAGCTGATAGGCAAAGGGCTCATTGATTTCTTCGCCGGCGATACCGCGAATATCGTAGGCACGGAATACGTGCGCGGGAATTTCGGTGCTCGGGGTGCGCATCAGGTCGCTGGCAGAGGCCTCTTCCACCTGTGGGGCTGCCGGCGCTGGAGAAGGTGCGGCGGCTACCGCAGTGCTGGTGTTCTCTTTCGCCTGTGGTGGTTTTTCCAGGTCTTCTTTACGCAGTCCGTTTCTGGTTGTGGCCTTGCCGTGGCGTCCGGCTTTTTCCCAGGGGGCAGCGCCACCCTCTGCGGGGACCAGCTGGCGCAAGGCTAACAGGCTGGCCAGCAGGCCAATGAGCGCAGCGCTATATATCCACAGGCCCGGAATACGGTGCTTGGTGGCGAAAATTGTCGATGGTGTGAACGATACTTTTATATAGCTCCCGGGCACCGGCGCGAAAGCGGCATCGCCACCGGAGGCTTGCGCCGGCGAATTCCATAGCGGGCGCGCCGGGCCGTCGGGAAACTGCTGTGCTATCTGGATACTGCCTGGCGTCGAGTCCAGCTTTGTCAGTTCGCGTTCGAATACGCTGAAGGGCTGCGCGACCAGCAATGCACCCCCCGGTTGCGGGCGCGCGCTGTAAAGCTGCCACTCGTCTCCTTCATTGCGCAGGAATTCAGGTTTCTGTTCGCCATCCTCCTGGCTGCGCTTCAGTAGATCCACCAGAGCGAAATTGAGCGGCGGCTTCCCGGTGCCCACCTGCAGCTCGTCGGTCCTGAAATATTGTACCGATGCCTGAGTAACTGCGCTGGTGCCGGTGCGAATGGCAGATTTATGTAGAGGCTGCAGGTCTTTCAGTTGCTGCTGCCGCTGGCCGAAAAAAATTTCCAGTTGTCTGGCATAGCTGTCGGCTTTTTGCTGTGCCGCTTCGCGCACACTGTCTGTATTGTGCTTGGAAATTACATTCGACATCAGCAGGTGCGCGCCGCCCACCCAGAGGGCAGTTGCGAGCAGAGCAGGCAGCGTCAGGCCACTGTGCCACAGAGGCTTGTTTTGAGTTTGTGCTTGTACGGCCACGACTTTTCAGTCTCCCCAGACCACGGTTCAGTTATTGTGGGCTCTGAATCTTGTGTGTTGTTATGTACTTGTTGGTTTCGTAATTTATTCGTTCGGAAATGCACGTGCTGCAATGCGTGCGATCAAATTTGTGGCGAGCTCGGATTTCAGCGCAGGCGGCAATGGCTGTTCGCCATTCTTGTCGATCAGCGTTACCTCGTTGCGATCACTATTGAAGCCCCCTTCCGGGTTACTTACGTCGTTGGCCACAATCATGTCGAGATTCTTGCGTGCGAGCTTACCCTTCGCGTGTTCCACAACTTTTTCCGTTTCCGCGGCAAAGCCCACCACAAACGGGCGCATGGTGGTGCGCGCGGCGATGGTGGCGACGATATCCGGATTTTTCACCAGGCTCAGTACGTCGCTGTCGTTGCCGTCTTCTTTCTTTATCTTCTGGTCTGCGACGATTGCGGGGCGGAAATCCACTACCGCGGCGGCGGCGATAAACAGGTCGCAGCGGTCGGCGGCTTTCTCAGAGGCGGCGAGCATTTCGTCGGTGCTGACCACATCTACACGCGTCACTCCTTTGGGCGTTTCCAGCCGTACCGGGCCGGCAATCAGGGTCACTTCGGCACCGGCACGCGCTGCGGCGGCGGCAATGGCAAAACCCATCTTACCGGAGCTGTGGTTGCTTAAATAACGCACCGGGTCCAGCGCCTCACGGGTGGGCCCCGCGGTGATGGTGACTCTTTTACCGGCCAGCACCTGCGGGGGCTGCAGAAAATTTGCCAGCCCTTCGACAATATCCAGTGGCTCCAGCATGCGGCCCGGGCCTACATCGCCACAGGCCTGGCTGCCCGCGTCCGGTCCCAGCAAGGTCGCGCCCCGGACTTGCAAGGTCTGTGCATTGGCCTGGGTGGCCGGGTGGCGCCACATGGCTTGATTCATGGCCGGTGCCAGTACTACCGGTGCTTCGGTGGCCAGACACAGGGTGGACAGCAGGTCGTCGGCCATGCCGGCGGCAAGCTTTGCCATCACGCTGGCGCTCGCTGGAGCGATCAGAATCGCATCGGCCCATTTGGCCAGCTCGATATGCCCCATGGCGGCTTCGGCAGCCGGGTCCAGCAGGGTGGTATGCACCGGGTTGCCGGACAGGGCCTGGAAGGTAAGCGGACGCACGAATTCCTGGGCACCGGCGGTCATGACCACGCGCACGCGGGCGCCCTGATCCTGGAGCCTGCGTACCAGGTCGGCGCTTTTGTAGGCAGCGATGCCGCCAGAGACGCCAAGCAGTATCCGTTTGTCGGCCAATTTGGGCATATTCTGTGTTTCCGAAACGCTGGGAGCGCGTAAGATTACCATCTTAGCGCCGGTGGCCATATGGGCCATGCGCAGTAGTTGCGGGCTCGCAGGGGAAGCGAGCGTTTACTTTGACTGATAAGTTCTACCCAGGGAGGGGAGATGGCGATTACGGACTGGCCGGCGGAGGAGCGTCCGCGGGAGAAGTTGCTGGCGAAAGGCGCGGCGGCACTGTCGGATGCGGAGCTGCTGGCGATCTTTCTGCGCACAGGGTTACCGGGTATCTCGGCGGTGGATCTGGCGCGGCAGCTGCTGGCGGATTTTGGCGGGCTTCGGCCCTTACTGGAGGCGGAGCGCAAGGCGTTCTGTGCCGGCAAGGGGCTGGGGGATGCGAAGTTCGTGCAGTTGCAGGCGGTACTGGAGATGGGCCGCCGGCATCTGGCGGAGGATCTGAAGCGATCGGATGCGCTGACCAGCCCGCAGGCGGTGCGTGACTATTTATCCGCACAGTTGCGGCATCGCACCCGGGAGGTGTTCTGCTGTCTGTTTCTGGACAGCCAGCACCGGGTGATTGCCTATGAGGAGTTGTTTGAGGGCACCTTGAACGCAGCGAGCGTATATCCCCGCGAGGTGGTACAGGCGGCCCTGAGTAAGGGAGCCGCAGCGGTGATCCTCGCCCACAACCACCCCTCCGGGGTGAGTGAGCCCAGTCAGGCGGACATTCATATCACCGGGCGGCTGAAGGATGCGCTGGCGCTTGTGGATATTCGGGTGCTGGATCACCTGATTGTTGGAGAGGGTGGAGGGTGTTCTTTTGCGGAGCGGGGGCTGATTTAGCTCCCTCTATATAAGGGACTTCGTAGTCACCGCCGTGGCGGCGAAGCGCCAGGGGTGGGTTTTCGAAATCGCTGTGAACCCATCCCTGGGCGCTCCGGCGGCGACGTCCTGTCGCCGACGGTTTCGAAAACCCACCCCTGTCACTCCGCCTTCCCCCCAGAGCGATGGCGCTACGTAGCCGGGGTGCGATTCCCTGAATTGTGGCGGGATTAACGCCTCCAACCCAAAGTGGCTGCTCAGACAGCAAAAAAGCTGGTCAAAACTTGCCCCACCTAGGGTGTTCTGGTATAAAACGCCGCTCTTTGCGGCCGGGCCAGATTCTGTACAGATCCCGCGGTCCGCTGGATAACGAATTTTGCATTTGCCCCGCCGCCGAGCTGAGGGCACGAGAGTTTTTAAGAGGCTAATCAGATGTCCAAGGTATGTCAGGTAACCGGTAAGCGCCCGGTAACCGGAAACAACGTTTCTCACGCCAAAAACCGCACCAAGCGTCGCTTCGTGCCGAACCTGCAGTCCCACCGTTTCTGGGTGGAAGCAGAGAAGCGCTTCGTTAAACTGCGTGTTTCTACTAAAGGTATGCGCATTATCGATAAGAAAGGTATCGATACCGTACTGGCAGAGCTGCGCAAGCGCGGCGAGAAAGTTTAATTACTGCTTAACCGCAGATTGGAGACAGAACAATGCGTGACAAGATTCGCCTGAATTCCAGCGCCGGCACCGGCCACTTCTACACCACTGACAAGAACAAGCGCAACATGCCTGAGAAAATGGAGATCAAAAAATACGATCCCGTTGCTCGCAAGCACGTTATGTACAAGGAAGGCAAAATCAAGTAATTGATTGCCTGACGAGTTCGCGAAAAAGCCCGGTTTTCCGGGCTTTTTTGTGTCTGATCGAAGTGAAAATCTGCAAATCGAAGGTCGTGGTGCCGGTGGAAGTTTGCGGGACCGTCTGCGGCCCGGATGGCCGCAGCCGAGCCCCCAGGGATGGGTTTACGGCGTGTCCCGCAAACTTCCACCGGCACCATGACCGCCACTGGACTCGCTAGTGGTTGCCCGGAACCCAAAACGATGCCTGAACTACCTGAAGTAGAAACTACCAAGCGCGGCCTGGCCCCCCATCTGGAAGGCCGAAAGGTAAAGCTGTGTGAGATCCGCCAGCACAGCCTGCGCTGGCCGGTGGATGCGGACTTTGCCGAGAAGATTCAGGGTGCCCGGATTCAGCGCCTGGACCGCCGCGCAAAATATCTGCTGGTGGAAACCGATAAAGGCCTCGCCATCTGGCACCTGGGCATGTCCGGCAGCCTGCGGATCGTCGACGGCAAACTGCCGCTGGAAAAACACGACCATATCGACTGGCTCCTCGACAGCGGCCAGCGCCTGCGCTTCCACGACCCCCGGCGTTTCGGCGCCCTGTTGTGGACAACCGAAGACATCGCCGATCACGAACTCATCGCCCATCTGGGCCCCGAACCCCTCAGCGATGAATTTCACAGCGACCACCTGTTCAGCGCCTCCCGCAGCCGCAAAGCCCCGGTAAAGACCTTCATCATGGACGGTCGTATCGTCGTCGGCGTCGGCAACATCTACGCGTCGGAAGCCCTGTTTATGGCCGGCATCCGCCCGCAGACCCCCGCCGGCAAAATCTCCCGCCCGCGCTACGAGCGGTTAGTGGAATCCATCAAAACCGTCCTCGCCGCCGCCATCGAACAGGGCGGCACCACCCTCAAGGACTTCGTCGGCGGTGACGGCAAACCCGGCTACTTTGCTCAACAACTCAACGCCTACGGCCGCGCCGGCCACCCCTGCCCTCGCTGCCCCGGTACCATCCGTGAGCAGATCATCGGACAACGAAACACCTTCTTCTGCCCCCGCTGCCAGCACTGATTGGGAATCCATTTGCACCCACCCTAAATTTGAGTCCGATATTCTCATCGGACGCATTTCCATGATTATGATGTTGCCCTTACTCACGGCACTCATCTCCGCCTGGTTCGCCTGGCGTGGGCACCGTTGTACCGCCATGGTCTGGTGGGGGATTACCGCGGCTATCTATGTGGCCTGGTGCTTCTACCATATGACGTCGAGCCTGAACATTTCCCTGTAACGCCACCGGAGACCTGCGCCGTGATTCACCAATTGCTTGGTCTGCGCCGCTGGACCGATTGTCTGAACGCTCTCGCCCTGCTCGGAATTAGCGGGGTACTCTGGTTCGCCTTTGCCTGGCAGATTGTGCTGCACGAACTGCCCTGCCCATTGTGCCTGCTGCAGCGGGTTGCCTTTGCCATGGCCGGGCTCGGTCTGATGCTGAACGTCTGTTTTGGTAGTCGCCCGGCCCATTACGGCATAGCGATTCTGTCGGTGCTGGCGGGGATGGTGTCGTCGGCGCGCCAGGTTCTGCTGCACATCGCTCCCGGTGATCCTGGTTTTGGTTCACCATTTCTCGGGCTTCATTTTTACACCTGGGCGCTGCTGGGCTTTTTTGCGCTGGGGCTGTTTCTCGGTGGGTTGTTACTGCTTGATCAGATGAAGCTGAAGGAGGCCGCCGATGTACCGCGCACACCGGGATGGCTGGGGAGGCTGGCGGTGTACAGTTTTCTCGCGATACTGCTGGTTACGCTAATAGCCACACTGCTGGAGTGTGGCGTTGGCCCCTGCCCGGATGATCCCACCAACTATCTGTGGTTGCCGGGAAGGTCTTAGATGTGAAATTAAACCGGCGAGGTGAGTTTGAGTCCGGCAATGCCGGCCACAATCAGGCCGATACACAGCAGCCGCGGCAAAGCTGTGGATTCCGCAAACAGGGCAATACCAAGAATCGCAGTGCCTACCGCACCAATGCCGGTCCACACTGCGTAGCCGGTACCAACGGGAATCGTCTTTAATGCCTGTGCGAGGAAATAGAAACTCGCGATCATGGCAATAATGGTGAGCACACTGGGCAACGGCTTGCTGAAGCCCTGGGTGTACTTGAGGCCGATGGCCCAGCCCACTTCCAGTACTCCGGCAATCAGTAGCAGTAGCCAGGGATTGGCCATGTGGATTTACCTCTGTTGATACCCGGTTTGTTGCGAGCCTCTTCGTGAACTTTTAGCGCCCGACGGCACTGCCTTCGCGGCGTGTGTCTGCGCCGCCATACAGCGCTCCGTCTTTCAGTGCGATACCGTGAATACCGCTGTTCAATTCCTTGCGCACCACCTTGTGACCCAGGGCTTCGAG
The DNA here is from genome assembly GCF_056312215.1 of Microbulbifer sp. ABF4_107. NCBI lineage: Bacteria > Pseudomonadati > Pseudomonadota > Gammaproteobacteria > Cellvibrionales > Microbulbiferaceae > Microbulbifer > Microbulbifer sp. ABF4_107. The sequence goes on from NZ_CM149983.1 coordinate 3,825,946, forward strand.
CTTTTTCAGCTCGGTATCCGTCAGCGTGTCCGGCTCCACTTCCACCCGATAGCCAATCGCGCCGATATTGCCCGCGTGTATCGCCTCGGCAATCGGCATGCCCTTGGACAGATGGTAGAGAATGGTACGTGCAGTGTAATCAATAATCCGCGATCCGCCCGGGGAGCCGACAACCATGCGCAGGCTGCCGTCCTTGTTGAAGACGATGGTGGGCGACATGGACGAGCGCGGGCGCTTGCCCGGTTGTACACGATTCGCGACCCGCTCCTTTTCCGCATTGCGCGGTACAAAGGAGAAATCGGTGAGCTGATTGTTGAGCAGAAAACCTTTGACCAGCAGGCGCGAACCAAATCCGGTTTCAATACTGGTGGTCATACTCACAGCATTGCCGTACTGATCGACAATGGACAGATGACTGGTATTGGGCATTTCCGGGGACTTGGCTTCAATATGTTTGCCGGAAAGTTCTCCCGGTGCACCTGAGCGCGCCGGCATAGCTTTTTCCAGGTTGATCAGCTTGGCCCGCTGCGCCAGATAGTGCGGCGCGACCAGTTCATCGGTAGGCACCTCGACAAAGTCGCTGTCCGCCGAGTAGGTATTGCGGTCGGCGAAGGCCAGTTCGGAGGCTTCCACGAACAGATGGGTCAGTTCCGCACTGCCGACGTCCAGCTTTTCCATGGGAATATGCTGCAACATACCGAGGATTGCTCCGACGGTGGTGCCGCCGGACGACGGCGCCGCGGCCCCGCACACTTCATACTCGAAAAATTCGCTGCACACCGGTTTGCGCACCTTGGCCTGGTAGTCGGCCATATCTTTCAGGGTCATCACGCCGGGGTTGATGGGATCGTCGCGCACTGCATCGACAATGGCCTCGGCAATCTCACCCTCGTAAAAAGGCTTGGCACCCTTGGCCGCCAGCAATTTCAGGGTGGCGGCGTACTCGGGGTTTTTCAGGATATGGCCAACGGGCAGCGGCTCGCCTTCTTTGCCGAACAGGTATTCGCTGATGGCCGGGCGCACCGCGACGCGCGGCATCCGGTCCGCCAGATGGTAAAGGCGGGGCGATATGGCAAAGCCGTTTTCGGCAAGCGCAATCGCCGGCTGAAACAGCGCCTTCCACGGCAGTTTGCCGTCGCGCTTGTGGGCCAGCTCCAGCATACGCATCACACCGGGCACGCCTACGGAGTAACCGCCGATTACCGCTTCGAGAAAGCCGCGGGGTTTGCCGTCCTGAATAAAGTAATTTTCGTCCGCCGCCATGGGCGCAGTTTCGCGGCCGTCGTAGGAGTAGAGTTTCTTGTCGTCGGCGCGGTAGCTCAGGATAAAGGCACCGCCACCGATGCCGGAGGATTGCGGCTCCACCAGACCGAGTACCAGTTGTGCGGCAATGGCAGCATCCACCGCGGTGCCGCCCTTGGCGAGCATCTTGGCGGCGGCATCGGAGGCGTGGGGGTTGGCGGTGACCGCCATATAGGACTCGGCAGTGGCAGATTTGATTTCCGTGCGCCCGGTAGCGATCTCCGGCTGTACTTCCGTTTGCTCGGCTTGGGTGCCGGGCACAGCGGCACTCGCCGTGGCTATCAGCAGACTGGAAAGCAGCTGACCGGACAGGGCGGTGGAAAGAATGAGGGAGAGAAGCGGAATACGTTTCACTGGGCGATCCAAAATGACTGGAATCGCCCGAGTGTATCAGACTGCCAGCGCCGAGGCTGACAATCGACGGTGGGCCTTAGCGGCTGTATTTTTCCTGCAGGGCTTTCTGGACGCCGGGGGGGACGAACTTGGTGACGTCGCCGCCGAGGGAGGCGATCTCGCGCACCAGTGAGGAGGAAATGTAGGAGAGGTGCTCCGCCGGGGTCAGGAACAGGCTTTCCATCTGCGGCGCCAGCTGGCGGTTCATATTGGCGAGCTGGAATTCATACTCGAAGTCGGATACCGCACGCAGGCCGCGCACTACACCGTGGGCATCCAATTGGCGCACCAGATCGGCGAGCAGGATGTCGAAGCCGATCACCTCGATATTGTTGAGGTGGGCCAGCTCCTGCTGGGCCAGTTCCACCCGCTCTTCCATGGTGAACAGCGGATTCTTGCGAGTGCTGGCGGCAACGGCGACCACCACGTGATCGAACATGCGGCAGGCACGCTCAACCAGGTCCATGTGACCATTGGTGATGGGGTCGAAAGTACCCGGATAAACCACTTTTTTCATAAGCCAATTCGCCTTGCCGGCCAGAAGGGACGCGCATCTTAAACAATTTAGCCCCCGCTCTCAAAAAGTCCGGGGAAAATCCGTCAAACTCGGGTGAATGTTCGGGATTCACGCGCGAAATTTTGCATCAGCTGGCTTTAAAAAGTCGCAGGCAAACCTGCCCGGCCTGCTTTTCCTTTTCCAGCTGCCAGTTTGCAGGCGCGGGAACCTGGGTATTCCGCGGGGATTCCACGTAGATCAGGGTGTCCTCACCGATACAGCCGGCCTCCACTAGACCCGTCAGGGCTGCTGTCCACAGGTCGTTGGCGAAGGGCGGGTCGACAAAGATTACATCAAACGGCTCGGCGGGCTGGCTCAGGTACACCTCCGCCGGGCAGTTGTGCACCTGTGCGCCCTCGGCTTCCAGTAGATCCAGCTGCTGCCTCAGTATCTGCGCGGCTCCCCGATTCAGCTCCACAAAGTCGACCTGCGCGGCGCCGCGGCTCAGGGCCTCCAGGCCCAGCGCGCCGGAGCCCGCAAACAGATCCAGGCAGCGAGCACCGGGCAGGTGAAACTGCAGCCAGTTGAACAGCGTCTCCCGCAGCCGGTCGCCGGTGGGGCGCAGTCCTTCAATGGGGGCAAAGGCCACTTTGCGCCCGCGCCAGCGGCCGCCAATGATGCGCAACTGCGATGCTGCCGACGGGCGAGCACTGTCGTTAGGTCGGGGGCGGCGGTTTCTGGGCATTGGCAGTCCGGAAAAATCGTTACAGCGGCAATTAGAGACGGGCAACTGTGTGCTAAACAGTCAGCGGTGCTAAGATTAGCGCCTTTCCAGGGCCGGCTGCCAGCCGGTATTCGCCAGTCACCCTTTTCCTTCGAAGAATCCACACCCGATGATTTTTGATTTTCTGCGCAAGAAGAAGCCCGAGGACCAGGCCGCCGAGGAGGCGACACCCTCGACGGAGGCCCAGAACCCGCTGGTAGAGACAGCGGATGAGGTCGAGTTTGAGATTCCGGAGAACCTGCAGGCAGATGCCCCGGCCGAGGAGGCCGTAGAGCAGCCAGTGGAAGAAGAGACGCCGGTGGCGGCGGACGAGGGTGAAACCCTGTCGGCGGAAGAGGCCCCGGAATCCGGGTTTGATCCGGTGGCTGCGGTGGAAGCGCCACCTGCTCCCGAAGCGTCTGTTGCCGCCGCGCCGGAAGAACCAGTTTCTCCAGTTCCTACGAAAGAACAGGAAAAGCCCAAGAAAGAAGGCTTCTTCGCCCGTATCCGCCGCGGTCTGTCCCGCACCAGCAGCCAGTTTGCCGAGGGCATGGGCAACCTGTTCCTGGGCGCCAAGGAGATCGACGAAGATCTGATGGAGGAGCTGGAGACCCAGCTGCTGATGGCGGACGTGGGCGTAGACGCCACCACCGAGATTATCGATCGTCTGACCGAGCGGGTTTCCCGCCGCGAGCTGTCCAATGGCGAGGCGCTGTACACCGCGCTGCAGGAAGAGCTGGCTGGGCTATTGGACAAGGTTGAAGCGCCGCTGGCCATCGATCAGGCGAATAAGCCGTTTGTGATCCTGGTGGTGGGCGTGAACGGTGTCGGCAAGACGACGACCATTGGCAAGTTGGCGCACCGCTTCCTGAACGAGGGCAAGTCGGTGATGTTGGCGGCCGGTGATACCTTCCGTGCGGCGGCGGTGGAGCAGCTACAGGTGTGGGGCCAGCGCCACAATGTGCCGGTGGTGGCCCAGCATACGGGGGCCGATAGCGCCTCTGTCATCTTTGATGCGATACAGTCTGCCCAGTCCCGGGGTGTGGATGTGGTGATTGCGGATACCGCGGGTCGCCTGCACAACAAGTCCAATCTGATGGAGGAGTTGTCGAAGGTGCGCCGGGTGATGGGCAAGCTGGATGATTCGGCGCCCCATGAAGTGTTGCTGGTGCTGGATGCGGGCACCGGGCAGAACGCTTTGTCTCAGGCGGAGACCTTCAAGAATTCTGCCGGGGTGACGGGGTTGGTGCTGACCAAGCTCGATGGTACGGCCAAGGGCGGGGTGATTTTCGCGCTGGCGCAGAAGCTGGGGATTCCGGTACGCTTTATCGGTGTCGGGGAGCAGGCAGAGGACTTGCAGCCGTTTGTGGCCAAAGACTTTGTGGCGGCGCTGTTTAATCGCGCTCAGGGGTGATAGCACTGGAAGGTCTTGCAAGGCTATACCCGCTATCAGCGCCTTCGCATTAAACCGAAGTGCAATAGACGCGCTCTCGAAGAAACTAAAACAACAAAAACGCGCTCATGATCCAGTTTGATAACGTCAATAAACGCTACGAGTCCGGCCAGGATGCGCTGGGGCGGGTCAGTCTGGAGATCGATCGCGCGGAGATGGTGTTTCTCACCGGTCATTCTGGCGCCGGTAAAAGTACCCTCCTGAAACTGCTCACCGCCATCGAGCGCCCTACCCGCGGCAGCATCATCGTTGGCGGCCAGAATCTGAATCGGCTGCGTAATGGCCAGATCCCCTACTACCGCCGCAACCTCGGTATCGTGTTCCAGAATCACCAGCTGCTATTCGATCGCACCGTGTTCGATAACGTGGCGCTGCCTCTTTCCGTGTCTGGCTGCAGTAAGCGTGAGGTGGGCCGGCGGGTGCGGGCGGCGTTGGACAAGGTGGGGTTGTTGCACAAGGAGAAGCAGAATCCGATTGTGCTCTCCGGCGGTGAACAGCAGCGAGTGGGTATTGCGCGGGCGGTGGTGAATAAGCCGGCGCTGCTGGTGGCGGATGAGCCAACCGGTAACCTGGACCCGAAGTTGTCGGAGGAGATCATGAATCTGTTCCGGCAGTTCAACGGGGTGGGCACCACGGTGCTGATCGCGAGCCACGATCTGGAGCTGATTGCGCGCATGCGCCAGCGGGTGCTGACCCTGCAGCAGGGCCAATTGATCTACGACGGATACCCGAGCCGTGAACCAGCGTATTAAATCTTCATCCGCAAGAACCCAACCGCAAGCCCCCGAGCGCGCCCGCTCTACCGGCGCGGTGACCGCGCGCACCGGTGTGGGTGACCGCTTCGGCAGCTGGCTGGATCATCACCGGGAGATGTGGCGGGAGTCCTGGGTGCGTTTTTTTGCCTCGCCCATGTCCAGCGGTATGACGGCGCTGGTGATTGCCATTGCGCTGGCGCTGCCGGCGGCACTGCAGTTGGGGCTGACTAACTTCCAGAAGGCGGTGGCCGGCTGGGATGGGCAACCGCAGATTTCGGTGTTCCTACACAAGCGCGCCAAGCAGAGTGCGGTCACGTCCTTTGCGGACGATCTGCGCGGTGATCCACTGGTGGCGCAGGTGACGTACATTTCTCCGGAGCAGGCGCTGGCGGAATTTCAGCAGGCGTCCGGGCTCGGGGATGCGCTGCTGGGAATGGACAGCAACCCGTTGCCGGCGGTGTTGCTGGTGCGCCCACGGGGTTCCGACAGTGCTGCGCTGGAGTCTCTGGCCGAGCGCCTGCGCGAGAGTGCGCTGACCGACTCGGTGGTGCTGGATATGGCCTGGGTGCAGCGGCTGGCGAATCTCACCGAACTCGGCCGCCGTATGAGCCTGGGGCTGGCATTTCTGCTGGCGCTGGGGGTGCTGCTGGTGGTGGTAAACAGTATCCGCCTGCATATCGAGAACCGCCGGGACGAGATTCTGGTGGTGAAGCTGGTGGGGGCGACGGACGCCTTCGTGCGCCGGCCCTTCCTGTATACCGGGTTGGTGTATGGCCTCGTCGGTGGGCTGATTGCCTGGCTGCTGGTGAGCATTGGGGTCTGGTTGCTGGCGGGGCCGGTGAGCGGGCTGGCGAACCTCTACGGCAGTGGCTTCCGCCTCGATGGCCCCGGTTTTACCTATCTCATTGGCCTCGCCGGAGGCGCGGCCCTGCTGGGGCTGACCGGCGCCTGGCTGGCCGTGGCGCGGCATATTTCCGCGATTCAACCTCGCTAGTGCCCGCCTCGTCATCCCGGCCTCGAGCCGGGATCCAGAATCCCACGATGCTCAAACTCTGCACTGGATACCGGCCTGCGCCGGTATGACGGGGTTTACTTCATATTTTGGGGTGTAAAACAGAGGTTGACCGAATGGTCAGTCAAGAATCGTAAAGCGCGGAACTTCCCCTGTGGATAATCGCTCTAATCACCCGGAAATCAAGGGCTGGCGCGGTTTGCCGGCCTCCTGCAGCCGGGGTTCCATTTCCCGGTGCGGGTGCTAAACTGTGGCCAACTTTGCTCTCCCGGTGCCGCTTAAAAACTGATCGCTGTTCGTTTGAAAGTGCTCAGTTCAGGGCCGCAAGAGCAAGCCGCCGCAAACTACTGGTCTTGGTAAGAAAGAGTCCAAGCAGCAAGTGCCAAGCGGGGCAACCTGAGTTACGAGGAGAATCCTGAATGGGAACCAGTTTACAGCCGATTCACACACTGTCGCCGGGCGCCAATCTGAACGCCTACATCCAGACGGTCAGCGGCTTTGAGGTACTCTCCGCCGAGGAAGAAAAGAAGCTCGCGGAAGATCTCTACTATCACGAAAATCTCGAGGCGGCCCGTCAGCTGGTCATGTCTCACCTGCGCTTTGTTGTGCACATTGCCAAGTCTTACTCCGGCTACGGTCTGAACCAGGGCGACCTGATTCAGGAAGGTAACGTGGGCCTGATGAAGGCGGTGAAGCGTTTCAATCCGGAAAAGGGTGTGCGTCTGGTGTCCTTTGCGGTGCACTGGATCAAGGCGGAGATTCACGAGTTCATCTTGCGCAACTGGCGCATCGTCAAGATCGCCACCACCAAGGCGCAGCGCAAGCTGTTCTTCAACCTGCGTGGCCAGAAGAAGAAGCTGGCGTGGCTGACCAACGATGAGGCCAAGCGCGTTGCCGCTGAGCTGAACGTGGATGTGCAGCACGTACACGATATGGAAGGTCGCTTGGCGGCCCACGATGCGGCCTTTGATGCCGGCGTGGACGACGACGAAGATTCCGCGTGGCAAGCGCCGGCCCACTACCTGGAAGACCGCCGTTACGATCCGGCCACCATGCTGGAAAACGATAACTGGCAGGAAACCAGCGTGAACAACCTGACCGCCGCGATGGAACAGCTGGACGACCGCAGCCGCGATATCATCGAGGCGCGCTGGTTGAGCGAGTCCAAGTCGACGCTGCACGAGCTGGCCGACAAGTACGGTGTTTCCGCTGAGCGAATCCGCCAGCTTGAAAAGAACGCCATGAAAAAAGTCCGGGTGGCGATGGAGGCCTGACAGCCTTCTCACTGACCGGATTCAAGAACCGCGCTACTGGCGCGGTTTTTTCGTATGGGGGCTTTGTTCGGGGTTAGTGGGATTCGCCTTGAAGCTGGTCTGGTGGCGGTGAGGCACCGGGTATCTGTTTTCGGAACCACTGTGAACCCATCCCTGGGCGTTGCGGCGCAAACTTCCTGTTTGCGACGCTTCCGAAAACAGATACCCGGTACCTCCCCTTCAATTTTGACTGCTGCTCTTCGTAAGCCAGAACGAAAGGAATAACGATGGCTAAATTGTATTTATTGCTCGCCGCATTTTTTGGTGGCACCGGTGTGGTTCTAGGTGCGTTTGGGGCCCATGGTCTGCGCGACAAAGTCGCGGAAAACTTGTTGGAAGCCTATAAAACCGGTGTGCACTACCAAATGATTCACGCCCTGACCCTGATCGCTGTGGCGGTATTGATTCATCAGATCGGCGCAAAAACCTCACTGGTTGTAAGCGGTGCCCTGTTTGCTATCGGCATCCTGTTTTTCTCCGGCAGCCTTTACGGCCTGACCTTCGGCGGTCCCAGAATTTTGGGTCCCATCACCCCGTTGGGCGGCACCCTGCTGATCGGTGGCTGGATAGCACTATTTGTCGCCGCCTTGAATTACGGAAAATAATCGCCAACCAAAGGCGGTAAAAACACAGAAATACGAATTGAAGGCCAAGTGCCGGGTATGGGGTTTCAGAAGCGTCGGCGACAGGGACGTCGCCGCCGCAGCGCCCAGGGATGGATTCACAGGGGGGCGCCTAGCCCGGTTCTGAAACCCCATACCCGGTGCTGGGCCGCCCCACCACCAGCTACGGAGCACCCAAAAAAAGCTGCGGAGCTCAGAGGTAAGAGATGCAAGAAGAACCCAACAACGAACCAGGTAACGAGGAAGAAGACTTCCCCTACCGCACCGAATTCAAAAAGAAATCCATCCGTAGCTACGTGATTCGTGGCGGGCGTATGACCGAGGGCCAGCGCAAGGCCTTCGATAATTACTGGGGCCCGTTTGGTCTGTCCCTGTACGACGGCGCCATTGACCCGAAAGAAATCTTTGGCCGCGAAGCGCCAGTAGTACTGGAAATCGGATTCGGCATGGGCGACTCCCTGCTGGAAATGAGCGAAGCCGAAACCGACAAAGACTTTATTGGCATCGAAGTCCACCCGCCCGGGGTCGGTCGCCTGATCAACAACGCCGGCAAATCTGAAGTCAAAAACCTGCGCGTCTACATGGCCGACGCCATCGACGTGCTCAACGACTGTATTCCTGACGCCAGCCTCGACCGCTTCCAACTGTATTTTCCCGATCCCTGGCACAAAAAGAAGCACAACAAACGCCGCATCGTACAGCCCGAGTTTGTAAAACTCCTGTGTAGCAAACTGAAGCCCGGCGGTCTGATGCACATGGCCACCGACTGGGAAAACTACGCCGAACAGATGCTCGAAGTACTCGAAGCCGAAGAACTGCTGGAAAACACCGAAGGCGAAGGCAGCTACGCCCCGCGCCCCTCGTTCAGACCGCAGACCAAATTCGAGCGCCGCGGCGAACGTCTGGGCCACGGCGTTTGGGACCTGCTCTACAAAAGGAAATAAGCCGACAAACACCGCGGGTCAGATAGGAAATAACTCCCGGCCCGCTGTGCTATCTTCTGTCTACCGGTAAATGGATGCTCCGGAGCAACAATGACAACAAGCCCCACCCTCGTCTCAAATCAAATGCGCGCCTTACTACTGGGCGGTGCACTGCTCCTGCTGAGCGGACCGACCCTGGCCGATCAGGAAGGGACACTCAATCTTTATCTTAACGCCGGACAGTACTGGTTTGACGACCAGCGCCTCGACGGCACGCCCTACTTCGGATTTGAGCTGGACGACAGCTCGGGAGGCGGTATCGGCTTCGGCTACAACATTACCGACCGCTGGGCCATCGAAGGCGTGTACGATTATTTCAGCGTCAATGTCCGTGACACCCGCGAAGACGTCGGCGTGCAGAACTATCACCTCGACCTTATGTACCAGTTTGCCGGTCAGTTCTGCGGCAATTATCTGTGGCAGCCGTATGTGGTGGCCGGTGTCGGCGAGTTACGAATCGACGAGGATACCTACGGCTACCCGGATGACTGGCACCAGCGTCAGACGATGGTCAACTTCGGCGCCGGTGTGAAATACCAGTTTCTACCGCGCTGGCAGATCCGCGGTGATCTGAGGGGGTTCCAGGGGGTTGAGGAAGGCGGTATGGACAGCTTCCTGAGCTTTGCCATCGGGTATCAGTGGCAAGATGAGGTCGCCCCGAGAGACTGGGACGGCGACGGGATTTACAGCAATATCGACCAATGTCCGCAGACACCGCCGGGAATTGATGTGGACCAGCGGGGCTGCCCCATCGACAGCGATGGCGACGGGGTGCCGGACTATCTCGATCAGTGCCCCGGAACGCCCATGGGTATGGCGGTGAACGTCGACGGCTGCCAGCGGGAAGCCTACGATCCCAGCGACTTTTCCAAGTAAACGTCGATTGCGCCTATCGGGGGGAGAGGCAGATTACTCTCCCGCCCGAGCCGCTTCCAGCGCCTCCGATACTTCCAGCCATTCCATTTCCAGCTCTTCCAGGGACTCTTTCGCTTCCCCTTGGGCCCTGGTCAGGCGGGTAATTTCGTCCTGCTGGCCGCCGCTGTAGAGATCTTCATCCGCCAGCTTTTCATCCAGGACCTGTACCTCCTTCTCCGCCTTCGCCATCTTCTGCTCGATACTCTTTAGCTTGTTGGTGAGTGGTTTCAGCTGCTCGCGCAGTGCCGCCGCAGCGCGGCGTTGGGCCTTTTTGTCTTCCACCGGCCTGGCGGCCGTATCGCTAGCGGCCGACTCACTGCCGCTCTGCCGCTTCTCCTCGCGCTTGAACGCCAAAAGCCACTGTTTGTAGTCATCCAGATCGCCATCGAAGGGCTCCGCGCGCCCCTCGGCCACCAGGATAAATTCATCGGTGGTATTCGCCAGCAGGTGGCGATCGTGGGATACCAGGATCACCGCACCGGGGAATTCTGCCAGCGCCAGGGTCAGGGCGTGGCGCATCTCCAGGTCCAGGTGGTTGGTGGGTTCATCCAGCAGCAGCAGATTGGGTTTTTGCCACGCCAGCAGTGCCAGAGCCACCCTCGCCTTTTCACCACCGGAGAAGCCGCCTACGGCCTCGAACACGCGATCGCCAATAAACCCATAGCCGCCGAGGAAATCCCGCAGTTCCTGCTCGCTGGCGTTGGGGGACAGGCGCTGTACATGCAGCAGAGGGGAAGCCTTCGAATCCAGCGCCTCCAGCTGGTGCTGGGCGAAGTAGCCGATCTGCAGGTGCTCGCCGCACTGGCGCTCGCCGTGAATCAGGGGTATTTCCCCGGCGAGGGTTTTGATCAGAGAGGATTTACCCGCGCCGTTCGGCCCGAGCAGTCCGATACGGCGGCCGGGCTGAATACCCATTTCCACCCGCGGCAGAATGGTCTTGCCGGGGTAGCCGATCTCCGCCTCGCGCAGATCGATCAGCGGGTTGGACACCTTGTCAGACGACGGCAAACGAAAGCGGAACGGAGAGTCCACGTGTGCCGGAGCAATCTCCGCCATGCGGTCCAGTGCCTTCAGGCGGCTCTGGGCCTGCTTGGCCTTGGTGGCCTTTGCGCGAAAGCGCCGCACAAAGTCCTCCATATGCGCGCGCTGCGCCTGCTGTTTCTCGTACTGCACCTGCTGCTGTGCCAATCGCTCGGCACGGGCGCGCTCGAAGGCGGTGTAGTTACCGCTGTAGAGCACCAGGTCCTGATGCTCAAAGCTGACAATACCGTCTACCACCGCATCGAGAAAATCGCGGTCGTGGGAGATGATCAACAGGGTACCGGGGAAACGCTGCAGCCACTGTTCCAGCCACAGGGTCGCATCCAGATCCAGGTGGTTGGTGGGTTCGTCCAGCAGCAACAGATCCGCAGGGCACATCAGCGCCCGCGCCAGGTTCAGGCGAATGCGCCAGCCACCGGAAAAGCTTTTCACCGGGCGCTGCTGGTCGGCGTGGGAAAAACCCAGGCCGTCGAGCAACTGTGCGGCACGGGAAGGACCGCTGTAACCATCAATCGCCGCCATGCGCTCGTGCAGTTCCGCGATGCGTTTGCCGTCGCTGCCATCGGCCTCGGCGGCATCCAGCTGTCCCTGCAGCTCCCGCAGGCGGTGGTCGCCATCCAGGGCGTAGTCCAGCGCGCTGCGCTCGCTGGCAGTTACCTCCTGAGCCATATGGGCAATTTCCCAGCCGGAGGGAACCTCCACACTGCCGGCATCGCTGTCCTGCTGCTTCAACAGCATCTTGAACAGGGTGGACTTGCCGCAGCCATTGGCGCCGATGACGCCGACCTTGTGACCGGGGAAGATACGGCAGCTGGCGTCGTTGAGCAGGTCGCGCCCGCCCACCTGCAGCGATACGCCTTGCAGATTAATCAATGGAAACCTCTTTGAATTCGCCCGATTTTGACTAGGCTATCGGCTATAACAAACCGCCGGGATTCTAACGTGACAGAAACCGCACCTCCATCTCCACCGCTCTGCCCACTGCAAAACCCGCTGTGGCACTTCAGCCTGGAGTTTTACCGGCAGCCCTCGGTGGCCGAATTCCTGCTCGACTGCCAGGACAGTAAAGGTGCCGACGTGTGCCTGTTGCTGTGGGCCAGTTACACCAGTGCCTGTGGTCGTCAGCTCAGTGATGAGAGCTGGCGCGTGGCCGACCGGGGACTGGCGCCGCGGCGGCGCATGATCAGCAGCGTGCGCAACATGCGCCGATTGCTCGGGCGGCTGAATAAGCAGAGCCGTATCTACGAATGGTGCAAGCGCTGCGAGCTCCGTATGGAGCAGCGGCAACTCGCTGCGTTGTGGAAGTTGAATGGTGAAACCTGGCCGGAGACCCGTTCGCCGCTGGCGCTGGCGGGTGAGCAATATGGTTTGATGCAAAAAGATCAGGCCCGCTGGGCGGGCCTGATTGACGCCTACAGTGCTGCCGGCAGTGCCGGTGGCAGCGAGGCTGGCCGGGAACCGCGCGGCGGCAGTATTCCCGGCGTTACACTTTGACGGCGTTGTGAGCCAGGGCTCAGTGCTTGTGTTTGTGCTCTTCCGGACCGTAGTGCGGGTTTTCTTCAGTGGCGAACAGGCTGTTGGCCGGGGTGCTTGGGGTGATGCTAGGTGTTACCGGGTTGGCGGCCGCGGTGCTGGACTCTGGAACCAGTGGCTTTGGCTCTGAAGCCTTGCCCATAACCGGTGCAGGAGTTTCAGGTGCTGGGGTTACTGCGGGTTTCGCAGTCGGGGTCGCTGGCGTAGACGGTTGAACCGCGGGCTTGGCAGCGCCTGCGCCATTGGTTTTTTGTACCGGCTTACTCTCTGCGGCCTTCTTGGTTGTCTTCTTCGGCGCCGCCTTCTTGGCTACCGCCTTCTTAGCATCCGATTTGTCGGCAGTGGCCTTTTTCGGTGCGGCTTTCTTTGGCGCTGCCTTCTTGGGCTCAGCCGTTTTTGCGGCGGCTTTTTTCGCAGGGGCTTTCTTCGCGGTTGCTTTTTTAGCGGCGGCTTTCTTCGGTGCAGCTTTCTTGGCCGCGGTCTTCTTGTCAGCCGGTTTTTTCGCGGAGGCCTTTTTCTCTGTTGCAGGCTTGGCTGAAGCAGCCTTCTTCACCGACTTTTTCTTCTTCGGCTTGCTGGCGGCCATCACCGATTTCGCTGCAGCTTCACCGGCCTTCTTCACTGTCTTGGCGGTTTTCTCGGCCAGTTTGGCTGCAGCGGCGGCGGCTTTGGAATCTGCGAGGGATTGAGCAGCCTCTTTGGCAACCTTTTCAACTTTGGCCACGGCGGCTTTGGCCGCATCCACTTTTTTCTTGGCGGAGGTTTTAGCGGCTGGCGTTTTTGCTTTGCTGCCCGCGGTGCGCGCCGTGGCAAGCTTGGCCTTGGCTTTTTTCACCTGGGCCTGAGCCTTGTCGGCTTCCTTGGTGGCTTTGCTCAGGGCTTTGTCGGCATCGGCCGCTTCCTTGGCCCGTGCTTTTTCGAGTTGGGTGGCAATCTTGGCGATCTGTTTTTCCAGATCGGCAACGGAAATAGCGGCTTTGCGTTTGGCGGCCATGGTTCAAAATCCTGCGGTTGAAACGGGTTGTGTACATGCTCTTGAAAGAAACCCCGACGATTCCCATTTATTGATAGCAGAACCACCTCTCTGCCTGCGAACTTACTGTGAAAAAACGGGGCTGAACGCTGATAATAGCGCTGTTATTTCGGAAGTGCATCCCCGCCGCCTGTGGGAATTGTTGTGGAATTTACTGGGGGTTTTTTCTGGTGCAATTCAAAAGTGACAATTGTCAGGAAAATGAAACAACCGCGGTCCGCTGTGGTCCTACCTGGAATCCCCGGGTGCCTGCGGATTGCCGGTGTGCAGCCGTTCCCAGCATGGGTTAGACTTGACTGTCGCTGGGCCCGCTTGTGCTACTGTGATCTGCCGCACAAAGTGTGTTTGGGTCAGGGTGTAAAACAGCAGAGAAGGGTGGAACCCTGCTCGTACAAATAAATGCTTCACGGAAATAAAGAGACAATTCTCATGAATAAAACTTCTTTGGCTGCTGCGATTGCTCTGGGTATTGCACTGGTCGGCTGTAACAAGCAGGAGTCTGCAGGTTCCGCAGATATCAAACTGGAATCCCAAGAGCAGAAAGTCAGCTATATCATTGCCGAAGATATGGCCAACCGCCTGAAAAGCCAGGAAGTTGCTTTGGACCCAAAAATTGTCGCCATGGCGCTGGAAGATGTAGCCAGTGGTCGCGACTCCCGTCTGAGCGAGGAAGAAAAGCAGCAGGTTATCCAGGTATTCCAGGAGAATATGCAGGCCAAGCAGAAAGAGCTGATGGCCAAGCAGGAAGAAGAGTTCAAGGCTTCCGCGGAAAAGAACCTGGAAGAAGGTAAGAAGTTCCTGGAAGAGAATGCCAAGAAAGAGGGCGTGCAGACCACGGACTCCGGCCTGCAGTACAAGGTGGTCACTGAAGGCACCGGCCCCAGCCCCAGTGAATCCAGTGTTGTCGAGGTGGACTACAAGGGCACCCTGATCGACGGAACCGAATTCGACAGCTCCTACAAAAACGGCAAGCCGGTACAGTTCCCGGTGAAGGGCGTAATCAAAGGTTGGACCGAAGCCCTGCAGCTGATGAAAGAAGGTGCAAAGTGGGAACTCTACATCCCGTCTGAGCTCGCCTATGGTCCCGGTGGCGCGGGCGGCCTGATCGGTCCCAACTCCACCCTGGTATTTGAGGTGGAATTGCACAAAGCCAATGTTGGTGGTGACGAAGGCGCGGCCGAAGAAGAGGCGGCTAAAGAAGATGGCGCGGAAGATCAGGCGACCGAATAATCGGAAGCTGATTCACCGTCATCAAAAAAGGGGCCGCTGGCCCCTTTTTTTTATTCGCCTGAGTTGAGTGTCAAGTCGATCAGGCCAACTGGTTTTTGTGCGCAGTGTGCAGGGTATCGATCATAAGGTCTTCCGCGGCAAAGCGGGTTTCCAGTGCAACACCCAGCACCGACAGATCTTTTACCAGGGTGGTGAGATCATCGGTTTCCAGATATTTGTCGTTGAAATCTACCGCCACGTCGGTGGTGCCGTCGATTTCACGGTACAGGGCCTTGGCCTGCTGCAGACCCTCGGCATCGCCAAATGCCTGCCCTTCCTGAATTAGCTGGTCGTACACCTCAAAGTGGCCAGCGGAGACATAGTCCACCAGCTGCTGACACAGGGTGCGCACGCTGGCTTCCGCTTCTTTGTCGCCGTCGGCAAATTCCTTGTGCTCTGACAGCTGGCAAAAGCTCACCAACAGCGCCTGACGGGATTGCAGCCAGCGGTCAATAATCTGGCTGACGCCGCCCCAGCGCTCTTGCGCGTTTTTACAGTTCTCCAACATCTCCAAGTTTCCTTTTGTGACTTCTACAACTGCTCTTAGGAATGTAGAAGCTTCTGCCGCCGCGGGCAAGGACGGCGCGGGAAAAAACGACGGCAAAGACGAGTTCCGGGAATTGGGTCAGGTCGGGACCGACTTTGACTCAAATGTTGACCAGTACCGGAAGTAGCAAAGCAGTCAGCGCGCCGCAAAGCCCCATGGCGAGGGCGGAAAAGGCGCCGCACAGGGCGCTGATTTCCAGCGCGCGCACGGTGCCGATGGCGTGGGCGTTGACACCCAGGGTGAAGCCGGTGACCCGCTCGTCGGTGACCCCCAGCAGCTTCAGCAGGCCGGGACCGCACACTGCGCCAACAATACCGGTAAACGCCACCACGCCCGCAGCGAGGCTCTGGATACCGTTCATCTGCTCGGTCAGCGCCAGGGCCACCGGCGTGGTTACGGATTTGGTGGTCAGCGCGATCAGTACCGCAGCGCTGCCGTTTAGCAACATAGCAATCAGCACCGCCACCAGCGGCGCCAGTATCGCGCCCACCGCGAGGCCCAGTATCAGCGGCCAGCCGACTCTCCGCACCATTGTCAGGTTCTGTTTCAGTGGAATGGCCAGCGCAACCACGGCGGGCCCCAGCAACAGATACAGCAGGCCGCTGCCGCGCTGGTAACCGGCGAAGTCCACGTTCATTAGCAGCAGCCCGGCAAACACCAGCAGGCTGCCGCCCACCACCGGGTGCAGTATCGGTGTACCGGAGCGGCGGTAAATCTTCAGTGCCAGCCAGAAGCCGAGAATATTGAGCGGCAGTATGACCAGCGGGTGTGTGCAGGAAAGTGGCTCCGCAAAGTTGATGGCAACCTGCTGTACCTGTGCCAGCCACTCGCGCAGCGGCGTGATTGCATTACTCGCCATTGTCGCCACCCTCGCGGCCTCGTCCGTTGCGTCGGATCAGGTGATTCAGCAGCAGTGCGGTCAGCGCGATGCTGATCAGGGTACCCACCACCATGGCAACGATCAGGGCAAACCAGTCACCGCCGGACAGGTCGCGCAGGAAGTAGATGCCCACGGTGGCGGGAAGGAAAATCAGTACCAGCAGGCGCAGTATCTGCTCGCCCACCAGCCCAAGACCGCGCGGCACGCGACCGTAGAGCATCATCGCCAGCAGCAACAGGAGCATGCCCAGCACCGGGCCGGGCAATGGCAATGACAGTGCGGCAACGAGGACGCGGCCAGTCAGGTCAAAGGCCAGCAGCAGGCTGGCCCCCAGCAGCCAGCGCGGGAGTGCGCGCAGGAACGACACGGGAAGAATCGGTCAGTGCTTGCGGAAGGCTTGCCACAGGCCGAACAGGATCAGGCCCACAAAGCCCACCGCGGCCCAGCCGGCGATGGACAGGCCGAGCATGGTCCATTTTACTTCCGCGCAGTTGCCGTCGCCGGTGAGCAGGGTTTTGATCACTTCCGCCATGGGGAATACGTCCACCATGTAGCTGATGCCGGGGCCGCAGGCGGGCACCTGGTCTTCCGGCAGGCTCTGCAGCCACAGCTGGCGACCGGAGAAGTAGAGGCCGCCGATGGCCCACAGGGAAACCAGCAGGCCGTAGATACGACGACCGATGTTGGTGGCGCCGGTGGGGTTGTGCAGAAACGCAATCAGGGAGGTGAGGCCGACACCCAGAAACATGACCCGCTGGGTGATACACAGTGGGCAGGGTTCGAGGCCCATCGCATATTCCATGTAAAAGGCGATGCCGAGTACGGCGATGACGGCGAGGAACATGATCAGGAAGGTGATGCGTGGGCTTGGCAGGGTCATGTGATTATTGTCCGGATACTGATAAGCGATTCTTTAAAAAGCGATTTTCTAATTAATAGTCTGTCGGAACTGCTCGGCCTGCTGGCTGAGGTCGGCAAACAGTTGGCGGAATTCCTGTTCCAGTGCGCTTTGGTCCCGCTGCAGCAGTGGCAGCATGTCGGCGAGGGGCTGCGGGCGTCGCAGGCGCTGGCCGACCCGTTCGAGGGTGCGCCGGATGACGTTTACCTCGCGGTAGCCGGGCAGGAGTTTAAATTGCTCGGCTCTTTGAATAAACGTTTGTGCGTTTTCGGGGATCCACTGGTTGCGCTGGTGGAAGTTGGACCAGCAGTTGTGGGTAAAGGTTTCGAGCGGTTGCGGGTACCAGTGGTGCCAGTCGTTGGCGAGCAGGTGGTCGAACCAGATATCGAGGGCGATGCCGCCGAGGCGGCGCCACTGGGGGCCGAGGCGTTTGAGGGCGCTCAGGTAGGCGGGGTGCTGGTCACTCAGCAGGTCGATGCGGCGGTGCAGGCGGATGCCGTCTTCGATGGCTTTGGGGCGCTCCCCTTTCATGGGGCCTTTGACGAAGTCGCCCAGTAGCCCGCCCAGTTGCCAGTCCGGGTCCGGGCCCGAGAGCAGCAAATGGGCGAGGTAATTCACTCAGAGCCCTTTCTGGCAGAACACGTACTGCGCGTAGTACTTGCCGAGAAAGTCTTCGAAACTGCCGGTATCGGCGTCTTCTACCTGTTTTTGCTTGTCGAGTGACTCTTTTGCGAGACGCTCGAAATCGGCCTGCTCTTCCTCGTTCAGCGGGCGGTCCAGGAAATACTGGCGGTGCTGTTCCGCTTTGGCCTTGGCCCACTGGAAGAAGGTCTGGTTGTGCTCGTGCATTTCCGCGAGCATTTGTGCCGCCGGGGTGGGTACCTTGCCATCGACCTTGTCGCGCTGGGCGGAGACGGCGCGCTGGTAGTCGTGGCTGCCCCACGCCTGGTCAAGTAGTTCGGCCATGGGGGTGATCTCATCGAGCAGTTCGCCGGCCCAGTCGGTGAGCTTGCGCTCGCCGCCGTTGTGGATAAGTTGCAGGTCGGGCTCGCGGCCGCGGTCGACGATGCGGGTCTGGTTTTCCTGTACCGCGCGGTAGTCGGCTTCGTCGGTTACCGGGCTTTCGCTCAGTAGGCAGTGCAGCAGGAAGGCGTCGAGGAAGCGCATTTGTGGGGCTTCGATGCCGAGCGGGACGAAGGGGTTCAGGTCGAGGCAGCGCACTTCGATATATTCGACACCGCGGGCGTCGAGGGCGGAGAGTGCGGTTTCGCCCATACCGGCCGGGTTTTTCGGGCGGATCGGGGAGTAGAACTCGTTTTCGATCTGCAGCAGGCCGGTGGAGAGCTGCTGGTATTCGCCGTGCGCGTCTTTTACACCCTGCTGGTGGTACTCGGGGTAAGGCTTGCTGATGGCTGCGCAGAGGGTAGACAGGTAAGTCTGCAGATCGTTGTAACACACGATCAGGGACTTCTGTGCGTCGCTGGTATAGCCGAGGCCGCCCATGCGCAGGGAGGTGGCCTGGGGGGCATACAGGGTGCGGGCATCACCGTCGAAAGGCTGCAGCTGGTGCTCGCGGTTCTGCACAAAGGTGCCGCACACCGCGGGCGCGGCACCAAACAGGTAGATCAGCAGCCAGTAGTGGCGGCGGAAGTTGCGGATCAGGTCGAAGTAGCGGCGGGTTTTGAAGTCTTTCAGAGACTCTTCCTTGCCGCCCTCTTTTTCCTGCAGCCAGGTCCAGAATGCGTCCGGCAGGGAAAAGTTATAGTGAATACCCGCGATGGTCTGCATGGCGCGGCCGTAGCGCAGGCCGAGCCCGAGGCGGTAGATGGTTTTCATGGTGCCGCTGTGGGAGCTGCCGTAGCGGGCCACGGGGATCTCTTCATCGCGGCCGAGTTTGCCGGGCATGCTGTTTACCCACAGGCGCTCGTCGCCGATCTGGCTGTAGGTGTAGCGATGGATCTGGTCGAGGGTTTCCAGCGCCTGCTCCGGCGTCGCCACCGGCGGGGTGATGAATTCCAGCAGGGCTTCGGAGAAGTCGGTGGTGATGTACTCGTGGGTGAGCGCGGAGCCGAGGCCGATCGGGTGATCGGTCTGCGCCAGCTCACCTTCCGCAGAGACCCGCAGGCCCTCTTTCTCAATACCGCGGCGGATGCCCTTTAACAGCGCTAAACCTTGCGGCTGGGCCAGATCGGCCAGATCGAGTTTGGACAAGGGAATCTCCTGTGGCAGCCGGTTGGCTGATGGGCCGGGTGCGCCACCGGGACGCGGTACTTCTTAATCACAAAAAACGTCAATCACCAAAATGGCGATCCGGCCTAAATGGGGGCGCCTGCTGCTATCTCAAGTAAGTGGGCTCAGTAAACAAGCTCAAGAGTAGGCTCAAGGCAGGTCTGTCAGGGGCTCGGGAGCGGTTGGTCGGGCTGGCTCTCTGCCGCCTCGGGTTGCGGCAGCTCCTCGGACTCGGCGACGTCATTCGCTTCCGCGATTATTTCGGGCTCATCCACTGCTTCCCCTGGCACCGCAGACTCAAGCGGTGTCTCGCTCAGGGCTTCTTCCGGGACGATGGGCTGGCGCTTGGTGTCCAGCTCGCACTCCAGCAGCTCAATGCGCAGGGCGACGTTGCGAGTATTGGCCTCGAACATCTGATTGATGGCGACGTCCTTGTGTTCGGTGCGGAACAGCTTGGTGTTCTCGCGGCCGTCGATCCATTCGTTGCTTTTGCTTAAAAACTGCTGGTGCTGATTGGTCAGCACATAGACGTGGCTCATGCGGGGGGACAACTTTGCTCAGACATGGAACGCAGTTTAGCGGCGGTAGGAGGGAGGCTCAAGGATTGGGATGTAGGCCGT
Source organism: Microbulbifer sp. ABF4_107 (assembly GCF_056312215.1). Lineage (NCBI taxonomy): Bacteria > Pseudomonadati > Pseudomonadota > Gammaproteobacteria > Cellvibrionales > Microbulbiferaceae > Microbulbifer > Microbulbifer sp. ABF4_107. The sequence continues at coordinate 3,846,004 of NZ_CM149983.1, forward strand.
GTTGGTTCACACGTTGAGAAATCAGTTCGTGATAGTGAGCTAGGTGCGAAGGTGGCGATGCCGGGTACAGCCTTGTGAGACGTTGATTCGCTGCGCTCACCCTGCGGGCGCCTCCGGCGTCCAAAGCTCGCGCTTTGTCCGCGAGAGGGACCTCGCGGAAGAGCCCCCAGGGATGGGTTTACGGCGTGTCTCACAAGGCTGTACCCGGTAGCGCCACCGCCACCGGGTTCGTTCGCGGAACTTGCGAGTGGGGTTACACCGGCTTCAACGGATAGTGCGCCGGATACGGCAAGCGCGCCGCGCCGCTGTCCACCGCCGCGCGGGCCACTGCCGCCGCCACTTCCGGCAGCAGGCGCGGATCTGTGGGCTTGGGCAGGATGTATTCGGCCCCAAAGCTCATCTCTACACCGCCGTATCCGGCGCGCACTGCTTCCGGTACTTCCTCTCGGGCCAGCTTGCGGATCGCCTCGATGGCGGCGAGCTTCATGTCTTCGTTGATGCGCGTAGCGCGTACATCCAGGGCACCGCGGAAAATAAACGGAAAACACAGCACGTTGTTTACCTGGTTCGGGTAGTCCGAACGGCCGGTGGCCATGATCAGGTCATCGCGGGTCTGGTGCGCCAGCTCCGGGCTGATTTCCGGATTGGGGTTGGAGCAGGCGAATACCACCGGCTTGTCCGCCATATGTGCCAGTTGCTCCGCAGACAGCAGGTCAGGGCCAGACACACCCAGGAATACATCGGCGCCCTCGATGGCGTCATCCAGAGTGCGCATCTCGGTATCCCGCGCCCACTCTCCCTTGTAAGCGTTGATATCACTGCGCCCGGAGTGAATCACCCCGCGGCTGTCCAGCATGGTGATCTGGTCTTTCTTGGCACCGGCGGCCAGCAGCAGTTTGCAGCAGGCAGTTGCCGCGGCACCGGCACCCAGGCACACGATACGCACGTCTTCGATCTGCTTACCCTGGATTTCCAGCGCGTTCAGCATTCCCGCCACGGTCACGATGGCGGTGCCGTGCTGGTCGTCGTGGAACACCGGTACCGAGCAGCGCTGGATCAGCGCCTCTTCGATGTGAAAACACTCCGGGGCCTTGATGTCTTCGAGGTTGATACCGCCGAAGGTATTGGCAATCGCCGCGACGGTCTCAATAAACCGCTCGGGGCTGGGGCATTCCACCTCGATGTCCACGGAGTTGATATCCGCAAAGCGCTTGAACAGCAGGGACTTGCCTTCCATCACCGGCTTGGACGCCAGCGGGCCCAGATTGCCGAGACCGAGGATGGCACTGCCATTGGAGATGACCGCGACCAGATTGCCCTTGCCGGTATACAGGTAGGCGGCCTCCGGGTCCTTGGCAATTTCGCGCACCGGTTCGGCCACGCCCGGGCTGTAGGCCAGAGACAGGTCTTCCTGGGTTTGTGCAGGGGTTGTGAGTTCCACCGAAAGTTTGCCCGGTGTCGGCAAGGCGTGGTAATCGAGCGCTGCCTGGCGCAGTGAGTCGGTCATCAGGATGTCATCTCTTGGTTTGGAAGGCGGCCAACATTCTGCGGTTGGCAGCAGGTTACTGCGGAAATATTGATTTTATGGTGGGGGCGCTAAGTCCCCTTTTCCGAGGCGCGGAGAATAACCGAGACGACTGCAAGTCCACAAGCTCAAAAACTGAGCGCAAATGTTATTTTCTACTAATATTGATGGTGAATTCGGAGTCGGACGAAATAAAAAATCGTTTATTTTTTTTGTTTTGGGATGAATATTTCTTGCCTCTGTCGATCAGCCAGCCTTTCACCACTATTTTACGCCCTTGCCAATTGCGCCGGTTTGCGTGGCCATAATCCCGTTTAGGGTCCAGCCGCACTGCCACCGGGCCGTCCAGTTCTAGCCACAGGAAGCGGTTGTGATCCACCTTCTTGACGGTACCGGTCAGCAGTACAAATCCGCCGTCCCCGGGACGCACATCGGCGGCAGCCAGGGTCGGCCAGACACCGCTGCGCCAGACCCCGCGCTGGCGCTCCTTTGCCTCCTGTTCGCGGCTGGACAGGCACTCGGCCAGGGCGAAGTTGGGGGCCACGGCAATATGGAAGGCCAGGCCCGCGGACAGCAGTGCGGATTCCAGGCTGTCGCCGCGGTGGTTATAGACGTGGGCCAGGGTGCGGCCGTGGTTATCGTAGCGGTCGCGATCGTACACCAGCTCCAGATCGCCGCCGGCGAGAAACCGCTGCACAAACTCTTTCGCTTCTTCCGCCAGTGGCTGCGCCGGCCGCCGGCCGCGGGCCAGTTCCGGGGCGTTTACGCCGAGAAGGCGCACCCGGCGGCCGTCTTTCAGGCGCAGGGTGTCCCCGTCCACCACCTTCTGCAGGGCCACAACCTCGTCCGCCTCCCCCAGCACACAGTCGGCCAGCGCCGCTGCGGGGTGGAAAAGGCCGATCAGTAACAGGCAGGCACAAAAAAAGACGCCAAGGGAGTCCCAGGGCGTCTTTTTCGTCGCTGCCGGAGGTGCGCAGGGCATACCGGAGCGGGTCTCGATAGCGCTTTCTCTTACTTGGAGATGCGGCTGCCGAAACGTTTCTTGAAGCGGTCTACGCGGCCGCCGGTGCTGGCTTCGCGCTGCTTGCCGGTGTAGAACGGGTGGCAGTTGGAGCACACGTCCAGCTGGATGTCCTTGCCCAGAGTGGAACCCATTTTGAAGGAGTTGCCACAGGAGCAGGTTGCAGTGATTTCGGCGTAATTCGGGTGGATATCGTTCTTCATGATGGCCTCTATTCGATACCGCCACCCAGTCGTTCGCTGAGCACGGGATCGTCATTGGTGCAGGGGAAGCTTCCCCGGGCTGTTTAAAAAGTCGGCGCATACTATCAGATTAGCCCGCCGATTCAAGCGTAAATGCGGCTTCGGGGTCACGGCTCCCCGGCGGGGGCGCCCGCCGCGTCGATCAGTGATCGCAGCGCCGCCATATGGGACTCCAGTGCGGATCGCCCCGCACTGCTGAGGCCGTACCAGGTGGTGGGTTTGCGCTCGACGAAATCCTTGCGGCTTTGCAGGTAGCCCCGTTCTTCCAGCTTGCGCAACTGTGCTCCCAGATTGCCGTCGGTAGCCTGCAACTGGCTCTTCAGGCGGGCGAAACTGAGTTCACCGTGCTTGGCCAGCAACACGCAGGCGCCCAGGCGGATACGGTGCTCCAGCAGCGGGTCGAGGGAGGTCAGCGCCTTCATTGGGAGTCGCCCGTGTTCAGCGCCGCCCGGCGGCTGAAGCCCGCCCAGCACAGAGCGATACCCACGGTGATCCCGGTGATTGTCCAGATAAAAGGAGGCATGAGTACCACCAGTACCCCGTAGGCTACCAGCATCAGGATGCCGCACCACAGCAGCGGTCGCTCCAGGTGAACCCCGGCGAGGCTATAGGCGATACCGGTCACCAGCAGGAAGTTGGCCCCGCCCATCTCGGGTGTGATACGTCCCAGCATTAATGGCAGGAAGCAAAGCAGAAATGCGGCACCCACAAGGCACCAGTGCAGGCCGTAGCGCCGGCCCAGCTGAGAGTTGTTATAGCCGTGGCGCCGGCTCTCGCGGGCGCCGAGCCACGAGCTGAAAAGACCGCCGCCAGCACCGGCAAACAGCCAGTACACGCCGGCAAACCGGGGAGCCAGGTCCGGCAGGCTGAAGCCTACCGCGATCAGTGCCGCCCACAGAAAGTACAGGGCCGGGATACCGCCAGCAGCGGCGTCCTGGTCAATGGCGCCGCGAATATAATCCAGGTCACTCTGCAGTTTGTTTACGTCGTTCATGGTCACAGATCCTTGTTGCGAAAGGGGTCGGTAGTGCGTCCCGGGGTTAACTCTAAAAGATAGAGTTGATGTGTAGAGTACTCTGATTTTTAGAGTTTGCAAGGCGCGCGCGGCTCGCGGGTGGTTTTGGGTGCCATGAATTTGCGCGTGGTGGTTTGCCGATGTCGGCTGTAACCGTGGGCTTCAGCCGGTAAACTAGCCCGCTCAAAAAAATCCGCGCAGCAGAAATTGTTATTTGGGGGCCGCTTGCAGTTACAACCGGATCAGTATCGCTCGGACGCGACAAGCGAGCGCCCGCGCGTCATTTTGCGCCTGGCCGTACCGGTACCTCTGCGCCGCCTGTTCGATTACCTGCCGCCGGCGGGAATGCCCGACCAGGACTTGCAGCCCGGCCAACGCTTCCATGTACCTTTCGGCAACCGCGACCTGGTGGCTGTGCTGGTGGATGTGGTATCGGAATCGCCGCTTGCGGAGCTGAAGCCCGCCAGCGAGTGCATCGATCACCAGCCCATTTTCGATTCCCGCAGTCGCCATTTTCTGCAGTGGGCGGCGGATTACTATCAGGCGCCCATCGGGGAGCTTTACGCCGCGGCGTTGCCGGCCGCCCTGCGCAAGGGTAAGCCGGCGGACCACTGGGCGGAACAGTGGCTGGAGCTGACCACCGAGGGCAAGGGCCTGCCGGAAACCGCGTTGGCGCGGGCCAAGAAGCAACAGGAGTTATTGCAGCTGCTGTTGAGTAGCGGGCGCCAGAGTCGCACCGCGCTGAACGCCCGCGGGCTCAACAGCACCGTGTGCAAAGCGCTGATCGAGCGCGGACTGGCACGCTGGGTGTCCGGGCCCACTGCGCCGCCGCCGATGGAAGAGGTAGAGCCGCGCCCCGCGCCAGAGCTGAACGAAGAGCAGCGTCAGGTTATCGACGCGGTCCCGGCCACCGGCTTCAGCGCCTCTCTATTGGAGGGCACCACCGGCAGTGGCAAGACCGAGGTGTATCTGCGACTGATGGAGCGCGCCCTGCGCGATGGCAATCAGGCGCTGTTGCTGGTGCCGGAGATCGGCCTGACCCCGCAGACCCTGCGCCGTATCGCTGCGCGCTTTCCCGATTTTCGTATCGCCGCCCTGCACTCGGGCCTCGCCGATGGTGAGCGCGCCCGCGCCTGGCTTTCCGCCGCCAGCGGTGTGGCGGATATTGTGATCGGCACCCGTTCGGCCATTTTTACCCCGCTGCCGCGCCTCGGCGTGATCCTGATCGACGAGGAGCACGACGGTTCCTTCAAGCAGCAGGACGGTGTGCGTTACTCCGCCCGCGACCTGTCGGTAGTGCTGGCAAAAAATGCCGACGTACCGGTGCTGCTCGGCTCGGCAACCCCGTCTCTGGAAAGCCTGCACAATGCGCTCTCCGGCCGCTATCAACATCTGCGTCTGCGCCACCGCGCCGGCAATGCGCGCCCACCGGAAATCAGTGTGGTGCCCATCTTGCACCAGCAATTACAGGAGGGTTTTGCCCCGCAGGTGTTGCGGCATATCGGCGAGACCCTGAACCGCGGCGAGCAGGCGCTGGTTTTCATTAATCGGCGCGGCTACTCGCCGGCGCTGACCTGTGACGACTGCGGCTGGCTCGCCGACTGCCCCCACTGCTCCGCCAAACTTACCCTGCACCGGCGCCAGCGCCATCTGCGCTGCCACCACTGCGACTACCGCATGCCGGAGGTGCACAGCTGCCCGCAATGCCACAGCCGCAACCTCAACGCCCTGGGCGCGGGCACCGAGCGCAGTGAGGACTTCCTTACTCATACTTTCAACCAGTTCCCGGTGATCCGCGTGGACCGGGATACCACCGCCAGCAAACAGGCCCTGGATAAACTGCTGGAGCCGGCGCGCAACGGCGAGCCCTGCCTGTTGCTTGGCACCCAGATGCTGGCCAAGGGGCATCATCTGCCCAAGGTGACCCTGGTGGTGATCCAGGACGCCGACGGCGGCCTGTTCAGCGCCGACTTCCGCGCTCCCGAGCGCATGGGGCAGCTGCTGGAGCAGGTCGCCGGCCGCGCCGGCCGCGGCGACCTGCGCGGTCATGTGCTGGTGCAGAGCCGGTACCCGGAGCACCCCCTGCTTCAGTTATTGCTCAACAAGGGCTACGGCGCTTTCGCCCGCCAGTTGATGGAAGAGCGCAAAATCGCCCAGCTGCCGCCGCTGCGGGCCATGGCACTGGTGCGCGCCGAGTGCGAGGAGCCGCGTTGGGCCGAGGAGTTCCTGGCCAATGCCCGGGATTATCTGCAGGCGATGGCACCGCCCTCCCCGGCGCTTCAGTATCTGGGGCCAGTGCCCGCGCTACTTGAGCGCAAGTCCGGCCGCTTCCGCTTTTACCTTCAGGTCACTGCGGAGAAACGCGGCCTGTTGCAGAAGCTGCTGGCACAATTCAGCCAGTGGGCGGAAGGGAACCGAAACCGTCGTCTGCGCTGGGCGGTGGATATGGATGCGCAGGAGCTGTCCTAAATTCCACCCACAGCGCCGCGCGCAGGCGGTACAATTTCCCGCCTGTAGCAATCACGATTTACAAGACCGAGAGAACGCCCATGGCCCGCCGCAATACCCGCCGCCAACAATCCACCGGCAAACCCGCCTGGGTCTGGTTTGTGCTGGGCAACTTTGTGGGTGGCTTTGCGGTATTTGTATTTCTGCTAAACGACCTCAAAACCGGGCAGACCCAGGTGGTCAAGCGCACCGAAAAGCCCGCTGCCGAGCAGCCCGCGCCGGGGGAATCGAAACCGCGCTTCGATTTTTACAAGTTGCTGGAAGAGAATGAGGTGAAAGTGCCTCAGCCGAAGAATCAGCAGGTGCGGGTCCGCAATGAGAACGGCTCCGATGCAGAAACAGCGGTGCGCAATGAGCCCAAGTCCGACCTGGTGTATATCCTTCAGGCCGCCAGCTTCCGCGAAAAGGAAGAGGCCGAGCGCCTGCGCGCCCAGCTGATGCTGGCCAACCTCGACGTCAAAGTGGAATCCGCCACCGATAGCCGCGGCACCTGGCACCGGGTTCTCGTCGGCCCATACACCAATCGATCCAAAATGGCCGCCGCGCGCGGTGTGCTCGCCGAACACCGGCTGATGCCGCTGGTGCTCAAGCGCCCGGCGCAGGGTTAATTGATCGAGACTACTCGGTCTCCACAAACTTCCGAGTCAGCCAGTGCGCCAGCGGCGCAAATAAAGAAACCAGCGGGAAGGCAATGACCCAGGCCGCAATACCCGCATGCAGCCAGCGTTCGAGAAACCCCTCCGTCAGGCCGGTATTGATGAATGTCACCACGCCAGACATCACACTCGACATCAGTAGCGACATGAAAAGCGCAAAAACCAGGGTGTAATAACGGCGCTTGATACGGGCCACAGGCAGTCCTCTCGATACTTCTGAAAGATGGCCTTGAGTATAAAGCCGCTCCCACTTAGTTGAAATCCAGCCCCGTCGACCACACTTAGTGCTCTCGAAATGTAAAACACCGAGGCACACGTGGAACAATATCGCGGCACTACCATCCTCTCCTGCCGCCGAAACGGCAAAGTCGTAATCGGCGGTGACGGGCAAGTCTCCATGGGCAATACCATCATGAAAGGCAACGCCCGCAAAGTACGCCGCCTGTACAACGACAAAGTCATCGCCGGATTCGCCGGCGGTACCGCCGACGCCTTCACCCTGTTCGAGCGCTTCGAAGCCAAGCTCCAGGCCCACAACGGCCAGCTCACCCGCGCCGCTGTGGAACTCGCCAAAGACTGGCGCACCGACCGCGCCCTGCGCCGTTTAGAGGCCCTCCTCGCCGTCGCCGACGAAACCGCCAGCCTGATCGTCACCGGCAATGGCGACGTGATTCAGCCCGAAGACGACCTCATCGCCATCGGTTCCGGCGGCCCCTTCGCCCAGTCCGCAGCGCGCGCGCTGCTCGACAATACCGAGCTGGATGCGAGAACCATTGTGGAGCAGGGATTGAAGATTGCCGGTGATATCTGTGTGTACACCAACCACAACAACACGATTGAAGAGTTGAGTTACTAGAGCTTGTCGAAGTAACGAATTGCGAATTGAAGGGCGGGCGCCGGGAATAGGTTTTCAGGACTGTCGGAAACAGGGATGTTTCCGACAGAGCGTACAGGGATGTATTCACAGCGGTCCTGAAAACCTATTCCCGGTGACCGCCCGCCACCGAACCAGCGATAGAACTTTCGAAGCTGGAACGAAGCGAAAAGAATCCGAGTAAAGACCATGTCCATGACCCCCAGAGAAATCGTCCACGAACTCGACCGCCATATTGTCGGCCAGAACGACGCCAAGCGCGCCGTTGCCATCGCCCTGCGCAATCGCTGGCGCCGCATGCAGGTTAACGAAGAACTGCGTGCGGAAATCACCCCGAAAAATATTTTGATGATCGGTCCTACTGGCGTCGGTAAAACCGAAATCGCCCGCCGCCTCGCCAAACTCGCCGGCGCACCGTTTATCAAAGTCGAAGCCACCAAATTCACCGAAGTCGGCTACGTTGGCCGCGATGTGGAATCCATCGTTCGCGACCTCGTCGAAATGGCCATCAAACTCGAACGCGAGCGCGCCACCGAAGGCGTCAAACAGCGCGCCATGGACGCCGCCGAAGACCGCGTCCTCGACGCCCTGCTGCCGCCGGCACGCAACACCGACCCCAGCGAAAAAGATTCCAGCACTCGCCAGGTCTTCCGCAAAAAACTGCGCGAAGGCGAGCTGAACGACAAAGAAATCGAAATCGAAGTCTCCGCCGGTCCAATGGGTGTGGAAATCATGGCACCTCCCGGCATGGAGGAAATGACCAATCAGCTGCAGGGCATGTTCTCCAACATGTCCAAGGGCAAAACCCAGAAGCGCAAGCTCACCGTCAAACAGGCGCTCAAGCAACTGACCGACGACGAAGCCGCCAAGCTGATCAATGACGAAGAAATCAAAACCAAAGCGATCCAGTCTGCCGAGCAGAACGGTATCGTGTTTATCGATGAAATCGACAAGGTCGCCAAGCGCCAGGAAAGCGGCGGCGCCGACGTGTCCCGCGAAGGCGTGCAGCGCGATCTGCTGCCATTGATCGAAGGCTGCACCGTCACCACCAAGTACGGCATGATCAAGACAGACCACATCCTGTTTATTGCCTCCGGCGCCTTCCACCTGTCCAAGCCCTCCGATCTGATTCCGGAGCTGCAGGGCCGTTTGCCGATTCGCGTGGAGCTGAGCTCGCTTACCTCCAAAGATTTCCAGCGTATCCTGACCGAACCCAGCGCATCGCTTACCGAGCAGCAGAAAGCGCTGCTGGGCACCGAAGGTGTCAATCTGGAATTTGCCGACGACGGTATCCAGCGTATTGCCGAAGTGGCGTTTGAGGTGAATGAGTCCACCGAGAATATCGGCGCCCGCCGCCTGCACACGGTACTGGAAAGGTTGCTGGAAGAAGTTTCCTTTGCCGGTGGTGATGGCGATACTGCGATCACCATTGATGCAGCCTATGTGGACAGGCAATTGGGCGAGCTCAGTAAAGACGAAGACCTGTCTCGTTTTATTCTCTGACGTACAACACCTTGCAGGAGCCCGCAAGCAGGCTCCTGCAGGGTTAATCTTTCCGGACACACAATGCCCCCACCGCAAAAAATCCGTCTGCAAAAAGCCGACAAGACACTCATCCTCCACTACCCGGATGCAGAATTCGAACTCCCCGCCGAGTACCTCCGCGTTTACTCTCCCAGTGCCGAAGTGCGCGGTCACGGCGCCGGCGAAGGCACCCTGGTGACCGGAAAACTGCATGTGGGAATCGAGCGGGTAGCTGCCGCCGGTCGGTATGCCCTGCAGATCTTTTTCGATGACGGTCACGATAGCGGTATCTACACCTGGGCGTATCTGCGGGAGCTGTGTGAAACCCGGCAGGAGAAGTGGCAGGCTTATCTTGAGCGCCTGGAAAACGCCGGTCAGGGCCGTGACCCTGACGAAAGCCCAGTCAAACTGATTGGCTGAATCCGAAGCAAATCTGACGCATATTTCCGGTATCCTCCCACCCCAATCACCCGGCCACGCCGGGCGCTGATCATCTTCTAAATTGCCACCGGGGGGAATACTCGTGCAATTGAACCGCTTCACACTGGCTTTCGCGCTGGCCTTTGTCGTCACACTGGCCGCCTGCCACAGTGGAAAATCTGAAACAGTCGCCGCCGACAGCTCTTCAGCCAAACCCGCCGCACCCAGACTGCCGGATAATCAGCGCAACAGTAGCTGGTTCGAGGGTGCTCGCGACGCGATCGCCAGGGCGAGCACAGTCACTATCAACAACCAGCCCGGTGCGGCAAAAAACGTCATTCTGTTCGTCGGTGATGGGATGGGTATTTCCACGGTGACCGCCGCACGGATTCTGGCGGGGCAGCTGCAAGGGAAGCCTGGTGAGGAGTACCAGCTCAGCTTTGAGAAAATGCCGTTTGCGGGCCTGATCAAGACCTACAACACCAATCAGCAGACCCCGGACTCCGCCGGTACTGCTACCGCGATGCTCTCGGGGGTGAAAACCAAAGCGGGTGTCCTCAATGTCGATGAAACCGTGGCCCGCGGCGACTGTGCGGGCAGTCTCGAGCGACCGCTGACCACCGCGGTGGAGCTTGCGGAAGAACTGGGTAAACGCACCGGTATCGTGAGCACCGCGCGCATCACCCACGCCACCCCCGCCGCCGCCTATGCCAAAGTACCGGAGCGCGGCTGGGAGCATGCTGCGCCCGCAGAGTGCAAGGATATCGCCACCCAGATGGTGGAGTTCGCGTCGGGTGACGGCGTGGACGTCATCATGGGCGGTGGCCGTCGCAGTTTTCTGCCAAAGGACGTCACCGATATCGAGGGGAAAAACGGCAAACGTGAAGACGGCATCAACCTGATTGACGCCTGGCGGGAGCGCTACGGTCGCGAGGGCGGCAATGCGGTATACATCGAAGACCAGGCGGGCTTTGATGAAATCGATGTAACCGGCACCGACAAATTATTGGGCCTGTTTGCCAGCTCCCATATGCGCTATGAGGCGGATCGTAAAAACGACAAGGCCGGTGAGCCTTCCCTGTCGGCGATGACCGGCAAAGCCATAGAACTACTGAACAAATCAGAGCGCGGATATTTCCTGCTGGTCGAGTCAGGTCGCATCGACCACGGGCACCACGCCGGCAGCGCGTTTAATGCGCTGACCGATGCCGTCGAAATGGCCAAAGCGGTACAGGTCGCGATGGACGCTACCAGCGCCGAAGATACTCTGATCGTTGTCACCGCAGATCACAGTCACGTGATGACCATCGCCGGCTACCCCACCCGTGGCAATCCGATTCTCGGCAAGGTGGTCACCAACAATAGTGAGGGCGCTCCGGAACCGGCGGTGGCGCTCGCCGCTGACGGCAAGCCCTATACCACCATTACCTACGCCAACGGTCTCGGCCATGCACACTACGGAGACAGCACCGACGCAGATGATCGCTACGAAGACCCCGTCAGTGCCGGACGCCACGACATTGCTGCTAGCGATACCGAATCTTCCGGTTACCACCAGGAAGCACTGGTACCACTGGGAAGTGAAACCCATGCGGGAGAAGATGTGGGTGTATGGGCCCGCGGCCCCGGGGCGCATCTGTTATCTGGCACCAATGAGCAGAGCCTGATTTTTCATGTGATGGCGCATGCGGGTGGGCTGCTGGAAGGTAACCAGTAGCCAGGCCAAACAGGCAGGCACAAAAAAGCCGCACTCTGGAGTGCGGCCAATCGGTAGGGGCCAGATGGCCCCTTTTTATCACTGCGGATGCAGCCTCGATCAAGAGTTGTTGTTAGAAGGTGTAGTTCACGCCCAGGTAGAAGCTGCGACCCATGGTGTCATACATGCCGGAGCCTTCGCCGGTGCCCGTCAGACGTGCAGGCGGTGCTTTGTCTTCCAGGTTGTTGATACCACCGTAAACTTCCATGTTGTCCTGGTACAGGTAGCTGGTGCGCAGGCTGTTGTAGCGCACTTCACCGGTATAGGGAATTGCGACCGCGTACTTGGATTCCTGACCGATGTCGTACAGTGCCTGATCGCCAATATAGCGGTGGCCCCAGTTTACGGACAGGTCGCCATAGCGGTAGGTCACATTTAGGTTGTAAGCGTCTTCAGGGTCACCGATTTCGCCTGCAATCGGGTCAACGCTATCCGGTTCGTTCTGGAAGGAGTAGTCGTCACGCTCCAGCAGACGGGTTCCCTGCAGGCTGAAGGTCAGGTTGCCCAGTTCGGAATTGAACAGGTCAGCCAGCGCCAGATCGTAGCGAACTTCGTAGTCGATGCCGCGAGCGGTCAGCTTTGACGCGTTGAGCGCTGAACTGGTCAGGGAGGTCAGGTCACCATTAGCCGCGCGGGAAATGTTTCCGCAGAAAGCGTTCTCGATGGAGGCGCCGTCCACACATTTATCGAGAATGGTCTGTCCGTCATAGTAGGAAATCGCATCTTCGATTTCGATATCCCAGTAGTCCATGGTCAGGGTCAACCCATCGGCGAAACGCGGGGTAATCACGACACCATAGGTGAGGGTGGATGCGGTTTCTTCCTGCAGAGTGGGGTTGCCGCCACTGAAGCCAGGCAAAGTGGGGCCGCCGTTCCAGGGTGACTCATAGTCGGGGCTCAGGCCAAGTGCTGCACAGTTGGCGCGACGCAAATCGGGGTCAGGCGCGCTGCCCAACTCACGATAGTCACAGGGGTCGTTGACGTTGTAGAAGTTTTCGCCGAGCGGCGCAAACAGCTCATCAATATTCGGGGCGCGCACCGCCTGAGATGTGGTAGCTCGGACGCGCACATCGTCGATGATTGCCCAATCGAGACCCGCTTTCCAGGCGCCGGTGCTGCCGATCGTGGAGTAGTCGGCTGCGCGGTAAGCAGTGTCGAATACCAGGCTCTGCACACCCGGCAGGTCAGACAGCAACGGAGCCGATACTTCGACATAGGCTTCTGTTACGTCGTACTCACCTTCGGCAGCTGCCAACGCGTTCATGAAGGTTTCACCGTTTTTGATGATTTCGTCGTAATCAACAGCGCTGGTTTCTTCACGGTATTCAAAGCCGCCCACGACGGACAATGGGCCCGCAGGCAGATCGATAAGGTCGCCGGTAACAAAGCCTGAAGCGACAGTCTGGGTCATTTTCTCTTCGGAGCCGGTGTCATCCAGCATGATCCAGTCAACTGTCTCTGCGGAATTCAGGCCAAATCCAAACAGATTTAAAGGCTGGCAGCCGGCGGCGCGGGCATCGGCATCGGCACAGACGATTTCACCGTCGATCTCAACAGCGTCGATTGCCTGGGAGTAGCGCTCCAGATGCTTGTTATTGATGTAGTAAATATCCGCGTTGTACTCGCCATAGACAAGGCTGGTCTCATAGCTCCAGCCACCGCCCAGTTCGCCTTTCAGGCCGGTGACAAAACGCATGGTTTCACGTTCGGCGAGATTACCGCGATAGCCCAGGTCGGAGTGCATGCGGTACATGCCAAACGCCGGCACCTCGTCCGCGACCAAGCGATCGGACAGCTCTTTATCCAGGAACGGGTTGGTGGATGAGAAGACGTTATAACTGAAGCTTCCCTGGCCCCAGCTCTCCGCTTCGTGATTGACGTACTTGGCTTCGCCGAAGAGACGCATGGAGTCGTTGATATCGAAGTGACCCTTTACGAACACATTCGATGTTTCCATACGCGGGTACATCTGGTACTGACCGACAAAGGCATAGCCGTCACCGCCTGAACAGCGGCCATCGATATCACAGACCTCGCCGGGAACGACCGGGCGCGCCGAGCCGTCATTGTTAAACGTGTAGTCGCCGTAGGGAAGGAACGCGATGCCGTTGTCGCTCAGGAAAGGAATCCGGTAGTCCTCCACGGAAATGCGGTCGGGAATATTATCGTCAGCGATAACCGCGCCAGTTTCCGGGTCGATGTTGTCCGGATTGACCAGTGACCCGTAGCCTTTGGTGATCCAGTCGCGATCGGTACCGTAGACATCGCCGCGGGTGGTGTGCTGCACACTACCGGCGATATTCGCGCGGCCGTCGAAAAGGTTCTGACCGAAAGTTACGGACAGTTCTGTGGTTTCCGCGCCACCACGCTCGGTGTCGCTGCCAAAGGCGCTGATTTTTACGCCTTCAAAGTCGTCTTTCAGAATAAAGTTGACCACGCCGGAGACCGCGTCGGCACCGTAAATAGCGGAAGCGCCGCCGGTGATCACGTCGACACGCTCTACCAGGTCTTCTGGAATGGTATTCACGTCAACCGCAGAGGTGCCTACGGAGGAAGAGATGTGGCGGCGACCGTCCTGCAGCACCAGGGTACGGGAGGTGCCCAGGCCGCGCAGGTCCAGCAGGTTAAGACCCACGGTGCCGATATAACGGCCAGAGTTTTGACCGGAGAAGGTAGAGCGCAGCGCGGGCATGGTGTTCAGAAAGTCACCCAGATTGGTCTCACCACTCAGGCTGATATCTTCAGCGGTCAGCGAGGTAACCGGGGTCGGGCTTACCGCGTTAGGGCGCGCGATACGGGAGCCGGTAACGGTGACCTGCTCGATCATCCCGTCGTCCGCCTGGGATGCGTTTACCGATTGGGTGTCTTCTTGAGCAAAAGCGGGTGAAACACCCACAGCGGCCAGAATGGCGCCGCGGATGGCCATGGACAATGCATTTGTTTTCATTATTCCCCCTTAGGGCATTTACTTGGTCAGAAATCGGCATTTAGAGTTATTTGCCGTATACCTGTAACGAATGGGAGGAAAGTTCCTTCATAAGAAAATTCCGCAAAATTATATATTGCGAGTGATGCAATAAAATCGTTATACAGTTGTCCGATTTCGGTAATATTTTGATTTTCCTGCTAAAGATTTTGGGGTGTGGCGGGTAGTTCATCTTGCTGTTTGCTGTCTGATTACTCGCGGGGCGTTCTTTTTTTAAGCGGATGGCACACCTGCAGAAACTTGGGTGTGGGCTGTCGACCTGCGTGCGGCATATCCCTTTCCAGCGGCGCCCATGTACAATATCGTCCCTAATTTTCCCGCAGCGGCAGGCACAGGCTCACAATGACGGAACGCAAAACAACCCATTTCGGCTACCAGCAGGTGCCGGTGGATGAGAAGGCCGGACGGGTGGCGGATGTTTTTCACTCGGTGGCGGCCCGCTACGATGTGATGAACGATCTGATGTCTGCTGGCATCCATCGCCTTTGGAAGCGTTTTACCATCGAGCTGTCCGCGGCGCGTCCGGGGCAGGCGATTCTGGATATTGCCGGTGGTACCGGGGATCTGACGGCGCGTTTTTCCCGTATTGTCGGCCCAACCGGCAAGGTGGTGTTGGCGGATATCAATGCGTCGATGCTGAAGGTGGGCCGCGATCGTCTGCTGGATCGCGGTATAGCGGGCAATGTGGAAACGGTGCAGGCGGATGCCCAGTACCTGCCCTTCCCGGACAATACCTTTGATTGCATTACCATTGCGTTTGGCCTGCGCAATGTGACGGATAAGGATCTGGCGCTGCGCTCGATGTTGCGGGTGCTGAAGCCCGGCGGTCGGCTGCTGGTGCTGGAGTTTTCCAAGCCGGAGTCGAAGCTGCTGGAGAAGGTCTACGATCAGTATTCTTTCCGCCTGTTGCCGTTTATGGGCAAGCTGGTGGCGGACGATGCGGACAGTTACCGCTATCTCGCCGAGAGCATCCGCATGCACCCGGATCAGGAAACCCTGAAAGGCATGATGAGCGAGGCCGGTTTCGTGGACTGTGAGTTCCACAATATGACCGGTGGCATTGTGGCTTTGCATAAGGGCATCAAGCCATAACGCTTGGGCTTCGGCCCTTGTTCTGTGGCGGCGCCGCTACCGGTGCCTGTTCGCGGGACACGCCGTAAACCCATCCATGGGGGCTCGGCTGCGGCCATCCAGGCCGCAGACGGTCCCGCAAACAGACCCCGGTATCGACGCCTTCGCATGTGACTTCAGTGCTCTAAATGCACAATGAGAAGTACAGCGACGATTCGGACATGGACGAATTCAGAAAATAATGACCGATCCCACCTTCCGCGCCGGCTTCGACGCCACCCTGGAGACCGCCATCAACACTGCCCTGCGCTACGACCCGGGTAGCCGCCAGCGCCTGGCCAGACTGGCGGGCAAGGTGCTGGCGGTAAATCTCACCGCGCCAACCCTGTCACTGTTTCTGGTCATCGACGACGAGGACGGTGAAGAGGGGGGCTATATCGAGGTCCACAGCCGCTGGAGCGGTGAGGTGACCACGGAGCTGTCCGGCTCCGCGCTGGCGTTTATCCAACTGTTGAGAAACCGCGATGCCACCCCGGCCAAACTGGGGGTGACGGTGCGTGGTTCCAGCGCTCTTTTGGCGGAGCTGCAGTCGATCCTGCGGGACCTGGATATCGATTGGGAGGAGCCGCTGGCGAAGCTGATCGGGGACTCTCCGGCACATCAGCTCGGTACCGGTGTGCGACTGGCGGCGAGTTGGTTGAAGGATGCGCTGGGGACTGCGCCGCAGGCAGCGGCGGAAGCGGTGAGTGAGGAGTGGCGGATGACGCCGCCGCAGGCGCAGTTTGAGGCGTTTGCGGACGATGTGGCGGAGTTTACTCAGGGAGTGGACCGGTTGGAGGCGCGTATTGCCCTTTTGCAAGCAAAGATAGAGGGACGAGCAAAGATAGAAGGGCGTGCAAAGCCGGACGCTCGGGGGAAACGCTGACGTGCCGATTGCGAGAAGTCTGACCATTGCGCGGGTGTTCCAGCGCTACCGCCTGAATGAATTGATCCCGGCCGAACACCAGCCGCTGTGGCTGCGCACTCTGTGGGCACCAGCGAGGCTGTTGCCAGCCAGTGCTGCGAAAAACATGGGCCGCGGTGAGCGGTTGCGTCGCGCCCTGGAGGATCTGGGGCCGATCTTTGTGAAGTTTGGGCAGTTGTTGTCCACCCGCCCGGACCTGTTGCCGCCGGATATGGTGTTGGAACTGAACCGGCTGCAGGACAATGTGCCGCCCTACCCGGCGGAGCAGTGTATTGCCCGTATCGAGGCGGCGCTGGGTGCGACCGTGGATGCGCTGTTTGCGGAGTTTGAGCGCGAGCCTCTGGCGTCTGCCTCCGTGGCCCAGGTGCACGGAGCACGCCTGAAGGGTGAAAACGGTGAGCCGGGCGCGTCGGTTGTGGTGAAGGTGTTGCGCCCGGGCATCGACAAGATCATTCAGCAGGACCTCGAGCTGCTGGGCTTTATTGCCCGCTGGATTGAGCGCTATCTGCCGGATGGTCGCCGCATGCGCCCGGTGGAGGTGGTGGAAGACTACCGCCACACCATCGAGGGCGAGCTGGATCTGGTGCGTGAGGCGTCCAACGGCTCTGAGCTGAAGCGCAATTTCACCAATTCCCCTCTTCTTTATATCCCCGAGGTCTACTGGGACTACACCCGTGAGAATGTGCTGGTGCTGGAGCGTATCGACGGTATCCCGGTTACCGATCTGAAACAGTTGCGCGCGCAGAATACCGATATGCAGCTGCTGGCCGAGCGCGGGGTGGAGATCTTCTTCAAGCAGGTGTTCGAGCACAACTTCTTCCACGCGGACATGCATCCGGGGAATATCTTTGTCTCTCGCGAACACCCGGATCGGCCCAAATACATCGCCATTGATACCGCCATCGTCGGCAGCCTGACCCGTGAGGACCAGTACTACCTGGCGCGCAACTTGCTGGCCATGTTCCGGCGCGACTATCGCATGGTGGCGGAACTGCATGTGCAGAGTGGCTGGGTGCGCAGGGATACGCCAATCAATGCCTTCGAGTCGGCGATCCGTGCGGTGTGCGAGCCGATATTTGAAAAGCCCCTGGGGGAAATCTCCTTTGCGCGGGTGCTTATCAGCCTGTTCCAGACCGCCCGGCGCTTCGATATGGAAGTGCAGCCCCAGCTGGTACTTTTGCAGAAAACTTTACTCAATATAGAAGGGTTAGGGCGACAGCTGTATCCTCAACTGGATCTGTGGAAGACTGCTCACCCGTTTCTCGAGGGGTGGATGCGCGAGCGCATTCACCCAAAGACCATCGTCGGCGAAATCCGTCGATATGGGCCGGAGTGGCTGGAAAAATTCCCGCAACTACCGCAACTGGCGTTATCTGCCCTGGAGCAGGGGCGGGAGCTGGGACCACAGCTGCAGCAGTTGAGTGAGCAACTGGCGGGCAGTAAGCGGCGGGGCCGGGCTCGCTACGCGCGTATGATTGTGGGTGGTCTGTTGGCCGCGGGGGCCGCACTGGTGGCTTCTCCGGGACTGCTGGCACAGATTCCGGTTGCCAGCTGGGTGCTGGGAGCGACGGCTTTGGCCCTGTTGCTCTGGCCTTGAGTCGCCGGGGCCCTGAAGCGTACCCGTGAGCCTACAATAACGAATGCAGTAAGGATGCACAGCGTGAGCGAAACCAAATTTACCCAGGCAGTCAGCTGGAACAGTGACGGGTTGGTGCCCGCCATTGCTCAGGACTTCAAGTCCGGTCGGGTGCTGATGATGGCGTGGATGAACGAAGAGTCCCTGCGCCTGACGGCAGCAGAGGGGCGCGCGGTCTACTGGTCGCGCTCTCGCGGCAAGCTCTGGCGCAAGGGCGAGTCCTCCGGGCATGTGCAGCAGGTGCGCGAGATCCGCCTCGACTGCGACGGCGATACCATTGTGCTGTTGGTGGAACAGCTTGGTGGCATCGCGTGTCATACCGGACGCACCAGCTGCTTTTATCAGGTTCTGGAAGATGGCCAGTGGCATATCCGCCAGCCGGTGATTACCGACCCGAAAGAGATCTATTCAGGGGAGAAATAGGCCGCGTCATGAGTAACATGCTGACACAACTGGATCGGGTGCTGCGGATGCGCATGCACGAGGGTGACGCAGAGTCTTCCTACGTGGCGAGTCTGCATCGCAAGGGTCTGAACAAAATTCTGGAGAAGGTGGGCGAAGAGGCCACCGAGCTGGTGCTCGCGGCAAAGGATGCCGAGGGCAAGGGCGCGGAAAGCGATGAGCACCGCGCAATGATTTCAGAGACCGCAGACCTGTGGTTTCACTCGCTGGTGATGCTCAACCACCTGGGTGCCGATTCCCGCGAGGTACTGGATGAACTGGGGCGCCGTTTCGGGCTCTCCGGGCTGGATGAAAAAGCGTCCCGCGGCAAAGACTGAGCGACGGGAACTTTGCAATGAACAGCGCAGCACCAGCGCTGGGCGAACAGTGAAAGAATTTAATCAGGAGCATTTCTCATGGGTATTAGCTGGCAACAACTACTGATTCTGCTGGTCATCGTACTGTTGATCTTTGGTACCAAGCGCCTGCGCAATCTCGGTGGTGATCTGGGCGGTGCCATAAAGGGCTTCAAAAAAGCCATGAAAGAAGAAGATAAAAAAGGCGAAGACGAAGACAAAGAGCCGGAGCTGCTGGAAAAAGACGAAACTGCCAAGCCGCAGCAGAAAACTGCTACCGAAGAAAAACAGTCCCAGGACAAATAAGTCCCGGCAGACCGTTTTGGTCTCGTCCGTGGTTAACTGAGCGAGTCGCGCGTGTTTGATATCGGATTTTTTGAACTGTTGTTGATCGGTGTCGTTGGCCTTGTGGTCATCGGTCCCGAGCGCCTGCCCGACGCGGTGCGTACCACCGTGCGCTGGTGGACACAGATCAAGCAGACCCTGGGCAGTGCCAAGGAAGAGCTGGAGCGGGAAGTTGGTGCCGACGATATTCGCCGCGAGCTGCACAATGAGCGGGTATTGAAAGAGTTGCGCGAAAGCCAGCAGGCCATGGAGCGCACCTTTAGCGAGGCCGAGCGCAAGTTTGAACAGGATCTGAAATCCGTAGAAGCGCAGGCGCAAGCCCTGAAAGAGGATGGTGACAGTACATCCACATCACCTCCTTCAGAGCCTGATCCGGAGGCCGACAAGCGCCGCCGCGCTGCGGACTATCTTCCCGAAGAAGATCGCAACGCGCCTGTAGACGAAAAGCCTGAAGAAGATTACCTGCCCGAAGAGGACGAGGACGACGAGGATCTGGAAGATCCCGAGTATCCCGAGCACCTGCACGACCACGGTGATCCGGAACACAACCCGCACCACCCCGACCATTTCAAGCACGAAGAAGACGACGCCTGGGCGGAAGTGGATCGTTTGGATCCTGCCAGCCCTGAAAAGGCAGAGACGGTGGCTTCGCAAGAAGACGATGTACCGCCAACCAACGCACCGAGCAGTGACAGTCCCACCGATCCGGAAGACAAGCGTCAATGAGTGAAAAAGACCAGCCGTTTATCGAACACCTGATCGAAATGCGGGACCGCCTGCTGAAAACCCTGCTGGTGGTGGTGGCGATTTTTGCCTGTATGGTGCCCTTCGCCAACGACATCTACAATTTCGTCGCCGATCCGTTGCAGGCGCGTCTGACCGAAGGCGCCGGCATGATCGCCACCGAGGTCACCTCTCCTTTCCTGACACCATTCAAAACCACTTTTGTGCTGGCCTTTTTTGTCGCCATACCGTTTGTGCTGTATCAGTTCTGGGCTTTTATTGCGCCCGGTCTGTACAAGCATGAAAAGCGCCTGATTGCGCCCCTGATGATTTCCAGTATTTTTCTGTTTTATGCCGGTATGGCATTCGCCTACTTTGTGGTTTTTCCCCTGATCTTTGAGTTCTTCATCAGCTCCGCTCATGCAGACATCAAGGTGATGCCAGACATCCGCAGCTACCTGGATCTCGCGTTAAAGTTATTTTTTGCCTTCGGTTTCGCGTTTGAAATCCCTATAGCGACCCTGCTGTTGATCTGGAGCGGCGCAGTAACCGCAAAAGACCTGGCCAAGAAGCGTCCCTACGTTATCGTCGCCTGCTTCGCCATGGGCATGCTATTGACGCCGCCGGATGTCATTTCACAAACCCTGCTCGCCGTGCCCATGTGGATTCTCTTTGAGGTCGGCATCTTTTTCGGGCGATGGGTCAAGCGCGGCAAGCCGGAAGAAATCGAAGCCCAGTAGAAATCTGAAGCCGTCGTGCTCACGTATGTTTCTAAAGCGATATGTAGCTTTGCGAGCGTGAAAGGAGCAATCGAGGGTGGTTAGTTGGATCAGGGCGCGGCAAAACTTTGTGGCAGGCCCCACGGCGGTATTAACCGCTATGGCAATTGTTCTGTGTACGGTATTGGCTACCAAGGGCTTAGCCGCTACTGACGGAATCGGCGACGCTGACAAGCCCTGCGCTATTCTCTTACACGGAATTACCAAAGACTCTACTTCCATGGAAGCCATTGCAACTGCATTGCGCGGGGCCGGCTTCCACACGGTGAACCTTGATTACCCATCGAAAAAGTATCCTATAGAAACTCTCGCGGATATGACGATTCCCCGGGGTATTTCCGCCTGCAAGCAAGCGGGCGCCGCACCACTCTATTTTGTTACCCACTCTATGGGCGGGCTGCTCTTGCGACAGTACTACGAGCAGCGGGATGCCAGTGAGATCACTCGCGCCGTCATGCTCGGTCCTCCGAACCAGGGTAGCCGCCTTGGCAATTTTCTCTCCTGCATCCCCGTCATCAAGGACGTAAATGGACCCGCGGGAAAACAGATGGGTATCGATGAGCGGAGTCTGCCCAGCCGATTGGGCCCGGTAAAGTTTCCGCTGGGTGTCATTGCCGGCACGCGTTCATTCAATCCATTTTTCTCAGCGATTATCAGTGGTGATGATGATGGGATCGTGGGATTGCCGAGCACCTATGTGGAGGGTACATGTGCACGCGTGGCGTATCCGTTGACGCACAATGCCCTCACGGGTAGTTCAGAAGTGATAGAACAGGTGGTCGCATTCTTAACGTCGGGAGCGTTCACCGGTAATACAGTGGAGTCTTTTAGCTGCGGAGACTAAACCTCAACTTGATAAAGTATTGGCCAGCTCGGGTGAAGGCTACGTAAAAGCGACTATGCTGGAAAGCAACAGGACGGCGACAAAAAGCGTGATCAATGACTTCCGATGCATTGGATTGGCGAGAAGTATTAGTAGCGCCAATGGAGGGAAAATAAGCGCCGCAATAGTCATTCCTGCAGAGATCGCAAAAGATAGCCGTATCAGATAAATCCACAACACGGCACTGAGCACCAGCAAAAATACCAGTGAAACAGCGGCAACGGGCGGCATGGACGACTCCCTGATTAAATCTTTCCTCTATAGAATTAAATTAGCTGTTCAACCCCGGCACATCACCCTTCCGGGGGCGCGGAGGCGTCTCCTGCTGCGCCTTTCGGCACTGGTGATGGCGGTGGCGATCAGTGGGTGTGAAACCGTACATTTCTATTCCCAGGCTGCCACTGGCCAGCTCAAGATTCTGGCGGGTCGCAAGCCCATCGATCGCCTGGTGGTGGACGAACAGACGGACCCGAAACTGCGACAGCAGTTGGAGTGGGTTCAATCCATTCGTGCCTATGCGGCCGGTGAGCTGCACCTGCCGGTGGGCACCGCTTACAGCGACTTTACCCAGCTGGAAGACGAGTACGTGCTGTACAACGTCGTGGCTGCGCCGGAGTTTTCCCTGTCCCCCAAACGCTGGTGCTACCCCATCGCGGGCTGCGCCAGTTACCGCGGCTACTTCGACAAGCGCGATGCCCAGACCCAGGCGGGACAGCTGAGGGCCCAGGGCTACGACGTGTATCTGGGGCCGGTGCCGGCCTACAGTACCCTCGGCTGGTTTGACGATCCGGTGCTCTCGAGTTTTGTTGACTGGAAGCCGGATCGATTGGCCAGT
The DNA here is from genome assembly GCF_056312215.1 of Microbulbifer sp. ABF4_107. Lineage (NCBI taxonomy): Bacteria > Pseudomonadati > Pseudomonadota > Gammaproteobacteria > Cellvibrionales > Microbulbiferaceae > Microbulbifer > Microbulbifer sp. ABF4_107. The sequence continues at coordinate 3,868,564 of NZ_CM149983.1, forward strand.
TTGCTATTCCATGAACTGGCGCACCGCCGGGTTTATATTGCTGGAGATACTCAGTTTAACGAGAGTTTTGCCACGGCGGTGTCGCGTATTGCCCTGCCGGCATGGCGCAAGCGCAATGGTATTCCCGCTCCCAGAGTGGCGAACGTGGAGCAGGCGCGGCGGGTGAACGGTTTGATGGTAAGTGCGCGCAGGCAACTGCAGGAAATTTACCGTTCGGATTTGACCGATGACGAGAAGCGCGAGCGCAAGGCCAATACCCTGCAGCGACTGCGCCACTGCTATCGCAAAGAGTCTGAAGGCTGGACCCAGGACGAAAAATTCGCCCAGATGATCGAGAAAACCAACAACGCCACCCTCGCGCTGGTTAGTGAATATCAGTCACAAGTGCCGGCTTTCGTGCAGCTGTACAAAGATAGCGGCAGCGACTGGGAAGCTTTCTACCGAGCGGTAGAGCAACTGGGCGCCCAGCCCAAAGAGCAGCGCAAGGCGCAGCTGGAATCCCTTAGCAAGCGTGCCCAAACCTACCAGAATAAGGCGCAGAATCACGCTTCCAGCAAAAAGGTCACGGGCCCGTCATTACACAGTGATACCTGCATGTCCGCAGCGAACTGACCACCGGCGACAGGGCAGCCGTCGGCAATTTTGCTCTGCGCCTCGGCGAGGAAGTATTCATACAGTTCATTGGCCTGCTCTGGACTGGCTCCGCGGCTGAAACTTGGGCGCAACCCTTTGGCGGTGTCTGCCACAAGCGTGAACTGACTGACCACCAGCAGTCCGCCGGCGGCCTGTTGCACATTCAGGTTCATCTTGCCCTGGCCGTCGCTGAAAATCCGGTAGTGCAAAACCTTGTGCAGCAGCTTGTCTGCGGTGGCTTCCGTATCGGTGGCCTCGACACCGAGCAACAGCAGGATTCCGTGATCAATGGCGCCGACGGATTCACTACCGACTTCCACTTTCGCGTGTTTTACCCGCTGAATCAGGCCTTTCATCGATAACCTCTTCTAAAATTCTGTTGCCCGCTGGATGCTTGGCGGCGAATTTTCTAGATTAGCCCACTGATCGCCAATAAAAAACCGGAAGTCTCCATGAACAAGACCGCTTTGACTCTCATAGCCGGAGCTGCCATTCCCGTGCTGGCCGCAGTGGCTGCCATCGCCGCGCATAGCGACAAACCCGCGCTGGAATACCCCGAAACCGCAACCGTCGCGCAGAAAGATGATTACTTTGGCACCAGTGTCAGCGATCCCTACCGCTGGCTCGAAGACCAGGAATCCAAGCCGGTCAAAGACTGGGTAACCGCCCAGAACGACTTCTCGCTGCCCAAACTCAAGGCACTGCCCGGTTGGGACAAGATCAACAAGCGTCTTACCGAGCTGTGGCAGTACGAACGATACGGAGTGCCCTACAAGAAAGCCGGACAGGTTTTTTACGAGTACAACGATGGCACCTGGGACCAGAGCGTTTTTTACAGCACCCGCGATATCCATAAGGATGGCGGCGTGGTACTGGATCCCCGCGCACTCAGTGAGGATGGCACTATTGCGGCCAAACGTTATTCGGTCAGCCCCAATGGCCGCTACCTCGCCTATGGTACCTCCGACGGCGGTACTGACTGGACCGATTACCATGTGCGCGACCTGAAAACGCGCCGCCTGATTCCGGATCGCCTGACCGGGATCAAATTCAGCGGCGCCAGCTGGGCCAAGGACGAATCTGGTTTTTACTACAGCCGCTACCCGTTTAACCAGGACGGCAGTGCCGACGACAGCAAGCAGGTCTCCGTCTATTTCCATAAAATCGGCGAGCCCCAGAGCAAGGATCAGCTGGTTTACCAGATTACCGATCATCCCACCCGCAACCCGGGCGCAGAAGTCAGTGACGACGGCAAATACCTGATCCTCGGTATTTTCGATGGCTATGACAGCAACGGCGTTTACTACAAGGATCTGACGGATCCCAAGGCCGAAGTCGTCAAACTACTGGACGGCTGGGACGCTCTTTACACCTTCCTCGGCAACGACGGCAAAACGTTCTTTTTCGAAACCAATGCCGACGCAACCAATGGTCGCATTGTCGCCATCGATCTGGACAAGCCGGAAAAAGCCCACTGGAAAACCCTGGTGCCAGAGCAGAAAAACGCCCTGCAGGGCGCCAGCCTGATCGGTGGTCGCTTTGTGCTGCACTACCTGGAGGATGCGAAATCCAAGGTGCTGGTAACCGATCTGAATGGCAAGCAGCAGTACGAACTGAAATTGCCCGGTATGGGCACCGTGGAAGGCTTCTACGGCGACCCGGAAGACAGCGAAACTTACTATGCGTTTAGCAATTTCCTGACCCCGCCCAGTATTTACAAGCTGGATGTGGCCAGTGGCAAAAGCGAAAAGGTCAAAGCGCCGAAATACCCGGCCGACTTTTCCAGCTACACCGTTAGCCAACACTTTTTCACCAGTAAAGATGGTACCCGTGTGCCCCTGTTCCTGGTGAGCAAGAAAGGCCTGAAAAAAGACGGTGAAAATCCCACGCTGCTGTACGGCTACGGCGGCTTCAATGCGGCGCAGCTGCCCCAGTTCTACACCCGCTTTGCCGGCTGGCTGGATATGGGCGGCACCTTTGCCATGGTGAGCCTGCGCGGTGGCAGTGAATACGGTGGCGACTGGCACAAGGCCGGTACCAAACTGCAGAAACAGAATGTGTTCGATGATTTCATTGGCGCAGCGCAATGGCTGATTGATGAAAAGATCACCTCGCCGGAAAAGCTCGGCATCATGGGCCGCTCCAATGGTGGGCTATTGGTGGGTGCCACCGAAGTACAGCGCCCGGAACTGTTCAAGGTAGCCCTGCCCATCGTCGGCGTGCTGGATATGCTGCGTTATCACACGGCCTCGGCCAATGCGCGCCAGTGGTCGAGCGACTATGGCCTGTCGGAAAACAAGGACGAGTTCAAAGCGCTCTACGCCTACTCCCCAGTGCACAACACCAAAAAGGGCACCTGCTATCCGGCCACTCTGATTACTACCGCGGACCGCGATGACCGTGTGGTGCCCTGGCACAGCTACAAGTTCGCCGCGGCACTGCAGCGGGACCAGGGTTGTGACAACCCGATCTATCTAGCAGTGGAAACCCGCGCGGGCCACGGTGCCGGCAAGCCGGTGTGGATGCAGGTGGAAGACTTTACCAACCAGTATGCGTTTCTTGCCCATGAATTGGGGCTGGAGATCAAGTAGTCTCTGTTATCCAGGGGCGCATTCCGCGCCCCGGAATCGGAAGACACGATGCGCGCATTTGTAACCGGTGGCACCGGGTTTCTCGGCGCCAACCTGATCGAACAGCTGATTGGCGATGGCTGGCAAGTCACCGCCATGCACCGTCCCGACTCCAGCACCCGGCGTCTGCGGATGCTGGGGGCCACTCCTGTGCAGGCCTCTCTCGACAGTCTGGAGTCCCTGCAAAATGCCTTGCCGGCGGAGCTGGATGCGGTGTTCCATCTCGCCGGTAATACCAGTATGTGGCGTGGTGGCGATGCGCAACAGTGGCAGGATAACGTGGTGGGGTCTGCCAACCTCGCGCAGGCGGTGCGGCAGCATTTTGCCCGCCAGAGCAAACCGGGGCGCATGATCGTCACCAGTTCCATCTCGGCCTACGGCCACCAGCAAGGTGTCATCAGCGAGGCCAGTCCGCAACTGGCCACCAATCCCCGTTACCACTACCACTATTCCAAACTGCACGCGGAGCTTGCGGTGCGTGACGAGATTGCGCGCGGTCTCGACGCGGTGCTTCTCAACCCCTGTGCCATTGTGGGCAAGTACGATGTGTCCAGCTGGGCGCAGACCTTTTTCCTGCTGGCGGAGAACAGGTTGCCGGGGGTGCCGCCTGGCGCCGGTTCGTTCTGCCACGCGGGTGCCGTGGCGCGGGCGCACATCGAGGCGTTCCACCGCGGTCGCAGCGGTGAGAACTATATTCTCGCCGGCACCGATGCGAGCTTTCTGGAGTTCTTCCGCACCATTGCCGAGTTGGTGGGAGTGCCGGCCCCACGGCGCACCACCCCCGCGCTGCTCATTCATGGTATCGCTGCCGTGTCCGATGCGGTATCCCGAATCAGTGGCCGCGAACCTGCGGTAACGCCACAGAAGGCGAGTATGTTGACCAGTCGTGCGCTGGCTGACTCCACCCGCGCGGAGCGTGAACTGGGCTATCGCAATGCGATGCCGCTTGCGGATATGCTGCGCGAATCCCGGGACTGGCTGGTAGCGGAAGGCCTGCTGACTCTGCCCGCTTCAGGTTGACAATTATTTTCAGATATCGGTTATGAATCGCCAAAATCTTATTTTTATTCTGGTACTCACCCTGCTCGTATTGCAGCTGGTACAGCACTATTTCTTCTCCGGGGCCCCATAGCCCTCGGGGCCTTCCCTGTCTTATGCTTCGCACTGAATTTTGAATCGGGAGATTTCGCTGTGGACGGATTGAAAGCGCAAATGGAAGAGCTGTGGCCAGTGTTGATGGACGTGGGCCTGAACGTACTCTGGGCAATACTGGCCCTGCTGGTGACCTGGATCGCGGCAAAAATCGTCGCCCGCGCAGTGAACCGTCTGACCGAACGCGGTATCGATGAGACTCTGGTACCGGTACTGGAAACCCTCGCGGTGTGGGGCACCTATGTGGTGGGTGGCCTGGTGGTGCTGGACATATTCGGTGCCAATACCACCTCGCTGGTGGCGCTGCTGGGTGCCGCCGGTCTCGCGGTGGGCCTCGCATTGAAAGACACCCTGCAAAGCATTGCCGCCGGATTTGTGCTTTTGGGGCTGCGTCCGTTTCGCGTAGGTGAAACCATTCAGTTTGGCAGCACCATCGGCACAGTCCGCAAGATCGGCCTGTTTACCACAGAGATGGACACCCCGGACGGGTTGCGCATTTCCGCTCCCAACGACAAGGTGTGGGGCGAGACTCTGACCAATTTCACCCGTAATTCCAGCCGGCGGATCGAAATCATCGCCAGTATCGCCTATGGCGATGACATCGAAACCGGTATGCGCGTACTGCGCAATCTGGTGGCACAGGAGCCGCGGATTCTCACTGACCCGGAGCCTGCCTACGCGGTGCGTGCACTGGCGGACAGCTCGGTGAATCTGCACCTGCGTGCCTGGGCCAAGACCGATGAATACTGGGACGTGTACTGGGAACTGATGAAGAAACTCAAGCCGGCACTGGAAGCCGAAGGCCTCTCCATTCCCTTCCCGCAGCGCGAACTGCACATCGTCCATGGCGATGAGAAGAAAGTGCCCAAAATCGGCTGATATTTTGCAAAGAATCGGTATTGTTACATTCGATATCCCATCCCTGATGTTGAATTCTGATCGATTCCACATTCTTAAAACGCTTTTACGAGAGGCTAAATTATGCGCAAAGCGCTCCTGAGTCTGGTGATTGCAGCGGCTGCGGCCGGCTGCCAGCAGAATGAAGACCCGAAGAAACAGTCTGAGCAGGCAACTGCGGCACAAACCGGCGAGCAGGCTACCCAGCTGCCGGCGACACCGGAAGATCAACAGGACGAAACCAAGCGTCTCACCGAGTGGTTTGATGCCAAATTCGAAGAGGAACTGCAGTTCAGCCCGATCAAGCTCAGCTACCTGGGCCGCAAGGAGCAGTACAGCAAGATCGACGATATGACCAAGGCCGCAGACGAGCGCGAGCTGGCGTGGAAGAAAGCGACCGTCGAGGAAATGAAAAAGCAGTTTGATTACGACAAGCTCTCCACCGAGGGCAAAGAGTCCTACGATCTGTGGATTCAGCAATACGAGCAGGAAAAGGCAAACCAGCCCTTCGCAGACCACAGCTACTTCGCCAGTGAGCTGGGTGGGCCGGAAGCCCAGCTGCCGACCTTTATGATCAACCAGCACAAAGTGGAAACCGAACAGGATATGCGCGATTACATAGCGCGTATCGGCGGTATCAGCACCGCCCTCGGCCAGCTGCTGGAACGCGCCCAGGGATCGGCGAAAAAAGGCATCCGCCCGCCGCAATTTGCCTATGATCTGGCCATCGAACGTGCCGAGAAAGTCACCACGGGGCAACCATTCAGCGATGGCGAAGACGCGCCGCTGATGGCCGATGCGAAGAAAAAGATCGCGGCGCTGAAAGAGGCCGGCACCATCGATGATGCCACTGCGAAGGAATTACAGGAACAGGCCGCGGAAGCCCTGACCAGTAAAATGAAACCTTCCTACGATGCCTATATCGCGTGGCTGAAGGAAGACCGGGTAAACGCCGACGAGGAGCCGCGAGGCGTTTCCAGCCTGCCCGACGGGAACAACTACTACGCCAACCGCCTGGCCCATTACACCACCCTGCCGATGACTGCCGATGAGGTGCACCAGCTCGGCCTGGAGGAGGTGGCACGTATCCGCAAGGAAATGGAAGCGATCAAGGACCAGGTAGAGTTTGACGGCGACCTGCAGGAATTCTTTACCTATATCCGTACCGACGACGAATTCTATTACCCCAACACCGATGAGGGTCGCAAGGAATATCTTGAAGAGGTCGAAGGCTACCTCGCCGACATCGAAGCCAAGCTGCCGGAATACTTTGGCACCCTGCCCAAGGCGGATCTGGTAGTGAAACGCGTTGAACCTTTCCGCGAAGTTCCCGGTGGTGCACAGCACTACTCGTCAGCGACGCCGGATGGTTCCCGCCCGGGCACTTACTACGTGCACATGTCCGATATGAGTGCGCTGTCCAAGGCGGATATGGAGACGGTGACCTATCACGAGGGTAACCCTGGTCACCATATGCAGATTTCCATCGCCCAGGAGCTGGAAAATATTCCGCAATTCCGTACCCAGGCACATTTCACGCCGTATATCGAAGGCTGGGCGCTGTACTCGGAAAAACTTTCCAAGGAAATGGGACAGTTTAAAGACCCCTATCGCGATTTTGGCCGCCTGACCGCAGAAATGTGGCGTGCGATTCGCCTGGTAGTGGATACCGGCATGCACTCCAAAGGCTGGAGCCAGGAGCAGGCGGTGGAGTACTTCCTGGAGAATTCTGCGATTCCGGAGGGCGCGGTACGCTCAGAGGTACGTCGTTACCTGACTTATCCCGGACAGGCGACTTCCTACAAAATCGGTATGCTGAAAATTGAAGAGCTGCGCGCGAACGCAGAAAAAGAATTGGGCGATCAATTCGATATTCGCGCCTTCCACGACACGGTTCTTGGTGGCGGCGCGCTGCCATTGCCGCTGTTGGAGAAGCGGGTGAATGCCTGGGTAGAAAGCGTAAAAAACTGATCTATCCGGCATTCGAAAAATAGCGGGCCTGGTGCCCGCTATTTTTTTGCCCGTGAATCAGAATGCCACGCGACGGTAGCGCCGATAGTTGGGCGACCAGAAATTCTTTTCGATATTCTTTTCCAGCTTTTCCCGGGTGATACCCGGGGCCACGCCGTCTTCCTGTGCCTGCAGTCCCACCGCCATGGCGATGGCTTTGCCCACTTCGCGGATATCCGATAGCGACGGCAGCAGCGCGCCACTGCCCTTCTGCACCACCGGCGCATTTTCTGCCAGCGCGTTGGATGCCGCCATCAGCATATTTTCGGTTACCCGGTTGGCGTTGGCCGCGATGACCCCGAGGCCGATACCGGGGAAGATATACACGTTGTTGCACTGGGCAATCGGATACTGCTTGCCGTTGAGTTCAACCGGCTCGAACGGGCTGCCGGTGGCCACCATGGCTTCGCCCTGGGTCCATTGCAGTACTTCCTGAGGGGTTGCCTCTGCGCGGGAAGTGGGGTTTGACAGCGGCATAACCAGCGGGCGCTGGCAGCCCTTGTGCAGCGCTTCGATTACCGGTTGGGTAAACAGGCCGCCCTGGCCAGATACGCCGATCAGTATCGTGGGCTTCACCTGTTCGATCAGGGTTTGCAGGTCCCACTCCGGCGCCTGCGGATATTTGTCGGTGCTCTGAGCAAGCTTTTCCTGGAAGTCGTGCAGGCCTTTCATGTCATTGGTGACCAGGCCGTAGCGGTCGAACATGAAGATACGCTCGCGGGCGTTGGTGTCGCTCAGGCCATCATTCACCATCGCCGCCACCACCTGCTCGGCGATGCCACAACCGGCGGAGCCGGCGCCCACTACCAGCACTTTCTGTTTGGACAGATTTTCGTCTTTCGCCTTGCACGCCGCCAGCATGGTGCCCAGTGCCACGGAAGCGGTGCCCTGGATGTCATCATTGAAGCAGCACACCTTGTCGCGGTAGCGGTTCAGAATCGGCATGGCATTGGTCTGGGCGAAATCCTCAAACTGAATCAATACCTTGGGCCAGCGACGTTTTACTGCGGCGATAAACTCTTCGATAAATTCGTCGTACTCCTCCTGGGAGATACGCTCGTTGCGCCAGCCCATGTACATGGGGTCGTTCAGCAGGGTGCGGTTGTTGGTGCCCACATCCAGCGTCACCGGCAGCGTGTAGGCCGGGCTGATACCGCCACAGGCGGTGTACAGGGACAGCTTGCCGATGGGGATGCCCATGCCGCCGATACCCTGGTCGCCGAGACCGAGGATCCGTTCGCCGTCGGTAACCACAATGACTTTTACATTCTGTTTGGTGGCGCTGCGCAGAATATCGTCCATATGCTTGCGGTCCGCGTAGGACACAAACAGGCCGCGGTGGTTGCGGTAGATATTGGAGAACTCTTCGCAGGCGGCCCCCACCGTCGGGGTGTAGATGATCGGCAGCATCTCCTCGATATGCTGCTCGATCAGGCGGAAGAACAGCGTCTCGTTGTCGTCCTGAATGGCGCGCAGGTAGATGTGGCGCTCGAGGTCGGTATTGCACTGCTGGTACTGGTGATAGGCGCGGCGCACCTGTTCACTGATGGTTTCCACATTGGTGGGCAGCAGGCCGATCAGGTTGAATTCAATGCGCTCCTGCAGGGTAAAGGCACTGCCCTTGTTGAGCAGCGGGATTTCCAGCAGGGAGGGGCCGGCGTGGGGAATATACAGGGGACGTTTATCTTTTTGACTCATAAATCGATTCTGGTCTGTTGTGTGCTGCAGACTGGATGTGGACCAAAAACACAGCGTAGCGGATTTCGGCGCAGATTTTACGCGCACTTGACCAGATATGCCGCACTAGATTGCAAATGCAAACAATAGTCCGGGGTATCCGCAATTTATGGCCGATGATATCTGGATGCTGGACCCGCCAGCTGATTAAATCTGCGCTGGCGCTTTTATTTCGATTAGGCGAGAGAAAAATTCGATGTTCACTTACCAGATAGAGCCGCGCTTCAGCGAGACCGATGCCCTGGGGCATATCAACAATACCGTGGTACCCGTGTGGTTCGAGCAGGGACGCACGCCAATTTTTCAGCTGTTCAACCCGAATCTGAACCTCAATCAGTGGAATCTCATCCTGAAAAAAATGGATGTGGATTTTGTCGCACAGATTTACCTCTACTCACCGGTAGAGATTCGCACCAGCCTGAGTGCGGTGGGTAATACCTCGATGACCATTCACCAAGAGGTGTGGCAAAAGGATCAGCTGGTGGCGCAGGGAGACTGTGTGATGGTGCACTTTGACTACGAGCAGCAGGCCAAAGCGCCGATTCCGCCGGAGGTGAAAGAGAAGCTGTTGCAGCATTTGGTGTGACGGCTAACCGAATCAGGTGATCATTGGCCGTCAGGCGCTGATCACCTGGTTGCGGCCCGCGCCCTTGGCGCGATAAAGCCGCGAATCCGCCTCCGCCAGCAGCTGGCTCTGACCACTTGTGAGAGCGGCGTTGGTGCCACCTTCGGCAACGCCGAAGCTGATGGAAATACTCACCTCTTCCTCGTAGCGCGCACTCAGTGCTTCCACCTTGTGGCGCAGCTTTTCGGCGAGGATACCGCCACCCTGCACATCGGTATTGGGCAGCAGAATCAGAAACTCCTCCCCGCCCCAGCGCGCGACTATGTCATCGGCGCGGGTGTTGTTGCGCAGCACCTCCGCCACATCCCGCAGTACCTGATCACCAAAGCCGTGGCCAAAGGTATCGTTGATTGCCTTGAAGCTGTCCAGATCACCGATCAGCACGGTGTAGCGCCCTGCCAGTTCACGGTTGCGGCGCTCGAGTTCGTCGATGGCGCGGTAGGCCTCGCGGCGGTTTGCCAGCCCGGTCAGCGCATCGGTGCTGGCATGGCTCTCAAGCTCCGCGGTGAGCTTGTGCAGCATCTGCTGGGTCTGGTGGCGGCTGCTGTCGAGAATCGCGGTGAGCGCCGTCAGTGCACCGAATACGGCGATAAAGCGCGCGCGGTGGGCGGTGTCGTAGCTCGCCAGCAGGCCGGGGAAATCCGGGTAAAACAGAATCAGCGCGGTGGCGCCGCCGATGCCGGCGAGCGTGACCGTGCCCCATTTGTAGCCGTACAGATTGATAAACCCGGGCACCAACATCACCGCCCACATCAGGCCGGTGTTGTTCACTCCGCCGGACAGCAACAGGTAGAAATACAGCACCAGCAACAGAGCACCCACCAAAAGTGGTGTCTTGCTGCTTGGGCCGGCGATATTGACGCCCACGTAGGACAGCAGAATCACGCCGGCCACGGCGAACAGGCTGGCGGACAGAAACAGGTCCGCGGCCATCAGTGCGATGACACCCATGGCGCCGGTGATGGCAAGGGCGAAGATCAGCATATAGCCGGATGCCTGGATGCGCCGGCGCAGTTCCAGGGTGCGAGCTTGAGTGACCGGATCTGAGCTTCCGGTCGGAACTTGTGGTGTGGTGATATCCATGATTTTGTCGTTTTTCTAGGTGGCCTGGTCCATCAGCCCTTTGTCCCGCCGGTAGCGGGGGTCGAGCGGGCTATAGTAATGGCGAATGCCTTAGGCGCGGAGAGGCCCATGGGAAAGCTGCAACTAATTTGTGATGATGTTCTCACTCTGAAGGCGGATGCGCTGGTGTGCCCGGCGCATAAACACCTGATTCGAGGGCGGGGGCTGTCGGAACAGGTCTTCGAGCAGGCCGGCGAGGCGCTGGTGAGTGAGTGCTCGCAGCTGCCAGAATGCCCGGTGGGCGAAGCGCGGATCACCAGCGCGCCCAATCTGGCGGTGAACTATCTGATCCATACAGTCACGCCTCAGTGGAGCAGTGGTGACCAGTGGGGGGCGAAGGGGGTGGCGCAGTTGCGAGCGTGTTACGAGAGCGTGCTGGCACTGGCGCGAGAGGGAAACCTGCAGCGCCTGCTGTTCCCGGCCCTGGGAGCCGGCACCAATCGATTCCCTCATGAAATCGCTGCTCACCAGGGGCTGGAGGTTTTGCGCGAAGCGCTGGGTGACTTTTCCCTGCTGACAGTGTGCCTCCATTCCCCGACGGCCCTGGTAACCTGGCAAAAGGTGGATCAGCGCTTTTTCGGATAATACTTGTCGAGGAGGCACAGGAGTAAAGGCCATGCCAAACCCGGGTCGGCGGCAACTGCTACGCGATCACCTTCCGGGCAATATCGCCCGCCGGCTCGATCAACCACCGGCACCCAGTCACTTGTCAGACGCGGTACTCGGTGCCATTGATGGCTGCATAACGACCTTTGCCATTGTGTCCGGTGCCTTTGGCGCCGGCTTTTCGCCGGTAGTGGTGCTCGTTATGGGCGCCGCAAACCTGCTGGCGGACGGTGTCAGCATGGCGGTGAGTAATTATGAAGCGGTCAATGCGCAGAAGGCCGAGGTAGAACACGCGCGGCGCACGGAAGAGCAGCATATTCGTCTGGTACCGGAGGGGGAGGTGGAAGAAGTTCGCCAGATTTTCGCCAGAAAGGGGTTCAGCGGCGAGAACCTGGAAAATATCGTCAGCACCGTTACCGCCAACCGCGCACTGTGGATAGAGACCATGCTGCGAGAGGAGTACGGCCTGTCCGACATCCCTCCGAACCCTCTGGCATCTGCCTGCTGGACCTTTGGCTCCTTTGTTGCCGTGGGCATGGTGCCGCTGCTGCCTTTCCTGTTCCGTGGATTATCCATGCCGCGGCAATTTCTGTTGAGCACCTTGCTGGCGGCGTTGGTATTTTTCCTGATCGGCCTGGTGAAAGGCTGGGTACACAGCAGCTCGCTGCTGCGCGCCGGAATACGCACCTTTGCCCTGGGTATCTTCGCCGCCGCGGTGGCCTATTTTGTCGGCAAATTGTTGGGCGCACTGGTGTAGCCATTGGTGTGATTGGTTACTCTCGCCGCGACTGTGCCTGGTTGCCCGCGCCTGTATACTGGCGTCAGTCCATCAGCCAGCGTGCGCGGATGGCAAGCGAAAACAGCTAAAACAAGGGAGCAGCCACGTGATAGAACTTTTCGGCAGCCTGACCTCACCATTTGTTCGCCACTGCCGCTTGGCGCTTATGCAATCTGGCCTCGATTGGGAAATGGTAGAGCTGGATATCCACAGCAGCCAAGATCCGGATACCCCCACCATGCGTGTCCCCTATCTGGAAGACGGCGAGGTAAAACTGACGGATTCCACTTCTATCGTTCAGTACGTGCGTGAGAAATCCGGAGGGGGCTTTATTTCAAGTGCACAGGATATGGACCGCTATTGCCTTGCCAATACGCTATTGGATACGGCAATCAACCTGTTCCTGCTGGAGCGCAGCGGTCTGGATATCGAGGAAAATGTCTACACCCGTCGCCAGCAGGCTCGGGTAGAGCGAATTCTCAGTGAGCTGGATTCGGCGCCACTGCCTGAGGTGGGAAAGCTGAACGATGCGGACTATCGCGTGGCGGTGGGTGTGGCCTGGGGTGCGTTCCGCAATCGCTTCTCCATCGATGACCACAAAAATCTGCAGCAGCTACTAGCCATTGCCGGTAACGATGCCGCCTTTGCCAAGACAGCTCCCCCTTCCGCCTAGGGGGGAAGGGAGGTTCAGCCGTTGTGTCCCAGCCACAGCGCCATTAGCGCTGCGCGGCTGGTGACATTGAATTTGCGGTAGATATTCATTACGTGCTTGTGGGTGGTGTCTGGCTTCAGGTCGAGTCTGGAGGAAATCTCTTTTTCCGTCAGGTCGGTCAGGAGCCAGTGCAGCACTTTCTTCTCAGTGGGGGTCACTGGGTTTTCCGCTACCAGCAGGCCGTGGACCAGTAGCAGCTTGCGATGGAACCAGCCGAGGGGGCGCAGTATTTCCATCGCCAGGAGCAAGTCTGCCATTGCAAAAGGTGGCTCACCATCCATTCGATTGAAACAGTAGTAAGATTCCGCATCCCCGCCAGAAGGCGCTACCACAAACAGCGTATCGGTCACTCGCTTTTCCCGATAAAATTCTTGGTAGTGCGCGGTGTCGTAGAAGGCTGCAGATACGTGATCGCGCATCAGTGTGCCGCGAAATTGACCCGCCTGGCGAATGTGATTGAGGGTACTCTCATCCACTTCATATTTCCCCGCCGTCACCTCTCTGGTGTAGTGCTTGTGCAGCTGGCGATCAGAGGGCAGCTCCCGGTAAAAAAACACCGGCCCCGGGCGCCACCCGAGCATGTAGTCCCGCTCGGGATTCAGGTGCTCCAGGCACACCGCACTCAGCCAGTAACCGTGGTCGGCGCCGATCAGGGTGCTGATGGATTCGAGGAGAAAGTGCAACCCTTCAGTGGGAAACCGGGACGCGGGAAATTCAGCGAGGTGATCCCAGATCCGCTGCTTGCCAGCTTCAATAGATAAAGTCGATGTCACAGTCCTGTTCCCTGTGTAGGAATTGGCTATTCGGAGAGTCAGCCGGCTAATTTAGCACAGGGAACAGGTTGGGTTTATCGGAACATTTCGTCAATCATTTTAATGGAGGCATTCAGAATTTCACCCTGAACACGGTCGCTATGTTCGGTGCTGGTAAAGGTCTCCACGGTTTCGAAGCGCTCGAGGTTTTCTGAAATGAAGGTGTCGTAGGCCGCCCTGTTGTCATTCGCTTCCATGAAATTTGAAACCGTCATGACGGTGGAAATCACGGCGATACCGATAACCGCGACCGGTAACGCTGCCAGGCTGGCGGCCGTTGCAATCGCGGCCCCGCTGGCAATTGCTGCGCCACCATGGGGAAGGACCACAGCCAGTACCGCGGAGGATGTAGCGGCGAAATAGGTGCCGGCGCCAGTGATTACCGCCGTTCCCCCAGCGGTTCCCAGTGCGGCGAGATCGGCATCTGTTTCAGAAATGGATGTCAGAATGACATCGGGAAAGCCTGCGGTGGTAAACAGGCAACTAAAACTGATGCAGTTAATATTGTTGAAATATTCCTCCAGTTTCTGTTCGCCGGTAGTTACCAGCAGCGCCCGACGATCATTGATATGCGCCATAAGGATGGTCAGTAGCCAGATTTCGTCATTGTTTAGCGCGGTGTGATCCTGTTTGGCAAGCTCAAACATCAGGTTATTCATGGTGGCCAGCAGAATGGCACCTGCAATTTCACTTCCGCTGCGGGTGTCTTCTATCAATTGTGTAAAAATTTCAGCGGGAGGCTCTTCTGAGCCGAGCGGTGCATCGATATATTCCAACAGCGGCCCAAGTTCGGGAGTTTCGGCGGCGCCAGATTCCAAACTGTTGTGAAAACTTGCCAGAAAATCATTGATTATCTGCTGGCTGGTGGGGCTTTCAATCACGCGACGTAATCGTGGCCAATCAAGATTGACGCCGTAGGCCGGAGTTTGGGGCACTTCAACCACGATGCCCGGCGTATTAAAGGTAATCTCGATTGGATCTGGAATAGTGATTGGAGGCACCGTGTCGGGCGGATCGGGAAATGTTCTTAGGCAGCGGTGTGGCTCCGGGCATATTTCGTGCAGGAATCTACCCGTTGAACTTGTGTAAGCACGACAACGCATGATTTCCGAGTCGAGACTGGCGAACCGGTAATCGCACTCGTATTTAAGGTCGACCTCCGGGGCGCTGTTGACCGCAATACATCGCTCTTCATCACATCCGATATCCCAGCCAAACTCCCAGTTGCACAGATTGTAGGGGACCAATTCTGGATACTCATATTCACGACAGTAGTGATCTAGCCGATTTTTCTGCGCCTCACTACTGCCTGCCAGCTCTAGATAAACAGGTCCCTTTTCGTCGAAGCTTGCCCGCAGTCGGACATACAGCGTTTTTTCCTCGCGGATTGCCGCTTCGAAAGATGCTCCGTCGCTGGCGGTGGCCTGTGTTAGCGGAGCGCCTGAAAAGTCAGCTTCGGTGAACAGATCGAAGGTGTAGTGGGTGGCGTATTCTGAACGGATATTTTGCGCTGTCAGTAGAAACCGGAGGTCCTGCTTGAGAATGGGGTTCGCTGGCACCCGGATACTCAGGTAGCCCTGTACCTGACCGTCGTTGGCAATGATGTCTTCCAGCAGGAAGGGCTGAACAGGTGGTCCCGCAAGTACGGGTGAGCCTGTAACCAGTTCACTGAGGTCGACCGGTGTTGGGGTCGCCGGGTTAGTGCTGATCATCGCCCCAATACTGATCCTCACTGTAGCCGGCTCTGAGGTGTAGTGGCCATCACTTACTGTAAAACTGAAGCTGTCCTCACCACTTTGTCCACGGTAGGAATATTCCAGATTCGGTGGAGTGCCCTTCAGTTCTCCACGTTGCGGGTCAGAAACCACGGTATAGGTCAGCTCGTTACCCTCGGGATCTTTACCGGTGAGGGTTATATCCAGCTGACCAAAACCAAAGTATTCGTCGATTGGCGTCGTGCCTAAGTGTTGATGAATTGCTACCGGTGCCTGATTGCCGCTGACAAGGCGGAGTTTCAGGGCTTCGTGGGTTTTCCTGAGTACGGCCTGTCCGGTGCTAAAGTCCAATGCCTGGGCGTGCCATTTGTCGCCGCCGTCATTGCTCCAGTACTGCGATCCGGGCACCTCGTTTAGCCCGGGAAATTTGGACGCACCAATATGCTGGCCGCTGCCATTGTCATCCTGGCTGAACAGAGTTGCCAGTTCATCCTTACCTGGAACACGCCAGTCGTTTAAACCACACAGGTTTTCCTCTTGGGTGCGCTCGGCAAAAGCGCGGGTGTTGCAGTCGGATCCGCCGGTCAAGTTCCCGTCTACATTGCATTGCCCTACACCTGTGCCCTTGCTCAGGGTTTCACTGTCTGGATTGTGCCAGCTGAAGGTGCTCGCGACAGCGTGTAGCCCCTCTTCAACGCCGGGCTGTTTGACCTCCCAGACCAGACCGGTAGTGGTGTCTTGCACACAGGCCCACTGGCTGCCGTCGGCTTCACTGCCCGAGTCACTCCAGGCGAGGTTTTGCACTGCCAGTGGTAAACCGTCGGCGCCAAGCTTCACCAGGTGTGCCTCTCCCGGAGCTATAGGGTCTTCGGGGTCGACGGGATCTGGATCCTGCGGATCCTCAGGAGGGATCAGGCAATCATGGGGTGCCGGGCATATCTCATACAGGAATTCATTACTGGAAGCTTCGTAGGCGTGGCAGCGCATAACCTGCCCGGGTTCTGGCGAGTCTCGATAGGCGCACTCGAACTTGAGATCTACCGACTCCGAGTAATTGACCGCGCTACAGGAATCGTCGTCGCAACTGATTTCCCACGTCGTATCCCCATTGCACAGTTCATCGGGCAAAAGCTCAGGGTGCTCGAATTTCTCACAGTATTGATGCAGGGTATTTTCCTGAAGATGACGGGAACCGTTAATTTCAAAATACACCGGTGCAGGTGTATCGACATCTGCGAAAATGCTTAGGTACAGGTTTTTTTCGCTGTGGTGTGCGGCTTTCAGCTGCAGTTCTCCGGAGGCGGTAACCTCGTAAACTGGCGCGCCGGCAAACTCTGGTGATTCAAAAAGTCCCAAGCGGAATGGGGAAGGCTGATCAGAGCGCGAACCGTGAAGCCGCACGGTGTAATACAGGTCGCGCATAAGATCGTTGTTCTGCGGCAGCGCGATCTGCCAGTATCCGTTTACCTGACCATCGTCGGGTTTGAGGTCCTTGAGGATAAAAGACTGAGGTTTGTCGCCGCTGAGCTGCTCCGGTGTCAGCGCGGTGGGGTTTACCGGATCGCTGCTGACTCCGGGCGCTATCGCGATGGTTACGGTGGCGGGCGCGGAGGTCTGGTAGTTGTCGCTGACGGTAAAGGTAAACTCGTCTTCTCCGGTAAAGTCGAGTGCGGCGCGATACTCAAGATGGGGTGGATCGCCAACAAGTACACCATTTGTTGGTGCGGTGGCCAGTGAGTAGGTTAGTTCGTCGCTTTCGGGGTCTTCTCCGGTAAGGGTGACGCTGACAACGTACTGATCACCGGCATCGGTGCTGGGAATTTCTTCCACCGCACGGTCCACCCGTTGGGCGTTTGCCTGGGGAACCTGATTCGTACTGACCAGCCGCAGGTTCAATGCGGTCGATGGGACTGTCGCGACGGCCTCGCCACTGGCAAAGTCCAGAGCCCAGGCGGTCTGTGCGTCGGCGCTGTCGGCGCTCCAATAGGGGGTGCCTCCTTTGGCCTCCACGCTGGGGAATACCCCGATACCTGTGTGGTGGTATTGTCCTGCGGCCTGTTGCTCCACCAGAGTGTGCAGTTCATCCGCACTGGGAACCCGCCAGTTGCTGCGGCCACACAGCCCTTCCGCGCGAACGCGATCTACGAATGCGCGGCTGTTGCAGTCGGCACCACTGGTGAGAGTTCCGTCGACGTAGCACTGCCCCTGGCCGTTGGCATCACTGTTGGTATCACTTTCTGGGTCGAACCAGCTGAAACTGCTGTCGGCGGCATGGTGATGGCCAGAGCCGGGGCGCTTTACCTCCCACACCAGCCCGCTTTCGCGGTCTTCAATACAGGCCCATTGAGTGCCTTCCGTTTCACTGCCGGTATCACTCCAGGGCTCGGTCTGGGTTTGTAAGGGGGCGCCACTGGCGGTGAGCTTGATCAGATTCGCCGGCGTGGACGGCGGGATATCCTCCTCGACCGGATCCTCCTTCTGTTCTTCTCCAGGGGCTTCTTCCTGATCGCCCTCTCCTTCCTGTTGGTCTTCCTCGTCGTCTTCCGCTGCGTCTTCCTCGCCGTCATCAGGTGCTTCCGGAGAAGAGTCGGATGTCGGTGGAGGCAGATACCGGCGGCTGTCGAAGTTCAGCCCGCGATCACAGGCGGGCAGCGTCAGGACCAACAGGAGTAGAACAAGGCAATTGCGAATGAACATGCGTTCCCCAAATTTATATATCTAGCGATACTTTTCGGCGGGAAACTATCAGATGGTCGCGAAGTGTCCATTCCCTATTCAGGTACTGCGTGGGGAATAAGCGGGAATGTGGAATTTAAAATACATTGGCGGCAAATAAAAAACGGGGCCAATGGCCCCGTTTTTTATTTGATTGCGAAGAATTACTTCTTCGCGCGCTTGCGCATATTTTCCTGCAGGATCTTTTTGCGAATCCGGATGCTTTCCGGAGTCACTTCCACCAGCTCATCGTCTTCGATGAATTCCAGTGCCTGCTCCAGGGTGTGGCGGATGGGCGGTGACAGGGTCAGCGCGTCGTCGGTACCGGAAGCGCGCACGTTGGTGAGCTGCTTGGCCTTGGTGGGGTTTACCACCAGGTCGTTACCGCGGGAGTGAATACCGATGACCTGGCCTTCGTACACTTCCTCACCGTGGCCCATAAACAGGCGGCCGCGGTCTTGCAGGGCGAACAGGCCGTAGGCCAGGGTTTTGCCCTTGGTCATGGACACCAGTACACCGTTGATGCGCTTGGCCACATCACCCAGCTTCACCGGACCGTAGTGGTCGAAGATGCTGGTCATGATGCCGGAGCCGCTGGTAATGGTCAGGAACTGGTTGCGGAAACCGATCATGCCGCGAGAGGGCACGATAAAGGTCAGGCGCACGCGGCCCTTGCCGTCCGGTTCCATATTGGTGAGGTCGGCCTTGCGCAGACCCAGCTCTTCCATAATCGGACCCTGGTGCTGCTCTTCAACGTCGATCACCACCTGCTCGTAGGGCTCGTGGATCTCGCCGTCGACTTCTTTCTGTACCACTTCCGGGCGGGATACACCCAGCTCGAAGCCTTCGCGGCGCATGGATTCGATCAGCACCGACAGGTGCAGTTCACCGCGGCCGGATACCTTGAACTTGTCCGGGGAATCGCCCTGCTCCACACGCAGTGCCACGTTGTGGATCAGCTCCTGGTCCAGGCGGTCCTTGATGTTGCGCGAGGTCACGTACTTACCTTCTTTACCGGCGAACGGGGAATCGTTCACCTGGAAGGTCATGCTCACGGTGGGCTCGTCCACAGACAGTGCCGGCAGTGCTTCCGGGTGGTCCGGGTGGCACAGGGTATCGGAAATGTTCAGCTCGCCCACACCGGTGATACACACGATGTCGCCGGCGCTGGCCTGTTCCACTTCCACGCGTTCCAGGCCGAGGTAACCCATGACCTGCAGGACCTTCGCCTTGCGCGACTTTTCGTCGCGGTCGAGGATCACTACCTGCTGGTTCGGCTTCAGGGTGCCGCGGGTGATACGGCCAACACCGATCACGCCCACGTAGCTGTTGTAGTCCAGTGCGGAAACCTGCATCTGGAAAGGACCGTCGCTGTCCACCTGCGGCGGCTTGACCTTGTCGACGATCATCTGGAACAGCGGAGTCATGTCGTCCGCCATATCGGTTTCGTCCAGACCGGCGATGCCGTTCAGGGCGGAGGCGTAGATCACCGGGAAGTCCAGCTGCTCTTCGGTAGCGCCGAGGCTGTCGAACAGGTCGAACACCTGGTCCATTACCCAGTCCGGACGGGCGCCCGGACGGTCGATCTTGTTGATGACCACGATCGGGTTCAGGCCCTGCTCGAAGGCCTTGGAGGTGACGAAGCGGGTCTGCGGCATGGGGCCGTCTACCGCGTCCACCAGCAGCAGTACAGAGTCCACCATGGACAGTACGCGCTCTACCTCACCGCCGAAGTCGGCGTGCCCGGGGGTGTCCACGATGTTGATGCGGTAGTCGTTCCAGCGGATCGCGGTGTTCTTGGCGAGGATGGTAATACCGCGCTCTTTTTCCTGATCGTTGGAGTCCATCACGCGCTCGGAGTCGGCGCTGCGGCGGTCGAGGGTGCCGGACTGCTGCAGCAGCTTGTCCACCAGGGTGGTCTTGCCGTGGTCAACGTGGGCGATGATCGCGATATTGCGAAGATTGTCTATCACTGGGGGCCTCTGGGCGTAATGCGTGATTGGGTGCGACCAGTGGGTCGCACCAGAGAATTAGGTCAGGCGGGGGCTGGGCTGAGAGGTAAAACAGCGGCTATCCGGCCAAAGCGCGCGCATTATAGAGGTGAAGTGTGGCAATTGGGAGTCGGATTGGCGGAAATTTGTGCGGTTTTGAGGGCTGCCGGGCCCTGGCCCGGCTGGAAAGGCGGTTTGAAGCGGGTAAACCGGTGCACTTATCCGTGGAATTCAGACTTTACAGGCGGCGCATCGCACAGATTTTGTTGCCCGCCGGGTCACGCAGGTAGGCCAGATACAGCTTCAAGCCGCCGCCCTCACGTACCCCGGGCGGGTCCTCGCAGGGAGCGCCGCCGTTGGCGAGACCGGTTGCGTGCCAGCGGTCGGCCTGTTCCGGGCTCTCCACCGCAAAGCCGATGGTACTGCCATTGCCACAGCTCGCCGGTTGGCCGTCGATGGGTTTGGTAATCGCAAATACCCCGGTGTCGGTGAAGTAAAAGCAGCGGCCTTTTTGATCGATAACACCGGGCTTGTAGCCGAGCTCGCCGAGGATGGCATCGTAAAAGGCTTTGGATTCCTGGATATCGTTGGCGCCGAGCATGATGTGGCTGAACATCTTTAGTCCTTTTTGCATTATATGTAAGGGCGGTATACATGCCCTGCACTGTGAGGCGTAAAGGAAAATAAACCATGGGGGCTGTACAGGCCTCCTGTTTACGAGGTCACTAGGCCGGGTATTGTTGAAAACTCTATACGGTGAATCTTTTATCGAAAAAGGGTTTGGTCACTTTTTTACCTTTTGCGTTGTACCACTCTAACCGCTCTACTCCTGCTGCCGCTAGCGCAGATTTGTGAAAAAGTTTTTTATCAGTGTTTAGGTCAACCAAAGAGTATGCAGAGCCCCGACCGGTTTGCGCGTCGAATCCATCATATATCACAGAGTCAATATACCCTCCCACCACAATGTCTACATAACCCAAATGACCGAGTTCTATCGCCAACTGTTGAGCGACATGGTTCAGTTCACATCCCAGCAAGCGAATTTTCACGTGAGATACAGGCAGGGCCCAGAAACTATGCAGCCAGTTTGCGAGCTGAGCGGGGCTGCAATAAATCCGTTGCTCACCACGCAGGCCATTGCTAATTCCACTGACAGGTTGGTTAAAGCCAGCTTGCGCACCGTGCCCACTGATCAGGACTGTTGCCTCCCTCTCCACGTTGTTAAGACAGTGCCACGCTGTGGTATCTACAGTTGTGCAATTGGTTTTCAACCTGTATTTGGTGAGACTCGTTGCAAGAACGTTATCAATATTTTGCAAAAATGGATTTATATAGTACTGCGGTCGTGCTTGTGGCATGTCAATTCCCTCTGGTTTTTATCTAAGCTAATAGTGCACGACTCTATGCAGCATTAGAAAGAAACAGCTGACAAAATAAATTGAGGCAGGGTGAATTGTTTGTCTGCAGCAGTTTGTGATTGTACGTGCCTGGTTGTTGTAGGGAGCGGTCTTTCAAGTGGCGCATTTTTTGCGTTTGGAATATGCACGACCTACTTCTTGAGCTTCTGCGGCCGAAAAACCCCCACATTCCGATAACCCTCATCCAGCAGATGCGAAGCATGTAACTGGCTCATTACCCCGCGCGCGCAGTACAACAGGTACTGCTTTTCCTTATCCAGTTTCTGGAAGGCGGTGCTGAGACGATAGAAGGGGATGGTTTCCACTTCTGCATTTTCCAGCTCCAACGGGTTCACTTCTTCTTCGGTGGGATGGCGGATGTCGATGATGATGGCATCGCCGGGCTCGCTGAAAATATCCACCGGCGGTGCATCCTCGCCGAGGTCGTCCATCACCTGATCGATATTCTGCATCACCCGGTTGCCGATGGCGCGGTCGAGGACGGTGAAGTCGAAGCGGGTTTCCTCGTGTTCGATCTTTTCCATTTTTGCGCGGGTGGTGGGTTTTACCGAAATCACCCCGCAGTACTCCGGCATATTCGCGGCAAACTCCTCGGTACCGATTTCCCGCGCGGTGCGAATGATGTCGGTTTTGTCGGAGGTGATCAGCGGACGCAGTACCAGGGTGTCGGTGACGCTGTCGATTACCGACAGGTTTTTCAGGGTCTGGCTGGAGACCTGGGCGATGGCTTCGCCGGTTACCACTGCGTCCACTTCCAGTTCTTTGGCCACGGCGGTGGCGGCGCGCAACATCATGCGCTTGAGGGTGACCCCCATATAGGAATCGTCCACCTGTTCCAGAATCTCCGCCACCACTTCATCAAACGGCACGGTAACAAAGCGCACCCGGTGTGAGGCGCCGTACTTATTCCACAGGTAGAAGGCCACTTCTTTTACCCCCAGTTCGTGCTGGCGGCCGCCGAGGTTGAAAAACAGAAAGTGGGTGCGGATGCCGCGTTTCATGGTCAGGTAACTGGCGACGGTGGAATCGAAGCCGCCGGACACCAGTGACAGCACCGGGTCCTGGGTGCCAAGCGGGAAGCCGCCGAGGCCCTGGTGCAGTTCCTCGATCACGTTCAGCTTGTCGTGGCGGACTTCCAGTTTGACGGTGATGTCCGGGTTTTTCAGTTTTACCCCGGCGGCTTGGGTATTCATATTCAGGCCGCCGCCCACATACTGTTCCACGTCGAGGGACTGGAATTCGTGTTTGCCGGTGCGTTTCACCCGCACGCAGAACGTCTTGCCAGCCAGTTGCGGACCCCAGATCGCCAGGGTCTTCTGATAGATGTCATCCAGGTCGCCCAGCGGGAACTGCTGCACCCGTGCAAAGTTGGCGATTCCCGGGGTGTGCGCCAGTACCTCTTCGATACGGTCGGAAAGGTGGGATACTGCGTCCGGCGCAATGACGTCGATCTTTTCCCAGTCCTTCTGCACCTTGATACGGTCATCCAGCTGGCGCATCAGCTTGCGCAGGTTATCGGCGAGCTGTCGCGACATGCGCTTGCGCACGGGGTTGCTCTTGATGGTGATCTCTGGGAAAAATTTGACGACGAAGTGCATAGAGGTGTGCCGGAACCGCGGTTGAATTTGAGGCCGGGAGCGGATTTGGTGGCTTCCCGGAAAAGGTGGCGAATTATAAACTCGCAATAAGGAATTTGCTCGCGGCACCAAGTTGGTGCTTCTCGTGACTTTCTGGCCCCAAAATAGTGCAAATAGAGGTTTGAGGGCACCATTATTGGGACTATCGTGACCTGAGAGGGAGTGCTGGCGCTTGAAATAACGTGCTGGTTGGTTGATTTGCACCCGATTGCTCCCGCGGGTGGCCATTTCCAACGACCCGAATCACATTGTTACCGGTTTGCCCCAATTTGGCACACTCTTTGCTTTTACTGTTGCCACAAGATAAAGCGAATCGGCGCGAACATAACTTTTCATTCTTGGAGGACTGTAATGTCAAAGACGCTCGACCTGATCAAAGAGAGCGAAGCCAAATGGGTAGACCTGCGCTTCACCGATACCAAAGGTAAGGAACAACACGTTTCCATTCCGTCTAAGGAAGTTGACGGTGAGTTCTTCGAAGAAGGCAAGATGTTCGATGGTTCTTCCATCGCTGGCTGGAAGGGCATCAACGAATCCGACATGATCCTGATGCCGGATGACGAAACTTCGTTCATTGACCCGTTCACCGACGAAGCGACCGTGATCATTCGCTGTAACATCGTTGACCCGATCACCGGTCAGGGCTACGAGCGCGACCCGCGTTCCATCGCACTGCGCGCCGAGGAATACCTGAAGTCCACCGGTCTGGGCGACACCGTGCTGATGGGCCCGGAGCCCGAGTTCTTCGTATTCGACGACATCACCTGGGGTGCCGAAATGGGCGGCGCCTTCTACAAAATCAACTCTGAAGAAGCGGCCTGGTCTTCCGGCGCCTCTTTCGCAGAAGGCAACATGGGTCACCGCCCGGGCGTTAAGGGCGGCTACTTCCCGGTTCCGCCGGTCGACTCCCTGCACGACATCCGTGCCGCCATGTGTTCCGCCATGGAAGCCATGGGCCTGGAGATCGAAGTACACCACCACGAAGTGGGTACCGCTGGCCAGTGTGAAATCGGCGTTGGCGCCAACACCCTGACCAAAAAGGCTGACGAAGTTCAGATCCTGAAGTACGCGGTACACAACGTAGCGCACGCTTACGGCAAAACCGCCACCTTCATGCCCAAGCCGCTGGTCGGTGACAACGGTTCCGGTATGCACGTACACCAGTCCTTCAGCAAGGACGGCGTAAACCAGTTCGCGGGCGACGCCTACGCTGGCCTGTCTGAAACTGCCCTGTTCTACATCGGCGGTATCATCAAGCACGCACGCGCCCTGAACGCGATCTGTAACGCGTCTACCAACTCCTACAAGCGTCTGGTTCCGGGCTTCGAAGCGCCGGTAATCCTGGCCTACTCCGCGCGTAACCGCTCTGCGTCCATCCGTATCCCGTTCGTGCCGAGCCCGAAAGGCAAGCGTATCGAGACCCGCTTCCCGGATCCGACCGCCAACCCGTACCTGGCCTTCGCTGCACTGCTGATGGCTGGCCTCGACGGCGTGAAGAACAAGATCCACCCTGGCGACGCTGCAGACAAAGACCTGTACGACCTGCCGGCGGAAGAGCTGGCCGAGTACCCGACCGTTGCTGCCAGCCTGGATCAGGCCCTGGAAGCACTGGATCAGGACCGCGCCTTCCTGACCGAAGGTGGTGTATTCACTGACGACGCCATCGACGCCTACATCGAACTGAAGAAAGAAGAAGTACAGCGTCTGCAGATGACCACGCACCCGGTTGAGTTCGAGCTTTACTACTCTTGCTAATGTAAGTCCTGCCAATTAGCAGGTATCATCTCTGCGCCCCCGCCGGTTCTTTTGAAGGGCCGATGAGAAGGTGCAAAGATGACGAGAAAGCCCATACCGACAGGTGTGGGCTTTTTTTATGCGCCGAACTCGGTGGTATATGGCTGGAGTATTTATGCGGTTATATCGTTCGCGAGTACACTAGCCTTTAGAGAACGGAATGTTGCAAAGAAGATTGCGGGAGCGCCCATGATCAGATCCACCGCGCAGTTGTCCATACTCTGGCTTGCACTACTGGCAATGCCGGGTTTGGCCCAGGAGCACAGTGACGACAAATCCGCCGCCCAGGGGAATTCCTCCGGTAGCGCCGTCTACAAGATTGTCGGCCCCGATGGGCGCGTGACATTCAGCGACAACCCTCCCGCTGGAGAAAAGGCCGAAAAAGTGGAAATCGGCCCTATCAATGTCCAGCCGGCCACCCCCGGGGAGGGTCTCCCCACGCGCAAACTGTCGCCGCGCAGTGAAGCAGAGCGTGAGCGCGCCGAACTGGGGCCGGTGAATTTTGCCATTGTCAGCCCAGCCAACGATGCGACTATTCCCCCGGGGCAGCGCTTTATTGTGCTCGAAGTGGCGCTGAACCCGGTACCGCGGGACGGATATCAGTTTTTTGCGGTCATTGATGGCCAGCGCTGGTCCGGCAGCTCCTCCGGTACCAGCCTGGATATATCGGCGCTGGAACGCGGCACTCACACCATCCAGGCAGTATTGCTCGGTGCCAGCGGCGAGCCCCTGGCGCAGTCCCAGACCATCCAGGTACACGTTAAGCGCCCCGGCGGTCAGGTGCCGGACTTCCCCGCCGAGCAGGCCCCACAGATGCCGCGCTTGCCGCAGGCCCCCGGAGTGGCGAAGCCAATCAAGCCCCAGCCGCGCTGAGGCAGGCACAATACCTGCCCCTCCGACACAGCCCTCGCCAGCGTCCGCAGCGGGGGCTTCATTCTTTCTCGGTTTGTTCTCGGTTTGCAGTTGCGCCCCGCACTGACTCACTCGCCCGTACCCACGCCCCACAATGTGCTTCGGCGCTGGCCATTTTTTGCTCTGCGCACAATAATGGTGCGATCGATATTGGCTGCAGCCGCCAGTGGCTCGTAAATCTTCATATGGGCCCGATTTTTTGCGCCATTTTGGTTTGCTTCTTGCACTGCCATTAAGCGAACCGGACATGTGAATTACTTCGGAACCGCGAATGCTCAATGACCGCCAGTTGCGCCTGCTGTTGGACAACCTCACCTCGGCCGTTTTGGTGCTCGATGAAAACCTGTCCCTCTGCTATCTGAACTCCGCCGCGGAAGACCTGGTGGCGGCGTCCAGCGCCCGCGCCTGTGGCCAGCCCCTCGAGGAGGTGGTACGGGAAAACCCCGCGGCCCTGCAGGCGCTGCGCTCGTCACTGGCCAGTGGTGAGAAATACACCGTGCGTCGCGCCCTGTGGTTTTTGCACAACCTGGAAGAGTGCACCGTCGACTACTCGGTAACCCCGCTTACCGAATTGGGGCTGCTGTTGCTGGAAGTACAGTCGATGGACCGCCTGCTGCGCATTGCGCGCGAGGATGCACTGATCTCTGCGCAGGAGACCACCCGCAATCTGGTGCGTGGCATGGCGCACGAAGTCAAAAATCCCCTCGGTGGTATTCGCGGAGCGGCACAGTTACTGCAAAGAGAGCTGAGTGAGCTGGATGATGAAGGGCTTGGGGAGTACACCCAGATCATCATCGAAGAAGCCGATCGGCTGCGTAATCTGGTGGACCGCATGTTGGGGCCAAGGATTCCAGTAAGGCTGGAGCCGGTGAACGTGCACACCATCACCGAGCGCGTCGCGCAATTGGTGGAAGCCGAGTGCAGTGGCGAGCTGATTATCCAGCGGGATTACGATCCCTCGATACCGGATATTCCGGCAGACAGCGAGCAATTGATCCAGGCGGTATTGAATATCGCGCGCAACGCCATGCAAGCCATCGAAGAAAATATTGGCCTGGCGGAGGGCAGTCTGACCATTCGCACGCGGGTGCAGCGCCAGTTCACCATTGGCCGCCGCCACTGTTCGCTGGTGTGCCGAATCGACATCGTCGATAACGGCCCGGGGATTCCGGAAGACATCCGTGAGCGGATTTTTTATCCGATGATTTCCGGACGAGCAGAAGGGTCCGGGCTGGGACTTTCTATTTCCCAGCACATCATCAACCAACACCGGGGGCTCATTAAATGTGAGAGCCAGCCGGGACAGACCGAATTCCAGATTTATCTGCCGCTGGCCACGGACTAGCCGCGACGTTTTTACCAGGGCAGGTTGAAGACCGAAAGAACGAGTTGAATTAAAAACGCAGGCCGGAAATTACTATGAACAATCGCGTTTGGATCATTGATGACGACCGCTCCATCCGCTGGGTACTGGAGCGCGCGCTTTCCCGCGCCGGGATCGATACCACCTGTTATGAAAACGGCGATCGCGCCCTGGACGATTTCTACAGTGAATCACCGGATGTGGTGATCAGCGATATTCGCATGCCGGGCTCCGACGGCTTTAAGCTGCTTCAGCGTTTCCAGGCGGAACGCCCGTCGCTGCCCATCATCATCATGACCGCACACTCGGATCTCGACAGTGCGGTCGCCGCCTACCAGGGTGGTGCCTTTGAATATCTGCCCAAGCCATTCGACGTCGATGAAGCGGTGGCGGTTACCCGCCGAGCTCTGGCGCTGGCCAACGAGCAGCAGCCGGAAGAGCCGGTAGTAATCGAGAACGGCACCGGCAACAAGGAAATCATCGGTGAAGCGCCGGCGATGCAGGAGGTGTTCCGGGCGATCGGTCGCCTGTCGCACTCCAATATTACGGTGTTGATTAATGGCGAATCTGGTACCGGTAAAGAACTGGTCGCAGCGGCGTTGCACAACCACAGTCCGCGTAAAAACCAGCCGTTTATTGCCCTGAACATGGCTGCCATTCCCAGGGACCTGATGGAGTCCGAGCTGTTCGGTCACGAAAAAGGCGCGTTCACCGGCGCCAGCGCTCAACGCGCCGGCCGTTTTGAGCAGGCCAACGGCGGTACTCTATTTCTGGATGAAATCGGGGATATGCCCGCGGAGACGCAGACCCGTCTGCTGAGGGTGCTTGCAGACGGGGAGTTTTATCGGGTGGGCGGCCACACCCCGGTTAAAGTCGATGTCCGCATTATTGCCGCTACCCACCAGGACCTGGAGCGCCTGGTAGAAGAACACAAATTCCGCGAAGACCTGTTCCACCGCCTCAACGTCATCCGTATTCACATCCCTCGCCTGGCAGATCGCCGCGAAGACATCCCGCGCCTGGTGCGATTCTTCTTCAACAGCGCCGCCAAAGATCTGGGCGTCGAGCCCAAAATTCTTACCAAAGAAACCGAAGAATATCTGTCTGGTCTGGATTGGCCCGGCAACGTGCGCCAGCTTGAAAACACCTGCCGCTGGATCACCGTCATGGCTTCCGGCCGCGAAGTGCACATCGACGATCTGCCGCCCGAGCTCCACCAGCAGGGCGCCACCAGCGAAGCACCCCAGGACTGGCAGAAAGCCCTGCGATTGTGGGCGGATCAGGCGCTGGCTACCGGTCAGCGGGAGATCCTCAGCGAAGCGGTCCCCGCGTTCGAGCGTGCACTGATCGAAATCGCCCTAAAGCATACCGCCGGTCGCAAGCGCGACGCCGCGGAACTGTTGGGCTGGGGGCGCAATACCCTGACCCGCAAGCTCAAGGAATTGGGTATGAACGGGGCTGACGACTGAGCATTCATAGAAAAATGGTTATAACGGGCACCACCAGGTGCCCGTTTTGGTTATACTTGGTCCTGATTCCTGGCGACAGCGCCCAGCCAGGGGTGCCGCCAAACCTATCACCGCTGCCACCATTAAGTGTCCAGAACCATGAGTGAACTGCCCAATTGTCCCCAGTGCCAATCCGCGTATACCTATGAAGACCGCGACCTGTTCGTTTGCCCCGAGTGTGGCCACGAATGGAGCGCTGGTGATCCGGTGGAAGAGGAGGGGCTGAATATCAAGGACGCCAACGGCAATCCGCTGGCAGATGGCGACACCATTACCGTGATCAAGGACCTGAAAGTGAAGGGCTCGTCCGCGGTGGTAAAAGTGGGTACCAAAGTAAAAAACATTCGCCTGGTGGAGGGCGATCACGATATCGACTGCAAAATCGATGGTATCGGGCCCATGAAGCTCAAGTCGGAGTTCGTCAAAAAAGCGTGATGCGACCGGGCGCCACCGGCGGCGCCCGCATTCCCTCCATGGTCGGCGATGGCATTCTGGACCAGACTTAGTGAAAGTTCTGGGGTCAGCCGATGTTAGCCGACAACTTCTTCCACGCCATACCTCTGCCAGCGGTTTACTTCTTTACCGTGTTCTGGGTGATCGCTGCCCTATGGCTGGGGCTGGCGCTGGGGCGGCGATATATCCGACGGTTGGGTTCTGATAAAGAGCCTTCCATTGGCAGTGCCGTTACCGCAACACTGGGGCTTCTGGCCTTTCTACTCGCATTTACCTTCAATATGACCGCGGACCGTTACAACAAGCGCAAAGCGTTACTGTTGGATGAGGTCAATGCGATTCACACCGCGTATCTGCACGCCGACTTTCTCAAGCCTCAGGCGGCGCGCGCAACACAGGACTTGCTATTGGAATACGCCACGCTGCGGTACTTCGACCCGAAACGGGAGGGGGTACCGCAGAAGGTGCTGGACAGGAGTGTGGTGATTCACGAGGCGCTGTGGGCGCAGGTGCGGGCGCACGTGGCAGAGGGTTACCAGGGCGCGTATTTGCGGCAGTTTGTAGATCCGGTGACCGATATCATTAATGCGCACAACGCACGCGTGGTTATCGGGATGGAGTATCGGATTCCCGGCCCCATCTGGCTGGCACTCTACTTTCTGACCGGGTTGGCGATGCTGGCGATTGGCTTCCAGTTTGGCGTCAGCCGCAGCGGCTCGGTGCAGCTGGCGGTGACTCTGGGGCTGACCTTCGGCACCGTGATTCTTTTAATTGCCGATCTGGACCGCGCGCTGGAGGGAGTGATCATCGTCGACCAGACTCCCATGGCGGAAATGCGGGATATCCTGCGCGCGTCGGAGGCCCTGCGCTGACTAACCGGTTGGTTTGTCGCTGAGGTTTTGCGGCTCATCCAGTGTCAGTGCAGACTCGTCGTCCGGAGGCAGCAAGGGCTCATCTTCGGCAATAAACTCCCGCATAAAGATTTCCCAGAACGCCATAAACAGCGCGGCCAACAGAGGCCCGATCGCAAAGCCGCTAATGCCAAACATCAACAGGCCGCCAACGGTGGAAAACAGCACAATATAGTCCGGTAACTTGGTGTCGCGGCCTACCAGGATCGGGCGCAAGATGTTGTCTACCAGGCTGATTACCGCGACACCGTAGATCATCAGCACGGTTGCCTTGACGGAGTCACCGGTGGCGTAGAGGTACAGCGCGGCGGGGAACCAGATGATTGCGGCACCCACTGCCGGCAGCAGTGACAGCACCGTCATTACCACCCCCCACAGCAGCGGCGCAGGCAGCCCGAGCACCCAGAAAATCAGACCGCCCAGAGTGCCCTGAGTTACCGCCACTACCAGGTTGCCCTTGATGGTGGCGCGGGTCACTTCGGCGAATTTTGCCAGCAGCAGTTTTTCACGTTCGTCACCCAGTGGCAGGGCGCGAATCAGCAGCGCCACCAGTGAGTTGCCGTCGCGGATCAGGAAGAAGGTGAGGTACAGCATCAGGCCGAGGCTGACGAAAAAATTGAGGGTGTTCTGACCCAGCGCAAGCGCGTTTTTGGCGATCAGGCTGCCGGCGGTCATCAGTCCGCCCAGCAGGCGCTCTTTCAATCCATCGAAATCCAGCCCGAAGCGCTCGAGGGCGGCGTTGACACCGGGAAACGCCTGGCGTACCTGTTCTACTTTGGCGCCGAGATTGACTTCACCGGACTGGACCTTCTGATACAGGGCGGCTACTTCACTGATAAACGAACTGGCCACCAGCAGCACCGGAATCACCACCACCACGATGCACAGGATCAGCGTGGTCAAAGCGGTGAGGTTGGGCCACTTAGGAAAGCGGTTCAGCAGATAGCGGTACAGCGGATGAAAAATCAGCGCGACCGCACAGGCCCAGAAGATGGCGGTAAAAAATGGTTTGAGCAGAAAGGCAAAGGCCACGGTGACCATCGCCAGGGTAAATATGAACGAGCGTCTTTCCAGTCTTTCCTGCACCTGGGAGTCCCTGCTTTCTTGTTATCAAAAGAATCTAGGCGCAATGAAAACAGATAGACTGGCGCTTTGCCAGCGGTTACCAGCGTCGATAGCCGCAGGTATCCACATGGAAGCGGATGCCGCTGTAGATACCCAACCCCATGTTCCACTTGCGGCCGTACTTTTTGTGAATACGGCGCAATTTGGGTAGCAGCTGTTTACGGGTGTATTCGTCCTCCGGGATCATGTCGAGTCCACAGAAGTGCATATGTTTACTGGTGCGCGCGCCGCCTGCCTTGGCGTTGTAACCGGCGGTGCGCCAGCCGGACAGCACGATAACCGGGCCAATGGCCGGAATGATGTATTCCTTTAAGACCTTGAGGGTATCCACCATGGTCTCCCAGGTGTCCTCCGGAGGAATGGCAAAGGGGGGCTCGTCGATCTCTTGCCAGTCGGTGCCCTGGCGCATCAGTTCAAACGGCGGCACCACTTCATTTACGTGGTTGATTTCCAGAAAGCGTTCGAGCTTTTCAAACTTCGCGCGGTTGTCCCCCTCGTCGAGAAATTTCTCAAACGCCAGCGGAGTTGCTGCGGTATACCCTTTGATGCGGTAGATCAGCGGGACGTCCGGGTCGACGGGTTCCGGCTCGATATGGGCGACCGGAGAGACGATGCGCTCGGCCAGCTGCTTTACCTTTTCAACCGTGAGCACTACCAGCACCAGTGAAGCAGCGAGAACCAGTGCGACAATCCAGATGACCCGCCGTCGCTCGATATGGATGTCAATAAATTCGTGGTCTTCACTTTCTTTGATATCCATAGAATCGACTTACTACTAAACAGACAAAGGTATTAAATAATCACCAGCGGCGGAAACCGCAGGTGTCCACGTGAAATCGCACACCACTGTATATCCCGAGGCCCATATGGCTTTTGGGTCCGAGACGAGCGTGCAGGCTGCGCAGCTCCTCAATCAATTCCTTGCGGCTGATATTTGATTGCGGCACCAGGTCCACCCCGCAAAATGTCTTGTGCTTACTTTTCTTGGAGCCACCCGCCTTGCGGTTGTATTCATCGCTGCGAAAGGCGGAGACAATGTCCACCGGACCGATGGCGGGCACCAGTTCGTCGCGGATCAGCTTCAGGGTGGCGACCATATTCGGCCAGTATTCCTCGGGTGGAATAGCGAAGGGAGGCTCGTTGATATCCAGCCAATCAGAACCCTGGCGCAACAGGTTTTCGGGCTCTGTGGCGTCGGCGACGCCCGCCTGTTTGAGGAAGCGTGCCAGCTTCCCGAATTCACGCCGGTTGCGCCCCTGGCGCAGAAACTGATTGAGAGTAGCGTGGGTGGCGACCCGATAGCCCTTGAGTTCGTAGTAGGGCTTTTCTGCGGCCTTGTACTGCAGATACAACCACAGCGCCACTAGCAGCACCAGCAGCAAGCCGACAACCCCCGCCACTACCCACCAGTTGGTTTGCTGGTCCGGTGGCAGATGATCGTACTGACGTTTTGCCTTGGAAAATGGATTGCCCGATGGCATGTGCGCTAGCCGCTCGCCCGTAAAAACTGATCCTTTATTGACTATAGCCGTCTCTACTCAGGCTGCTGGTATCGGTATGTCAGGCACAAAAAAAGGCGATCCGAAGATCGCCTTTTACTGGGGGGCGGTCGCGACACCGCCGTGGATCAAACACTCTGGCCGGCAGTTATGCCTTGGGGCCGGCGCCTTTGATGCTGTCGCTTACCGCGAACTTCTCGATGTTCTCGGCAAACAGGCCGGCCAGTTTTTTGGCGGCCGCGTCGTAGGCATCCTGATCCGCCCAGGCGTTGCGCGGATTCAGGTAGGACTTATCCACACCCGGTACTTCGGTGGGGATTTCCAGGTTCATGGTGTCCAGCTTCTCGGTCTGGGCGCCTTCCAAAGCGCCGCTCTGGATCGCCGCAACCACCGCGCGGGTAACCGGGATCGGGAAGCGCTTGCCCTGATGTTGAGAAGAGCCGCCAGAGCCGCCAGTCCAGCCGGTATTGACCAGGTACACCTTGGAGCCGAAGTCCTCGATGCGCTTCATCAGCAGGTCCGCGTATTCGCGCGGTGCACGCGGCATAAACGGTGCGCCGAAGCAGGTGGAGAAGGTCGGGTGGATGCCCGCTTCCGCGCCCAGCTCGGTGGAGCCCACGCGGGCGGTGTAGCCGGACAGGAAATGGTAAGCGGCCGCTTCCTTGGACAGGACGGAAACCGGTGGCAGAACGCCGGTGACATCGCAGGTCAGGAAGATCACATTTTTCGGCTCGCCAGCGCGGTTTTCCAGCTGGCGCATTTCCACGTGCTCCAGCGGGTAGGAGCAGCGGCCATTCTCGGTGAGGCTGGTGTCGTCGTAGTCCGGTACCCCGGCGTCATCGGTTACCACGTTTTCCACGATGGCACCGAAGCGGATGGCATCCCAGATCACCGGTTCGTTCTTCTGGCTCAGGTTGATGGTCTTGGCGTAGCAGCCGCCTTCCATATTGAACACACCGCCCTTGGCCCAACCGTGCTCGTCATCGCCGATCAGGTAGCGATCCGGGTCCGCAGACAGGGTGGTCTTGCCGGTGCCGGACAGGCCGAAGAACAGGCATACATCGCCGTCTTCGCCCACGTTAGCCGCGCAGTGCATCGGCATCACGTCTTTTTCCGGCAGCAGGAAGTTCTGCACAGAGAACATGGCCTTCTTCATCTCACCGGCGTAGCGCATGCCCGCCAGCAGCACCTTGCGCTGGGCAAAGTTGATGATCACGCAGCCCTCGGAGTTGGTGCCGTCGCGGGACGGGTCACACTCGAAGTTGGCCGCGTGCAGGATGCGCCACTCTTCCTTGCCCTTGGGGTTGTACTTTTCTGCGCGGATAAACATGTTGCGACCGAACAGGTTATGCCAGGCGGTCTGGGTAGTGACTTTCACGGGGATATAGTGGTCTTCATCCTGGCCCACGTGCAGTTGCTGCTCGAAGCGGTCGTGGCTGGCCACGAAATCTTCAACGCGGCTCCACAGAGCGTCGAATTTTTCCGCGGGGAAAGGACGGTTTACGTTGCCCCATTCGATGCTGTCGGCGGTGGACGGTTCTTCCACCACGAAACGGTCCGCAGGAGAACGACCGGTGCGCGCGCCGGTTACCGCCAGAAGTGCACCGGTGTGAGTGAGGTGACCTTCACCGCGCTGCAGCGCCTGTTCGACCAGTTGTGCCGCGGAAAGGTTGGAGAACGCCTGCACCGACTCGTTTTGCTGTGCCATTCGCTTATTACCCATGAAAGTTGTATCACTGAAATAAATAGTAGGGGGTGCCGCCCGGAGTTGCTAAACAGATGCGAGATGGAGCCGCGATAAAACTGGCGCCCCAGGCTGCTGGCGCGCGCATTATTACAAACTTCAAATCCCGATCACAGGAATGTGTGTATAAAGTTTGAGCAAAAATGGGGTTATATGGGAATTTTTTCGCGGAAATTTATTCAAAATTATGATGTAGTTTTTTTACTTCATAATTTTGGGGAATATTGGGTGTTCTGTAGTTTTTACTACAGTCGGATTATCCGAGACGGTTGCCGTTTGGCTGGACCGGCGGGCACAAAAAACGCGCCGTTTGGCGCGTTTTAGATTCAGTGCAGAGTATGTGGCGGGGCGTTAAACAGCTCTTCGACCTTGTCGCGATCGAAGCGGTAGGTCTGATTGCAGAACTGGCAGTCCGCGGTAATCTCGCCGCCCTGCTCTTCCAGCAACTGGTAGACATCCTCCGGTCCCATCGCAATAAGCGCCCGCGCACTGCGCTCCGCAGAGCAGCTGCACTTGAAGCGGATATTCGCGGTGCCCAGGCTCGCCGGCTCCATCTGGTGGAACAGGCGGAACAGCAGCTCGTCATGGGGCAGGTTGTGCAGCTCCTCGGCGGTGACCGTCGAAGCCAGCTGCACCCCGGTCTCCCAGGCATCTTCATTCTCCACGGCAGTCGCCGCGTTGTTTCCCGGCAGTACCTGCAGCATGATCCCGCCCACCGTATCGGCACTGGACTCGATCCAGAAGCGGGTTTGCAGTTGTTCGGACTGGGTAAAGTAGTCCTCCAGGCACTCTGCGAGGGTATCCTTCTCCAGCGGCACAATGCCCTGGTAGCGCTCGCCGTCCTGCGGATCCACGGTAATCACCAGCGCACCGCGGTTGCCCACCAGCTCGCGCAGGGTGGCGCCTTCCTTGATCTCGGCACCGTCGGCCACACGCGCCAGGCCGCGCACGTCACTTTGATGGGTACACTCGGCCACCAGTAGGGGCACATCGCCCTCGCCGCGGGCCTGCAGCATCAGCATGCCTTCGAACTTGAGCGTGGTGGCGAGCAGGCAGGAAGCGGCGAGGAATTCGCCCAATAGTTTCTGTACCGGCAGCGGCAGCTGGTTTTGCGTCAGTACTTCCCGGTAGGCATCGGTAAGCGTGACCAGCTGACCACGGATATCGTGCTTGGAGAAGATAAAGCGTTCCAACTGATCCGACATGATGTGTGCCTCGCTGACTATCGGTGGAGTATGGGGTGGGGTACGGGGGGAGGCGATTTTAGGGGCTGCCCAGCGGAAATGCGATAGCCTTCCATGGTAGTGCGCGATCTGGACAACCGCACAGGCGGTGCCTAGCCACACAGTTGACGGATCTGCGCCTCCAGCTTGCGCGCCTCCGCCACTCGCTGGCGCTCGCTGATGGTCGATTCCTTGCCCTCCGCATCTACGAAGTACACCGGCCCCTGCAGTATGGAAAGCTGCTTGCGAGCGCGCTGGCAGGCGAGCTGCTGCTGCCGCAACAGTTGGGCCTGCTCGGATTGCTTGCGCGCGGCGTATTCCTGATCGATCTGGTTGCTGCGGCGGGTTTCGGGGAAATCCTGACGCCTTGTAGGGTCGGCGCCGTTGACCGGCTTTAACTGGCCGTCCAGAGATTCTGCCTTGGCCGCGGCTGGCGGGCGGTCGCCAAAGTGCACCTTGCCGTCCTTGTCGACCCAGCGGTATAGCTCGCCGGCCAATACCTGCTGACCTGCCAGCATGGCCAGCAGGATGACGCCCCGTGTCAGCCGGATTAATCCAGTGCCTCGCCAGTTCATCGCGTCCCCGTCCCCAGTTGCTATCTGATCTGTCGGTACTTGTTGTTATTGAACCTGGCCCAGCTCCGCTTCATCGGAAGCGACTTCGCCATCGTCATTGGCATCCGCCAGGGTGCCAAACAGCCCGAGAGAGTGGCGCTCGGGAATCTGGTAAGTCTGCAGGATTAGCGGTTGCTGTTCCCGCGCTGCCGCGCCGTCGAGCACCATGCGGTAGCCGGCGCCGTCCTTCAGTTCGATATATTCATGCTCGCTGCTTTCCATCAACCGCGCAAACTGCTGGAAGTCGCGGATTTTCTCACCATTCACGGTTTCGATGATCCAGTTTTTCCAGTCGTGGTAACCCAGGTTGACCGGTGCCGGCAACACTTTCAGCGCGACTACCAGCTCCCGTTGCTCCGGGCTCGACCACTGATTGCGCGAGTAGAGGTACTCGATCGGTGCCTTGGAGTGCCAGTTGCCCCCCCAGCGCTTGATCAGGTTCATATTCAGCGGCACAAACACCACGCCGCCATAGATGTAGTAGCGCGGGCGCTGATCGAACTTTTCGCCCTGTACCAGTGAGCGCGAGGGCGGTGTGGCGGCGATGGTGATTTCTTCGTTGTAGATCTTGCCGTCGCGGGCAAAGCGCACCGGCAGCTGGTCGCCAACATGGTACTTGTCCACCGCGTAGTGGTAGTTGGTGCGCTGGTGCTCGCGCCACTCGATGGTGCGGTCGGCGGCGATATCGAAACCGTCTACCTGCAGCAGTACATCCCCGGGCTTCAAGACCTGCGCTGCCGGGGCATCTTCAAACACCCGCACCACCAGTGCACCTTCCTGATCCGGCGCCAGACCCGCGGCGGCCTTCATGGAGGGGCTCTCCAGGCTCTGGGTTACCGCGCCGAGTTCCGGGAAGCCCTGGTGTACACCGTCTTTGGCGTCTTCCAGAACATGGTCAATGACACTCGGCGGAACAAAGTAACCGAGGTTTTCCGCGCCGTTGCTGTTGTTGGTCTGCATGGCGACACCGACGATTTTGCCGTTGGAGATCACCGGGCCACCGCTGTTGCCGGGGTTGATGGCGGCGTCGATCTGGCCGGCCATCAGGTAGCTTTCGGCGTGGGCGTAATACTGGTGTTCCACCCGGGATAGCACGCCGCGAGTGATGGACAGGGATTTGCCGCCGATGGGGTAGCCGTAGACGGTGACCTCTTCCTGCAGCTCGGGAAGGCTGCCAAAGGTGAGTGCGCGGGTGTCGTCGAAGAAGGCTTCGTCGTCGACGGTGAGCAGTGCGAGGTCGGCGTCGTGGGAGACGAATTTGACCCGCGCGCGAAACTTCTGCGCATCGCCGTGGCGCTGTACCTGGATAAAGCTGCCGTTGGCGATGACGTGGGCGTTGGTAAGGATTTGCTTACCTTTGATCACGGCGCCGGAGCCGGACAGTTGCTGGGCGTTGAGCAGGGCCCAGGGGTTGAAGTAGTCGGGGGCGGCGGCGGTGGTGTAGATCTTGATGATCGAGCGCTTGAGCTGCTCCCGCTCGCGGCTGTCGGCATGGGCGAGTTGGGAGAAGCAGAGAATCAGCAGGCCCAGTTTGAACAGGCAGGGTTTCAGCAGGTGTTTCATTACGGCGTCGGGTCTTTGATTATTTGTTGGTCTGGGGCAGTTTAGCACTTTGGCGGGTTTGTGCTCTGTTGTGGTGGTATTGGGTTGTGGGGTTCGTTCTTTTGGAGTTGGGTGGCGGCCAGGCGCCGGGTGACCCTTTTCAGGACCGCTGTGAATACATCCCTGTACGCTGCGTCGGCGGCGTCCATGCCGCCGACGCTCCTGAAAAGGGTCACCCGGCACCTGGCCTTAGCATTTAGCTTCTGCACTTCGTAGCGCTGGATCCCGGATCGAGTCCGGGATGACGGCGTATGGTGAAATCTTCATCGTCATGCCGGGCTTGACCCGGCATCCAGTGGGGGTGGCAGGGAGTGCATTAGTCTTGCGACTCTCGCAGGAATCGATGAATCTGCCGACGCTGTTTCTTGTTCGGTCGCTCGTGGGAAATATTTGCGTTGCTCGCCTTGCGATCCGCTGCGAACTGCTCGCGCTTGGCAATACTGTCTTCGGTTTCCCGATACAACGTCTGTGCGATATCCGCACCACGGCGCTGGTCGGAAAGTACAAGCACTTCCACCACTTTTTCATCCCAACCTTGGCGAATGGTCAGCAGTGTGCCGGTAGTAATTTCCTTACTGGCTTTCACCCGCTGCCCTTCCGCATGCACCTTGCCGCCTTCGATGGCCTGTTTGGCAATACTGCGGGTCTTAAAAAATCGCGCGGCCCAGAGCCACTTATCGATACGTACTTTTTCCATCAGGCTAAAACTGAACCCATTCAGAGCGAATAACGCTACGAAGTAAAAATATTCGATTGAAGGCGGAGCGTCGGGTGCGGGTTTTCAGGAGCGTGAGCGACAGGGACGTCGCTCACGCAGCTTACAGGGATGTACTTGTAGCGGTCCTGAAAACCCGCACCCGATGTTCCGCCGCCACAAAAGGTCAAGACGGAGCTGTCACGAAGATTCAGCGGGCCACTAAAATTTCATCAAAATCATGAATCGCCGGAAACTCGGTAATTTCCCGGACCGGGCTCTTGCTATCGGGCTGGCGGATACACAGCAGATGTTCGATGCCATATTCCTGCGCCGCACCCAACACATGCAGATTGTCATCCACAAACAGCGTACGCGCCGGGTCAAACGGCTGGCGCTCCTGGAG
Organism: Microbulbifer sp. ABF4_107; assembly: GCF_056312215.1. NCBI lineage: Bacteria > Pseudomonadati > Pseudomonadota > Gammaproteobacteria > Cellvibrionales > Microbulbiferaceae > Microbulbifer > Microbulbifer sp. ABF4_107. Next base: position 3,907,602 of record NZ_CM149983.1, read on the forward strand.
CGAATGCCAGAACAGCGTGCTCTCCTTCGCGTGGCCCAGATCGTGGGAGGAAACAATCTCATCCAGCCACTGATCAATCCCGGTAATTTCCAGCTTGTGGCTCAACCCATCTGGGTGCGCATTGGTCACCAGCAGCGCGCGTTTTTTCATTTCTCTCAGGCTGCGCAGGAAATTGTCCGTGTGCGGGCGCAGCGCAATGCGGTCCTCGATCTCCCGGTAGATCGCCGGCACATCCAGCTTCAACACATCCGACCAATACCGCAGGCAATACCAGTCCAGGGTGCCGCGCAACTCATCGGTCATACGGATCACCAGCTGCTGCGCCTCAACCACAGAGATACCGTTTGCCTCCGCATAGCGCAGGGGCAAATGTTCCATCCAGAAGTGATTGTCGTAATGCAGATCCAGCAGGGTGCCGTCCATATCCAGCAGCACCGTATCGATCCGGCTCCAGTCCAGCATATCCACCCTATTCTGCGGGCCCAGGCCCACAGTTGCACAAAAAATGGTCGCCCATTATGCCCTCAAGCCTCTCTGGCCGCCAAATCCGCGCGAATCAGGCCGATCACCAGCAGCGCCTGAGCGGCATAGTAAGTCAGCATGATCCAGGTGCCAGACAGCGGAATCGGGTCCACAAAGCGGTTCAGCGCGATCAACGCATCGGAGACCATAAAGGTGACCGCGCCGGCAAACAGCAGCGAGGAACCGCTGCGATGGGCTGCGGCAGACAGCGCCATAAACACGATCGCCACAATGTAAAACGCGACCGGCAACGCCAGTGCGCCGGCACTGGGCAGTACCTGTCGGGCCAGCAGCAGCGCCGCGATCACAATCGCAGTGCCGCGCAGGGCGAAGCGGCGGCTACCCAGTTGGAGGTTGCGCAGGAAGTTGCCGGCGTAGGTGAGCTGGGCCAGCAGGAAGGCGCCCAGGCCGAACACGAAGTGGTTGTGGAAGGGAATGGCCAGCAGTACATCCCCGGTGGCGGACAGGCCAAGAGCGACCAGTGCGAGCAATCGGGTCGTGCCGCCGAGCGAGGTCGCAGCCAACCAGAAGAGCGCGCCAATGGGCACGATTTTCAGTGCCGCCATCCACAGGGCGCTTGTGCCCAGTGCATCCAGGGTCATATACACCAGGGCACCGAGGGCAAGCAGGGCCAGCGGTGCCTGCTGCGAGCGGTTTACGGGGCGGGTTTCCATCGCTAACGTCGTCATGTTTTTATCCATCTTTTTATATTTGCTGCTTTGGGGGGTATTCTTGCCCGAGTATTCGCGAAAGTGCCGCGCCGTACAATTGCGCGCCGGGTGACATTTTCGACCACCCATTCCGTATCCTGATATCAGGTTTTAAACACGCCATCCCTTTTGTCCATTCAAGGAGCGACAGATGAAGGCCAATAACATCCTCGAAACCATCGGCAATACGCCCCACGTACGTATCAACAACCTCTTCCGCGACGATATCGAGGTGTGGATGAAGGTGGAGCGTTTCAATCCGGGCAGCAGTATCAAGGACCGGATTGCTCTGGGGATGATTGAGGATGCGGAGAAATCGGGCGCGCTGAAGCCCGGCGGGGTGATTGTTGAGCCGACCTCCGGCAATACGGGTATCGGTCTGGCTATGGTGGCGGCGGTGAAGGGTTACCGCCTGATCCTGACCATGCCGGAGTCGATGTCGGTGGAGCGGCGCAAGATCATGAAGGCACTGGGGGCGGAGTTGGTGCTTACCCCGAAAGAGAACGGCATGCCGGGGGCGATCGCGAAGGCAGAGGAGATTCTGGCGCAGCACGAGAACAGCTGGATGCCGCAGCAGTTTATCAATCCGGCGAATGTGACGGCGCACAAGAACACGACGGCCCAAGAGATTCTGGCGGACTTTTCGGAGGGGCTGGACTATCTGATTACCGGTGTGGGTACCGGTGGGCATATCACGGGTTGTGGTGAGGTGTTGAAAGAGTCGATGCCGAATCTGCAGGTGCTGGCGGTGGAGCCGGAGAAGTCGCAGGTGATTGCGGGCAAGGAGAAAGGTATGCACCGGCTGCAAGGTATTGGTGCGGGCTTTGTGCCGGAGGTGCTGAACAAGGAGGTGCTGGATGGGACGATTCCGGTGTCGGAAGAAGACAGTTTTGAGATGGCGCGTCAGTGTGCGTTGAAGGAGGGTATCTTTATCGGGATTTCTTCCGGGGCGTCGCTGGCGGCGTTGAAGCAGAAGGAGCAGGAGTTGGCCCCGGGCAGCCGGGTACTTGTGTTCAGCTATGATACCGGTGAGCGCTACCTGTCTATCGAAGACCTCTTTTCCGCGTAAATTACCCTCCCTTCTGGCCTGGCGGGATCAATCCCCAAATCCCGCCCGGGCCTGCGTATAATCTCGCCTTTCTTTTTTTCGGGTCGTCGGCCACTTGAGTGGCGGTGGCGCTACCGGGTACAGCCTTGCGATACACGCCCTAGGCGGCCCCCCGTGAATCCATCCATGGGGGCTCTTCTGCGAGGTCCCTCTCGCAGAAGGTCTCGCGAGGCTGTACCCGGTATCACCACCTTCTCGTCGACCCAAGTTGTATTCGAATAAAACTGTATCGGGGGAATCATGGAAAACGTAGTAAGCAGGGAACTGCTGGATCAGGTCATCGCCATTTCAGCGGAGGCGGGCGAGGCGATTCTGGAGGTGTACAACGCCAGTGGTGAGCTGGAGGTGGATACCAAGTCCGATGATTCTCCGGTAACCGCCGCGGACCTGGCGGCGCACAAGATTCTGGAGCCGGCGCTGGCGAAGCTGCTGGACGGGGTGCCAGTGCTGTCTGAGGAGGGCGAAATGCCTTCTTACGATGTGCGCGGTCAGTGGGATCGCTACTGGATTATCGACCCACTGGATGGCACCAAGGAGTTTATCCGCCGCAACGGTGAGTTCACGGTGAATGTGGCGCTGATTGAGAACGGTGAGCCGGTGCTGGGGGTGGTGCATGTGCCGGTGCTGGATATTACCTATGCGGGCGCGAAGTCCCTGGGGGCGATCAAGCGCGATGCGTCTGGTGAGAAGACGATTTCTGTGCGGGCGATGCAGCCGCGTCTGGAAGCGAAGCAGCCGATCGAGGTGGTGGCGAGCCGCAGTCACGGTGCTGGTGCGGTGGATGCGCTGTTGGAGCGTATTGAGGGCACCTTGGGTGAGACCGGGCTTAAGAATATGGGCAGCTCGCTGAAGCTTTGTCTGGTGGCAGAAGGTGCGGCGGATCTGTATCCGCGTCTGGCGCTGACCTGCGAGTGGGATACGGCGGCGGCGCAGGCGGTGGTGGAAGCCGCTGGGGGTGTAGTGGTGGACGACAAGTTCGAGTTGCTGCGCTACAACCAGAAAGATGAGCTGCTGAACCCGTTCTTTTATGTGATTGGCGACCGGTCCTTTGACTGGAAGGCGCTTCTGCTGGGCTAAGGCTCTCTTTTTTGGGCTAAATTGCCCCGCAGATAGTTGCTCCGGTGAAATCTGCAAAACTGGTCTAGGCTTTACCGTATACCCGCCCGTCGCCGTTGCTTTTAACGTCAGCAACTGGCGGTGGCCGGCTCCATCCACCTGCTCCATCCGTCTGCTTCATTCGAAACGGGGATAGGGAGGTAAAGCTATGACCAGTGCCCGCGCTGCCCATGTGAACATCAATGAAACCGAAACCCGCTATTTGCGTCAGCGTCTGCAAGTAGAGATTACCTGGCTGTCGCGCCAGATGCAGGACCTGTACGGTTCAGACCAGTTGCCAGACCATTCGCTGCGACAAACCTACCGGGAAATGATCTTTTCCCGTCGAGCGCTTCTTGGGCGCATACCTCGTTAATTTCGTTTTCCGCAGGAAAATATTTCTATTGCGGTGATTATTTCCGCAATTTTTGACGCGTGCGTCGCGCATTTTTTTCTTTGCCGAGAATTTTTTTCACGTTCGAACAATTGGGTCTACGCTTGGTGGGATAAAAGTTAACTTAAAAGAGAAAGCCCATGCGTTATCCGGTTGTGGTACACAATATTGAATTTGCCGGTTACGGTGCCATTGCGCCCGACCTGCCCCACTGCCACTGCCATGGAGAAACACTGGAAGCTGCACTGCAGAAAATGGCGGAAACGATTGCCGGCCGGCTCGACGAAATTCAGGACGCGGGTGACACGCCACCGGAACCCGGTGACCTGGAAAAACTGCGGAAAAATCCTGCGTTCGCCGGTGGCGTCTGGGCCATTATCGATATCGAACAGAACGCCTTCAGCCCCCGTTCCTGAAACGCAAACAATCGAAATACGGATTTTAGTAAGCATGCGCTGATACCGTTGGCAAGCCGGTTTCTGCGCGGTTAAACAGGGAAGTCAAATAATGAAAGCACTGGTATTTGCTCTCGCTTTGTTCGCCTCCGCTCTGGCCTCCAGCAGTGCGCTGGCGCAGTGGAACAATCCCATCGATGGATACTGTAACGGTGAATACCACATTGTTGGCACCGTGGGTCTTGGTGTGGGTGAACTGCAAATCAACGATGAGCAGGACTTTGCCGGGTACGCCAGTATCGGTGTAACCCCGGACGCGGGTATCTGGCAGGTGGAGCTGCGCTATACGGGCTTTGATGACGGCAGCGTTTCGGTGGATCAGTGGGGTATCGGCGCCAAGGTGGATTTCACCGTAAGCTGCGATGTGCAGTGTCTCTACTGGATGGTCGGCTGGAACTACGGTGAATTTGATGTGGATACCATCGAGCGCCGTGGATTGATCTACGACCTCGACGGCAGCGCCGACGATAACTACTGGAATGCCGGTGTCGGATACCGCTACAACTGGACCAAGGACTTCGATACATCCATCGAGTACAACTACAACGATGTCGACACCAAGTTTTATTATTACGATGGTGTCGACGATGTGCGCTTTGATCTCGGGCACCTGCGCACACTCACGGTCAACTTCAGTTATCGCTTCTGAGCGCAATCATCTGAAAGCGGGCCCGATGGCAGGAGCATCGGGCAGCCCCTTCTCAAATCTTCAAAGTGCGTAAGACAGGCTCATATTGAGACCGTCATCGCGCCCCAGCTGGTATCCGTTGTAGTGCGCGGACACACTGCTGGTCCATTCCAGCCCCAGTCGCACACCGGCAAATGGCCCTGACTGTGGCACCAGATTTGCGCCCACGGCCGCATCCACAAACTCTCCCCCGTAATTTTCCTGCAAGTCCGACGGACTGGCGTGATTGTGGGGGCCGTTGTAGTGGCCGTTGATGTCGTGCTGTTTGGTGTAACCCAGTCGCGCGGACACGCTCACCCAGTCAGCTACACGATAGGCCCCCCAGGCGGTAGCGCCATAGCGTTCGCCGAAGCTGAAGCCGGAATCGTTTTCGTCCTGCATGGGCAGGCGTGCAGTGGCCTGAGCCCCCCAGCTGAGCTGCTCGTGCCCACTGGTGTACGTTACCGAGGGCATCAGGTCCCAGGTGCCGGTACCCAATTGCATACCGTAGTGTACAAAGGTGCCGTCGGCGTTTTTCAGATCGACATCGCCGGTGGGCGCGCTGACCCCCAGCGTACCGTGAAGCTTGTAGCCGCGGTTATCCACAAGGCGGAACAGACCCGCGACCACCGTGTCTCCGGTACCGCTGGTTCCGTGGCTGTGACTGCCGTGCATGCCCATGTCGTGGCCCATGCCATCTCCATCCATCCCACTCATTTCACCCATGCCGCCCATATGATGGTCGTGGCCTGCACCGGTCATCGACATGGTCATATCCATAGACATGGTCTGGGGCATAAACATCAGGGTCAGGTTATCGCTGACCGCATACATGATGTCGAGCATATGCATTTCCATCGCCATGCCGGTGGGCACCATGGAGTAGCCTGCGTGGCCTGCCGCCGCGGCAGTGGTTTTTTGGGAGCCGGAATACAGATCGGAGTAGTCCTCGCGCATGTAGCGGTACCCGAACATCCACTCCCCCTGCTGGTGCAGGTGATCTGCCATTACCCCCGCCGGCGCGTGGCTTTCAGGCAGGTACGCTGGTGTCGCCGTGTCATGGCTCAGTGCAGGCATACTCCCGCTGGCGAGCGCGAGAACTAGTGGTGCAGAGTAAGTGAGAAGCTTCCCATGGCGATTCATTGCTGATTCCTTGTTATGCAAGCTTTGCCACGCGGTCGACAGACCGAGCGGGCGTTGATGGTCGTATTAGCGGTTCTGCCCAGTACCCAGTACCCAGTACCCAGTACCCAGTAGCACAGGCTACCAGTGCCCCAAACAGACGAAAGCGAGTGCGACGAAATGCCCCACCCTCTCCGGCCGCGGCAGGCTTGGGCCGAAGGATGACCCTCACACCGCCGCCCAATAGGTGACCCTGATCACTTGTGGCATCATTGAAGGGCGAATGCAGAAAACAAAAGAATCGAACAAGGAATGATCAGTGAACGATAAATACAATATTGAAATTACCGGTGAAGCGGTTGGGGGGAAAAGCCAGCACGAAGCCGTTGCGGCGCTGGCCCGTTACGCGGGCATTAGTGAAGAGCGCGCGCAGCAGATGTTTGCCAGTGCGCCAACCGTGGTGAAGCGCGATATTCCCGAAGACCTCGCCCAGCGCTACGAGCGCAAGCTGGCGGATCTCGGTATCGGTGCGCGGCGTGCCGTTGCCAGTGTGCGCGAAGAGGCATTGGCACTGGAGCCGATGGAAGCCGGCGAAGATTCGTCCGAAGAGGTAACCAGTGCGGCATCATCGACCCCTACAGCGCGCCAGTCCGTGGATGCTCCGTCACCACAGGCCAGCCAGGTACCACCCGGCGGTGGCAGCGCGGGTGGCGAAACGGAAGGCAAGCGTCATATCGGATTTGTGTTTTCCGGAAACGGGTACGAATACTTCAAGATCTGGATTGTGAATATCCTGTTGACCATCGTGACCCTGGGCCTCTATGCACCCTGGGCCAAGGTGCGAAATGCGCAGTATTTTTATGGCAACACCAGCCTGGACAACGCCAGCTTCGCGTTTACCGCGGATCCAAAGAAAATGCTTATCGGCCGCCTGATTGCCCTTGGGTTGTTGCTGGCTTTAACGGCGATTTATAACTTCTCGCCAATGACGGGTATTCTGTTGAGCATTGGTTTGATTTTTGTTTTCCCCTGGGTGTTGAATCGCACCTTTGCGTTCTATGCCCGCAACAGTACCTACCGCAATATCCGCTTCCGGTTTGTGGGCCGCTACACCGATGCGCTAATAAATTTTCTCGGCTGGCCAATCCTGGCTTCGCTGAGCCTCGGTCTGCTGTCACCGTTTATGCTCTATAAACAGAAGCAGTATGTGATTGATAACCACCGCTACGGCAACAAGAGCTTTGCGTTCCGTGCCAAGGTCGGAGATTTCTACGGACTGGTGTTTATCGCTATCGGCATTGGTCTGGCAGGGCTGATTGCCGGTTCCTTGGTGGGGGTGGTCTTGGCGCTGATCTATACGCCGCTGGGTGTTCTTTCCGGTGTTGCTGCCCTGGCTGGTTACGCGGCGGGTATCCTGTACTTCGTCACCAACATGCAGAACCTGATTTTCAACAACACCAGCCTGGCGGATAACGATTTCAAGGCCCGTTACCAGATGAAGTCTTTCGGATTGCTGATGGTGACCAACTTCCTGTTGACCGTGGTCACTCTCGGGCTGTTTATTCCCTGGGCCAAGGTGCGTGTTGCACATTATGCCGCCGAGCACACCGCAGTGGATGTAGCTCAGGACCTGGATAAGTTCGCAGCGATCAGCCAGCCGGATGAATCCGCCTTTGGTGAAGAGTTCGGTGATGTGTTTGATATGGAAGTGGGCATCTAAGAAATCCGTATACCATGCAATACATCATCAAAGGAAAATGGCAGGACGGCGCGACCAGCGCCGTTGTGCCTGCAGAGTTGCGTTGCCTGGAAGGACGGGTATACCTGTGTGTGGATGGGCGGGAAATCCTGCGCGCACCCCACAGCCAGCTGAAGTTGTCCGCCAGGCTCGGGCGCACACCGCGATACCTTCATTTTGCCGATCAAGCCGGCCAGTTTGAAAGCGATGACCATGAACACCTTGACCGCCTGAGCGGTGACCTGGGTGGCCGTGGATTTGCACTTATTCACCGTCTGGAAAACAGTCTCGGCATGGTGCTCATGGCCACGGTGGTGGTGGCGGCACTGATCTGGGGCTATTTTGTCTGGGGCGTGCCGGTGGGCAGCAAGGTACTGGCCGAGCGGATGCCTGCGGATCTGCTGGATCGATCCGCACAGGAAACCCTGTTATTCCTCGAGAAATTTCAATTCGAGGAAACCGCGTTAAGCCTCGAGCGGCAGCAGGAAATCCGTGACACTTTCCAGGCGTTTGCGCCGGAATACCAGATTGAGAAACTGCGCTTCTATCGCGGTGGAGACCAGGGGGCGAATGCTTTTGCCTTGCCGGATGGCACGATTATTTTTACCGATGAAATTATCGCACTGGCAGATACCGATGAAGAGTTGCTGGCGGTATTCGGCCATGAACTTGGCCATGTTGCGCACCGTCATTCACTGCGCCATGTGATACAGGGGTCGGCCCTTTCCCTGACGCTGGCCCTGATTACCGGAGAGGTCTCCGCACTGGGTGACTTGCTATTGACCGCACCGGTGGTATTTAGCCAGCTATCCTACTCGCGACAGTTTGAGCTGGAGTCAGATGATTACGCGGTACGTATGCTGCGTGAGCGTGGTCACTCCGCCGACGCCCTCGCGGATATGCTGACCAAGCTCTATCTCAGTAAGCACTGCGAAACCGATAGCACCTGTGACATTACTGATGACGAAACCGCAGGTGGCAATGCCGACACTGCAAGGGATCAGGAAGCCAACTGGTTAAAATACCTCAGTACGCATCCCCATCTTGAAGAGCGTATCGCGCTCACCCGTGACCGAGAATAGATACCGGAAAAGAGATGTACTCATGAGCGCAAAATGGTTACTGCGGTTCGGGTTGGTACTGCTCCTCCTGATCATGGCATACGCGGCACTGCCGTGGTATTCCGCCCGCCAGCTCATTGAGGCTGCCCAGCACAACGATGCCGCCAGGCTGGAGCGCTACGTGGATTTCCCCCAGCTGCGCAGTAATATTCGCCGGCGTCTTCAGGAAGAAATGCACCGTTCCATGGGTGGTGATTTACCTCCGGAGCTCGGAGACTTGTTCAATGCGGGTGCCGACCTGTTTCTCGGCCCATTACTGGAGCGCCTGATCAGCCCGCAGGGGATTACCCAGTTGATTCAGGGGCAGCGAGATTGGCGGGAGTTAGAGCGAGAGTTAAGTAATCTCGGAACCGGGCAGCGGCGTCAGGGCCCTGACGAAAATGACACCTCGCGGCACTCCGGGGATGCGAACTCCGAAAGTGGAAGTGGCACCGATCACGATCATCACTGGCAGCTTGAGCACTGGTACTTTGTCGGTCACAGTACAGTGGAAGTTATGTGTGGCAACCGTGAAGATAAAGAGCTGGTACAACTGCGGTTGCAGCGCAAAGGCCTGCGCTGGCAGCTGGTGGATATCCGACAGTTAGACGAACTTTCCGGGGAAGAATAAACATGGCCCTAACCCTGCAAATGCACGAGTCACTGAACGTGTTTGGAGACCCGCTGATTCCCTGTAGTACAGACCCCCTGACCGGTTTTTTCCGCGACGGTTGTTGCAATACCAACGATCAGGATATCGGCTCACACACCGTGTGTGTGGAAGTAACCCGGGATTTCCTGAAGTTTTCCGCAGAGCGCGGCAATGATCTCAGCACACCGGTGGAAGAGTTTGGCTTTCCCGGATTGAACCCCGGCGATCGCTGGTGCCTGTGCGCGGCGCGCTGGCTGGAGGCGCAGAAAGTGGAAATGGCGCCGCGGGTATTCTTACAGCGCACTCACGTGCGTGCGCTGGAAATTGTGCCACTGGAAATACTGCGCCAATACGCGGCCGATTTAAACTGACTCACAGCGTTTGATTGGTCGGGAAATGGTTAGAAGGGAAGTATTACGCGGGCAGTGAAAAGTGCTCTGAAGTAAGCCGTCCAGGCTTACCCAGAGCCAGCCTTGCGGCCGAAACCAACTCACAGGATGAAAATTTGTTGGTGAGCGCGAAGTCCATATCTGGTGCGGATGTCGTTAAGATTCCGCCCTGCTCAGTGGATAGAATGCGCCTCGCGAGGTTAGTGAGCAATAGCCCATTCGGGCCAAATGACAGAGGGTTATCTACCCTTGCACACCTTCCCTTAAATCAGACCCTCACTGATACTTTTTGAAACCAGTTGGCCGGTTGTCTTGCATCCGGATTTTTTTAGAATATTTTTCCGGTGATTCTTTACTGTGTGCGGAGAAATGTTCAGCAGCCTTCCCACGTCCGCACTTGTTTTTCCATCAGCCAGCAGGCGCACGATTTCCATTTCACGCTGGGTAAACAGCGAGGGTGCCGCAATACAATTCTGCGGATTGTTCATGACATCGATATTCAGGTAGCTCTCGCCGCCAAACAGATTCAGTAGCGAGAGCTTGTAGTTGCTGGCGCTGGTGAGATGGGTGATATCGGTGTGAATACCCAGAGTGCGCGCCACGCCAAATTGCTCGTCGGTATCCAGAATAATCGCCTGGTGGTTGAACAGCCGGTAGCTGCCATCGGCCACGCGCATACGCCCGCTATAGGAAATCTTGTAGTTTTTCACCTGATCCATACCGATGTGGTTCTTCAGGATCGACAGTGCAGTCTCTTCGGCTTTGGCGGCGAAGGGAACGTCATCAGGGTGCCCTCGCTCGATTAGCGACTGCACCGTGGCAATCTTGGGGTCAACGCCCAAAATCGCTTCGATGGATGGACTCACCAGCATCGGCTTGTCGAGATTCAGAAAATCGAGGACGTAGTAATAACAGGGGCCGCTGCTGAAAGTGGTGGCAATAAACTGATCGAGTTCATAGCGTTGCTGCGCAACACCCCGTTTGGCGAAAAACCCCGGGATATTGTGCCAGGCCCGATAAATCAGGTTGTTGTCTGCTTCGATGGTCTCGAGGTCCATGGAGAATTCCCTGTTTATCATCAGCCTGGACGGTCACGCATGGAAGTTGTGATCTGCATCACGAGATGCTCATCTTTATACCAAATAAGTGGGTAGCGGCACAGATTCCGTTCGGGGCTGGCTCTAGGAATCTGTGGCTGAGCGGCCGGATTAGTTTCCAGTTTGCAACTTAATTCAGGTAATACAGCTTAGGTCGCTTATGTCCTAGATCAGTCCGTCGATAGCGCAGCTTGCCAGAAGCTGACTCATGTTCTGGCAGCCAGCCTTTTTCAAAATACGTTTGCGATGGTTTTTGATGGTGTATTCGGACAGCGATAGAGCTTCACCGATCTGTGCGCTGGTCAACCCCTTGGATACCAGTTGAATGACAGATATCTCGCGTTCGGTAAATACCGGTTTGCTCGGGCTGGTTTTTTCCGCGTGATTGTCGACTTCAATATTGAGGTAGGAAGGTTGACCGTTCATGCCGATCAACGACAGACGGTAGTTATTTTCCGAAGTGAGATGTGAGATATCCGTGTGCACATTCAGTGCTTTGCCGATTCCACCTTTGTCATCGGTATTGAGCACAATGGACTGATGATTAAACAGGCGGTACTCGCCGGTTTTTACCCGAAAGCGAAAACAGTAGGAAAATTTGTAATCGGTAATCTTGTCCATCCCGATACGCTGTTGCATGACACGTATCGCGGTGGCTTCTGCGTTGGAAACAAATGCCATGTCATCCGGATGAATCAGCGCAAGAATATCCTGGAAGGTCATTGTGGCAAGATTGAGATCGTGAATCTGTTCTACCTGTGGGCTGATGTACAGCAGTTCCAGGTCGAACAGGTCAAAAATGTAGTGGTAGTGCGGGCCGTTACTGAATACCCGGCTGACCATTTCATCTGACCTGCAGTTTGGCCAGCTCGGTTTTGTTTTTCGCAAACAGCTCGTTGCGCTGGTTCCATACGCTGGTCAACATGTCGCTGTTCGGCTTCTCTTGTTTAGTTTCACTGGCCACTAGGGCGCGTCCTTTGTGATGTGTGTCTCATTTATCATGAGACACTTGTACCAGAAAGTTGTCGTATGGCGCAAATGTATTTATCTGGTGCCCCCTAAATAAGTCTGCGCAATACAGGATAGACATGAGAGGTTGTGTGGGTAATAGGGTGCGGGTGCAATAGGGCGCTGGGCCAGGCGGAATGTGAGTGAGGCTTTGCGCGAGCGGAAAATGGAGAGTGTGCTGTAGCAGCCACCACGCCGCGATGGCTGCTACAGGAGGTGTCATTATCAGGATGGCAGGAAATCGATCGAGTAATTGAGGGTCGATTTTTCCACATTGGCCGTGCCAAAGTTGATCAGGCGGATGCGCGCGAGCAGCTTGCGTTCCAGATCCTCGTCACCCAGCTCACTGCTGACCAGGCTCACCCCGGAGATAACCCCGTTGGGCTCGATCACCAGCTTTACTGTCACCTTGCCGGCCAGGGTCGGATCACGGCGCAGGGCGCGGTTATAAATCGCGAAGATAGCGCCCTTGTTGGCTTCCATAACCTGACGGATGGATTCCTCACCGCGGGTACCGCGTTCACGGCGGGCTTGCCTGCTGCTGGACTTCGCGGCCACTTCAGCTTCCGCCACTTCCACCTGGGTGGTTTGACGGCCAGACAGGGCGGAACCACCGGTGTTGCGGCTCAGCTGCCCGGTGTTGATGCCGCCACTGGCTGCCTTGGATTTATCCGTAATCAGTGAGCGGTCGATCTTCTGTGCATTGGCAGCGCCGCTGGCCAGGGAATTGGCATTGGCCACCTGGGATACGTCGAGACTATCGCGCATATCCATCAGGTCGTCCTGCAGCTGCATTAGGCCGCTGTTGGCTGCCTTTTCCCGCGCCTTGGCCACTTCTTCGGCCGGGGCCTTTTCCGTCAGCGGTTTGGGCTTGACGGTCTTGATCGGCTTGGGTTTGGGCTTTTCGATCGGCTTGGGCTCTTCCTTTTTAACCTCTTTGGGTTTTTCGATTTTCTTCTCAACCGGCTTTGGCTTGGGTTTTTCCACCGGCTTCGGCAGTTCTTTTTTCTCCAGAATCACACGCGCCAGTTGCGGCGGCAGCTGTTCTTTCTGCTCGCGGGTGAGTTCCGGAGCCGGAATAAACGTAAACAGCGCACCGAGCACCACAAACGCGGCAAAGCCGGATTTGAGGAACTTGATAAAGCGCTGGTCCTCTTCTTCCGTAGAGGCCCAGGGCAAAACCGAGTTGTAGTAGTGCCACGGCATCAGGGCCGGGCGGTTTGTGCTGGGGGAGACGGTAGTCATTCTCTGCCTCCCGTTATTGACCGGCGGCCGGAGCGGCCGGGTCTTGTGCGGATGTCTGTGTCACGGCCAGGTCGATATCCCGGTAGTCCGCTGCGGCGCAGGTGTTCATGATCTGCTTGAGCAGCGCGTAGGGCACCTCCTCGTCGCCGAGAATGGTCACCGGACGGCCCACTGCGACCTTGTCTTCCGGCAGGGGCTCGGCGCGGCTGGCGAGGTATTTCAACTCGTTCAGCAGCGGTTCGATCTGATCCTGCCCGTTGGGGATGTCCGCGACCTTGGCGATCATGCGGTTGCCCACTATCAGCTGGTCGCCATTGACCCGCACCACGGTGGTGGTTTCCGGTTTCTGGGTGGAAGTGGATTCCGGCAGGGTAATGGTTTTGTCTGTCTGCAGTACTTCCACATCCGAGGAGTTCACCAGCAGGAAAAATACCAGAATGGTGAAGATATCCATCAGTGAAACCAGGTTCAGTTTCGTTTCTTTATGCCGACGCGTCTTGCGCCCTTTCAGCTTGCCGCCGATCGTCGCTTTCATAGTCCGTTGCCTGCCAGCTGTTCATCTTGCCCCTGGCCACTCTGGGCCACGTCGTCCTGCTGTGATGAATATCCTTGGGGCGCATCCCCCAGGGAGATCTGCGGGAACAGTTCCGCATCCACCACGGACGCCGCCACCACCGCGCGGAAGGAGCGCGCGGTATCCATGGCGCTCACCAGGGTGCGGTAGGGGGTGCCGGGTTCCGAGAGAATCACCAGGTCTTTCTTGTCGATATCCTTATCCCGCAGGGCGCGCTTGATTTCCTGCAGTACATCCGACACCAGCTTCAAGTCCGGCTTGCCGTCCCGGTTGGGAATGCGTTTTACGCGAATTCCCGCCGGATAGTTGATGTCGATGTACTCGGCGCGCAGCACCATTTCCAGTTGCCGGTTTTCTTTCTGCTCTTCCACACTGGCATCGCTCAATCCCGGAAGGTTGAGGTTCAGCACGGAGATATGGGAAAACACCATATTCAGAAGCAATACCGGGACCAGAACGGTCATCAGACTCATAAACGAGGTGATGTCCAGATCCGGATCGGTTTCCAGCCTGCGTCGGATAGCCATGGCTCTCTCTTGTTCTAGTTCTTAACGTTTACGATTGTTGCGTCTGCGGTCGCGTTAGGCCGGTGCGCCGGATTTGGCGGCGGGACGCGCTGCGGATGCTTCCGCTTTCTGACCGCGGGTCAGGGTAATCAGGTTAAGAAACTTCACTCCGGCCATTTCCAGGCTGTCGATGATCTCGTTGGTCTTGTTCTGCAGCATGGAGTACGCCAGCAGCAGTGGGATCGCGGAGATCAGACCGAAGGCGGTGGTGTTCATCGCGACAGAAATACTGGAAGACAGCATGCTGGCTTTCTCAGAAGGATCCGCATTGGCAACCGCGGTAAACGCCGCGATCAGACCGATGATGGTACCCAGCAGGCCCAGCAGTGTGGCTATGTTGGCCAAGGTGGCGAGGTAGTTGGTGCGTTTTTCCAGGCGCGGCACGGCTTCGAGGATGCTCTCCTCAATGGCCATGGCGATATTCTCGTCCTTGCGCGCGTGCTGTGCGGTGCTAATGCCGGCGGCAACGAGCTGGCCCATGGGGGCCTGTTCGTTCTGGGCGAACTTCAGCGCTGCGGCAAAGTTGCGCTGCTGCATCATTGGCAGAATCTGGCCGTAGGCGCGGCGATTGGCAAGCTTGGCGCGGGACAGGAACACCCAACGCTCTACAACCAACACCACACCGATCACCAGTACCAGTGCGATGGGATACATAAAAGTGCCGCCGTTCTGAAAGAAGCGCAGCAGTGTGTTGAAAAACTCCATGGTCAAATCTCCGGGACTTAAAGATTTTTTGTCGAATTTACTCTTCGGCGTCTTCCGCCTTGAGTAGTTTTATTTCTCGGTGCAGTTCCGAGTATTCCTGGTGCTGGAAACTGTGGGTAATAGCGTTGGGCAAAGTGCTTTCAATTTTTTCCAGGCTCGCGGCCTGCTTCCAGGGGATGATGTAAAGCACCTTGGGTTGTTCCTGGCTGCCAATGATCGTGGATTCCAGGGTGATGACCTCGCCACCGTCTTCCTGTGCAGACGCGCTCGCGCTCAGGAAGAGAGCAATCAAGTTAAAAAGAAAAGCGGCAGTCAGTTTTGCACTTTTCATTTACAGTCTCCGCTCCAGATCCATAATCCAGCCCAATAATGCTCGGTCTTCCTCGGACTCAAGTGCCCTGGCTTCGCGGTAGTGATGCAAAGCCTGTTCCGGCTGGTGCAGGTAAAGATCAAACAGAATACCCAGGTTGCGGTGGCCCACGGCGAAATCCGGCCACTGCTTGAGGGCGCTTTCATAGGCTTTGCGGGCCTCATCAAAACGGCCCTGGTCGCGCAGCAATACGCCGAGGGAATTCCATGCGAAGACATTTTTCGGGTTGGCAGCCACGGCCTGTTGCAGGCTTTTTTCCGCCTGCTCGGGTTGTTCCAGTTTCAGCTGAACCTTGGCCAGGTTCAGCCAGGCACCGGATAGCTCCGGCCACTGGGTGATTACCTGTTGCAGCTCGGTTTCCGCCGCACCAAATTGTTGCTGCTCGAAATAGCTGCGGGCATTGGCCAGCGCCTGTTGCGCCGCACTGGGCACGCTTGCCGCTTCCGCCAGATAGGGATTGGGTGTGGCGACGCGCTGTACGATTTCGCCCTCGGCAATACCGACCGTTTCGGTTTCTGTTGCGCCGGAGCCGGTAGGATTGCTGGCGCAGGCGCTCAGCAGCAGTGCGCCTGCCGCGAGCAGGGCGAAGCCTTTCAGGGCTTTCAGATCAGTAGGCCGCATCGCTCCACTCCACAGTTGATTCCGGTTTGCGGTAACGGGCGGGCAACAGATTTTCCAGGGAGGAGAAGCTGTTCTTGATCCACTCGTCGTAGACGCCATCGGCGGTGCGCTTTACGTTGGCCTCGTGCAGTTCGATGGCTTTTTCCTCGAAGGGGTAAGCCTGTTCTTCCAGCAGGATTTCGTACTGCTCCAGTTCCAGTGGGTTGAGCCCGTTGGGTCGTTGGGAGTCCATCAGGTCGCGGCTCAACTGGCGATAGATTTCCGCGAGACGGAAGTTCGCCGCAGTAGTGAATTCGGCAATGCCGAAGTCGAGCACCTTTTTGTAATCCGCCACCGTGGTTTCCATCGCCTGTTTCTTATTGCGCAGGCTTTGCTTCAGCGGAAGGGTCAGTGCCAGGCGTTCAAAGCGGGCGAAGCTCTGGCCGGCCAGGTCGTTCTGGGCGAAGGCGGCGAGATAGCGGCCGCGGGGTTCCGATACCTTGTTATTCGCCAGGCTCTTCAACCACTGGTTGCGTTCGCGCTGGTTGCCGGATTTTTCATACAGTGAAACCAGCTGGTTCTGTGCTTCCAGGTTTTGCAGTGCGGGCTCGCGCCAGTCACGCGCGTACTGGCGGTAGGCGCTGATGGCGCGGTCGCGGTTGCCGGCCTGTTCGAACTGTTCTGCGGCCAGATACAGGGAGTCCCGGCGCACATTCGGATTCGGATCGTTCTGGGCCAGAGCCATCAGTTCACTGGCCGCCGCCTCCGGCATATCCATACCCTGGTAAATCACCACTGCTTTTGCGGTGAGGGTCGGGGTCAGCTTGTGCTGTGGATAAAACTTGCGGAAGTCCGCCAGTTCGGCCTGTGCCTGCGGCCAGCGCTGCAGGCGAACCAACTGATTGATGGCATCGTACTGGGCGGTGGCGGCAATGGGCGAGCGGCCACTATCACGCACCCGCAACAACAGGGCGATGGCTTCCTCGGTGGGTGCCACAAATTCCATGCTGTCGGTGGTCAGGTGGACCTGCTTGAGAATGACCTCGGCCTGTTTGTAAATGGAGGACTGCAGGCGATCGCGGGTATTCAGATACTCCGGGTCGTCAGAGCCCATCCCCGCCAGCAGCTGGTTGTAGGCTAGCTCCGCGGCCGGGTAGTTTTCTGTTTCAAACTGGCTGTGCCCCAGCAGCAACAGGATACTGCGTCGCTGTTTCGCGTTGGGCGGTGGTTGCCAGGCGGCGGCCTTGATGGCGGCGTCGATGGTCTCCTGGTGGCGGTACTGGGCAAACAGGTTGTGTGCGGCATCCAGTTGCACCGGAAGCGCGCGCGGGTCCTGTGACCAGCTGTCGGCAAAGCGCAGGCTGGTTTCGGTTTTGAGATCCAGCCACAGGTTGGCCTGTTCCTCGTTGTCCGCAATCTTTTTCTCGGCGTCGTGCATGCGCCCGGCCATCAGGATCGCGGCGTAGCCGGCCTCGGTGGCCTGGCGCGATGTCGGTTTAGGCGATGGGCCTGTTTCCGCCGCGAAGCCCCAGGCAACCCGACGATACGCGTTGAACGCCTGGGCGTATTGGCCGGATTCGTTAAGGCTTTCCGCCATCAGGAAGGTGAGTTCCGGGGCCTTGTCATCGCCCGGGAAGGTATCGATAAATTCGCCATAGAGCGCAGCCGCAGCAATAAACGCCTCGCGAGACTGCTGTTGCGCGTGCGCCGCGGCCTTGCCGCGGTTACGCGGGTCGGAAGCTTCCTTGGCCAGCGCCTGCGCTCGGGCGTGGTCGAAGCGCGCCAGCTCCTCCAGCCAGGGTTTCAGCTGAATCTTGAGCAGGCCGCGCTGCTGATCGTCGGCACTTTCCCAGTAGCCACCGCGACTGCCGTAACGGGTGACGAATTCGCGCTTGGCCGGAATTACCTCGCTGGGGAAATTGCCCTGCTGCAGAATTTCCACCGCGCGCACGTGCATGCCCGGTGCCTTGAAGCTTTGCGGGTATTGCTCTGCATAGGCCAGGAACGTTTCCGCACCGTCTCGGTAGCGCTCGCTCTCTGCGTACCAGTCGCCAAGCGCGCGGTACAGTAAATGGTGATAAGTGCGTGGGCGTTCGTCGACGACAAACGATTCGATGACCTCGGCACCACCCAGGTAATTGAACCCCAGTGCCAGCACCCGCAGGGTATCGTCAGCGAGACGACGCTCGCCTTTTTCCAGCTCGCCAAGGAAGCGCTGCTGCCCGTGGGTTTCGCCCAGCAGATCATCCATCAGAGCCAGGAACGTTTCACTGGCCGCCTTGTAGCGGGCGTCCTTGAACTGGCTCCAGCCGAGCATATAGCGGGCGTTACGTGCAAAGGGAGAATCGCCCTGCGCCAGGACGTCGCTGAAATCGCGCTCGGCGGCGCGATACTGTTTGCGACCGAATGCTGCTTCACCGCGGCGGAACAGCGCCTCGGCGATAAACGGGGAGTCCGGGTTGCGCTGTACGATATTTTCCAGCGCATCCAGCGCGCCGGGGTTGTTACCGTCCAGGGAACGGGCGCGCGCCAATCGATAGGCCAGGTAATCGTCGTCGGCAGAGGTCTGCAGCAGCGCCTCGTAGTGGCGCACAGCTTCCGCATAGGCCACCGCTATTTCCGGATTGTCCGCCTGTAACTGTTCCAGCCGCTCCATTTCCAGATCGGCGAGGCGCAGTTGTATCTGGCGGCGGGTCTGCGGATTCTGTTGTGCGGCCAGGGCGCGCTCATAGCTGTCGATCAGCGCCGGCAGCTCCAGCTTTGGCATTTCCACCAGTGGTTCCGGCGGCAGCACTGCAGGCGGTAGATCCGCGAGAGTCTTGCTTTTATCCACATAACCGGCGCAACCGCCGAGCGCGAAACTGGCACTCACCGCGAGCGCCAGCAGGTGTTTGCGGGGTGGACGTGAAAAAATAACGCTCACGATTCCGGCTCTCCCTGCTGGGCTGATTGCGGTTCTTGTGGAAGGTCTAGCGGCGGCTCTTCGGGAATACTGTCTAGCTGATCCGCGGGGGGGCTGCCGGCAAGATCCGTGGGGGCAGCTGCGGGAGAGGTTGCGGGTGTGCTAGCGGGGGGATCAAAGTGTCCCTGCATTGCCGCGTCCTGAATACGTGCGATAGCCAGGCGGGTGTGGGCCATATACTGCTCGACGCGCTCGCGCGCTCCGCTTAATGCGGTTTGCAGGTCGTTGCGAATCTGTTTTTCGATGATGGCACTGGCGCGGTCTATCGCGCTGCGCTGCTGGTCGATCCGCAGGCTGGCATCTTCCACACTGCCGGCAAGCAGGTTTAGTTGCGGCGCGTCGGCAGAAATGCGAGCCACCTTGCGCTGACTGCGCGCTGCGTCAACCAACTCGGCTTCCAGCGCAGTAATGGCTTTGCGCTTCTGCCACAGGTTCTGGTGGTATTCCTCCGAGGCCTGCCACTGCAGAATACCGCGAGCGCGCGCCAGGGTCTGCTGCTGGTAGTTGCTGGTTTTACCGGCACCGGTCAGGTACTCGTAGCGGGCTTCTGCATCGCGCAGCATCTGCAGGTACTCAGCGCCTTGGCTACTGCTTGAAGTTGCGAACATTGCCAGAGCATCTTTTTTCGCTTCTACTCGTGCCAGGGATGCCTGCAATTTTTCCAGTTGCTGCTCGGCAATCTGTACCTGCTGGTCGTATTGGGCGCTGTCGTGCTCACGTATGATATTGACGCGTCGTTGCTCGCGCTCATTGATCAGGGTGTGGAATTCTGGCAGTCGCTGCTGCCAGCGCTCCAGTACCCGGCGTAATTGCTGCAGATCGCGCAGCTCCGACAGCTGTAATTGAAGCCGGTCGCTCTGCATCATTTGCAGCAGGTAATGCTGGTTCATACGGATAAGCGCGGGAGTCTCAGCGTCTTCCAGCCAGCCATAACGCTGCAGGTCGATGCGCTCGTCACCGTCAATTTCCGCAAACTGTAGCTGACCGGCGGCATCGGTCAGCTTGATCAGGTCGTCGAGTGCACGCTGATACTGTTGCTCGGCATTTTGATAGCTGCGCAGTGCCAGCTTCGGGCGGTCCAGTGCTTCGTAGGTATAGGGCAGGGCCAGCAG
This sequence comes from Microbulbifer sp. ABF4_107, assembly GCF_056312215.1. Classification (NCBI taxonomy): domain Bacteria; kingdom Pseudomonadati; phylum Pseudomonadota; class Gammaproteobacteria; order Cellvibrionales; family Microbulbiferaceae; genus Microbulbifer; species Microbulbifer sp. ABF4_107. The sequence continues at coordinate 3,927,793 of NZ_CM149983.1, forward strand.
GGCTTCTTGAACCTGGGGTAAAAGCCGGTTCTGGCGAATCAGGTAGCCCAGCGCATCGACCGCCTGGCTGTGTTCGGCACCATTGACCGAGGCCCAGCCAAGACCCAGTAGCGCATCCGGAGACCAGGGTGTATCCAGCCTTACCCGGCGGAATTCGTCTGCCGCCGCGGTGTAATCGCCTTGCAGAGTGAGGGCATAACCGGCGCCGATACGCGCCTTGTCGCGCAGGATATAGAGCTCCTCGCGCAGATCTGATGCCAGTTCTTTGTCTTGAGTGACGGCATCAACCAGATCCGCAGCGCGCTGGTACTCTTCTGCCGCCGCGGGAAAATATTCGCCCCGGGCGAAGGCCGCGGCCAGGTTATTGTGTCCAAGCGCGCGCTCCGCGACCGGCAGATCTGCCATGCGCAAAAGTTGCGCGGCCTGGCTCAGGTCGCCATTGCGGATCGCGAGATTCAGGGTAAGGGTGGTCTGGTGAATCGCTCCGGACTTTTCCAGCTGCAGGGCCGCAGTGTCCCAGTTCTGGTGACGGTAATTGAGTTCCGCCAGCTTCAGCCAGGCGATTTCGCGAAAATGCTCGATGCGCTGCTGGTTTTCTTCGTCAGCGGCTTTTTGTAACTGTTGCTCAAACAGTTCTGCCGCCTGGCGCTCGAGTCCAAACGCGAGGCTGATACCGCCGCGAATCAGTTCCGCATTGTCGGCATGATAAGAAATTCCACCGCGCAGGTCAGACACCATCAGGGTACTCAGGGCATCGAAGGTATTGCCCTGGAAGTAGTGGTACAGGGCGGCTCCGTAGCGCATGTCCTGCGCCTGCTGGAATTTCTCACCCCCGGCTTTAGCGGAAGCAGTGCCAGGGCCCGCCTCATCGATTTGTACATCCTCCGCCGCATAGGAGAAGGTACCGGCAATCAATCCGGTCAGTGCGAGCGCGAGGGAAGCTTTTTTGAACGCGACAGGTTTGAGCACAACAGACCCCACGGGGAACTCAGGGAGCCGGCCATTGGACGACGGTAAATTCCGGTTGCTGCTTGCCACCGGCGTCGGAGATGCGCAGTTCAATTACCGCGGGTTCATCGGTCTTGCTGAGTTCCAGGGTGGCTGCGCGCTTGAACTCGCGCTGCTCGGGACCGATGCCATTGAAGAACGCGGTAATCGTGTGCTCGCCGGATTTCAGGTTGCCCTTGAACAGGGGCTGGATGCCGCCGCGAAACAGCGCGTCTTTCTGATGTTCGGTGTACAGGTGGGTTTCCACCAGTTTGTTGTTGATATGTAGCTTTACCGAGTCCAGATCAAAAAAGTGACCGACATCCATGGAGACGTATACGGCAACCTGGCTCTGTGCGGGAAACAGAAGGTCCTCTTCCAGTACCAGCAGATCGCGGTTCAGTTTGAGCACTTCTTTTTTTAGCGATTCCAGGTCGTCGGTGGGGAAGTCGGCGTTCTGCGCTCCTGCCTGAGCTGCGACCGCAAGAGTAAATGCAGCGAACAGTACGAAAATATGGGTTTTGAGACTGTTGCGGATGGTGAAAGCGGAGCGCAGGGAAAACATGCTGGAACCTGAAAAATAGTGTGATCGGTTGTCGTTTAATTATTCGCACAATTGGACGCGCGATTATGCCCGGGTGTCACATTTTGGTTGTGACGCAGTTCACGTTTGCGTTGCGGCACGCAGGGTATTTCACGGTGGTGACAGATTTGGGCAGCTCCCCCAACGGTGCATCGAGCTACCGGTCCGCCAGGCCGCGGGAAAAAAACATGCGTCGATTGGCATCAATGACTATCGCTTCATATCCGTCCATCTTATCGATCAGTGCCAGCCCTTTACTTTTACCCAGTACAAAGACACTGGTGGACAGAGGATCGGTATCGAACCCGGCGGGGCCAATGACGCTGACGCTGATCAGTTTTTCTTCCGCAGGGTCACTTTCGGTTCCCTCGCTTTTTGATCCGCTGTCGGTGTCTGCTGGCTTGCCGGTGGCCGGGTTGAAGATATGGTGTACCCGGTGATCGTCGTCATCGATAAAAAACCGCTCGTAATCTCCGGAAGTGGAGATCGCGGTATTTTCCAGCGGTATCACCGCCGCATTTTTGCTTTTATCCCTGGGGTGGCGAATGCCCACCAGCCAGGGTTTACCCCGTTTGTCTCCCAGTAGCCGTGCATCGCCTCCGGCGCTCACATTGGCATTGGTGACACCGTATTGTTTCAGAATATTCACTGCGCGGTCTACCGCGTAACCCTTGGCAATACCACCGAGATCAATTTTGGTGCGGCTGTCGCCATAGCGAAGCGTACCGGCGCTACGGTTCAGCTGCAGGTGGTGATAGCCGATGGCGTCGCGCAGACTTTCGGTAGTTTCCCTGTCCACCTGTTTGCCTTCGCGGAAATTGTACAGGCTGCCCAGGGTGGCAAAAGTGATGTCGAAAGCCCCGTGGGTCTGTTTACTGTAAAACAGGGACTTATCCACAATCCGTGCCAGCTCGTCGGATATCTGCACGGGGCCCTGCCCCGCCTCCCGGTTGACCCGGGAGAGCTCGCTGTCTTCTTTATAGGGGGATAGGGCTGCGTCCAGACGGCGGAACTCGTCCATCACCGCGCGGTTAATCTGCTGCGCTTTTTTGTCGTCTTCGTGCCAGAACTGCAGGTGTATCTCGGTACCCATGATTGCCTGCTTGTCGTAGTGCCACTCGGCGTGTGTGGTGGCGGACCCCAGCAGGGTGCAGGCAATCAGAAGCAGGCGCATTGGGTACATCGTTTTATATTTGCTGTGTCAGTGCGTTAAGTACGGAATCACCGGATTGGTGCAAATGCCGTGAGACTGTCCATCAGGCTGGCATTGCCGAGGCCGTGATTGGGGAACAGGCTGGCAAAACTGCCCTGCTCTCCGTGCAGTGCCATGTAATTGAGCACCACGGTCTGTACCAGCTGGTTGACGTTGTTGGCGGCCGGACTGCCCGCGGTTTCCACATCGCCGGAGGGGCGCATATAGCCAAGTTGCTGGTGCCGCGCCTGCTCATCGGTGCTGCCACCTAACAGCTGCGGGCGGCCCGCGGGATTGTAAACCAGGAAGTAAGACGCCGCGGTTTGCTGGTTGTCTCCGGTCCACACACCCTTGCCGCGACCTTCCGCGGAATCGTCGATCATACCGTTACTGAATACGGAGCCATCACTGAATACGTACACCATCAGTGGCTGGCCAACCCGCGCGGCGTATTCCAGGCAGGCGCCGATACAGCGGCCGGCGCGCAGATCGCGAATCTCGCCGGTTGCGCGGTCACCGGTGTGATAGTCGTAGCCACCCATGGTAATGGTGCCCGCACCGGCGTAGCCGTTGACCACTAGTTTCATGGTGGAGGCGGCCTTCTGGAATTCGCGATCGCCGAAGAATTCATCGGAGGAGAAAATGCCACCGGGGCCGACGATATCAGGATCCAGCGCCGGGTCCAGCGCGCTCGGATTACCGAAACGATCCGCCAGATCTGCACTCTTCATATACCCGCATTTCACCAGATCCTTGATGACCGCATCATTACTGACCTGAGTATTTACCTTGCCCAGTTTGGCGTTGGAGATACGGTACATGGATTCCATGACTGCGACGGTATCTTCCTGGCTGAGCAGGCCCACAAGGTCACCCACGTCCACCAGGCCGGTGACGTCGGAGGGACGGTCGATTTTGGTGGGGCGCACTTCCGCGTTGATCAGGTCCATGGGTGCCATGGAGTTGCCGCCGGATTCACTGGTTTGTGAGCCGATCAGTGCAAGCAGTGAGCCGTTGGCTCCGGCGCGATTGATGCCGTACATGGGGTTGTGGGGATTGTTGCCGGTATCGTTTTCGGAGCGTGCCGGAATCACTGCGCCGTTGATGGCGCCGGAGGTGCCGGGGCCGACTTTTTCCAGAATACCGCGCAGCATCTGGCTGTCGCTGTGGAAGGCGAGGCCGAGGTCGGTGTTGTACAGCGGGTTGCCGAGGCCATCGGTGAGCGATGGCACCATGTCACCGGGCAGGCCCTGTTTGCTGTAGCCGGCGGTGCTGAGAAAATCGAACTGTCCGCCCTGTTTGCCGACAAGTACGTTGGAGCCGGCAATATTGGCGCCGCCAGCCAGGTCGAAACAGATAAACGGGATCTTGCCAGCGCCGTTGGCGCTGACGCCGCAGGTTGCGCGCATGGCTTCCAGGTCTGAAGACAGCGCGGCCTGGGCTGAACGCGGATTGGCAAACAGGCTGAAGACCGAACCGCCCAGCACCGTCGCCATACCCGCGCGAAAGCCCTGGCCGAGAAAGTCCCGTCGGCTCACCGGCCGGTGGTGGTCCGGGTGGCGCAGTGGTTGGTCCAGTTCAAAATATTTTTTCTTGCTCATGGCTCTTCCGGGGTCCCCGTTTATCGAGGTAGTCCGTTGTATTGAAATCAGTGAATCAAAATCATCGCACTACCCATAGCCGCCGCACAGGTAGCCTTCACAGTGGTCGTGGTGCGATCCGCGCTACAGCTTCCGCCGCACTCCGTCATGGTATCGATCAATCCGTCCAGCTCCGCGCGCACCGCGCTCTCATCCGGAGCGCTGGCCAGCTGGGCGGTGTGCCCACCCATGGCGGCAGACCAGGTGATTGGGCGGCCCAACAGCTTTTCCAGCAGTGGATCGATGATCTGGGCGCGCTTGGTGTCATCGTCGAAGGCGCTGTTCGCCCCGGCAGAGAAGTCGAAGCCCGGGAAGTAGCTGGCGCGTGCGGTCTCGTCGTCCACCAGTGTGCTGCAGTACTTCACCGCCAGCTGGGTGATGCCCATCTGCTGAGCGGCGAGGAAGCCGCGCACATCGGATTCAACCGGTAACTGCTGTTTCACCTTTTCCCAGGTGTCGACCACCGCCGGGTGCGCGCTGGAGATGCCGGTGGCTGCAGATAGCGCCGCGTGGATCTGTTCGAAGCGGCGGATACCGATACGCGGTTGCGGAGTGAGATCTGAAGGCATGGCCGGCGCCGCCGGGGTGGCTTCCACACGCACAAACTCTTCGTTGCCCAGGCGCTCGAAGGTCAGGAAAAATTCGTCAGAAGTCGGGCCTTTTTCCAGGGTGATGATGGTACCCAGGGGAGACAGCTTCTGACCGGTTGCCGGATCGTAATCCGCCGCGGTTACGGTTGTGTCGAGATTCGCCCACGCCTGACCAACCACCGCTTCGCGGCCGTTGATGCCGATGCGCATACCTTCAATTTCGATGCCGTCCGGTGTGACGCCATCTTCAAGGGTGATGAATTTGGGTTCGCTGAACAGGTAACCGTGGTTGTCGTATTGCTGTACTTCAAACATTACGTAGCCCTGGGGCACGCCGGTTTCCTCTTCCACCTTGAACAGCAGCAGGTACTTTTCTCCCACGCCGGCTTCGTAATTGGTGAGGATGTCGTCCTGGGTCAGGGCGCGGGAGTGAATGGCCAGCAGGCGGATGGAGCCGTGCCACTGGTTTGCATTGGATACCTCGCTGCCCAGTGCCAGGGCGAAGGTGTCATCCCAGGTGGACAACAGGCCCGGTTCTACCGGGTCGGCGTCGCCGGTAAATTCACCATTCACATACAGACGGCGGCCGTTGATCGGGTCAAAGGTCGCGACCACATGTTGCAGGGTGGCCTGCACCCGCTCCGCCATATCCTCAGTGATCAGCGCCGGCATGCCGTTGGCATCGGTGCTGGCGTCGTTGCGGTTCTGGAAGGTGTAGTTGTACATCGCCTGGCCGAGGGTGAAGTTGCGGATGTCGTTGCCACCGGAGTAGCTGACGATCCGCGCCGGGCCTTCCTGCACCACGTTGGCGGGGGCGACCCAGGCTTCGATGGTGTATTCACCGGTGCCGCTCAGGGTGTCGAACAGGCGTTTGCTGGTGGCGGTGGCAGCCTGGGCCTTGCCGCCGGCCAGCTGGATACCCCAGGAACCCAGCCACTCCACGTCCCCGGACAGGTTCAAATCGATGGCGGGGTTGATGCCCGAGGTGTCGTATGCGGTGGTGCCGCTGCCGGATTTGAACTCGTACAGGGCAATGGCATTGTTTTCAATACGTCCGCCGCCACTGCTCACCACGCCGTCGGTAAGAAACAGCGCTTTGCTGATTACCCAGTTGGGATCCACTTCGGTGAGGGAAATACCATCGGCGAAATTGCGAATGGCCGCTGCCATGGTGTCGGCGTTTTCTGAACAGTCACCCCAGCAGTTGTGGAAGTCGCTACCCAGGCGTACCACGAAGCGGGAATTCTCCGGGCTGTCCAGATCGATCCGCGCTTTTGAGGCCTCGTAGGCCTGGTCGATATCGCTACTGGCAAAGTACGGCTGTTGCGCCGTTTCAGCGTCTTCGCTGTGGCAGCTCGCGCAGTACTCTTCCAGCAGTGGGTAGACGGTGGTGGCAAAATTGCCGCTGGCGGCGGGGAAACTTTTGCTCGCGCCGACTTCGCGCTCGGTGGGTGGAGTCAGGGTGATGGTGCTGGCCTCGGAGCCCGCCGCAGATGCCCAGTCCTCAATGTAATTGGTGATGATTTCCGCACAGGCGTCGGCGCTGGCGAGCCAGCAGTTGTGGCCGCTGGCCACTTTGGTAACCAGGCGAGATTCTTCCGGTGAGCTCAGGTTCACCAGCTCGCGGCCTTCGCCGTGGGCCAGGTTGATATCGTCACTGCGCACAAAACGCGGGCTCTGGTTGCCTTCGACATGACAGCTGCCGCAGCGGTTTTCCGCCGCCAGGTTGTCCCAGATATAGCGTTTGTAATTCTGCACGTCCTCGCTTTCCGGTGCGGGGCCGGAATAACTGGTATCACCGGAGTCCGGATTGGTGTTTGGTAATTCCTCGGTGGACTGGCCGCTGCCGCCGGAGCAGGCGACGAGTACGGCGGAGCTGAACACGGTCGCCAGTAGTGCGGCGCGGCGCAGACGCGGCGGTGTCATGACCTGACACAGATCGAATATGGCTTGCAGCGGGGTTTTGGTAACAAAAGAATCACTGAGTGCGGTTTGGTGTTTCATGAATTTATTCCCCCGCACAGTAAGCAGCAGTATCGGCATATACCTGCTTCAGTTTGTAGCCATTGCTGGTGAAGCTGTCGGTGATGCTGTCGATACGATTGCGGTCGCTGCTGTCTTCCGGTGCGCGCAGGCACACCTGTTCGAATACTTTGGTGACCTGGCACTGGGCAAAGGCTTCACTGTTGGCAAGTTCCCGCCCCATGGATTTTGCACCGTTGCCAGAGCCGGGCAGCGCTTCGCTCCACCCCAGATGGAGGTTGGGCCCCTCGCGCCAGTAGTTGTCCCATTTGTCGTCGGGAATGACAAAGCCGTAGGGGAAGGTGGCGCTGTTGATATGGTTTTTCGCTTGCACGCGTGTTCCGGTGGTCGGGTCGGTTTCACCGGCGCGGTTGTAGTCGAGTCGGCCATTTTCGCCGGTGGGATCATTGTCCACGTCGTACTCGAAGTTGTAATACGCGAAGGCCTGGGTCATGGGGTCCATGCCACTGTGGCAACCCACGCAATTGTTCTGGAATACGCGACTGTCGCCGCCGGGACTGCGGCTTACATCCTGGCGGATACGATCCGGCGGTCTTGAGGTATCGTGCACCTGCTCCAGATCGCGGCACAGATGGTTCATCAGGGTGAAGCGGAACATAGCGCGGTTGGTGCCGGCATAGAAAAAGGCCTTGGCGCCGCCGCGGGTGGTCATCACTCCGGCGGTGGCTTCACTGGGAAGGCCGGTAACGGAAGATTGTGTCTTTCGCTCCAGCGTCGTCTGCAGTGGATACCCTGCGGCTTCCAGTGACTCGTAATGGTCGTTGTTGGCACTGTTGTAAGCGGGCAGGCCCAACCCGGAAGCGCCGGTGTAGATAATATCGCCGGAGAGAATCTCGCGAAAATCCACGTCGTCGCGCACCATACCAATGACTGTTGCGGTGTAATCGTTCAGCGGTGCAAAGTTGTCGCCATCGCGGTTGGTCCACGGCGTCACCAGGTTTTTCAGGGTGACGTTGTAGAACGCATCATTTTCCATCGCCCGCTCAGCCGCGGCGTTGGCATCGCCACTGGCGATGTCTTCTGCCATGGCGGTGAGCACTTCGATGCTGGGTTTTACCCCGGTCAGCCGGCTGTGCATTTGCGCCGCCTGCTCTTCCGGGCCGGCGACGGCAGACATGGGGAGCGAGGCGCCGAAGCAGGCGGTCGCCGCGAGCAGTGCGCGCGCGGCGGGCGAATTTATTTTCATGATTGGATTTGTTCGCGTCTGGTTCTCGTGCCCGGGTTTCGCCAAAGGGGTTTTGCCATCTGGGTCTGACCGTGGGGACTGTATGCGTTGTAACCTCGCCAGATAGTAAAGAATGCGGAGGGATACGCCAGCGGCAAAAATATAAAGCGTGTTCTGGTTGGCAAATTACTTGTGCACAACTTGAGATTACCCAGACCAAACGGGAGAATCAGAAATTATTCTGGCGTCATTGGCTGGCGAATATCCAGCTATTCTGCGGCTGCTGCGGTGAGTGAGTACTACGTGGCACGGGTGAGCTGTCGCTAAAAATTCACAAAAATTGTTGAAAAATACAACGCCGCGCACAGGGGTGGCGATAAAAGAGGTGGACTCTTGAACATTTTTTGCACGCGGGCTGCGGCGGTTGGCCGGAAATTGTCACTACTGTCGATTTTTTCCGCAGTTGCCCTGGTAGGGTGCGGTGGCGGGTCTGGTGACGGGTCCAGTCTCGGCGGTGGCGACCAGGCGGAAGACCCGGTGGTGGTGGATTACCCCGTGGTGTACGTGCGTCGCGCACTCAATCGCGATGAAGATGACGCGCTGATGGGTGACAGCATCTATATGCCCTCCGCGTTTAATCCCGGTGCCGAGCTGTTGTTGCGCGACCGCGCCACTGCGAGTGCGCCGGAGCGCTCTCTGACGGAAGGGCTGTTTGTCAGTGACGAAGAAGCGGGCATTGTTTATGAAGGCGGCTACGACGTAAAAGATCTGGCGGTGTCAGCCGATGGTAGCCAGCTGGCATTTTCCATGCGCGCGCCGGATATCGATGGCCTGGACGACGATGAACAGCCCAGCTGGAATATCTGGCTGTATGAATTCGACACGGCGCAACTCAAGCGGGTTATTCAGTCTGACCTGATCGCCGAGGAAGGGGATGATATATCCCCGGCTTTTTTGCCTGACGGTCGCCTGGTGTTTACCTCTACCCGCCAGCGCCGCTCCCGCGCGTTACTGCTCGACGACAACAAGCCGCAGTTTTCCGCCCTGGCTGAAAACCTGGATGAAGCTGCGTTTGTTCTGCATGTGATGGAGTCCGACGGTAGCGATATCCAGCAGATCTCCTACAACCAGAGCCACGACCTGTCGCCAACAGTGCTGTCCAGTGGCCGCATCCTGTTCAACCGCTGGGATAATATGGGCGGGGTGGATCGCCTCAGTCTCTACACCGTAAAACCTGACGGTACGGATCTTCAGTTTTATTACGGTTACCACAGCCAGGCGACAGGCACTGGCAGCGGTGAAGACCCGATCCCGGCAACCTTCAGCAAACCCCAGCAGATGCCGGATGGTCGAATTCTCGTCACCCTGCGGGCCCCGGAGGGTATTACCTACGGCGGCGATATGGTGGTTATCGACGGGGAGAATTACACCGAGGCCTACAGTGAGCCGGAGCAGGAAGGCGTGTTGGAAGGGCAGGAATCCCTGTCCGTCGAGCAGGTGATTACCGATGGTGGCCTGTCGCCCCATGGACTGTTTGCCAATGCCTGGGCGTTTCACGATGGCACCAGCCGCCTGCTGGTGAGCTGGAGTGAATGCCGGGTGATCGACCCGGAAACCGAAACCCCGCAGCCCTGTACCGACGAGTGGCTGGCGACACCGGATATTGTCCCCGCCGACCCGCTCTACGGACTGTGGATATACGACTACGGCGAAGGCACCCAGCGCCCGATCATACAGCCGGAGGAAGGCATGATGATCAGCGAAGCGGTTACTGCCGATACCCGCCCGGTAGCGGAATTTATTCCCCAGCCGATTCCCGGTATCGATATCGACCGCGACCTCTACGAAGAGGGTATGGCGGTACTGGATATTCGCAGTGTTTACGACTTTGACGGCAGCGCAGTACTGGATATTGATGTGCTCGCCGATCCACTGCAAACCACTGCCGCCGAGCGCCCGGCACGTTTTCTTCGGGTGGTCAAAGCGGTCGGTATACCCGACCGCGACACGCTGGATTTTGACCGCTCCGCATTTGGCCGCAATCGCAGCCAGCTGATGCGTGAAATTATCGGTTACACCCCGGTGCAGCCGGACGGCTCGGTGCGGGTCAAGGTGCCTGCGGATATGCCCCTGGCGATTTCCGTTGTGGATGCCAATGGCCGCCGGATCGTAGGGCGCCACAACAACTGGCTGCAGTTCCGTGCCGGGGAGGTGCGCAAGTGTCAGGGCTGCCACACCCGCGATAGTGAAGTGCCCCACGGACGCACGGACAAAGAACCGGCTGCGGCCTGGGCCGGCGCAGCCACCAGCGCCGCACCCTTCCCCAACACCGAACCTGCGCTGATTGCCGACATGGGCGAAACCATGGCGCAGGTACTGGCGCGTATCGCCGGCCATCCGGAACTGGAAGGAGACCTCAAGTTTGTCGATCACTGGACCGATCCGGCGCTGCGCGACAAGGACCCTGCCAGCGAATTGCTGATGAGTGATCTGCCGACCCCGGCGCCTACCAGCGTGGCCTGCCAGAGCGGATGGAGCACGGATTGTCGCACCATCATCCACTACCCGGACCACATCCAGCCAATCTGGGATCTGCCCCGGGAAATTACCGACGAGATGGGTGTGGTGCTGGAAGATCGCACCTGCACCGCCTGTCACAGCAATCGCGATGCCGACGGCATGGCGCAGGTGCCGCCGGGCCAGCTTGACCTGCGCGGTGATCAGTCCGGGGTCAATACCAATTACAGTACCTCCTATGTGGAGCTGATCTTCGATAACCCGACACAGGAGCTGCGCGATGGCGCTGTGCAGAATGTGCTGGTGCAGGATACGGACGACAACGGCAATCCTCTGTTCGAGACCGATGAAGATGGCGAATTAATTCTGGATGCCGATGGCAACCCGATTCCTGTTATGGTTACCGTCAATATTCAGCGGATCATGGACACCAACGGCGCCAACGCCAGCCGCTTCTTCAATGTGTTTGAAGCCGGGGGCGTACATGAGGGAGAATTGTCCGCTGCGGAGTTGCGTTTGATTTCCGAATGGTTGGATATCGGTGCGCAGTATTACAACAATCCATTTGAAGCGCCGGTTAACTAAAAAATGAACAGGCAGCTCGGTTTCAGAGCACATGGGGGCGTGGCAGTGAGCACGGCCCTTTTTATCCTGGGGGTGCTGGGGAGCATTGCGCCTCCCGTTCACGCACAGTCGGATACTGCCAGTGATGAACTGGTCACCGACAGCTTCTCCGCACACCAGTTCGGCGAGCGTCAGCCGCAAACACTGTCATTCGACAGCGAGCAGGTCATTGTCGGGGCGGAATTCCTGAACCTTTACACCGGCCCTGGTCGCGGTTACGTGATTGATCACGTGGTCGAGTACGGTGAGCCGCTGTGGTTACTCAAGCGTCGCACCGACTGGGTCAAGGTGATGACCCGCACTGGCAAGACGGGTTGGGCCAAGATTGCCGAGCTGGACGAAATCTACACCCCGCAAGGTGAGCAGGTCGCAGTACCCACGCCCGGAATTGACGACTATCACGAGCAGAGCTTGCGTATGGGGTTTGCCTACGGTGACTTTGCCGGTGCCAACTCCATGGGACTTTCACTGGGTTACCGCTTTACCGGCAATATTTCTGCAGAAGTGCGCGCGGCGCAGACCATCGGCGCCTATTCCGATAGCCAGACCTATCAGATAGCGGTAGTACATCAGCCGTTTCCGCGCTGGCGTCTGTCCCCGTACTTTCTGCTGGGTACCGGGGTAAACATCACCTCTCCCAACGCCACCATTGTTGCGACCGAAGACCGCAAGGATACCGCCATGCTCGCGGGTCTCGGTGTTACTACCTATTTATCCCGTCGCTTTGCCCTGCGCGCGGAAGTTGCCAATCATTACCTGCTCACTTCGCGGGACGAAAACCAGGAGATAGTCGAATGGAAACTCGGATTCGACGTATTTATGTAAAACTCGCGGGCCTGCTGCTGGCGGGCGCCGCGGCGGTCCCCTTTTCCTCTGCCGCACTCGCACAAGCGGGGCAGGAAATCGACGATATTATTTCCCCGGACCTGGAGCGTCGCGAAATCCGCGAGGCCAAAATCGACAGTGAGGACTTCGAGTTCACCCTGTACCTGGGTGGCATTCTCAGTGTGGAAGACTTCGGTACCAGCCGCATGATCGGCGGCAGCCTCGCTTACCACATTAATGAAGATTTCTTTATGGAGGCGGCCTACGCCCAGTCCACGCTCGGGGAGTCCAGTTACGAGCGGCTGAGTGGGTCGGCGCCGCTGCTGACCGAGGACGAGCGCGACCTCAGCATGTACAACCTGTCCCTGGCCTGGAATTTCCTGCCCGGGGAGATTTTTATCCTCGACAAGTTTGCCCTCAACAGCAACCTGTACCTGATCGGCGGCGCCGGCAATACCAATTTTGCCGGTGAGGAACACTTCACCTACAACATCGGCGCCGGTGTGCGCATGCTGGCCCAGGACTGGCTCGCACTGCGCCTGGACGTGCGCGACCATATTTTCGAGCACGAGATTTTTGGCGAGCCATTGAATACCAATAACCTGTCCGCCCAGCTGGGCGTGTCGATTTACTTCTAATCACAACAAAGAAAACCATTGGAGTTATTCCATGCGTAAACTGATAGCCGCCCTCTGCACCAGCGCCGCTCTTCTCGCGGGAGCCCCCGCCATTGCCAAGGTGCCAGCCAGTGATTTCACCCTGGCTTCCCTCAAAGATGGCAACCTCAAGCTGAGCGAACAGCGCGGCGAAGTGATCATGCTGAACTTCTGGGCCTCCTGGTGCGGTCCCTGTCGCGAGGAAATGCCACTGCTGAACGACCTTCACGCCCGTTACGAACCTGTGGGTTTTCAGGTGTGGGGTGTGAATGTGGATGCAAATCCGCAGGATGCCCAGGCGATGCTGAATAAGATTCCGGTAGATTTCCCGGTGCTTTTCGATTCCCAAAGTGATGTGAGCAAGTTGTTTGGTGTGGAAGCCATGCCGAGCTCCGTTTTTATCGACCGGGACGGCAACGTGCGTTATGTGCACAAGGGCTATCGCACTGGCGACGAAGCCGAATACAAAAAAATCATCAAGGAATTGATTCGGGAATAAGCCATGACCATGCGCGCGCTTCTGTTATTGCCGGCTCTACTGTTGTTGGGTGGTTGCGAAACCATCATGCCCGAGCCCTGGGTAAAGCCGTACGAGCGGCACTACCTCGCCGACCCGATCATGAGTTTTGAGCGGGATCCCGTGGCGGCCGGTTTTATGAACCACGTCTATGAAGCGCGTGAAGCCGCCCGCGGCGCCGAAGGTGGGTCTGGAGGCGGTTGTGGCTGCAACTAAAAAATTACTTGAGAGCTACTGCGCTCCACGCTTTGGCGGTCGGCGGTGCTGGAGCGCCAGCCCGGGCGTCTCCTCACGCACAAAAAGTGCGCTGCGGGCGCTGTGCTCCGGCGCTCACCAAATCGCGTTCGCTCGCGACGCTCTCAAGCGATTTTTACTCTGTTTGGTTTTCGTGGTGTCGCCAGTGGTGAATGCCGCGGTATTGTCGGAAGAGCGCGCGGATACCCTGTATCACAGCTATAGCGGCGGTGGTGTCACCATTGATGGCCCTTCGATCCTGGTGCGTAAAAATATTGGCAATACGGTATCCCTGTCGGCCAACTATTACGTGGATATGATTTCCGGCGCGTCCATTGACGTGGAGGCCACCGCCAGTCGTTACACAGAGCAGCGGGATGAATTTTCTGTGGGGGCGGATTACCTGGTGGATAAAACCACCATGAGCCTGAGTTACACCAATTCCAGCGAAAACGACTACCAGGCGGAGACGGTTGGCTTCGGTATCTCACAGGATTTTTTCGGCGACCTCAGCACCCTGTCCATGCGTGCCACTTACGGCAGCGACGATGTGATGCGCAATGGCGACGAGAACTTTCTTGAGCACGCGGAGCACCGCCGCTACTCCCTGGGCTGGAGTCAGATTCTCACCACCAAACTGATCGCCGAGCTGAGTGTGGAAACCGTAGCGGATGAAGGGTTTCTGAATAATCCCTACCGCAGCGTGCGCTATCTGGACTCTAATTCCGGAACCGGGTTCAGTTACCAGGCGGAACTCTACCCGACTACCCGCAACAGCGACGCGGTAGCCCTGCGCGCAAAATACATGCTGCCTTACCGCGCCGCGGTAAAAACCGAATATCGCCGCTACGCGGACAGCTGGGGTATCGAGGCCGACAACCTGGAGTTTCGTTACACCCACCCACTGGAAAGTGAGAACCTGATTCTTGAAGGCAAGCTGCGTTTCTATAAGCAGGACGGTGCGGACTTTTACAGTGATCTCTTCCCCTATCTGAACGCGACCAATTTCCGCGCTCGGGATAAAGAACTGAGCGATTTCAGCAGTACCGCGATCGGCTTCGGGGTTTCCTACCAGATGCCCGAGCGCTGGGCACTGTTCAATCGTAAAAATACACTGAACCTCTACTGGGACTACATCCTGTTCGATTACGAGAACTTCCACGATGTTCGTGTGCACGATGGCGATGGCAGCTACCTGCCCGGTGAAGAGCCTGCCTATAGTTTCAATGCCCACGTAGTACGTGCGTTCTGGTCCATGTGGTTTTAATTGTTCGAAACCAGACGAGGTCCGCAGATTGGGGGATTGGTTCTCCCGCTGCGGCGCGTCTTATCTTGTCACCCCGCTGACTATTGTTGTATGTTTTCCACACAACAGAATAAGTGATCGGGTGTGAGCCGAAAGCCGTGGTGGTTGTGATCTAGTACCGCCAGCAAGCTGCCGTCGCACGCCCGACCCCGCCCGCGCGGGCATCAGCGATGACGAACTGCCTATGCTCAAGACCTACCTCAGGTCAATGTGCGCCCGGATCCTGGCGACGCAGCTGAGTGCCATTCCGGCCGGCATTGCTGTTGCCGAATCGAAAGTCCAGGATCCGACGCTTTCTGGATCCGCACTCTACAGTTTCCAGCTCCCGGCCCAGTCCCTGGAGCAGTCACTGCTGGCGTTCTCCCGCGAAACCGGCCTCGCAGTTATGGTTGGCGCGCAAGGGCACGCCCACCTCGATGCGCCCCCACTGACCGGAATGTTCAGTATCGACGAGGCGATGCGCCTGCTGCTTGCCGAGTCCGGGTTACAGTATCGTCGGGTGGACGGGCAGGGCATCGTGATACTGCCTTCCCCTGAGGAGTCTGCCGAACCGGAAATAGAAACCCGAATTCCCGAAGACGTCCGCCCGTTGCTGGAAGAAATCGAGGTGGTCGCCAGTAAGCGTCGTACAAACCTGCAGCGCACACCGATGACGGTGACCGCGCTGCACGGTGGTCTGTTGCAGGAGCGCAACATCGACAGTCTCGAGGCGCTGGCTGCGGAGGTGCCGAGTCTGCAGGTCACCCGCAATGGGGACCACACCGCATCCATGCTGTATCTGCGGGGTGTCGGCTCTGACAACCACACCGAGGCGGGAGACTCCGGCGTGGCGACCCATGTGGACGGCATCTTTAGCAGCCGGGTGCAGGGCACTGCGGTACTGCTGTATGACCTAGATCGGGTCGAAGTCTTGCGCGGCCCCCAGGGTACCCTGTTCGGGCGCAACTCCACGGGCGGTGTCATCAACTATCACACAGCGCGCCCGGAGCGCGAGTGGTCGGCGGAACTCAGCACGTCCATGGGCAGTTTTCAGGAGCAGAAGCTGGCCGCGGTCGCCAACGCACCGCTGAACGAGGACTGGTCGCTGCGCTGGGCTGCGGTCAAGCACCTGGCGGACAGCCCCATCGAATACAGCGATGACTCCGTCTATGCCAGAGCCGGTGACCGCTATAACAATACCGACCTGTACAGTTATCGCCTCAGCTCCGCCTGGCAGCGTGAAGGCCTGTTCAATTGGTGGCTGAGCTACGAGCGCTTTGAAGACCGCGGGGCGGGCAGTCTGCCCATAGTGGATTACGACACGCCGGTAGTCATCGACACCCCCGGGCGCACCGAGCTGGACCAGGATGCCTGGCGCAGCCGCTTGGAGCTGCAGTTGCCATCTGCGCACACCCTCACGTACATCAGTGGCTACGGGATTACCCGTCGCAGCCAGGACTGGGATGCGGACCGCACCGGCCCGGTGGGCAGTGAGACCGATCCCGCGCTGTATCACCAGAGTAATCGCACCATCTGGTCGCGGTATCGCGCGCGCCAGCACGAAGTGCAGTTGAAAAACAGCGATGACCAGCAGTTGCGTTGGTTGCTGGCGTATTTTCACTTCGCGGAAAAAAATGCAATCCGCTTCGATCTCGAGCACCAGCTGGCCAATGGCAGTGGCTGGGGGGAGCGCCGGCGCACAGTTTTCAACAGCCGGATCGCGGCACACGCATGAGCGCGGTTTACGGGCAGCTGGATTACGATATTACCGACAACTGGCAGGTCAGTGCCGGTGCCCGGAGCGGACGCGATCAGCGGTACGACCGAGGTGGGCGCAATATTGCCTGCCCTGATCTGATCCGCACCGATCGCGGCGGTGTACTTGGCGACATTGCGGTAAACGATGCCTCCGCATCGGCCGATCAGTGCTATGTGGCCAACTACAACGATGTGGATCGCGCGTGGCGCAGCACGACCGTGATGACACGCGTCAGCTATCAACCCAGTGATGACCTGCTGCTGTATTTACTTTATGCCGAAGGGTTCAAACCCGGAATCGTGCAGGATGGTGCGAGCCTGCAAGGGGAGTACGACGGCGCGGGCGATCCGGCCTATCAATCTGCACTGGCGGCACTGATTCGCCGCAATAACAGTGGCGCCGCCTACGTCGGGCCGGAGACCAGTGCCAATGTGGAGCTGGGGTTCAAGCTGGGTTTGCTGGATGGCGCCATGACCCTGAACGGCGCCCTCTTTGACACCTGCTACCGGGACCTGCAGGTGTCGGGGATTGCGGTAGAGGAGGACGGCACCGAGCTGATTCGCAGCACCAATGCCCCCAGTGCCACCATCCGCGGCCTCGAGCTGGAGCTCAACTGGGCGTCCAGTCACAATGGTCGGGTCAGTGGATTCCTGTCCTGGCTGGACGCGCGCTACGACCATTTCCTGGCCGTGGACAACGAGTACCCGGACCATGGCCGAACCTGGAACCCCGGTGCCGACAATCCGGAAATTACCAACCTGGTGGACTTCAGTGGCAATCGCCTAAAGCAGGTACCCGGTCTCAGTCTCGGGCTCAACTACCGGCACGGCTTCACCCTCACCGACCGCCTGCGGGCCACCGCCCGCGGGGGCCTGCGCTACACAACCAGTATGTACTTTGACGAGGCCAATCGGGGTAACCGGACCGGTTGGCTCCTGGAGAACGACAGCGGCGACTGGGTAGAGGATCCCGCCGGTGCCACCCGCAATATTGACCGCCGCGATGCAGCCACCCTGCTGAACGTCGGGTTGAAGCTGCAGCCCGTAGATGGCAACTGGTGGTTAGATCTCTACGGGGACAATCTCACAAACACCCTGCTGGCGAGCGATGTGCACGAAGCCGATGTGGCCACTCCCGCCTACTACTACAACCCGCCGCGCACCTTTGGCGTGCGCCTGGGACTACATTTTGACTGAATCGCAAAAAAACCTCCCCGCAGGGGGGACGTTCTTTCCCGCCCACCCGTTCTAACGACGAGAGTAGTATCCGATAACAAAAACAATGGTGAAGAGAATCCATGGCGACAGCGTTGGCGAGCCCGATGACGCCCGATAGTGACGACCGGAGGGTGCCCGAGATCGAAAGGGACCTGGATTTCTACTACCGCGAGTATCAGCAGGAACTGTGTCGATATGCGGTGAGTAAGTTCGGTTTGTCCTACAGCGAGGCCGAGGATCTGGTGCAAGAGGCATTTGCCCGGATGGCACCGCAACTGCAACAGGGCGATATCGAGCATGTTCGCGCCTTTCTTTACCGCTCCGTCCACAATGCAACCATCGATGCGTTGCGCAAAGGGCAGGTGCGGGAAAGTTACGCGCAATCCGTGCAGGGCGACCCCGACCGTGAACAGGATAGTCGCAGCCCCGAGCGGGTAGCGGCTGGCCGGCAGTTTCTCGGCCTGATCAGTCGCGCCCTGTGGAGCATGCCCCACAAGCGCCGGCGGCTGTTATTGATGAACCGTGTCGACGGGCTCTCCTACGCGGAAATCGCGCGTCGAGAAGGGCTCTCCGCCACGGTAGTGAAAAAACACGTGGCCAAAGCCCTCGCAGGATGTCAGGAAGCCCTGCGGGTCAATGGTGGTAAGTACGGTGGAGAAATATGATGGCGACTGGTAACAGTCATCCGCAAACCGATATCCGGCGGATCGAAGCGGAAGCCCGCGAGTGGTTCATGCTGCGGGCTGAACGTCCGCTATACGCCGCTGAGCAGGACGCATTCGACACCTGGCTGCAACAGGGGGGCAACCGAGACGCCTACCAGCAGCTGGAGCAGATTGACCGCAGTCTCGCTGTTCTCGCCGCTAGTGACGAAGGCGCTCGACTGCGTCGGCCCGGTGCTTTTATCAGTCTGTTACAGAACCTCAGAAGCTACTTGGGCGTCAGCCCCCTGAGTGGCCTCGCGTTTGCCTGCACCCTGATTCTCGCCGTCGGCGTTGTGTTTCTGGCGCCCTGGCAGAGCGAGAGTGATTCTGCACATGGCTATGCATCGGAGCTCGCGCAAACCCGCC
Organism: Microbulbifer sp. ABF4_107; assembly: GCF_056312215.1. NCBI lineage: Bacteria > Pseudomonadati > Pseudomonadota > Gammaproteobacteria > Cellvibrionales > Microbulbiferaceae > Microbulbifer > Microbulbifer sp. ABF4_107. The sequence continues at coordinate 3,946,697 of NZ_CM149983.1, forward strand.
AGGTCACCCTGCCCGATGGTACCCTGGTAACCCTTGGTGGTGACTCCGCCATTGAAACGGATTTTGGAGCCGCCGCGCGCAAGGTCAAACTGCTGCGCGGCCAGGCATTTTTCGCCGTGCGCAAAGATTCCAGTCGCCCGTTTATTGTGCGCGCCCAGGGCGCTGAGGTGCGCGTGATCGGTACCCGCTTTGACGTCAACGCCGGCAACAAAATGAACCCGGCGGTAAAAGTGACGGTGGAAGAGGGGATCGTCGATGTGGCAGCCAGGCCGCAGGGTCAGTCTGGCGCAACCGCAGGCAGCAAAGTGCGGCTGACCGCGGGCCAGCAGGTCAAGGTGCGCGAGGATCAGGTGAGTCGCATCAGTAAAGTTGACGCCGCACAGGTCGCCGGTTGGCGCCAGGGCAAATTCAGCTACCGGGATGCCCCCCTTGCGGAAATTGTCGCCGATGCCAATCGCTACCGCAAACAGCGTATCGTGATCGGTACTCCGGAACTCGAAGATTTACGTGTGACTACCGCATTTACCGCTGATCAGGCCGAAACCTTGGTGGCCATGCTCGAGCAGTCGCTGCCGGTACGGGTATTCCGGGAGCCAGACGGGCGGGTGATTATCTGGCCCGGTAGTGTGGAGCACTGAATTTACCGTATTGAAAAGCTTCGTATAAGCGCCCGGGGTCATCCCCGGGCATTGTGCTTTCCGGTACATACAAAAAAGGCCGCACCCTATCGGGAGCGGCCATTTTTGGTATGGTGCCCAGAGGCGGAATCTAAACATCTTCTGATGTTCCTTTCGTGTTTAAAGGCTAGATGGCTGATATCAGTGATAACCACAGCTATAACCACAGAATAGTGAGTTCTCTAAATTTGCAAGTCAGATTTTCATAGCCTAGAAAGCCAAGATATTGAATTGTAGTAATTGCCGCCTTCTTTACTTTAGTGTCATCATTACCGAGTTGGCCTGGCGCTGGGTCGTTCCATACGAATTTTGTGTTGCACGAATAGACTCGATTCCTTGCTCTGAGCTAATTGGATTGAGTGAGTGAGGTATGGACCTCTGACCTTTCGCAGTGGGCCGCCATCGAGACCGTGGCTAGCAAGATCGGCTGTACTACCCAGGCTCTGAGCAGCTGGATCCGCAAGGCGTCTCGGCCGACACCTTCTGCCGCGGGCGCCGATGACCGCGTCGAGGCGATGGAGCGCGAGGTTCGCGAGTTGAAGCGGGCCACGAGGCCCTCAGCCTGGCCAGCGCTTTTTTCGCCCAGTCGGAGCTCGATCGCCGTCTGAAGTGATTTGGACCTTCATCGACGTCCATTGAGACCGGTTCGGGGTCGTGCCCCTCTACAGGACGCTGCAGGTGGCCCCGTCAGCTTATCGCCTCCTGCGCAATCCTATGCAGAGATTGGACCGCGCTAAGCGGGACGAAGCCCTCTCTGCGGACAATCACCGCGTCCGGACAGCGAACCGAGAGGTCTATGATGCCCGCAAAGTCTGGCGCCAGATGCACCGCAGAGAATCTGCCTATGGCACGCTGCACCGTGGAGCGCCTGATGCAGGGCATGGGTCTCCAGGGCGTGGTCTGGGGCAGGAAGGTTCGCGCCATGCTGCAGGACTCAGCGGACCCTGTCCCCGGGACCTGATCAACCGCGAGGTCAAGTCTGAGCTGCCAAACCAGCTCTGGGTGGCCGACTTTACCTACGTATCGACATGGGAAGGCTTCGCCTATGTAGCCTTTATCGTCTACGTCTACTCACGCTACATCGTGGGCTGGGGAATCGGCCGGAACATGCGTACGGACTTTGTTCTAGATGTGTTGGAGCAGGCCCTGCACGCGCGGAAGCCGACTCCGCACCGGCTGATACACCAGAGCGACCGTGGTTCGCAATACCTGTCTATCCGCTATGGTGAACATCGTGGTGAAGCAGGTATCGAGCCCTCGGTCGGCAGCGTAGGCGACAGCTACGATAGCGCCTTAGCCGAGACCATCAACGGTTTGTACAAGACCGAGCTGGTCCACGAACATGGGTCTTGGAAAACCATAGAAGCGCTGGACTGGGAAACCCTAAACTGGGTGTCCTGATTCAACCAGCAGCTCCTCTTAGAACCCATCGGCAATATCCCGCTGCGGAGTTTGAGGCATTATAGAGCATAGACAGGCCGCCCTCCCGCAAGCCGCCTGGCTCAAACTAAACGGCCTTCGTGAAACCCGGGGCGGTCCACACTCCCTCCTGTCGACCTGAAAACTCAACAACGGTATTCTTACCCATAGCGACGTATTCTTAGTTGGTTGGTTTTGTTTGGCGACAACAAATGAACCAGATACGCTGCACTCTGTATATCCCTCAAACACCAGATTCGGTCAAAACTCGATCTATTTCCGGGCATACTATTTGAGGTTTTATAGTCCCTACTGGAATTGACCCTATATAGAAATCACAATAGTAAGGTTAAAACTCAATGGAAGAAGTTGCCTGGAAAAACCTATTTATCGGAAGAGAAAAAGAAATTGCAGAATTGCAAAAGGCCTGGAAATCAGTAAAAGAGGGTAAGCCGGCATTTATTGTTTTACGAGGAGAGCCGGGGAACGGAAAGACGCGAGTAGCTCGAGAGTTTTATCGGTGGCTAAGCACGACCAAAGAAAATGCAAGCGATTATTGGCCAAAAGATTTGGATGTTGGGGAAATGGCAATAAATCCATCTCCAAGCTCGTTTTCAAGAAAAACAATAAGTATTCCTTATCTTTGGTGGGGAGTGCGGTGCTTGGATCCGGCAGAGAGGAATCATGGAGAAAGAACTCCATGTGCGCTAAGAGAGAAGAAGTACCATCTTGAGACCCATATAGAAGCAATAAAATACTTAGAGAGAAAAATAGGTCGTGGAATAAAAATCGCAAAGCAGATTGGCATGACGATAGGAAATCCAATTCTGCTTGGATTACCTGAAACTGTATCTAATATACTAGATATGGTTTCTACTTGGCGCGAAGAGCAGAAAGAAAAAGGAATGTTATCTGAGTCCAATGAAGTTTCACAAAAAAGACTAATAAAAGAAGATTTAAAATCTCTTCATGAATCGCTCATAGAAATTTTGTCAATAAAAAATAAGGCCACATCAACTTTACCAATTATTATTTTTTTGGATGATGCACATTGGTTGGATGAGTTTAGCTTGGAAGCAGTTGAAGATTTATATAAGGAGGCCATTGAGAAAAAGTTGCCTCTAATGCTAATTGCGACACATTGGGAGCGTGAGTGGCTAAGGCAAGAAAGCGCTAAGCAAACTGAAGCATCAACTGATAGTTTGGCCTTCCTGTTTCGAAGGCTTAATGCTTATAAGGAGGAGGAGAGTTATCACGGTATTGTTGATTGCGCTCCTATTGGTTCTTTCACCAAGATAATAAGCTTCGCTTTTCCCGGGTTGACAAGTGAGCAACAAAATTTTATAGATCGGCAATCTGCTGGAAATCCTGAGATTCTAAATGCAATCTTGCAAGAACTTTTTAAGTTTCCTAGTTACTTTGAAGGAAAAGATTCTAGTAGGGCTTTAACAGATGATGCGATGGTTATCTTAAAAAGATCTAGCTTTAAGCTGCATGACATACAAGAACGTCGATTCGATGGCTTGAGTGAAAATCTTAAACAACTACTCACGCTTGCTAGCTTTCATGGGATGAGGTTTTTATCGGATTTAGTTTTAGAAGTAAGTCGATTGTTGGATTGTCGGAAATGTGGGAGCATAGATTTATTAGAAGAGTCGGTTTATCCATATGCAATTCTCGCAAAGGATGGTGGATCCATATATGAATTCAGAAGTAAAGTTGAATTTGATGTTATTAAAAGTAGAATTGAAAAGTTCCCATCTCTACAAGCTGAAGTCTCCCAGTGCTTGTTACTAGCTTCAAAAAAATGGATAACGGAAGAAAAATATCAATCATTGCCGATCCAGGAGAAAAGAAGCTTTTTCTATCTTTTAATCTATAAGTGCGAAAAATTTATAAGCTTGGATAGCCAGATATACCAAGTAATTCTTACGCAGCTTTTCTTTATCGACTTTAGCCTAGGTTATCTTACTCAGGCTAATACGTGGTCAAACAAGCTTCGTCAAATCCTTGATAAGTGTGGGGGCCTGCAGGTCGGAGTTGAGGAGGCTGTAAAACTCGCAGCAATATGGCATATACGTGGTCAGCTTGAATCTGCGCTAACACTTTATAAGTCAATTTTGGAGGATAAGGAAAGTGAATCTACTGCAAATGTTGATGCTGAAGAACATCTAGATGGAATTGCATCTATACAATGCGAAATATCAAATATTTATGAAGAACTTGGAGAGTGCAGTGCTGAAGTAGATGATGAAAGAATAATTGAGTCAGCTTGGAGATCTCTTTCTCTCTGTAAGTTTCTAGTGTCTAAATTCGGGGATGCTCCAATTCGTTTGGAACGATTGGCCCTTAGTTACTGTCGAATCGGAAGGCTCTTGAAGTCTGAGGACGATTCGATTGAAAATATTGCTGCTTATAAAGATGGGATTTCTATATTGAGAAGGCTGATTCTTGAATATGGCGAAACTCAGAAGCGTTTGAAATATCTATTATGCAGCCTAGGAGAGGTTGGTCTACTATTTGAACGGAAAGGTGAGGTCGAAAAGGTAATTTCTATATATCAAGAAAAAATCGAAATTCGCGTAAAACTCATGAAAGAGTATAGCGAAGTAAGAGTTAATCGAGTTCTTCTACTTCAGGAAAAACTTAAAATTATTGAATTTTATCTTAACTTTAAAAATACAGAGTATGCTTTAGCTGCATACCATGCAATTATCGACTATACAAAAGACCTTGAGCTAGACGGTTTAGATTTTAATTTGACTATGGTGCTAGCTTTAGGTTACGCGAAAATCGGTTCATCATTTGCTCTCAATGGCATGTTTGTAGAGGCTATCGAAGCTTTTCTTTCTAGTATTTATGCTCACGAAATTCGAATACAAAAAGGATATAAAATTCACACTGATATGGTTGAGGCCAAACTCCAACTTGCGAATTTGTTATTGGGCCAAGGGAATAAAGAAGCTGGAATATCGTATTTAGCTTCTGTATTAAGTGATTGTGAAAAAATTGAAATGGAGTATGGCAATAAGAAGAGAGTCTTGGCTTTCGTTGGTGATGTTCGTAAGAGGGCTAAAGAATTGTCGTAAGCGCTCAATTAACTCCATCTAAAGAGGGTGTTCATAACGTGGCGGCAGGCGCGGATGACGCCGCTGCGGAGATTGTCCGGCAACACCACCTCGGGGCAACTGCCGAATTAGGCCAGCATGCGCACATGGCTGACCAGTCAGTCCGGCAATGGCTGACTTCGTGTGGCCTCAGCGAAGGTTTAGTTGGAAGCACCGAGCACGCCGACGAACACCTGTGCGGCGTGGATCTCGCCGGTGTCGAGATCGATGATCGGGCCGTCTGCCCGCAGCAATCAACGAAGCACTTCTCGCCCGCCCGATGCTGTTGGCGCATGGAGCGCTTCCGCTTGGCGCACCACTGGCGGTAACGGTCGCAGAATTGGGAGTAGTTGTAGCAGCAGTTGGGGTGCTGCTAGGTGTATTCCTCCCACAGCAACTGCTTGATCACCTCCTTGCGCTTCAGCTCCTGGTGGAGCTGCGCCCAGTTCGGCTGTTTGAAGCGACGGATACACGGGTATCGGAGCTGGTATAGAAACAGGCCGCCAGGGCGAAATCGTCGAGCAGCGGCTAGGACAGCTCCAGTTCTGCGGACAGGCGCAAGCGAAGAGTTTCTCGGACGTTGCGCATTGTGATTCTCGGTGCTGCCACGCCCGGCCTTCCAAAAGGCTGGAAGCGTAGCAAAAGGCTTGAAGAAAAAATGCGTTATGAGGTGTTCACGATGAACTAGAATGGGTGTTCAGGATGGGTCGGAATATGCAAATAGCACGGTTATTATTTGAAAGGGATTCATGGTGCATATCAATGCAATATGGGCAATATTGTAATTGTGTATCTTGATCTAAGCGGGAGTGGATTCAAGACCAGTTTGTTTAAAAAAATTAGAGAGCAAAACCTTTGCTTCATCGCCATTTAGGGATTCCTTGATTGATAATTGCTTAGCAAAAGCATCTAAGAAGCCTCTGTTTTGCTCAAGTAGGCTCGTAGCCTGCTGCTCGGCCAGTAAGAGCCATTCAGTCACCTTACCCTGTGCCAGAGAAAGCAATTCACTTTCCTCAAATTTTGTCAATAACTCCAGATTGACAGGGCCGATATCATCATCGAGTCCAGCCTCGTAAATCGCATGTAAGGCCAATTTTGTCGCTTTCGAAATATCATCTGTTGCACCAGAGCTCATTCCACAATCGCCAAAACACAGGCGCTCGGCAGCCCTCCCAGATAAAAGTACAATCAATCGCTGAAATAATTTTTTCTTGGATAAACCCTCAATCTTTTCGGAAGAACGGAGAGCTACGAAACCCAAGGATTGATTACGTGGCTCAATAGTTATGTAATCTAGCTTAGACTCTGGAAATAAAAGAGTTGTAGCGATCAAGTGCCCGGTTTCATGATAGGCAACTCTTAGTTTCTCATCTTCATTGAGGTAGTTGACACCGGTTGGCGAGCCGTAGCGGACTTCGGACACTACCGAAGTGAGTAAATCGTAGTCACAAGGTTTATCATCGGTTAGCGCCAAATAGACTGATTCTCTGACCACTTGATCTATTTGTGCAAAGGAAAATCCTTGACAGGATGAGGCCAGATTCTTTATCTGGTTTGGTCCGAGCGACAATTCGTGCTTCTTGCTAACAACACCAAGGTAAGCGGCCCGATCATCAAGACCTGGCAAATCGCAGGGGAGAACTTCATCAATCCTACCGGGGCGGAGAAGTGCGGGGTCTAGCAGCTTCGGGTGGTTTGTTGCTGCCAGGAAAAGCACAGGGAACTCATGCTGTTCAAATCCCTGAATTTCCGTAAGAAGAGTGTTGACCGTTAGGTTGGCATCCCGGTCGGAAGCGCTTGAGGCGCCGCCTCTTTTTGCGGCAATAGCATCAATTTCGTCGATAAAAACAACCGATGGTGCATATCGTCGTGCCACCTCGAAGAGTTTTCGAACCTTCTCTGAGTTGCCTCCAATGGTTTGTGCACTGAGGTCTGCCGCTGATACAGAGAAGAATGGAACACCACACTCGCCGGCAACTGCACGGGCAAGTACAGTCTTACCCGTCCCCGGGGGGCCTGCCAGCAGGTATCCTGGAGGAGGACGAACACCGTACTCTTTGAGGCCGCTTGGATCTCGAAGCCAGCCGACCGCACGTCTCAACTTCTTGATGGCGCGTTTGAGTCCAAAAACATCGTCAAAAGATGTATTCGGCAAACTTTTTTCAAAGAAATTGGTATCTCTGACGTCACCAAAGTCAATGACCTGCTCGTAATTCAGCTCATGCAGTTCTACAGATACTGTTTCACCATCTATGCCAATTTTAGTTGTATAGTCAAGTCTTTGATTACGCTTAATACAGACTTCAATAATTGCTCCTAAGTCATTGGTCTCGTCATATAGATAGTTACTTTTTCCATTATTCTGATAATCATTATTTTCAGCATAACCTAGAAATTCAAAATATTTATTAATGATATGTTGAAAATCTATATTCACTTGAATATTTTTTATGGAGTTAGGGCTTTCAGCAGCGATACCCATAAAAATTTCTGCTCGGAACTCCCGAACGGCTGAAATCAGTTTCCTGGGGCCAATTTCTGGAATATTTGCGGAAAGCAGAAAAAACCAGAAGTCATCGGGAAAATTGAAATCAGGTTCATGCTGATGTTTTGATCGGACCTGTATTTCTTTCTGTAAAATTTCCTTCAGACCGTTAATGCCTACAGGAAAAAATAGAGCCGCAACTCCCCTTGCTAGTCTGTTAACAAATTCAATAGGTAAAGTATGTCGGGATGTTGCTGAGGTATTTCGCAAAACATCAAAGGCCGTTAAGCGGCTTTTATTGTTGGTCTGGGTGAGGACCTCTTGTCCAATATTAGAAGTAAAGATAAAAATTGCCTGGGAGAAATCAACTTCCTCCATGGAAGTCGCATCTTTTGCCCTGCCCTCATCGAGAACACCGAGCAGCGATCTGATTACTTCAGGGCTTGCTTTCTCGATTTCATCCATGAGGATGATCTTTCTTGGCATATTGCGGACTGCTGTCGTCAGCTCGCCAAGGCCCGCATCAGTATATTGAGAGCCACTGCCGAAAAGTCGTCCGACATCTCGACTATCCGATAACCCCTCCATTGAGAACTGTACAATCTCATAGCCAGTTCGTTCAGTTTCGCGCAAGCCGTTAGCCAGCTCTCTCGCGAGTAATGTCTTTCCTGACCCTGACGCACCTACAAAGGTATATATCTGCCTGCAGCCACTGTTCTGCCCAACAAAGGATCCAATGTAACCTCGAACTACCTGCTCGATGGCCTTATCTTGGCCAAAAACCTGCGATTCTAGATGGCAGCGCAACTTTTCTGACGAAGCTAGAAAAGGAATTACTTTAGCTTCCTCTAGGTTCAGATTCCTTAGCTGAAGAACAAGCGGATTTTCCAATTCCATCAAGCTGGAAACTATTGACTCTGCCCACTCCGCCTTGGTCGACGTCAGTGAAGCATTTATCAGTGCGTCGGAAATGTCTCCGAATGATAATTTTCGGTATAGTCGCTTCGCAATCTGATACCAGGGCGCGGAAGAGGAGGAGCCAGTGTCAATAGTGCGTCGAGAAACTACCTGATCAAGTTGTACTCTCAGAGAGTATATTTTCTGAGGGAATACTACTGAGTGAGCAGGTTTCCCAAAGAATGTACCTAATGCATTCATTAGGTCGCGGCTGGACAGCATTGCGGTGAAAACAAATTCCAAGCCCGCGGAGTTGTCAAGAGCTTTCGGTTTCTCTATCAGCTCTATAATGCTGGAAGCGCTCCCACGTGCCAGGCAATCTCCCGCAAAAATTATTGATATTTCTTCTTTCAGCCAGAGTTTTTGCTTAGAAGCGATTACGCTCACTACATCATCCATTATATTTGGCTCCAAACTTTGAATAGTCTGTTTTTGTTGTTTCTCCTCTGAATCAGCCGGTTGGTCCTCAAACCCATCCTTGATATCAAATGTGATAGAAGAAAATTGGTCATTGCAGTAGGTGTTGAAAACTTGCCGTCTCAAATGGGGTAGGTCTTTACCAAATACTGCAGAAATCAACTTCCCGGGTATGACCTGGCTCGAATCGGTAAGACCGTTTACGTGATGACGAATACTGTCTACCACTGGTTCGAAATCAAAATATCCTTTTCTCTTCTCTACAAAGACCAAGTTTAGATTCTGGGATAGTGCCTTCAGGAGATCTAATAATGCTTGGTTTTCCTGTAATTCATATTTATCACACACGAGATGGCACAGGCTTTGCTTTTCTATTCGCAAACTGTATTGATGTGAAATGCGCTGCTTCCCTATATCCGGGAGCAGGCAGTCAACTAATAAAAGACTGAATGGTAGGAGGCAGTCAAAATCTGACGCAATCTCAGGGTCGACTTCCAGCTCCCCACAACATATTTTCTGGCCAGAAAGAAATTTGCGGGTCAGTAATTCTTTGGAAATTTTCATTATTCGCATTATCCGATTGCGATGAAATACGGTAGATTTCCTTATCTACAGTTCCAGGAAACCGTGAGATAGAGGTATATATACGATTGCTACGCTGCTTTTGTCAAAGATCTTTTCACGGCAAATTCACTCTAAGCCTGTATTTAAATCATGGGGAGTTATAGTGGTCAGTGGCAAGCCGCTAGTATTCTAGAAGCTTGATAACAGCGTGTTTATGGATAGATACCGCCTCGTGTCATTACGTAATGGCTTTGCGTTCTGAGCCAGATTGTGGCAGTTTCAGGGCTGCTGAACCAAACGGTTCTATCCTGTTGTGCCCGCAACCTTCAACTGATCGCTCCTTGCCCATTCATGGCCTCAATTTCAAGCTGCATCCGATCCATAAGCGCCACGCCTCCTGTGCTCAGCACCAGCCGGTCCAGATGGTTCCAGTAGGCCAGCTTGCGCATCACCAGAATGTTTTCCACTTCCTTTTCGAAGCTGCCTTTAAGTCCAACTGCGCGCAGCATTTGCTGGTATTCATCCACCATCCCGATCTTCCCCACTTGGTCACGGGTCAGGCCCGCCCTATGGGTAGTCACGATACTGGTCAACTGCGGTAACTGCGACGTACCACGGACCAACACTACCAGCATGACCTGAATGCGCATGGCGGCGTCGGATAAGACATCGCTTTTGTTCAGCTCGTTCAGAAAAAAGCACCCACCCATTTCCTTCAGCTCGTATCCGATGCAGCTGTAGAGCTGGATGTAGTGCTCCCGGTTCAATGCTGAAGATAGCTCGTCATACAGCGGGTTGGGTACTAGCAGATCCCCCTCCATCACTTGCTTGTTGATGACCCAGCCATTGATGAGCTCGTTGTAGATTTGCCGACTGTACTCTTTATCCACGGGCATGCTCCTCAGTTGGTGTCCCGTTCTCGCTGACGACGGGCGTATAAGTTCGTATCTGGTAGGTAAGGGTCTGACCCGCGTAGGCGATTTGCAGCTCTGGTCGTGGCGGTGCCAACGTCACCTCTCCAAGCCCCTGAACACAGGGAACCGCATCAAAGATATCTTTCATCGTGTATCCCGGCATGGCGCGCACCAGGTGCTCGTGCAGCGTGCGATATATATCCGGCGAATCCTCGCCGTAAGGAAAGCTTTCCATCGCCGCCAGTATGCGGTCCATGTTGTTGCGCCGCGCGATTTCCTTTTCGCTCAAGCCCCCGGACACCGCCACCAGCTTCGCCTCGGGAATCTGCTCCTCGGCCTCCAGCCGCACTCGCAGCAGCTCGTCTAATAGCGCGGTGCCATCTTCCTCTGGCCAGCTGATTTTGCTGTTCTGGGATCGGTTGAAGCTCTTCAGAGTGCCCAGTACGCGCACGGGTCTGAACACCTCATCGTCCGGACGCAAGCGCCAGTCGCGCAGTTGCCCCGTCTGTCGCTCCTGCACGGCGCTGCGCAGAGCGTTGTAAAGGTCCTCGACGCGGTTGTACCGGCGTCGCTCGTCTTCCGCGAACTTGATGTAGGTATCGAGGCTTTTGGCGATATCCCCGATCTCCTGCGCATTGCTCAGGATATGCAACTGTACCCGGGTCAACCGGCTCACGTGCTCGGTCATCTTGCGCTGGCGAAAGCGGTCGATGATCTGCCGAACAAGTGCCATGGGCGCGTGGCTGCCATCCAGTTCGGTCACGTCGCGGTGGATGTCCAGCCGCTCATCCAGGAACTGCAGGGTAGGAGTGACATGGCGCTCGTGGATATGCAGGATCGACTTCAGTGCCTCCCGCATCTGGTCCGTCTGCTGCAGGTCGGTGAACGCATGCTCATCGACCTTACTTGCTAGCCGCTCCGCCTGGCCGCGCAGCGCGCGCAACGCAATCCGCAGGCGCGAATCCACATGTTGCAGGGTGTAGTAGACCGCTTCCACCATCTCCTCGAACTGCGGTTCCCCAGGGGCCCACTCCACATGGAAGTTACTGACCTGCTTGTAGCACTGCTCAAGCTGGGCCATCAGCTGGTTCAGCTCCGCCGACGAAAGCTCCCGCATTCGTGTGTTGTCGAGGTGGCGCAGCATCTCCAGCACGAAGTCCTGAAGCCGGAAGCGCCCGGAGCGGCTGTCCTGATAATTGAGTAGCCCGTTCTGTTCCAGGTTATCCAGTGACAGGGTATCCAACTGTTTCTGCTGGTCTTTCTTGTCGAGGTGTGCAGTGGATTTCACCAGCAACTGGTTGTAGTCGCTGATGGTGAATTCCATCGACGGGTTGTTCTGCTGGCGCTCCACCTTGTCCATCAGTGCAAAGAATAGGTTCTTGTGCTCAAGGATGGTGATCAGTGTGCGATCCGTTCTGACCGGCATATCAGGCCTCGTCCTCCGCAGTCACCACGGTCTCTGCGGCGGATTGTTCCGATGCGGCATTCTCGCCGGTGCTGCCGGGCAGGGTCACCTCGCCGCTTAGTGCTTCATGCCGGATGACGTGCACCGCCTGACATTTGCCCACGGCAAAACCCTCGCTCAGCTTGCGGGTATAGATGTCGTGCCAGCGGCCGATGTATTGCACGATGTAGCCGTTGTTGTGGGGGTTGGCCACCAGCAGCACCATGCGGCTGCCCTCCACTACCCGGCGCAGCTCCGGCAGGTTCTTCTCGTCGAGGCTGCCTACCTCGTCAAACACCACCGGCAGAGTGAACACCACGTCTTCAGGTACCAGCTTCTTCATCAAGATCGACAGTAGCACCGCATTGATCATGCCGTTGGTACCGTGGGACTGGGAGGTGTCTTCTTTCTGGCCCCGGATTTCGTAGATGAAGCGCACTCCGGTGATGATCTTTTCCAGGTTCAGCTTGGTGGAGCCGCGCGCGCTGGTCAGATACTTCTCGCTGAAGTCCATCAGCCGGCGGTGGAAGGATTCACTCATCAGCTCGGTGGTACCGCGCCCGTAGTCCTGCAGCTCCTTGCGCAGTTCGATGAACGCCTGCAATGCCTGGATACGGATGCTGACCCCGGACAGGTTGGAAATCCGGATGCCTTCCAGCGTTTCGTTGATGCGGCTCTGGAAATTCTCGATGGCCACTCCCATGCTCTCCAGCATGCTCATTTCGATGCTGGTGCGGTGGTTATGGTTGGCGATCTGGGATTTGTGGTCGTGCTCCTTTCTGTCGATGTTTTCGAACTCGGAGCGGATCTGCTCGTAGATGGCCTGGAACTCGGTGTCGTCGAGCTGCGGTTTGTGGGTAATCTCCGGCGGCACGTCCATGATGCCGGCCCCCGCCAGCACCCGGAACCGGTGCTCCGCTTCCTGGACGGCACCGGTCACCGCCCGCAAGCTCTGTTCCAGTGGCTGGTAGTGGGCGCTGAGCTCACCCGGATCTGTGATCAGCTGTGCGCTGCTGCTCGCGGGACGCGCGCTGTTTTCAAGCTCTGGGAGACTGCGCACCGCGTGGTTGAGCTCCTGCCTGGTGGTCTTGATGGCGTGTTGCAGGTCGTCCAGCGCGCGGAGTGCCTCGGTGACTTCTTCCTGCTCTGCCAGCAGCTGCCCGAGGTGCTCCTCGGCGTATTTCAGCTCGATGTCGTATTCATCCTGTTGCGCACGGAGCGCCTCTTGTTCCACCAGCCGGTTTTGCACATCGTCCTGGATGCCGGGCAAGCGCTGCAGCAGGGCGATTTCGCCCCTTAGCTCGGCGATTTCGGTTTTTTTCTCCCCCAGCATTTCTTGAGACAGGGGGCCGCTGGCGGAGATGAGTCGGTTGAGTTCGCTGATGCGTTTATCCACCCCCTCGATGTCCCGCCGTACTGCATCCAGCCGGTTTTCGGCTTCCTTGCGGCTGCTCTCTTCGTCGTAGTGATTGACGCGTGCGGTTGGCAGGGTCTCTCCGCCCAGCACCAGGTGACCCTCCTCGTTGAGGGTGAATAATTCCGCGAACCCTTGAATGGTCTTTGCCTGGCTCCCCATTGGGGTGATGCTGAGGCGACGGAAGTCGGCGTTCAAGCTGTTGAGCACGGTCGCGCTATGATGGTCGAGGTGGTTCAGGAAGCATTGGCCGAAGTCGGCGATCAGTGCCTCCAGCTTGGCTGCCTCCTGCTGCGCGGTCTTTTTCTCTCCTAGTCGTCTCTCTAGTTCGGCGGTGGCGCTCTCCTTGGACTCCATGCTGCGGAGCGCTTCCTCTTCGTCACGAAGGATTCCTTGCAGGTATTCCACCACTTCCTGCGGGTCTCCGCTTTCGCACATCAATTGGTTCTGCTGGATGATGGCCTCGGCCTCCTGCAGGTTTTTCTGCCCGGTGGCGAGGTTCTTTGCGAGCAGGCTAAGCCCGCCCTTCACTTCGCTAAGCTTGCGGTTGGCGAGGTTGCGGCTGTCCTTGGCGCTGTTGAGCTGACCCTGCAGACTGGCCTTGCGGCCATGCAACTCCTGCAATTGCGGCTCGAGTCCTTCCTGCATTGGCTCCAGTGACGCTCGCAGCAGCCAGTAACGCTTGTGGGCTTTGATCTTTTCGGTATTGAAGGTGTGGTAGGCCCGGTTAAGTGCCTGCCAGTCGTCGCTGTGGTTCTTGATGGCCTGAATCTGTAGAGCGTTGCGCCGCAGGCTCTCGCGGTCTTCGCTGATCTGCTTGAGGTCGATGTTCACTGACTTTTTGGTGAGCGCGATCTCGCTGTCGATGATGTTCGCGATGGCCTGGGGGAGGTTGCCGCCGCTCGCGCCCTTGATGTCAAACGACAGTTGCAGCAGGGCCTTGATAGACTTCAGCAGCGCGCCACTCGGGGGTTGCACCGTGGGCATGATGCAGTAGCGGGTTTCCCGGCGCCCGGGTGTGTAGCGGGTGTACATCGCCGTACGAATCCGCTCCTGATCGTCAAACACCTCGCCGTGCATCTGCAACAGGGTTTGTTGCACGTCGCTCAGCGCCATAGCTTCCGGGGGCTTGCCCAGGCCGTTATTGGCCTCGGAATGGATATCCCAGAATAGGTGGCGGATGGCCTCGTAGGGCTTGTCGATCATGATGCGCGCGTATCCCAGTTCTTCCTTGCTGCGGTGCAGCACCACACAGAAGTCGCCCACCGGGTTCTCCGCTTCCAGAATCAGGAAGGAATTGGGCGCGGGGAAGTAGTAGTTGAAGCTCTTGATGCCGGAATACACCTCCCCGCCCGACTTGAATTCAAACTTCTGCTCGCAGTTACGGAAATTGACCTCTGGCAACAGGAACAGCTTCAGAGCGTTGAGCCCGGAGGTCTTGCCTTCGTTGTTGCGCGAGAGCAGAGCGGCGGTTTCATTGAGCGGGATCTCGACGTACGCGGCGTTGCCCGAGTTCACCATGATGAGGGTTTTCAGCCGGTACTTGTCGCCATCGACCAAAGAGTGTTGCGCGTTATTCATTAAGCGGGTCCAGATAGGTTTCCTGCTCGAGCTTTTTACCGGTGAGGTACAGGCGTTGGAGGAGGGAGGTGAGTTCTGGGTGTGCGCGTCCGGCACAATGTATCGCGGTGCGCTCGTCCTGGCTCATGCTGGAGGTGGCACGGGTGAGATAGGCGTCAATGTTGTCGGGCACAAGAAAGCGTGGCTGCAGGCCGGTATCCGCCAGCAATGCCTTGATGCTGCCGTAGATCTTGATACCGCCGGCGTCTAGGTCCAGGAGGGTGTGCACCTCCCGGTACCTGGTATACAGGGTGCGATTACAGGCTTTGGCAGCCGCCTGCCCGGCGCCAAATAGCAGGGTAATCTCACTGGGGGCGACAGACAGGCCGCAGCGTTCCACTAGTAGGGCAATCGTTTCTTCAAAGCGGATGAAATTCTGCAGGTTTTCGACGATGACAAGGACGTTGCCGGCAGTGTGATCGTCGACCCATGTATGGCCATCCCGGCTGAAGGCGACGCGCGGCCTATCCCAGTCGATGTGCTGAATCATCAGCGCGTTGCCCTCGACCCGCGCACTATGGGACTTACCGCTATGGGCTGCGCTTACGCGGTCGATGATAGGGGCGGGCGCCGGGAACCGGGATTCAATCTCCTGCAGAGCCCGATCGTCGAGTATTTGAATAACGCTCTCGCTGGCGAATTGGGACTCGGGTTGTAGGCACCTCATCAGATGTCCGGGCAATACGCCATTTCTGCCCATGGCGTTCCGAAACCGGCCCCAGTTGATGGGGGTGCCGGCCCGTATAGCACGGAGGTATTCGTGGGGTTTGTGCATAAGATTTTATTCTTAGGTATGGGCGCGATAACGGCAATTCATCCTATACATGAATGAACAATGGGGCCAGCTTCGAACGGGTATGCCGTCCCTGGTGCAACTGGGTCGCCAATCCTCGCCCACTACTGGCCCCGGAGGGCCCCCATTTGCCGAACCCTATAATTCGGCAAAAAAATCTAGTCGTCTACTAATCCTGGGCACCAATTTAGGTGGCGGGGTTTCCTACTCAAACCGAGGTGTTCAATGAGTAGGCTATTATGTTCCGCTGATCCCTTACACCGGTTCGTATGATCGCGGATTGCCGCTAGAGAACATCGTAATGAGCTTCTATCTGCGTAAATTTGTGTAGGGTAAGGGGGCTGTCGGAAAAGGGAGGCGCCATGCATAAGAATTCGCTCCATCAAAAGTTGCCGGCGCTGTTAACCAAGTCGCGCTTCAGGCGAGCCCTTGAATGCCCCACCAAGCTTTATTATGGCGAACAACCAAACTATGCCAACCAGAGCCTGGAAGATGACTTCCTCGCTGAGCTGGCCCGTGGCGGATTCCAGGTTGGTGCCCTAGCGAAGTGCTATTTCCCTAATGGGGAAGACCTTTCAGACCTGGATACCGATGCCGCCCTGGTGCGCACAAAAGAGTTATTACGCCAGGGAAAAGTCACGATTTTTGAGGCCGCATTCCAGTATGACCAGCTACTGGTGCGTGTGGATATTCTCATCAAGGATAGTGACCGCTACCAGCTGATCGAAGTCAAAGCGAAAAGTTGGGAGCCGGCAAGCGATCGCTTCCTGAATAATAAAAGAACCGGCATCCTAAGGGAGTGGGAACCTTACGTCTGCGATGTTGCATTTCAGAGAGTGGTGCTTGAAAAAGCGCTGAACACCAACAACATCGAAAGCTATCTTATGCTGGCCAATAAGCAGGCCAGCGCCGCTACTGACGGGTTGAACAGCAAATTCCTGGTGGTAGGCGAGCAGCATAAGGTGGTGGTATCTCCCGACCTAACTGACGAAGACCTAGCCAATGAGCTGCTCATAAGAGTCAGTGTCAAAGAGCCGTTAGACTTTGTCCTGGCAAAAGGCGAATACCACGGACTGTCCTTCGAGGGCTACATTGCGGTCGCTGTTGATGCCCTGCAAAAGGGGGCGCGCTTGGCCGGGCGTATTGGTACGGTTTGCAAGAAATGCGAATTTCACTGTACCCCGCAAGACGACATCAATGGATTACAAAGTGGTTTTCGCGAGTGCTGGAAGGAGGCACTGGGCTGGCAGGATAAGGACTTTGGAGATCCTTCGGTACTGGAAATTGCCAACTTCCGCAATGCCGATAAGCTCCTCGCCCAAGGCAAAGCCAAACTGATAGATGTCGAAAAGGCCGATATAAACCCCACGCCTGACAGCAAGCCTGGTCTTTCCAATAGCCAACGCCAGTGGCTGCAGATTACCAAGGTGCAGGAGGGAGACAGCAGGCCGGAAATCTGTATAGATGAACTGCGAGAAGAAATAAATCGCTGGACGTACCCACTGCACTTTATCGATTTCGAAACCATCACCGCCGCGCTTCCCTTCACTCGCGGTCGTCACCCCTACGAGGGCGTGGCCTTCCAGTTTTCACACCATGTGGTGCAGGAGGATGGCACTGTCGCACACGCGCACCAGTTCCTGGATACCACCCTGGGACATTTTCCCAGCTTCGACTTTATCCGCAAGCTCAAGGAAGCATTGGATAGTGACGACGGCACAATCTTTCGTTATTCAGCCCATGAAAACAGTATCCTCAACCTGATCCACCGCCAGCTGCGGGATAGCGGACTGTCGGATAAGGACGTCCACGAACTGTGCACGTTTATCGAGTCCATTTCCCATTCAACGAAAGGTAGTGAAAGAGAGTGGCGTGGACCGCGGGATATGGTCGATATGCTGGAATTGGTCAAGCGCTATGCCTACTACCCGGCGACCAAGGGTTCCAATTCCATCAAGTATGTACTGCCGGCCGTGCTGAGCGACTCTGCCTTTCTGCAGGAGAAATACGCCCAGCCAATTTATGGCGCGGCAGGTGGTATTCCCAGTCACAACTTTACAGACTGGCAGTGGATACAGAAGCAAAACGGCCAAGTTCAGGATCCCTACCGCCTGCTGCCGCTCATGTTTGAAGGTATGCCGGAAAATCTTGATGAACTACTGTCGGAAAGCGACAGCCTGGCCAATGGTGGTGCGGCGCTGGCGGCATACGCAAAGATTCAGTCCACGGAGATGGGCGATTATGAGCGCAAAGAGCTGCGGGCGGCGCTGTTGAAATACTGTGAGCTGGATACGCTGGCTATGGTGATGATTTTTGAAGCGTGGCAGGCAGCGGTGAGAAGCTAGATCGCTATCTGAAATCCGGCTTTATTGCCCGTGCGGTTCCTAGTAATGTTCAGTATCCATAAGAAAAATTCAATGATATAGCGATTAGTAGCTGATGATCGATAGCAGTATCTCTGGCCCCCTATTTATCGGATGGGATGTTGGCGGTTGGAACTGCGACCGCAATGCCAATAGCCGTGACGCACTGGTGGTGCTGGACAGCGAGCGAAACATCCTAGGCCAGCCTTGGCGCGGTAATGTTCGCAGGTTGATCAATGAGGCCGCCAATACGCAGGAGTGGATAAAGGCTCTACTAGCTTGTTGTCAGATAGAGGCTTTCGGTAGCCCACCATCGGTAGTGTTGGCTATCGATACGCCGCTGGGTTTCTCCCAGGCCTTCCGGCAGCTGATTTCCGGTAAGGGAGCGGCTGGAACTATTGAGACATCCGCTGATAATCCCTACCTATTCCGTTATACCGAACGGATCCTCTTCCAGCGAGGTTTGACACCACTTTCTCCGGTCAAGGATATGATCGGTAGCCAAGCAACCAAAGGCATGCATGCATTGGCGCGTTTTGCGCCCGAGAGTCCGGCCACGGGGCTCGGGACTGACGGCAGCAACCTTACTGCGCTCGAGGCTTATCCCGCTGCCTGTAAGCCTTCGGCACTAGTGCTTGAACTACTCAAATCTTACCGTCACACGCCTGCTGCTAACCAGGTTGATGCTTGGGAAACTACGGGGTTTGGTTATGGCATCAACCACGAGGACGAGCGCGATGCCTTACTCTGCGCTCTGGTGGCGTGGCTCTATCACTTCCACCCAGATGACCTATTCCAGCCTGATCTAGCTACACCGCAAGGCGAAGGCTGGATATTCGTGCCTAGTGATTCCCTGACTGGCGGTTAGCGACTCCATCATCTAGAAAGATATGAAAATAATAACAAGGGCCTTAACGGCGCATGGATCTCAGTCAATTCCTTACTGAATATGACGATAGCCTTGGTGGTGACTTAAACATAGACCCGCTGGAGTTGCAGGTGATCTGGTCGGCCTTCGGCCAGGATATCTTCCGCTATCGTGTGAGTTCCACCTCCAATGACGTGCGCAATTACACTCTCAACCTGCATCATCACTGTCTGATCAAAGAACTGGTAGCAGATGAGCGGTTGAGACTTAGCTAGCAGCTGGGCAAGACCTCTGAGCGGCTCGGCACACTCAGTTTCAAGTCCGCCTGTCTGATTTACCTCGAAGACGCTGTTTTGAGTCTAATCGATGTGCCGCTGACCCATGGGCAGTTTGATGCGCTGGTGTCTTTCACGTTCGACCTGGGAGCTGGCGCCCTGCAGCGGTCGATCCTACGCCATAAGGTCAACCTCCAGGCTCACAACGAAGTACCGGAACAGCTCGTGCGCTGGGTTTGGGCGGTTAGAAGGAGGCCAAATGGCCTTGCTCGTAGAAGACGAGCTAAGGCCATTTCGTACAGATCTTTTGATTTTGAAATAACTACAGCTTAATCCAGCAAAATCGCCTTCTGCATCAGCATCTGATTATTCTGATAAAACGGTACATCTGTGTTGCCCAGAACCGATGCAGGAATGTTCGCCAACTCGGCTAAGTTATCCATAGGCACAACAACGGCCTTAGCCCCATTTTCTGACAACATAGTTATCTTATCTGCAAAGTTAATAGATCTTTCAATCGCGCCACCTACGGATATGTTGCCTAACACTGCAAGGCCAGGCTTCAGGTTCTTCTTGTACAGCGCTGAGACTATGGCTATATACACTGCGGATCCTACACCAGTTGAAATCGAAGCACCGAGCATATTGGTTACTTGGATTGTAATGTCATAATTTTTTAACGAGTGCTGCTCACTCAGAATATTTTTCTCATTGGCTTTAATATACTGATAAGTATTCTTGATGTTTTCCTTAACCCCAGTGTTACTTACACCAGAAATATTTAGCCTACCGGAACCAAAGGTGGTCACAGCCTCAATTCGTACCAATGCAACATTATCCCCGTCACTAGTACTGGTATAACAGACGCCAGGAGGTAGTGGTGTGTTCTCAATAAGATGAGACCCTTTTTCTTCTGGCAATCCAACAAAATGCTCTTCTTGAGTTTCTTTGTCGATGTACGAGAAGTTGGTATCCCAAAATTCCATACCGCCGATTCGCTTTAACTGTTCCTTGACGCGGCGACGCATTTCGATGGCTATCTCGAGGTATTCACGGACATCTTCTTTAGTATATTCACCATTAGGATGCAGAAGTTTAATAAGACCAGAGACCGTCTTTTTCACAGGCTTAGTGTCACGTTGTTTCAAGTGTGAACCTAATGAAAAAAAGTCTTCAAGTGCATCAGTGTAGGTGACACGACGAAATGACTTCAATGCTTCTGAAAAATAGTCTGTACTAAATCCAAAATTAGATGTGAAGTGCTTAGGGGCAAACTTTATCATTTCCCAACCTGGCAGATAGAAATGAATGCGATCGAGGAAGGCGGTATCGTTATTCACTTCGTCAGAAAGTGGACTAAATAAGTGAGAAGTCTGTAGAACCGTCTCGACTGGCTGATTTATATTACCGTTTAGGATTATTGAAGCAACCCCGGTGATTTCACCGCCTGCACCAGCGCGTGAAAAGGAGCCAGACTCCATGTAATCTTTCATTAAAGGAACAGCGTCCTTTTCCTTGAAGATCTTGTCCGTTGCTTCATCGAAACATATCGCGTCCCACTGACCAACGGCTCCAACTTTTCCAGTTGATCCATGTACAAACAGCTTGGCAACTGTTCCTTGGCCACCTGAAATAAGCACAGCATAGGGTGTAAGTTCTTTAAAAACGAAGGATTTACCTGTTGATCGAGGTCCTAACTCTACGAAGTTGAAGTTGCTCTCAACCATTGGCAATAGACGAGCCAGTAGCAGCATTTTAACGCGCGTTGTCATCCCTTCTGCATCAGGTTCATATCCACAGCTACGTAACAGTACATTCAGCCATTCATCCCTAGAAAACTCATTTCTTTTCTGGATTATCTTGCTGTTATCAAAGGTTGATAGCTGAATAGGCTTTATATTTGTGACGACGAATGGATAGATGTTCTGGCCAATTCTTATATCTGGATCATATTCAACATCGATAATGGCCCAGATCCCTCCCATCAACATTTTTTCATGCTCTTTCACAAGACTATCACGAATATTACCGTTATTAATGTTGCTATTTTGAAGCTGTGCCCAATAGATGTCCTTTTTTGAATCTAACTTAACAGATATTTTGTCGATTATTTTAAATCGACCTTTCTCTCTGATTTTAGAGTGAATTAGAGAGCTTTCTTCAGGGTTAACGTAATGCTCGCTAAGAATCTTCTTAACGTTCACCATGCCTTCTTTAATTTTTACTTCATCATCTGTAGAGCAGGAATTGGCAATCAAGTATTCCAAAACAAATACCGGCACGTTAGCGCCGACTTTTACCATGCGTACCAGGTCTTTTTTAACCACATAGCCTCTAAAGTGCTCTAACAGCTTGTGGTCTAAATCATTCAAAATGGCCATCGCCCATTCCTCTCTCGCATTCTTAAAAATAACAGGCCTTTAAAACAATCCACCAAGATCTCTATCGTTGTTCTTTTTCACTACAACCCGATCCAGAAGTTGCTTTGTCATCGCATCTACCAGTTGCACCTCAACTTCATCATAGCCATCAAAGGTGTATTCTTTGGTGGCGTTACCATTACACTGCACAGTAATTATATCGCTCTTGTTAACCTGGATTTTATTGAAAAAGAATAGCAGTATTACCTTACGTTCTTGTGTAAATAAATTGCCTTCGCCACTTTCAGCCACATTACCCGCACAGAGTTTTAATTGATACAGCTCGCCAGTCACACTGGCTAAGGCGTGTTTATTGGTAATCATTACCGGTAGTTCACCCATGCCATCATTTTCTTGCTCCCAGCAAAAAAAAGGCGTAACCAGTTCCTGCGGGGCTAAGCCGCCATGCGCAAATCCATAGGTGCCAGGGGTTTTAAACGGGTTCATATTACGGGCGAAGTAGAGATAGTTGTAGTCTTTATAGCCCTTAGCGACCTCAATAAATTGAGGCGTTAAATCATCTTGCTTATCACTGGTCCAGATAAAACGCTCATCAATGTAGTTTGGACCTGAAGGCTTAACTACAATCTTATCTGCTTCGCTCAGCAAGCCAGTCAATACGAAACCATGGTCGGTGATTAAATATACTTTCCCATAGCCGATATTGAGCAATTGATTGATCTTTTCAGCAAAAAAATCGATAGATTCTGGGAAGTATTTGAGCGCCTTATGATTGAGCTTGTCACCCATATCATCGATGTCTTTATAGGTACAAATAAGCACTTGCCCAGAAAGGACCTCATCACTTACTTCGTCTAAGCGGATGTAATCGATATTAATGCTTGGATTTTTTGCTGAAAGATACTTTTCTCGCTTGTTTTGAACTGCCTCAATCACACCGTTAGCGATGTAAATATGGCTCATGTTGTTTTCAGTTTCAGAGGGGCAGTCGGCCAAAATATGTTGGCGAGTAAGCTCACTATGGCTTCCAAGCTGCTTCACCTTGATAGCAACCTGTTCGGCAATTTCATACGCCACGCCATCACCTACAATAACGGCTATTTTGTTGCTTTTCCCTGGGCGGGCATTCTGAGTGTCGCGGTCAATGATCGCCTGTAAGATACCCGTCTGATCTTCCCGATACTGATCGAAATACTGGAACCACTTATCTAAAAACAGCGTGACGTATTCTTTGTAGCGCTCTTGAAATGGCTCTAAAGCATCGCGTTGTTGCAAAAATTCGGTGTACAGGTTGCGTATGGCAGTATCGAGTGGGCAGAAGTGCTTTTTATAGAACTCAACGCATTCAGCAAAGCTGCTTAAATACGCCATATCCTTCGGGTCAAAGTCGAGCAAGGTAATAATGTCGTTCCAAAACACAATGCCAAGCGCCTGAGCCTGTTTGCTTTGATGGCGTTGTTTGAGCCTAGCAATCAGCTGTGCCGACTCTCCTTGTGCCAGAGACTTGTTGGCCAGTTTTGCCCCTAGCTCCTTTAACCAAGCCTCATCCACTTGCCTGAACGGATGGTCTGGATTAACTTTCCAAATGTCAGCACTGTTTAAAAAAGAGGGCTCTAGCTTGTATTTTGCAAGGTATGACCCAAATGAGCCGCGATAGCTCATGGAGTCCAACCAGTTGCTGTACACTGCTAACAAGGTCTTGTCGCAGTTATTCGTCGTTATGCCGTTTAACATGGCCGTGACAACTTCAGATGCTAAAGTCGCGGCGGGCTTGTCGATATATTCTTGGCCAAGTAACTCATTCACCTTGCGGTAAAAGGTCTCGCGTAACTGCGCGTCGTATTTCTCGGTGGCATAGGCTTCTGGGTCATGTACAAAGGGCAGTAGCTCTTTGTCTAAATCGAATATTTCAGAAGCCCCTTTGTGGCTTAAATCCATCCAGTAGGTGCGATCTTTACCCACGCTCACTTTTGCCGCAGCGATCAATTCGTCTTTCGGCAAATTGATATTCAAATTCAGGGTCTGGTGGACCTTGTCTTTAATGTAGTTCTGCAAATAACGAATTTCGATGCAGCCATTGGTCTCGCAATACTCACGTGCAAAGCTTAAATCCTCTTTGTTGAGCTGCGTGTAGATGAGGTACTTATGTTCGGACGTTGGATTTTCTTTCAAGGCCTTCTCAATGCGATATTTCGCTTCCAGCTCATCCAGTTCGCCATTGGTGCGATATACATCACAATCACTTTTTAGGCTCTTTAATAGAAAATCCGCCTCTCCGCTCTCATCAATAAACACGGCTACAGGGTGCTGTTCTAGAATGCGCGCTAAATCGTCTTTAAACCAGGTGTCAATCATAGTTGGGCATCCTTACCAATCGGCGTTCAAGTATTTTTTCAGCTGACCAGCATTCAACACGTCATAAGCCAGCATTTTCTTTTTCTGCAAAGGCGCAATGTTCTTGCCCACCCCGTCATCGAGAATCGGGTTATAGCCTTCGGCTAATAGCTCGTCGATTTTCTTCTTAAAGGCGTCGATTTCCTTTAATTGCTTGAAGATGCGCTCTTTCTCGTTTTGCGCTTCTGCGCTTTCATTACCGGCAATATCACTCTGACGGTTTTGTAAAGCGCGTTCGCGGTTTTCGATATACACAGAACGCAAGCGTAACAAGTTGTCGCGGCTCCACTTATAAATGATGATGTAGCAGTCGAAGCCTTGCTCTGGGCCGCTGGTTAGGTGCCAGATAAAAGGGGTTTTAGGTAGGTTGGGAAACATATTCAGATGGTTGGATAAGTCAGCAAATAAATTTGCATTCAAGTATTCATTGATAGGTCGGCCAAGTACTGAATCAAAACTTGAGTATTGAGCCAAACTAAAGCCCTTTTCTAGAAACTTCTCTTCAATTCGGTCTAGTAGTACCTTTTCACCGGCATTGGGCACTAAGGGGATAATCCCATCTTCATCTTCCATCAGTATTTCACGGGCCATGTTAGAAAGAAATTCCATAGCCATCGTTTTCATATGTTGCTTAGGGACAATGCTTCCCTGTTTAAACCAGTACCAGACATTAATTGGGTTTACTTGATGATTAGTGCAGAAAGCTTCGTATTCATTGTTGCTTTGATATATTGAAGACAACCCATTCTCGACATTATCCTGCTCTTCCTCACTGAATTGAGTCGTTGGGAGGCTTTCTATGAATTCGCGAATATTTTCAATGGGAAATATCTTTGAAACATTGTCTTCTGCTAAGAAGGCATTTCTAGCCTCCTGTGATACCGGGAGGCCACCGATACTTTCTCCTTGCTTGGCAATTACCATTGCTTTGTCGTGATCCGTCAATGCATACGCTTCATATATCCTCTCATTGATTATCGCTTCATTAATTAAGCATTGTGTAGATTTGTAGTTACAGTCATTAATTAGCGCTTTAAAAGACTGTTTGATGTCTGTACCAATACTTTTGATTAAATCGCCAGAATAATTGGGCTCATATATTCTTTGTGAGGCAAGGTTCTGCGTGATTGCTACGTTAGTTTTTGAAAGCCTTTCAATTTCTGCTTTTAATTTGGGGGCAGGATCAAGAAAAGGTATTCGCTCAATGTCGCCGGACTGAATACTTACAGTTGGATTGAGGCAATCCGATATGTAATAGACAATATTTGAATTTAACAAACCTAGAAGATAGTGGTAATCGTCTCTGTCCTTCCCAAATATGGATTTGCCAGATCTTTCAAAAATACAATAAGGCGGTTGGTACCTTACAGATAAACCTTTAGATGTGGAGCCACTAAACGCTAAGCCTTCCTCAAAATAATAATGGTCATATGAATATCTAATAGATGGGCACTTTTTCTTTAGTGACTTTAACTCTTGCCCTTCTTTTTCCCATTTGAAAACTAGCCATAAATTTCCATACCATTTTTGATAATCACCACCTTTATTAATAGTTGCCCATTTATACGTGTCTATGTTTTCAGAGTTAAGTATTTCGTTTTTCGATACTTCCCACCAATAACGATAAAAGCGCTCATTATTTCCACCAGAAGATATTCCGTTGCAAACATCAAAGTGGTCAGAGACCGACGGTAGTGTAAACTTCTCTCGAAAATCGTCAGAAATCCAGTATATAAACGGAAAATTTTTAATCGTTTTTAGTTTAGATTGTTTAGTCGTATATAGCAGTTCATGCTCTTCACCAGCACAACATTTTTCATAGGCATCAAACAAGGCCCCGAGACGCTTTGTTTCATATAGATGATTCAGCTTTATAAAAGAAGCTTCTGTTTCTATATCTCGTCCTTTTTCCAGAACATAGAGAGCGCTATCGACACGGGCAGACGGATTAAACATGCCCAAGTAACCCCATTCAACAAAAAGGCTAATGTTGGTGTTGTCTAGTATAAATTTTCGTGCATCTGAAAAAGATTTTATATACATGAATGTAGGGGGGTGAACCATGGCCACAAGGCCTCGTTCACTTACAAATTCAACTGAACGTTTAATGAAGCTGGCGTATAGATTTGTATTGAACTTATACGGAAACTGGTAGTTTTCATCTAAGTAGCTTTTTAGTTCGGGCCCAAAATCTCTGTCGTCAGTATAAGGCGGATTAGCTGTCGCCACGTCGTATTCAGTCGTTAATAACTCTAAAAACGTAATCGCATCTCGCGTTTTACTGGTTAGAAAAGTATTCGAGCCTGTGCGAGCATATTGTTCAACTGCTTTGGTGAGGTTACTAAAAAAGCTGGCTGCAAAGTCTTGATGCTCTGAAAGTTCTGCCTTCGCAAATAGATCATCCTCGGCACGCTCTTCAATGGCGTGTAGCTGTTTGTTCAGCTGCTCATCGATATGCACCAAGGAGCCGAACTTATAGGCATATTTCAGATCGTTCCAGATTTTTTCAATCAGCTCTTGCTGATTGCGTTCGATACCTGTCCCTTGCTCAAAAATATGGCGCACGTCATTGTATTCTGGTAGGTAAAAGTCTGACGATACGACTCTGAAATTCAGCTCACCCACTGTGCGGCGTTTTTTCTTGGCTTTGATAAATAAGCCCAGCTGGGCCAGCTGGATAGCACGATCGTCTAAATCGATGCCATACAGGTTATTTTCAATAATGAGTTTAGGAATATCTTTTTCGTCGTAATCCGCACCATAGTTTTCAATTTGGTCCAGATAAAGCTCGTAGTAGAAATCGAAGGCGTACAACAAAAAGTTGCCCGAGCCACAGGCTGGGTCAATCGTACGTACTTCATGCAACGGTTTTAGTGTGCGCGTTTGCGTTGTTGGCGCATTGGCTATTTTATAGTGCTTTTTGATTTCTGAATTGGGATACATCTCGAGGTACATCTTACCCAGTGAATTTTCCACCAGAAACTGCACCACCCAGCGCGGGGTATAGACCTGCGATTGTAGAGACACTTTGTTGTATTCGGTTTTATCACCACTGTCTTTGTGTGCCTTCTTCTTTTTATTGTTATAACTTTCGTACATCCAGCCCAGTACGTCATCACTTTGCCAGATGACCTCTTCTGATGAATCGTTAGCCTGTGCGTCAGTATCAACTGCATTAAAAGCATCGATAATATCATTTAAGCTCACGGCATCGGGTAGTACCGCGTAGGGGTAGGCTTTGCTATACAGCGGCAAGGTTTGCCCCAGTTCATCAAAGGCGGATTTTAAATAATCGCGAATACCTTCCAGCTCTTCATCGCGCATGTGCGGATTCATTTCTAACCAGGCTTTATGCCCAAATGAACGATCACCATGCTCGCTTTGTTTGGTTAATATCGGGGGGAATAAGCTGGCAGCTTCCATGACTTTGATGGCCGCTAGACGGTTGAATAGCGTAAAGGTTAATTCATCCAGCAACTTTTCACGGGCGCTTTCATAACAGCCTGTTTCACCGATATGATTATCCAGCATAACGACGAAGCGTTCTCGATTGGCTTTGACTTCCTCTGGCAGTTTTTCTACCTGGGCGGCGTCCAACTGCTTGGTTTTACCAAAGCCAAGTCTAGCGAACTGCTTATCGAAGGCGGCTTCAATCAGCTCTCTTAAATGGTCTACGTGGTCAGCTAATTTCATGGGGTTACAGTTCTTCGTTATTGATATCTACAGACAATTCGATTTCGTCATCGGGCTTGGCGGCAGCGAGCGCCGTTAGCTGCGTAGTCAGCAAGGTTTTGTATTCCTGTACTGTCATCACCCTGCTGGGTACTTTCAATGCTACCTTGCGGGGCTGTTTCGGTGCTGGTGTTGGGACTGAAGTCGGGGCCGGTGCAGGCTCACCACAAGCGGGATGCGGAGTGGGGACAGGTTCAGGCTGCGGTTCTTCTGTGATAAAACTGCTTTGCACAATAAGCAGCTCGCTATCTTTTAGCGGTGCTTGGGCGGTGTAGTTCAAAATATCAGAGAGTGAAAAGCCGCTATTTGAGCAACTAATGCTGTACTCAAGTACAGGCTCACCGACGACACGCTTGTCAGCATAGGCTTTTAGGGCATCAAGCTTTTGCTGGTTTTGTTGGTTCCGCCCGGCCGGGTAGCCTTTTAGTTCACGTAAAGCGGCATCGATTTTACCGCTGAGAATTTGATACTCATGACTCATTCCAGCAGAAGCGGTCTTAACTAACTTGTAATAGGCATCTTTGACAACTTGTACTTGCTGCTGAATGTTGCCAAAGTTTTTCACCATATCATGCTTGAATAAGCGCTCGAATTCCTCATGGGCCTCTTCAATGTTGTTGTCGCTGCGATCTGCTTTTGTCAGCTCACTACGAACATCGCCAATAAAGCGCCTGAAATCTTTAACTTTGGGGAAGTTCTTTTTGATGAATTTTTGCGCTTTTAATATGGCTTGGATCGCGTCACTGAAAGTGTCGCTATTATTAAGCAAGTACTCGACTTTTTCGATGTAGTTACTCTCAGTAACCTTACCTGCGTAGCCTTGTAAGTCTTGCTTTAAACCAGCCACTTTAGGGAATAATGCGTCGAAGTCCTGAACAGTATCACTCAGGTTGGTAATAGCGCTGATAAAGTGTTCAGCCATTAAGCGAATGCTGTCGGCTAGGTCAAAGTCGTTTGTATTCCAATCTACCTTCTTGCCGATATGATCCTGTGTTTCCAGCTCCATAAGCAGTTGCACTGCCTGGTTCTTTTGCGCAGCGCTCAACGTGGCAGTAATCGACTTAAAGGATGCTGATTTAAACTTAGTGGTATTGGTAAAGGCATCATGAACGGCTTTTTGTTCATGAGAAAAATAGGTGTCGCCATTAAACTTAACGGAAAGCCGACCTGCACGAAATAATGCTGCAAGTGTTGCAACCAGCGTCCCGTAGTTATAGCCCCAAGGCGCGCCGGATAAGTCCGTTTCTAAGGATTTACCATCCATATAGCGCGACTTTATCTTGGCGTTGATCTCTTCAACAATTTTAAGGTGATCGCCGGTGAAATTGCCGTGTCCGTCGAAGAATGCAAAATCATTGGCGGTAAATAACTTATTCAGGCTTTCTTTGTGTGTGCTGAAAATCTTTGATACCAGACTATCTGAGAGCTGACTAGATAAGCGCTTGGTGTAGATATTTTTTACCATTTTTCGCTGGTTGTCAGCGATAGTCCCTTTAAATTTATCAGCGTTCAAAAGGTGCTCGTCGAACATGTAAATAAGGGATGCATTATGATAGGCGTCTTGTATTAGTCCCCTCAAAGTGCGTTGTTTCTCTTCTCTTATGATTTCAAATTCTCTAATGATCTGACGCTTATCGGCGTCCTTTTCATTGGAGTATTTCTCCTCCATGTAGGCGTAGCGCATAACTTCGCCTATTAACTTATCAATTTGGGAGAATTCAGCGGTATCTGGTACTAAGGTGATGAGGTCTTTCTGGTACTGTGTATCTTGCTTTAACTGCTCGATAAAATCCTGACGATTATCATTGATATTGAACAAGCTATAGGCTGTGACTTTTAAGTGCTTGCTACCCGCTGGTGCTAACTCATCGTCTTGGTCCGATAGCACACTAAATTTGAAGGTGTCACTGCCTTCGCTGTAGGATGCAACAGCATTAAAGGTTTTGTAGTTCTTTAGATACTTGATTAACTCACGCTTTTTACTGAACAGTTCGACATCAAAATCTTTCATCTCCTCGAGCATTTTGCCCTCAAGGTCTGAGGTGATTTTGTAGTTGTTATTTGATAGCAGCAATACTTTTGCTTCGAGCAGCAGCTTAAGCGCATCTTCGATTGCTGGTTTTAAATCGTAGTAAGACGTGATGTCCGTGATGTAGCTTTTTGTGATGTTTTCGACCGTTGGTGCTACTACTTCAAAGTCGGCTAAAAGATGCATGGTTTTAAGCAGTTTTTCGCCATCAATGCTACTTCCATTTTCCTTTAGTATTTTTCGGCTTGTATCGTATTTATTGACCAATCCTACTGGCGGCGCGGTTTGGGCCTCATCACAGATCGCGAATCCTGGCGTAAAGCTATAGAGCTCTTTGTCACGCATTTGCTTACGCAATACGTCAAACGTAGTGATAATCATGCCTCGAGCTGCGATTTGGGTAGCAACTAATGCGTTTGAGCTAAATAAGAACTTTTGCAGAATATCGAACTGATATTTGTGGAATGGGTAATAAACAGCAAAATCTTCAGCTGATTCCGTTTTGGTTGGAAATGATGACTTGAGGTTCGTTGCGTCGCTGATTAGACCTTCATTCTTCTGGTGATACGCGAGTAGGTCTTGTTTTGCGTGCTCTGTTTTTTGAAGCAATCGACTGCGAATGATGACGTCTACCTCAGTAGATTCGAGGTGGATCTTGGTTTTAAAACGATCGGTAACCTTGGTCAAGCTGCTGCGACTGACGTTGGCATTGTTAATCACATCGTCGAGCTTTTCTTGTGCAATCGCTATGGTCCAAACTTTATTGCTTATGCTCGATAGTGATTCGCTAATCCCTTCCAAATCTAATAGCGTGAATTTCTTTTGGCTTATCGCTTCACTCGCCTCATCGAAAACAAAGACAAGTGTTTCTTCTGAATTAAACTGTAGGTATTTTTCCAATTCAGTTTTAAATTTACTGGCAGAAAAGTCTTCTATAGCAGCGCTGTATACATTTTTGGTGTCTTCATAGTCTGATTCGCTGTAGCCCATCTCTGAAAAGGCTTTTCGCATGACTCTGGCAACATGGCGATTGCTTTTCTTGAGTTCATCCCATTCTTTTGATTCGATATTTTGGGCGATCGCTTTGAACTCGTCATACTTGCCATCGAGAAGTAAATCGAACTCCATGTATCCGTAAATATCATCACGAAAGCCGAGATTCTTTAGAAGATTGGCAAATAGAGTGAATGCTAGCCCACGTTCGGTGTTCTGTTTTGCGACATCCAGAAACACCACGCGGCTGCTAATTGCATCAAGATTGCGTATGGCATTTTCAATAAGCCCTGCATCACTAACACCCTTTAAGCGTGGAATGAAGCGATCTCGAGCAGGGGTGCCGTTGATAATCTGGTTGTCGATGATGTAGCCTAGCATCTTTCCGAAGTAAGACTTACCTGAGCCATAAAACCCGGATAACCAAACACCGGTCTCTTTGATGTTGGACGTGAACTGGTTTGTAAAGTCGTAGAGGTGGCGACCAATACCTTCGGTAACGATGTATGATTCGATTTCCTGCTGGATTTCTGTTTCTGATCGATCTTCAAGGTCGATAACGTTTTTAATGTCTTCTTTAAGATCTAACGTTAGTATTTCGTTAATGGTTGTCATGCTGTTTTTAATCCTTATTTCACTAACGTGCAGCGGTATTTAGATGCTGGCTTAAAATTCAAAAAGAAGATGTTATTTTCGGAAATTTTCGATGGATAAAAGATAACAAGTGGATGTTTTAAACCCATAACATCCCTGTGTTCCATGATGTTGACATTTTCTATACCTGTTCCGTACAAGCACCCACTGCGAATAAGCACTGGAATTTTGTCTTCTTCACAAGCGTGTTTAATGGCTGAAATAATCATGTCAAAAAGGTCAGGTTCCGGGTCTTCAGATCTAAAGACTACATGTGGCGTATTGCTAAAATCTCTGTAGTACTCGGAAAAAGCATCCCAGCCATCGATGTCGATGAATTTAACCAGCAGCTGGCTAATATCTATAAATTCCGCTTTGTCGCCATAAAGGTCTCTTGCTTTTTCAGTGTAGAGATTTTCTTCATTGGGTTGATAAGAGAACAATATGCTGTTGCCACCATTGGCTTGCCGACGTAGCTGGTCTTGGTTGTCGATGTTAAAGTTCAAGTCAGCAAACTTTTGTTTGTGATCAGCAATATAGGGCATCGCATATATCCTTATGGCTATGAGTTAATTCGATATTGAGTGCCACGCCATTAAAGCTCATATCAAAGAAGCCTTTCATTGAAAGTTTTTTGAAGCGGTCTTGAATATCTTCTTTGGCTATAAAGCATGCAGGGAGCAATTTATGTTCAAAAATATTTTTTATCTCAGGTGAGAATAAATTGCAGAAATATATAAAAAGCACTAATGCTTCAGACGTAGGGCGAATATGATTAAAGGACTTCACCCGACCCGCTGACACGAAGTCAAATTTAGTCATTAAATTCAGATACTTGGTTGCTAGTCGGTAAACGGTTTCTTCGGACCAACCTAGTTTGCCTGCATCTCGGTTGCCAGATACACCTTTGATATATGCAATAATATCCTCTTTAGATATTTGAGCGCGTCCCGAGAAATAGACTTTGGAGAATACTTCGATAGTGATTTCTCTAAACAGTCTGTTGTTTAAGCAAAAATGCCAGAGAAAGGCGAACTTCTTGTCTTGCAGAGGGACATTTTCACAAAAAGCTTTACTAACTAATTCTCTATGTTCATCGCTAACAAAAGTAAGAATTGATTTATTGATCGCCCAGCTAACTTTAGTGCGTGTTTTGGAAGCTCTCATATCAAACTCATTGTCATCAGTGATTTTTGAGTTAGTCGATTCCGGTTCACTAAAGTAAGTGTTGATAATGTTAAAAATCAGGCTGTAGTCTTTTATGCCCGCTATATCTTTGATAGCAGTGTTGTACTCACCTGAAATTTTATGGTTAATGTTTTCTGTCATTGACTAAGTCTTTCTTTGTTCTGCTCCTCACATTGATAGCCTGGTGCAAGGATTAATTTTTCTACGCCATATAACGTTTGCCTGTTTTGAAGCCATAGGTGGTTTTCAGGGCCACCCAGTTTATGGTCTTCGGAACAGTCAATATTCCACTTGCGAAGCAGATAACCAGCGACTGCTGCACGTGTCTGTACAAGCAAAAAAGCACCCTGAATGCCATATTCGACTTTAATGGTTTCTGGATGTTTTAGATTCGGGTGTGGAACGATATGTAAATCGACGATGCGATTCCATTGGTTGTCTGCTGACTTGGTTTGCTCTGCAGGAATATCTTGATCGAGTTGTTTTGGCGACTCGATTCGATTGATAACAAAATCATCGAAAGCTGCTTGCGCTCGATCGTATGCCCTTACATGCCATCGCAGACCGTTATCTACCATCGCGAAAGGTACGATCTCTCTTTCGGTCAATCCGCTAGATAATGACCGATACTGAATCTTCAAAACTCGGTTGTTGTGAATGGCGCGCGTTATACATGCCAATGTGGCAATGTTGGGGAAATTGAGCTGTGTGGGCGCCTCACAGGTGATTATCGACTTTTGGTTGCCAACGAAATCATCACCAAAGCCATGTAGCAATGCTGCGATTGTCTGGCTACCAGTGTATTCAAAAAGCGGGGTAAAGCTTTCACGCTGGATGTAGGTTTTGGCTTTGGTGTCGTATTCGATGTTTTTGGGGGCGAGTGCTTTGTAGAGTGAGAGATCGCGAGAAGCGGCTGCTTCCTTGATGCCAAAACGTGATACCAGATCAGATCGATTTACCGAGCCCAGGAAATAGAGCTTGAAGTCTATGTGGAATAGACGCTCCCGCTGAGACTGGTTTACTGCTGCCAACTGTTCTTCGATGACTTGTGCGTTGGGCATTCGATTCCCTGTTATCTATGGGCTAAAACATTCATATTCGCAAACTGCTGAGCCGGTTACTGGGTTGCCAAAGGTGCTGCAAACCCGTTAGGGCTGCATGTACTGTTTAATAGTGTGCATTCTTAATTGATATGTTAGTGTGTGTCAATATGATAACCACGATCATTTTAAGATCTTATGCTACTTTTTCCTCCGCTTACCCAATTTACCAATCAAGCTCCTTCGCTGAATTCGTTAAGTAAGCTACTGACTTTAAAGAGTTCGCTGTTCTCAGTTCATAGACTTAGGCCTATGGGATGGGGAGAGGCACTGAGAGTATTCGGCCGTTCAGATAAGAATTGCCGGTAGAAGTCCGTGATTACATAGGTGGCGAAGTCCCTAAACCCCTGCCGCGCAAGGCGTGCAGCTCGAATCCGTAGCCAGGTAGCACCAGCGAGAGCCGGCCCAGATATAGGTGATATCGCCACACCATACATGGTTTGGCTTTCCAGGTTGAACTCGCGATCGAGCTCACTCGGTATGTCGACTCGCTCAACCGTTGCCTTCTTGTACTTGTGGGGGCCTGGCTGCGTGCAGATCAGGCCAGCTTCGCGCATCAGGCTACGGACTTTGAAGCGTCCAATGGCGATTCCCTGCTCGCAGAGCAGCCCTACGATTGTTCGGCCGCCAGCGTCGCTACGGCAACGTTTGAAGGCCTCATTGACCCTGGCTCGAAGCTGGATTCTGGGTACGTCAATAGCGCCTTTTCTTGTACTCGTAGTAGCATGATCGAGTTACTTAAAGCGCTTCACAGACCAGCTCCACAGGCTCTTGCTCACTTAATCGGTTTATCAGCGCGTACGATTTATCTCGTCGGACATCAAGAGAGCGGAAGCTTTTTTTGGTATCTCTTTCTCCCGTGCGAGGCGGTTGACCCGGGCTTCCAGCCCTTGGGTTCTCTGCTGCTCTGGCGTAAGGGCCTCGCTGGATGGCGTTTCACCGCCACGTTCAGCCTCAAGCTGCTTCACTCAGCGGCGGATAGCGGTGGTAGCGTCATCCAGTGACCGGGCGGCCTAAGATGCTGAATATCCCTGGTCCACGACTAGCCGGGCAGCATCCAGCTTGGACTCTGGGGAGAAGGATCTAAGTTGTCTGCTCTTTGAACAGCTCTGTCTCAGGCGGCAACTTTACCACCTAAATTGGTGTCCGGGATAAGTAGACCATTACAGCCTGACTACACAGTGTGGCAAGCTCCTTTCGAATTCATAGCGAGGCCACGCGTCCTCATCCTCCAAAATCCCCTTGCCGGATCTGCATCAATAGGCCAAGAACTTTTTCTCGCCCTCTGTTGCTGGCAAGCAGGGCTAAAGGGGCGCATCCCACTGCGGGTACATGGCTCAAAAGCCATAACTTGGCTTTTTCCTCGCTCGAAAAGACACTAACTGCGACAGTCCACACATCAAGCAGCTGGCGAATTCCCTCAGTGCCGTTTTGAAGTGCGCATTCCGTGGGTGCGTTATCTGTATTGGCCACGGAAGGCAGTTCGATTTCAGCCTGATCAGCAGGATGCTGGCCCGATCTAGCTTGTCACGGTCGACGGCAAAAGATCCCAGGGAGAGATATTCGTTCGGGTCAATATGGCTCTCATGATCAAGACCTAGCAAGCTCAGTCTCTGGGGGGGGGGGGCAGCTGCCAATGTTCAAAGAGCTTGAGCAGTGTCTGGCCGATCCGGCCCCTCTCCTCGGGTGCTCCTTTCATAAAGTTTCTTCCTCATTACGTAGTTGCTGCTAGTCGGGTTTTACGCCATCCCTCGTATGCTCCGGCCAACAAATAACCTCAGCCAATACACATTCTTGGCTCATCCAATCACCTATACACACCCAGGCAAACCAGTCCCCGGCTTCAGGTATTGAGCAGCCGCTACTATCAGCCAGCGCGACGCAGTATGCTTGATTCGCGACTTTGAACCGGTACAACAGTGACACATGACCGGAATAAGTAGGGGTTCTCTGAAAATCGGCTATCTGTTGTGGCAGCTCAAAAAAGCAAGCCTCAGCTAGCAGGTCGTGCCCTTTGTCACGTAGGGCGGTACGAAGTGCATGTCGAATTGTGGATAGCATGATCTCTCTCCTGTTAAGAGATATCACCATATCCACAGTTGAAAAAATGCAACCTTTCCTGTTTCGGTCCCTTTGGCTGCTCGCTATAGCCTAGATAGTGGCGACGGAGTAATGGCACACTGGTGTGAACTGGAAAGCTTACAGTTATCGAGTCCATGAAGTGGCCGATGCGTGGGGGAACACATAGCCCATGTTGTGATTTCAATGTGATCCTCCCAAAAAATGCGGGCACGAACAGTCGCAACTAGACTAAAGAACACGGTTTCCTTTAATTGATCTTAAATCATGAGTGATTTGACTAACAAAGTTTCAATGGTCAGCAGGTATGGCGGGACTCTTGATGAACAGCTAGCGGAGCTGATCGAAAACTCGAGCCAAATTTTCGAGAGTGATAGTTTGACGCGGTTTCTCAAGGCCGCTAGACAGCTCAATGCTCGCGGGCTGGATCCGGCTAAGATACTCGAAAGCGCTTTGTCTGAATTAGGTGAAGATGAGGCGGTTCAAGCCGCGCTCAGCCATCATGAGCTCTTTATACTAGGTGGTGGAGGGATATTACCGCTGGCGTCAGAGCAAGAAATTGCAGATGCCCGCATAGCCAGGCAGAAACGATACCAGCAAGCATTATTTAATGGGCTGTCTGCCCGGGAAGTCGCAGAGAAATTTCAAATAAGTGACGCAAGTGTGCAGCAACTGGTAGATGAGGGAAAGCTTTTTGCAATTGGCTCTGATGAAGAATATCGATTTCCGCGCTTCCAGTTCACACCAAAGGGGATTCTTCCGCATTTGGACGAATTACTATCGGCAATGAAGGGTTGGCACCCACTGACAATTATTCGTTTTTTTACAGTTCCTGACCCAGATATAAATCTCGGAGTTGATAGAGCTGCCTCTGTCGCCGAATGGCTCGCTGCAGGTGGCG
This sequence comes from Microbulbifer sp. ABF4_107, assembly GCF_056312215.1. Classification (NCBI taxonomy): domain Bacteria; kingdom Pseudomonadati; phylum Pseudomonadota; class Gammaproteobacteria; order Cellvibrionales; family Microbulbiferaceae; genus Microbulbifer; species Microbulbifer sp. ABF4_107. The sequence continues at coordinate 3,983,444 of NZ_CM149983.1, forward strand.
ATGTAGCAGTAGTTCAAGCGTTAGTGGAGGGACGCTGACACAGTTTGGCAGAGTTTAAATTGGTGCTTTCGAATGTCTCGGTTTTTCTGCAATGATCTTCCTTAATCCTCGCCAATAATTGGCACGAACTCGCCTTCTTCGAACGTGCCAATGGTCACTATCCCATGTTCATCAATACGCTCCAGCTTGCCCGGGTGCGCCTTGGAGGCCTGATATCGAACAGTGGCTCTTGTAACGATGCAAGCCAAGTGGCCACTCTCCCTTGCCAGATCTACCGCGTCGAACACTTGCTTCGCGTCGAGTACCAGATTGGGCTTTGTGTTCATCTGAGCTCCGCCTTAGTCATAATAACCTCCGCATAATCTTCACTTTCCCACCTAGACTAGCTGTGTGCTGAGGAGTGGTTGAGTGGTCAGCCACCTTAGGGAAAGAGAGAGCTAAAAGTTAGCGTCAGTGCTACCCAGAAGTCCAACTTTTTTAACTCTACTCGGTAGGGCTCCTCCGAATTTTTTAGCCGAAGTCAGCTGACTCAATTCGTTTGAGCGCATTGAACACCTTTTCGCGCCCTTGCTCTGATTGTAGAAGGGCAACTGGCGTGTCACCGAGCGCCGGAATAGCCGTCCTTATCCAGTCCTTGGCTTTTTCGTCATTTCCGAATATTCGCAATGCCGCGGTCCAAATATCAAGCATTGCGATCACATCTTCATTTTCAAAATTGCCTACTTGCGCGGGAAATTCTTTACCTGCTGGTGCCATAGCGAGCCATTCCCGATCATTCGAGTTTAGGCTGAGATCGGGGCTCCCATCGGTCAAAGACTCAATAGTCATTCTTTGCGCGGCACCATACCCATCCAGGTAATCGCGGACCATGTACATTCCTAACATGCCATTGCGCTCTATTACATCAAGGGGCGTTAAACCATCGAAATGCTTATTCGGCTGTAAAATCCATCGGTATGCGATTTCTCGGTTCTGAGGAAACAATATCCGCAGCGCTCTGTGTATATGCAGAAGGATTTCCACGCGATCCAGCTTGTCGCGGTCTTTGGCGAGGGAACGTTTTAGGGACTTGTTTATGCCGTTGTCTGTGGTTTCGGTCAGGCCCAGCGCTATATGTTTCTGGGCACAGGATAAATTCCAATTTTCAAAGAGCCTGAGCAGCATTTGCGAAATGCTTGGGTTGCTATTTTTTGATTCGTTCATATCCCAGTTTCCTAGTTCACGCTAGCAAAGTGCACAGTCTTCATTCTCATGCAGAACCACCAGGAGAATTGATCTTCAGGATAAGCCCCCGGCTCACCGATGTGTGAGGGCGCGCTTCAGGACGAGGATCAGCTTTTGGTCGCTGGTGTTGCTGCGATTGTTGTTTACGCCGGACACAGGCACGACAGCAACGCGGGGAGGACTGGGTTGCCGACGGACTGGCCAAACTTATTTTGGCTGTTATTGATCGCCGTAAGGGCGATAACGCCGAAAAAAACTTGCCGGCGGTGCCGATGGCGCGCCAAAGCTTGTGCACACGACGGTCCTTGCGCTCTGCGACAAGGTACTCCGCCAAAAGGGCACTGATCGTCTGATCGCCTGATCGTAGATTACGGGTTGGCGTTTTCTGGAAAGCATTTTGGGGCAACCTATAGCGATGCAATAGGTGCAAGCGTGCCCGATGGAGCTGGGGGCGTGGGTTTTGAGTACCGCCCGCAGAGGGGGCGCTCGTGGACGAGTTAGCGGTCGAGGATGACGGCAAGCATGTCGCCGGCACGATGCATGCGGTGGCGGGTATTGCGTGGTGGGCGTCGGCCCGAAGACACATCGCGGTAGGCGAGAGTCAGATTGGGAACGGTGGAGAGGGGAGAAGGGCGACCTTGATGTAGTGCGGCGGCTTACCGGTTTGCACAAAGCGCACAAAGCCGAACGGGGCCGGGGCAAACCGGCAGCCGAGAGGCAGATAGCCTGTACTGGAAGCTGGATGATGTGGTTGGGCCAAACGCGAGGAGACTTGCTTGCTGCAAGGGTCTTGGTCTTGACCGGTTAATGGCCGCAAGGCGCGCGCCAGCCCTGACCCACGCGGCAGGGCCCGGTGGCATATAGAGGGGGCGCTCATCGAGGGCCAGCCTGGCGGGCTCTTAGCTCAGGGGGTAGCAGCACTTGGGTACGGGAGACCCAGGCAAAAAGAGCCAGGGAGCACACGTTAGAACAACCAGAAAAATAAGCATGAAGCTAGGCTAGCGAGGGCTTAAGCAATGCTCAAGGGGTACGTTTCCCCTAGAGATTCCATTCCAGATAGCCCCCCTAGGGGATTAGTGTAGTTATTACTCCCATTTCAATCTCGGAGTAATAAACAAAGTGGCCGGGAATGGGAGTAATAAACAAAGTGGCCGGGAATGGGAGTAATAAACAAAGTGGCCAGGAATGGGAGTAATAAACAAAGGAGCGATGAATGAGAGCAAATGGAAATAGAACCTGTCAGGTGAAAATACGCTATTTGCATTGGGTGTTGGCCGGAAAGGGCGGATGTGGAAAAACCGTGGTGGCTCGGTTGCTACTGGAGTCATTGGTATGCGCAGGGTACAGCGCCCGCGGGATCGAGCTTTCCGAACGGTTTGGTGGGGCTGAAGGTATCGCGGGCGCAACGCCCGACCTGGCAGTAGGTGCCCCCGAAACAAACCCGCGTCATCCAGCATGTCTCACCAAGTTGCACGCGGAACCGAGGGGATTATTCCACGGGGAATTTGGGCTTGATCACAAAACATACATACCTTTGTAAATCAATGGCTTATAAAAGGTTATGAGTTTGTACCGGCCGGTACAAAACGTGCAAACGGGGAAAAGGGGAGCCGGAAATCACCTTGTCTCAGCTGAGACAAATCGCGCAAACGGGGAAATGGGGATCCAAAAATGGCCTTGTCTCCGGGGAGACAAAACGTGCAAATGGGAAAATGGGCAGCCGAAAAAGGCCTTGTCTCGGGCGAGACAAAATGTGCAAACGGCGAAATGGGGAGCCAGAAATCCGGCTTGAGCGAGCTGGAACAAATCACGTAGACATTGACTAAAGAAAGTCAAAATAAGGGCTTTGTCAGTTGTTAAACCGCGCAAAGGATGGAAGGGAAAGTCGATTGTAGAGGATGGTAAAAGAGTACAGGCCGAGATCAGATCCTACCGGGCAGCATGATGGCCGAGGCCGCCGAATAACCACGCCCACACGCTGGAGCTGGTGCGGATCAGAATGGTTCAGATGTGGATATTCGACGTCAGCGTGGGGTATTCGCGGGGCGCCCATGCCGCTCGGGTTCTCCCCCTCGTGGTATACATGTTCGTGATAAATCATCGAGGGTATTGTCATGAGTGAATATGATGAGCATCGGCTTCTGCGCCGGTCTGAAGTGGCTAAAATTCTCGGAATAGGTGAATCAACGTGGTCTCGTTGGGTTGCAGAGGGTAAGGCGCCGCGCGGGATTTACCTTTCGTCACGCGCAGTCGCTTGGCGGTACTCCGACATACAAAAGTTCATCGAAGAGCGAACGGGCTAAGCGAGCAAGGATACTTCAGCTCGCCGAGCTTTTGAGCTGATCTAGGTAGTCAGCCCAGCGCTGCATCAAGGCGCGACGTTCGGATAAAAATGTTGTGCGGTTGTAAGCTCGGCCGAGCGAATCACGCACGCGATGCGCAAGCTGCGCTTCGATGAGCTCTACTCGTTCGTGAAGTATTTCATCAAGCAATGTGCGTGCACTTGCCCTAAATCCGTGTGCGCTATGATCCGGCCTTTTGGTGTGGCTTTTTTGGCTATTAATTCGATCTTTGTAGCCGAGTTTTTCTAAGGCACGATTTAGCGACTCTGGATTCGCGTGATTTTGGTGGTCGCGTTGACCGCGAAACACGTACGGTAGGTGACCAGTGTAGGGATGAATTGTTCTAAGCAGATCGATTGCCTGCCGTGACAGGGGAACTAGGTGATCCATTTTATTGCTTTTCCCTTCCTTTTTATCTTGCCAGGGAATAATCCAAAGAGATTCTTCCCAATTGATATTTTCCCAGCGCATTTTGGCCAGCTCGACCGGACGCTGAAAAACCAGCGGTGCGACCTGCAGCATGGTACGGATGACCCTAGACCCCCGGTAATTGTCGATCGCGCTAAGCAGGCGCCCGAATTCGACCGGCTCCACAATTGCCGCATGATGCTCGACCTGTTTCGGTGGCAGCACGCCCTGAAGTACCGCAGCCGGATTGTGGCGGGCGAGTCCGGATTGAACGGCAAACCTCAGTATCTGATTCAAAACTTGGCGCGCATTGTGCGCTGACTCCAATGCGCCGCGGCCTGCAATCTCCTGTAGGAGCTGTGCGAGTTCAAATGTCTCAATCTCGGTAATTGGGCGTGATCGCAAACGCGGAATTAGATCATTGTCCAGTAGCGCCCGCCGCTTCTTCCGTGTCGACGGTGCCCAGGTTGGTTCACGGAGTTTGTACCAGTGTTCTGCCACCTGCTCGAATCGATTATTCTGGAGTTGAAATTTCTCCCGCTGTTGTTGTTCGCGCCAAACGCGGGGATCAATCCCGTCTGCCAATAGTTCCCGGTAATCCTGGCGAACGGTACGGGCCTTCTTGAGAGTGACAGCGGGGTAGGTACCAAGGCCGATATCGCACCTTTGCCCCTGCCAGACATAGCGGAAGAGCCAGCGTTTGGTGCCACTGGGAAGTACCTCGATCAGCAGGCCCTGCCCATCGCTCTTTCTGTACTTTTTATGTTCTGGTTTCAGAGACTTCAACTTGGGGTCTGTCAAATACATGTGGCTTGCTCTCCTATCCTCTCTGGCGCGTAGGGAGCGCCGATGATTGTTGCCTCGCGGCACGGCGTTCCAAGGGTGCCTGTCGCGTAGAGGTAAATGCTGGCAAGGAACGGGTAGGGCAGGCGCGGCGAGCACCGGGGATAGAGGGTGTGCTCACCTACGGCGTGGTAGGAAGGTGGGTGCTTGAATTCGGGGGATTGGCGTAGGGTAACAATCCGCGCTAACGCCCATGGTATAAGGGCTGGAGGCCAATTGTGTGGGTACGAAATTGCGGAAAGGCGCTGTAACCACACCTGTAACCACAGATTGTGGGTATACAGCGAGTGGAGGCGAGTCGTTCTGAGAATACAAAAAAGCCAGTAGACCTTGCGGTTACTGGCTTTTGAGCAAATCGGAGAAAATCCGATAAGAGTAGATGGTGCCCAGAGGCGGAATCGAACCACCGACACGGGGATTTTCAATCCCCTGCTCTACCGACTGAGCTATCTGGGCATTGCTGATTCGGGGTTGTCCCCGGCAGCGAGGCGCGTATTAAACCTGCTCTCTCGGGGGGAGTCAACCCTTTGATTGATAAATAGTTTTTGCGATTGATCAGGGGGTTGGCGAGCGGTCGCTTACTTGTCGCCGTCTTGCTCGGGGACGAAGCCTTCGGCGTCGTCGTAGTCTTCGCCGCTGAAAAATTTGCTCATCTGGTCGGCTAAATAGGCGCGGGAGGAGGGTTCCATCATGTTGAGACGCTTTTCGTTGATCAGCATGGTCTGGTGGGCCATCCACTCCTGCCAGGCCTTGGCGGAGACGTTGTCGAAGATGTCCTGCCCTTTGGGGCCCGGGAACGGCGGGTTGGGGAGGCCTTCGAGTTCTTCCTGGTATTTGCGGCAGAAGACGGTGCGGGACATGGTTTCTCCTAACAGGGTGCCAATAGTGGGGCCCGCAGTGCCAGCAGCTGTTTGACCAGCCTGGTGATGGGTGCGGGCAGGCCCAGATCCTGGCCGGATCTAGGGCGGTCGAGCTGGCGCAGTTTATACCAGCCGCTGGCCCCTTCCGCCACCTGGCAGGGCCTGCTGGGCAGACTTATCCACACCGGGTGGATATCCAGATGGAAGTGACTGAAGGTGTGGCGCATGGGCGGCAGAGCCTGAATCTCGCTGGCGTCCAGATCCTGCGCTGCCAGCCATTCCTGGGCGCTGGCCTCGCCGCCGTCGTCGCCCTCCAGCTGTGGCGGTATCCACAGGCCACCCCAGATACCACTGGCGGGGCGCTGTTCGAGATACAGCTCGCCGTCGTGCTCGATCAGCAACAGGGTAGTCTGGCGCTCGGGCTTCTCCTTTTTCGGTTTCTTGCCGGGGTAGTCCGTGGGGTTGCCCTGGGCGTGGGCGATACAGTGACTCCCGAACGGGCAGCGCTCGCAGGCGGGTTTGGCGCGGGTGCACAGGGTGGCGCCGAGATCCATCATCGCCTGGGTATAGTCGCCGGTACGCTCCGCGGGGGTGTAGCGCTCGGCGATTTCCCACATCTGCTTTGCCACGGCGGTCTGCCCCGGCCAACCTTCAACGGCGTGGATACGGGCCAACACCCGCTTGACGTTGCCATCGAGAATCGCCGCTTTCAGACCCATGCTGATACTGGCAATGGCGCCGGCGGTGGAGCGGCCGATACCTGGCAGCTCGCTTAGTGCCTCGACATCCCTTGGGAATTCTCCGTCATGATCGTTCACCACGGTCTGCGCACATTTGTGCAGATTGCGCGCGCGGGCGTAGTAGCCGAGGCCACTCCAGTGGGCGAGAACCTGATCTTGGCTGGCGGCGGCGAGGGCCTGCACTGTAGGAAAAGATTCCATAAAGCGCTGGTAGTAAGGGATAACCGCCGCGACCTGGGTCTGCTGCAGCATGATTTCCGATACCCACACCCGGTAGGGGTTGATGTCCTGCTGCCAGGGCAGGTCGTGACGGCCGTGTTGGTCGAACCACTTCAGCAATGAGGACTGGAATCGGCCCGGGGTCTTGGGCTTGATGGCTGACTTGTCGATGGGATTGGGCATGAACGTAAACAAAAATGGGCACCGCGAAGGGTGCCCATGCTACTGCGTTATGTGTTTTCGTCATACCGGCGAATGCCGGTATCCAGTTAGTGTTGGCAGTTCAGTGGAGCTGGACCCCGGCCTTCGCCGGGGTGACGAGATGAGAGGCCGGGGCGACGGTACGTGGTATGAAGATCAGTCGCCGCGGTTGAACAGGCCTTTGAATTTGTCTTTCAGCTTGTCCTTCAGCTCGTCGGTTTTCTCTTCCACCTTGTCCCCGTACTTTTTCTCCGCCTGGTATTTCAACTCATCGCGGATCAGGTCGTCGATGCGACGGCTGTCGGGTTTGCAGGTAGTGGCGCCGGCCTCGTTGAACTTGGCGTTGCAGCGCAGTGGCAGCGGGCGGTTGCGCCAGCGGGAGTTCTGTACGGAACAGCCGTTGCCGGAGGTGCGCTCGCCGACAAGGGCGAGGCCTAGGGCGAAGTCAAAATCCTGTTGCTCCAGGTTGACGGTGCCATCGCCGGTGAGTGCGATATTTTCGATACCCGCATTGATGCCTTCCACCTTCGCCACATCGCCGTCCAGGTTTACGCTGGCACGCAGATCCTGCAGGCGGGTCTGTGCTGGCCACTCTACTTCGGGCATGGGGGTCTTTTCCGCATAGCTCACCAACTGGCACATGCCTTTTTCCAGGTTGAATGGCGCCAGTGCAAGTTCCTCGGAATTGAGTTGCACCGCCGCGCGCAGGTTTTTCTGCAGAGCGAGGGTGTCGGCGCCGCTGGTCTGACCTACCCAGGTGAGGTCGGTCTTGCCGGACAGGGTGACCTTTTTCTGGTCTGCGGGCTCCGGCTCATCACTGGCGAACAGGGCCTCCTGCACTTTGGAAATTTCCACTCCCGTCAGGCCGCCGCTCAATTCGCCGCGGGCGGAATTGCCACGGGCGTTGAATACCCCGGTGCTGTTCAGGGCGCCGCCGTAGACACCGGCGGCCAGCTTGTTCAACTGGTACAGGCCGTTGTTTATGTTTACCGCCAGCTGAGGATTGTCGATATCGAAATCCAGCGCGTGCAGCTTGTCCAGGGTCAGGTCCAGCTTGGCGTTGAATCCGCGCATGGCTTCCAGTGGCAGTGCCACCGGTTGTGCAGCGGCGACATCTGCGCTCAGTTCGTCCTGCTCGGAGGTGGTGGCTGGCGGTGGCAGGTAGTCGTCCACATTCAGCTCACCGCCTTTCAGGTCCAGGGAAACACTGGGAACGGCTTTGGCATTGGTGGCGGCCTGGAAGCTGGCGCTGCCGTTGAACGTATTGTCGTCCAGTGCCAGCTCCAATGGCTGCAGGTTCATCTGAGTGTCGGTGCCGCTGATATCGGCGTCGATGCGTAGGCTTTGTAGCGCACTGCTGCTCTGCGGCTTGTACTCGCTACCCACCGCGGCGAGCCAGCCGGCAATTGGTTCCACATCGACCTTCAGGTTCAGCTGAATCTGCCAGGGCGAATCGGCTTCGACGCGGCGCACATTGCCGCGCAGGCTCACCTCGGCCTTGGCACCCTCGGCACCGGTGAGCTTGATATTGGCCGGCTGCAGGCGCAGGCCGTTCAGCCCCTCATCAATCGCGAGACTGCTGTGGATATCCAGGCTCACCGGCTCGGGTAGATCACTGCTGGCCAGTTCTGCCTGCAGGCGTACGTCGCCGGGTTTGCCGCCGGGGACCAGATTATCCGCGGCGATGTGCAGTTTGCTGATGGCGTACTCGGTACCGTTCTGCTTGTCGGTGTAGCGCAGAACGCCGTCTTCCAGACGCAGTTGCTCCAGCGCCAGCTCCAGTCCACTACCTGAAGCGGATTCTTCCTGTTTGGGGATGTCGAGGGTGGGTGGGGTTTCGCGCTTAGTTTTGGCGTCCTGTTCGGCCTTGGCTTCCATCGCGTCGGTGATCAGTTCCCAGTTGCCCTTGCCGTTTTTATCCACGGTGAGCGCCACCTGCGGGCCGAGCAATACGATTTCCTTGGCTTCGATACGCTTGTCCAGCAGTGGCATCAGCGCTACACCGACCGCCACCTTGTCCGCTTCAAGCAGGGATTCACTGGGCAGTGCCAGGGGCGCAAGTTTTACCCCTTCGAGCTTGAGCGCGATATTCGGCCAGATCTGCCAGCCGATATCGCCGTCGAGGGTCAGGGCAATACCCTGGTCGGCGGCGAGCTTTACGATTTTGGGTTTGTATTGATTGGCATCGAGACCGGAGAGGAACCAGGCGATGACGCCGGCAAAAAGAACGAAGAGAACAACGAGGGTAATAAGACCGCGTTTGATCCAGGCCATACAGAGCGCATCCTTAATCTGAATTTGGCGAGAGCGTAGCGTTACCCGAAACGAGTGTTTCGGGTAACGCGGATGCGACTATTGAAGCAGTTGCCGGTCAGAATTGGAACCGGATACCCGCTTCCACGCTGCGCCCCGCTTCCGGCGCGAAATCGCGCAGCAGGGAAGTGGAGTTGCGGATCTCTTCATCCAGCAGGTTGCGGGCGCTGGCGAATAGAACCGCATCGGTGCCACCCAGGTTCAGGTTGTAGCGCGCGGTTAGGTCCATGCGGGTATAACCCTCGGTGGTTTCCTCGAAGGCGCCGGCGCGGTCCTGGGCTGCGGCTTTGGTGGTGCGCAGTTCCCAGTTCAGCTGGTCGTAGTTACCGCCCAGTGCCAGGCCTACACGCAGCGGCGGCATGCGCGGAACCGCGCGGTGGTAGTCGGCGACTTCCTCGTGCTCATGTTCGTGCTCATCGTGGTCCGCCTCTTCTTCGTGCTCGTGCTCATCGTGATGCAGCGTGAGATCACTGGTGAAGCTGGCGCGTACGCTGTCACCGAACAGTTCCACATAGTGACCGCCGGCGAAGGGGAAGCGCACGGAGGCTTCGGCACCGTAGAATACCGCGTCGCGATTGGTGTAGCCGTAAATCGCCAGCTCTTCATCGTGGTTTTCTTCGCCGGTGTTGGCGGCGTAGATATAGTCGGTCACCCGGTTGTAGAACAGGTTGGTCTCGACCTGTACCGCGTGCCAGCCGGATGCCTCCTGGTTGTGGTGGTGGTAACCCAGCTCCAGATTGAAGGACTTCTCTTTGTCGAGATCCTCTTCACCTTCCAGGTAGCGGGCTTCCGCCAGGTGGGCGCCATCGGCAAACAGCTCTTCCGCGACCGGCGCGCGCTCCGCGTGGGTGAGTCCAAGGCTCAGGTGCTGGTGCTCCGCGAGGAAGTACTGGATAGAACCGGACAGTCCCAGCAGATTGAAGTCCTGGGTTTCACCCTGCTCCGGATCGACGGTGACCTGCTCGACACGGCCGCCCAGATCGAGGTGCCAGTCGCCCCAGGCGCGCTCTTTCATGGTGAACAGACCGATGCTCTGGGTATTACTGGGCTGTACAAACGCCTCGTCGCCAACCGCGGCAAAATCCTTGTTGCTCAGCTGCATGCCGTAAGCGCCGCGCCACAGGCCGCCGTTGTCGTGAGTCAGCTCCACGCGGCTTTCCCAGGCTTCGTTGGTAAAGCGGGTGCCTTCGTGGAAGTGGTCTTCGTGAGACTCCAGCTCTACGTGCTCGTAATCGTTGTAGCCGAGACGCACGCTCAGCTTGTCCCAGTACTCGCTGTTGAAGCGGTGCTCACCCTTGATGTCGTAGCGGGTCTGGGTCATGGCGATGCGCACGCGCTCTTCACCATGCTCCTCATGTTCTTCTTCGTGCTCGTGTTCGTGCTCTTCCTCGAGGGCGTGATCTTCGTCTTCGTGGTGCTCGTCTTCCCCGTGCTCATCTTCGTGGCTGTGCTCGTGGGTGCCCAGGGGAATGCCGTAGTTGTTTTCCAGGCGGTTCACCGAGAAGCCCAGGAAGCCCGTATCGGTTACCCAGGACAGGCCGGCGCTGGCGCTCTTGGCGCGGGCGTTGGTGTTGCCGACGAAGCCATCCGTGTTGAACTCTTCCTCGTGGTGCTCTTCTTCGTGGTGCTCTTCACCTTCGTGCTCTTCGTGGTCGTGCTCTTCATGCTCACCGTGTTCACGGATGGCGAGGCCCGGAATCTGGGTGTCGTCGTTGTCGCGGTAGACTCCGTCCAGGTACCAGGCCACGTTGCCCGCACCACCGGTCAGGCGAAAGACGCCGGCGTCCTGGCTGTTGGCGGTGTCGTGGCGCATTTCAACCGCGCCTTCCATTTGCTCCGGTACTTCGGTGGGGATACGGCCGTCGAGTACGTTGACCACGCCGCCGATGGCGCCGCTGCCATAGCGCAGGGCCGCCGGGCCGCGAAGGATTTCAATGCGCTCTGCCAGTAGAGGCTCAACGCTTACCGCGTGGTCGGAGCTGGTATTGGAGGCGTCGGCCACGTCCAGGTTGTCGTTCAGCACCTTCACCCGGTTGGCGCTCTGGCCGCGGATGACTGGCAGGCCTACACCGCTGCCGAACGCGGCATTGGCAACCCCCAGCTGATTGTTCAGGGTCTGCCCCAGGGTGCCGGCGGCCTCCTGGCGCAGGGCCTCACCGGATAGCACCGACACTGGCGCGGCGACCACATCGGCCGGCTTTGCCAGAGGTGAAACAGTGACGTTTACCTCTTCGATAGATTCTTTCTTGTCAGCAGTCTGTGCGGAAACGGCAGAAGGCACAGCAGAAGACAGCGCGCAGGCAACAGCCAGCGCCAGAGTGTTTACTCGGTACATTGTTGGTTATTCCTGTAGATTACAGGCAACGGCCACCCAAAAGGCCGACGCCAGAATACATAAGCGTTATTTGGCGACTAGCCGAAATGGCAGGCCATAGCAGGCGAGCCGGGGCTAGCAGCGAGAGCGATTAGCTGAAGGGCTGGAATGCGGGCGGGCCGCGGGCAGACTGGCTTTCCGGTTGGCAATCGAGGGCTGCAGGAGCCTGCTGTTCGATATACAGCGGTGCCCTATCTGCGGAAATGAAAGTGAACACACTGCCTGCGGGCGCAGGTGTGTGGTTGTTGGACAGGTCGCACATGGCGTGGGCCTGCTCTTCGACATGAATATGCTCCGCCAGCGCCGGCTGCGCGAGCATCAGCGCGAACAGCAACACAAAGCTGACCCACACAGGGGTCTTGTGGCGGGGAGTTATATTCATGGGGCGTATGATATTTGATCTCTACGGTGAATCAAGTTTCATCTGTCACTAACGTCCAAAATCCACCGCGTTTGAGCGTATAATTCGCGCCTTCTGTCTCAGGGACCGGCCAAAGGGCCTGTCCCGCTCTCCAATCAAGGATGTAGACCTCATGCGCACCGCCAGCGTCAACCGCGACACCCTGGAAACCAAGATCCAGGTCAGCCTCAACCTCGACGGCAAAGGCACCGGCAAATTCAACACCGGCGTCCCCTTCCTCGAGCACATGATGGACCAGATCGCCCGCCACGGCATGATCGACCTGGACATCACCTGCGACGGCGACGTGCATATCGACGACCACCACACCGTGGAAGACATCGGCATCACCCTCGGCAAGGCCATCAACCAGGCTATCGGCGACAAGAAAGGCATGACCCGCTACGGCCACGCCTATGTGCCCCTGGACGAAGCCCTCAGTCGAGTCGTCATCGACTTCTCAGGGCGTCCCGGTCTCACCATGAACGTGCCGTTTACCCAGAAGCGTATCGGCAACTTCGATACCGAACTGTTCTACGAATTCTTCCAGGGCTTCGTAAACCACGCTTTGGTAACGTTGCACATCGACTGCATCCGCGGCTTCAACGCCCACCACCAGATCGAGACCGTATTCAAGGCGTTCGGCCGCGCCCTGCGCATGGCCCTGACCCCGGACCCGCGCATGGAAGGCGCCATGCCCTCCACCAAAGGCGTGCTGTAAGGCTGGGATGACAATGCAAAAGATCGTCGTCCTCGACTACGGCATGGGCAACCTCCACTCCGTCGCCAGCGCCCTGCAAAAGGTCGCCCCCGGTGATGAAGTCGTCCTCGCCACCACCCCGCAGGAAGCCGAAGGCGCAGACCGCCTTATCGTCCCCGGCGTCGGCGCCATCCGCGACTGCGTAGAAGGTTTCATCCGCCCTGGCTTCGTACCGCTGCTGAACCAATGTGTCGAATCCGGTATGCCCATCCTCGGTATCTGCGTGGGCATGCAGATCATGATGGCCAGCAGCGAAGAAAACGGTGGCGTCGACTGCCTGGGTATCTTCCCGCAGCCGGTGAGATTCTTCGGCACAGACCTGCATGAAAATGGCGAAAGGCTGAAAGTCCCGCATATGGGCTGGAACCGTGTGCAGCAGAAAATCGACCACCCCATGTGGGACGGTATCGAAAGCGGCAGCCGCTTCTATTTCGTGCACAGCTACTATGTGCCTTCTGAAGGCAATGAAGCCGTTGCTGGCGAGACCGACTACGGTGTGCCATTCGCCGCGGCTGTCACCCGCAACAATATCTTCGCCACCCAGTTCCACCCGGAAAAGAGTGCGGATGCGGGTATGCAGTTATTGAAGAATTTTGTCGGTTGGAACGGTGCGGCGTAATAACTGCGGCTAACAAAGTAAATAACTACATGCGAAGGCGGAGTGCCGGGTAGGAGTTTTCAGAAGCGTCGGCAACAGGGATGTTGCCGACGCAGCGTACAGGGACGTATTCGCAGGGGGGCGCCTAGCCCGGTTCTGAAAACTCCTACCCGGTGCTCTGCCGCCACAGGGCGTCAACAAAACAGGGCCCCGAAACAGGAAGTTAAACAAAATGATCGTAATCCCAGCCATTGATCTGAAAGACGGCGAGTGCGTACGCCTGCGCCAGGGTGAAATGGAAGACGCCACCGTCTTCTCCGACGACCCGGTCGCCACCGCCGAACACTGGCTCAGCCAGGGCGCCAAACGCCTGCACATCGTCGACCTCAACGGCGCCTTCGCTGGCAACCCCGTCAACGGCGACGCCGTCAACGCCATCGCCCGCCAGTTCCCGCAATTCCCCATTCAGATCGGCGGCGGCATCCGCGATCTGAAAACCATCGAGTGGTACCTCACCGCCGGCGTCAGCTGGACCATTATCGGCACCGCCGCGGTAAAGAACCCCAAATTGGTCAAAGAAGCCTGCCGTGAATTCGAAGGCCACATCATCGTCGGCCTCGACGCCAAAGACGGCCTCGTCGCCACCGAAGGCTGGGCCGAAGTCTCCGACGTGCAGGCCACCGAACTCGCCAAGGAATTCCAGGACTGCGGTGTCAGCGCCATTGTCTACACCGACATCGCCCGCGACGGGATGATGCAGGGCGTAAACCTGGAATCCACCATGGACCTCGCCCGTGCCGTGCAGATCCCCATCATCGCCTCCGGCGGTGTCAGCTGCATCGAAGATATCGAAAAGCTGCTCGAAGCCGGCGACGACAAAACCGAAATCTTCGGCGCCATCACCGGCCGCGCCATTTACGAAGACAAGCTCGATCTGCGCAAAGCGCAGGAGCTGTGTGATAACTGGACCAAGTAACTGACATCAGGTAATCGGGATACAAACATGGGCCTCGCCAAACGCATTATTCCCTGTCTCGACGTCGACGCCGGCCGCGTGGTCAAGGGCGTCAACTTTGTCGATATCCGCGATGCCGGTGACCCGGTGGAAATCGCCCGCCGCTACAACGAGGCGGGCGCCGATGAGGTGACCTTCCTCGATATCACCGCCACCCACGAAGGCCGCGATACCACACTGCACACCGTGGAAAAAATGGCTTCCCAGGTATTTATCCCACTCACCGTTGGCGGCGGTGTGCGCGAGATCCAGGATATCCGCAACCTGCTAAATGCCGGCGCGGATAAAACCGCGATCAATTCGGCCGCGGTATTCAATCCCGACTTTGTGCGCGAAGCCGCCGACCGTTTCGGTAGCCAGTGCATCGTTGTCGCCATCGACGCCAAGCAGGTGGCGGATGGCAAGTGGGAAATCTTCACCCACGGCGGACGCAAGCCAACTGGCATCGACGCGGTGGAATGGGCGAAGAAAATGGACAGCTACGGCGCCGGTGAAATCCTGCTGACCAGTATGGATCGCGACGGCACCAAAAACGGTTTTGACCTGGCCCTGACCCGCGCCATCTCCGACGCGGTCTCCGTACCGGTGATCGCCTCCGGTGGTGTCGGTAACCTGCAGCACCTGGCCGATGGTGTATTGCAGGGCGGCGCCGATGCCGTGCTCGCGGCGAGTATTTTCCACTTTGGTGAATACACCGTGGGCGAAGCCAAGCAGTTTATGCAGGATGCCGGTATCGAGATGCGCCTGTAGCCGAAAGTGATTACCGCGACTGTTGCCCGCAGAAGTGTGACTGACTCACCAGTTCTGGAGTTTGACCTGCGGGTTTCCGATATTCTCGGAAAATAGTGCTATAAATTAAGGTCCGGCAACTGGCTGGTTCGTTATGGGCTATTTTCGATTCAACTCGCAGGATTACTCCGAAAGCGAGCGCCGCACGGCGCTGGCGGAGACCTATGCGCCACTGTGCGGCCTGGATGTGGACGTCGGTTGTGAGCAGTTGGATGTCAATGTCGCGGTGCGGTCGCTCCCGCGCACAGTAGTGGCAGACTCTTTTCTGGTTGATCACAAAGCCTGGCGTACCCAAACCCATATTGCCGACGGCGACGATTCCATGATGCTGGTGATTCCGCGCCAGGGCGTATTGGGTATTGCCTCTGGTGGTGCCAACGAACAGTTCTGTACGCCAGGGGAGCTCTATTTACTGCCACTGGAAGACCCTTATGTGAGCCGGAATGAGGGGGCTCACTTTGTTACCAGTATTGGCCTGCCGAAACAGTTTCTGGAAAGTCGGCTCGCTGCACCGGACCGGGTGATTGGCAAGCGTTTTCGGCCTTGCGACGCCAGCGCATTCGAGTTACTTCTCGGCTATTTGAAGAACCTGTATCACGCCAAGGACGATTTATCAGCCTCTGCAGCGAAGCTCGCCGAAATCCAGATTATGGATCTGGCTGCTCTGGTGCTCGGGGTTGATAGCGATTGTGAAGTGGCGGCTGGCAACCGCGGTGTTCGACATGCCCGCTATCAGGCCATGCGCAACTATATCAAGTTGCGCATGTTCGACCCGGAATTAAGCGTAGATGTCGTGGCTCGCCACTTCAATATTTCGCCCCAGTATCTGCGCAAGATTTTTGGTGAATTCAACTTCACCTTTACCGATTACCTCAATGCCATTCGCCTGGACTGGGTGTACCAGCAGCTGGTCAACCCGGCCAAGGCGCGGGACTACATCTCTACTCTTGCCTATCATGCAGGCTTCAGTAATCTGGCCTGGTTTAACCGCGCCTTCAAACGCCGCTTTGGTCTCTCCCCGTCAGACGTTCGCGAGAAAGTCACCGAGCACTCGTCATGATCAGCCGCACCGTATGGGGCGCAGATTGTCGCAAATAGTATGTATCCGGGCAGCGGATAGTATTGGCGCGAAAATTCCTTTTTCGGTTGAATCAAACTAGCCTTGGGGTTGTGAACCTCACGCGATTTCAGAAATGGCGAAATGCCAATGGATTGGCGTGGGCAGCGGGGTTTACGTGGTTAATCTCGCTGAATTGCGTGCGGTTTGCAGCCTCGGGGCGCTTGGCGCGAAATTGCCTGCGGGATAGTGGCTTGAAAGATATGCGGCTAGTATCTGCCCGGGTAGCGAATAGTATCAGGGCGTGCGCCATGGTGCGCTTTACTTAATAAGCAGCTTGATTTGCTTCTTTGCATTGACGGTAGCACTACCTGCCCCGGCGCTTCAATGGAGTTGGAGTGAGTTGTTCGGCAAATGGACTTGCTGATTCCGGGCTTATCAGGCTGTCTCCAGCAGTAACTTTTTAGTACCTTCAAAATTCTCAAGTGCCAGGTTCCCTCCCTGGCATTTTTTTTAGAACCTGTTCGCACTGCGCCAGCGGCGCGCGCGCAGGCTGCCAAAAGGGCGAACATTGCCGGTGTAGTTTTGAGCCGGATTGAGAAATAGTGCCGCCGCTTTCTCCGCCTCCGCCTTGCACGTATAGGGCCCAAAAGTTTTTCCACCTCGGGCGGTAAAATACCAGTCATCCCCGAGTTTATAGAATCGATCCGAACGAGGTGGAATCGCTTTTCCCTGTTCGCCACGACGATACTGCTGCATGACACCCTCGCTACTGCTTAATCACAAAACTGCACGAACTTTGCTGCCGGACAAAATAAAACCGGCGACCCTGAATTCAGTCTAGCTACTTGGTAGCTCGCTCAAAACACAGGGGCGCCGGTTGTTATTTTTGTTGGGACTTTAGGGCTCAAAGACGACCGGTTAGAGATCTTCCGGCTGTACGCGCGCCACTTTATCTCTGGGTTCATCCGCTTCTGCCGTACGCTTCTCGCTGCTTTCGGCGGGGATGCGACGCACGTAGAGATTCAGCCCCTTGAGCACGTTCAGCGCTTCAAAAACCTGGTTGTCGCGGCTGTACCAGTCGTCCTGGTCGGCCTTGGCCCGCTTGCGATCTTCTGAACCACTTTCCTTGCCGCCATTGCCATTCCCAAGGTGACCAGCGAGGTCCGCTTCGGTGGTACGAGTACGGCCGCCCACTCGGGTTACCTGCACTCTTTCTACGGTAATGTCGGGCTTGATACCCTGGGCCTGGATGGAGCGACCCTTGGGTGTGAAATACAGCGCCGTTGTGAGCTTGATGGCGCGGTCATCGTTGATCGGAATCACCGTCTGCACCGAGCCCTTGCCAAAACTGTCGGTGCCCATAACCACCGCGCGGCGGTGATCCTGCAGTGCGCCGGCAACAATTTCGGCGGCGGAGGCGGAGCCGTCGTTAATCAGCACAACCAGTGGTGCACCTTTGCTGAGGTCGCCGGGGCTGGCGGAATAGCGCAGGTTGGAGGATTCATTGCGGCCCTCGGTGTAGACCACCAGGCCTTCTTCGAGAAAGGCGTCGACCACTTCCACAGAAGACTGCAAAACGCCACCGGGGTTGTTGCGCAGGTCAATCACCAGCCCTTTGAGCTCGCCTTGTTTCTTGAGCTTTTTCATCGCGCGCAACAGGTCGCCGCCGGTGTCCAGCTGGAACTGGCTGATACGCAGATAGCCGTAGCCATCTTCGAGCATTTCACCGCGCACGCTGTAGACGCGTACCTTGTCGCGCTTGAGAGTGACGTCGAACGGTTCTTTGTGGCCCTTGCGTCCGATGGTCAGCGTCACTGGCGAGCCCACCGGGCCGCGCATTTTCTCCACCGCATCATCCAGGCTGACGCCACGCATGGATTTTCCGGACATGCGCAGGATGACATCACCGGCGCGCAATCCGGCGCGTTCGGCGGGGGTGTCATCCATGGGAGTGATGATGGTGATGTAGTCGTCTTCAATACCGACTTCGATACCCAGGCCGGCAAATTCACCGGTGGTGTTGGCCTGCAAATCGGTAAAGGAGCGACTGTCGAGGTAAGAGGAGTGCGGATCCAGCCCCTGCAGCATGCCCTTGATGGCAAACTCCAGCAGGGTGCTGTCGTCGACTTCTTCGACGTAGCCCCGGCGGATCTGTTCAAAAACCTTGGCGAAGCTGCGCAGGTCTTCCAGTGGCAGGCGGGATTCGGCTTCCAGCGAGATTCGGTCATCGCTGCTTTCGAGCTGACCGGCCTGGCTGAGTCCCATCAGCGGCAGAGCGGTGAGTGCCGCGACGCCAATCAGGCGAGCGAGCATTTTGGGGGTGAACATAATCTGCACGTCCTTGGCATTTATCGTTACTTTCCAACAGAAATTGTAGACCCGGCGATAGCGCAGGGTTCTGAACTTGGCGGAGATTGGAACTGGCGTGCTGACCGGGAGGTAAAACTGCAAGGGGAATTATGTTAGGGACGAGGTGTATGGCGACCGCAGGGAGCGCGGTCGCTGGAGGTCAACCTCTACACCAGGCAGTGGGGTCCTGGGGTTTGCCGTTGCGGCGGATTTCGAAATAGAGACCGGGCTGGCTCATACCGCCGGTGTTGCCGACCTTGGCGATGGTGTCGCCGCGCTCTACCCATTCCCCGATGGCGCGGGTGAGGGACTGGTTGTGGCCGTAGAGGCTCATGTAGCCGTCGCCGTGATCGAGGATGATCAGCATGCCCTGGCCACGCAGGTAGTCGGAGAAGACCACACGCCCGCGGTGAATCGCTTTCACCGGTGCGCCTTCACTGGCGCGCAGGGTGACCCCGGTCCAGGTAATGCCGTTGGCGCGGCGCTGGCCGAAGGCGTTGGCGCGACGGCCGCTGGCGGGCCATTGCATACGCCCGCGCTGTTTTGCGAAGGGGGTGTCGTCGCTGGGGTTGATCAGGCTGGCAATGGCGCGGCCCACATGATCCACCAGTTTTTGCAGGCGACTGCGATCGCTATTGAGCTGATCCAGTTCGCCGCCTTTGCTGGCGAGCTGTTTGGCGAGTTTGTCGAGGGTGCGCTGGCGATTGTTCTGGGCACTGACAAGTAAGCGGCGCTTTTCTTCCAGCTGGTCGCGCTCGCGGGCGAGGGTGTCCCGTTCCCGTTCGATACCGGTAGTGACGGTGGAGAGCTGATCGAGAGTGGAAACGTAATCTTCGATAACGCGGCTGCGTTGCTTGAGGAAGTAGTCGTGGTAGCGGAGTTGGCGGGCGATGTGCTGGGGGTCTTGCTGGTTGAGGAGCAGCTTGATCTGCTCCTGGCGTCCGAGTCGGTAAGCGGCGGCGACTTCCTGCTCGACCCGCCGCTGCATACTTCGCCGGGATTCCTGTAGCTGTTGCTCTTCCTGCTTTAACTCCTGCAGCTTCTCACCGCGGGACTGCATGTCCGATTTGATCTTGTCGATGCGCTGCAGCAGCTCCGAGATGTCTTTCTCGTTGGATTCCAGGTCTTTCAGCAGCTGGTCGCGCTCGCCTTTGACCTGGTTGAGCTCCTGCTGCAGGGTCTCGATGCGCTGCTTGATTTCCGCCAGGCGCGCCTGCTGTTCTTCGTCGGCCGCCTGCGCGAAGCAAGCGGGCACCAGAGACAGTGACAACAGTGCAGTGAAGAAAATTGCAGAAAATTTCTTGCTCGAAAGCTTCATGGTGTCAGCAAATTCCCGCTTGTAGTTTGCGCCCGCGATGCGGGCGCATTCCAATTAGTTGATTTTAACCAGCGGCTCGCCGTTCATTTCCACCGGCTGCGGCAGGCCCATCAGCGCCAGCATGGTCGGTGCCACGTCTGCCAGGCTGCCGCCGTCACGCATGGTGACATTGCGCTCGCCCACGTACACAAAGGGTACCGGCAGGGTGGAGTGCTGGGTACTCACCTGGCCGGAACCGGCGTCGAACATTTCTTCCACATTGCCGTGGTCGGCGGTGATCAGCACCTCGCCCCCGGCAGCCAGAGCGGCTTTGGTTACGCGATCCACGCAACCGTCCAGGGCTTCCACCGCTTTAACCGCAGCTTCGAAGACGCCGGTGTGGCCCACCATGTCGCCGTTGGCGTAGTTGCAGACGATAGCATCGAATTTGCCGCTTTCGATGGCGGCCACCAGTTTGTCGGTCACTTCCGGTGCGCTCATCTCCGGCTGCAGGTCGTAGGTGGCCACGTCCGGCGATTTGATCAGGATACGCTCCTCGCCATTGTAGGGCTCTTCGCGTCCGCCGCTAAAGAAGAAGGTCACATGTGCGTACTTTTCTGTCTCGGCGATACGCAGCTGGGTCTTGCTCTGGTTCTGCAGGTACTCGCCGAAGGAGTTCACCATCGGCTCTGGCGGGAAGGCGCAGGCGGCGTCGATGGAGCTGGCGTATTCGGTGGTCATCACGAAGTCGGCCAGTTTCGGGGTGACGGCGCGCTCGAAGCCGTCGAAGTCCGCTTCGGTAAAGGCGCGGGTCAGCTGGCGCGCGCGGTCCGGGCGGAAGTTCATAAAGATAAGTGCGTCACCATCTTTGAGCGGCGCGGGTTCGCCGATCAGGGTGGGGGCCACGAATTCGTCATTCTCGTCGCGGGCGTAGGCGGCTTCCAGACCGGCCAGGGCGGAGTCCGCCTGATGCTCGGCTTTGCCCTGGGTAATCAGGTCGTAGACCGGCTGCACGCGATCCCAGCGGTTGTCGCGGTCCATGGCGAAGTAGCGGCCGGCGATGGTGGCGATGCGCGCGGTGCCCAGGGCATCGCACACCTGGGTCAGGCGCGCCAGAGGGGTTTCCGCACTGCGCGGTGGGGTGTCGCGACCGTCGGTGAAGGCGTGGATATACACCGCCTTTGCGCCGCGCTGGGCGGCCAGGGTGGCCATGGCAACAATGTGGTCGTCGTGGCTGTGCACACCGCCTTCGGAGGCCAGGCCCATAATGTGCACGGCGCCGTCTTTGGCGATGGCCTTGTCCACCGCGGAGGTGTAGGCCGGGTTCTTGAAGAAGTCGCCGTCTTCGATCGCCTTGTTGATACGGGTGAAGTTTTGGTACACCACACGGCCGGCGCCGAGGGTCATATGTCCCACTTCCGAGTTCCCCATCTGCCCTTCCGGCAGGCCCACCGCCATACCGGAGGTGTGGATCAGGGTTTTCGGGCGATTGCCCCAGATCTGGTCCCACACCGGGCTCTTGGCCGCGGCGATGGCGTTGTGTTCGCTGTGCTCACTGTGGCCGAAGCCGTCCAGAATCAGCAGTACCAGGGGGCGCTTGGGCGAAGACTCGGATGCCATGGGATCGGAATTCCTGTGTTGAATGTCTGAGAAAAGCTGGTGTGTCAGGTCGCGTAACCGGTAACTGGCCCGCTCGTAAGCAGAAAGACCTACCGGAATATCCTCCGGCGTCATTGCCAGAACGCGAAAACTTTGGGGGTGCACTACCGCAGGTGGCGGATTTTAACCTGTTTGAGCCCCCGAGGTCAGTATGTACCCAGCTATGGCCGCGATTGACCGGCCCAAATGGCTGATTAAGAAGTGGTCATCATCGTGTATACTGCGCGGCCTTCAGGCCATCGCCTATAAGAGTTTTACTCTGGGCGGCGGCAAACTGGTCGACCGTAAAGTCAGCGGTTTGATCGCATCAAAACAACAAATTGTGAAATTTCGGGGGCGAAGTGGACTTTTTCGTCTTTATCAGCGAGCAGTGGCTGCTGGTGAGTGTGTTGGTGGCATTGATCTATACATTGGCCATCACCGAGCGTATCAAGGCGGGCAAACCCGCATCGGCCCACGCGGCCACCCAGCTGATCAACAGCGACGGCGCCAAGGTCGTAGACCTGCGCGACCGCTCCGACTTCACCGCCGGGCACATTGTGGACGCCATCCACATCCCTCACGGTGAGATGGAGGGGCGTATGGGAGAGCTGGCACCCTATAAAGAGAAGACCATTATCCTCGCGGACAAAATGGGTCAGCACGCAGGCCCCGCCGGTCGTATGCTGAAGAAAGCGGGCTACACCGTGCGCCGCCTGGAAGGTGGCATGTCCGAGTGGGCAAATCAGAAGCTGCCGCTGGTAAAAGGCAAAGGCTGATTGCCGCGGCTGTAGAGTGTTAACAGGAATCGAGTGACGCAAAGAGGTTATCTGGTCGTGAAAGAAGTTGTTATCTACACCACCCGCTACTGCCCCTTCTGCATCCGCGCCAAGTATCTCCTGGACAACAAGAATGTCCCTTACACGGAGATTTCTGTGGACGGAGATCGGGCCCTGCGCGCCGAAATGACCGCCAAAGCCGGCCGCCACACCGTGCCGCAGATCTGGATCGGCGATCACCACGTGGGCGGCTGCGACGAGTTGATGGCCATCGAGCGCAGCGGCGAGCTGGAATCCTTACTGGCGTAACAGCCCCCGCGCGGTCAAAGAATTTCCCGAGTATTTTCTAGAATGTGCCTTGAAAGGGCTTTTCGAGGCCCCCATTAGAAGATTCCATACAGGGAGTCTTCTATCAGGGAAGGCAATTACAAACATTATTGAGTGAACAGGCTTGTAACATGGCTGAAGAACAAAACGGCGCTGCGGTTAACGGCGAAGATCAACAACAAGTACAATTCGCGATGCAGCGCATTGACCCGAAAGACCTGTCCTTCGAGACCCCGATGGGCGCCGAGATTTTCAAAAAGCAGTGGAAACCGGAAGTCTCTCAGGAACTGAACACCAAAACCGCCAAGATCGACGAAGATCTGTACGAAGTGGCCCTGACCCTGACCATCACCGTCAAGGTTGAAGGCGAGACCGCTTTCCTGGTAGAAGTACAACAGGCCGGCCTGTTCGGCATCAAAGGCCTGGAAGGTCAGCAGCTGGCTCAAGCGCTGAACACCGCCTGCCCGAACATCCTGTTCCCCTACGCGCGCGAAGTCGTCGACAACGTCGTCACCAAGGGCTCTTTCCCCGCCCTGATGCTGCCGCCGATCAACTTCGACGCTCTGTTCGCCGCCGCTCTGCAGCAGGCGCAACAGCAAGCCGCCGAGCAAGGTGGTGAGAAAGCTGACGCCTAAGCTTCAGTGATACTGAAAAAGGCTCCCTTGGTTTCGACCGAGGGAGCCTTTTTTGTATCTGACGTAATGTTTCACGGATGCTGAGCTTGTTAAGTTACGCGAACTTTGATGCGAAGGCGCTGCTGCCGGGTGCAACTGTGCGAGACCTTCAAAAACAGGGCCGAAGGCGCCGCGCTGAAGCGGCTGGACACTTTTTGCAGAGCCCCCAGGGATGGGTTGAGGGGGGGCGCCTAGCTCGTGTCTCGCAAACATGCACCCGGCAGTAGCGCCGCCAATGAATTGGAAAAGATATGCAGTGGGACTTGCCCCAACCCTATACCTACAAAGTCCGCGTCAATGCAGAGCACGTCGATGGCCTGCACCACGCCAACAACGCCGAATACGTGCGCTGGTGTGAGCGCGCCGCCTGGTCGCACAGTGTCGAGCTGGGTCTTGATGTCACCAATTATCAAGCCATGGACCGGGGAATGGCCATTCGCCAGGCCGAGTACGACTATATACTGGCGGCAAAGGAAGGCGACGAGCTGCTGATCGGCACCTGGCTCACCATGGTGGACGGCCGCCTCAACATGACCCGAAAGTTCCAGATCCACCGCACCGGTGACCAGGCCCTGATCCTGCGGGCCACCTGGCAAATGGTGTGTATCGAACTCTCCAGCGGCAAACCCAAGCGCATGCCGCAAACCTTCAAAGACATCTATTGCCCCGCGGTGGTCGAAGACCCCCGCAATCCCTAGGCTGGAAATCACCCGAGACCGAGGAGCGCCCATGACCGACCCGATCACCCTCACCAAGAACACCGGCGCCCTCAAGGGCAAAACCATCTTTATCACCGGTGCCAGCCGCGGCATCGGCCGCGCCATTGCGCTCAAGTGCGCCGCCGACGGCGCCAACATAGCCATCGCCGCCAAGTCCGCCGAGCCCCACCCCAAACTTCCCGGCACCATCTACTCCGTTGCCGAGGAGATCGAAGCCGCCGGTGGCAAGGCCCTGCCCATGCAGGTCGACGTGCGCGACGAAGAGCAGGTGGCGGAAGCCCTCAAGAAAACCGCCGACACCTTTGGCGGTATCGACGCCGTGATCAACAACGCCGGCGCCATCAACCTCACCAGCGTTGAAGCCACCCCGCCCAAGCGCTACGACCTGATGATGGATGTTAATGCCCGCGGCGTGTACCTGACCGCGCACCTGGCCATTCCCTACCTCAAGCAATCGGACTGCGGGCATATCCTCAGCCTGTCGCCACCACTGAACATCGAGCCCCGCTGGCTGGGTCCGTTTGCCCCCTACGCCCTGTCCAAATTCGGCATGACCATCCTCAGCATGGGGCTGGCAGAAGAACTGAGCAAAACCAGTATTAGTGTGGCCACCCTGTGGCCGCGGACCCTGGTCGCCACTGTTGCCATCGAGTTTGCCGTGGGCAGCCGCGAAATGTTCGAGCAGAGCCGCAAGCCCATGGTCATGGCCGATGCCGCCTACGAAGTGCTGATTACCGAAAACCAGGGGCTCAACGGCGCCCAGCTGATCGACGAAACCCTGCTGCACGAACGGGGGGTGGAAGATTTCACCCAATATGCGCACAATCCCGCCAAGGCCGGCGATCTGGCAGTGGATCTGTTCCTCGATCCCTGAGGGTACCGGCAGCGGCGCTGTTCAGGCCGGTACTCGAAGTGGGGAGATGTTGTGGACAAGAGTGAACAGGACGATTTTCGCGGTGCTATGGGTGCCCTGGGCGATGTAAAGCCGCTGCCGTCCGGTCAGCGACAGAGCGCGCTGAAGAAAGAGACCAGAGATCCCCTCAATCAGCGCGCCCGCCGCGAGGCCGCCACCGCGCAGACCTACCGCGAACTCAATCCCCTCGGCGGCGAGTATGTGGAGCCGGTGGAGCCCTTCGACCCTATAGAATTCAAGCGCGACGGCGTGCAGAACGGTGTTTACCGCAACCTGCGCCTGGGCAAATACACCGTGGATGCGCGGCTCGACCTGCACAATCACACCGTGGAAATGGCTCGCAGCGCGCTGTATCAATTTGTGCGGGACTGTGTGGAAGCCGATGTGCGCTGCGCACTGGTAACCCACGGCAAAGGCGAAGGGCGCAAAACCCCGGCCATGTTGAAAAGCTGTGTGAATGCCTGGCTACCCCAGTTGGAGGAAGTGCTCGCGTTTCACAGTGCGCAGAAACAGCATGGCGGTCTCGGGGCGACTTACCTTCTGTTGAAGAAAAGTGAGCGCAAGCGCCAGCAGAATCTGGAGCAGCATCAGCGGCGCTCCCGCCCCTGACCCCGGCCGTTAAGATCGCGCTGCAAAAAGTTACCCGGAGATGGGAAATTTTCCTGTTTCGTAATTTGTTTGTAACGGGCGCCGATTACATTACTCACACAACGAAATTTTGCTTGTCCGGTTGTTTCATCGCGCAACTGACTTGTTTTCGTTGTTCTTCTCTCTTTGCATCGCACCAATCTTTATTGGTGATTTTTGCTTCCGAGTTTGGAAGTGCCTCCACTTGGAGGATTGGACTCGAGCTCGCAGTTGCGAATCGAGACCCTTCTTGAATGGTTCTTCAGGCGGCCCTATGGCCGCCTTTTTTCGTCGCATCACCGGAAATCTACTGCGCGTGCGCCTGACGGCGTCCGGCGCTGCTCACAATGCTCATGTACTAAAGTACACTCCGCTTGCTGCGCTGCGGCGGCCACCATCAGCCACCCGCTCGCTACGATTTCTGATGATGCGAATTTAAGGGGAAGAGCTCGGCAATTCGCCGGTCTGTTTGAACTCTATTCGAGTACCTTCGCCGCCCTGCAGCGTCAGTATGTCGCCCGCGACGCTGGCGCGATCAATACGCGGTAGCGCTTTCAGAAAGTCCTTCTCCAGTTCGCTGCTGTCTTTGCGACCCACCATACGGGAGATTTTCGGGGCCTTGATCCACTCGATCGAGCCATCGTCGGCCAGGTCGAACTTGCCGAGATAGGGGTTGGAACCGGCGTTGCCGCGTACAAAGCCCAGTTTGTCGCAGGTGAGGTAGGGGCGGTCGCGGACCATTTTCTGCCAGAAAAGTCGCGACTTCTGCTCGCGTCCGTCCACGTTTATGCCGTGCAGTATCCACTGGTAATTGCAGATGTCGCCCGGGGCCATGGGCTCGGTGGCTGACAGCTGCTGCGGGTGGGACGAACAGCCGGAAAAGAACAGTGAGGCCAGCAATAGCCCGGCCAGTGTCGCGCAGAGTGCCAGGTGTGACCCGGAAACCGGTGAGAATTGCGGGCGCGAGCGGTGTGAGAAGTCCATCGGGTCTGTCCGGTAGCCGTTTGCAGTATTAAACCGCAAAGCCCGCGCAACGTCTGTGACCCAGGCGGGCTATTTAGTAGCGCTTAATGACGCTCAGTTACCCGCCTTGATGTATTCGATATACCGGTCACCTGAGGCGTCGCGCAGGATCAGGCGACCACCGCCGCTTTTGACGAACGCCTGTGTCGTGCCCGCCAGTGCACCCAGGTACTGGGATTCCTGCTCCATCACCTGTGGCGGTCCGGCCATTTTTGTCGAGGCAAAACTACCGGTATCCCACAGGATCTGGCCGTTCGCCGTAATCTGCATGGCGCCGCGGTAGGTATTGATACCGCTCTTGCCCATGGCTTCACCGCCGCTGTTGCACAGGAAGGTAAATTCCTGCGGCTGGTCGACGGGGACGGCCTGGCCGTTGATGCGCAACAGGCGCATTTCCCATTTGTCGCCACAGACACTACTGACGCTGCCGGGAGTCTGGCTGGGGCCCGAATCCTTGCCGCCCATATTCATACACCCCGCAATCACCAGCGCGAGCCCAAATAGCCATATCGGTAGCAGTTTTTTCATTCTCGAATCTCCTTCCTGTGCTACGTCCGTGTAGATAGATCAAGCTTAGTCAGCCAACGTCCATGCGAGTGGAATTGGGCGACAGCTTGTGGCGGAAATGGTCACAGCGTGTGGAGAATGCGGGCGCCAGGGCCCGCAGGGAATTCAATTTGGCGTCACGACTGGCGCACGCAACGCACCACCACCTTGGAGTCGAGCTCCTGTTCGAAGCAGCGAAAGCGGGTGCCGTTGACGTTGAGCGAGCGCGGCGCCTCGCGACTGCTGGTGCGCGGCCTTCGGTCTGAGGACCGCACGGAAAAATGGGCTGGGTCCATATGTGGGGGGACGGCGCTGCTGAAGGCGCGATTTGTATGATTTTCCGTGGGCGCGGTTGTAGTACAACCGGCAACAACTCCTGTCGCTATGACCGCCGTCAGCAGAATACTACTCAATTTCTGCACGCGGATACCTCGATGGCTGATTCAAGTAGCGGCGTCACTGCCGCCCTCACTTTCAGATTAGAAGAGGTTGCCGCCAAAGTGTGAATTTGCGCGCCAATTTAATAAATCCCGCGCCGGATGGAGAAATCCCCGACAGATAGGGGCGTGAATAAGGGCCTGAACGAGCGCGCTAATTCGGCGCCAAACAAAAAAGGGGCCCAGTGGGCCCCAAGTGGAAAGTGCAATGACTAAGCATGAATCACGCGTTGCACAAATTTGCGAAGATGACAGTGACGGTACTCAGAAGTTGTAGCTACCTGTGAGCGCGATAGTGCGAGGTGCGCCGTAGAAGCCGGTATCGAAGGCGCCGCCGAAGCCGTAGCCACCAACACGATACTCTTCGTCAGTCAGGTTTTTACCGGCGAGGCCCAGATTCCAGTTGCCGTTCGCGCTGTAGTAGGTCGCGGTCATGTCGACCAGGGTGTAGGCCTCCTGGTCGAGAATGCTAGGCGTCTCGAAAATCTGGGTGTCTGCGCGATAGGAAACGGTAGGCAGGAATACCAGCTCGCCCCCGTTACCCACAGGCAGTGAGTAATTCAACTGGAACATGGCAGTGGTATCCGGCGTGTTCTGCATGTCGCGGTCGTCGGACACATCCACTCCACCGGAAATGAACTCGACGAATTCAGTGTCGGCCAGACCCAGGGTGAAGTTAGCCAGCAGGTTGTCGGTCATTGCCAGGGTGGCTTCAAGCTCCAGGCCCTGAATACGCGCCTGGCCGGCATTCAGTACCGCACTGGAGAAGCCTCCGCCGGGATTGAGCTGCTGGATGGTGACTTGCATATCGTCGTAGTCGGCGCGGAATGCTGCTGCGTTAAGGCGCAGGCGATTGTTTAGCAGGTCAGACTTTACACCGAACTCATAGGTGTCCACGGTCTCTGGATCAAATCCATCTACGGTGGAGGGCAGAGTGCTGGCATCGCCGCGCATATCGAAACCGCCGGACTTGAAGCCCGCGCTGTATTTTGCGTACAGCAGAACGTCGTCATTTACCTGGAAGTCCACACCGAGATGCGGAGTGAATTGACCCCAGCTATCGCTATTTTCGTAGTCTGTCAGTGCGCCGAGGAAAACAGCCGGATCCTGACCGGGGTTATATTTTCCAGCAAACAGCGGGCTGTAGATGCCTGCGAAATTTGCCTTGAATACTTCCGCGTCTTTTTCATCTCTGGTGTAGCGGCCGCCGACACTCAGATTCCAGTCCGGTGCAAACTGCCAGTTGTAGTGGGCATATGCAGACAGGCTGGTTGTATCGACAGAGCCGGCCACTTGCTGGGTAAGATTGATATATCCAAGTACCGCGTCGAAGGCGCCCGCAGCGGTACCCGTGTAGTAGTAGAGACCGCTTACCAGGTCGGCATTGTCACCCTGCCAGATCAGCTGGAACTCCTGGGTAGTTTGATCGTCCTCGTAAAAAGCGGGAACGTCAAAATCCGGTCGACTGGTGCTGTCGAAGTCGATAGCCGTCTCAGTTTCGCCCTGGCGATATGCTGTGATCGATTTTACGGTAACGCTGTCGGACATTTCCCACTCGGCAATCAGCGACATACCGCTGGTTTCTACCAAGTTGTCCGAAGTCATGTTTGATTCGGTGTCGTAGATGCTGTCCAGAACGGGCTCGCCACCGAGGCCCGGGGCGAAGCGATGGCCGTGTTTGGAGGCAGACTCGTCCACGGTTTTGTCACCGGCAAACCGCACCCAGACAGCGTCTGAGGGGTTCCACTCAACAGCAAAGCGGCCGCTGATGATGTCCTTGTTGTATTGATCCTTACCAGTAACCACGTTTTCACCGTAGCCGTCGCGCTGGAAGCTGGCGATGGCACCGCCAATGTTGACGGTTTCGGAAATCGCTGTAGAGCCGGAGACTTTCAGGTCGCGCTGGTTGTAGGAGCCCAGGCCACCACCAATTTTCAATTCGGTGTCACCAGACATCTTCTTGGTGACATATTTCACCGCGCCGCCAATAGTGTTCTTGCCGTACAGGGTACCCTGCGGGCCGCGCAGAACTTCCACTCGCTCTACGTCGAGGATGTCGAGCACGGCACCTTGAGGGCGTGCCACGTAAACGTCGTCAATATAGATGCCTACGCCCGGCTCAAAACCCCAAAGCGGGTCCTGCTGGCCGATACCGCGGATAAACGCGGTCAGGGTCGAGTTGGTGCCACGACTGGCTTGCAAAGTGGTGTTGGGGGACAGTTTCTGAATGTCGGTCAGGTCGCTGATACCGTTTTGCATCAGTTGGTCAGCGCCAATTGCAGTCACGGCAACCGGTACTTCCTGCATGGACTGCTCGCGCTTCTGCGCGGTCACGGTCACTTCTTCCAGTTGGGGGTCTGCGTAGGCGAGGGACGCTCCGCAGGCGAACATGATGCCTGCGGCTAGGGGGTTGAATTTCATTGGATTGCGCATGGCTCTCTCCGATCACCGGTTTATGGTTTTTATCTAAGTTACGGATCTGCACTGTATCGGCTGACGGTGCTGTTGCCTGCTAGACCAAGGTATGACGATGGTTCTGCGCGCAGAGCAGGACAAAAAACGCACGATCAGTTACTCTGTGCATAATAAACAAAATAATGAATGAGGCGCCAATTGTTCAGCCTTACCCTGCTGGCCGCCGTGGGCCTGAGCTACCTGCTGTTGCTGTTTGCCATCGCCTTCTGGGGGGATCGGCTGCCGGTCGGGCGTATCCGCCCGGTCAAACCCCTGCTGCTCGCGCTCGCCGGTACCTATACCAGTGCCTGGATGTTCTTTGGCGTGCCCGCCCAGGCGGTGAGCGAGGGATGGGTGCTGCCCCCTACCTTTGTCGGCGCCTGCCTGATGCTGATCTTCGGCGCCCCCCTGCTGATGCGTTTTGTGCGCCTGTCCAAGCAGCAGGGATCCACCTCTATTGCGGATTTTATCAGCGCGCAGTACGGCGGATCCCAGTGGCTGGCGGCTGCGGTCGCGCTATTGGCGGTGGTGGCCATTGTTCCCTACCTGTCCCTGCAGTTGCGCGCGGTGGCGGACAGTTTTCTGCTGCTGGCGCAGGCGGGTGAGGGCTCAACGGACACTAGTGCCTCGGTGGTCACTGCGGTCGTGGGCATCACTCTGGGCCTGTTTGCCCTGCTGTTCGGCACTCGCCATATCGACAGTTCGGTGCACCGCAACGGCATGCTGCTGGCGGTGGCGTTCGAGGCACTGGTCAAGATCGGCGCGCTGGTGGCGGTGGCGTGGTTCGTACTCTACTCCGCCTTTGACGGCACTGCCGACCTGGCGCGCAGCGCCCTGGCCAGCGAGCGGGTGGCGGCAATTGCCGAGTCCCGCCCGGCGGATACCGGGTATTTTGCCGTGGTGGTATTGGGGATGGCGGCCATCTTCTGCCTGCCGCGGCAATTTCACATCCTGATGATCGAGAGCGACGGCGAGCGGGATATCGGCCCGGTGCGCAAGCTGATCCCGGTATATCTTGCGCTGGTATCTGCCGCGGTGCTGGTGGTGGGATACGGCGGGTTGCTGTGGTTGCCGGACACCTACACCAATGCCGAGCGCTTCGTGCTTGGCATCCCGCTTGAGAGCGGCACGCCGTGGCTTGCCCTGCTGGCGTTTATTGGTGGCCTTTCCGCCGGCTCCAGCATGGTCATCATCGCCACCATCGCCCTGTCTACCATGATCGCGAACACCATGGTGGTGCCCCTGTGGCTGAAACGCCTGCAGCAGCGCCCCGCAGGTGTTGCCCTGGGCAGTGACCTGCGGCGGGTGCGGCGGGTGATTATCGCCCTGCTGATGCTGGCCGCCTTCGGGGTGAGCGAGTTGATTGGCTCCGGCGTGAGCCTGGGTACTTTCGGACTGCTGTCCCTGGCATTGGCCGCACAGTTGGCGCCGGCGATGATCGCCGCGGTGACCTGGCCGGCACGCTGGCCGCAGCTGCGCGCGGTGGGGGTGATTGCCGGGCTGGTAGTCGGCGCCCTGATCTGGGCGCTGTCTGCGCTACCGGCGGCGCTGGGGCAATGGGATTTGATCGCCAACACCCTGGGACTGGAGTGGCACGCGCTCACCACCAGCTGTGTGTTTGGGCTGGGGCTCAACGGGCTCACTTTGATCGGCGTTTCCCTGCTGCAGGGGCGCTGGCTGCCCGGCGGTGCCGCGGTGCAGGCCGCACCGGTGGACAAGGCGCGGCTGCGACAGCTGCTGGCGCGCTTTGTGGGAGAAGATGCGGCGGCGCGGGCGCTGGCATCCCTGGGGCAGGGTGCAGGAAGTGAATCGACCGGCAGTAGCGCGGCGGATACTTCCCAGAGTTACCGCGAAGCAGTGGAGAAAATCCTTGCCGGCATCGTTGGCAGCACCAGCGCCCAGCGCCTGGTGCGCCAGCTGGGCGAACCGGAAAGCACCTCCCATGAGCTGGAGCAGGCGTCCGATATTTACCAGTTTGGTCGGGGGCTGCTGCAGAGCAGTATCGATAATATCGACCAGGGTATTTCGGTGGTGGATGCCAATCTCAACCTGGTGGCCTGGAATCGCCGCTATCTGGCGTTGTTCCACTATCCGGCGGAAATGATTTATGTGGGGCGTCCGGTGGCGGAGCTGGTGCGCTACAACGCGAGCCGCGGCGAGTGCGGGCCCGGCGATGTGGAAGAGCATGTGCAGAAGCGGGTCGAGCACCTGCGCAATGGCACCGCCTACCGGGTACAGCGCAATCGCACCGACGGTACGGTTCTCGAAATTCGCGGCAACCCGCTGCCCGGTGGTGGTTTCGTAACGACCTATACCGACGTTTCCGATTACCAGCGGGCGCTGGGCGAACTCACCGAGATCCGCAATTCCCTCGAGCAGAAAGTAGCGCACCGCACCGCGGAACTGGAGACGGTCAACGATGAGCTGCAGGAGTTGAACCGTGAACTGCAGGCGGCCAGTGCCGGCAAGACCCGCTTCCTCGCGGCCGCCAGTCACGATCTGGTGCAGCCCCTGAACGCCAGTCGTCTGTTTATCGACGCCCTCGCCGCCCATCCTTTGGAAGACAGCAGTCGGCAACTGCTTACCCGCGCCGACCGCGCGCTCGCCTCCGCCGAGCAACTGATTACCGACATGCTGCAGATTGCGCGCATGGATGCGGGGGATATTCGCCCCAGCTTCGCGCCGGTTTCCCTCGACAGTATTCTCGACGACGCGGTGGCCCAGGCGAGGGTTGCCGCCGGCAGTCGCGGTATCCGCTTGCGCTATCGTCGCAGTCACCTGTGGGTGCACAGTGATGAGAGGATGCTGCGCCGGGTGGTACAGAACCTGTTGGACAACGCGGTCAAATACACCGCCCGCGGCGGGGTGTTGGTGGCCGCGCGCAAGTGCGGTGCCGATATTTCTCTGGAGGTGTGGGATACCGGTGAGGGTATTGCCCGCGAACAGCAACAGGCGATCTTCCGCGAGTTCTGCCGGCTGACGTCTCATGATCCTGAGAATACCGCGCGACAGCACGGTTACGGCCTCGGCCTGGCTACGGTGGAGCGTCTGTGCCGCCTGTTGAACAGTCCGATCAGTCTGTCCTCGGTACTTGGCCGCGGCAGTGTATTCCGCGTGCGTCTGCCCCGCGCCACCGCCCGTGTAAATCCGCGCTCGGCCATTGCGGCGGTGCCGGGGCGCGGCGCCAGGCTGGATCTGAATGTGCTGTGTGTGGATAACGAGCCGTCGATTCTGGAGGCGATGAGTGCTCTGCTCGGCGGTTGGGGCTGCACAGTGCACTGCGCGCGCAATCGCGCCGAGGCGCTGGCCGCGGACGAGCCGGACCTGCTGTTGATGGACTTCCACCTGGATGACGGTGACAACGGCATCGACCTCGCCGCCAAGCTGCTGTCGCGCTGGGGTGGCGGCATCCCCTGCGTGATCATCTCTGCGGAAAACACCAACACCGTGAAAACCCGCGCGCAGAACGCCGGCTGGCAGTTCCTGCAAAAACCCCTGCGCCCGGCGGCCCTGCGTGCGCTACTGCAGCAACGGCAGAAAACCCGTGTGCGCGAACCGGCAGAGCCTGCGACCAAGGTCGTATAGCGGTGGTGGTGCTGGAAAAGCACTCTGTCATTGAATAATGAAAATAGTATTTCGCCTGTAGGAGCCTGCCCTGCAGGCGAACAAGAGCGGTGTAAAAAATGAAAAAATATGTTTTGGAAATACTCATGTTCAGCGCTTATGCGCTGTTCGCCGCAAGTTGGGTTTCGGGGGCCATTCTCACCCCGGCGATCCAGTCTTCCTTTGGCGAGGAAGGCTTCGCCAACGCCACCTGGGGTAGCAACGTCATCACCATCGCCAAGATCGTCGGCAACCTGGCGGCGGCAGCGCTGCTGATGCGCCTCGGTGCCAAGCGCGCCTTTGCCATCGCCATCATCCTGATTGCCGCCGGCGGTTTCGGTGCGCTGGCGGGTAGCTACGGTGCCTGGCTGATGTCGCGTCTGGCGCTGGGTCTCGGCGGCGCCCTGGCCATCGTGTATTTCGCACCGGTGGTTCTGCACTATTTCGCCGCCAAAGAGCGGCCGCTGATCAATGGCATCAACGCTGCCGCTTTCAATACCGGTAACCTGCTGGCCCTGCTCACCACTACCACCCTGCTGAGCTGGCTGGGCAGCTGGCAATCCGTGGTGGTGCTGTACGGCGTGATGGTGCTGGCGCTGGGCGTGCTGTGGTGGCTGACCGCGGAGAACTTCTCGCTGTCTGGCGGTGGCGACAAGCCCGCGGAAGAATACGGCTTCAAGCATGGCGCGAAGGAAGGCTTTAACTGGTGGCTGCCTCTGGCCTACTGCGGTGTTCTTTTCTGCTACATCGCGGTATTCGCACTCTTCCCGCTGATCGACGGCTTCGCGGTGGCGAGCCACCACCTGTCTGCGGTCATGATCGCCGCCGGCATGCTCGGCACAGTGGCCGGTATTATCGTCACCAAGCGCTTCCCGCTGCGCCTGCCGGTACTGCGCTTTGGCGGTCTCGCCCTGGTCATTTTCGCGGCCCTGATGGTCACTAGCCGCGACCCGATCATCGCCTACACCGCTGCGGCCCTCGCCGGCTTCTGTATGTTCCTGCCTATGACCGCGCTGGTTACCCTGCCGCAGGAACTGCCCGGCATGACCCCGGCAAAAATTACCGTTACCTTCGCCATGTTCTGGTCCATCTCCTACGGCGTTGAAACCGTGCTGATGTACGGCGCAGGTGTGCTCGCGGATATCACCGGCGAACCGGCAACCGCCGCCTACTTCGCGGTGGCCTGCTCCGCGTCCCTGTTTGTGTTTTCTTTCCTGCTGCCGGAAAGTGGCAAGAAACCCGAAATGGAAAACCTGGAGGCGGACAATGCGACAGCTTGAACCCAAACTGGCCGAGTGGCTGGAAGCGGTCAATGCACAGATTGCGCAGTTGAAAGCCGCGGGCTTTGAAGCGACCCCGGTAAATGCCCGCGAAAGCCTCGCCAACCTGACCCGCAATTTTGTAGAGCCGGGCCCGGAAATGGCGGTGGCGGATACGGTGGTAAAAGGTGGGGAATATTCCGTGCCGGTGCGCATTTACCAGCCGGAGGATGCGGCCGAAAGTGCATCCATTATTTACTGCCACGGCGGCGGCCACATGGCCGGCAGCGTCTCGGTTTACGATCCAATCTGCCGCCGTGTTGCCGACGCGTGCAAGCGCAATGTAATTTCCGTGGAGTACCGTCTGGCTCCGGAAAATCCCTACCCGGCAGCGCTCAATGACCTGATCAGTGTGGTGCGCAACCTCGGCGAAACCCTGGATCGCAAAAACGTTGCCCACAATGGCCGCTGGGTTCTGATGGGTGATTCCGGCGGCGGTGCCCTGGTCGCTACCGCCACGCGAATCCTGCAGCACCAGCCTCATACCATCGATGCCCAGGTTCTGATTTACCCCAGCCTCGACTACACCATGCAGGCGCCGTCCATCGAAGAAAATGGCCGTGGCTATTTGCTGGAGAAAGAAAAAATTCTCTGGTACTTCGAAAACTATTTGCAGAGTGGTGAAAATCCCTGCCAGACATCTCCGCTACACGGTGAGTTCACCAAAAACATGCCTGCGTCTATGGTGATCACCGCCGAGTTTTGTGCGCTGCGGGATGAAGGTGTGGAATATGTGAATAAAGTACGAGCCGGTGGTGCCAATGCCGAGCATCTGCACTTTGACGACATGATTCACGCTTTTCTGAATATCGAAAATATTGTTCCCGATGCGTGTGGCCGGGTCTACCGCCATGTTGCTGAGTATCTTCAGGGGATTTAGTTCAGTGGTATGGGTTTGGTGCTCTGGTCTTCTAATGTGGCGGCCAGGCACCGGGTATCCGTTTTTGAAACCGCTGTGAATACATCCCTGTACGCTGCGTCGGCGACGTCCCTGTCGCCGACGCTTTCAAAAACGGATCCCCGCCACCTGCCCTTAAATTTGGGCATCACTACCTCGTAAGCAACAAATTTCCTTACGGAATGTAATGGTCAAAATTGAAGGTGGAGTGCCGGGTGCAGGTTTTCAGGAGCGTCGCAAACAGGATGTTTGCGCCGCAGCGCCCAGGGATGGGTTCACAGCGGTCCTGAAAACCTGCACCCGGTGATCCACCGCCACAGATCCAAGGACCAAGCTCCGAACAAAAAGGCTACGAAGTAAAAAACCAGACTCAGAGTTGAATCAGTACCTGAGCCTCACGAATTAGCTGCTTGCGATCCCGTAACTCCAGCTTGCGTAAAATCGCGGTCACGTGGCTTTTTACGGTGGGTTCGGTGATATCCAGGTCGTAAGCAATCTGCTTGTTCAGCATCCCCTGGGCAATCATCTGAAAAATTTTCAGCTGTTGTGGCGTCAACTGGCCGAGCTTCTCCGCCAGCGCCGATTCCGTCTCAGCCTGTAATGCCTCTTCGCTAAACCACTGGTCACCAGCAAGCACAGTCTCGATACACTGCAGAATCTCATCCGGTCGCGCCGTTTTGGAAAGAAAGCCGCTGGCCCCCAGGCTGGACGCCTGCTGGATCACCGAGTGCTTGTCACTGCCGGAAACCACAACCACCGGCACCGCCGGGAAATCGTTGCGGATACGCGCAAGCCCCGAAAAGCCCTCACTGCCCGGCATATTCAAATCCAGTAATAGTAAATCGACTTCAGATTGGGAAAGCCGCTCAAGGGTCGAATCCAGATCCTCACTCTGCAGCAGATCCGAATTGGGGAAATGACTGGAAAGGGTCGTCGCCAATGCATCGCGGTAGAGCGGATGATCGTCGGCAATCAACAACTGATAATTCACGGCAGCACCCTGCAGGATAAATTGATCGGGTGCGAAGGATACTACTGCGCGGTCCATCCACCGTCCACCGGCAGCGCCGCACCGGTAATGGTGCTGGCAAAATCGCCACACAAATACAGCGCCAGCTCGCCAATGGCCTCAGGCTTGCTCGCCTTCGCCATCGGTTGCTTCGCGCCTACCAGCTCCGCCCGTGCAGACTCCAGGTCTACCTGCTGCTCACGGCTGATTGCCTCGATCTGCGGTTGAATCAGCGGTGTCTCTACCCAGCCCGGGCAGATCGCATTGGCGGTTATATTGCAATCCGCGTTCTCCAATGCCAGTACCTTGGTCAGGCCGATCAGTCCGTGCTTGGCGGCGCAATAGGCCGCCTTGTGTTCGGATGCCACCAGTCCGTGCACCGAGGCAATATTGATCACGCGACCCCAGTTCGCCGCGCGCATCGCCGGCAGCAGGTCGCGGCTCAGGTAGAAGCCTGCACTGAGATTGATGGCGAGAATCTGTTGCCATTTTTCCGCGGGAAAATCGTGGGCGGGGGCGGTGAACTGGATGCCGGCGTTGTTTACCAGTACCGAGGGGTTGCCGATGGCTTCGCGGGTGTCACTCACCAGCTGCGCGCAACCTTCCTCGGTCGACAGGTCGGCGCTGCTGAAGCCGCTTCTACCACTGTAGTGCGCGAACTCTGCCAGTAGTGCCTGCGCGCTGTCCCGGTCGGCGAGGCCATGCAGCATCACGTGATAGCCGGCGCGCCCGAAACAGTGGGCCATGGCCAGTCCGATTCCACTGGTGGAACCGGTGATCAGAACGGCGTGTGATGAATCTTTGTGCACGGCAAACTCCCGCATGCATTTTTATTTATGAAGATCCTAGCAGCGGGAGGAGATACGGGTCTGTATGACCAAGGTATGAAACGCGAGAAGCCGCCCTCAGGCGGCTTCTCTCATCGTGAGGGTTTCAATACACCCTGTTAGCGGCGGCGACCACCGCGAGCCGGGCGGGAAGGACGATGCGCCGGACGACCTGGACGATGAGCGGGGCGACCTGGGCGATGTGACGCGTGCGGAGGGCGATGCCCAGGACGGCCGGGACGATATCCAGGTTTACCGGGGCGATAGCCCGGACGGTTGTAGTAGTGGCGACCGTGATAGCGATAGTAGCCACCGCGGTAGTAACGGGGATAGGCGCCGTAGCGGTAATAGCGCGGTGACGAATAGTAGAAGGAGACACTGCCCGAGGGGTAGACATAGGGGCGTGAGTACGGGTAGGTGGAATAGCCTGTGGTGCTGGAGCTGTAGTAGCCGTCCGAGACACAGGCACCCAGGGTCAGGCTGCCGAAAACCGTTAAGGCCATTAGGGCTTTTTTAACGATGCGATTCATGTGAGACCTCCGCGAGGCGGTTTTTGGTGCGGGGCTGTACGCGTTCACGCGGGCAGTAGGTGCACCGGGTTCATTGACTGATCAGCGATGAGAAGGCAATCAGCGGGGCTGATTGACGCGGTGCCTGGGCAGATCGTGGCGATAGTCACCACTGCCGCGCTGGTAGTAACTGGGGTTGCGCACGTTGTGGCATTTCCCGTTCTGGTGGCAGTGGTAGTAACGGCCTTTTACCGAGTAGTAACCGGGGCCTTCGCCAGTTCGGTTTACCGCTGTGGTCGTGTCAGTCATGTCCTCCATGCTGGTGCAACCAGTGAGCGTCAGCAGTGCCGCTGCCCCCAATGCCCCGGCGAGTCCTCCGAGTGAACGCTTCATGAAAACCTCCGCGCCCGCAGGCGGGTAACTTTCTTACTTTCCTTCGAGCCACCCACCGGTCAAAACCTTCTGTTGACAACCGGCGAAAATGGTTCGAAACCCAAGTGAAAGTTATTAAAGGGTGGCGCAGGAGCAATCACGACCCGTTGCGATGAATATCAACAACTAAAAAGTTATGACGGGGGGAAGGGATATAAGTGGAATTGTCGAAAGGAAGAGGTGGTGCCGCTATCCGGTGCGGGTTTGCGAGACACGCCGTGCACCCATCCCTGGGGGCTCTGCGAAAACATCCATGTTTTCGAAGGTCTCGCAAACCCGCACCGGATATCGACACCTTCGCATCTGACTATGTACTGAATAGCTGGTTTCGTTCGCGATTCACGCGCTAACCAGCTGCTGCAATTGATTATCCAGCAACTGCTGCAATTTCGGATTCAACCCGGTCACTTCCGCGCCCCAACTGGTGGTGTGGCACTGGATACGATTTTCCAGCGACTCGTCATCCAGCAGTTGCGGATGCAGGGTCAGGCCGCGGGACTGGCTGAGCAGTTGTTCGCCGTTGAAATCGAACTGTTCCGGTTTTGCCGGCAACACGGACAGCGCCAGTTGCAGGCCGGTGGCGCGGCTGGACTGTTGCAGGCCGCGCAGTAGCAGGCCTGCGCATATTGCGCGAAAGGCGGCGTCTTCACCGGCGAAGCCGAGACCCACAAATGGACCGGCACTGGGCAGCGGGCGGGCGTCGTAGATTCGAGTGAGCAGCTGCAGGCGCTGTTCCAGTTCACTCTGCAGATTATCCAGCGCGCTGCGGGAAAGCTGGTTGCCGAGCTGGGCCCAGTTCAGCGGGCGCAGGTAGAGGCCGGCGGTGACTTCCGGGGGCGGTTTGGGTTGGGCTTTGGGGACCAGTAGTGGTTTGCGCTGCTGGGGTTTGGCGGATACCAGCTGGGTAATGGCCAGCGCGCAGGCGGCGCTGAATGGCAGGGCGAAGATCAGGCACAGCAGCAAGCTCGCCCAGGGGTAACCGACCCCGGAGCCGGGCTGGATATTCAGCGCTACGCTACCGGCGAAGCTGTCGTGGAGTACCACAGGCTCGGTGATCATCTCGCCGCGGTCGCGCACACCGGTCTGTGCCAGGGGACTGGAATCCACGTCCTGGATGGTCACGCCGTGCACCGCGGGCAGCTCCAGGGTCTGCTGTGCCAGTAACTGCAGGCTGATACGGTCACCGGCGACGATCTGTTGCAGACTCTGGCCCGCGAGCAGTCTGGCGGCGGCCTGGGCGCTGGCGCGGTCTTGGCGTTTGGCTGTGGATAACTGCTGGCTGTAGGCGTGGCCGAGGGTGGCGACACAGAAACCGGCGAGGGTCAGCCAGATGGTGGCGGCGAGCAAATGGCGCTGTTGGTTGCGGCTAAGACCGGCCAGCCACTGGGGCAGGCTGGCTGAGAGTCCGGACAGGCTGGCGAGAAGGTTTTTCATCTTGTTATGCATTCGCTGGCAGTACAGCCGCTGATTTTATCCCACTTCTTCAGCGAAAAAACGCGCCGGGCTATAATGCGCGGCCATTTCGCCGGGTTGCGGCAGGTTTTGCTGCCGGGCCGGTCAATTTGCCGGCAATCGCCGCCGGCAGCCGTTAACAAGAAAGAGTCAGTCATGGACGCCAACTCCCCCACTTCCCAGTACG
Organism: Microbulbifer sp. ABF4_107; assembly: GCF_056312215.1. Lineage (NCBI taxonomy): Bacteria > Pseudomonadati > Pseudomonadota > Gammaproteobacteria > Cellvibrionales > Microbulbiferaceae > Microbulbifer > Microbulbifer sp. ABF4_107. Next base: position 4,023,609 of record NZ_CM149983.1, read on the forward strand.
CATCCCTCGCCGCCCACTGCGCGTCCGCCTTTGCCTTTCCCGTCGCCCGGGCGCTCCCGGAAAAGCCCGCCGCGGTAACCGCTCCCTGGTGTCTGACAGTACTTGCCGGAGACATTGAGGCAGCGCAGCTGGAAAAACTGGCCGCATTTGTGAATGCGGACCAGTGGCGCCCGGTGGCACTGGATATCCTGGCGGCCCGCGCCGACTGCAAGGTGGTACGGATTCAGCTGGAGGGCGATATCGCCTTTGCCGCGGCGCGCCTCGCGCTGCTGGATCTCGGGCAGTCACTGGGACTGGAGCTGGTGTTGCAGGCGGGGGTAACCCAGCGCGCACCGAAACTGGCCTGCTTCGATATGGATTCCACCCTGATCCAGGCGGAAGTTATTGACGAGCTCGCCAAGATCGCCGGCGTTGGCGACCAGGTGGCGGAAATTACCCTGTCTGCCATGCGCGGTGAGCTGGACTTCCAGCAGAGCTTCCGCAAGCGCATGAGCCTGCTGAAAGGCTTTACCGAGGCCAGCCTCGCGGAAATTGCCCCGCGGATTCCGATTATGCCCGGTGCCCAGCGTCTGCTGCTCGCCCTGCGAGCCCTCGGCTGCAAGAGCGCGATTCTCTCCGGCGGATTTACCTATTTCGCCAACTACCTGCGCGAAAACCACCTGGCGGTGGATTTTGTGCACGCAAACCTGCTGGAGTTCGATGGCGGCGCACTGACCGGTAATGTGATCGATCCGATTGTGGACGGTGCGCGCAAGGCGCTACTGCTGCAGGAGATTGCGCAAGAGCTGGAGCTGCCCCTGGATCAGGTGATTGCGGTGGGAGATGGTGCCAACGATCTGCCGATGCTGGCATTGGGAGCGCTGGGAATCGCCTTCCACGCCAAGCCCAAGGTGCGCGCCGAGGCGCCGCAGGCGATTGACGGCTTTGGCCTGGATGCAGCGCTGTACCTGTTTGGCCTCAACGACCGGCAAATCGCGCAACTGCTGCACGAAGGCGCGTAATTTCGCTCAGTGAAGGGTAGTGTAGGCGCCAGCGAGTCCCGCCACCGGTGCGAATTCGCTGACCACGCTGGCGAACGGAATTGGCGGTTTGCGCTTGTTGTTGCCGTCCTTGTAGCAGGCCTGTTTGTTACAGGCGGCCATAAACAGCGCGAATATGATCAGTACAATGGCGGCGAGTGTGCGCTTACCCATCAACATGTTGAGTCCCTGTCAGCGTTTTGCAGTGTCTTTCCGATGATGCCGGTGGTGTTGTGACCGGCAATCAATAGACGCACCGGGCCCGGAAAAAGTTGCACCCGGCACGTGAAAGTGCGCAGAAGATTAAGAGAAAAGCGTCGGCGCCGATAGCCCCCGGTGATAATCGGCGCCAATCAATCTCCTTTTTGCACCGGATGCTCTGCTTCGAGCGCATCCACGTCCCGCGCTACCTGGCCCGGTGATCCGGTGCGCCGCGCCAGCACATCGTAAGCCACCGGCACGATATAGACGGTAAACAGCGTTGCCGCCAATACCCCGAACAGCACCACGGTACCGATCACCGCGCGGGTTTCCGAGCCGGCACCGGAGGACAACAGCAGTGGCAGCGAACCGGCAGCGGTAGTGATGCCGGTCATCAGAATAGGGCGCAGGCGGGTTTCCGAGGCCTGGCGCAGAGCCTGGCCAAACTCTACACCGCGATCGCGCAGCTGGTTGGCAAATTCCACGATCAGAATGCCGTTCTTGGCCGCCAGCCCCACCAGCATGATCAGTCCCACCTGGCTGTAGATATTCAGCGACTGATTGGTGAGCAGCAGGCCCAGCAAGGCACCGGCCATGGCCAGGGGCACGGTGAACATAATCACCAGCGGGTGCACGAAGCTTTCGAACTGGGCGGCGAGTACCAGGAATACCACCAGGGCTCCCAGCAGGATCGCGAACAGAATGGTATTGCTGGAATCCTGGAAGCTCTTGGACTGACCCTTGTAGTCGATCACCGGCGAACCCTCGAGATTTTCCTCCGCCAGCTGATTCAGGTATTGCAGAGCCTCGCCAAGCACCAGGCCGTCCGCCAGGTTGGCGTCGAGGGTAATGGAGCGCACCCGGTTATAGCGCTGCAGTTGCGGTGAATCCGCGTACTCGCTCACTTCCACCAGGCTCTGCAGGGGAATCATTTCACCGGTAGTTTTTGAGCGCACATAGAGATTCTCCAGGCTGTCCGGGGTGCGTTGCATTTCCCGCTCGCCCTCGAGGATCACGTCGTACTCTTCACCGTTATTGATAAAGGTGGTGGCGCGGAGCGAACCGAACATGGTCTGCAGGGTGGTGCCCACATCGCTCACCTGCACACCGAGATCCGCGGCGCGCTCGTAATCCACATTGATGCGTAGCTGCGGCTGGGTTTCCTTGTAGTCCCAGTCCACACCCAGCAGGCCCGGGTTGGATTCGTCGATGGCTGCACTCAGCTGATCCCGCCACTGGGTCAGCTGCTCGTAGCTGCTGCCACCCAGTACAAACTGCACCGGCTTACCCAGGCCACCGCCAAAGCTCTGGCGCATTACCGGGAAGGCGCGCACCCCGCTGAGGTCCTTAACCGCTTCGCGCACCTGGTTCATCAATTCAAATCCGGATGGCCGCTCGCCCCAGGGGGCCAGGGTGAAAATCACCATGCCGGTGTTGAAGGTGGCGGAGGTGCCGAAGGAGCGCGGCGAGCGCACCAGCAGGCGGTTTACGTAGCCTTTTTCCACCAGCGGCATCAGCCGCGCCTCGATAATGTCCATGTACTCCTGCATGTACTGGTAGCTGGCGCCTTCGGGGCCGTTCACCAGCAGGAAGAAGGAACCGCGGTCTTCCCGCGGCGCATACTCGGTGGGGATAAGCCGGAACGACAGCGCGGCAAACGCCATCACGCCCACGAACACCAGGCCGGCAATCCAGTGCCTGCGCAGCAGCACATTCAGGCCGCGGCCATACACCCGCTGGATGCGGGTCAGTGCATTGTCCATAAAGCGTGTGGCGGCATTGTGCTGATCGTTGGGGCGGATAAGTTTTGCCGCCAGCATCGGCGACAGGGTCAGTGCGGTGATGGAAGAAAAGATCACCGCCGCGGACATGGTGAGTGCGAACTCGGAAAACAGCCGGCCGATATCCCCCTCAAGAAAAGTAATCGGCACAAACACCGCCACAAGCACCAGCGTCGTCGCCACCACCGCGAAGCCCACCTCGCGCGCGCCGCGATAGGCGGCCAGCAGCGGCGGCTCGCCGTACTCGTCCATGCGCCGGAAAATGTTTTCCAGCACCACGATGGCATCGTCCACCACCAGGCCGATGGCCAGCACCAGCGCCAGCAAAGTCAGTAGGTTGATACTGAAACCGAAAGCGTACAGAAGAATGGAAGTAGCGATCAGAGATACCGGCACCGTCACCGCCGGCACCAGGGTCGCGCGCCAGTTACCCAGGAACAGATAGATTACCAGGGTGACCAGAATCACCGCGATGACGAGGGTGGTGTACACCTCCTTGATCGCCTCGGACACAAATACCGAGGCGTCGTAACTCTGGCTCAGGCGCATGCCGTCCGGCAGGGTCTTGTTGACCTGGTCCATCTCCGCCTTGGCCGCTTCTGCCACCGCCACAATATTGCCGGTGGACTGGCGGGTAATACCGATACCCACCATGGGTTCGCCATTGCCGCGGAAGGTGGAACGGTCTTCTGCGGAACCCAGCTCGACGCGGGCCACGTCACCCAGGCGCACCACATGGCCGCTGTCGCCGGTGGCGATCGCGAGCCGCGCAAAATCCTCGGCACTCTGGAACTGGCGCTGCAGGCGCAGGGTGAACTGGCGATCGGTGGATTCCAGATAGCCCGCCGGCAGCTCGCGGTTTTCCGCGCGCAGGGCCTGTTCGATATCCGCGCTGGTAACGTTGTGCGCGGTCATGGCGCCGCGGTCCAGCCAGATACGCATGGCAAAGTCCTTGGCCCCGCCCACCCGCACCCGCGCCACGCCGTCCAGCACCGAGAAACGGTCCACCAGGTAGCGATTGGCATAATCGGTGAGTTCCGGCACGGTCATGCGATCGGAGGTGAGATTCAGCCAGATCACCACGTCGTCGCTGCTGTCGACCTTTTCGATCTCGGGGGGATCCGCCTCTACCGGCAGGTTGTTCAGCACCCCGGAAACCCGGTCGCGGATATCGTTGGCCGCGCCATCCACGTCGCGGTTGATATTGAACTCGATGGAAATCCGCGAGCGCCCGTCGGTGCTGGATGAGGTAACTGTCTTGATCCCCTCGATCCCGGCAATGCGGTCCTCGATCAGACGGGTGATACGGGTCTCGACAATATCCGCCGAGGCACCCGGGTAATTGGTGTCGATGGATACAATGGGCGGGTCGATATCCGGGTATTCCCGCAGTGCCAGCCGGTCAAAACTGATCAGGCCGAACACCACCAGCAACAGCGCCAGAACCAGCGCAAAGACCGGGCGTTTGACCGCCGTATCACTGATGATCATTGGCTGGCCGCTCCCTCTTCAGCGGTAATGGAAACCGCCTGGCCGTCGCGGATATGCAGGGTGCCGCGGGTCACTACCTGATCCCCCTGATTGAGACCGGAGAGCACCTCCACCTTGCCCCGGTAGCGCTGGCCAATTTCCACCTCGCGGCGCTGCACCATATGCCCGCCCTCGGTTTTCTTCACCACAAACACCGACTGGTCGCCCGCCAGCGGCACCAGCGCCGCCTCGGGAATGGTCAGGGCCTGGCGCGGATTGCTGATGATCTTCACCCGCAGCAGCATCCCCGGCTTGAGGTCGCTGTCCGGGTTGTCGAGACGGCCGCGTACGGTAAAGGCGCGGGTCTGCGGATCCACACGCGCTTCCACAATCATCACCTCGCCATTGAATACCCGCTTGGGGTGCGCCTGACTCATGGCCTCAATTTTCATGCCGCCGGAAATCGCGGACAACTGCCGCTCGGGTACGGTGAAGTCCAGCTTCAGCCGGTCGATTTCCTGAATGGTGGTGATCTCGGTGGTGGGGGTGGCCAGACTGCCCACGCTGATATTGCGCAGCCCCAGCTGACCGTCGAACGGCGCGCGGATAATGCGATCGTCGATGCGCGCCTGCAGGCCATCGATCAGCGCGCGGGTCTCTGCCACCTGGGTCTGCACCGCTTCCCACTGCTCGCGGGTGGTCAGGTTTTTGTTCACCAGGCCACGCAGGCGTTTTTCATCCCGCTCAAAGCGCTCTAATGTGGCGCGTGCCCCCGCCAGTTCCGCCAGTTCCTCACCGTGGCTCAGTTCCACCAGCACCTCACCGGCTTTCACCTTTTGGCCACTTTCGAAATGAATCTTGCTGATATGTTCGGTGACCCCGGCGCGCAGGGACACGAATTCCCAGGCTCTCGCAGTGCCCAGTGCCTCTACCGGATTGGAGATCTGCTCCAGCTCCACGGTGGCCGCGCGCACGGGTACTGGGCCGGCATTGGGTCCCTGGGCGTGGAGGGTGGATGGGATGGAGAAAGTGGCGAGCAGCGTGAAGACGCTCGCGCGAATGGGTCCGAAAGCGCGGATCAATTTCATGATGATTGGAAATACCTGATGGTCAGCGGCGTTATGTCGTTTCCTGCGGGCACAAGTCTGGCACCAAGTGCAGCAACTTTCAGGCCAGAATAAAGGGATGAAATGTCAGGATTGAGGAGATTTACATAAATTTACCTCCCGCCAAATGGGCGGCGGGAGGCAATTCGATGAGCAGTGAATTTCCCGCGATGAGTCGGGATTGCTCCGGTGGGAGAGGTGTGCTGGCGAATCAGTTGCCGTAAATAATCTTGCTGTTCACCTTCACGGTCAGCGGGTGGTAACCCGGCTTGGCTTTCTCGAAGATACGCTTGGCTTCGTCGGTCTTGCCGTTTTCCACCAGGTTGCGATACAGCGGGCGCAGGAACTTGTTGCGGCCGATACTTACCAGGAAATCTTCCAGGCGTTGGTTGGCCGGCTCGTAGTCGTTGCGCACGGCGATCATCAGCCAGCTGAAGGCGATTTCGTTGTTTTTCGACTGGGTCAGGTCAAAGGTCCCGTCCAGTTCTTTCAGCTGATCTTCGCTCAGTTTTTCCGGCATGCCGTCGAGGAAGTATTTCCACTGATGGAAGGTCCAGCCCTTGGTGTCGATATCGCTGGCTTTCATCTCGCCGTTCAGCCATTTCTCGCGGATCGGGTCCAGCTTGGTGAAAGCGTCGGACGTGGGCTGCGGGGCACCTTCGGGAATACCCGGTTCAAAGATCCACTCCTGAATACGTGCGCGATCCAGTTTGTCCGGGTACTGCTTCAGCAGCGTCTCATCCAGATACTTCACAAAGTCTTCGGTGGTGATGCTCTGGAACGCGAAGTGATTGAAGTATTCCATCAGGAATTTGTCGAAATTCTCGCGGCCCACTTTCTGCTCCAGTTCGTACAGGAACAGGGAGCCTTTTTCGTAGGGGATATTCGAGAAAACTTCGTCCGGATCGCGGCCGCGCAGGTCGATGGCCATGATCTCGTCTTTGTCCGGGCGGTCCGCAAGGTCGGCCTTCAGGTCGTCGTAACCCAGGGCCATTTCCATTTGGTAGCGCTCGTCACCGTACACAAACTGCATGATGCGGTTGGTGAGGTAGGTGGTGAAGCCTTCGTTCAGCCACAGGTCGCGCCAGCTGGCGTTGGTGATCAGGTTGCCGGACCAGGAGTGGGCCAGTTCGTGGGCGATCAGCGCCACCAGGCTCTTGTCACCGGCGATCACGGTGGGGGTGATAAAGGACAGGCGCGGATTTTCCATACCGCCGAAGGGGAAGCTCGGGGGCAGGATCAGCAGGTCGTAGCGGTCCCAGCGGTAGGGGCCAAAGTTTTCTTCGGTGACCTCGAGCATGTCCTCGGTGTCTTCGAACTCTTTTGCCGCGGCTTCCAGCAGTTCCGGCTCGGCGTAAACGCCGGTGCGCTCACCCATGGCCTTGAAGTCCAGGTTGCCGATACCGATGGCGATCAGGTAGGACGGAATCGCCTGGGGCATTTCAAATTCGAACACGCCATCCAGTTCCGCTTCCGGATCGTTGTTGGCACTCATCACCGCGCGCAATTCCTGCGGGGTGCGGATGGTGGCCTTGTAGGTCATGCGCACCTGCGGGGTGTCCTGCAGGGGAATAAAGCTGCGCGCGTGAATGGCCTGGGCCTGGGTGAACAGGAAGGGGTGTTTCTTGCCCGCGGTCTGCTGCGGCTCCAGCCACTGCACGCCGGAGGCGCCGGGGGAGGTCTGGTACTGAATGGCGACCTTGTTGGCGCCCTTGGGCAGGTTGATCTTCAGCGGGGTGCCCAGGTTCGGGTCGGTTTTGCCCATGCTGAATTTCACGTCCTGCAGGCTGTTGCCCACTCCCGCGCGCACGGCAGTGACGTCGATATCGCGGGTGTCGAGAATCAGCGCGGGGCTTTTCTGGGTGAGGCGCTGGATGTCGAGGATGGCTTCGCCCTTCAGCACCTTGTTGTCAAAATCGGCGGTGAGGTCCAGATCGAGGTGCTTGACGCGATAGTCGTCTGTGTTCGCAAAGGAGTGGTAGTCGACACCAGATTCCGGGGCGCCTTTCTCTGCCATCGGGCCCTGCTTTTCCTGGTTGGCCGGCGCGTCCTCGGTGCTCTGGCTGGCAGCGGGGCGCTCTTCGATCTGTTTCTGTCTTGCGGGGTCTTCCGATTTGCTGCAGGCGCTCAGTGTGACGAGGCTGCAGGCAAGCAGTCCGGCGCCGATCAGACGGCCGAAGCTGGTGTGGAACAATTGGGGCAGCATGGCGGGCTCCGTGATTGTTGTACTTGTGGATTCAGAACTGGGTAAATTCATCGCGGCACAGAATACCCAATTGGGGCCGTGACGGGAAAATTTGGTTTGAGTGTGGTCTTTAAGGTAGACCGAAATTGAAGCTGCAGGGGGAATGGAGCTTGGAGTGATAGAGGGGCAGGTGCCTGCCCCTTTGGTCGAATGCAATCAGCCCGGTGTATCAATCCAAACTGAAATCAAAACTCATCTCTTCCCCGGGTGGCTGCACATAGTAGCCCTGGATATAGTCGGTGCCGGTCTGCCACAGGGTGGGCAGCATGCTGGCCTGTTCGACGTGGGGGACGATGACCTGGGTGTCGATTTCTTTCAGCTGGCTGACGAGTTTGACCAGCGCTTCGCTGTCTTCGCCCTCGTCCTGTACCTCGCGCACGAAGGAAGCGTCGATCTTGGCGATGTCGACCTTGACGTGTTCGAGGGCCTTGAACGGGCTGAGGCCGGTGCCGAAGTGGCACACGGCAACGCGGCAGCCGAGGTCCTGTACCTGTTTGGCAAAGTCGCGAGCGGCGTGAAGATTGCTGTTGATGTCTTCGGCGCGCAGCTGGAAGGTGACGGTTTTCGGGGTGACCTTGGCAGCTTTGAAGGCGACGCCGAGCCACGCCGGGAGGCTGCTGTCTTTGAGCGAGGCGGCGGTGAGGTGCAGCAGCACCGAAACCGGCTCGCCCTTGGCATTTTGCGCGGCGGCGGCCTTGACCGCGTTGAGGATTACCCAGCGATCCATTTTGTTGGACAGGCCGGCATCGCCGAGCGCTTCAAGGAACGCGATGGGGGCGAGTTCCTCTTTGCCGTCGACCATGCGCACCAGTACTTCGTAGAGCTTTTCGCCACTGCCCTGCAGGCTGAGAATCGGCTGATACAGCAGTTTGAAGTTGCCGGCCTCCAGCGCCTGGGTGACACGGGCGCGGTGATAGGTGTCGGCGTCGCCCTGCTGCTCGCTGTCGGGTTCGTACAGGGCGAAGCCGCCGTTGCCTTTCGCGGTGGCCTGGTCATGGGCCTTGGAGGCCTGCTCGAGCACCTTGTCGGCGTTGCCGGACGTTTCGCTCATCAGGGAAATACCGATGGACGCGGTGATGTGCAGGGTTTTGCCGGCGGACTCAAAAATGGTGTCGGCTACCTTTTGCAGCAGTTCCTTTGAGCGGGATTCGGCGCTGTCCGGCGTGGTTTCCGGCATCAGCAGGCAGTAACTCTCCTCGCCGTAGCGGGCGATGATGTCCCCGCGACGGGCGCTGCTTTGCAGCAGTTCGCCGAATTTCTTGTGCAACTGGTCGGCGCCGGCGACCCCGACGACCTGCTGAACGGATTCTTCAAAGCGGTCGATCTCGATAAACATCAAACCGCCGGTGCGCTGGGAGCCGGCGGCGGCCTGGATCGCGTTGTCCAGCAGCTGCACGAAGCGCTGGCGGTTGTACAGTCCGGTGGCGGCGTCGCGGTTCTTGGCTTCGCTGAGTTGGGCTTCCAGCTCTTCCGTATTGCCACTGCTGGCGGCAATGCGTACCTGCAGGCAGCGCTCGTCGTCGTAGACAGTGGACAGCACTTCTGCCTTGGTGGCCAGCGGCGTGCCGTTGGCGGTTCTGGCGGTGAACTGCCACTCCTGGGCTTCCACCTCGTTGTTGTTGATGGCGCAGTTGCGCAGGAAGTCCCGCGCGTCCGGCTGCTCGCCTTCGGTGAGCATGTCGATCAGCGGCTGGTATTCCACCTCGTCGCGGTCCTGGTAACCGAAGCGCTCGGCAAAGGATTCGTTGGCGTAAACGATCAGACCATCGGATATGTAGGCGATGGCATCTTTGGAACTGTCCAGTAGCTCCTTGGCGCGATTCAGGGTGGCGTGGTAGCGGCGATCGTGCTGGCGCGCCTGGCGGCGCTCCTCGAGTGCGGTGATCTCGCGCTGGATCACCAGTAGCAGGTGCTGGTCTTCATCGATGGTGACCACATCGCGGGCGCCGACCTTGAGACCTTCCACCACCGGCTGCGAGCCCTCGCGCTCGGTCAGCAATATAGCCGGGACGTCTTTCTGCAGCTTGTTGATGGTGCGGATCGCGGTAGCGGCTTCCAGCTGCTTGCCATGTTCGGCGGCGATCAGCAGGTCCCAGGCGTGCTCTTGCAACAGCTTGGTCAGAGCGGCTTCACTGGCGACGTGCTGGGCGCGGTTCGGGCGGCCGGCGTTCTGCAGCATGCTCACCAGTCGCTGGGCCTCGGCCGGGACATCGTGGATTAGTAGTAGGCGGATGGTGTTGTCGCTGCTCATTGTGTTCCTGTTGTACTGCGTCGCGGCGGTTTGTTTTTGCTATCTGAAGACCGCTTCCGTGCAGCTGCCCCTAGCTCTTGTGATGCGAGGGTGCGGGGTGATCCAGTACCGCGAACCCGCTAGTGTAGTTCGTGGTATTTAACGTGAACAAGTGCACGGTCGCCACTATGGGATATGGTTCCAAATTCCTGCGACAAAGCGGTGATTTCAACGAAATTCTTCGTCAAAGGCACTGGTCGCAAGATCCATACCGCAGTTCTGCAGCCCTGCTATACCGCGATCACGAAAATTCGAAGATGGCGAAGCTGCCGGTGCGCAGGGTCTGCTGGCTCAGGGTGACGGTGCGGGACTGGCCCGCGGCGACGATGTCGACGGTGTCTCCTTCCTGAAACAGGGGGGTGGGTAGCAGCAGTTCCGGTGGATGACCGGCGTCACCGGTAAGGAGCCCTGCCATGGGATCGGTGCGGCGCCCGTCCTTGGTATAGCGATGTACTCGCACCGCACTGGAGTGGCCGCCCAGCAATTCCACTCCCGCCCGGCACTGGTCCGGGAGCCCAAACTGCCAGCGCACCATTCCCACCTCCCAGCGCTCTTTTACTTTCAGGGCGATCAGATTGCCACTGTGCAGGCGTCCCTGGGTGCTGGGAGGCAGGCGCAGGCCGGCGCCGCTGTCGCTGGTATTGAGCAGGGTTGCAGGTATGGGGGCATAGCGCTGTTGCGGCGCTGTGGCTGCGGGGCCTGTGCCGCGGGAGACCGAAGGCGCGCTGGGCAGCGCGCCGCTATTGCCGTAAGCGCTCTTTCCGTAGGTGTAGTCGTCCGAGATGGAAACCTCGTAGTCCCTGCGCGCGCGGCCGGTGCGAAAATCGATGGAATCGACTTCCATTACCAGACTGCTGCCCTGGCCGGTGTCATTGCTGAATGCGGAAGATAGCGGAGCGGTCTCGCCACCCTGCTTCAGCTGATAGCAGATGGCGCTGATACCGATCACTACCTGGCAGCGTATGTCCACCGGGGTGCGCAGACTCGTGCGGGCCTTTTCCCCGGCCCAGATGCCCTGCACTTGGGTCAGCATATCCATGGACAAGTTGCCGGGTCGGCGCAGGCGTCGCTGCAGCTGAGACAGCGGTCTGGTCAGGTCTATTGGCCAGCCCAGGGGCATGGAAAAGTGTCGCAGGTCCACCCGGCTGCGCTGCAGGCGCACCGCGGGAATCGGTGGCTGATCCAGCTTGATGTTACACAGCAGGGTCTGCGCGGATTTTTCGGCCTTTTCCAGTAGCGCTGCCCTGCCGGCCCAGCGATCGCAGCACAGCCATAGCTGGAGCTGCTCATTCTCCGCCAGTTGCAGCGGGTTGGCACTGGCAAACAGGGCCGCTTGCAGGTAGGGCTGACAGAGTCTCTCCCAGCGATGGAGACGACGGCGCGCACTGGGGTTTTGCGGTTCCAGAGTACTGCCTGCCAGGGGATCCAGCACGCGCCGCTGAGACAGGTCGTGCTGACGGGCAAGGAACAGCAGGCGGTGTATGCCCGCCCAGCTGCCCTTGGGGGGCGCAAGATAGAAGTAACTGCTGATCTGGATCAGGCGGCGGTAGCTGTCGATCCCCCGATGCAGGGTCCGGGCAAGGCGGCGACGGAAGAACAGGGTGTGCGGCTCGGCAGAGAGCTGGCCGCAGACACTGGTGTAGGCCTGGGCCAAATGCTGGTAGAGGATCACCGCGGTGAGCAGGTCGCGGCGCTGTTCCTGGGTTTGGTTGTGGGGCGCGGCGTCACTCTGTGTCAGTTGCCCCAGAGCCAGAACGCCACAGTGCTCGGCGACGACCGGGCGCAGGACTTCCAGGCTTGCCAGGCGCAGGCGTACCGGCGCTCGCCAGCGGGCAATCTCTGCCAGCAGGCTGCGCAAGGTGCCCGCGTTGCGCTGGGCCCGCTGATCTGTGGGGTTTTCCCGCAGGTAGCTATGTAGCCAGCGTTTCAGTTGGCGATGGTTGCGGCAGCCACAGGCAAGCCTTTTCAGGTCGAGAACCGGCGGTGGGATTGGTGTGGCATGTGCGGCGCGCGTTTGGGCGCCCTGGCGAGTCGCGGGGTTATCGGGTCTGGTGTCAGATGTTGCCCTGGCTTCGCTGCCGGGGTGGGCCCGTTGCCCGAGTTCAGTATCTACTGCGTCCTGCATTGTACTAACCGGAGTTGCTATACGCGCAGTATACGGAGCGGCGTAATTTGCACAAACGCACCAGTTGAAAATTGCGTCCAAAATGTCGACTAAATCGCGAAAAAACTTATGAATATGCGCGAACAGGTTGCCTATTGGCTCTTTTGGGGTGGCTCTCCGGCGGGCTGGGGTGGATGTTTTGTGCGCAGGGGGATACCTGTAAGCAAGCGCGGAGCCGCCGGTGAATGGTTGGATGGCTCGCCGCTATTGCCGTGGCGACAGGTGATTTGCCGGAGGGATTACATCGGAGTTTTGGATTTTTCCGCCGGTATTTCCCGCACCAGGCGCGGCACCAGATAACCCGGCAGGCGCTGGCGGGCGGCTTCGACCAGTTCGCGGGCGCGATCGTCGTCTACTTCGAAGTGTGCGGCCCCCTGCACCCGATCGAGTTGGTGTAGGTAGTAGGGCAATACACCGCTGGCGAACAGCTTTTCCGACAGCTCGGCGAGGGCATCTTCGCTGTCGTTTACACCCCGCAGCAGTACCGCCTGGTTCAACAGGGTGACACCGGCGGTGCGCAGTCGCGCCAGTGCTGCTGCGACCTCTTTATCGATCTCGTTGGCGTGGTTGCAGTGCAGTACCAGTATCGGTTTCAGGCGGCTGTTGGCGAACCACTGCAAGAGCTCGTCGTTGACCCGCGACGGCGCGACGATGGGCAGGCGCGTGTGAATGCGCAGCTTGTCCAGCTGCGGTATCTGTTCCAGCTCTCCAGCCAGCCAGCCAAGTTGCTTGTCGCTCATTACCAGTGGATCGCCGCCGCTCAGGATGACTTCGCGCAGGTCCTTTTGGCTGCGGATATATTCCAGGGCCTGTTGCCACTGGCTGCGGTTGAGGTGGTTGTCGCTGTAGGGGAAGGCGCGGCGGAAGCAGTAGCGGCAGTTGACCGCGCACTGGCCGGCAGTAATCAATAGCAGGCGGCCGCGGTATTTGTGCACCACGCCCGGCACTGGATTGGCGTTGGCCTCTTCCAGCGGGTCGTCATTGAAGCCGGGGTTGGGCTGCAGTTCTGCTGCCGTGGGCAATACTTGCAGCAGCAGCGGGTCCTGGGGGTCGCCGGGGCGGATACGCTTGAGGAAGGGGCGCGGTACCCGCAGTTGGAAGGTGTCTGACGCGGCGGTCAGTGCTGGCAACTGTTGCGGGGCCAATTGCAGGAGGTCGAGCAGTTCCTGTGGGTCGGTGACCAGGTCGGCCATTTCTTCCTGCCAGCGGCGCGCGGGCGCAGTTTCGTCTCGGTCGCTGGCGATTTCGACGCGGCTGATTTCACGGGCGGGCTGGCGGTGCTGTATCATAGCGGGCTGTTTTTTGGCGCGGTGGCTGGTTACTGCTCAATTGCCCCTGGCGGGCCGCGCGAAGTTTAATCAATTTGACGGCGTTATGCTGATATTTCGAGGAGCTCATGGGTACATATTCCACTAACGAATTCAAAGGCGGCCTGAAGGTAATGCTGGACGGCGACCCCTGTTCCATTGTGGACAATGAGTTCGTGAAGCCCGGTAAGGGCCAGGCGTTCAACCGTGTGAAGCTGCGCAACCTGAAGACTGGCCGCGTGTGGGAGCGCACTTTCCGTTCCGGTGAGAGCCTGGAGTCTGCGGATGTGATGGACCGGGATATGGAATACCTCTACAACGACGGTGAGTTCTTCCACTTTATGGAGCCGGAGACGTTTGAGCAGCATCAGGCGGATGCGAAGGCGGTTGGCGATGCGGCGAAATGGTTGAAGGAGCAGGATGTTTGCGTGGTCACTCTGTACAACGGTGCGCCGCTGGCGGTGACGCCGCCGAACCATGTGATTCTGGAGATTACCGATACGGATCCGGGTGTGCGTGGTGATACGGCGCAGGGTGGCACCAAGCCGGCGACGCTGGCGACCGGTGCGGTGGTGAAGGTGCCGCTGTTCCTGGAGATCGGGGAGACCATCAAGGTGGATACCCGTACTGGGGAATACCTGGGTCGCGCCAAGGAAGACTAATGCTTTCCTGCCACCGTGGGCCCCGTTCTGGGCGTGCGATGGCGGCGAGTCACCGGGGATGGGTTTTCAGGACCGCTGTGAATACATCCCTGTACGCTGCGTCGGCGACGTCCCTGTCGCCGACGCTCCTGAAAACCCATCCCCGGCGCCTCGCCTTCTCTTCTGACTTCTCTGCCATTCGGCACGACTAAACTGCCTTAATCATTCTGGTTAATTCCTCTCATGTCTGACTCCCATTGGCGTCCTACCGCCTCACTGGAAAACCTTCGCCGCCGCGCCACTCTGCTCGCGGATATCCGCCGCTTTTTTGCCGAGCGGCAGGTGCTGGAAATGGAGGTGCCGATTCTGTCTCGTCGCGCTACCAGCGACCCGCATATCGATTCCATCGTGGCCGATTGCAGCGGTGCGCCGGCGTTTCTGGCGACGAGCCCGGAATTTGGTCTGAAGCGGCTGCTGGCGGCGGGGATTGGGGATTGTTATTACCTGGGTAAGGCGTTCCGCAATGGGGAGGCCGGGGGGCGGCACAATCCGGAGTTCACGATGCTGGAGTGGTACCGGGTGGGCTGGGATGACCACCGGTTGATGATTGAGGTGGGGGAGTTTCTGTCGTGGGTGCTGAAGATTTCCCATGTACGCTCGTACAGTTATCGGGCGCTGTTTCTACAGCATCTGGATGTGGATCCCCATCGGGCGTCGTTCGAGGAATTAAAGGTGGTGCTGGCGCGGGTGTTCGAGATTTCGTTTGAGCCGGCGGGGCGGGATGAGTGTCTGGACCTTTTGATGAGCCACCATATCGAGCCGGCTATGGGTGAGGGCATTACCCTGGTTTACGACTTTCCGGCAAGTCAGGCGGCACTGGCGCGGGTGGAGGAGGATGAGCTGGGGATGCCGGTGGCGCGGCGGTTTGAGGCGTATGTGGGTGGCATGGAGCTGGCGAACGGTTACTGGGAGCTGACGGATGCGCCGGAGCAGTTGCGGCGGTTTGAGGCGGATCAGCGGTATCGGGAAGATAATGACAAGCCGGTGAATCCGTTTGAGGAGCGGTTGGTGCAGGCGCTGGCCGCGGGGATGCCGAATTGTGCTGGCGTTGCACTGGGGGTGGACCGGTTGCTGATGCTGGCCTGCGGGGCGGGGCGGATCGATGAGGTCATTGCGTTTCCGATCGAGCGGGCCTGAGCCCGCGCAACTTTCTACTGGATAATCAGGCGGATTTCCGATTTTCATCCAGCTCATTATCCGGCGAGTGATGATTTGTGGCCGTGCGCGCACTGCCTCGCTCGGGAATAAATTCGTAACAGGTGACTTCACCGACGGCGTAGAAGCCGGCATTCAACCACAGGCCTTGCTGATCCTCGCCGACCAGTGCCACCGCGTGCTTGTGGTGGCTATTCATCACTTCTTTTACCAGCTGCTGGAACATGGCGGTACCGAGACCGCGGCCGCGGTGGTCGGGTAGTGTGCACAGGTCGTAGAAGCCGAGGGCGTCTGCGGAGGAGAACAGGCATCCGGTGGCGACGGGTTTGCCATCCAGCAGGCCCAAATGCAGTTTCAGGCGGCTGTGTTTGTGCTCCGGCAGTTCTGCCAGCTGGTGGTAGAACTTTTTGATCTGCGCGGTCTCCCGCGGGCAGTCCTGCATTTCCGCAATAAGGTCGCCGTAGACGATGATGTCCTCGGCGGTGCTGACGGGTTTGATTTCCAGACCTTCGGGGGGTGTTTCGTCGCTTGTCAGCTGTTTTACCTCGGCCGCCATGGCGATCTGCGGTGCCTGACGGCTGAGATTCAGGGCCTCCATTTCGGCATCGTCGAGAGATTTGCTGGCACAGTGCCACAGGGCGAAAGGCGCGTGACGTTCGGCGAAGTAATCCACCACAAAGCGCTGCAGGATGCGCGGTTGCATCACCGAGTTGCTGACCACCTGGTTAAAGCGTGAGGACAGCAGACCGCTGTCGGTGCGCAGCAGGCCGGTAATTTCCTTGGTCTGTTTGGGGTTTAAGAGATCGGCGCAGTACCCGGCTTTGTTTTCCAGGTTGCGGCATACGAGGTTTTTAGCGCTGAGACTGTATTTCATGGTTACAGAATAGTCCTGCCGTGGGTTGGCCGTATCTATTGTTCGCAACCTGTGACAGCAGAATCAGCGCAATTGATCCACCTTGGAGATGGCGCACTGGTCCATGGAGATGGCGGGCTGTTCACAGCTGGCGGTGCCGATGACTTTGGCGGGCACGCCGGCCACCAGAGATTTCTCCGGCACCGGTTTCAATACCACACTGCCCGAGGCAATCTGCGAGCAGCGGCCGATTTCGATATTGCCGAGGATTTTGCTGCCGGCGCCGATCAGTACACCACAGCGTACCTTCGGGTGGCGGTCGCCGGATTCCTTGCCGGTGCCGCCAAGGGTGACCGACTGCATGATGGATACATTGTCTTCCACCACCGCGGTTTCACCGATCACGATACCGGTGGCGTGATCCAGCAGAATGCCCTGCCCCAGTTGCGCGGCCGGGTGGATATCCACCCCGAACACCACCGAGATACGGTGCTGCACAAACAGCGACAGCGAGCGGCGGTTCTGTTGCCACAGCCAGTGGGCCACGCGCCAGGCCTGCAGGGCGTGGTAGCCCTTGAAGAACAGGAAGGGCTCGTAGAGCGAGTGGCAGGCGCTGTCGCGCTGCTCGATGGCGGCGAGATCCGCGCGCGCGGCAGTGCCGATGGTGGCATCGGAATCGAGCGCCTCGTCGATCACTTCGCGAATCAACAGTGCCGGCGCCACCGGGCTGTCGAGTTTGTTGGCCAGGTGAAAACTGAGCGCGGCTTCCAGGGTGTTGTGGTTGAGAATGGTGGCGTGCAGAAAGCTCGCCAGAATGGGCTCCCGCTCCACCTGCACCGATACGTCCCGGCGGATGCCTTCCCAGATCAGGTCCTGGGTCACTTCGGCTTTGGCTGTTTCCATCAGAGTTTGCTCCTTCTAGTGCTGATTGGTTCAGACCGCACCGAGGGTTAATGGCGGCTCCTGCAGGGCGGACAACTGCTCCCGCAGTGCCAGAATATGTTCCGCCCAGTAGCGCGGCGAATTGAACCAGGGGAAGGCCATGGGGAAGGCCGGATCCTCCCAGCGCCGCGCCAGCCAGGCCGCGTGGTGCATCTGGCGCAGGCAGCGCATGGGCTCAATCAATTGCAGCTGGGCCGGATCGAAAGGGTAGAAGGTTTCATAGCCTTCCACCACGGTGTCGAGGTAAGCGGTGGCCTCGGCGCGGTCACCGGAAATCAGCATCCAGATATCCTGGATCGCCGGGCCCTGTAGGCAGTCGTCCAGATCCACAAACCAGGGGGTGTCGTCCCGCCACAAAAAATTGCCGCTGTGGCAGTCGCCATGTAGCCGGATGGTCGGCCAGTCCTGCTCCAGCACCGGGGTAATCTGCTCAATGATATGCGCGGTAGTGGTGGCATAGGCCTCCACGTTTTCTCGCGGCAGGAAATCGCCGCCCAGAATAAATTCTCGGCTGTCGATGGCAAAGCGTTGCAGGCTCAGCGAGGTACGGTGCTCGAAGGGACGCGCCGCGCCCATGGCGTGAATGCGTCCGAGCATGGTGCCCACCTGTTCCAGATGGTCGAAATTGTCCAGCTCGATCTGGTGGCCGCCGCGGCGGGGAAACAGGGCAAAGCGGAAGCCGTGGGCCTCGTGCAGGGTCTGGCCATTGAATGCCAGTGGTGCCACCACCGGAATTTCCGCATCCGCCAGCTCCAGGGCAAACTGGTGCTCCTCGTTGATCTGCGCATCGCTCCAGCGACCCGGGCGGTAGAACTTCGCGATCAGCGGCTGCGCCTCGTCGATACCCACCTGATAGACGCGGTTCTCGTAACTGTTGAGGGGAAAAATACGCGCATCCGAGAGCAGCCCGAGGCTCTCCACGCAGTCGATCACCCGGTCCGGGGTGAGTGCATCATAGGGATGAGATGAGGCTTGAGAGGAAGTTGACGATTCGGTCATGGCGGTGCTCCAGTGAGCCTCGCAAAGCTCGGATTGGCAGGGGGCGCTATGCTAACGCGGTTGCCAGTGGCGGGCCAAATCAAAAAAGGAGCGGGCAGTGAAGTACATTTTTGAAGTCAAAATGAAACAGGGCCACAGTGCCGAGGAGTATGCAGAAGCCTGGGTGCGCGCCTCCGAACTGATCCAGCAGGCCCCCGGTGCTCAGGGCACCGAGCTGCACCGCAAAATCGGCGAGCCGGACAAGCTGATCGCCATCGCCCGCTGGCAATCCAAAGCGCACCGCGACGCCATGGAAAACAATCACAGTCCGGAAATCGAAAAGATCATCAAGAGTGCCGCGCCGTTTGTGGAAATTCGCAGCCTGGGCGGGTATGAAGAACCGGAGTGGGTAGTGCTGCCGCCAGACGGCGGCAGCGGAAACAGATCTGATTAGACGGCGATTTTTTCCAGCGCCAGACTGCCAATGGAATAACCCGCACCAAAAGAGCAGATCACCCCGGTGCTGCCCACGGGCAGATCGTCGCTGTTGCGGTTAAAGGCAATTACCGAGCCCGCACAACCGGTGTTGGCGAATTCATCCAGCACGATCGGCGCGCGCTCTGGTGTGGCGTCGTCGCCCATCAGTTTTTTCGCAATCAACAGGTTCATATTGATATTCGCCTGGTGCAGCCACCAGCGACTGATCGCATTGGGTTCAAAGCCCAATTCCTGAACCTGATTTTCCAGGTGCGCCGCCGCCATCGGACAGACTTCCTTGAACACCTTGCGACCGTTCTGGCGGAACAGCTTGCCCTCGCCGAACGGATCCACATCCGCGGCGCGGGAGGTGTAGCTGACGTTGGAGCGGATATTGTTGGAGAAAACGGTCTTCGCCTTGGTGCCGAGAATTTCCCACGCGGTTTCCGCGTTGCAATTGTCCTTGCGCTCCACCACCGTGGCCACCGCCACATCACCAAAAATAAAGTGGCTGTCGCGATCGGTGTAGTCCACCTGTGGCGAGGCCAGTTCCGGGTTGATCACCAGCACCGCCTTGGCGGAGCCGGAGCTGATCGCATCCACCGCACGCTGCAGCGCGAAGGTCGCAGAGGAACAGGCCACTTCCATATCAAACGCAAAACCGTCGATGCCCAGCTCGCCCTGGATTTCGATGGCAATCGCCGGGTAGGCGCGCTGCAGGTAGGAAGCACCCACAATCACCGCGTCGATATCTTCCGGTTTCTTGTTGGCCTTCTCCAGCGCCAGCTTCGCCGCCTTAAGACCCATCTCCGCCTGCAGGCACAGCTCTTCATCGGCGCGCTCCGGTAGATAGGGGCGCATACGCTCCGGATCGAGAATGCCCTCTTTGCTGATCACATAGCGGTTCTTAATCCCGGAGGCCTTCTCGATAAATTCTGCGGAAGAATAGGGTTTCGCCTGTAGTTCCCCGGACTCGATCGCATCGGCATTCTCGCGGTTATATTTCTCCGCAAAGGTATTGAGCGCCTGCACCAGCTCTTCATTGCTGATGGATTCCGGCGGCGTCCACAGCCCGGTACCGCTGATCACGATGCCGCGGGGCATTTTGAATTCACTCATGTTTCTGGGTCCCATCATCCTGTGCGTTACACCCGCGTGGGCCCTGTTCTTGGCGGGCCGGTTCGGGCGAACTCTATTTATAACGTTAGCAGCCGGTGGATTTTTGCGCAGCCGCCAAAAAGGGCGACTATTGTGGCGCCTGGAGTCACATTGGTCTAGAAACGAGCACGGGAGTACCGGTTGGTCAGGTTGGGGATCTGGCTGAGATGTGGGGGGAATTGGCCATGGCCGCTAAGCAGATACTTGGCGGCCTTTGAGTAAGTGGATTGAAGCTAAGCTGCCCAGTTCTGGTTGCCTTTGCCCAGAGTGTTCTGGCAAACGCCCTTGAGGCTGCGAGCGTGGCCACTGAGATCGTTATAGACGCTTTTCCCGATAATGTAACAACCGAGCCCAGCGGCGATGGTGCCAGCGGGACCCGCGGCTTGCATGGTGAGGTTAATGGCTTTTGCGAAAGTGTCGAAGCCGAAAGTGCCTACTGCACCACCCACACCAAGTTTAGCGATTATCGGTAAGAATCTATCTGAGTGCGCGCCATTGGTTTCGCGGTCCCATAGGTCATTTGTGTTCCGGTTAATACCTGCCAGGTCGAACCCTACCTGCTCGCAGAGTGTTTCCAGTTCTTTGGTTTTAGTGCCTTTGCCGCGAGGGTTGGAAAAGTACACGACCTGACGAGCGCGGAC
This sequence comes from Microbulbifer sp. ABF4_107, assembly GCF_056312215.1. Taxonomy (NCBI): domain Bacteria; kingdom Pseudomonadati; phylum Pseudomonadota; class Gammaproteobacteria; order Cellvibrionales; family Microbulbiferaceae; genus Microbulbifer; species Microbulbifer sp. ABF4_107. The sequence goes on from NZ_CM149983.1 coordinate 4,044,097, forward strand.
TTTTGAATCGTTTTCTGAATGCTGAAGCTTGGGGCCAGTTTTCAAAATCTTCATGGCGCGGACTAAAGTGCCAGCACCCTCGCCGTGAGCGAGCCAGTGTACGCGGGATTTCTGTCCCATGGCCTGCTGAAGCAAGGACGCCAGTTGATTGCTTTGGTGGTCGCTGCGGTAGCCACCATTTTGCCAGAAAAGGGAGTAGTGCTTGTTAGGTTTATCGATGGCGTGGCCGCGCAGCTCGCCAGCGTAGGCGTTGCGAATATGGTCGATTAATTTTGCGCCTGCTCGCTCTTTGTCATCAAACTTTCCTGCTACTGCGGCGTAATGGGCTTCCTTCCAGCGATGACGGAGATCTAATTTTGTATTTTCGATATTGTCTGTGAACCAACCTTCTCCCTTTTCCCCCGCTGAATATTTGACACGATAGAGACCTGTAGATTGTTGGTCACCTGCGGCCTGATATTTCTTATCCACATCCAAGTTTAAAAGCTTTACGTTCCCGTGCTCATCAATAAGGTAATGAATGGCAAACCCAGGCTGCGCTAAATGAGCGGGCTTATTCGAGCGACCACCAGCACGAGAGTTCAAGCTATATGCGGCGCGCATAATGGATCCTAGATAGTAGTCGCCTTCATGCGACTTCTTTATTGCCATCCAGTCAGCATAGTGGTCACTATGCACATAGATATTTCGGCTGGCATTTGGGTTGGAATGTTTCGGGATTAGTATTTTCCAATGATTATCTGGGGAACTCATAACTTGATCCTTGTTGAATGAATCCTTCGTTGCAGTCAATTAATGTGTCAGGGAGTAAATACGGGGTGTGGGCTACCGGGTTTGAGAATAACTATTTCCGGCTCATTGTTTTTTCCAGCGCGCCACTCAGGGTATTGCCATGATTCTGGTTCGCGATTCTCGCTAGCTCTGGCGTCGGGCCATTTTTTCTGTGCTTCAGATAGCTGCTCTATTGCTGTAGGAGCAAGGTCTAACTGAATCGAATTCAATATCGAATCTCTGACATTATTCATATTTTTGAGGCAGTCCTCTGCTGGCGCGTAGCCAAAATAACGGAACGAAATACTTAGGCAGTAGCGGTGTTCGAGAGGAAGAACTAATACACTAGTTCGAGATGCTAGCTCGAAAGGTTCGGGTTCAGAGGTGCAGTCTGAAAAATCACGGTGGGATTCAAAATAGATACCCGTTACTCCAGATTTTCGCTGTAACTGCCAGTTGAATGGTCCATTTTCTTTTGGGAAAGTTGGCTGTGCAGGTCCACCTGTACCAAAGTAGAGGGCTCGGTCGATTACTTGCTCTAGATGTGCCGGATTGAAACAGCTCATTCCTTCCGGCATGGCGTCTTGGCGTGAAATAGGCATGCTAAACGCTATAAAGCCATAGGGGCGAGAGCGCCAGGGGGGCCCGAAGAATTCCCAGTGGCGATTTGCCTTTGGCCCATGGTAGAAGGACGACCCACTCCGCTGCCATTCCGGTAACTCCTCATCGGTATAAAACATATCCGGGTCGTGTAGGTTGATGTGGCGTGGCGGAGGCTCCCGCCGGAACCCTTCGGAATCACTATGCGGTGGCAGCAGCATGGTTAGGCGGCTGCCGGAAATGTCGATCTCGATTTTCTCCCGCTGATTCAGGCCGGGAACGTAGGGGTGTTTGCGCGAGGCGAAGAGTCGTTTGAGCATGGAGAAATTTCGGGTTTGGCCTGATTGATAGGTTCATCGGATGTAACTTTACCGGAACATTCATAGGGATCCTAGCGGCTGGGAATTACCTGTTATTACAGGGTTTTAACTGGGACACCTGTGAAAATTATTCGGGTGTTTTGCGTGCGGGCTAAGGGTAATCCGGTTCTCTATGGCACTCGCGCCAATGCAAATGTACTTATGTTCTTTGCACCAGCATCCAGCAGCGACTGCGCCGCCGCCTCCACCGTAGCACCGGTGGTAATCACATCATCCACCAGTCCGATATGCAGTCCCTGTACCTTAGGATGCGCCTTAAAACTGCGAATCAGGTTTTTGCGCCGTTGGGTACGTTTCAGCTTCTGCTGGCTACCGGTGGCGGTGATCTTGCGCAGGGCGCGGGCGTTTACCGGGATGCGCCAGTGTTTGCCGAGGATATCCGCGATCAGCTGGGCCTGGTTGTAGCCGCGTTCGAACAGTTGCTTGCGCCAGTGCATGGGTACCGGCACAAGCAGGTCCGGGCGTTGATCTCCTTTTATCTGCGCTTTCAGCTGTTCGGCGGTGAGTTCGGCGAGGGTGCGGCCGGCGGCGAGGTCGCGGCGGTATTTGAAGCGCTGTACCAGTTGCGATATCGGATAGGCGTAGGTCCAGCTGGCGTAGCTGTTGGATTGGGGAGGGGGGTGTTGCAGGCAACCGGCGCAGGTGTGGTCGCTGGGGGCCGCCAGTGGGAGAGCGCATCGCTGGCAGGGGTGTTCCAGGCCCGGTAACTCCTGCTGGCAAGGGCCGCAGATGCCGAACTGCACCTCTTCCCCGCTACCGCACAGCAGGCAGCGCGCCAGGTGCCGGTCTACCGAGCGGCTGATAATCTGACCAAAAAGACGGTGTAACGCCACTGCAATCCTCCCTGATCGCAATTCTCCATTCAGCACCCGGATCGACACTTGTAAACCAGAGCTGGTTCTCTTGGTTGACAGCGAAGGGGGCACCGCTAAACTGACGAGCTTTACGGAATAACCCGGTTGTACGACCGATCACGACGCGGTGACCAGCGAGTCCCGCTGTCTGAGGAGAATAATCCCTGTGACTGCCAACCCGCAAATGTCTTCCGCGTCTTCGACCTACGGCCAGGTGCGCCACGACTGGACCCGCCAGCAGGTGCTGGACCTGTTTGCTATGCCGTTCAACGATCTGCTGTTCACCGCGCAGACGGTGCACCGCCAGCATTTTGACGCCAACCGGGTACAGGTGAGCACCCTCTGCTCCATCAAGACCGGCGCCTGTCCGGAAGACTGCAGCTACTGCCCCCAGAGTGCCCGCTACGATACCGGCCTGGAGCGCGAGAAGCTGATGAAGGTCGAGGCGGTGGTGGAAGAGGCCCGTGCGGCTAAGGCCAGCGGTGCCACCCGCTTCTGTATGGGTGCCGCCTGGCGCTCGCCGAAGAAAAAAGACATGCCTTATGTCACCAGGATGGTGAAGGAAGTGAAGTCCCTCGGGCTCGAGACCTGCATGACCCTGGGGATGCTCTCCGATGATCAGGCAAAAGACCTGGCGGACGCCGGCCTCGATTATTACAACCACAACCTGGATACCTCGCCGGAATACTACGGCGATATCATCACCACCCGCACCTACGAAGATCGCCTGAACACCCTGTCCAATGTGCGCGCGGCGGGTATGAAGGTGTGTGCCGGTGGCATTATCGGTCTGGGGGAAGAAGAGAAAGATCGCGCGGGGCTGCTGATGCAGCTGGCGAATCTGTCTGAGCAGCCGGAATCCGTGCCCATCAATATGCTGGTGAAAGTCGCCGGCACCCCGCTGGAAAACAACAAGGATCTCGATCCGTTCGAGTTTATCCGCTGCATCGCCGTGGCCCGCATCATGATGCCGAGGTCCCACGTGCGCCTGTCCGCCGGCCGCGAATCCATGAACGATGAGATGCAGTCCCTGGCGTTCCTCGCCGGTGCCAATTCCATCTTTTACGGGGAAAAACTGCTCACCACCGGTAACCCGGAAGCCAACAAGGATATGCAGCTATTCAACCGCCTTGGTATCAAGCCGGAGGAATACCACCAGCACGAAGACGAAGCGGCGGTGGAAGCGGAGCTGCAATCCCAGATTGCAGACCAACAAAATGAAACCCTTTATAACGACCACTTCTACGACGCCGCCAAGGCGTAAGTGCATCGGTTGTTGTGTCCAGCCTACAGAATTTTCTGAACACGCGCCTGGCCGAGCGCCGGGCGCAGCAGTTGTATCGCCAGCACAAAATTCTCGATGCCGCGCCGGGCCCGGTGGCGGTGGTCGATGGCCGCGAGCTGATCGCGTTCAGTAGCAACGATTACCTCGGCTTGGCCTCGCATCCTGAGGTGATCGCCGCGCAGCAGCGCGGCGCGCTCCTGGGCGCGGGGGCGACCGCCTCCCATCTCGTCAATGGCCATTTCGATATTCACCGGCAGCTGCAACACAAGATCGCCGAAGTCACCGGGCGCGAGGCCGCGCTGTTGTTTGGCAGTGGTTATATGGCCAATGTGGGCGCGATCAACGCGCTGGTGGGGCGCGGTGATTTTGTGGTGCAGGACAAGCTCAATCATGCATCGCTGATCGACGGCGGGCGTATTTCTGGCGCCCAGTATCTGCGCTTTGCCCACAATGACCTGCGCGGCCTGGAGCGGCAGCTCCGGCGCGCACGGGAAAAGTCTGACGGAAAAATCCTGCTGGCGGTGGACGGCGTCTACAGCATGGACGGTGATAGCGCGCCGCTCGCTGAAATGGCGTCTTTGTGTCAGCGCTTTGATGCCTGGTTGATGGTGGACGAGGCCCACGGCCTCGGCGTGATGGGCAGCGATGAATTTCCCTGTGCCGGTAGCGTTGCCGCAGCGGGGCTGGATCAGGATTCTGCACCTATCGTCATGGGTACACTGGGCAAGGCCGCTGGTAATGGCGGTGCCTTTATTGCCGGTTCTCAAGCTCTGATCGATTATCTGACCCAGTTTGCCCGCACCTATATTTACACCACCGGCATGCCACCGGCGGTGGCGGCGGGCTGTCTGCGCGCACTGGAATTGATGCAGCAGGAGCCATTGCGGGAAACCCTGCAGCAGCGCATTGCTTATTTTCGCGAGCGCGCCGCCGCACTCGAACTGCCGCTGGAAAACTCCACCAGTGCGATTCAGCCGCTGGTGCTGGGCTGCGAAAAAACCGTAATGGATGTTGCCGGACAGTTGCAGAAAGCGGGCTACCTGGTCGGGGCCATTCGCCCACCCACGGTGCCCGCTGGCACCGCGCGCCTGCGTATCACCCTCTCGGCTGCACACACGGAGATTCAGATCGACGGATTACTGTCTGCACTGGTCGAGGCGCTGGCAGCAATCAAAGGTCGCGAGGTGGCGGTATGAACCTGGCGCTGATCCACGGTTGGGGCGGCGACGCGCGCTGCTGGCAGTCACTGTTCGTACAGCTGGAAGGATTGTTCGGGGAGACCGTCAATATCGAGCTGCCGGGCTTCGGTGCGCGGGCGCAGGAGTCCTGGCCGAATACCGACGAACTGCTTGCTCAACTGGAAGCACAGCTACCCGAGGATTGTGTACTGATCGGCTGGTCCCTGGGCGGAATGCTGGCAGCGAGAATGGCGGCGACAAGCAGTAAAGTTCGCGGCCTGATTACCATTGCCAGCAATGGTAGCTTTGTTGCACGGGACGATTGGCCGGGAATGGATGAAAGTGTCTTTGCAGAGTTCTGCCGCGCCCAGCGTGAGGCTCCGGAGAAAAACGTCGCGCGCTTTTGCGGCCTGGAGGCGCGCGGTGACTCGGAGATGCGCAGCTTGTTAAAAGCCCTGAAGGGCTGGCAGCCTGCGCCGATTCCGCAAAGCTGGTCGGATGCACTGAACTGTTTGGGTGAGCTGGATAACCGCGCTTTACTGGCGAATCTAAAAATCCCCGCGTTGCATATTTTCGGCGATGGGGATGCATTGGTCCCGGTCGCTGCAGCGCGTGAAATTGAGGTCCTGAGCGCGCAGGTCGAAATCATTCCCAATTCGGGTCACTGCCCGCATCTGAGTCGTCCGCAAGAAATTACCGGGCTCATCAAGGGCTTTGTTGCGCCACTAAACCATAACTCAGCACCACTGGAAAAATCCTCGGTGGCGCGCGCCTTCGGTCGTGCGGCCGCAAGCTACGATGCCGCGGCCCATTTACAGCGCGCGGTTTGCCGCGAGCTGTTGAGCCGCGCCGGAGAAAGCTGGTCGCCGAAACGGATTCTCGATCTCGGCAGCGGCACCGGCTACGGCAGTGCGCTGTTGCGCAAACGCTTCCCCGATGCGGAAATCATCGCCCTAGATATCGCCCCGCAGATGCTGGGCTACGCCCGTGAGCATCGCCCGGCGGCGAATGGTTACGTGGCCGCGGACGCGGAGCAGTTACCGCTGGCGGACGGAACGATCGATCTGGTGTTTTCCAGCTTCGCCCTGCAGTGGTGCTACGATTTGCCGAAACTGTTTGCCGAGATCCGCCGCGTAATGAGCCCTGCTGGCAATACCCTGATTTCCACCCTGGTGCCGGGCACCTTGCGAGAACTGGAAACGAGCTGGGCGGCGGTGGACGATGCGGTACACGTAAACCGTTTCCTGGAGGTCGACGACTGGCGCAGTGCCTGCGAAAGTAATCATCTGGATTGCGCAAGCAGCACCGAACAGCGCGCCTTACACTTCAATAAGCTCAAAACCCTGATGCAGGAACTGAAAAGTATCGGTGCCCACAACGTCAATCGCGCAGCGGGCAAGGGGCTGCTGAGCCGGGAAAAGTTGCGCACGCTGACCGAAGCCTATGAACGGCAGCGCACCCCCGCAGGCCTACCGGCCACGTATCAGGTGCTGTATCTGCAATTGGCACACCGTGACGCTGATGCGGCTGCATTGGGCGTAGCCGCATCCGTTTAACGGCCGCTATTGGGGAATAAACGCCACCACCCGAGTCGGGCCACCACTGCCACCGCGAATTTTCATCGGCAGTGCAATCAGCGTGAAGCCCTTGTCTGGTAATGACTTGAGATTCGCCACATTTTCCAGAGCGGGAATGTTCCGTTTGAATAATTCCCGGTGGGTTCTGAAAAGCCTGGATGCACCGTAATCAATGCTCGGCGTATCCAGCCCCACCGCTTTCACCCCGCGCTTCTCGGCGAGAAAAATCGCCGCCTCCGGCGATAGCCCCGGGAAGTTCAATTTTGCCACTGCCGCGTCACCGCGCTCGGCGGTGCCCATATATTTTTCCGCATCCGGCCAGTACTGCGCATTGCCGGTATCGAACAGCACGATGGTGTCTTTTGCGATAGTGCCGTGCTGATTTTCCCAGCGTTCAATATCCGCGACGGAAATCAGGTAATTGCGGTCCGCCTTATCTTTTTTACCGACTTGATCTGCTACGCGGATCACGATCCCGGGGCCAATCAACTGCTCAAGGGGTATTTTGTCCACGCTGATATGGTCGCGGGCAAAGTGTACCGGTGCGTCGACATGGGTACCGCCGTGCTCAGCGGTCGCCAGGTTGTAGGCGGAGTAGTAATAACCTTTGTCTGTCTCCCCGGCGAACACTGTGCTCTTGGCAAACTTATCGGCCGTCGGCCAATAGAGAGTGTCGTCGGCGAAATCGTGGGACAGGTCAATCCAGCGGCCCTGGGGAAAAACGTCGGCCAATGGTGGGGAAGAAAAAGCCGTGGTGATCCACGTGGTTGCCAGTAGGGTGATTGCCAGGAGTCGGGACGTCCGTGTCCGCAGGTGCATAACAGTTCCTTGTTGATTTATTCGCGATTAAACCTGCACCACCACATACACCTCGCGGCCATCCCGCTGGGTGGGCATAAAATAGTGGCCGCCGTAGCGGTAGTACTGGATGCCGTTGATTACTTCTGCGCTATAGCCAGTGGGCAGGGTCTCCACCACCTGGCCAGGGCTGTAGGCGGCCCCGTGAGCTACCGGTCCCGATGTGGTTGTTGTGGTGGTAGTAACGGTGGTGGTGACTGCAGCCGGTGCAGGAACCACCACGTAGCGGTTCACCGGCGGTTGCCACTGATAGTAGGCGCCCCCGTACTGATAGTAGGTGAAGCCACCGACCTGAACCCGCACCGCACTGGCGGGCAACGTCAGCACCGCAGCTCCCAGAGGTGCCGCCACGGTCACGTAGCCCCGGGGGCCTGGGCGATAGAAGGCGCCGCCACCGTAGAAATAGGGCCGACCGCCCACGTTCAGGTTTACAAAGCCACCGGGCAGTACCGGAACCGTCACACCGATGCCAATTCGTGGACCCCGGTAGCGTGGGCCCCAATATCCGCGATGATGATGGCCCGGGCCGTGATAATGGCCGCGATGACCGCCGTGTGCGGAAGCTGGCGGTGCGGCAAAGGCCATCGACAGCAGGGCTGCGACGCCTACGCCGAACGTCAAAATTTTTGCCGTTTTGTTCATTGAATCCCCCGCGAAGCGAGCACTTACTATTGAACAAATAATAAACGCATCTGGCGATGCGCGCTACGGGCGGCGCCCAATCGATCGTTAAGAATTGTCATTTCAGCGCATTGGTGGCGGTGACCCGTGGGCCACTGCACTGCTCTCAATGTCGATTGCGCTGGACGATACCCATCAGTTTGTACAGCAGCTGTGCCGCGCCAAATTCGTAGGCGTGGAAGGCTTCGATGGGGGCGAACTCCAGCAGGTCAAAGCCGATGATTTCCCGCTGCTTGGCGACAGATTCGAACAGGTTGAGAGTCTGGTACCAGCCGAGACCGCCGGGTACCGGGGTGCCGGTAGACGGGAAGACCGATGGGTCCATGCCGTCGATATCCAGGGTGAAGAACACCTTGCTGGGGAAGTCTTCCGGCAGCTCGATGGACTGGATCTGGGTGGGCACCAGCTGGTGGGCGTCCAGGTAGCGCACGTTGTATTGCTTGCGCGCTTGCATCTCTTCTTCACAGTAGGCGCGAATCCCCAGCTGATACAGCGGGATACCCGCTTCACACACCAGGCGCATAACGCTGGCGTGGCTGTGTTTGTGGCCTTCGTAGCGGTCGCGCAGGTCGGCGTGGGCGTCGATCTGTACCACGCCGAAGTCGCTGATCCCGGCGTCCAGGTAGCCTTTGATAATGCCCCAGGTGACGGAGTGTTCTCCGCCGATACCCACGGGCATTTTTCCCTGTCTGAGAATATCGGTGGTGGCGCTGGCGATATTGTCCATGACTGTTTCGGCGGGGCCGCTGACGTCTACCGGGTCGCGGGTGTAGATGCCGAGTTCACAGGGGGACGAAAAGTTATCGAAGGTTTCCAGCTGGTGGGACGCTTCGATAATCGCCGCCGGGCCCTTGCCGGTACCACCGCCGTAGGAGACGGTTTCTTCGTACGGTATCGGCAGAATATGGAACAGGGCATCTTCGGGCTTCGGCTGCTCGATTTCGGAACCGAGGAAAATGTTGGGGTCTTCTTGGTGCATGGGTTCTTTGTAACCGTTTGTGGCGGCGGAGTGGCGGGTGCAGGTTTTCAGGACCGCTGTGAACCCATCCCTGGGCGCTGCGGCGCAAACATCCTGTTTGCGACGCTCCTGAAAACCTGCACCCGCCACTCCACCTTCGCTTCAAGTATTCAGCTCCGTGGTATTTGAGTACGTATTCCTCTCAAGTACCTTACGAAGCAGTATGGCTAGATATTAAGGTGAAGTGCCGGGTGAAAGGTTTCAAAAGCGTCGGCGACAGGGACGTCGCCGACGCAGCGTACAGGGATGTATTCCCAGGGGGGCGCCTAGCTCGGTTTTGAAACCTTTCACCCGGTGCTTCACCGCCACCGCAATTGCTTCAGAGCTCCTGCGGTGGGTGGGCGTCACGAGAGGCGACTTTTAAAGTCCTCGTACCCGAATTCTTTGATCATTCGCAATTCGTCGGTATCCGAATTCCACAAAGCAATGGAAGGTAAAGGAATGCCGTTGAAGGTATTGGTTTTGACCATGGTGTAGTAGGCCATTTCTTCAAACACAATCCGGTCGCCGATTTTCAGTGGATCGGCAAAACTGTATTCGCCAATTCTGTCACCCGCGAGACAACTCTGCCCGCCCAGCTGATAGGCGTGGGGGAGTTCCTCCGGCAGTGATGCACCGGTGATTTCCGGGCGGTAAGGCATCTCGATCACATCCGGCATATGGCAGGTAGCGGAGACATCGAGGATCGCCTGGTTCTTGCCGTTCCAGGCCAGGTCGACCACCTCGCCGACCAACACACCGCAAAATAGCGCAACCGCTTCGCCGGGCTCCAGATACACCTGCACATCGTGCTTCTCGGAAAAAGCTTTCACGGCACTGATCAGTTCTTCCACCTGATAATCGCAACGGGTGATATGGTGGCCGCCGCCGAAGTTGATCCACTGCATTTGCGGAATCAGATCGCCAAACTTTTCTTCCACCGCCTTGATGGTGCGCTCCAACGGCTTGAAGTCCTGTTCACACAAAGTGTGGAAATGCAGGCCGCTAATACCGGTTAAGTCTTCGCCGTCAAACAGCGAGCGCACGATACCCAGGCGCGAGCAGGGCGCGCAGGGATCGTAGATCGGGGTGTGACCTTCCGAGTGTTCCGGGTTGATGCGCAGGCCGAACTGCAACTCCGGGCGCTTCTTCTGCGCTTCCAGGCACAAAGACTTGTAGCGTTTCCACTGGGAGAACGAATTGAAGATTACATGGTGCGCGAACTCGAGGATGTCTTTCAGTTCCTGCTCTTTGTAGCCGGCACTGAAAACGTGTACCTCTTTGCCCTTATCCTTGCCGCCGTACTCTTCGAAGCCCAGTCGCGCTTCGTTGATGCCGCTGGCGCAGGTGCCGGAAAGATACTCCGCGACGATGGGCCCGATGCTGAACATCGAAAACGCTTTCAGCGCGGCGAGCACCTTGGCGCCGCTGCGCTTTTGCACATCGGCGAGGACTTCGAGATTGTCGCGCAGGGCGATTTCGTCCACTACGAAGCACGGGGTGGAAACGCGGGTGGGGTCGAATTCGCCGAAGTAGTCTTTGCGGGGAGTGAGGTCCATAGGTGGGAGGTGTGGTTCCTGAAAGTCTATCGCGTGGAATACTGGACCCCGGCCTTCGCCGGGGTGACGGTGATCGTCATACCGGCGAAGGCCGGTATCCAGATGGAAAGGTTAAACGAACGGTTTGTCCAACCAGGTTTCCTGCCAGGGCAGGCCGTACTTGTTCAGGTCGTCCATAAAGGGATCGGGATCCAGCTGCTCCATATTCCACACGCCGGGCTTCATCCACTTGCCTTCCATCATCATCTTGGCGCCGATCATGGCCGGCACACCGGTGGTGTAGGAAATGGCCTGGGACTGCACTTCCTTATAGGCCTCCTGGTGATCGCAGATGTTGTAGACGTAGTAGATTTTCTCTTCGCCGTCTTTCACACCCTTGATGATGTTGCCGATACAGGTCTTGCCCTTGGTCAGCGGGCCGAGGCTCGCCGGGTCCGGCAGCAGTGCCTTCAGGAACTGAATCGGCACAATTTCCTGGCCCTGGAATTCAATCGGCTCGATGCTGGTCATGCCCACATTCTGCAGCACTTCCAGGTGCTTCAGGTAGCTGGCACCGAAGGTCATCCAGAAACGCGCGCGCTCGATTTCCGGGAAGTGCGTGGACAGGGATTCCAGCTCTTCGTGATACAGCAGGTACAGGTCTTTCTCACCGATACCTTCCGGGAACTCGAATACCCGCTTTTCTTCCATGGGCTTGGTGGTCACCCATTTGCCGTCTTCCCAGTAGCGACCATTCGCGGTGATCTCGCGGATGTTGATCTCCGGGTTGAAGTTGGTGGCAAACGGCAGGCCGTGATCACCGGCGTTACAGTCCAGGATGTCCAGGGTCTTGATGCGGTCGAAGTGGTGCTTCTTGGCATAAGCGGTGAACACGCTGGTGACACCCGGATCAAAACCACTGCCCAGCAGCGCCATCAGGCCGGCTTTCTCGAACTTGTCTTTATAGGCCCACTGCCAGCTGTACTCGAACTTGGCCTCTTCCGGCGGTTCGTAGTTGGCGGTGTCCAGGTAGTGCACACCGGTTTCCAGGCACGCATCCATAATGTGCAGGTCCTGGTACGGCAGGGCCACGTTGATGACCATGTCCGGTTTGACCTTTTCGATCAGCGCGACCATTTCCTTGACGTTGTCCGCATCCACTTCCGCGGTATCGATTTTGCGCGGCAGCATATCGGCGATCTTGTCGCACTTGGATTTGGTGCGGCTGGCGAGCGTAATATTCTCGAATACTTCTTCAACCTGCGCACATTTGTGTGCAACCACCTGACCGACGCCGCCGGCGCCTACAATCAGAACGTTGGCCATATTTTTTCTCCCTGATTCTGATATTGGGAAAACCAATGAATTGTTATTTAAAGCTATTTTGTGAGCGACGGAATTTCTGCCCGCTATTTCTCAAAATAGGTGTAACCACTCATGCTCGCGGTGTAGGTATGCAGAATATCCTTCCGCTGCTGCGGCGTGATCCGCTTCTCTTTGACCGCCCGCTCCGCCAGTTTGCGGAAACGCTCAAACAGATCCTGGGGTGAGTACTCGACGTAACTCAACACGTCGGCAATGCTGTCCCCGTGAATTTCACGGCTGTAATCCACACTGCCATCTTCTTCAATGCGCACACTCACCACGTTGGTATCACCAAACAGGTTGTGCAGGTCACCCAGGGTTTCCTGATAGGCACCCACCAGGAAGGTCCCGAGAATGTACTCTTCGCCCTCTTTCAGCGAGTGCACCGGCAACGTCTTGCGCACATCCTGGCGGTCGATAAAGCGATCGATCTTGCCGTCGCAGTCGCAGGTGATGTCCGCGATAATCGCCGAACGGGTCGGCGCTTCATCCAGACGGTGCACCGGCACCAGCGGGAACAGCTGGTCGATGGCCCAGATATCCGGCAGGGACTGAAACACACTCACGTTCGCGTAATAAATGTCGGACAGCACCTCAGGTAAGGCCTGCAAGTCCACCGGTATCTGCTCCACCTCGTCCAGTAGCTTGCGAATTTTCTGCGCGCACTGCAGGAACAGATTCTCCGCCAGCGCGCGGTCCCGCAGGCTTACCTGGCCGTGCAGGTAGAGTGCGCGGATCTCGTCGCGATAGTAGAGGCCATCGTTGTAACTCTCCTGCAGATTTCGCGGCGTCACACTCTGTAGCGCGTGCTGCAGGTTCTTCAGCATCGGGTGCGCGTCTTCGCCGATCTGGTCTTCCTCCAGCTCGATAGGTTCGAAGCTGGTGGTATCCAGAATGTTGAACAGCAATACCGACGAATAGGCTACCGTGGCGCGGCCGGACTCGGTAATGATCACCGGATGCTCCACGCCCTCACTGTCCAGGGTGCCCATGATGGCTTCCACCACGTCCACACAGTACTCGTCCAGGGAGTAGTTCTTGGAGTGGGTATAGTTGGTTTTGGAGCCGTCATAGTCCACCGCCAGGCCACCGCCAAGATCCAGGTAACCCATGGCTGCGCCTTCTTCCACCAGGTCCGCGTAGTAGCGGCAGGCTTCCAGCACACCGGTGCGGATGTCGCGGATGTTCGGCACCTGCGAGCCCAGGTGGTAGTGCAGCAGCTTCAGGCAGTGCAGCATATTGTGGTCGCGCAGCTTGTCGACCATCGCGATCAGGTCGTTACTGCCGAGGCCGAAAATACTGCGGTCGCCACTGGTGGCATTCCAGTAGCCTCCCACCTTGCTCGCCAGTTTTACCCGCACGCCGATATTGGGCTCGACCTTCTCGCGCTCGGCACAGTGGATGATGGTGTCCACTTCCGAGGGGGTTTCCACCACGAAGAATACCTGTACGCCGAGACGCTGGGCCTGCAAGCCCAGATTGATGAACTCTTCGTCCTTGTAGCCGTTGCACACAATCAGCGCGTCGGTGTTGTCGAGGATCGACAGCGCCGCGATCAGCTCCGCCTTGCTGCCCGCTTCCAGCCCGTGACCGAACTGACGACCGGCCTTGGCGATCTCTTCGATCACCTGGCACTGCTGGTTCACCTTGATCGGGAATACGCCGCGGAACACATTCTTGTAGCCGCTGCTCTCGATGGCGCTGCGGAAAGAATTGTTGATGCGTGCGATCTGGGCGTCGAGCAGGTTTTCAAAGCGCACCAGCAGGGGCATGCCAAGGCCGCGCTCGGTGGCGCCGTGGGCGATATCCAGCAGGGAAACCGCATGCAAATCACCGGCTTCGTTCTTCACTTCCACGGTGATTTCGCCGGACTGGTTCAAATTGAAGTAGCCGGCGCCCCAGTTGCGGATGCCGTAAAGCTCTGCGGAGTCTTCGCAGGTCCAGTTTTCGATTTGTTGCTGTTTCATGGCGCCTTTTCAGTTGGAAGAACCTCTGGGGTTCTGAAAGCGTTCTCCGAATTGAGTTCCGGTGTGTTGTAAATGACTGTAAGGGACCGTACCAGGGGTCCGTTTGGGGCGCGAATCTTGGGGCCAGAGTGTGTGGAAAGCAATAACTATAGAAAAGAAATTTTGCCTTTTTTTAAAGCTTAAAATTAAATTTTTGTTCGGTTTTTTAGCAGGAATACTTCTAAGGCAGAAAGTGCCCGGAAACTGGCGTATCAAGCCTCGTTGTTCAGGCGAAAAAAAGGCGACTCAAGGGAGTCGCCTGGGAAAATAACCGAATGTTCATTCGGTTATTGGGGCTGGAGCGAACGATTAGATGAATCCGGGGTTGGCGACTACCAGATACCCGCGGCGGGCGCGGTCCCAGCGGTAGTAGGTGTCATAGGCGACGTAATAGTTGAAGCCATTGAAGGTCACGCTCACTGCAGTGCCCGGCAGGGTGCGAACAAAGGCGCCGACCGGTGCCTGCGTGACCACATACCCTACACCGTGGGGGCGATAGAAGATGCCATCGCTGTAGTAGTACCCGAAACCGCCAAAGCGGATGCTGACATAACTGCGCGGAAGGCGTTTCCAGCGGTAGCCGTACCCGTAGTGGCTGGGACGCCAGCGGTGCTTGTGTGGCCGGTAGTGAGGGCGATACTTGGGACGATGCGGTTTGTGGTGGCCGGCATAATAGGGTTTGCCGGGCTTGCGGTCGCGATGGCGTTTGTCGTGGTGACGATTCTCCACCTTGCGGTGGTTGCGGCGATCCCGGTCATCCCGGTTTTTTCGGTGGTCCTCACGTGCATTGGCACGATCCAGATGGCGGTTCACCGCGTCCCTGCGCCGGTTTTCAATGTCGCGAACCTTGGTGTGATGCCTGTCGCGCTGCTGTTTTACATATTTATCCCGCTGTTCTCCGCGGTGATGGCGATCGTCACGGTCCGCAAGGCTCGGCGCAGCCGCAAGGAGCAGGCCGGCAGCGGCAAAGACGCTGATCAATCTCTTCATGGTCGCTCTCCCCAGCCGCCGAGGCGGCTGTCTTGTGCCCTTGAAGTGGGCTTCTCGATAACTTGGAGTGCAGTTTGCCCCGCGTACACTGAATCCTTCCTGAACCACCAGCGGCGTACCGGGGTGATGGCAAAAACCGAATGTGACCAATGGTTTCAACTGGTTCACGTCATTTGTTCCGCCGGACGCGGGGGGGTAATATGCCGCCCGTGTATACCTCTGGCGGAACCCCGTTCATGCAAGTTTTTCACCATGTGGCCAGCCTGCGCGAGGCGCTGGCCGAAGCCCGTCGCGCTGGCAAGACCATCGGGTTTGTGCCCACGATGGGTAACCTCCACGATGCCCATATCGAGCTGGTCAACCTGGCGCACCAGCACTGTGATGTGGTGGTGGTTTCTATCTTCGTCAACCGCTTGCAATTCGGATTGAACGAGGATTGGGACACCTATCCGCGCACCATGCAGGAAGACATGGCGAAGCTGCGCGCGGCCGACTGTGACTACCTGTTCCACCCGGAAGAAGCCGAGATCTACCCCAACGGCATGGACCAGCAGACCAAAGTGATCTGCCCGGCGATGACCGATGTACTGTGTGGCGCAAGCCGCCCGGGGCACTTTGAGGGGGTCACTACCGTGGTGGCCAAGCTGTTCAATATCGTGCAGCCGGACAAGGCAGTGTTCGGCATCAAGGACTTTCAGCAGCTGGCAGTGATCCGCCGCATGGTGGAAGACCTGTGTATTCCGGTGGAAATTGTCGCGGCGTCGGTGCATCGCGAGGACGATGGTCTGGCGATGAGTTCGCGCAATGGCTATCTCACCGAGGAGGAGCGCCCGAAAGTGGCGGTTCTGAATCAGTCGTTGAACTGGGTGAGTGATGAAATCAAAAACGGCCGCAAAGATTTTCCGGTGCTGGAAGAAGAGGCGCGTGGGAAAATTCAGGACGCAGGTTTCAAGGTGGATTACTTCTCCATCTGCAACAGCAAGGACCTGCAACCCGCCGCCCACGATGACCGTGAGATCACCATTCTGGGGGCGATGTACACCAGTGGTGCGCGGTTGATCGACAATGTTTCGTTGAGTGTTTGAAAAGTTGGTAGTAGAAATTTAGGAGTCAGGTTATGCAAATTGAGATGCTGAAGGGCAAACTGCATATGGCGGCGGTCACCCAGGCGGAGCTCTGGTATGACGGCTCCTGCGCGATTGATGAAGATCTGGTGGAGCTGGCCGGGCTGCGCGAGTTTGAGAAAATCGATATTTACAATGTATCCAACGGCGAGCGCTTCCACACTTATGTGATTCTTGCGGAGCGTGGCTCCGGGATTATTTCCATGAATGGTGCTGCCGCCCGCCGGGTGCAGGTTGGGGACCGAATTATCATCGCGGCCTATGCGCAGATGTCTGAGTCTGAAGCGGATACTTTCAAACCCAAGCTGGTTTATCTGGATGAGCAGAATCGGGTTGAGCGCAGTACCAATACCATTCCTGTTCAGATGTCAGAGCCTGCTTAATTTTGGGCCTCTGTGGTTCCGTTTATCTTTCCTTTGGTGGCGGCAAAGCACCGGGGATTGGTTTTCGGAACCGCTGTGAACCCATCCCTGGGCGCTGCGGCGCAAACATCCTGTTTGCGACGCTTCCGAAAACCAATCCCCGGCACTCTGCCTTCGATGTGAACTCCTGAGCTTCGTTAGTTGCTGCCTGAAAGAACTCTGCACTTAATGTTAAGGGCAGGTACCGGGTGGAAGTTTTCAGGAGCGTCGGCGACAGGGACGTCGCCGACGCAGCGTACAGGGACGTATTTACAGCGGTCCTGAAAACTTCCACCCGGTGCCTGACCGCCACCCCACCTGCTTAGAGGGGGTCACAATCCGGTCTTGTGACCAAGAAGCCACCCGCCTACCATAGGCCAAAAACCTCGGTAGGAATTCAGCCTCCCAATGTCATTCCTGACAAGCCCCAAGACCAACGAACCTCTCGCCTGGGATCAGCTGCTAAAGAGCGGCTGCCGGATATTCCTCGGCTCTCACGCCGCTGTCCCCAATGAACTGATGGCCGACCTGGTCGCCAATAGTCGTGGCCTCAATGATATTGAAGTGACCCACGTCTTTACCCTGTCGGATAATTTCTGGGCCCAGCGCAAGTACGCCGAGCTGTTTACTGTAAACGCCCTGTATATCGGTGGCACCGCCGTGCGCAATGCGGTGGCGGAGGGGCGGGCGGACTATACGCCGACGTTTCTTTCCGAAGTGCCAAAACTGTTCAGTGATCATGTGCTGCCACTGGATGCCGCGCTGATCATGGTCAGCCCACCGGATGAACTGGGTTACTGCTCCCTGGGAGTGAGTGTCGATGTCGTGTCGTCCGCGGTGAAAAATGCCAGCACGGTCATTGCCCAGATCAATCCCTGTATGCCGCGCACCAACGGCCACACCTTTATCCACCGCGACCAGATCGACGCCTGGATGACCGCCGAGGCTGCAATCCCCGAATCACCGCCGCCGGAAATGGATCAGGCGGTCGAACAGATCGGGCAGTATGTGTCGGTACTGGTAGAAAATGGCTCCACCTTGCAGATCGGCATGGGCAAGGTGCACGATGCCGTGCTGCGCTACCTGGGCAATCACAAAGACCTGGGTGTGCACTCGGAAATGATTTCTGACGGCGTGGCCCAATTGATGAAAAGCGGTGTGATCAACAACCGCAAGAAAACCTATCACCGGGGAAAGACCATCACCAGCTACTGCATGGGTTCGAAAATGCTGTACGACTTTATCGACGGCAATCCCCATGTGGAGCTGTATCCGGCGGAGCATGTCAGCTCCCCGGTAAAAATCGCCCGCAACGACAAAATGGTCGCCATCAACAGTGCCATCGAGGTGGACCTGACCGGGCAGGTGGTTTCCGATTCCATCGGTAGTCGCCTGTACAGCGGTATCGGCGGGCAGGTGGATTTTATTCGCGGTGCAGCCCTGAGCAAGGGCGGTAAACCGATCATCGCTTTGCCGTTTACCGCGAAGGATAAAGATGGCAGGCTGGTCTCCCGCATCGTCGCGTCGCTCACCCCCGGTGGAGGCGTAGTGACCTCCCGCGCCCATGTGCATTACGTCGTCACCGAATATGGTATCGCCTCCCTGCGGGGGAAAAGCGTGCGCGAACGTACCCTGGAAATGATTCGAATCGCCCATCCGGATTTTCGCCGGGAACTGCTGGAAAAAGTGCGGGAATTCTACTGGGTGCCGGAATACCAGGAGCAGGCGCCCACCACCGTGCCGGAGCTGGGCCCGGTGGATCAGAAACGCTACACCTTTGACGGCATCCCCTATACTCTGCGTCCCCTGCGCCCGTCCGACGAGCGCAGGCTTCAGGAGTTTTTCTACACCCACAACAAAGAAACCCTGATGATGCGTTACAACCACCATGTCACGCAGATGTCCCGGGAAAAATCCTGCAGTCTGGTCAGTGTGGATCAGCGTAAAGATCTCGCCCTGTGCTTTACCGATCTCGATGGGGCCAGCGAGGTCATTCAGGGTGTTGGCCGTTATTACTATTACCAAGCCGACGACAGCTGCGAAGTGGCGTTCGTCATCAAGGAAAGCCGTCGCGGCAAAGGTATTGCTTCCACTCTATTGGAAGAAATGGAAAGCATCGCGCGCAAACGGGGCATTCAAAAAATGTTTGCCTGCGTGCGTCGGGACAACAAGCCCATGCTGAAAATTTTTGAAAGTAACGGCTTCACCACACGCATGGGGGACTCCATGGATGAACTCTATCTGGAACTGGATCTCACCCAAGACGAAAACAAAACAGACCGTGATGGCGACAGGGACGCGAGGGACTGACTATGGCGACCGTTGGATTTTTCTCAGACCCCGCCTGCAGCCGCCACGATATGGGCGAAGACCACCCGGAGTGTCCCGCGCGGCTCGATGCCATCCAGGACCAGTTGTTAAGCAGCGGCATGGAATACGTGCTGCGCTTCTTCGACGCCCCCCAAGCCACCCGCGCGCAGCTCGAGCGGGTACATACACCGGAATACGTCGCCTCCCTGTTTGATCGCGCCCCCAGCGAGGGCATCGAAGTCCTCGACGAAGATACCCGCATGACCCCCCACACTCTCGCCGCCGCATTACACGCCGCCGGCAGTGGTATCGACGCCGTGGATCGCGTCATTGCCGGGGAAATCAACGCCGCTTTCTGCGCCGTCCGCCCACCGGGCCACCACGCCGAGCGGGACAAAGCCATGGGCTTCTGCCTGTTCAACAACATCGCCATCGCCGCCGCCCACGCCCGCGCACAACACGGCCTAGAGCGCGTCGCCATTCTCGACTTCGACGTCCACCACGGCAACGGCACCGAAGACTTCGTCGCCGGCCGCGAAGGTTACCTGCTCTGCTCCAGCTTCCAGTCCCCCTACTACCCGTTTAGCGGCACCGGCGACCTGCCCGGCAATATCGTCAACTCCCCCCTCGAAGCCGGCGCCGGCGGCGATGCCCTGCGCCAAGTCGTGACCACCCAATGGTTGCCCGCGTTGGAAAAATTCCAACCGCAGATGCTGTTTATCTCCGCCGGTTTTGACGGACATGTCGAAGACGCCATGGCGCAGCTGCGCTTCAAGGAAGAAGATTATTTGTGGGTAACCGAAAGACTGCGGGAGTACGCGGACAAGAATTGCGAAGGCCGAATTGTTTCCGCACTTGAGGGCGGTTATGCCCTGTCCGCACTGGGGCGCAGTGTGGTTGCACACCTCAAAGGTCTGATCGGCAGCTAACAGGTCGAACACACTGCTCTTGAAGCTAAGGCCAAGTGCCGGGTGGTGGCTTTCAGGAGCGTGAGCGACAGGGACGTCGCTCACGCAGCGTACATGGATGTACTTGCAGCGGTCCTGAAAGCCACCACCCGGTGCCTGGCGGCCACGAGGTGAAACAGTGGCCACCCCAAACCAAAACCAGAACCAACAAAAAGGCACCAGAATCCAACCCAAAGGTGGGAAACCCAAAACCCCTCACGCTATGATGATATGAAAGAAGAGGTGACAGCGTTGTCATTTCTTGGCCGCCAGTGGTATAACTTATCGGGATAAATGCCCCAGGGTCCGCACGCGGACGCACCCGGGCAAACAACTGCGATGAATGCGCCGAAGCGATTGCTCACTTACAGCTCGCTTAACGGATGGCGCAGCAGCCCGATAATACTAATAAGGGAGAAAACGATGTCTGAAGTGCACACCTACCCGGTGCCCGAAACCTTCGCCGCCGATACCCTCGTCAACAAAGACGACTACCAGCGCATGTACCGCCAGTCGGTAGAAGACCCGCAAGCATTCTGGTCCCAGCAGGCCAACGACTTCCTGCAGTGGAGCAAGCCGTTCACCAAAGTGGTGGAAGAAGATCTGAAAAAAGGCCATGCGGCCTGGTTTGCCGACGGCGAACTGAATGTCTCCGTCAACTGTATCGATCGCCACCTTCCCACTCGCGCCGAGCAGACCGCGCTGATCTGGGAGGGCGACGATCCCGCCGACAGTAAAAACATCACCTACCGGGAATTGCACGAACAGGTTGGTCGCCTCGCCAATCTGCTGAAAGCCCGCGGCGTGAACAAGGGCGATCGCGTGTGCATCTACATGCCGATGATCCCCGAAGCCGCCTACGCCATGCTCGCCTGTACCCGCATTGGTGCGGTGCACTCGGTGGTCTTTGGTGGCTTCTCCCCGGACTCCCTGAAAGACCGTATTCTCGACTCCGACTGTCGCCTGGTGATCACCGCCGACGAAGGTGTGCGCGGTGGCAGAAAAGTACCGCTGAAAGCCAATGTAGATAGGGCGCTCGCGAGCTGCCCGGACGTACACACCGCCATCGTGGTCAAGCGCACCGGTGCCAATATCGATTGGGACAGCAAACGCGACATCTGGTACGCCGAATCCGTCGCCGAACAGAGCACCGACTGCGCACCGGAGCCAATGAACGCGGAAGACCCGCTGTTTATCCTCTACACCTCCGGCTCCACCGGCAAACCCAAGGGTGTATTGCACACCACTGCCGGCTACCTGCTCGCTTCCACCATGACCTTCAAATACGCCTTCGATTACAAGGAAGGTGATGTGTTCTGGTGTACCGCGGATGTGGGCTGGATTACCGGCCACAGCTACATTGTGTACGGCCCGCTGTGTGCCGGTGCCATCTCGCTGATGTTTGAAGGTGTGCCTACCTATCCGGATGCCTCCCGCTGCTGGCAGGTGGTGGAAAAACACAAGGTGAATACCTTCTACACCGCCCCCACCGCAATCCGCGCTTTGATGGGTGCCGGCGATGACTTCGTCACCAAGTGCGACCGCAGCTCGCTGAAACTGCTGGGCACCGTGGGTGAACCGATCAATCCGGAAGCCTGGGAGTGGTACTACGACGTGGTGGGCGAAAAGCGCTGCCCGATCGTGGACACCTGGTGGCAGACCGAAACCGGTGCACACCTGATCACGCCGCTGCCCGGCGCCACTGCGCTGAAGCCGGGCTCCGCGACCAATCCATTTTTTGGTGTACAGCCGGCACTGCTGGACGAGAAAGGCCAGGAAATCGAGGGTGAAGGCGAAGGTGCGCTGGTGATGAAGGCCAGCTGGCCGAGCATGATTCGCAGCGTGTACGGCGATCATCAGCGCATGATCGACACCTACTTCTCCACCTTCCCCGGTTACTACTTTACCGGCGACGGCGCGCGCCGCGATGCCGATGGTTACTACTGGATTACCGGGCGTATCGATGACGTGCTGAATGTTTCCGGGCACCGTCTGGGTACCGCGGAAATCGAGAGCGCCATCGTGCTGCACGAGGATACTGCGGAGGCGGCGGTGGTGGGTTATCCCCACGATATCAAGGGCCAGGGTATCTACTGCTACGTGACTCTGAAAAATGGCCGCGAGCCGTCGGAAGAGCTGCGGAAGGAACTGATCGACCTGTGCGTACAGGAAATCGGCCCCATCGCCAAGCCGGATATCATCCAGTGGGCCCCGGGACTGCCGAAAACCCGCTCCGGCAAGATCATGCGCCGTATCCTGCGCAAGATTGCCAGTAACGAGCTGGATTCACTGGGGGACACCTCGACCCTGGCGGATCCGTCCGTGGTAGACGAGCTGGTGGATCATCGGGCCAATCGTTAAGTACCGCTGTTGCACACTTGTTTCGTTAATTTCTAACTAAGTGGCGGTGGCGCTACCGGGTACAGTCTTGTGAGACACGCCGTGAACCCATCCATGGGGGCTCTTCCGCGAGGTCCCTCTCGCGGAAGGTCTCACAAGACTGTACCCGGTATCGCCACCTTCGCCCTTAACTTCCCGTCTTATTAGAAGGTGTAGCTGAAGCCCAGCTCGTAAGTAGAACCGAACTCGTCGTACTGGGACAGGCGACTCTCGTTGCCGAAGTAGTAGAACTCCGGACGGTCGTTGAGGTTCATGGCCGCCGCGTTGATGGTCAGGTTGTCGTTGACCTCATACTTCGCGGTCAGGTCCACCTGCATGAAATCGCTGGTGTAGCGATCGTTCAGTGCGCTGTCACCGAGCTCGTCCAGGTACTTGTCGCGGTAGTTGGCGGCCAGGCGGATATCCCAGGCACCCTTGTCGTAACCGAAGGCCAGGTTGGCGGTGTTGCGGGCCTGCTTGACGTAGGGAGTGGTGCGGTCGCCAAAGGCGGAATCCGACGGCAGGTCGGTCTCCCCATCGGCAAAGGTGTAGTTGACCATCGCCAGCAGGCCGTTGTCCCAGGCGTGCTGCAGCGCCAGCTCCGCACCCCAGATGCGGCTGTCGTCCGCGTTGATGTAGGTTTCCATACGGTCCCACACGCGGTCGCGCAGTTCGGCGTCGCTTGCGCTCACTTCGACGATGGCGTCCTGGATGTCTTTGTAGAAAAGACCGCCGCCGATAAAGGTGCCTTCACCGACGTAGTACTCGTAGCTGACATCCAGGTTCCACGCAGTGGTGGGTTCCAGGTAGGGGTTGCCGCCCTCGATCTCGTTGTCTTCCAGATCGATTTCCGCACCGGCACTGGCTTCACCGAAGCCCGGGCGCACCAGGGAGCGGAACAGGCCGAGGCGCAGAACCTGGTCGTCGGCCAGTTGCAGCTGCACATTCACCGACGGCGCGAGGAAGCCGTAGTCGTTGTTGTAGGCCACGTCGCCGGCGTACGCATCGCCGTCGAACTGTTTGCCGCGGTAGGTGGCGCTGGTGTCTTCGTAGCGCAGGCCGTAAACGTAGGTGGCGAAGTCGGTATTGGTGGTGGCCATCAGGTAGCCGGCGAAAACATCTTCTTCCGCATACCAGTCCGCAGCGATGGATTCTTCTTCCTCGTCGCCACTCATTTCATAGAGGTCGCCCGGTGCACGGCAGCTGGTGCCGTCGGACAGGGCGAAGCTGCCATTGCCCAGAGTCGGGATCAGGTCGCGCACGCCGTCAAAGGTGGGCGAGGGGCCGTGGTTGTTGCCGAAGTAATCGCCGATTACACGGTTGTCGTGCTCTGCCAGGGTCACATCGTCAATGGGCTCGTAGCCGCAGAAGTCGAACTCGTTGTCCTTGTCGCGCTGGCGGTACTTGATACCGTACTGCAGCTCGGTCACCTCGCTCAGTTCCAGGTTCATATCCACACGCAGGCCGAAATCCTGGTCTGTGGAGAGGGCGGTTTCACTTTCCAGTGCCTTGAGGAAATAGTTCTGCGGGTCGTACAGCTCGGCGGCGTAGTTCAGCACCGGTTTTTTCGGGTCGCTGTTGTCGTAGGTCATCGGCGTATCGAGTTCGATACTGCGGTAGATGGCGTTCCACTTGTTGGTGTCGTCCTGCTCCGCCTGTGAGCCGAAGATTTCCGCCTTCAGGGTGCTGCGCTCGCTCAGCTGGAATTCACCGCCGAACTGGGCGGAGCTGATGCTGCGCACCTCGACGCGCGGGCGGGATTCGGTATCCATGCGCTGGGTGGGATAGGTGGCGATATCACCCTCGACAACTGCGTCGTCTTCCAGGGAGCGGGTTTCCCACTTGGCCCGATCTTCGGTGTCGGTGTATTCGTTGTGGAAGAAGCGCGCGAAGTAGCTGTTGCCGCTGTCGGCCTGATAATCGAAGTTCAGCACCACACCCTGGCGCTCGCGCTCCAGGTCGTAGTAGCGCATTTCGAAATCGGAATCGATGGCTTCGTCGCCCCAGCCACCGGTTTCATTGTTGCGCGCGACGATGTGACGGGTCTGGTCGCTGACCACCATGGCCACACCCAGTTCGCCGTCTTGCAAGCGGAAACGATTGGTGGCGGTCAGTGCCAGTTTGGGGTTGCTTCCGTCTTTGGTCAGCTCGTTGTAAGAGGTCTCGGCTTTGACCTTGCTGTGGAAGCCGTCGTATTTGAAGGCGCTGATGGTTTCCAGGTCGATGGCGCCACCGATGGTGTCAGCATCCAGATTTGGGGTCAGGGTCTTGTACACGGTCATGGAGTCGAGCATGTCCGAGGGCACGCCGTCCAGCATTACGCCGCGGCGGTTTTCCGGAGAGGCGGTGCTCACGCCGTTGATGGTCATGGCGTTCAGGTCGGTGTTCATTCCACGCACGGATACGTAGCGGCCTTCCCCCTGGTCGTTTTCTACCATGATGCCGGGCAGACGGCGCAGGGATTCGGAGACGTTGGTATCCGCAAAATTGCCCATGGCGTCAGAATCTACAACGCTGGATGCTTTATCGGAAGTCCGTTTTTTCTCCAGTGCGTTGGCCAGTGCCGCGCGGGAGCCTCCGTAGACCTCGACTTCTTCCATGCTTTCGACACTTTGCTGTGCCGTTGCAGAACCGGAAGCGGCAAGGCCGATTACCAGGGCAAGTAGTGTCTTTTCGCCGGAAAATCTTGGGAATTTGCGTGTGTTTTGGCGCATGGTAAGAGTCCTTAAATTATATTGTCCTGAACGTTTTTGTTGATTTACCGGCCGGGGAGAGTAGGGCGTTTTTATTGCAACGGAGTGAAAGTATTGTGAATGACCGATTGCGCGGCCCAGGGTCATCTGTATGGATTTATGCTGACCTACGGCGCACGGGGAATTTCCCCGAACCGTTTCATCGGGGGAGGGGAGCCAATTTGGAATGACGGGCAGGCTTGATCGCGGGTTAGAGCGCGGTGGACCCAAGGGGTTTTTGTTGGGGGAATACTACTGAGCGTATACTGAGGCGCAGTAATATCGATGTAATGGCCGTACAGTAAGGAAGGCGGCCTCGACGCCGCTGTTAATAACAATACGCGAGAAAACTCAATGCTACTTCAATCATGGGGCCGGGCCGCGTTGCTTCTGGCCTGTCTCAGCTTGTGGGCCGGCGCCAGTGTGGCGGACTCCGGCAACGATAAAGCCAATCACGATCCGCAGCTCGCAGCTGAACTCGGTGCCGATAAATATGGGATGCACAAATATGTGCTGGCGTTGCTGAAGGCGGGCCCCAACCGCGATCAGGATAAAGTGGCTGCAGCGGAGTTGCAGCGTGCCCATTTGGCAAACATTCAGCGATTGGCGAATGAGGGTGTACTGGTGCTCGCCGGCCCCTTTCTGGACGGTGGTGAACTGCGTGGTATTTATATCTTCGATGTAGATACCGTGGAAGAAGCGCGCAAGTTGACGGAAACCGACCCGGCAATTCAGGCTGGGCGCCTGGTCATGGAGTTGCACCCCTGGTACGGTTCCGCGGCGGTGAAAACCGTTAATGGTGTTCACAGCAAACTTGCTCAACAGTCTCCCTAATCACCCAATAATCAATACAGAGTCCGACGCGTGAACGAACAGCAGTACCTGTGCGACCACTACCGTTTTAACGCGGAACAGCGGTTAAAAGCCTTCAATTTTTTTGTAGTCCTGTCCATGTTTGCCGATGGCGGTGTCTTCACTGCCGTGGAGAAGGGATTTCACCCTCTGATTCTGGTATTGCTCGGCGGTTTTGTGGTGATTGTATCTGCGGTGTTTTGGGTGATGGATATGCGCAGCCGTCAGCTGCTGAGCCTGGCGGTGCCGGGGCTGCGTGCGGCCGAAGCGCAGTTGCCGGAAGCGGCACGGGTATTCACCCGCGATGTCCATTCACAGGGCAGCTGTATCCGCTATACGGTCGCCATTCGCGCCCTGATACTGGGGCAGTTTTTCTGCGGTAGCGCCGTGGTCATTTACGGATTTCTGGCGTACTTCACCGTTGTATAGCATCTCCCCGCGGGGCACTGCCAGCGGCTTTTTTAGCTCCTATCTATACTGAGTTCTTTCAGTGGGAAAATGTTCGCGCCAAGGGGGCTACCATGCTGGATCATATTGGTCTGATCGTGCACGACTACGACCGCAGCAAAGCGTTTTACCAGGCCGCTCTGGTACCCCTTGGGTATGAGTTGGTCATGGAAATGGGCGACTGGGCCGGGTTTGGTTGGGGCGGTAAACCCCAGCTGTTGATCAAGGGCGGCTCCAGCACATCACCCGCACTGCAACTTGCATTCAGCGCGGAAGACCGGGACACCGTGCACCGGTTCTACAAGGTCGCGCTGGAAGCCGGTGCCTCGGAGAGTGTGGGTAATGGCGCTCCGGGACTGCGCCCGGAAATTCACGATAATTACTTCAGTGCCTTTGTACTTGACCCTGACGGGCACAAGATCGAAGTTGTGTGCCATATCCCTGCGGACGCCTTTTGATCCGATAACCACAGCGGGCACACTTTCCACCATCCATATGGCCGGGTATTACGCGCTCAGCGTCGCGGCCTGATTTCCTCGTCCAGGCGAGCCAGCAACTGCTCTGCCCAGCGAATCCAGGTTTTCTCCGTTTCAATGCCCAGCAACAGTGGCTGATGGGATATCCACAGTCTCTGTTGCTGTTCTGCCGGGCGTCGGTAGAAACGGGCATTCTGTGCCTCGTAGGTGGCAAGTTTGTCCCGGTGTTGAACCAGGTGGTTGGCGAGCTCTGCGCGCATCTGCACCGCAGACAGGTGGTGGCCGGCAAAAACCTGAATCAAGAATGGGTCGCGGATCTTTTGTGCAGCGGCGGGCTGTGTAATCCAGGATGCCAGCGCATCCCGCCCGGCATCGGTCAGGCTGTAGATCTTTTTGTCGGGGCGGCCATTCTGGCGCTCCTCGACACAGTCCAGCAGTCCCTCGTGGTGCAGCTTGTGGAGCTCCCGGTACATCTGCTGATGACTGGCGCTCCAGAAGTGGTTGACACTGCGCTCGAAACGGCGTTTCAGGTCGTAGCCACTGCCGGGCTCGATATCCAGTAGGCTGAGCACGGCAAATCTAAGGGACATTGTGGATCTCGACAGTCAAATCAAAGGGCGATGTATGCGCAAAGTTGCATAGCCCCGTAGTGTACGGTGCCTTCCCTGAAGGAGGTAGTTTCAGGGGCGGAGGACGATATACTCCGGGCAGCCCTATTAGGATGTTAATTGCGGATATTTACTTGAGGTAGGATGCTCATGTTGGGTATTAATGAAAATATAATATGAAGGGACTGGAAATTACGGTTTTGGTGGATATAATCGCAGCCGCCACCAAAAGTGGCTGAATAATGTTCAATAGCAGTAATCCGCCGTGGCCAAAAGCCACCGAACGTCAGGTCCAGTGTCAGCATGTCGCCCCAATCTCTGTCTCAGGCTACCGAAGCCATTCCTGTCTCCCCGCCGGTGATGGCGCTGGAGGACGAAAAGCCGGTTGAGACATCCCAGTGCACCAATTCCCAGCTGAATCAGCGCCGCAACCGTCGCACCCGCTGGAGTGAGTGGCTCCTCGATGTGTTCGCCATGAACAGCTTCTCATGGGCAATTGCGATACCCATCGAGTTGATGCTGGCGGGAATGAGCTGGCGGGAACACCTGAAGGTTCGACTGCTCGCGGTGGTGTTCAACACCTTGATCGCGCGCCCGTTCAGTCTCTACCGAAACTGGATTGTGGGGCGTTTTGGCCGTGGCAGCGCGTTGCACAACTATGGTGTGGATACCTTTGTATTCCTCAGCTTCCAGCTGCCTCTTTACACGGCCAATATGCTGCTCGGAGGTGCTTCTGCGGGTGAAATCGCCACTGCCTGCGCGACCTTTGCTCTGATCGCGGGTGTACTCGGGCGGCCCTACGGTATGTACCTGGATTGTCTGCGGCGACTGTGGAGCCGGGGTCTGGGGCACCGCAATGGCGCGGATTGCGACCCGGCTGCGGCCGAGTTGGAGCGGGCGTAATAGCTTGTAATGCCCGGTAGTTGACTTGCGCATGGGTCCTGCCTTCAAATGCGCCCAGCAAGAACTCCGTCGCATTTTGAAATTTTGGCGTAGAATAGTCTTATGCGGTGCCTGGTTTGGTGTAAGGCCATGCCAGTACCGGGCAGGATGCCCTGGTCGCCGCCAGACACAAGTCTAAAAGCGCACAGTGTGCGTATACAGGATACGAAAGACTTGCCGGGCCGCCCAACCCGGCGAGATATCCACCCTGAGTAAGTCACTTCCCGTGGAATTCCCGCGAGAAATCATTCCGACAGGGGTATGGGCCGGGTTGCAGGAATAGCCCGAACTTTTAGTGGTTACAAGGAAGATAATGACCATGACCTACTGCCGTACGGTGAGTAGCACCTGCGATGGTGCCAGCGCCAGAGCGATCCGCCGGCTACCTACCCAGTGTTGGGTAGCGGGTGGCCGTATTATTGTGGCTGTTGCCGCGCTGACCCCCACCTTTGCCTCTGCCTTTCCCGGGCAGGCCATACTCCTCGAGAATCGCCTCCCCCTGATTTGGATTCTGCTTACTGCGGTCGCCCTGGTTGCCAGTCTTCTGGTGAGCATGCGCCTGCGTGCCCGGCTGCAAGCCGCGCAGGATGCGGCGGCTGCCAAGGTTGCAGACCTGCAGGCGGAAAACGCAAAGCTGTTCCGCCAGGTGCAAACCCGGGTGCACGAGTTGATGGAGCGCGACAAGCAGCTTGAGGAGGCGAGGGTTGCTGGGGAACAGGCGGAGGAAGAACATCGGGACTTCCTGTCCCTCAGTGGGCACCGTATGCGCAAGCCACTGGAAACACTGGTAAGCACCATGAGTCTGCTGTCCCGTGGCGGCGATGATGAGACCCGCCACCTCGCAGAGGCCGCGCTCGGACAGTGCCGTGCGTTGCGCAGTACCATTGAAGAAATTCAGCGCGCTGGCCAGGGCAGTCCTCAGGGGCTTGGGTCTGCTGCAGCGCCCCCCGTGTCGATCGAGGAGGCGCAGCGTGAGCTGTATATATTGCTGGTGGAAAACGACAGCCACCCAAGTCTGCGCCCGCGCCTCGAAGCCAGTGGCCACAAGGTGCGCCGGGAAACCAATGGCATCGATGGCGCCGAGGCGGCGCTGAAGGCGAAATACGATCTGGTACTGATCGATGTGCGTTTGCCGCTGATTGACGGTGTCGAGACTGCGCGCAAGATTCGCGGGGATTTTGCCAATGAGAGCCTACTGATCTTCGGCATGCTGGACAGCGTCAACAAGGGAGATCGCGAGCGCTTCGCCGGCCGCGGCCTCTCCGGTGTTCTCCCTTCCAACCCCTCGGACACACAATTGGTGCAGTTGTTGAGTTGGGTGGATCAGAAAACCCAGCCGAAATCGACGCCGAGCAAGCCTGCGCGTGCCAGCAAGGTGCTGAACTCCAGTACCCTGGAGCGCCAGCGAGATACCCTGGGACATCTGGCATTCTCCGAATTGCTTGGCGACCGCCTCGCCAACTTGCCGAAGAAGATCACCGCGCTTACCAGTGCTCTGACCGGCCGCCACTGGCTCGATGCACAGCACCAGGCCCAGGCGATTGCCGCTGAAGCAGAGAGTGTTGGTTTGGAAGTGGTCGCTGCGCGCTTGAAGGCGCTGTCTGCGCGGCTGTCCATCGACAGCGAGCGGGATTATTGTCGCCACCAGCGCACGGAAATACTCGGGCTGATGCGTTCCTCAATCCAGCAGCTGAAAGCCTGGCGGGAGAAAAATGTGCATACCGAGTGGGCACTGCGCTAGCTTGCTACAGGGTGCGAGTGCGACAGACAACGGGGTGGCCGCGACAACTTGCGTGCCCGTGTGCTTATCGGTGGCGGAATTAGCACTTACACTTAAGCGTTGAATAATCGATTGGAAACTGAACCATGTCCGAGCATTATCCCGCCGAGCAACAATCCGAACGCGAGCGCTCCGGGCGCGACATCGCCACTCTGGTATACCTTATTCAGGCGATCAGCATTTTCACCGCGGTGCCGTTTTTTGTTGGCGTGATTATCAACTATGTGAAGCTGGGGGATGTGCGCGGCACCGTTGCCGAGTCACACTTCCGTTGGCAGATTCGCACCTTCTGGTACAGCCTGTTGTGGTTTGTGATTGGCTGGGCAACCGTGTGGATTCTGGTGGGCTTCGTGGTCTGGGGAATCAGCTGGGTGTGGGTGTGCTATCGGGTGATACGCGGCTGGTTGACCCTGTCGGAGAACCGGCCGGCCTATTCCTGAGGCGGTACGGTGACAGAATTTTGATGTTCCGGTTTTAGTAGTACCGGTTTTAGTAGTACCAATTTTAGAAGTACCGATAAACGGTGAGAGAAACCGTTGGAGCGGCCAATTGGCCGCTCTTTTTTTGCCTGCTGGCTGGCGGTATTGCCAGTGGCTGGTCGTTAGATTCCGCCCATCAATGCCAGTACAAACAGGTCGGCGGGCAATAGCTGTCCATTCACTTCGAGATTGCCGCGATCCAGTTGCAGGTGCATGGTCAGCTGGCCGTCCTTTTCCTGCATAAACCCGTATTGTTTCAGCGCACTGGCCTGCATGATCAGGGGTGACTGCATCAGGGCCTGCTCCGCAGCGGAAATATTTGCACTGCCGTTCAGGTTGTCGAGCCAGAACAGTTTGCTGTTCTGTACGTTGCGGTTGCGTGGCATGCCCTTCCAGTCCACGTCCAGCTGCAGCTGTAACGGGCCATTTGCGGTCTGGATGTCCAGCTGTTGCTGTGCCTGCAGTGGGCGCTGGAACACCACCGGCCAGCTGCGCTGGTGGGAGGGAGTCAACATCAGGTTGTAGAGAAAGTGGTGCAGATCGTCGTAGCTGATGGATGGCAGGTTGATCTGCTGAGTCATGCTGCTGGCCGGTGTGGAAGACTGGATCTCGGGCAATTTGATCCCGGCCAGAACCTTGAGGGTGCGTGGTGCCACCAGTTCACTGGCGTACTCCAGCTCCACGTCCCGCAGCTCGAGTGGGCCGTTGTCGTTATTGGCGCGCACCAGCGGCAGTGTGGCATGCAGGGTGCCGGCACCTGAGGGTGCCAGGGCAAATTCGCCCTGAGCGGACTGCAGGTACAGTGCTTCGCGGTGGCCGTCCATGCGCACAAACTCGCCCAGCTCAAAGCGGCTGTCTCGCTGCTTGCCCTGGTAGTCCGTCACAAAGCGGATCTCGCCCCCCTTGAACAGGATCTGCTGGTCCGCCACGACACGCTCGATGGGCTGCAGAAACAGGGTATTGATCACCCGGTTGTTGGCAGCCACCAGTGTTTCCAGCACGACAGGGCTGTCGTCCACACTCGTGCCAATAGGACCGTAGTAGGCTTCCAGCTGATGGCGCAGCACCGGTTCCAGCTGTTTGCCGGTGAGGCGGGTTTCCGCATAGAGGGCGCCCACTCTGGGGCCGCTGCGGGTAAACAGAACCGGGCCGTGCTGGATTTCACTGAAGGTTTCAGTGGCGCCCTCTTTCCCTTTTAACAGGGTCAGCGCCTCAGCGCCGAACCAGCCGCGCTGGTAACCGTTCAGGTCAATATTCGGCTGCTGGGCGAGTTGCTGTTGCAGAGCTTCCTCGACCTTGGGGCCAATCAGGCCCGGTGCGATGAGCGCAGCCAGCAACAGCACGGCGGTGGTGGTAATCAGGAGTATACGTAAGGCTTTCATGTGGTCAAAAATCGGGCGTCGTAAACGAGGGGCCCGATAGTATCAGATCGCGATGAATCTGGTGACCTTGTGCGCAATACCGCCGCGGCTCAGTCGCCGTCGATGACGCCGGGCTCGCCGGCAATGGCGCGGGCAACTTTAGAGCCGCTGTCGCGCCCCAGTGCCCGTGAGATAAAGTTGCCGGCCCTGGCCAGACGGGCGAGGTCGACGCCGGTGTGAATACCCAGTCCGTCCAGCATGTAGAGCACATCTTCGCTGGCCACATTGCCGGAGGCGCCGCGGGCGTAAGGGCATCCGCCGAGCCCGGCCACCGCGGAATCCACCACGGAGATTCCGGCCTGCAGGGCGGCGTAGATATTCGCCAGCGCCTGACCGTAGGTATCGTGGAAGTGCACCGCCAGCTTTTCCAGGGGCACCTGTTGCGCCACGGTTTCGATCATATAGCGGGCCTTGTCCGGAGTGCCGACGCCAATGGTGTCGCCGAGGCTAATTTCGTAGCAACCCATATCCAGCAGCGCTTTGCTGACCTCGGCCACCTTTTCGGCCCTGATGTCGCCCTCGTAGGGGCAGCCGAGCACACAGGACACGTAGCCGCGCACCGGAATGCCGTCGATGCGGGCCTGCTCCGCCAGGGGGCGGAAGCGATCCAGGCTCTCCTCAATGGAGCAGTTGATATTTTTGCGGGTGAAGCTCTCCGACGCCGCACCAAATACCGCGACCTCGTCCGCCCTGGCATCCCGCGCGCGCTCGTAGCCCACCATATTGGGGGTGAGGGTGCTGTAGGTGACGCCGGGCTCGCGGCGGATACCGGC
This sequence comes from Microbulbifer sp. ABF4_107, assembly GCF_056312215.1. NCBI lineage: Bacteria > Pseudomonadati > Pseudomonadota > Gammaproteobacteria > Cellvibrionales > Microbulbiferaceae > Microbulbifer > Microbulbifer sp. ABF4_107. Next base: position 4,076,848 of record NZ_CM149983.1, read on the forward strand.
GAGCACTTCCTCGCTGGCCGCCATCTGCGGTACCCATTTGGGGCTGACGAAGCTACCGGCCTCAATCACCTTGAGACCGCTGTTGCTCAGCAGGTCGATGAGTTGCACCCGGGTCTCTACGGAGATGGGTTGTTTCTCATTCTGCAGGCCGTCTCGCGGGCCTACTTCGACCATTTTTGCTCGCTCCGGAAGTGCCATCGAAAATACTCCAGTTAGCCTTCGGCGGTTTCTGCGCTGAAGTCGATCAACAGGCTGCCGCCATCCACCAGTTCGCCGGCGGCGCAGAAGAATTGATTTACGGTGCCATCTGCCGGCGCACGCAGGGTGTGCTCCATTTTCATCGCCTCCATCACCAGCAGCGGCTGGTCTTTGCTGACCCTGGCTCCGGGCTCCGCCAGCAGGGTGACGATGGTGCCGTTCATCGGTGCTTCCAGGCCGTGAGCGGTATCGGCGCTTTCGCCGGTGTCCGGCGGCAGGATTTTAAAGTCCACCTGCTCGCCACTGACAAACACCGTGCCTTCGCGATCGTGGGATACGCTGGAGTAATTCACCCGGCGCCCGTCGAGCACTGCCACATTCTGCCCGTGCAGAGCGGCAACGGTGCCGCTCTGGTTATCTACTGCGGCGCTGCACTGCCAGTGCAGATTGTCTTCGCTACCGGAGTAACGGATTTCAATCTCACGGCCGTGCACTTCGACTTTTTGACTGCGCCAAACGGTGAGGCCGTTGCGCCAGTTGTTGCCGCTATGCCATGGAGAGAAAGGGTCGGCTTTCGGCGCGGAGCGGTGTTGCGCACGCGCTTCGCTGTGGAACAGAAAGGCGGCAATGGCGGCACACTGCTGGGAGCGCAGCTGTTGTTCCTGCTGCAGGATTTCCTGTTCGTGATCTTCGATAAAGTGCGTATTGACGCGACCGTTCACGAAGGCGGTGTGATTGATGACCCGGCGCAGAAATTCGATATTGTGGCGCAGTCCGGCAATCTGATACTGCTGCAGGGCGCGATCCATTTTTGCCAGGGCCTCGCGGCGGTTGCGACCGTGCACGATCAGTTTGGAAATCATCGGGTCGTAGTGCACGCTGATTTCGTCGCCGGTCTGCACGCCGGTGTCCACGCGCACGGATTTGTCTTCCGCGGGCGGTTGGTGCCGCAGTAACTTACCGGTAGCCGGCAGGAAGTCGTTGTCCGGATCTTCCGCGTAGATACGCACTTCAAAAGCGTGCCCGATAATACTGAGTTCTTCCTGGGCCAGTGGCAGGGAGTCACCAGCGGCCACCGACAGCTGCCAGGCAACCAGGTCCTGGCCGGTAGTCATTTCGGTAACCGGGTGCTCTACCTGCAGGCGAGTGTTCATCTCCATAAAATAAAACGAACCGCCGGCATCCAGCAGGAATTCCACGGTACCCGCGCCCACGTAACCGATGGCGTGGGCGGCGCGCAGGGCGGCCTCGCCCATTTTCTTGCGCGTCTCGGCGGACAGGCCGGGCGCCGGGGCTTCTTCCACCACTTTCTGGTGGCGGCGCTGTACCGAGCAGTCGCGCTCGAACAGGTATACGCCCTTGCCCTGCTTGTCACAGAACACCTGGATTTCCACGTGGCGCGGATTCACCACGTAGCGCTCGATCAACATGATGTCGTCGTTGAAGGCGTTGCGCGCTTCGCGCTTGGCGGCGTCCAGTGCTGCGTGGAATTCGTTGGGGTTGTCGACCCGACGCATACCCTTACCACCGCCACCGGCGGCCGCTTTGAGCAGTACCGGGTAGCCGATGCGGTTGGCGTGGCCTTCGAGAATGCCGGGGTCCTGGTTCTGGCCGTGGTAGCCGGGCACCAGGGGTACATTGGCCTCTTCCATGATCCGCTTGGCGGCGGATTTGGAGCCCATGGCGTCGATGGCGGCGGCGGGTGGGCCGACAAAGATGATGCCGGCTTCTTCGCATGCGCGGCAGAAGTGGGCATTCTCGGAGAGGAATCCGTAGCCGGGGTGGATGGCGTCGGCGCCGGTGCGTTTGGCGGCGGCGAGGACTTTGTCGATGTCCAGATAGGATTCTTTGGCCGGGGCGGGGCCGAGGTGTACGGCTTCGTCGGCCTGCTGGACGTGCAGGGCGTTGGCATCTGCGTCAGAATAAACCGCGACGGTGGCGACGCCGAGGCGACGCGCGGTGCGGATAATACGACAGGCAATTTCGCCACGGTTGGCGATCAGCAGTTTGCGAATCATAGCTGGCTCTGTTTGGTCTTTTCCGGGCTCTATTCGAGCTCTGTTCCGGCTCAGTGGCGGCCGGTCACCGGGTGTCGGTTTTCAGGACCGCTGTAAACCCATCCCTGGGCGCTTCGGCGCAAACATCCTGTTTGCGACGATCCTGAAAACCGACACCCGGTGCCCGGCCTTCGATTTGAACTTTTGTACTTCGTTAGTTCTGGATTCCGGATGCTTTTGTCATGCCGGACTCGATCCGGTATCGGAATGACGAAGTTGCTGCATCAGTAGTTTGTACATCGTCATCCCGGACCTGATCCGGGATCCAGCCTGCGAGGCCTAAATCTCGCTCGAGGCCTAATCCTCGCTCGAATTCATCCAACTGGGCGCACGCTTCTCCAGAAACGCACTCAAACCTTCCTGCCCTTCCGGCGAAACTCGAACGGCAGCAATCAGCGCGCTGGTCTGCCCCTGCAACTCGTCGTTAACAACACGGTTGGACATGGACATCGCCAATTGCTTGGCCATGGTTACGGCGTTGGGGCCGTTGTCGGTAATACTGTTCACCAGCTTCTGTACCGTCAGGTCCAGCTCGGCTTCGGCGACCACCTCGGAAACCAGGCCGATTTCTTTCGCGCGCTCTGCGGAAAATCGCTCGGCAGTCACAAAGTAACGGCGCGCCTGACGAGCGCCGATGGCGTTGATCACGTAAGGGCTGATGGTGGCCGGCAGCAGGCCGATTTTCACTTCGCTCAGGCAGAAACTGGCGCGCTCGGCGGCGACGGCGATGTCGCAGCAGCTGACCAGACCAACCGCGCCGCCAAACGCAGCACCCTGTACACGGGCGATGGTGGGGGCGGGGAAATTGTCGAGTTTGTGCAGCATGGCGGCGAGGGTCGCGGCGTCGGTGCGGTTCTGCTCTTCACTGTAATCCGCCATGCGCTTCATCCAGTTCAGGTCGGCGCCGGCGGAGAAGTTTTTGCCATTGGACGCGAGCACCAGCGCGCGCACTCCACCACTGCGGGCGAGGTTGTCGAAGGTTTCGCCCAGCTGGCGAATCAGATCGTCGTCGAAGGCGTTGTGGATTTCCGGACGGTTGAGGGTAACCGTGGCAACGCCTTCGTTGTCGATTTCGCACAGCATTTTTTCGGTCATGGTGATTCCTTGAAGTTGGCTATAGCTACGGAGTCGGAAAGGTTCTGATGCCGGTATTTGTTTGCTGGACCTTCAAAAACATGGATGTTTTTGCAGAGCCCCCAGGGATGGGTTTACGGCGTGTCCAGCAAACAAATACCGGCAGCAGGACCCGCACCATACTATCCCCGTGCTCAGAACTACATTCGAAAGACCCCGAACTTGGTTTCTTCAGGCTCCTTGTGTGTGGCCGCGGCCAGACACAGTCCCAATACGGTGCGGGTATCTTTCGGGTCGATCACCCCGTCATCCCACAGTCGCGCGGATGCGTAATACGGATGCCCCTGGTGTTCGTAGTCATCAATGATCGGCTGCTTGAACTTGGCGATTTCCTCCTCGCTCCAGTCCTCACCCTTGGCCGCCATCTGGTCTTTCTTCACCTGCGCCAGTACACCCGCCGCCTGTTCACCGCCCATCACCGAAATGCGCGCGTTGGGCCACATAAACAGGAAGTTGGGATCGTAGGCGCGGCCGCACATGCCGTAGTTGCCGGCACCGAAAGAGCCGCCGATCAGAATCGTGATCTTGGGCACTTTAGCGGTGGCAACCGCGGTGACCATCTTGGCACCGTGCTTGGCAATACCGCCGGCCTCGTACTGCTTGCCTACCATAAAGCCGGTGATGTTCTGCAGGAAAACCAGCGGAATATTGCGCTGTGCGCAGAGCTCAATAAAGTGCGCGCCTTTCTGCGCGCTCTCGGCAAACAGAATGCCGTTGTTGGCCACAATACCCACCGGGTAACCGTGAATCCGCGCAAAGCCGGTCACCAGCGTAGTGCCGTACATCGCCTTGAATTCATCAAACTCGGAGCCATCTACAACCCGCGCGATAATCTCGCGTACATCGAACGGCTGGCGGGAATCCTTCGGCACGATGCCGTAGATCTCTTCCGGCGGATAAATCGGCTCGATCGGCTTCTGCACATCGAGACCGGGATTCTTCACCCGGTTCAGTCGCGATACCGAATTGCGCGCAATCTGCAGCGCGTGGGTATCGTTATTGGCAAAGTGATCGGAAACCCCGGAAGTCTTACAGTGCACCTCCGCACCGCCCAGCTCCTCCGCAGAAACCTCCTCCCCGGTCGCCGCCTTCACCAGCGGTGGGCCGGCGAGAAAAATCGTCGCCTGCTCCTTCACCATAATCGACTCATCCGCCATCGCCGGCACATAAGCGCCGCCTGCGGTACAGCTGCCCATCACCACCGCGATCTGCGGAATGTTCTGCGCAGACAGATTCGCCTGATTGAAGAAGATACGCCCGAAGTGCTCGCGATCCGGAAACACATCGTCCTGGCGCGGCAGGTTGGCACCGCCGGAATCCACCAGATAAATACAGGGCAGGTTGTTCTGCTCCGCAATCGCCTGTGCGCGCAGGTGTTTTTTCACCGTCAGCGGATAATAGGTACCGCCCTTTACCGTCGCATCGTTAGCGACGATGACACAGGGCTGGCCGGCAACGGTACCGATACCGGTCAGAATCCCCGCCGCCGGCACGTCTTCACCATAAACGTCGTACGCCGCCAACTGCGAAAATTCCAGAAACGGGCTGCCCGGATCCAGCAGCGCGTCGATACGATCGCGGGGCAGCAATTTACCGCGAGAAACATGCTTCTCCCGCGCGCGCTCACTGCCGCCCTTGGCGATGGTTTCCAGCTTTTCGCGCAGGTCATCCACAATGCTCTGCATCTGCTCGCGGTTTTCTGCGAATGCCGGATCCCGGGAATTAATCTTGGTCTGAATCTGGTTCATAAAAAATACGAGGCCAATTCGTAGTCAGAATCTGGATGCGAAGGTGCTGGTGCCGATGCCGGTTCTCCAGACCTTCTAAAACAGGGATGTTTTAGAAGAGCCCCCAGGGATGGGTTCACGGCGTGTCTGGAGAACCGGCATCGGCAGCAGCACCGCCACCGAAGTAAAATAGGACTTAGCGAGTCTCGTTAAAAAGTTCGCGCCCGATCAACATGCGACGGATCTCAGAAGTACCGGCGCCAATCTCGTACAGCTTGGCATCACGCAGCAGGCGACCGGTGGCGTACTCATTGATATAACCGTTGCCACCCAGCGTCTGAATCGCCTGCAGCGCCATCTGCGTCGCACGCTCCGCAGTAAACAGGATCACCGCTGCAGAATCTTTGCGCGAATCCTCACCGCGGTCACAAGCCTTGGCTACAGCGTACAAATAAGCGCGGCTCGCATTCAGATCCGCATACATATCCGCAACCTTGCCCTGCATCAACTGGAATTCACCGATCGCCTTGCCAAACTGCTTGCGATCGTGAATATACGGCACAACGATATCCATACACGCCTGCATGATGCCCACCGGTCCACCAGACAAAATCGTACGCTCGTAATCCAGGCCGCTCATCAGCACACGCACACCGCCGTTCAGCTGACCCAGAATATTTTCCTCTGGCACCTCGCAGTCCTCAAACACCAGCTCACAGGTGTTGGACCCGCGCATACCCAGCTTGTCCAGCTTCTGCGCCTGAGTGAAACCCTTAAAACCGCGCTCAACAATAAACGCCGTAATACCGCCAGAACTGATACCCGGCTCCGTGCGCGCATAAATCACATAAGTGTGCGCATCCGGACCGTTGGTGATCCACATCTTGTTGCCGTTCAGAATAAAACGGTCGCCCTTCTTCTCCGCCTTCAACTGCAGGCTCACCACATCGGAACCGGAGTTCGGCTCACTCATCGCCAGCGCACCAATGTGCTCACCGGAACACAGCTTCGGCAGATACTTCGCCTTCTGCTCCGGGGTGCCGTTCTTGCGAATCTGGTTCACACACAGGTTGGAGTGGGCGCCGTAGGACAGGCCGACAGACGCAGACGCGCGGGAGATTTCCTCCATCGCCACCGCATGGGCCAGGTAGCCCATATTGGAGCCGCCGTATTCCTCTTCCACGGTCATGCCCAGCAGACCCAGCTCACCAAACTTCTTCCACATATCGGCCGGGAACAGATTGTCCTCATCGATCTGCGCCGCGCGCGGGGCCAGTTCTGCCTGACAGAACTTGTAGACCATATCCCGCAGCATATCGATGTCTTCACCGAGATCGAAGTTCAGGGTTGGGTAAGGGGTATTCATGGGCTGCTCCGCAGTGAATCAGTCAGAGTGTTGTTCAATTAAAAATCAGTGAATTTTCAGTTGTTATATCTATTCGCTGTTGCGTTCTTTCAGCGCCGCCTGGGTGCGGGTACTTGCCTCATCCAGCTGCGCGAGCATCTTCTCGATATCCTGCTGCTGCTCGCGCAACTGCTGGCGCTTGGCGTCAATACGGTCGAGGAGGCGGTTGAGCTGGTCCACATTGCCGTGGGCCGGGTCGTACATATCGATGATTTCCCGGCTCTCATCCAGCGAGAACCCGAGACGCTTGCCGCGCAGGATCAGCTTCAGGCGCACCCGATCTTCCGGCGTGTATACCCGGGTCTGCCCGCGCCGCTCCGGGCTGATCAGCCCCTTGTCTTCATAGAAGCGGATGGTGCGGGTGGTGATCCCGAACTCCTGGGCCAGCTCGGAGATGCTGTAGTTGTCGGCAGTGGTGGTGCTCATATTGGACGATTCCTCAGATCTGCCCGAAGTCTAGTTGACGTTTACGTTAACGTAAACGTCAATCTGGGCCAAATCGTGACTGAGGTGTATCTCCTAGTCTCGATAGCCATGGCTGGCGGCCGCAGTCCCAGGTGGAAATTTATGTAAGGTTTTCGCGCCTCTGGGTACAGTAACTGGCAATACCCGCATCAGGCGGCCCCGAATACATGGAAAGAAGAACCACAACTTGGACGCCCGCGAACAACTATTCCAGCAATTGATTGACGACTGCGGCGGCGGTATTGCCCGCCTGGCAGGCAGTTATGTGCGCAACCAGGCCGAGCGCGACGACCTGGTACAGGAGATCTGGCTGGCCATCTGGCGGGCGCTGCCCGGTTTCCGCGGGGATGCCAGCCTGCGCACCTTCGCCTACCGCATCGCCCACAACCGCAGTGTCACCCAGCTGACCCGCCGCCGCGATGGCGAGGATAGCGACCTGCTGGAAATGGTTGTCGATGAGCGTCCCGGGCCCGAGGCGCAACTGGAACAGAACCGCGATGCCGAGCGGCTGATGCGCGCGGTGTCCAGATTGCCGCTGGGAATGCGGCAGGCGCTGACCCTGCGTTTTGAAGGTTTGAGCTACAGCGAGATTTCCGAGGTGCTGGGTATCAGTGAATCCAATGTGGCGGTGCGCCTGAACCGGGCGCGCGAACGACTGACTACCCAATTGAATGAAACGGTGTGAAAACTGCACATGAAGAATGAAGACGACGGCCTGCAGGAACTCGCGAACCTGTGGCAGCAGGCCCCGGTGCCAGTGCCGGTACCGGAAGCCATACGCGCGGAGATCGGCAGGCAGGAGCGGCGACTGCGTTTTTACGCCTGGTTTGAGTGGGTGGCGTCAATTGCGGTTGGTATCGGTGGTGTGTTTCTGATGCTCAACAGCGAAATTGGTGATGCCCCCTGGCGTGCTCTGCTGGTGGTCGTGCTATTGGCGTGGGCCATGGCTTTTTCTGTCATCAACCGCCGGGGGGTGTGGGAACCCCTGGAAGACTCCGTGCGGGGCTATCTGGACCTGGCACGACTGCGTCTGACACGCAAACGCCGCATGTTGCGCTTTGCCTGGTTGTTTTTTATTGCGGAGCTGGGAATTTTCGCCCTGTGGCAATGGCTGTCGGGTTTCGGCTGGCTGGAGCCCATTTTCGTGGGGGACGGGGGATTTGCCGTAACCTGGATTTCGGTGTTCGCACTGGCAATGGGTGCCTGGAGTATCTGGTACTGGCGCCGCATAAAAAGTGGCGAGCAGAAGATAGAACAGTGGCAGCGGGAAAATATCGAAGCGACGGAACAATAAATTGTAAGAAATCCGGTTTGCCGGGTACTACAGCAGGTGTGATTTCAATAAATAACTCAATCAGAGGCTGTAACCATGCTGTCCAACCTGGAACAAAAATTTTCCGACTTTCTCGATCTGTTTGCACAAATGGATCCGATTCAGACCATTGGATTCGTCATCCTATTTTTTGCAATCTGGTTTTTACCCAGTCTTCTCGCGATCTTTTTCAATCGCGGGCACCTGGGGAAGATCTTTCTCGCGAATATCCCGGCGGGACTGTCCTGGATCGTCTGGGTGGCATTGCTGGTATGGGCGGCCACGGGCAAGGTGAGCGGTAAGCTGGCGAAAAAATACGGAAGTACTGCTTCCGGGGAAACGGTTAATGCAGAGGGGAGGGCTTGAGGAACTGAGCGCCGAATTTGGCGTGGTAAGTGGCACACCTATCTCATGTGTGCCATATACCTTGGTTAGCACATCTTCGGGAATCGTGAATAAGGGAGCCTCAAAAATGGGCAAATCAGCCAACCAGCCCCACCAGCACCACGCCAAGTGCGGCCACACCGCCATCAAGCACGGCGACCATATTGACTACCTGCAGGACGGACATTTGCATCACCCGGAACAGGGCTGCAATAAAGAGCACGTGCTCGAATTCACCGCCACCAACCCGAATGAATGCCGGCCTCTGAATCCCGCCTGCGACCCAGACCACACTCACGGCCCGAATTGCGGGCATGAAATGGTGCCCCATGGGGACCACTTTGATTATCTGGTGAATGGCCGCCTGCACCATGTGCATGGTGATCACTGTGATGATCATGGGCCGGTAGAGGTGGTAAAAGGGCACTGATTGCCGGCGGAGAAGGTTCCGCCGGCGTACTTTGATAGGTAAGCGATTACTGGTTGCTGGGTAGCATTTCTGTAGCCAGATACGCACGGTAGTAGGCACTGTCCAGCAACTGCTTGGCTTCCTCAATATCTGGTGCAAAGTAGCGGTCCTTATCGTAGAAAGGTACGCGCTCGCGCAGGGCGGCCTTGGCTTTTTCCAGCTTTTCGGTGGTCTTTAGCGGCGCGCGGAAGTCGAGGCCCTGGCACGCGGCGAGCAGTTCTACGGCGAGAATGCCGCAGGTGTTATCCGCCATATCCCGCAGGCGGCGGCCGGCGAAGGTGGCCATGGATACGTGGTCTTCCTGGTTGGCGGAGGTCGGCAGTGAGTCCACGCTTGCCGGGTGGGCAAAGGTTTTGTTTTCGCTCGCCAGTGCCGCGGAGGTTACCTGCGCGATCATAAATCCGGAATTCACTCCGCCGTTGTCCACCAAAAACGGCGGCAGACCGGACAGGTTGGAGTCGATCAGCAGCGCCATGCGACGCTCGGACAGTGAGCCGATTTCCGCGATCGCCAGCGCCAGATTGTCTGCCACCATCGCCACCGGTTCCGCGTGGAAGTTGCCACCGGAAATGATGTCGGAGTTTTCCGGATTTTCCTCATCCGTAAACACTAACGGATTGTCGGAAACCCCATTGGCTTCCGCCAGCAACACTTCAGAGGCGAAGCGGATCTGCTGCAGGCAGGCGCCCATTACCTGGGGCTGGCAGCGGAGGCTGTAGGGGTCCTGGACTTTCTCGCAATCTTCGTGCGACTCGCCGATTTCACTTTTCTCCCCCAGCAAATCGCGATAGCTCGCGGCCACATCCCGCTGCGCCTTTTGTCCGCGCGCCATATGAATGCGATCGTCGAAGGGGCGGCGGGAGCCTTTGGCGGCTTCCAGGGTGAGGGCGCCGGTTACCACGGCACCGGCGAACAAATCTTCCGCGCTGAACATGCCCTGCAGGGCAAACGCGGTGGACGCCTGAGTGCCGTTCAAGAGTGCCAGGCCTTCCTTCGGCGCCAGTACCAGCGGGCGCATTTCCGCAAAGCGCAGGCCTTCGGCCGCGGCCTTGCGTTCGCCATTGATAAAGCACTCGCCTTCACCCAGCAGCACCACACTCATATGTGCCAGCGGTGCCAGGTCACCGGAGGCGCCCACGGAGCCCTTTTCCGGAATGGCCGGGTAGACGCCGGCGTTGACCAGTTTGATCAGTGCCTGAATCACCTCCAGGCGGATGCCGGAAAAACCGCGCGCCAGGGAATTGATTTTCAGCACCATCAGCAGGCGCACGGTGTCTTCACTCATGAAGTTGCCGGTGCCGGCTGCGTGAGACAGGACGATGGCGCGCTGCAGGGTTTCCAGGTCTTTCTTTTCGATGCGGGTGTTGGCCAACAGGCCGAAACCGGTGTTGATACCGTAGACGGTGCGGCCCTGTTCCAGTACGTCGGCGACGGTTTTTGCGGAGGCTGCGATGGCGGCGTGGGCGGACGGGTCCAGTGTCAGTTTCACCGGCTCGCGGGCGACGCGGCGCAGTTGTTCCAGGCTCAGTTGGCCGGGGGTGATTTGCAGTTGGTACATAAATTTATTCACCGGTTTAATTCGTTTGCACTCGTCATACCGGCGAAGGCCGGTATCCAGCGAATTGGCAGCGGAGTTTTCTGGAGCTCCGATGCTGGATGCCGGATCAAGTCCGGCATGACGAGTTAAAAAAGTTTGATCAGTCCTTGAGCATCGGCAGATCCAGCCCCTGCTCTTTCGCGCAGTTCTTGGCGATGTCATAACCCGCATCCGCATGGCGCATAACGCCGGTGGCCGGGTCATTCCACAGCACACGCTCGATGCGTTTCTTCGCCGCCTCGGTGCCGTCACACACGATGACTACACCACTGTGCTGGCTGAAGCCCATGCCCACACCGCCGCCGTGATGCAGCGATACCCAGGTGGCGCCTGAGGCGGTATTCAGCAACGCGTTCAGCAGCGGCCAGTCGGAAACGGCATCGGAACCGTCCATCATGGATTCGGTTTCGCGGTTGGGGCTGGCGACGGAGCCGGAGTCGAGGTGATCGCGGCCGATCACCACCGGTGCTTCCAGTTCACCGCTGGCCACCATTTCGTTAAATGCCAGTGCCAGGCGTGCGCGGTCTTTCAGACCGACCCAGCAGATACGCGCGGGCAGTCCCTGGAACTGGATACGCTCGCGGGCCATATCCAGCCAGTTGTGCAGTTGCGGATTGTCCGGGATCAGCTCTTTTACCTTGGCGTCGGTTTTGTAAATGTCTTCCGGGTTGCCGGAAAGTGCCGCCCAGCGGAAGGGACCGACGCCTTCGCAGAAAAGCGGGCGAATGTAGGCGGGCACGAAGCCGGGGAAATCGAAGGCATTCTCCACCCCTTCTTCAAATGCCATCTGGCGGATGTTGTTGCCGTAATCCAGGGTGGCGGCGCCGCGCTCTTGCAGGGTAAGCATGGCCTGTACCTGCACGGCCATGGATTTTTTCGCTTCCTTGACCACCAGCGCTTCGTCGCGCTTTCGCATTTCAGTGGCTTGATCCATGGTCCAGCCCTGGGGCAGGTAGCCGTTCAGCGGGTCGTGGGCGGAAGTTTGGTCGGTAACGCAGTCCGGCAGGATATTGCGCTCGACAATTTCCGGGAAAATATCCGCAGCGTTGCCCAGCAGGCCGACGGAAATGGCTTCACCCTTTTCCATCGCGTCGTTGATCATTGCCAGGGCTTCGTCGAGGCTGGTGGCCTTCTTGTCTACGTAGCCGGTGCGCAGGCGGAAGTCGATGCGGGTTTCGTCGCATTCGACGGCGATCATGCAGAAGCCGGCCATGGTGGCAGCCAGCGGCTGGGCGCCACCCATACCGCCGAGGCCGCCGGTCAGTACCCATTTGCCTTTCGCTTGCCCGTCAAAATGTTTGCGCGCAACTGCGGCAAAAGTTTCGTAGGTGCCCTGGACGATGCCCTGGGAGCCGATGTAGATCCAGGAGCCGGCGGTCATCTGGCCGTACATGGCCAGGCCTTTTTTATCCAGCTCGTTGAAGTGTTCCCAGTTGGCCCAGTGGGGCACCAGGTTGGAGTTGGCAATAAGTACACGAGGAGCGTCGGCGTGGGTTTTGAATACGCCGACGGGTTTGCCGGACTGGACCAGTAGAGTCTCGTCGTCTTCGAGGCGCTTGAGGACTTCGACGATTTTGTCGTAGCACTCCCAGTCCCGCGCGGCGCGGCCGATGCCGCCGTAAACAACGAGATCTTCCGGGCGCTCGGCGACGTCCGGATGCAGGTTGTTCATGAGCATGCGTAGGGGGGCTTCGGTGAGCCAGCTTTTTGCGTTCAGCTTGGTGCCGGTGGGTGCGGCAATTTTGCGGCTGGGATCGTGACGTTTGTCGGTCATGGTTGCCTCGTCTATTTCCAAATTCTGTGGGTAGTTTTGAATTTGATTTTTGTGGGCTTTTGGCCCTGTGGTATTTGGGACTCCGGATTTTGGTCCGGTGGCGGCGGGGCACCAGGTGTAGGTTTTCAGGACCGCTACAAGTACGTCCCTGTAAGCTGCGTCGGCGACGTCCATGTCGCCGACGCTCCTGAAAACCTACACCCGGCACCCCGCCCTCGATTCGTGCTTCTGTACTTCGATTCTCGTCATCCCGGACTTGATCCGGGATCCAGTGCCTCCGAGCTGGCAGCGCATCTGGATGCCGGATGCTTTTGTCATGCCGGACTTGATCCGGTACCGGCATGACGAGCCTTAAAAGCGCAGTTGTGCTCCGAGTCGGTATCGATTCCCCGGATGCACCAGCCGCGCAAAACTCACCGTGCCCGCACTACTTTTTGTACGCCGCCAGATCTGCAGGCACGCCGTTCCCGGTTCGATTTCCAACGCTGTGCCAACCGCCTCATCGGCCTCAATCGCTTCTACCGTGGTATCCAGCTCCGTCAGCGGCGCCACGCGGGTCAGGTATTCATTGGGTGTGGCCGCGTGGAAGTCCTGCTGCAGGTATTCCGGCACCAGTGTGGGGTTGGTATAGCGTTCTTCGAACTGGATCGGCAGGTCGTTGTCCAGGTGGACGATGATGGAGTGGTAGACAGCACTGCCCTCGGTGAGGCCGAGAGCGACCGCGACTTCGGTGTTGGCTTCGGTCTGCTCCAGCTTGAGGATGCGGTTGCTATAACTGTGACCGCGGGAGGCAACTTCGTCGGCGATATTGCGCACTTCCAGCAGGGAGCCCGCGGGCACCGGCTCGGCGACGAAGGTACCGAGGCCCTGGGTGCGGATCAGCACCCCTTCGTCGGTGAGTTCGCTGAGTGCGCGGCGGGCGGTCATACGGCTGACGTTGAAGTCCTGGGCGAGCTGGTTTTCCGAGGGCACGCGAAAGTGCGCGGGCCATTCACCGGATTCGATCTGCGCGCGGATATGCGCCTTGATGGCGGCGTAGCGGGGCTGGCTGCCGGTGTCTTTGGATAACTGACTGCTCATACTTGTGTGGTCTTTGCCTGCTCGGGTAGAGTGTCTGCCTGGTTGTGCATTCTTGTATATACAAGTTTGTTGGTGGGGCAACTATGGATTTGATGTGGGAGGCTGTCAATAGGTGGGTGGTTGTTCGCCTGCAGGGCAGGCTTCTACGGGGAGTTCGTACAGGTTTTGTCATGCCGGTACCGGGTCGAGTCTGGCATGACAAAAGCATCCGGCATCCAGATGTGCTGCGAGTTTGGTGGCGCTGGATCCCGGATCAAGTCCGGGATGACGAGGTGCGAAGCACAAGAGTTTGAATCGAAGGTTAGGTGCTGGGGGCGGGGTTTCAGGATCGTCGGCAACAGGGACGTTGCCGACGAAGCGTACAGGGACGTATTCACAGCGGTCCTGAAACCCCGCCCCCAGTGCCTGACCGCCACGGCAAGAGACCAAAGTGCCCGGCCGCCACGGAACTACATTCGAGCACCGTGAGAATCCGCGCCAAATTCCCCCAACAGGGCTATCGTTACAAATAACGCCAATTCAGTGAGCGACTATGACCGAACGCTGTGATCTGCTGATTACCAATATCCACGCGGCCACCATGGACCCCTCCCTGCCCGGTGCCTATGGCGCGGTGGAGGATGCCGCGGTGGCGGTGACGGGCAACAAGATTGTCTGGATCGGGCCGCGCCGGGAGCTGCCCGACTGCACCGCCGATCAGGTTATCGATGGGGAAGGGCAGTGGCTGACCCCCGGGCTGATCGACTGCCACACCCACCTGGTATATGGCGGCCACCGCGCCGGCGAATTTGCCCGTCGCCTGGGTGGGGAAAGCTATGAAGAAGTGGCCCGCGCCGGCGGCGGTATCCTCTCCACCGTGCGCGCTACCCGCGCGGCCAGCGCTGACGATCTCTACCGCAAGGCCGAACCGCGCCTGAAAGCCTTGATGAATGAGGGCGTCACAACCATCGAAATCAAATCCGGCTACGGTCTCGATCTCGACACCGAGCTCAAGCAGTTGCGGGTCGCCCGCCGCCTCGCCCAGCACTACCCGGTGAACATCCTCACCACCTGCCTCGCCGCCCACGCCCTGCCGCCGGAATACGGTGGCCGCGCCGACGATTATATCGACCTGGTGTGCAACGAAATTCTGCCCGCTGTGGCCAAAGAGCAATTGGCGGATGCCGTGGATATGTTCTGCGAAACCATCGCCTTCTCCGTCGAGCAGTGCGAAAAAGTCATCAAGGCGGCACAGGCACTCGATCTGCCGGTAAAAGTCCACGCAGAGCAGCTCGCCGCCACCGGCGCCACCAGAATGGCCGCGCGCGCCGGCGCTCTCTCGGTAGAGCATATCGAATACATCACCGCCGAAGATGTCGCCGCCATGGCCGAAAGCGGCACCGCCGCGGTGCTGCTGCCCGGTGCTTTTTACACCCTGAAAGAAACCCGTGTGCCGCCCATCGAATCCCTGCGTGCTGCCGGTGTGCCTATGGCGATCTCCACCGACCTCAACCCCGGAAGCTGTCCCATCGCCTCTCTGAGACTGATGATGAATATGAGTTGTAACCTGTTTGGCCTCACTCCGGCGGAAGCGCTTGCCGGGGTGACTCGGTCTGCCGCACGCGCGCTGGGTATCTGTTGTTCTCGCGGCGTGCTGCGCGCGGGGCTGCGTGCCGACATGGCCCTGTGGCCGATGGAAACTCCGGACCAGCTCGCCTATGAAGTGGGCGCACTGAAACCGGCAGAGATTTTTGTTGGGGGGCACCATGTTACAGCTGGCTGATATGCGCTTGTGGAGTGGCCGGGTCGACAGCGAAGACGGCAAGGCCGGCAAGCGCTGGCACCAGGACATAGTGCCCCTGCACCTCGACAGCCCGCCGGGCTTCTCCATTCTCGGCTTCGCGTCCGATGAAGGGGTGCGCCGCAACAAGGGCCGCATCGGCGCTGCCAAGGGGCCGCGGATTTTGCGCCTGGCCCTGGCCAATCTGCCCAAGACTTTTGGCGCGCCGCTGTACGACGCCGGCAATGTGCGGGTGGAAAAGGATGATCTCGAATCCGGCCAGGCGATGCTCGGCGCACGGATTACCGAACTGATGAGCGCCGGGCATTTCCCCATGGTGCTCGGCGGTGGCCACGAGATTGCCTACGGCAGCTATCAGGGAATTGCCCGCTGGATGCGCGAACAGCACCGGGACAAGACCCTCGGCATTATCAATTTTGATGCGCACCTGGATATCCGCCTGCCCGCACCCCAGGGGTCCTCCGGGACGCCGTTTTACCAGATTGCCGAGCAGTGCGACCTGAATGGGCGACCCTTCAACTACCTGTGTGTGGGGGCCGCAGCCACCGCCAATACCCCCGCCCTGTACCACCGCGCAGAAGAGTTGGGAGCACAGGTGATTTCCGACCGGGAAATCGTGCCCTGGCGCATCGAGCTGGTACAGAAACAGATCGCCGACTTTATCGACCGGGTGGATTTTGTCTATCTCACCATCGACCTGGATGTACTGCCGGCGGCGGTAATGCCAGCGGTATCGGCCCCTGCGGGACGCGGCGTAGCGTTCGAGCTGTTCGAGCCGCTGCTCGATACCGTGCTGGAATCGAAAAAGGTGTGCCTGGCGGATATGGCCGAGTTCAATCCCTATTTCGATATTGAGGATCACGCGGCGCGTACGGCGGCACGATTGGTGTTTCAGATTGCCAATGGCATCAAGGGCTAGTCGCCGGAGATTCTGAGAGTGCTGAGCCGATGGGCGGGGCTGCATCTCATGGTTGGTCGTAGGCTGTGATCAATAGTTTGTCGCATTTTTCAACTCACGAGTGGGTGATAAATCTGATTTTTGCGGCAAAAAAAGTTTTTGCTTCTGTTTGAAGTAGTGACGCGCTAGTCATTGTGGTAGTTTCCCGAGAGACAGTCGGATAGAAACGCTGCCCTGCAATTGGTACGGGGGTGCCAATTTGGGGGCGGTGAATATCCGTTTGTCCTGCAACCAAGTAACAATAAATTTGGGGAACCTTATGACTAAGCACCAGTTTACAGGGCGGCGACCCGTTGCCCTGGCCATCGCCATTGCCGCTGGCTCGGTTGTGCCCGCGTTAAGCCACGGCGTGGAAATTGAAGAGATCATCGTGACCGCACAGAAGCGCGAGCAGAATGCGCTGGAAGTGCCGGTTACCGTGGACACTTTTTCTGCCTCCGATATGGACAACACCAATGCGCTGAAACTCAGCGACATGGCGGATTTCGTTCCCGGGTTTGAGGTGGGCTCCGGGATCACCCAGTCCGCTCTCAGTATCCGGGGAGTGCGCAGCTCCAATATTAGTGCCGGTGGCGACCCCTCTGTGGCCGTGTTTTACGACGGGGCCTATGTGCCATCGCCAGCGACTTCCATGTCCTTTGCCGACATGCAGCGCGTGGAGGTTTTGAAGGGCCCCCAGGGAACTCTGTTTGGCCGTAACGCTGCCGCCGGTTCCGTTAACCTGGTGCCCAACCAGCCGCAGGCGGATTTTGAAGCGTTCGTATCCGCTCGCACCGGCAATTACGGCCTCGCGCACCTTGAAGGCATGGTAAATGCACCGGTAACCGACGCGCTGTTCGTGCGCGCCAATCTGATGAGCTTTCAGCGCGATGGCTTTGTCGAGAATGTCTACCCCGGTGCTGAAGATGCCGGTTCTGAGGATATCGTCACCGGTCGCGTTGCCGCCCTGTGGCAGATCAGTGACAGCACCTCGGCGCAACTGTCCTACGACTGGGATGAAGTGGACAATGCCGCGCGTCAGGCGATTGGTGTGAGCGAATTTGCCTACAGCCAGAACCCTTTTGACTACAAGGTTGAAAACGATCTGGTGGACGGTGGCGAGACCCGTTCCATGTCTGCGGTCAACGCCAAGTTGAACCACACCTTCGACGACAACTGGAGTCTGAAATGGGTGTCCAGCTATCGCCAGTGGGAAACCACAAACCGCGAGGAAGAAGATGGCACTGCGGATATCACCCGCTACCTGGACACCAATAATATTTTCGATTCCGATATCGCCTACCACGAGCTGCAGGTGAACTTTGTCGGTGATCGTCTGAATGCGGTGATGGGCGCCAACTATTCCAAAGAGGATATTTATCAGCGCACCAATGTGACCGCTTCTGCGGCGTCCGTTACCCGTCTGGTGACCGGTGACATCGTCAACACCCAGCAGCTGCGCGACCAGATCGCTTACGGTGCTGCTCTGCAAGCGGGTGGTATGCCCGGCGACGGGGCAGCCGGTGACGCTGCCGCGGCCTATGCGCTGGCCGCTCTGGATTCCGTGGAACACCTGTGGGATGAGACAGACTGGGCGACCTTTACCAGCCTGATTGGCATGGGTGGCGCGCCGCAGGCGGATGTCTATTACGATGCCATCGCTGCCGACCTGGGCACCGGTATGCTGTTTGGCCCGGAGCAGTTTGGCGGACTCTACTGGACCGAGGCGGTGGAAAATACCGGCGACTTCACCAACTACGGCGTATACGTGGATCTGGACTACGCACTCACCGATCAATTCAGTGTGCTCGCCGGCCTGCGGTACAGCACCGACGAAAAAACCTTCACCTGGGAAACACCGGGAACCAGTTTCCGCGCGCTACGCGACGGGGTGAGCGAAGTCATTTTCTCGACCGACGATGCCTACAACGTGGGTGCGGGGGTACGCCGAGCCTCTGACGACTGGAGTGCCACCACCGGACGTCTCGTTGGCCAGTACCAGTTCAGTGACGATGCCATGGCGTTTCTGTCGTATTCCACTGGCTACAAATCCGGCGGCTTCGACTCGCTCAACCTGCTCACCGCGGAGAATCCCATCGCGCCGGAGGAGGTGGAAAATATCGAACTTGGCGTAAAAGGCAATCTGCTGGACGGCCTGCAGGTGCAGCTCAGCTACTTCGATATGACCGTCGACAACCGTCAGCGCAGTGTCGAGAGCAAGCCGCCGCAGTCCGCCAATGCTCTGCCTCGGGTGATCAACGGCGACCAGAAATTCAACGGTGTGGAAGTGACCGTGGACTGGCTGGCAACCGAGTCCCTACGTTTTGGTCTGGTGACCACCGTGCGTGATGAGGACTCCCAGTGGGAGGACTACTACGACGCCGAAGGTGAATTGCAGTCCGAGCGCGCCAAGTCCTCTGTGGATACCGCCTACACCGCCACCATGGACTGGGCGCCGGCGATTTCCGTGGGTGAGTTGAACCTGCACATGAACTACATCTACGCCGAAAACAGCGATGCCCTGGAGCCGGGTTTCCTGGCAAGTTTCAGCGACATCGATGGCGTGGGTGAGGACGACAAACGCCTGAATGGACGCCTGGTGTGGATGAACAGCGGTGGTCAGTACGAACTGGCACTGTGGGGCCGCAACCTGCTGGATAACGAGCGCACGGATATCCCCAGTGGTCGTTCCATGGCGGTGTTTGGCACTCCGTACACCTCTGTTGCCGAGCCGCGCACCTACGGTGCGGAAGTGCGCTACAACTTCTGATTGCGCTGGCTTTAAACGAAAAACGCCGCCCGTTTTGCGGGCGGCGTTTTTTTGTGGCGGAAAGCAAAGTCAGCGCTCGGGCACTTCTGTCTCCGTTTTTTCCGGGGCCGGGGGCACCTCTCTGGGAGGTCTTCGCGCCTCCAGATAGCGCTTGATATAGGGCTTGTGGGTATAGATCACATCGTCCGGTAGGCGGTGCAGATCGAAGAAGCGATAGCCGTAGATTTCCCCGTCGCGGATCGCTACCTGCTTGTCCTTTAGGCGGCCGCGAATGGCGATATTGATGATCCCCGAGCGCGGTACCTTGTTGACTTCCAGCACCTCGAAGTCGTCGATCTTGATATCCAGTTCCTCGCGCAGCTCCCGCCGCGCGGATTCCTCAAACGACTCGTTACGCTCCACCCAGCCTCCCGGCAGCGCCCATTTGTCCTGATAGGTGTGGCGTACCAGCAGCAGCTGATTATTGCGCTCCACAAAATACACCATGCCCACGACAAATTTGTCAGTGAGCGCATAGGAGATATTCCAGCGGATTTTGGGGGGCAGTTTCCGGTAGAGCTCGTACTTCAGACCGGGAAAAGCCACAAACGCCCCCACTACCAGTGTGCCCAGCAGCAGAAGTATCAGAAAAGCTTTAAGTAAAAATGATCGCATGTCCGGTACGGCTTACTCGCGGTCTACTTCTCGGGTGAATGGGTAAAGTGTATCCGACCAGAGCCGGCGCTTTCGAGTAGTTGTTGCCCGCTGGGGAAAATTTCCGGGCTATAGTGCAGTCTCAACAGCACTTTCTGACGGCTTCATAGTCAGACACTTACAAGCTCCGGTGGTTTCAGCCACCCACACAATAAGGAATCACCATGCCTCAGCCCTTTTCACTGTTCGATTTCGCCAAAGGGTTGCTAGCGTCGCTCAGCCTGCTGTGCGGAGCGATTGTGCATGCGGAACCGGGCGCCAGTGCTGCACCGGATCGGCTGGAGTCCGTGGTGATAGAAGCCATTCAGCCCGTGGTTGAAAAGTACCGGGTTCCGGGAATGGCCCTGGCGCTCACCATTGATGGCGAGCCACACTTTTTTACCTTCGGGGTAGCTGCACTGGACGGCGGGGCACCCGTTACCGAGCACACCCTGTTTGAGGTGGGCTCTGTCAGCAAGACCTTTACCGCGACACTCGCAGCCTACGCTGAAGCAAAAGGCGCGCTGGATTTCCACAAGCCGGTCAGTGCCTATTTGCCGCCACTGCGCGGCAGCGCCATGGATCGGGTTTCCGTGCTTAATCTCGCCACCCACACTGCCGGGCACTTTCCGCTGCAAGTACCTGACGAGATCGCGGATGATACGCAGCTGCTGGCGTATTTCCGCAACTGGCAACCGCAATATACCCCGGGCAGCAAGCGCACCTATTCAAACCCCGGCAGTGGCCTGCTTGGGCTTGTGGCTGCGCGCAGTCTGAATCAGCCATTTGCCTCCGTAATGGAAGAGCAGGTTTTCCGCGGCCTGGGCCTTTCCGAGACCTATGTACAGGTTCCGCAGAAAAAAATGAATGACTACGCCGAGGGACACAATAGCAAGCACCAGCCGGTGCGGGTGAATATGGGGTTGCTTGGCGAGGAGGCCTACGGGGTGCGCTCCAGTGCTGCGGACCTCACCCGCTATCTTGCGGCACAGATGCAACTGGTCAAGGTCAGTGAAGATCTGCAGAAGGCGCTCGCAAAAACCCGAACCGGGTATTTTGAAACTGACTATTACGTGCAGGATATGGTTTGGGAACAGTACACACTGCCGCTACCCCGCGAGCGCTTACGGGCGGGGAATTCCCGTGAGATGATCGCGGGTGATCGCCCGGTCAGTGCTATCGAACCGCTGGCGCCGCAGGGCAACGTGCTCGTCAATAAGACCGGGTCCACTGGTGGCTTCTCCACCTACCTGGCATTTATTCCGCAGCAACGATTTGGTTTTGTGATGCTGGCAAACAAGTATTTCCCCAATGAAGAGCGGGTCGACGTACTGTACAAAATCCTGGAGGCGCTCCTGCCAGCAGTAACTTCTCCGTCCAACGTCACAGAGGATTGATTGATGAAGTCCGCAACGGCCGTTTCACTATTGGTATCTGCACAGCTGCTGGTTGCGGCCTGCAGCAATCAGCAGATCTACGATGGCATTCAGCAAAACCGCTTAACCGATTGCGAAAAGTATCCCGATTCCCAGTACACGGAATGCGTGGCGCGCTACCAGAAGGACTACCGAGAATACGAACGGGAGCGGCAGGCGCTACTTAAGTCGGGGGCTCAGCTCCGGAGGAAAGAGTAATTATCGAGCTGCTTTGGAAGGAATCCGCTTTTGGCACGCTGCGTGCACTGGCTAAGGAATCGAATGAGGTAAGCAGTTCTGGAAAAGTTTCCGATGCAGCAGGCAACAGTAAAGATTATGCCGCGGGATGACCGCCCGTTTATCGGCGAGGTCGAATCGCAGGTGGATCCGCGCACCGGTGTGCGAATGGTCAGCTGTGCCTTTGATGTGGCCTGCTACCACCCGGGCTGGTACGACGAGCTGGGCATCGCCATGCCCCAGTCGATCGCGCGCTCGGTGCCAAAGCGGCAGGCGGAATTTCTCGCCGGTCGTTATGCGGCGGCACTGGCGTTGCAGCATCTGGCACCGGTGCACAACCAGAGTGTCCAAGTTGGTATCGGGGCGCAGCGAAACCCGCTGTGGCCCAGTGGTGTGGTCGGTTCCATCTCCCATGTGGGCAGCGTGGCGGTGTGTGCGGTGAGCCGCAGTGGGCAAATGGACTATCTGGGCATCGATGTGGAAGTGCTGATGTCCACCAAAATCTGTCGCGAAGTGGCGACCATTGTCTCCACCCGCCGGGAGCGGGACCTGCTCCAGGCTGAGGGCATGTCCGAGCGCGTGGCCCTCACCTTGATCTTTTCCGCCAAAGAGAGTCTGTTCAAGGCGCTTTACCCCTCGGTTCGTGATTACTTCGGATTCGAGGTGGCCGAGGCAACCGAGTTGCGACTGGGGGACCAGACGCTGGTTCTGCGCCTGAGCGAGCGCTTTGCCAAAAGGCACAAGTTGCCGCGGGAATACGAATGTCAGTTCACTCTGGGTGAGCACTGGATCCAGTCGGTTACCTGTGGGACCTTCCCCGAGCGCGCGAACTTGCGCTTAATAGACTGAGACGGTCTCGGGCGTGAGCATACACCGCTTACTATGTCTTCTGAGAGTGCTTGCTTAGCGTGTCACCTCCAAATAGCACCGGGCGGCTTTTGCCCGGCACCCACCTCACATTCTTTGCCGCTTCCTTGAGTGATAACACGCTGGGATAACGCGAGTTGCTGCGCCGTTTGTCCGGATAATCGGCACTGGCGCTGCACTGGCATAAGTGATCAAATTGCCCCAAGTTTGCGCGTATTTCATTGGTTTTCGCCGATATTAACCGCCAGGTAAGGATATCTGCGCCAGCGAAGTGCACAACTTGTACGATTGACCAATAATTGACCATTGTATAGGGTGCAAGTTTCGTGCATCCGGCGCACCCGAACTCATCCCCTTTCGAGGTATAGACATGGTTTCCAGTAGCGGAGCTGGCGAGAAGATTTCCGCTGCTTCCCCCCGCAAGCCTGCGGCGACCAACAAGAAAGCTGAAAAGCGCGAGATTGCCAAGGCCAAGATCCTGAATGCCACCCTGGATCTGATCGCCCGCAAGGGGCTGGCAGCTCTGTCACATCGTTCCATTGCCAGCGAAGCCGGTGTACAGCTGGCAATGACCACCTATTATTTTGGCACCATCGACAACATCCTGGTTGCCGCTTTCGACGAATACTGCAAGTCCATGGAGCCGGTCAATTCAGACCTGCGGCAGGCGCAACAGGCACTGCTGTCTCGCTCTCTGGACAGCAATGGCGAACTCAAAGACCGGCAGCAATATATCGAGGGCGTTGCAGAGGTCTTTGCCCAGCTGATTGATACCGGGCCCACCGCGCGACTGCGGCAATTGCGCATCGAGTGTCAGTACCTGTACGAGCAGCATCCCTCCGATGCGCTGGCGGAGAAAATCCACGGCTACAACGACTGGCTTTCCGGGATCGCCCGCGAGTTTATCGAGCCATTGCGCACCGACGCCCCGAGCCTGGATGCCCAGATGTTTATGTGGATGGTGCAGTGCCTGGAGTTTTCGGCGGTGACCAGTGTGGGGATCGACGGCGCCAACAGCCGCGAGGTGCTGCTGCGCATGTTGCGGGGAATGAGTTTCTGAGGGGGAGCTTGCCAGTTGCCTCAACCTGAACCGGAGGCGTTGTCGCAAATTGGCTAGAGTTTTTTTCCAGACATTGAGGCTGATTATCCTCAGCCAGCGCGTCAGCTTTCTTCTCGGGTGAGCTGGTAGTTTATCGTGGTGGTGTAAGTGCACCAGCTTCCATGCCAGTTGAATTTCCAGGATTTGACCGCGGTCAATGCTGACTCGTCAAAAAAACCGGTGGGCTCGGAATCCACAATTCGCAAATCGAGTAGCTTGCCCTCGGGGTCGAGCTTCCCGGTTACCTTGGCCCACCCTTCCACCGGGCGGTAAACGTTTCGGCTCGGGTATTGCGGCAGATCGCCGGCGATCTGTTCCAGGTGGCCGGGGCACTCCGGAATACTGGCGGCAAACCCGTGAGCAGGTAGCAGACCGGCAAATAGTAAAGCGAGGTGAAATACCCCGGATGAGCTGGCAACACCGCGGCGGAAGCTCACTCTATTCATTCGCAGTTTCCCTCAAAGTGCTACAAAAAACCGGTTTTACAAGACTTCCGGTTGTTCCAGTTCCTGAATCACGTATCCGGCTTCTTCGGCTTTCTCGTTGAACACCTGTTGTGCGTCGAAGATTCCGCGATTGTAGAAATGGGGCCCGAGCTCGGTAGCGAAGAAATCGATTAAAAATTCCGCCTCGAAACCACCGATATCCTGTTCCAGCTCATTCTCAAAGTAGGTCTTTATTTTTTCGACCATGCGCTCTTTCTGGTCCTGGGAAAATTCAATTTTTTTCACGATACACCCTTTGAATACCGGCGTGACTCAGGCTCTTCCACCCGCAGTGTTAGTACCTCGTAACCGTCTGCCGTGACCAGCACGGTGTGCTCCCACTGCGCAGACAGTTTTTTGTCCCGTGTGACTACCGTCCACCCGTCCCGCATCGTTTTGGTTTTGTGGGTCCCCTGGTTGATCATTGGCTCGATGGTGAAGGTCATTCCCTCTTGCAGGATTTCCCCGGTTCCTGGACGGCCAAAATGCAGGACCTGCGGGGCTTCGTGCATCTCGCGGCCGATGCCATGGCCGCAGTATTCGCGCACCACACTGTAGCCGTGCTGTTCCGCGTGCTTCTGAATAGCGTGACCGATATCACCCAGTCTTGCCCCGGGACGCACACAGGTAATTCCCTCCCACATGGCGTCATAGGTTGCCTTGACCAGTTTGTGCGCGGCGGGTGCGACATCTCCAATCAGGTACATCTTGCTGGAATCGGCGACAAAGCCATTCTTTTCCAGCGTGATGTCCAGGTTGACGATATCGCCGCTTTTCAGCTTGCGTGACGCGCTGGGCATCCCGTGACACACCACCTCATTGATCGAGCAATTGAGGGTGTAAGGATAGTCGTACTGACCCTTGCTGGCGGGCCGCGCCTGCAACGTGTTGACAATAAAGTCCTCCACCTGGCGGTCTATATCCATGGTGGTGACGCCCGCGGCAACAAAGTTGTCCAGCATCGCAAAAACCTGACTGAGCAGCCGACCGGACTCGCGCATCAGCGCCTGTTCCCGAGGTGTTTTCAGTTGCGCCTTATTCACGGGGTTCACTTGCCTCCCGGGTGAGGAGTTCCAGGGTCGGTGCGGCGCTGCGCAGCAGCCTCCCGCACAGCTGGTTGTAGTTCAGATCCGGGTTGAGTTCCGCGAGCATGCCGATGCGAATCCAGAATTCAGCCTGGGCGTTGATGGAGCGCGACATGGCGCCGCTGGCCTGGCGGATTTCGTCGTGCAAGGCGTCGGATATTTTTACGATTCCCATGGGTTACCTGTCGGGATGAATCTAGCAGTAGTATGCGATATGTATATGAATCGTATATTCGTCCCGTGGGCCTGGCAAGGGGGGACCGAGAATCTGGCAGGGAATGAGGGACTGCCACATTATGCAACTGATTGCATATGGTCCCGGCGATGTCTAAGGTGGTGGGGTAGCGCACAATAACAATAGAAAGCCCGAGGAATCCCATGCCCGACTCCAAACCCTCAGTGGCTGGCAGTCCGCAGCCCAGCCGTTTGCGTATCGGCCGCCGCTATCGCGCCAGCCGCCTCAATGGACCCTACGATGCGATTGTGATTGGTTCCGGTATCGGCGGACTGACCACCGCCGCGCTCCTCAGTGAAGCAGGCAAGAAGGTGCTGGTGCTCGAGCAGCACTACACCGCCGGCGGTTTTACACACGCCTATGACCGCAATGGTTACGAGTGGGATGTGGGTGTGCACTACATTGGCGATGTGGGGGAGCACCCCACGATGACTCGCAAACTGTTCGACTTTATTTCCGGGGGGCGCTTGAAGTGGGCACCGATGGATTCGACGTACGATCGTATCTGCCTGGGTACCCGGCAGTACGACCTGGTAGCGGGGCGGGAAGCGTTTGTTGCCGAACTGTCGCGGCGGTTTCCCGGTGAGCGACAGGTCATCGAAGCGTATCTGCAGCGAGTGATGGCCGTGGCTGCGGCCATGCCATTGATCACGATGGAAAAACTGTTGCCGCGCTGGTGTTCGCCGATTCTGTCGCTGGTTAAAAAGCTACGCTGGCCACCCTACCTCAACAAAACCACTTATGACGTATTGCGCGAGCTGACCGACAACGAGGAGCTGATCGCGGTACTGACCGGGCAGTGGGGCGACAACGGCATGACGCCGAAAACCGGCAGTTTCATTATTCACGCGCTGATCGCCAAGCATTACCTGTACGGGGGGTATTACCCCGTGGGTGGTTCAAGTCAGATGGCGGAAACGATTATTCCGCAGGTTCAGAAATCCGGTGGTGAGGTTTTCACTTACGCGCAGGTGGAAACCCTATTGCTGGATGGCAAACGGGTGACCGGCGTGCGCATGGCCGATGGGACCGAGATACATGCGCCGGCGGTCATCTCCAATGCGGGAGTGTTCAATACTTTTGAAAAGTTGCTGCCGCAGAGCGCCGCGCAAGCGGCTGGCTATCCCTGTGCGCTGGCACAGGTAAACCCGTCCATGAGTCACCTGTGTCTGTATATCGGTTTGCAGAAAACAGCGGCGCAGCTGGCTCTGCCGAAAACCAACTACTGGATATACCCCAGTGCCGACTACGAGGGCGATTTTTCGGCATTTCTCGATGACGAGCGCGCGGAAATCCCCCTGGTATATATTTCCTTCCCTTCAGCCAAGGACCCGAGCTTTGAGCAGCGCTACCCGGGGCGCGCCACCATCGAAATCGTGGCGCCGGCCAAGTTTGAATGGTTCCAGTCCTGGAAATCGGAAACCTGGGGCAAGCGCGGTAGCGACTACGAAGCGCTGAAGCAGCGCTTCAGTGAACGCCTGCTGGAGCACCTGTTTACCCATTTCCCGCAATTGCGCGGGCAGATCGACTACTGTGAGTTGTCCACACCTCTCTCCACACGCTATTTCTGTGAGTACCAGCGCGGAGAAATATACGGACTGGACCACGATCCCGATCGTTTCCAGCAGGCATGGTTGCGGCCGAAGACCCGCATCAAAGGCCTTTACCTGACCGGACAGGACATCATGAGCTGCGGTGTTGCCGGAGCCATGTTTGCCGGCGTTGTAACCGCGCAAAGCCTGCTTGGCTGGCGCAAGGGAACGGCGCTTTTACGCAGGGTGTTCGGCAGTCCGTCCGTGCACAGTGAAATCTCCCCGGGGCAAACTGGCAGCCACACGGGTGAGGCGCGCTAAAGCCTGGTGGCGCTGTTACCGCAACAGGCGCGCAAATCCGGGCGAAATTGCGTAAGCTTGCGCGCATTCGAGACTGCCCCGAGACCGAGTGTTGCGCCCCTACAATCCCCCCTCCTCCCCCTATCTGGATGTTGTCTACAGTGACGCCCAGCTGCTGGTACTGGACAAACCCAGTGGCCTGCTTACTGTGCCCGGCCGCGATCCGGCACACAAAGACAGCCTTGCCAGCCGCGCCCAGGCCGAATACCCGGATGCGCTGATCGTACATCGCCTGGATATGGATACCTCGGGGTTGGTGGTAATGGCGCGAGGCGCCGATATGCATCGGGCGCTGAGTGGCCTGTTCCAGAATCGCCAGGTGGAAAAAAGCTATCTGGCGCGGGTGTGGGGCGAGCCTGAAGGGGATGAAGGGGAGGTAGACCTGCCACTGATCTGCGACTGGCCGAACCGGCCGCGGCAGAAGGTCTGTTTTGAATCGGGCAAGCCCTCACAGACCCGCTGGCGCAAGCTCGATAGTGACGGTACTACCACGCTTTTACAGCTTTTCCCGGCAACCGGACGCTCGCACCAGCTGCGCGTGCACATGCAGGCCATTGGTCACCCTATTCTCGGCGATCCGTTTTACGCACATCCGGAAGCCTTGAGCGCCGCCCCGCGATTGTTGCTGCATGCACAGGAGTTGGGGTTTGAGCATCCCGTACTGGCACGACCAATGCATTTTTTCTGCAATGCGGGACCTGAGTTTCAGTTCCCTGCGGGGTGAAAGCGCCGCAGCTGGCAGAAATTTTCGCTGTCTAGCAAAGCGAAAAACCCGTTTCAGCGCAAAGGCTTCGCAAACCTGCGAAAATTTTGTGATTTGATAAACAGTGGCCGGGTATCATCCGGATGCGGGCACAGGGGTTGCCGGCTGGCTGCACCAGCAATGACTGCGACAGGTGCATTACAAGTGTTAAAGGGAGTTACCGGTGGCGGTTGCGATCAATACCCTGGGTGGTCTCGCCCTCATCAATGATAATGTCGAAATTAAATTGCCCGCGTCCAAGCGCACGCGGGCACTGCTGGCGTACCTCGCCATCACGGCGCGCCCACATCGTCGTGACAGTTTGTGTGAGGCCTTCTGGGAATCGCCGAACGACCCTCGGGGTTCATTGCGCTGGTCGCTCAGTAAACTGCGGCCGCTGGTCAATATCGCAGGGTGTGAGCGATTGCTGGCCGACCGTGAACGGGTGGCACTGGATGTCAGCGATATCGCGATCGATAGTCGGGCGCTGGCGCAAGAGTTGCTATCCCCCTCGCTGTCCGTTTCCCGCCTTGTCGAAATCTCCAGGCAGCTGAACACTCCGTTTCTGGAAGGTCTGGAGCTGCCGGAGCAGGAAATCTACCAGCGCTGGCTGATCGGCGAGCGGCGCGAACAGGAGCGGCGTTTGTCGGAAGTCTGTGCGCGTCTGTCCCGGCACCCTGACTGCTCTCTGGATGAACAGCTTTCCTGGGCACAGCGCTGGCAAGAGCTCGCACCCCTGTGCCCGAACGCCGCGACCACCCTGGTGACCCTGCTGGATCGCATGGGGTTCTCCACCGAGCTTGCGCGTATCGCCCGGGAACTGGAGCAGCGCTTTCATAGGGCGATGATTCCCTGGTCTGCCGGGGACCGCCTGCCGGTCGGCGCTGGCCCGAGCGTTGCGCCGGAAAGCCCCAGCGGGGCCGAGTTGCTGGCGCGACAAAAAATTCACTTCTGTCGGTCCAGTGACGGTGTGCGTATCGCCTACGCCTCGGTGGGTGACGGGCCGACAATTATCAAGGCGGCCAACTGGCTAACGCACCTCGAGCGCGACTGGGATGCCCCCATATGGAGTCCCCTGTTCCGGGAGCTCGCATCGGACCACCGTTTTATCCGCTACGACGAGCGTGGCAATGGGTTGTCCGACTGGAATGTCGACGAAATTTCCTTCGACTCGTTTGTCGCGGATCTGGAAACGGTGGTCGATGCCTGTGGGGAGCAGCGGTTTTCCCTGCTGGGTATTTCCCAGGGCGCGGCAGTCTCTATTGAGTACGCGGTGCGCTACCCGGAGCGGGTGCGGCACCTGATTCTGTTTGGCGGCTACGCCGCGGGCTGGCGGATTGGTGCCAGCGACGCTCTGACCCGTGAGCGCGAAGCGGTGATGACACTGACCGCTACGGGCTGGGGCCAGGATAACCCGGCCTACCGGCAGATTTTCTCCTCGACGTTCCTGCCCTCTGCCAATAGCCAGGAGCTTGCCTGGTTCAATGAGTTTCAGCGACGTACTACTTCGCCGGAAAATGCGGTGCGCTTCCTGTCGGTATTCAGTGATATCGACGTGCGTGCACGGCTGGCGCAAGTGCGGGTGCCCACTCTGGTTCTCCATTCGCTGGGTGATCAGCGAATCCCCGTGGAGGTGGGGCGAAATCTGGCCGCCTCGATACCCAATGCGGAGTTTGTCGGGCTGGATAGCAACGGCCACTTGCTGCTGGGGCGTGAAGCCGCTTCTCGCGACTTCCTGCGGGCAGTGCGCGAGTTTATCGCGCGGCACTGATATCAAGGGATCCTCAACAACTTCTGTCCGATTACCACGCTTTTTCAAATGCTGACTAACACGTCACTCCTGTAGCCTTGTGGCCAATGAACCACTCGGGAAACGCTACAGGGAGTCACAGTCACAATGCTTACGGCAACGGAATTTACCCGTCAGTTAATGGGGTTGAGAGAGCAGTACCGGGCGGATAATGCCTGGGTGGGGAACTGGCGCACCGGTAGTTGGAACGACGAAAACACCATGGCGCACTACATCCACTGTGCGTACAACCTGTATCGCGCGACCGCCACCAACATGTTGAAGCTCACTCTGCTCGGCGGCACGCAAATTCGGCTTGATGATGCCTATATCCGCAATTTTGGCATCACCGGGGCCAATGGAATACAGGACAGGGTCACCAAGGAACATGTCTACGCAGAGGTCATGCGGCGCATCGGGCGTACGACCAACCCCAGTCCCACAGCCGACAGAAATCCGGCGGCGGTTGTGCGCAGTGGCAGTATTCTGAGCGAGAAAGGCTGGACCCCAATCCTGAATGACGCCCTGATTATTGGCGCCGCCTGCGGTCGACAACAGTTTGCTCTCGCACTCACGTCCACGGAGCAGTTGCGCTGGGAGCGAATCAATGGCGACAAGGTAACCCGGTTCGCGGTGAATGCCTCGCGCTTTGGTGAAACGCCAGCGCTGAAAAACGCCTGGAAGTCCTTTTTCAATGCCAGCAAAAAAATGTTTTTCGATGGCGGAAATCCGCGGGTGTTCGCGCGGGAGTTACTCGGCCTGTACTTTTTTGGCTATACACCGGAATACTCCTGGCACCAGCTGGTTTTCCGGCCACCACAGGGGGGTGTGGTACGTCCCACATTCAACCTGTATCTCGATCAGTTGCGCAATGTGAACTTCCACACCGGGGATAAAACCCGAATTATGCAGGCCATTTCTGACTTCCTGTTCAACGAGCCCGAGGCACTGGGGCAACCCTGGACCCGTAGAGTGATGGCAACCTAGACCGGGTACCCAGGGCAGTCTTCGGCGTTGATCAAATGAAGCTATAACTGGAAGCCTGTCAGAAAGTCCGATCTACAGTAAGCATGACCCTGGCACCTCGCTGACGTTCGGTGAGCTCAATAGTGTCGGCGATACCATTGCGGTCGTTTTCGTAGAGCCAGCGCTCCCATTTCTGCTGTTCATCTCCGATCTGGTCCGCTTGCAGGCGCACTTTGAACGCATCGAAAATGGCCGTTTCTACAAATGCTGTCCAGTAGCCGCGGGTGTGAAGATAGCTGTACTCATCCACGAAAAATTCTTCGCTCTCCTCACGACTTTGGTACCCGACGCCCCACGAGAGACTGTAGAAGGGGATATCTTGCCGAAAGTCCGCCTTATACGAGGGGCCGCTGATGTCCGTCAGTGGCCGAGTTTCTCCGGTCACCGGGTCTTCAAATTCAGTATCGATATAGTTTCCGTTCAACACCAGCTCCGCATTCGGAATCAATGCGGTTAGCGGCAGGTTCAGCGTTGTATCCACACCGTGGCTGATGGCATCTCCAGCATTTCCCAGCGCGGATGCCCCGGAGGGCAGAATAATGCGTTCGAGAACATCCTGGTGCCATTCTCGATAGAGCGTCAGCGCGAGTACGCCATTTTCAGAGAATCGATAATCCACACTGGTAGCGGCACGGTATTTTGAATCCGGCCGCAGGCGGGGGTTACCGGAAAGCTGGCGGTTATTGACCAGATCGGCGCTTGCTGCAAAGTCGCTGAAGTCCAGTTGGCCAACGGACCGGCGTAGATCAATCCTGAACTGTGTCGATTCGCCGGGGTCATAGGCAATGGCGAGTGATGGCTTTAAAAAAAACAGTGACTGTTGATCATTGCTGTCGCCGGTAACTGTCAGCTGTGAATATTCCGCCGCCAGGCCGGAATCCACCGTAAATCCGGAAAGCTGAAAGGTCGTGTTTGAAAAAATTTCGGCGCGTTGCTCTTTCGCTTGCGAGTATGACCCGTCAGTGGTTTCCGGTGTGTTCAGGTCAAGATCTCGGCTCGAAAAGTCGAGCCAGCTGCGCAGATGGCTGTAAGCCGCTTCTACGCCAAACTCGGAGCGTGTGAGCCGCTTGGGGGAATCTGGTGTGAAACTCAACAGCGTGCGCAACACATGCTCACCCTTGCGCTCTTCGAAGGCTAAGTTAGACATGCTTGCGGGGCTGCCCAAAGGGATTTCCATGAGCGAGTCTGAGTCTACTTTCCAGTTCTGAGCATTATTGATAGAAAGAATACGCAACTGCAGTTGATTGCTCAGAGGCTGCTGCCATTCAATCCCTACTTCTCCGGTGTAGTAGCGGCTGTCTCGGTCATTGTCGAAATGCCGTTGTGAGGGGATGCTTGACTGGTGATCCGGGACATCCTGCCTGGTGGTTTCCGTAAGGTACTGGCTCCAGCCGATGCGTCCGTTAACCAGTAACTGATTCCCACTGGAGAATTTCTGCTTCGTATCTCCGGAAAGAAAGACCTCATTGAGTGTGCTGGGGCGCGTTTCTTTCTGTCGCCCCATCAGGTCGCGATTATTGGAATAGCTGCGAATCTCTGCCGCACGGGGTTGACGCTCCTGGGTTGCACTGAGCTTGATTGCGCTCTCCCACTCGCCAAAAGTATCCGAGAGGCCAAACTCTGCAGCCGAAGATAGCTCCTCGCCCTCTGTGCCACCCAGTGAGAACGTGAACCGTTTTGCCGCGGTGGAATCTTTGCGTATGACATTGGCGAGGACGGACTGTCCAGAAGCATCGGACAAACCTGAGGCGCCTCGAATAATCTCGATCTTCTCCACCAGTCTCGAAGGAATACGTGACAGTGCTTCCTCGACACCTCCGGACTTTGTGGTCGGGCGCCGGCCGTCGATCAGCACATTGCCAGCCCCCGCCACAAATCCTCGAACATCATCGTCGGTTTCTTTTAGGGAAAACCCGGGTAGACGTGAAACCATATCCAGTGCGGTCTGCGGGGTGTATCTGGAAAAATATTCCGTCGAGTAAACCTCCCGTTGTGCGCTCAAGGTTGTGTTGGACTGGGCCTGTGACGGCGAATGTGTCAGAAGCGCGGCAGTGCTGCCAGCAATCCACAACGATATCCATATCGGTTTCACGTTAGTTCTCCCGGTTGCTCAACGAGTCCGTTTAAAATTGATAGTCAAGGACTATCCTGGCGCTGCGAGGTGCGCCCAGCATAAGCTGGTTGGCGTAAATGAAACCGGGGCTATCCTGGTGCAGGTAGAAAACGTCGGACCAGGATACATAGTCTTCGTCGAAGAGGTTGTCGATCCGCGCCGTAATCCGATAGTTCTCCGCGCGATAGGCCGCAAACAGGTTGGTAAGGGTATAACCCTTGAGCACTACGGTATTGGGGTTGTCCCCATAGCGGTCGTCGATATAGTGCACCGAGCCGCCGACTTCTAAGGGCAGGTCGGCGACGTTATCAACACTGGTAAACAGACTGGCGGTCAACTCGGGGACGTTGGGCGGTGTATTGCCAGCGAAGGTGTCGATATTGGCTGAGCGCTGGAAGGCCGCATCGGTATAGGCCGCATTGGCTCCTATACGCCAGTCATCACTGAGGGTAAACGAGGTGGAGACCTCCAGCCCTTTGGATTGTCTTCCGCCCACGTTGGTGACGCTGTCCAGGGAAAAACGCTCGTAGACGTCGTCTCTCTCAATACGATAAAGCGCGATGGTGGACTCGGCATCACCTTCAAGCCAGTTCGCTTTCAGGCCGATTTCTGCTTGCGCAGCATCGGTGAGGTCAAAGTCCTGATTGTTATTCACCAGAAATATATTTGAACTGACCGGGTCTTTGGCATTGCTGTACTGTGCATAAGCCACGACGTCATCGGAAATACTATAGACCCCGCCGAGCCGCCAGCTCACCCAGTCGTACTCTCGCGCAAAGCCGTTATTTTCCGATACCCCTTCCGCATTGAAGTTCTCGCGGGTGAGATCCAAAGCCTCGTGGCGGATGCCGGTGACAACACTGAGATTATCCGTGAGTTCCAGTGCGTTGCCGAAAAATACCGCATAGGTGTCGATATCTGTTGGGCTAACGCCGCGGAGTTCCCGAGGACCGTAGCTACCTGGTTCTGGATTCCATGGGTCGATTCCATCGCCTGCTTCCTGGGCGACGCTGCGACGAAAGCCTCGCGAGCGAACAAAATCCAGCTTGGTATTCTCAATGCCGAATACAGAGCGGCTTTCGACACCGCTGAACTCTGAATCGATATTGAGTGTTAGCCGACTTCCGAGTACTTCCTGCTCGTGATCCAGAATAAAGTAGCCGTAATAGCGCTGTACTTCACCTTGCTGAGTGCAGGTCCCCACCACATCGGTACAGTACACATAACCCTCGGCATTCTGCCATGCACGGTCGGCATCGAACTTGAACAGGGTATGCTGTAGGCGCATGTTGTCGTTAATCTTCCACTCGCTGTCCAGGCGCAGGAAAAGCTGGTCTGACTCAGCATAGGCATCGGCAACATTGTAGTTGTCAGTGCGCATTGCGCCATCGATAACTTCATCGCGTTCTGTTTGGATAACATCTAGAGGGTCGCGCGCGGCCGATCGTGGAACCAGCGGGGTACCGTAGTAGCTGCCGGCGTCGTCTTTCAAGTAGTCAGCACTCAGTTTGAAGTTGAGCTTATCGCTGGCTTCCCAGAACACACTGCCAGTCAGGTTGTTGGATTCGGCGTTGGTGCGGTCCACATAGCCTTCGCTGTCGTAGTGGCTCAAATCCAGGGTGTACCAGAGATCCTCTTTGATCTCCCCCTGGCTGCCAACCCCGATGTGTTGACTGTCAAAGCTACCGTAGCCAAGTTGCAGGTTAGCGCCCTGATCCATATCCGCGGATGCCGATTTGGTGATCGCGTTTACGGTGCCCGCCACGGAGCCGATACCATTCAACACGGATGCTGGGCCACGTAGGATTTCCACGCGCTGCAAATTGAAGGTGTTTTGCGGACGCATCACCATGGTGCTGGGCCCTATCCACAATCCGTCACGCAATACCGTAATCTGGCCGCGGGTAAAACCGCGCATGGAGAAAGTCGAGGGCGCGGAGGGCTGTTCACCAGTCACCACGCCAGGTAGGTTCGCCAGAGAATCTGAAAGCTTGGTGTATCCTCGTGCGCGCATCACTTCTGCATCAATAACCTCAATGGTGGCTGGTGTCTCCATTGCGGTGAGGCCAAGGCGGTTCGATGTAGTGGAAGTCTCATTCAGGCCGAGATTACCCACAGGGCTTCCGAAGACAACCATGTGCTCGATCGCTTTACTCTCTTCAATGTCTGATGGTTCGACATTCTCCACCTTCGAATCGTCTGCTGCTTGCACATAACCGGCAAAGACGATGGATGAGAACAGTGCACAATAACGCAAGCGTATTCCAGTATTGATATTCATAATATTGAACCAGGTTTTAGTGAAGGGATAAATTGCGCTAAGCGCTTGCAGTATTTCCGGTAGGGGAATTTACGGTTTGGTTTTTGCTGATCAGCTTAAATAGCAGGAGGGTGCTTATTAGTCCGATTAAGCTGTAGGTTAACCAGGGCAATACCGAGAGTTGATACAGGCGGGCGGTATCGATAAGTATCCCGCCAAGCCAACTCCCCAGTCCGCCACCAACAGCCAGCCCTAAAGAACTGAATCCCATATAGCTGCCCAGTGCCTTTTTGTTTGCGAGGCTGGCCGTGATAGTTTGCTGAGTGGGCCGCGTCATCAGAACGCCGAACGTGTAAATAGCCACCAACCCCAAAAAGACCGGGAAACTGGTTGCAAACCCGATAGCACCGCAGGTCAGCGACATAATGAGAAGACCTGTAAGGAAGATCTGTAGAGTGCTGAACCTCCGTTCCAGTCTTTTTACCAGGTGATATTGGGCAAGTATCGTTATTACTGCACTCATGGCATACATGAATCCGACGCTTTCCTGATGTGCACTCAATTTTTCAGCCCAAAGTGGAAAGCTGAGATTGAACTGTACGGACGTAAACCAGTAACCCATCATGAACATGGTGAAAAAGACAAATCGTTTGTCGTTTAATACCAATGCCAAGTTGCTAATGCTCGAATTTCTGGCTTCTTGCGGGCGACAAGTGGGGATAAATACGGCAGCAATCAGGCTGTTCGCCAAAAAACATAGTGCGGCAACGTAACAAACGACCTCAAAATTAAATTGTAGGAGTGCTATACCTAAAAGTGGTCCGAGTGCTGTGGCGATACCGCTGACCCAATTGCTCAGCAGGTAATAGTGCGCTCGGTCTTCTTCTGTAGTAAGGGCTACAATGCTAGCCTGGTAGGGCGCTTCGAACAGGGCGCCACCTAAAGCCGAGAGTGTCATTGCCAGTATTAGACCGGCAGGCTCAGAGGCTGTGGCCAAAACTGCAAAGCCAGAGGCTCGCACCAACACGCCAATACAGATCATTGGTTTGATGCCGAACTTATCACTCAGTAAACCTCCGGCAATGGTCAGCCCCTGCTGAACGATCTGTCTGACAGCCAGTGCGATGCCAACGATTGCGGTTGCCATACCCAGGTTGCTGACGAAGTGCACCGCCACCAGCGGGATGACCATGCTGAAACCGACCACCATAAAAAAGGTGTACACCAGCAGCCAACGCAAGCTTGATTTATGCGGGCCCGGAAGATCGGAGTACGGTTGGACGTGTTGTGACATATCTAATCTGCGCGATACAGATAAATAGAACTTGGCTCCGCACTAAACTGTGAATAGGGAAATGGCTCAGCGCAAACAGCGCTTACACCACTGCCCAAAAACTGCGGCGCAATAGCGTTGCCCGTCTGTGCATAGACCAATAGTGGAATATTCCTTTCTTTGACAGCCTGTAAAATTGTGTCAAACGAACCATTGGAAAGGGTCATGCCGGTCACAATCAGACGGTCGGCGCGACGTAAGACCGGATCCATATCCCGGGTCACATTTATCCCTGTGCTGGTGCGTGTCATATTGAAATCGCAGGGTAGACACTGTGCACCTCGCTTTTCAATTTCTTCCACAATCGGATTGACCACACCGATAAGCCCGACATTTTCATCTGCTTCCACAGCATGCAGGCTGACAATAGCCCGGTCTCGTGCGATTGCTCGTTCGTATGGTGTGCCCTGGGGCAGTTCAACTCTGGTTGCCTGTGGCTGGTCGCGGTGTGGCTTCAGTAGTGCAAAATAGGCGTCGAGTGCAGCGATACGTACCGGCAGTGCCGCGCACTCAAGTAGGTTAGCCAGGTTGATACCGGCAAGCGATTCTGTATCGATTTTATCCAGTTGCTCAGCTTCAACACAGCACCCGCCAAAAGCCGATCCTACGCGCAGGAGTAGATAAAAATTTCGGTAGCGGTGGCTTGCGCCGGGAAACTTAGTGAACTGTCGGACGGCAAATGCGCCGGCTACGGAGCATTGATGTGCATCCAGTTCATACTGCCCCTGTAAAACCCGTGTGATCAGACTGTCAACGGGAAGCTCTTTCTGTGATTTATATGTCATGACTCAGGCTTCCGCCTCTACTCGAATATCAGGCGTGAGTCGCATGATTGCCTGTTCTGCATAGTCTCGGGCTTTATTGCCGCTCTCATCGTGTGTGATGACAAAGCCGAGGTAGCAGGCATTGTCAATTGGCGGGTAAATGTCTTGAGACTGAGCTTGCTTCAGTGTCCATCTCTGCACGTTTGCACAGTTCTTCAGTTGCTCCTCACCATTGATCGCGATCAGTTTTCCGCGGGATTGAGGGACCAGGAATTTGATGGCAGCACTTCCCTGAATATTCTCCAGGCTGGAGAGATCTGGTTTCCTGTCGAGTGCCAGCTCAATGTGCACGTTGAGCAGGTCAATACCGGTCACCCTTTGGATAAGCTCGACAATGTAGTTGCCGCCGGGGCGGGGGTTGATCTCTACCAATCTAGGTCCGTTGGATGTCAGTTTTATTTCCGTATGACTGATTCCGTGATCGTGACCAACGGCTTCCAGCGTCGCGCGAACAAAATTCACGATTTCAACGGATTGTGCTTCTGGTAAATCTGCCGGAAACATATGCCCGTCTTCAATGAAATATGGCAGCCCGGTCAGGGATTTGTCCGTTATCCCTAAGATCGATGTTTTTCCTTGATGCGTAATCGCTTCCACGCTCACTTCTGGACCATCCATGTACTCCTCAAGCAGGCAGATGGTATCTCTTGGTTGATCGCGAAAGTTATGGGTGAAACTCGTCAGCTTGTCATACGCAACACGCAACTCGTCTTCATTGTTTACCAGCTGTACATAGGCACTAGATGCCAGGTCGGAGGGTTTGGCAATCAAGGGATAGCCAATGTCGGCAGCGGCTGCCCGTGTGCTGGACCAGCCACTGCCGGCGCTGAATCTGGGATTGGGTAACCTCGCACGCTCAAGCGCTTTCCGAACCAGGTGCTTGCGTCGGATGGTTTTGACATTGGAGGAGAATGACTGGGGTAATTTTAGAGCGCGGGCGACCTGACACACGGTATCAACATAGTAGTCACAGATTGTTAATACGCCGTCGAACTTCAGAGCCTGGTGCTGAATGGAGAGGAACGCTATGAGTGCATCGGTATCGTTGGTTTCGGCGGTAAGAATATTTTTCGCATAGAAAAATATCGGATGCATTTTCTCGGACGTCTCGTCCAGATAGTGGCTGGGGTTTCGGGTGATAAAAGTGAATGTGTGACCAAGATCACGAATGGCTTTTGGGAAAAGCCTGCCGGTGCCCTCAACCCAGTTCTCGATCAGTAGCAAGTGTGCCATGGGAATTCCCTTTGTGAGCGACCAGAAAAAATCCTATTCTGGTTTTAATCAGCTTGTCGGTTGTGTTATACCGTAACACCAAGGGGGCCGTTCAGACAACCCGGAATCGACAAGAAGGAACTTGCGCCAAATGCTGAATGAATATCAGGCCAATTTTAATTCTCGGAATAAAACTGTTTCGGGTGGAGGAGCAGTCCAGGGGCGGAAACCATTTGTTGGCGTTTGCCGTGGAGCGCTCGGAGAATTGTTCCAGGGACCGGCCGCGGACGATGCCGATGAAATCGTGGTGGTTTCGTCATTGATCCCAAAATATAGTTGGGCGTATTTCACGCCATGTGAAACGGGCTTTAGCAGTTTGCAGGATCAGAGACTGGCGACGCCTGAGCGTGTGAATGCGTTTCACGCGCTGGACCTGTTTTGTCGGGATCATGAAGTGATCTGGCCGAGCGGTTACTGGTCCTTTACCAGTGATCTGGAAGTTGCAAGAGGCATGGCCAGTTCTACGGCAGATATTGTCGCAATATTGCGCTGTGCTGCGAATTATATTCAGCACCCACTGACGACCGATGAGGTGATACGGATTCTGGCGAAAATTGAGCGATCGGACGCCGTGTTCTTGAGTCAGCTGTCCCTATTCTGCAGCTCAAATCACAAAGTCATTCATCAGTTCGATAAAATTCCTTCGTTATACGCGCTTTACATGCACGAGACAGCGACCGTGGATACCAATGGTACCAAGTCGCTTTTGGTCGATTTCTACAAAAGTAATTACAGTCACTACCGGGATCTCTTTCAAAGCGCGGAACTTGCACTTTCATCGGCAGACATCAAAGCAATGTGTCATGTCTCAACAAAAAGTGCGGAGCTTTCGAATGAAGTGATCCCGAAGCCCCACTTTCAGTCAATTTTTAGCGCGCAGTCAGATTTTTCAGCGGATGGCGTCATTGTGGCGCACACCGGATCGGTGGTAGGACTGCTTTATTGCCAGCCACCGCCTGTCGATGTGTTTCAGAGAGTGGCAGAGTTTTACCGGGAGCTCGGTGGCTACTGTCAGTTTGCAGATATTCGCGCATGATCCACACACATATTTCTGAAGCTATAAAAACGCCCGATCTGGTACATCTGAAAGGAAACCTCTACTTTGCCCGGTTTGAGTCCATGAAAGTGTATTCAACCCTTGCGGCAGTCGAGAACCTGCTTGAAAGCGGAGTTGTGGCGCCGGGACAAACACTGCTCGACAGCTCGAGTGGTATATACGCTTATGCGCTGGCGTTGGCCTGTCATAAATACGGGCTAAACTGCCACATCGTTGCATCGAAAACTGTTGATCCGGCACTCAAGCTACAGCTCGAGATTCTTGGCGCAACGGTTGAACCTGCAGCTTCTGCGCCCAATCTGAAGATGGATCAAAATAACCGGGTGCAGCGCATACAGCAAATATTACAGCAGCGCGATGATGTGCACTGGATGCAGCAGTACCACGACAGTATTCATTACCGGGGTTATCGGGAGTTTGCCCGGCTTTTGGCGGAGAACTTTTCAGAGCAAAAGCTTACCCTGGTGGGTGGAGTGGGGTCGGGTTGCTCAACAGGTGCGACGGCGGGATATTTGCGAGAGATGGGCCGGGAGGTGTGCCTTCATGGTGTACAGCCATTTGGCAGTGTGACGTTCAATTCCGAGCATGTAGAAGATCCAGATATTATTATCGCAGGTATAGGCAGCTCAATACCATTCAGGAATGTTCGTGCGAATCTATACGATTATATCCACTGGATTTCCTTTGATTACAGTCGGCACGGGTCCATCGAGCTATTAAAGAAATATGCAGCTTTCTCCGGCCTGTCAACGGGTTCCTGTTATACCGTGGCGCAATGGTGTGCGAACACTGTAGCAGCGGATGATCCCTGTATTTTTATCGGCGCTGATTTGGGATACCGGTATCTGGAGCCGGTGTTCTCGGCGCATAAAAATGCCAGAGATGTATCGAATTTTTGTCCAAAAGTAATCGACTCGGTAATTGATCTTTGTCTGGATTGGTGCCTGATGGATTGGCAGCGCCACGGTGTTTCCCACAACCGGAATTTAGACTATGAGGCCAGAGAAATAGATCATCAAACCGCATTGGTGGAGGCGTGACAATGTCTGGAAGCATACAGCCGACAAAGGATCGGGTGGTTCTGCTCGATGCAATGCGTGGTTTTGCTTTGTGCGGGATTATTTTTGCCAACCTGGTGAGTTTCACCGGATTCTACTCTTTGAGCTTTTCTCAGGTTCAGGCGTTGCCCGGGATTGATCGGGCTGTTTTGTTTGCGATCGATTATTTTGTGGAAGGGAAGTTTTACAGTATTTTTGCCATGTTGCTTGGCGCCGGTTGTTGGTTGCAGTACGCCCGCTTTCAGAGCCATCGACAAACGTTTCCAGTATTCTGGCTGCGGCGTATGCTAATTCTGTTTGTGTTCGGAGTATCCCACATGTACCTGATCTGGCATGGGGATATTCTGACCTTGTACAGTCTTCTTGGTGTCTGTCTTCTCCTGTTTCTGCGGCTTGAGAATCGCCTGCTGATGCCGTGCATAGTGGTGCTTCTGATCTTTCCTTTGGTTATTCACGTTGTCCTGGCAATTTCACATACGCATCCCTTTTGGAACGCGCTGAAATCGGCGGCGGATGCCCTCCGGCAATGGTTGGGATACCAGGGGGTAAGCCTGTTGGCATTGCGGGCAGGTGGTGGTGCTGAGGAGGTGTTTTGGGGGAACGTATTGAGTGCGATTCCCCGCGCTATGTCGTATCTGAAAACAGGGCGCCCGTTTCAGGTTCTGGGGCAGTTCTTACTGGGTATTTATCTGGTTCGTCTATATCTGCAAGGGAATGCGTCTAGTCCCAGTTGGCGCAGTGTGTT
The DNA here is from genome assembly GCF_056312215.1 of Microbulbifer sp. ABF4_107. Lineage (NCBI taxonomy): Bacteria > Pseudomonadati > Pseudomonadota > Gammaproteobacteria > Cellvibrionales > Microbulbiferaceae > Microbulbifer > Microbulbifer sp. ABF4_107. The sequence goes on from NZ_CM149983.1 coordinate 4,118,143, forward strand.
CTGTTTGCTGGGCCTGGGGGCCCTGTTGAATCTGGGCTATGCGTATATCAAGTATGAAACAGGTAGTCCGTTTTCTTTGGGTGGTTTGGGACTGGTTCAGGGTGTGATTTACCACTGTGGGTGTATCGTTCTGGCGCTGGGATATATGGCGCTGTTCTACCGTCTATGGCGTGCGGGTGCCAGCTTCGGCAGTTTGGCGAATGTGGGGCGGATGGCGTTGACGATGTACCTGATGCAAAGCATTTCTTGTGTGCTACTTTTCTATGCCTATGGCTTCGGGTTGATGGGGAAGTTGCCCTTTTATTCGATCGTCTTTTTTGGCATCGGAATTTTGCTGGTCCAGTTCCTGTTCGCACGATTCTGGCTGAGCAGGTTTCAGTTTGGCCCTGTCGAGTATTTGTGGCGGCGCTTGAGCTACTCGGCAGAACGGAAGCGAAGCGCCGAGGCCCGTTCCGGTATTGCATGAAAATCGAGCCATGAATTAGGCTCGGGTGGTCCATCATCGCGACCGATGTTTATCGGCTGGATCCAGGCAAAAAAATGGGCGGCCAGTGACCGCCCATCCTTATTTGTGAAGGGGAAAAAATTATTTTTTCCCCTTCATCGCCGCCGCGAGCAGGTCGCCCATGCTGCCGCGGCCACCGTTGCCGCCGCCCTGCTGTTGCTGACGGCTGCGGTTGTTGTGGCGGGTCGCCTGGCGAGACTCGCGGTGGTCGCCTTTCTTGACGCCGCCGCTACCCTGTTCACCGGGCTCGTCAGACATGCGCATGGACAGGCCGATACGCTTGCGCGCCACGTCCACTTCCATCACTTTCACCTTGACGATGTCGTTCGCCTTCACCACTTCGTGCGGGTCTTTTACGAACTTCTCACTTAGTGCAGAGATATGTACCAGACCATCCTGGTGCACACCGATATCCACAAACGCACCGAAGTTGGTGACGTTGGTGACGGTGCCTTCCAGCACCATGCCCGGGCGCAGGTCCTTGATTTCTTCCACGCCGTCTTCGAACTTGGCGGTGCGGAATTCCGGGCGCGGGTCGCGGCCGGGTTTTTCCAGTTCGCTGATGATGTCTTTCACCGTGGGTACACCGAATTTTTCATCGGTGTAGTCCGCGGGATTCAGGCGGCGCAGGAAGGCGGAGTCGCCGATCAGGCCGTTGATCTCGCGGCCGTTCTTTTCTGCGATTCGCTTCACCACGATGTAGGACTCCGGGTGCACACCGGAGCGGTCCAGCGGGTCTTCGCCATTGTTGATGCGCAGGAAGCCCGCGGCCTGCTCAAACGCCTTGGGCCCGAGGCGCGGTACTTCTTTCAACTGGGCGCGGCTCTTGAAGGCGCCGTTCATATCGCGATAAGTGACGATATTGGCGGCGATGGAGGCGGACAGGCCGGACACGCGGGTCAGCAGTGGTGCGGAGGCGGAGTTCAGCTCGGCGCCGACGCCGTTCACACAGTCTTCCACCACCGCGTCCAGGGAGCGCGCCAGTTGCGACTGGGATACGTCGTGCTGGTACTGGCCCACGCCGATGGATTTGGGTTCGATCTTCACCAGCTCTGCCAGCGGGTCCTGCAGACGGCGGGCGATGGAGATGGCACCGCGGATGGTCACGTCCAGGTCCGGGAATTCTTTCGCCGCGAATTCGGACGCCGAATACACGGAGGCGCCGGCCTCGTTCACCATCACCTTCTGTGCGGTCAGCTTGAACTGCTTGATGGTCTCGCCGACAAACTTGTCGGTCTCGCGGCTGGCGGTGCCGTTGCCGATGGCGATCAGGCCCACGTCGTATTTCTTGGCCAGTGTGGCGATCACCGCAGCGGATTCCGCCAACTTGTTCTGCGGCGGGTTCGGGTAGATGGCGGTGTGGTCCAGCACCTTGCCGGTGGCATCTACCACGGCCACTTTCACCCCGGTGCGCAGGCCCGGGTCCAGGCCGATGGTGGCTTTCTGGCCGGCGGGGGCGGACAGCAGCAGGTCTTTCAGGTTGCGGGAGAAGACCTTGATGGCTTCCTCTTCCGCCTTTTCCCGCAGCTGGCCCAGCAGGTCGGTTTCCAGACTGGTGAGCAGCTTGATACGCCAGGTCCAGCGCACCACTTCACCGAGCCATTTGTCGGCGGCGCGGCCGTGGTCTTCGATCTCCACGTGGCGGGCGATCATCGCCTCGCACGGGTGGGCCTGGGTCGGTGCGCGCTCTTCGTCGCCCTCCAGCCCCAGGTTGATCGCCAGAATGCCTTCGTTGCGGCCGCGGAAGATGGCCAGCGCCCGGTGGCTGGGTACCTTGGACCAGTCCTCGGCGTATTCGAAGTAGTCGCGGAACTTGGCCCCTTCCTCTTCCTTGCCGTCCAGCAGCTTGGATTTCACCTGGCCCTCGCGGCTCAGGAAATCACGCAGTTTGCCCAGCAGCTCGGCGTCCTCGGCGAAGCGCTCCATCAGTATGAACTTGGCACCGTCCAGCGCGCCCTTGATGTCTTTGACGTGCAGGGCGGCGTCTTCGTTGTCGCTGTTGAGGTATTTCTGCGCTTCCTCTTCCGGATTCAGGGTGGGATCGGCGTAGAGGGCGTCGGCCAGCGGCTCCAGGCCCGCTTCGATGGCGATCTGGCCTTTGGTGCGGCGCTTGGGCTTGTAGGGGAGATAGAGGTCTTCGAGGCGGTTCTTGGTATCGGCGGCGTTGATCTGTTGCGCCAGTTCCGGGGTCAGCTTGCCCTGCTCGTCGATGCTTTTGAGGATCGCGGCGCGGCGCTCTTCCATCTCGCGCAGGTAGCGTAGGCGGTCTTCCAGGGTACGCAGCTGGGTGTCGTCCAGTTCGCCGGTGACCTCCTTCCGGTAGCGGGCGATAAACGGCACCGTGGCGCCCTCGTCCAGCAGTCCTACGGCGGCGGCCACCTGTTGTGGGCGCACGTTCAGTTCTTCGGCTATACGGGCGTTGATATCCAACATCTTGTTATCTGCTTCCTCAGAAAGTCACTTGGTGAGTCATCGGTATTTCATCCGTTCGACGGCTGCGCCGGATCAGGTCATAGAAATGGGCGCGCGAATGACCGGCGCAGGCGATAGTGCAGGAGACTCCCCTGTCCAATCCCTCGTGTCGGTCACAAAAAAGGGCGGCCATTATGGGCCATGCGGCGCCGGTCACCAAGATTGAAAATGCCATGAAAGGCTGGCAGGAAATCGGCCCCAATGGTCATTTGCGGTCAGCTGCATTCTGCTGCGACGGCCTGCAGCCGGGGGTGGTTCCAAAGTGGTGCGAGCCCTGTAGAATGCGCAACTAGTTAAATTTTGATCAACGGAAATACCTGTGAATTCTCCGAAAAAAAGCTCCGGTAAAAATAAGGTTCTGGGAATTGTTGCTGTAGTGGGCGTGGCCGCTGTAGCCGCAGTGACTCTTCTGGCCCCCAAGCCTGAGGAAAAAGTTGCAGAAGCGGCGCTGCCGCCGGTGGCCGATGTGGTCTACGCGACCCCCGGCCGCCAGACCCTGCTGGTGCCCAGCCAGGGCTCGGTGCGTGCGCGCCACGAGATTGAAGTGGTGGCCCGTGTGGGCGGGGTGATCGAGAGCGTGAACGACGCTTTTGTACCCGGTGGATTCTTCAAGCAGGGGGATTCCCTGATCCAGATCGAGCCGGCGGATTACCGCCACGCCCTGACCCGCGCCGAATCCCAGGTGGCCAATGCCGCCGCGACCCTTGCTCAGGAGCAGGGTATGGCCAAACAGGCCAAACGCGAGTGGCGCGACCTGGGCACCAAGACCGCCAATAGCCTGTTCCTGCGCGAGCCGCAGCTGGCCGCCGCCGAAGCCGGCCTCGCGGCCGCAAAAGCCGATCGCGATCAGGCCAAACTGGACCTGGAGCGCACCGGGGTGAAGGCGCCATTCCCCGGCCGCGTGGTGGAGACTCTGGTGGATATCGGCCAGTACGTGACTCCGGGCACCAAGCTCGCGCGTATTCACAGCACCGGTGTGGCGGAAGTGCGCCTGCCGCTGACCGACCATCAACTGTCTCTGCTGGAGCTGCCTTTGGGAAGTGCCATCGAGAATGGCCCGGCGGTACGGGTTGCCGCCAATCTGGCCGGTAAAGAGCGCGAGTGGCGCGGCCAGATCGTGCGCACCGAAGCGGCGATCGACCCGAATAGCCGCTTCGTTTACGCGGTCGCCCAGATTCAGAATCCCTACGCCGGCGAAGCGCCGCTGATCAACGGCCTGTTTGTCGAAGCGCAGATTGCCGGCAAGACCTACGACGACATCAGTGTGCTGCCGCGCCAGGCCCTGCACGAAGGCAGCCATATTCTGGTGCTGAACGAGGAAAACCAGCTGGGCTTCCGCGATATGCAGCTGCTGCAGGCGGTGGGCGACCAGGTGTGGCTGCGCGGCAATCTCGCCATCGGTGAAAAAGTTGTGATCTCCAGCCTCGGCTATTCCCGCGAGGGCATGGTGCTGACCCCAAACCCGCTGAACGAAAAGCCCTCCGGGCTGATGCTGGGCGAAAAAGCGCCGGCGGCTGACGCGGAAAAAGAAGACTCCGACAGCAGCGGTGCCACCGCTTCCGCGCAGGGGGCCCGCTGATCATGCAAGGCATCATCGGATGGTTCGTCCGCAACAGTAAGGCCGCCAATCTGCTGATGATCATGATCATCATCGGCGGCATCTTCGGTATTTCCCACGTGGGCCGCGAGGTGTTCCCAGCCATCAACCCCGGCATCGTCAAGGTCGACATCAGCTACCCCGGCGCCGGCCCCGCGGAAGTGGAGCAGCAGGTGACCTTGCGGGTCGAGCAGGCCATCGCCGAGGTGAAGGGCATCAAGGAGATCAACTCCTGGTCCGCCCGCAGCCACAGCACCGTGCGCATAGAGTCCCAGGAGGGTTACGACGAGCTGCGCCTGCTGAACGACATCAAGGTGCAGGTGGATTCCATCAGTACCTTCCCCTCGGACATCGAGCGCCCGGTGATCGCGCTGGAAGAGTGGGAACAGCAGATGATGATGATCGCCATCGGCGGTCCCGTCTCCGACCGTCAGCTGAAGCAGACCGCGCTGGACCTGCGCGACAAGCTGATGCTGCTGCCCGGTGTGCGTCGTGTCGATGTGTGGGGTGACCGCGCGGATGAAGTGTCCATCGAGGTTTCCGAAGTCAATCTGCGCCGCTACAACCTGACCTTTGACGATGTGGCCAATGCGGTGCGCCGCTCTTCTCTCGACCTGCCGGCGGGCCGTGTGCGTTCCGACCGCGGTGATATCCAGGTGCAGACTCGCGGCCAGGCCTATACCCAGGCGGACTTCGAGCGCATCCCGCTGCTGAGCCGCGCCGACGGCACCCAGTTGCTGCTGGGCGATGTGGCCGCAGTCAACGACGGCTTTGAGGAAGAGGGATCCATCATCCGCTTCAACGGCGAGTCTGCCATGAACCTGCGGGTCATGCAGGGCGAGCCGCTGGACGTGGTGGCCACTGCCGATGCCATCAACGAGTTCATGAAAGAGGCGCGCGAAAATCTGCCGCCGGGGATGGAGTTCGAGACCTGGTTCGACTTCTCCGAAGCCTATGAAAGCCGCATGAGCATGCTGTTCTGGAACGCGGTCACCGGTCTCGCGCTGGTGTTTGTATTGCTGATGCTGTTCCTGCGCCCGGCGCTGGCGGTGTGGGTAACGGTGGGTATTTTCACCGCGTTTATGGGCGCCTTCTGGCTGCTGCCGGTGACAGGTGTGACCCTGAATATGCTGTCGCTGTTCGCCTTCCTGATGATTCTCGGGATCGTAGTGGACGATGCGATTATCGTCGGGGAAGCGGTGCACGCCGCCCACGACCGCGGGGAGACCGGGCTTCAGGCCGCGGAAACGGGGGTGAAAACCGTCTCCGCACCGGTGATCTTCGCCGTGGTCTCCACCATGGTGTTCTTCATTCCCATGCTGTTCCTGCCCGGGGTGACCTCGCAGATGATGCTGGCGCTGCCGGTGGTGGTACTGCTGTGTCTGGCCTTCTCCCTGGTGGAGTCGCTGCTGATCCTGCCGGCGCACCTGGTAAACCTGAAACCAGAGAAGAAAGCGACTTCCGGTCTCGGGCTGAAGCTGCAGGCGGTGCGCGGCAAGTTTGCCCGGGCCATGCAGCAGGCCGGTGACAAGTACTACATGCCGCTGTTGGAGAAGTCCCTCAGCAACAGTCGCGCAACGGTAATGATCTTCTTTGTGGCCCTGATCCTGTCCTTTGCGGTGTTCAAGGGCGGTTATATCGGCTCCGCCTTCTCCCCGGAAGTACCATCGGACATGCTGGAACTCCGCACCACCATGGCTCAGGGTGAATCGTTCGAGGAGTCCAAACGGGTACTGCAGAAGTTTGAGCGCGCCGGCGCCCAGCTCGCCAAGGACCCCGAAATGCTGGCGCTGAACGGTGGTGAGCCGTTTGTGGAAAACACCATGGTGTTCCTGTGGCGCGGCAACGTCACCGTACTGCTGCAGCTCACCGACGGAGAGCAGCGGGATGTCACCTCGGAACAGCTGGCGCTGAAGTGGCGCGAATACGTGGGTGAGCTGCCGGCCAGTGTGGAAGAGATGAAGATCCACCACACCATCAACGACGGTGGCGCGGGCATGTCCCTGAACCTGAGCACATCGTCCGGTGATATGGATGAACTGCGCCGCGCCGCGGATGTGGTGAAAGAAGCGCTGAACAACTTTGCCGGCGTTTACGACGTGCGCGATAACCTGGTGGCTGCCCGCCAGGACATCGAGATCCAGCTGAAGCCTCACGCCACCAATATGGGTATCGGCCTCAGTGACGTGGCCAAGCAGGTGCGCCAGGGTTTCTACGGTGAGGAAGTCCAGCGCATCCCCCGCGGCCGTGAAGACGTGCGGGTGATGGTGCGCTATCCACAGGAAGAGCGCGCCAACGAAGACCAGATCGACCGGATTCGCGTGCGTACCGCGGAAGGTGAAGTGCCGTTCAGTGCGGTGGCCGATGCGGTCTATGTGCCGGGCTACACCACCATCCGTCGCAACGATCGCGAGCGCACGGTGCAGGTGACTGCGGAACTGATTCCGGGCTCATCGCCGGCCTTTGAAATTCTCAAGCAACTGCGGGAAGAGAACCTGAAGCAGTGGGAGGCGCGCTTCCCGGGCTTCAGTCTTAAGACGGCGGGCGAGATGCAGGAAGAGGCGGAATTTGGCACGGCAATTCTGGCGTTCTTTATTCTGTCGCTGTTTGCAATCTATGCGCTGCTGGCGATCGCGTTCCGCTCGTACTCTCAGCCACTGCTGATTCTGACGGCGGTGCCGTTCGGCTTCTTCGGCGCGATTCTGGGGCACCTGTTGATGGGCTATGACATCAGTATTATGTCGATGCTGGGCTTCCTGGCGGCGGCGGGTGTTGTGGTGAACGATAACCTGGTGTTGATGGACCGGATCAATCAGCTGCGGGCGCAGGGGCTGGCGGTGATGGATGCGGTGGTACAGGCGGGGCGGGATCGCTTCCGTCCGATTATCCTGACTTCCATTACGACATTTATCGGTCTGGTGCCGATTATGTTCGAGCGCTCGATCCAGGCGCAGTTCCTGATTCCGATGGTGGTGAGCCTGGCGTTTGGTGTGCTTTGTGCGACCTTCGTGACTCTGATTCTGGTGCCGAACCTGTATAAGGTGATCGAGGTGCTGCGGGTCAAGTTTAAAGGCGAAAAGGCTTCTGAGGAGTTGCCGGTTAGCTTCGAGAAAGTCTGATTGGGCTGCGCGCCGCTGGGCTCTTTTGGGGCCGGTGGCGCCCCTGATCGGGACGGGGTAATCCGATACTCCACAACCTCATCGGCAATCGTTCCGTATCGAATCACCCCGCCCCGATCAGGGGCTTCGCATTTTACTTCTTACGAAGCGCGAACAACGGAATGAAGGGGGAGTGCCGGGGATTGGTTTTTGAAAGCGTCGCAAACAGGATGTTTGCGCCGCAGCGCCCAGGGGTGAGGCAAGCGTTTACGAAGCACCGCTTCGTGCGCAGCCGAACGACGCCAATCTATGATTGGCGGCCGGGCCCGCTTGCGGGGGTTCACAGGGGGGCGCCTAGCTCGGTTTCAAAAACCAATACCCGGTGCTTCCCCGCCACCGGGCTCCAAACAGAGCTTTTCTGGGGCTCGAAGTGCCCTACAAACATTTCCTGTCCTGTATTACCCTTCACGCAATGTTTTCCTAGAGTTGGAACTCCCTTTGCGTATTCCCCGTATTTTTTCCTCCGAGCCGTTGTCCGGCCAATCTGAAGTCCAGCTAGACGAAGCCGCTTCGCGTCATCTGGTGAAGGTGCTGCGCCTGGGGCCAGGGCGTCCGTTAGTTCTGTTTGATGGCTTGGGTGGGGAGTATGCGGCGGAGTTGATGGAGGCTGGGAAGAAGGTGCGGGTCAAGCTTGGTGCCTTTGTTGAGGATGATCGGGAGTCGCCGTTGGGGATTACTCTGGCGATTGGTATTTCTCGCGGGGATCGCTTTGACTGGGTGATCCAGAAGGCAACAGAGCTGGGGGTGGCGCGGATTCAGCCGTTGTTTACGGAGCGCTGTGAGGTGAAGCTGTCCGGTGATCGGCTGCAGAAAAAGCTGGGGCAGTGGCAGCAGATTGCGATCAGTGCCTGTGAGCAGTGCGCGCGCAATCGGGTGCCGGCGATTTTGCCGCCGTTGAAGTATCCGCAGTTTCTTGAGCAGGCAAAACAGGACGATACTCTGAAGCTGGTGCTCCACCACCGCACCGAGGCGACACTGGCGGAGCTGGAACAGCAGTCCGGGCGGCCGGATACCGCGCTATTATTGGTGGGGCCGGAAGGTGGGCTGTCCGCGGATGAGATTGCGCTGGCATTGCAGCAGGGCTTCCACCCACTGCGTCTGGGCCCGCGGGTACTGCGGACCGAGACCGCGCCGGTCGCAGCGCTGTCTGTTTTACAGTTCCAGTGGGGCGATATTTAGCCCTGCCTCGTCATTCCCGCGCATGCGGGAATCCAGAATTCCCGGTACACCGCTATCCACACAGAATAAGCGGGCACGAAAAAAGGTGAACCTATGAAAGCATTAGTCTGGCTGATCGGTGTGGCTATTACGGCCATGTCTGTTCTGGTGATTCTCAAGCCGCAGATCGCGCGGGATATTGGCGAGCGGATGAATCCGCAGTTGTTTTATTTCGGCTGCTGGGCACGCATAGTGATCGGCATGGTGTTCCTGCTGATCTCTGATACCCGCAGCTGGGGAACCCTGTTCAATGTGCTGGGTATATTCCTGATTGTGATCGGCGCCTACGCGCTGCAGTCGGGCTATGAGCGCACCAAGGAATTTGTACTGGGTATCGTGCACGGCAATGAAAATTTTGTGCGTGTGGCCGGCGCGGTGGGGGTGTTGATCGGTATTCTGCTGATCTCGGCGACCTGAATAACGAAAAGTGGATGTGTGATGGATAGTTTTGCGTCGAATACGCGGCTGGTCATTTTTGATTGCGATGGGGTACTGGTGGACAGCGAAAGCATCGTCTGCCGGGTGCTGGCCGAGGAAATGACCAAACTCGGCATGCCGGCGACAGCGGAAGAGCTGGATGAACAGTTCAGTGGCCGACCTTCGAAAGACTGTATTGTGGATATCGAAACCCGCTACGGTGGGCCGTTGCCGCAGTCCTATTTCAATGCCACCGAGAGCCGTATTCGCGAGGCCTTCCATACCGAGCTGGAAGCGGTGTCTGGTATCCATGAGGTATTGGATAAGCTGCAAACCACAGACCTGCAAACCTGCGTTGCGTCATCCGGCCCCCACGCCAAGATGCAGATCACATTGAATAAGACTGGATTGTGGGACTATTTCGACGGGCGTATCTACAGTGCCGATGACGTTGGCCGCGGCAAGCCCTGGCCGGATCTGTTTTTACACAGCGCGGCGCAGTTCGATATCGATCCGGCACACTGTCTGGTGGTGGAAGACTCCATTGCCGGAGTAAAGGCCGCGGTGGCGGCGGGTATGCCGGTGATTGGTTACAGCCACAATAGCACCCGTGCGCGGCAACTCGAAGCGGAAGGGGCGCGGGTTATCAATGATATGCAGCTGCTGCTGGACTATTTTTAGTAGCAGGTTTTAATCACTGACTATAAAGATTGGAGCGACGGGATATGAGTACACTAAAACGGATTCTGATCGCGTTTGCATGCCTTTTCGCGGCGATTGCCTGTTATGTCTTTGGCATCCCCGCGGGTGGTGCCGTTTTTCTGGTGTTGGGTTTTCTGCTGGAGGGCGCCTTCTGGTTCCAGCTGACCCGCCGCAAACGGGACAGCTGATAAAAACGCACTGGTGGCGCCAGGCCAATGGCACTACGGTCTGGGTTACTCGGTGAGTCGCACCTGTACCGACGCGCTGCGGCGGGTGTCTTTGTCATCCACAAAGGTGCGCGTATAGCGGACCTCGTAAATACCCTGAGCGATTAAAGTGCTCACCAGTCCCTGGGGCAGTTCCACGGTTTCCCGCAGCGGCTTGCCCGCCTCCGCGGTCAGCGGTTCCGATACCTCGTGTATCACCCGGTCGCCCACCATAAACTGTCCGCTCACCGAAGACGCACGGATCTCACCGAGATCGCTGTCCAGATTCCACGCCATCATCAGCTTGCGCGACTTGCCGCTCACCGTCTGAGAGGGTGGCGAGGCCTGCACCTGCGCCAGCCGACCGCTGGAATCCAGGTCAAACAGAATATGGTTTGAAAGGCTGCCTGCGGCACCCGCAAATACCCGGCGATAGCCCACGCGACGCACTCCCTTGGCGTGCCAGCTGCGCGCCTGTACCGGAGATATCTGCACGATTTCGGTAACCTCACCGCGGTCGCCACTGAACTCCAGAATCTGATCCACCACCGCCAGTTCCTGGTTGTTGTCCAGGTTCACAAACACCCCCCGCGGTGACGCTGCACCCCCTTTGCTGGCGACTCGCCAGGTCACGGTTTCCCGATATCCCTCGCTGGCATTCAACCAGGCATCCCCGGGGTCCACCGTCACAATCTGCTGTGCAGTGACCCGCGAGCCGAACACCAGGGAAAGCGCAATAGCGCATATCCCGAGGATGGTAAGCAGTAGCTGTTTGTTCATTGCCGTCTCCCTGGGGGCAAAAAATAGGCTCTTGGTATTTTGATTAGGTTAGGGTGCACTCGGTCAACTCAGAAATCCCCCTATTCCCCGTTGTATTCCTGCCGTGAGCGCCCGGTTAGGGAAAAGATTCTCCCGACCCTAGTATCTAGAGAATCTAGCGACCGAAAGTGTCTGTCGTAAGCAGTTGCTGGCTGCTGACTACAAGGATCTTTCGGAATGCAGCCACCCGACCGACTCGAATCAGATTGCAGTCATTCGAAGGAGCCGGCTCTTATGCCTACTGTCTTTTTCCGCAAACCGCTACGGCGTCACTGTTCGGCACTTGGCGCTCTGCTCAGTGCCCTGCTTCTCACCGGTTGCCCCGATCCCACTAAAAAGTACTCGTTGGATCCGGGCGAACTGGTAAGCAATGGTGTGGGCGAAAAGAGTGCCCGCGAGGCTGCGCCTTTTGGTGACGATATGGTCCGCTACCTGATGGGCCAGGCTCGGGAGCGCGGTGATACCTTTGTATTGAATGTGGACTTCGAACCCGGCGGCTTCGCGCCAAAAATGGACACCCTCGCCGACATCGAAGCATTGCTGATTATTATGCGTGACTTTCCCGCGCTGAAAATTGTTGTGGAAGGGCACACCGATAATGCCGGTGATCCCGACAAAAATCGCAAGCTGTCGCAATGGCGGGCCAACTGGGTCAAACAGTTTCTGCTGGAGCGAGGGATACATTCAGAGCGGATAGAGGCCACCGGGCTGGGTGATTCGGATCCGATCGCAGACAATGAAACCCAGCGGGGCAGAGAGCAGAATCGCAGGCTGGTGGTGCGGGTGATCGACTTCCAGGGCAAGCCGGTCAATGTGCGGTTGGGACGTCCGCAGAAATTGAACAAGGCGCTGAATCAATAACTAAGCCTATAAAAGAAAAACCCGGTGACATTGCTGTCACCGGGCTAATTTTATTCTTTGTTGGCGAGATCCAGAGCGTTCAGGATGTCGGCCGTCGGCCCTACCTGATTCATGGTGTAGAAATGCAGCCCCGGTGCGCCGCCTTCCAGCAGCGTCTCACAAAGATCCGTCACAATCTCCAGTCCCAACTTTTTCACATCTTCCGGATTGTTGAAGCTCTCCATGCGGTACTTCAACCAGCGCGGAATTTCCGCACCACAGTTGCGGGAGAAGCGCGCCAGATTGGTGAAGTTGGTAATCGGCATGATACCCGGATAGATCGGCGCATCGATACCGGCCTTTTCACACTGATCCAGGAAGTAGAAATAGGCATCCGGATTGTAGAAGTACTGGGTCAGGGCACTGTTCGCGCCGGCCTCGAACTTGCCCTTCAGGAAACGGATATCCGCATCATAGCTGTCCGCTTCCGGATGGATTTCCGGGTAAGCCGCCACTTCCAGGTGGAAGTGATCACCGGTGTGGCGGCGGATAAATGCCACCAGTTCGTTGGCATAAACCAGCTGCGCCACGGAGCCCATACCGGACGGCATATCACCGCGCAGTGCGACGATGCGATCGACACCGGCATCCTTGTAGCGGTTCAGCAGGCCGAGAACGATCTCTTCATTGTCGCCACCAAATGACAGGTGTGGCGCGATGGAAACACCCTTTCCGCGCAGTTCGCACACAATATTTGCGGTGGTATCGCGGGTGGTGCCACCGGCACCGTAGGTGACCGAGAAGAATGCGGGGTCGAAGGCCTGCAGTTCCTCGCGGGTATTTTTCAGTTTTTCCCGACCCTCTTCGGTCTTGGGTGGGAAAAACTCAAAGCTGATACGTAAATCACTCATTATTCTGTTCCATTCCCTCGGCTTTCTGGATCCCGGATCAAGTCCGGGATGACGGAGCATCGTCATGCCGGCGAAGGCCGGCATCCAGTACCTGAGAGGTCAATTAATACTTGTAGCTTTCCGGCTTGTAGGGGCCATCCACGGAAACACCGATGTACTTGGCCTGGTCTTCGGTCATGCGGGTAATCACACCGCCAAAACCTTCCACCATGTACTTGGCCACTTCCTCGTCCAGGTGCTTCGGCAGTACTTTTACGTAGAGCGCGGAAACCTTCTGGTCCGCCGGCAAATCGGCAAACTTCTCGTTGTACAGGTGGATCTGCGCCAGCACCTGGTTAGCGAAGGAGCCATCCATAATGCGGCTCGGGTGACCGGTGGCGTTACCCAGGTTGACCAGGCGGCCTTCGGACAGTAGCAGCAGGTGGTCGTTGGTGGCCGCATCGCGCACGATCTTGTGCACCTGTGGTTTCACTTCCTGCCACTGCCAGTTTTCGCGCATAAATGCGGTGTCGATTTCGTTATCGAAGTGACCGATATTGGAAACCACGGCGCCGGACTTCAGTGCCTTCAGCATATTTGCGTCGCACACATTGACGTTGCCGGTGGTGGTGACGATCAGATCGGTATTCGCCAGCAGGTCCTTGTTGATAGAGGACTCTGTGCCGTCGTTTACGCCGTTGATATAAGGGGAAACCAGCTCGAAGCCGTCCATGCACGCCTGCATGGCACAGATCGGGTCCACTTCGGTGACTTTTACGATCATGCCTTCCTGACGCAGGGAAGCGGCGGAACCTTTACCCACATCGCCGTAACCGATCACCAGCGCTTTCTTGCCGGACAGCAGATGGTCGGTACCGCGCTTGATGGCATCGTTCAGGCTGTGGCGACAGCCGTACTTGTTGTCGTTCTTGCTCTTGGTGACCGCGTCGTTCACGTTGATCGCCGGTACTTTCAGGGTGCCCGCTTTCAGCATGTCCTGCAGGCGGTGTACGCCGGTGGTGGTCTCTTCACTGATGCCGTGACATTTGTCGAGCAGCTCCGGATATTTGCGGTGCAGCAGTTCGGTAAGATCGCCGCCGTCATCCAGAATCAGGTTTGGCTGCCAGCCGGCCACGTTCGCGCCGATAGTGCGCTCCAGACACCACTCGTATTCTTCTTCCGTTTCACCTTTCCAGGCGAAAACCGGAATGCCGGAGGCGGCAATCGCCGCGGCGGCGTGATCCTGGGTAGAGAAAATATTGCACGAGGACCAGCGCACTTCCGCGCCCAGGGCCACCAGGGTCTCAATCAGGACCGCGGTCTGGATGGTCATGTGGATACAGCCCATGATGCGGGCGCCCGCCAGCGGCTGCTCTGCGCGGTATTTTTCACGCAGGGTGATCAGCGCGGGCATCTCGCCTTCGGCGATTTCAATTTCCATGCGGCCCCAGTCGGCCAGGGAAATGTCGGCGACTTTAAAGTCTTTAAATTCGGTGCTCATTTGGTTCATTACCTAAATCTTTGAAGTTTTTCCCCGTCATACCGGCGAAGGCCGGTATTCAGTTTCGTGGCGCTGGATTCCGTACCGGATCAAGTCCGGCATGACGGGCGCCGGAATGACGAAAATATGAATTAAATACCAGCTTGTGCGCGCAGGGGCTCGGCCTTGTCTGTCTTCTCCCACGGGAAGGCGGTAAAGGTTTCCACCTGCTCTTTACCGTTGGCATCGATCCACTTGTAGCTGTGCTCAAACGGTTCGCGACCGAAGTGGCCGTAGGCGGCGGTGAGCTGATACATGGGGTGCAGCAGGTCCAGCGCTTTGGAAATCGCGTAGGGGCGCAGGTCGAAGTTTTCCCGCACCAGTTCGATCAGGCGCTCATCGCTCACCTTGCCGGTACCGAAGGTGTTGATGGAAACCGAGGTCGGTTCGGCGACGCCAATGGCGTAAGACACCTGAATCTCACAGCGGTTGGCGAGGCCCGCGGCCACAATGTTTTTCGCCACGTAACGGCCGGCATAGGCCGCAGAGCGGTCCACTTTTGACGGGTCTTTCCCGGAGAAGGCGCCGCCACCGTGACGGGCAGAACCGCCGTAGGTGTCCACGATAATTTTGCGTCCGGTCAGGCCACAGTCACCCACGGGGCCGCCGATGACGAATTTGCCGGTAGGGTTGATGTGGTACTTGGTGTTTTCATGCAGCAGGTCTGCCGGCAGAACGTGGTGCACGATCAATTCCAGCACCGCTTCGCGCAGGTCTTCCTGGGAAACTTCTTCGTTGTGCTGGGTGGACAGAACCACCGCGTCGATCGCGCAGGGCTTGCCGTTTTCGTCGTAGCGGAAAGTCACCTGGCTTTTCGCATCCGGGCGCAGCCACGGTAGCAGGCCGGACTTGCGCGCTTCCGCCTGGCGCTCTACCAGACGGTGCGCGTAGTACACCGGAGAAGGCATAAATGTCGGGGTCTCATCGGTGGCGTAGCCAAACATCAGGCCCTGGTCACCGGCACCCTGGTCTTCCGGTTTCACCCGGTCAACGCCCTGGGCGATATCCACAGACTGCTTGCCGATCACATTGATCACGCCACAGGTTTCACCGTCGTAACCCACTGCGGAAGAGGTGTAACCGATATCGGTAATTACCTTGCGCACCAGATCTTCCAGGTCCACCCACGCAGAGGTGCTGATCTCACCGGCAATTACCGCGATACCGGTTTTCACCAGCGTCTCACAGGCAACCCGCGCATTCTTGTCACGCGCCAGCAGCGCGTCCAGAACCGCATCGGAAATCTGATCGGCAATTTTGTCCGGATGGCCTTCGGATACGGATTCCGAAGTAAAAATGCTGTATTCACTCATGTGATTTCTCCATTTGCGCCCCGGGGCGCTCCTTGTTCCGCTACCTGCGGAATTAAACTTTCAAAAATTCCTGAATCTGAATCTGAAAACCATTGCGCAGGGCACTGTGTTCACTGCGCCCTTTCTGTAGGCCCGCCTCTGCGGCCCACTCAACTAACTGCTGCGGCGCAAATCCGAGCCACAAATCCCCGCAGGCGTCTCGCGCCCAATCCTGCCCGTGATCGTGCAGCTCGGTAATCAGCAGCTGCCCACCGGGCTTCAGGGACTTCTGTAAATCGTGAAAAATCTGCGCAGGCTCCGGCGTGTGATGCAACACCATATTCGCCACGATGCAGTCCGCGCTTTCAGGGCGGGATGCCGCCGCGCGGGTGTCGTCGCAGACAAATTCGATATTCTGCAGCCCCTTCTCGTCGGCAAAGGTCTCCGCCCGTTCCAGCATCGTCTTCGACAGATCCAGTGCCGTCACCGTGCCAAAACGATTCGCCAGCTCCTCCAGAAACTCACCCTCACCGGGGCCGACTTCCAGCGCGTGACGCCCCGGTTTCAGCAGCTGTGCCACCTGTGGACCATAGACGCTATAACTGGCGATCAACTCCTGCTGCTCGCGGAAGCGGTTGCCGTAATCCGCGAAGAAGCGACGCGAGGCCTCGGCGCGCTCGGAAGCAATCTGCTCCACGGTGGCCGCGCGGGACTCGCTCAGAGACAGTTGATCGAGGCCGCTGAACAGCTGTTGCAGTAACACGCTGCCTGCGGTGCGGCGGTAGAACAGGTTGTTGCCCTCGCGGCGCTTGCTCACCAATCCCGCCTGCGCCAGCACCTTTAGGTGGTGTGACAGGGCCGGCTGGCGCAGCTCGAAGATGCGGCACAGCTCCAGCACGCTGTAGGAGTCCTGGCTTAGCAGGCGCAGTATCTCCAGCCGCAGCGGATCGCCGGCGGCCTTCAGGGTCGCCGCCAGTTGCGGGATCGGGTCGCTGACGTGTGATTCTTTGTTGGCATCACCCGTCGCAGACGGTTGGCTGGAGTCAAGCATGGCGCGGAGTCTAGCAGCGCTGCACACCTATATCAAAATATTTTGATTTAGGTGTATCGAAAAAATTTGATGCAGATGTAACTAACGCCGCGCGAACGGGCCGATGGGTAGTGGGATTGCGATTTGTTAGGAAATTGTTGCTGTCATCGGCAAAGAATTGAACCCGTGGCCTTTGCGCCCGGCGGGGGTTTACGGGAAAATACGCCCCCGTTTTGCCGGCCATCGACAACCTCCGGCCGACGGAATCGCGGCAAGCTGGCCGTCAGAGCCGGGCCCGCAGCGCATCTGATGAACCGAAGATCCCAAACCGAGAGATCCCTATGTCTTCTACTCCGTCTCGCACAGAAAAGGCTAACGCCATTCGGGCCCTGTCCATGGACGCGGTCCAGAAAGCCAAAAGCGGCCACCCGGGCGCCCCCATGGGTATGGCAGATATCGCCGAAGTGCTGTGGAACGACTATCTGAAACACAATCCGGCCAACCCCGAGTGGGCGGACCGCGACCGCTTCGTGCTGTCCAATGGCCACGGTTCCATGCTGCTGTATTCCCTGTTGCACCTGACAGGCTATGACCTGTCCATCCACGAGCTGCAGAACTTCCGCCAGCTGCACTCCAAGACCCCGGGCCACCCGGAATACGGTTACGCCCCGGGCGTAGAAACCACCACCGGCCCCCTGGGCCAGGGCATCACCAATGCCGTGGGTTTCGCACTGGCCGAGAAAGTCCTCGCTGCCCAGTTCAACCGCGACGGCTACGAGCTGGTTGACCACAACACCTACTGCTTCCTGGGCGACGGTTGCCTGATGGAAGGTATCTCCCACGAAGCCTGCTCCCTGGCCGGCACCCTGGGCCTCGGCAAGTTGATCGCTTTCTACGACGACAACGGCATCTCCATCGACGGTGAAGTGGAGGGCTGGTTCACCGACGACACGCCCAAGCGCTTCGAATCCTACGGTTGGCACGTCATCCCGAACGTGGACGGCCACGACCCGGCTGCGATCAAGGCCGCCATCGAAGAAGCCCGCTCTGAGACCAGCAAGCCCACCATCATCTGCTGCAAGACCGTGATCGGCTTCGGCTCCCCCAACAAGCAGGGCCGCGAAGAGTGTCACGGCGCGCCGCTGGGCGACGAAGAGATCGCGCTGGTACGCGAAACCCTCGGCTGGAAACACGAGCCGTTCGTCATCCCCGAAGACCTGTACCACGCCTGGGACGGCCGCGCCAAAGGCGCCGAGCAGGAAGACGAGTGGAACGATATCTTCGAAGACTATAAAGAAGCCCACCCGGAACTGGCGGAAGAGTTTGTACGCCGCATGAAAGGCGACCTGCCCGCGGACTTCCTCGCCAAGGCCGACGAGTACATCAAACAGTGCCAGGCCGACGGCGAGAAAATTGCTTCCCGTAAAGCCAGTCAGAACAGCCTGAACGCCTACGGCCCGCTGCTGCCAGAATTCCTCGGTGGCTCCGCCGACCTCGCCGGCTCCAACCTCACCATTTGGTCCGGCTCCAAAGGCGTCACCGCCGACGACGCCAGCGGCAACTACCTCTACTACGGCGTGCGCGAATTCGGCATGAGCGCCATCATGAACGGCATCGCCCTGCACGGCGGTTTTGTGCCTTACGGCGCGACCTTCCTGATGTTTATGGAATACGCCCGCAACGCCGTGCGCATGGCCGCGCTGATGAAGCAGAAAGTCATCTTCGTCTACACCCACGACTCCATCGGTCTCGGCGAAGACGGCCCCACCCACCAGCCGGTAGAGCAGCTGACCGCCCTGCGCGCTACACCAAACCTGCAGACCTGGCGCCCCTGTGACGCCACCGAATCTGCGGTGAGCTGGAAAATGGCCGTATCCCGCAGCGACGGCCCCAGCGCCCTCATCTTCAGCCGCCAGGGCCTCGCCCCGCAGGCGCGCACCGAAGAGCAGCTGGCCAACGTCGAAAAGGGTGGCTACATCCTGCGTGATTGCGACGGCGAACCCGAAGCCATCATCATCGCCACCGGCTCCGAAGTAGAGCTCGCCACTGCTGCCGCGGACCAACTGTCCGGCCGCAAAGTGCGCGTCGTCTCCATGCCGTGCGCCGAAGCCTTCAGCGCCCAGCCCGCCGACTACCGCGAATCCGTACTGCCTTCCAGTGTACGCGCCCGCGTAGCTGTAGAGGCCTGCCACAAGGACTACTGGTACAAGTTTGTCGGCTTCGACGGCGCTATCGTTGGCATGGACACCTTCGGTGAATCCGCACCGGCGGGTGACCTGATGAAGCACTTCGGCATCACTGCTGAGAAAGTTACTGAAGCTGTCGAAGGGCTGCTGAAGTAATTACTAGGTAAGCTGCTTACGTAGTTCAGCGGCTTATCGAGAAGGGCAAGTGCCGGGCATAGGGTTTCGGAAGCGTCGGCGACAGGGACGTCGCCGACGCAGCGTACAGGGATGTATTCACAGCGGTTCCGAAACCCTATGCCCGGTGCTTGACCGCCACCGCACGGGACCAGAGCATTGACCGAAGGCGGTGGACAAGGCCCGAGGAATACATGCCCAACCAAGCACCAATAAGGCTCGCGATAAACGGCTACGGCCGTATCGGACGCAGTGTCCTGAGAGCCCTCTACGAATCCAACCTGCGCGACCAGCTGCAGATCGTCGCCATCAACGAACTGGCCGACTGCGCCACCATTGCGCACCTCACCAAATACGACACCGTTCACGGCCGCTTTCACGGCAAGGTCGAAGTGCACAACGAAACCCTGCACATCAACAGCGACCAGATCGCCGTCACCCATCACCGAGACCTCGAAGACCTCGACTGGCGCAATCCCCAGATCGACATCGTCCTCGAATGCACCGGCAGCTTCACCGAACGTCAGCGCGCCGAACTGCATCTAAAAGCCGGTGCCAAAAAAGTCATCTTCTCCCAGCCCGCGCAAAGCGACGTCGACGCCACCATCGTCTACGGCGTCAACGACACCGCGCTCAACGGAAATGAAACCATCATCTCCGCCGCCTCCTGCACCACCAACTGCAGCATCCCCGTCATCGCCGCACTGGAAAGCGCCTTCGGCATTGAGGCCGGCGTCATTACCACCATCCACTCCGCCATGAACGACCAGCCGGTAAACGACGCCTACCACCACACCGACCTGCGCAAGACCCGCTCCGCCATCTCGTCGATCATCCCCGTCGACACCGGCCTCGCCCGCGGTATCGAACGCATACTCCCCGACATGGCCGGCAAATTCGAAGCCCAGGCCATGCGCGTGCCCACCATCAATGTGTCCGCCATCGATCTCTCGGTACAACTGAAAAAATCCGTCACCCAGGCCGAAGTCAACTCTGTACTCAAGACCGCAGCGGAAACCCGATTCTCCGGTGTGCTCGGTTACAGCGAAGAACCCCTCGCCTCCTGCGACTACAACCACGATCCCCGCTCCGGCATCGTCGATGCCAGCCAGACCCGGGTGGCCGGCAATAAACTGGTCAAGGTGCTGATCTGGTTCGACAACGAGTGGGGTTTCGCCAACCGTATGCTGGACGTCACCCGCGCGCTGCAAATCCAGTGACGAGCGGACGGTGACGCGCGGACAGAAAGTTCAGTAGAGAGCGTAGATAGAGAGCGTAGATAGAGAGTGCAGATAGTCCTTCTCACCCACGAACGCGAGTTGGAGCGCCCAACCAATACCGGGCGGCTGGCGCTGGATGTGTGTAGCGAAGATGCGTCTGTCAGTCTGCGCCGTCTTGTGTGGCACCGTACCGAACCGGATGCAACATTGCTCGCTTTGCTGGCGCAGTCGCGTACCGGGGTACTGTATCCCGATAGTGAGGTGCAAATTGGCGGCAGCCAGACCGCTTCCCTTGGGATTGCAGAGTGCGACGTTTTTATCCTGCTCGATGGCACCTGGCAGGAGGCGCGTAAAATGTATAACCGCAGCCCGTACCTGCACGAGGTGCCGAGAGTGGATCTCAAGGTCGGCGGCGTCTCGCGTTTTACCCTGCGGCGCAATCAGCGCGCGGGTTGTCTGTGTACGGCAGAAACCGTTATTGAGATTTTGCGCGCAAAGGGGCGCGCGCAAGCGTCGGAAAGCCTCGGGGCCAGGTTTAATCGGTTTCTAGCGGAATCTCCCTGAAAATCTTGCTCACTCAATCGGGTCTCACCCGCTCTTCTTCAATCCTGGCTACATTTGCAATCACCCGCAGCGCAACCAGTGTGTGGATCGCCGCGAGCTGGGTTTGCTGCCGCGCAAACGCGTTATATTCCGCGTAGTCGACATTTACCTTGCAGACGCTCTTCTGTTTACAGGGAGCCTCTCTCTTGTGGTAGTCGGGCTGCGTGACGGTAATCTCGCTCTTGCCGAAATTGTTGCCGAGAAATGAATCCGAGTACTCGCAGAACTGGTCGTAATGACAGGGTTTCCAGAAATCGACCCAGGTGCGCTTGTTCAGTTCACTGTTGATCGTTGCAGAGTAATCACTGGATAAATTGATCACAGTTTCTGCGGCGATATTGTCTGGGATATCCTGAAGCAGGTTGATGCTCAGAGATTTTTTCCGGTCACCGGTGAGGGATCGATACTCAACGTCAACTTTTTCGCAAAGGCTGTCATCCAGTGCGTTCGCAATGGGCAGCGGGAACTCATCGAATTCATCTTTCTGGAAAGTGCTGTGATAAATCGGCAATACGTGTGATGGATTTGCCAGATCCTGAATGTAGTGGGAAAAGGCACCCAGAGATTGGGAAATTCCAGCCTTGTCGCCGGAATTGACGGCATTGTTAATTTCGCGAATGGTTTTGCTCAGGTGATAGTCCATTCGCGGAGACGCAAAGCCGGCTGCCCTCCGCGGGAGGGCTTTTTCCTTATCGTAAAAGTGCCAGTATGCGAGTCTGCGGATACTCAGGTCATCCTCCCCCTTTGACGCCTCACCGGCGGCACAGGCATCGATCCAGGATGTAAGACTTTTATCTTGCTCACAACGGCTTTGGAAGTGCTGTATGGCCTGGCAGGTAAGATGCTTGTGATTGCTGGGTGAGAATGACAGCGCTGTGAGTGGGTACGCAAATAGAATGCTAGTTGCGCATGTCGCGCGCGCAAATCGCGGAAGAGACCATCCGGAAAAATTTTTGGGCATCGACCTTCCCTGCAGGCTTGTTATTGGTGTTTGCTGAGAATGTTATCCCGAAACCGAGGGTCCATGCGAAAATTTGTCGATCGCCGCAATCTCGGCCGCATTCTCGGCCCCGACCCCGACCCCGACCCCGACCCCGACCCCGCTTCAGCGGTGCCTCCGCGTGTCAGGCCTGTGATGCTGTCTAGATCGCGCCTTCGGTGCGCCTACCTAAATAGTGCCACAGGAACCCAGGCGATTTTTGTACGGCTGGTAGTCGAGAAGAAATGTATTGTACTCCGTGCGAAATGCTGCGCAGGACGCTGTACTGTCATCCGAGGTGCCGCAGCATCGAATGGCCTCACGCAGCGCCTGCTCCGATACCGCGTCGAATGACTGGGAATGTCCTGCGCCGTACATAATGCTGTCCTCCCAGGTTTGCACCGGTCGCCAGGAATTATTGCCGTGGGCGCCGCCGTAATAGCAGCCGGTACCCTGCAGGCAATCCTGGCCAATGTTTTCAGAGCCCCACACCGGCGTACATTGAGAGCCGAAGTAATCGTCAACGGTATCCTCTGACCAGCCGCAGCAACTGTAGTTGCCATTTTCATCGGTTTCACACGTGCCATCTGCGGTGCGCATATAACTGGTACAGCTCGCTCTGTCGGTGAGCGTCGGGCAGGTAGCGTTTGCGGACTGCACATACTCGGATGCTGGTTTGAAACTATTGCACCATTTGCTGCATCCAGGTCCGTCCAAATTTGCCCATTCTCTGGATAATTTGCTGGGCCACCCCTCTGCACTTATTCCGTCATTACTGATGGGGCTATCGTATAGATCGGCGAGACCGAAATTATGTCCAATCTCATGGATGACGATGTTGCGCAACTGGTGCAGGGTGGTTTCGATATTCAGCCAGTCCTTGTCGCTGGCAACGTAGATAATCTCGCCACCGGAAGCACCGTAGTCACTTTCACCGATAACGACCTTCAAAATACCGTGAATATCGTCGCTGGCGCACTGCTCTAAAATGGCTCGGTGCACCTGCTCAGTGTCACAGCTGAAGCCGCCCTTGTCCCTGTGGGTACATCCCAGAGCGGAAAAGCCCTTCAGGTCGATTTCGTAGAAAGCAAACTGGCTCTGGAATTCGGAGAAAGGTGTCAGTGCGCGGAACTGATTGGTTACGGCATCCTGCACGATTTCACTGAAGAAGGGAGCAGAATCCAGATTGGCAAAAAGCACCTTGAAAGGGGCCTCGCTATTGCCGGCAAATGGCGTGCAGGAAGTCAGCTGGGCATATTCACCGGGATTCAGCGGGCTTTGTGATTCTCCGCTGCCGGTGGCTGGAGTGTTGCCGTCGGACGAATCCAGATCGTCTCCCGGAGCGTAAGATGGTGCGGGAGGCTGTAACTCTGTGTCTTCTACCGCGTCGTTTCCGCCTCCGCCGCCACAGGCGGCCAGTGTCAGCAAGGCGATGGCGCAAATCAGGCGCAGGGTAAGGTTTGGGCGAACGGAGAATTCAGGCATGTCAGGGGCTTGGGGCTATCAATTATTGTGTGTTGTCCCTGCGCGGCAATGAAATGACTGCCTGGTGCCCTTTTCCCTGATGCGGATTGCGCAAAATTGCGCCATTTTATGAGGCGTTTCCCGTTGAAGCCAGCGCTAAAAAGCCTGAAACTGCAACTGAATATCAAGTCACTTTTCGTGGGCGCGAGCGCCCGGCGGAATTGAAATCGTTTAAGGAGAGTAAGGTGAGAAAATTGTTTCTTTGGCTGAGTATGCTGACAATCGCTGTTCCGGCGTTGGCATTGGAGGTGGGAAGCCCGGCACCGGAATTTTCCCTTCAGGCGTCGGATGGGAAAACCTATTCCCTGTCTGATTTTAAGGGACAACAGGCAGTTGTGATCGCCTGGTATCCGAAGGCGTTCACCAAAGGTTGCACCATCGAGTGCAAATCTCTGGCGGAAAATGGCCACCTGATTCGCGAATACGATGTAGCCTATTTTATGGCCAGCACCGACGAGGTGGAGGACAACACCAAGTTCGCCGCGGAACAGAAGGCCGATTTCCCATTGTTGAGCGACCCCTCGGGTGAGGTGGCAGCGGCCTATGAGGTGAAAATGCCTGTGCTGAATATGGCCAAACGCGTCACCATTTATATCGATAAGGCAGGGAACATCGCCAAGATCGACAAGGACATCAAGCCTGCCACCAGTGCCCAGGATATGGCGCGCACTCTGGGTGAGCTGGGGGTTGCCAAGAAATCCTGATCTTAAAGTAAGAGATAATTGAGGCCGCAATTGCGGCCTCAATTATTTGGTGACTACCAGAGTGAGTCACCGCTCTCTGGTTCCGCCCCGGCGGCTTCGTTGCTTTTCCGCAGTAGATGCCGCTCCAGCGTTTCTCCCTTCATTTCGATCCCCGGTGCACGGTCCGATTGGGATGGATCTTCAATGATGGACAGTTTGTCCATAAAGTCCCAGAAGCTTACGAAAACTTTTTCGAGATCTTCCTGTGGTGGCTCGGTGCCGGGCTTCCAATATCCTTCAGGGAGTAATGACACCACCAGCAGGTGCTCATCGGTGAATGGGGTATAAAACGAGTAACTCCGGTCGACGGTGTAGCTGCCGTGATTAGATTGTATCCAGTGCCGGCCCTTGAGTTTATGGTGAATCAGCTCGTTGATTTCTTGCGGATAAATGAAGTCTTCCGGATCCAATTCTTTCGTGTTGGTAATATCGAAGACGCGATTCACAAACTCTTGCTTATCCCGTAAGCCGGAGGGCGATACCTGAAGTTCCGGGGCGGGCCAGCAAATGTCGATTTCAACGTTGCAGTAACCAATTGTTGCGAGTTGCTCGCCGTAGGGGACAAAGTGTCGCCAGAAAATCGATCCTACACGCAAGTAGCTGTAACGGGGGCGGCTTCCATTAAACGGACGGTCCAGCCCCGGGAAAATGTATGGCTCGTAAATATCGTGATTGTAAATATCCGAAGTGTGGGGAATGTACCCGGGGTGGTACTCGTGTGGTTCAGACGGTTCACCAGAAAAAATCAGCTGATTGCTGGATAGATCGAAGCAGCTAATTGAACTGTCTGTAAATGGGATGTATTCGGCGTGCTCAATGCCAAGCGTTGTCATGCGCATCTAGTACTACCTACCAATTCACTCTGGATTTCAACTCACTGACCAACCTCACAAAGTTGTGAGCCTGGTTTGAGCTAATCGCTGCTGGGTTCTGCGCGTAATGAGTGATCGCCCTGTTCACATTGTTTAGGAGTGTGTTTGCCGGTTTAAGGTTATTTTCAAGTGCAGTCCAGCTTTTGCTATGTAACTGCAGTCCTCTGCGCGTTGCATTCAGGTCGAGGGCCTGGAAGGTTCTGGCGCCGAGACTTTTCATGCTCATATTCTTGTTGAACTTAGCCTGGAGCCGGTTTATACGAGGTAGCAGGCTGCCGAGGCTGGAGCGGGGCTCCACGAAGCTGAATTCATGGTGGGACAGGCTGGCAATACCTTTGGATTCAACCAGCGCCAGGGCCTTTTCCAGAAGCTTTGCACCGTGGCCGAAAATATACCAGTGATGGGTCTGGTCTGTTTGTGCCCAGTATTCATTTTGCGTATTGATCAAGACCTGAGACAGCTCTTCGGGACCGGCCGATTCTGGTGTTACCTTTTGCTCAGGTGTTTTCCATGTTCCCAGATTATCGATAATGTTGGTTGGGCTGTAGTAGAGCGCAAAGTTGGTGCCGAGTTCATTTCCCTTTGCATTTTTAGCGAGATATTCTCCGACTGCAGTAGTTGTACTTTTAAGGTCGTAGGTCAGAGCTCGTTCATTAAAACTTGCGGCTATGGTCCCCAAGGGAGATGAAATTTTCAGGTCATTTGCCGCTTTGGCGATCCACCGGGTACGCTCAAAGTTGCAGTTATATAGTCCGCCCGGATTTCCCTCTCCACGATTCAAATTCTGCTGAATCTTGCTGATGTACACCCCTTCGCCAAAACTACTCGGTGCTCCAGACTGCAGGACGCTGTAGGTGATAATAACGGAATGACAATCAAGTCGATGCTGGTGAGCGTTGGTTTGGTTGGACTGGCTGCTTATTCCGGCCGCTGAATTCTTGAGGCCGATCATTTTCTGCAGTGCCTGCTGGCCGTGGAGCTTGTCTTCTTCGACAAACTCCAGATAAGTGGTAAGCAGGACGGGGTCAATAAACACCCGGCGACCATCCTTACCAACTGTTTCCTTGCTCAAAAAGATATATTCACTAAACGGCCGGGCGACTTCCTGTTGCATATTAATTCCATTGCAGCGTCATAACTCAAGCCGGTTATTCTAGCGATGGGTTTTCCGTTGTTGAATGCCGAAAGGATTGTAATTTGTTGAAATATCGGATTTTGTTTTGTACGTCTGTACCGGTTTGATCGTTTTATCGAAAAAAAGGCCGCGCTGAATGGGGTTCAGGCGGCCGAACACTTGGGGGTATAAATTGGTTCTGGGGCGGGACTACTGTCGTATGCCGGCTATTTGGAATCGATCAGCTCGATACCGTTCAGCTCAGGAATGGCACTGTGTAGCGCCAGCTCGAGCTGGTCCAGTTCCTGTACCTGTTCACACAGGCTATCCGCGCGGGCTTCTAACACTTCGGCTTTCGCTTCCACTACCTTCTCCGCTTCTTCTGCCGCAGCTTCGGCGCGCTCCTCGATACTGGCCCCGCCGGTGAACGCGGCTTTCATTGCATGCCAGGCAATCTTGCCGGCAAAGCGTGTGGCGAGATCTGCAATCTGCGGCTCCAGTTCGCTTTCGAATTTTCTACTGAAGTTGCCTTCCACCCAGGGGCTGCCAAAAGTAAACACTTCTCCCGGTTGCTCCATTTCTTTGGCTACGGTATCGCGCAGGCGCCGAGCGTCGGCGAGGTAGGCGCGGGTGTCTGAATCATCGGGGCCGGCGAGCGCTACCAGGGCGATGCCCATGCCTTCGGTGGCAACATCAACCGCCGCGATGGCGAGAGCGGAGACTTCCCGCCCCGCACTGTGCAGCCCCTGCTGGTAGCCCTCCATCAACTCCTGCTGCTGGGCGGTAAGGATCAGGCCGGTGTCACCCACCGCGAGCTGGTCTGGCGCATTGAAGGCAAACAGCGGTTCTGCACTGTCTTTATCCCGGACTTCGAGGAAACCGGGGCCGACGGTAATCTGGTGGTGAATATCGATATTGCACTGCCGGGAGTACGTCTCAGCAGCTTCGTTCTCCTCGGTCGATGCTGCCGCCATTGGTGCGGAAACCGTGACGAGGGTGGATGCGGCGGTGAACAGTAGGGGGAGCAGGGGTTTCATTACTCGATCCAATTCAGTGGTTTCCTCTAGGACGTGCCTGGCCTCTCATTTGGATGCAGTGGTACTCAAATGGTCTCAATCACTGACCATCGGCCCCTCATTCCTCAGGTTCAGGGTTTAGGGCGGGACGTAGATGAATCGTCTGGTGATAGCCGGAAAATTGGTGACGTCTGCCGGTGGACTGGCGTTCTGCCAGTGGTACCCTTCAAACCCACCCAAAGAATAACAATTCATGTATAGGCAAAACCTCGGGGGATTCATGTTGCACCGGCTGTTCATCGTATTTTTCTTACTGTTCAGTACCCTTGCTCACGGCGAACCTATTTCGGCAATAACTTCCGGAATGGATAAGCAGCAGGGACTCTTTGATTATTACTGGGATGAAAAGACCGGGCGGCTGTTACTGGAAATCGATGAGTTCGACCGCGAGCTGTTGCTGCTCGCCGGTCTCGCCCAGGGGCTGGGTTCCAACCCCGTTGGCCTGGATCGCAATCAGGTGGGTGAGAGCCGGGTGGTGAAGTTTGAGCGTGTGGGCAACAAGGTGTTACTGCACCAGATCAACCTCAAGTATCGAGCCCTGTCGGAAAATCCGGCCGAGCGCCGCGCGGTTTCCGAGGCCTTCGCGTCTTCGGTGATCTGGGGCTTTGAAGTCATTGGTGAGGAAGGTAACAGTGTACTGCTGGATTTCACCCCGTTTATCCTGAGCGACCAGCACGGCATCGCCGCCCGTCTCAAGCAGACCGGCCAGGGCAGCTACAGCCTGGATGGCAGCCGCTCCGCGGTCTATCTGTCGCGCACCAAGAGCTTCCCGAAAAACAGCGAGTTTGAAGCGCAGCTGACGTTTACCGGCAGCGAGCCGGGCAAGTACCTGAAAGAAGTGGTGCCAACACCGGAGCTGGTGACCCTGCGTCAGCACCTCTCCCTGGTGGAACTGCCGGAAGAGGGCTACACGCCCCGCCGCTTCCACGCCAATTCCGGCTACTTTCCGCTGATCTATCGCGATTATGCGACCGCCATCGATCAGCCCATGGATCAACGCCTGATTTTCCGGCACCGTCTGGAAAAACGCCCGGGCAGTAACGAGCCGGTGGAACCCATTGTGTATTACATCGACCCGGGCGTGCCCGAACCGGTGCGCAGTGCGCTGATCGATGGCGCCAGCTGGTGGAACGAGGCCTTTGAAGCCGCCGGTTTTGACAATGCCTTCCAGGTAAAACTGTTGCCCGAGGGCGCCGACCCACTGGATGTGCGTTACAACGTGATCAACTGGGTGCACCGCTCCACCCGCGGCTGGTCCTACGGCTACTCCATTTACGATCCGCGCACCGGTGAAATTCTGAAGGGCAACGTTACCCTGGGGTCCCTGCGCGTGCGCCAGGACTTTCTGATCGCCCAGGGTTTGCTGCAGCCCTACGGCGATGAAAATGCGGATACGGAAAAACTGAAAGCCATGGCGCTGGCGCGTATTCGCCAGCTGTCCGCCCACGAAGTGGGTCACACCATCGGTCTTGCGCACAACTTTATTGCCAGCGCGGAAGATCGCGCCTCGGTGATGGACTACCCGGCACCGCTGGTAACCATGAACGGCAAGCGCCTGAACGTGCAGGAGGCCTACGACAGTGGCATTGGCGCCTGGGACAAGCTGGCGATCCGTTACGGCTACGGAATTGCCGAAGGGGATGAGTCGGAATATCTCGAACGTGTGCTGGAGGACGCGAAGAAACAGAAACTGCGCTTTATTACCGACCGCGATTCCCGCACCATCAACAATGCCCACGCTGAATCCCACCTGTGGGATAACGGCAGCGAGCCACTGGAAGAGTTCCAGCGAATGACGGAACTGCGCAGGCACGCCCTGGAGAATTTCGGTCCCGCCGCAAATAGGCCAAGTGCCGCGCGCTCGTCTCTGGATGAAACCCTGGTGCCGGTCTACTACGGGCATCGCTATCAGGCGGAAGCCGTGGGTAAACTTATCGGTGGACTGGATTACGATTACCTGTACAACGATGCCGGTTCAGAAAGTTATCACATGGTCGACGCCGACCGGCAGCAGCAGGCCATCGATGCTCTGTTACTTACCCTGCAGCCGGAATTCCTTACCCTGCCGGAAAAGGTACTGAAACTGCTGCCTCCAAAGGCATTTGGTTACAGCCGCAGCAACGAAAGCTTCCCCGCCTATACCGGCGTGGCCTTTGACGCGATTGCCATGGCGGAAGCGGCTGCGGGGCATACCTATTCCATCCTGTTACATCCGGAACGTGCCGCGCGGTTGCAGCAACAGCAGGCGCGCCGCGGCGACGGCCCGGGGTTCAATACCCTGCTCGCGCAACTTACCGAGCAGTCACTGGAGAAGGATAAATACCAGGGGCTGCAGGCAGCGATCCACCAGCGGGTCAATCACGTGTATATCCATCAGTTGATGTTACTGGCCGGTGACAAAAGCGCACCGGAATCCGCCCGCGCTCGCGCCAACTTCGAACTGGCCAGATTCCAGCACGCGATCGGAGAAATGAAATTGTTTGGTGATGATCCCCAGGGATACAACGCCCATTATTTTTATGAGGCCAACCGTATCGCAGCGTTTATGAGTGGGGATCTGACAGTGGACAAGGGTGACCTGAAACCCATGCCGCCGGGATCGCCGATCTGATCCCGGGGCCGATTTACGGCCCCCGACAATCAATCCAGCAATCAGTCCGACAATCCCGAAAGAGCCGCGTAAATTACGCGGCTCTTTTCGTTTTTGACTGTGTATTTGCGCAATTAGAAATAACAGCGGCCACCCCAGCGGAAGCGACAGGTGGCATTCACATTTTTACTCACCGAGTGGCTCGCGCCCGCGTCGTCGGTCACTGTCAGGGTTACGCTGTAGGTGCCGTCCTCGGCGTATTCATGGCTGGGATTCCGGGCAGTGGAACTGCTGCCGTCGCCGAAGTCCCAGTGCCAGCTCTGGATGCTGCCGTCGCTGTCGCTACTGGTGTCGCTGAAGCTGGCGGTGGCGCGGGCCACGGAAAATGTGAAATCCGCAACCGGTGGCTGGTTGGGTTCACTGCTATCTGGATCGGTGACGGTCACGCTCTGGCTGCTGCTGGCACTGGCGCCCTGGTCATCCGTCACCGTGAGGGAAACCGAATAGGTGCCGGCTGTGGCGTAGGTGTGGCTCGGGCTCTGCGCGTTGCTGCTGTTGCCGTCGCCAAAATCCCAGGCCCAGTCGGTGATATTGCCGTCGGCGTCGCTGCTCTGGTCCTGGCAGTCGATGCTGAGTTCATCCTCGCTGCAGCTGAACGCGGACACCGGTGGCTGGTTGCCGCCGCTGACTGCATTCAGTGCCGCGCGCGCATCCACAATGCCGGCGCCACAACCGCCACTGCAACTGCCGGGAAGCGCACGTGCGGTGTTTTGCAGCGCGTCGCTGACCTGATCCGGGGTAAGACCTGGGTTTGCCTGGTACAGCAGCGCCGCGACACCGGCCACATGTGGCGCCGCCATGCTGGTGCCCTGGTAGAACTGGTAGCTCTCGCTCGTGGGGCCCTGGGTGCCGCTGTTGAGGGTGGAGAGAACACCGTTGCCACTGACATTGGTCTCTCCTCCCGGCGCGCTGATTTCCACCGTCGCTCCGTAGTTGGAGTAGGAGGCGCGATTGCCCTCGCGATCGGTGGCCGCAACCGTCACCACGCCTGCGCAGTTGGCGGGGGAGAAATCCGCTGCGTTGGCGTTGCTGTTGCCCGCGGAAATCACCACCGTGGCGCCATTGTTCCGCGCGGTGTTGATCGCGCTCTGCATGGCCGCACTGCAACTGCCCTGGCCGCCCAGGCTCAGATTGATGACCTGTGCCGGGTTTGCATTGGCGGGCACCCCGGAGACGCTGCCGCCACTTGTCCACACGATGGCATCAATGATATCCGAGGTGTAGCCGCCACATTTTCCAAGCACTCGCGCCACCAGCACTCTGGCGCCGTGGGCGACACCGGCAACGCCCCGGTTGTTGTTGGTCATGGCGGCGATGGTGCCCGCCACATGGGTTCCGTGCCAGCTGCTGTTGCGCGGTTGGGAAGGATTGAAGAATCCGCATTCCCAGGCGCGCAACCAGTCACCGGGATCACTGGGATCACCGTCGCGGCCATCACCGTCATTGGCCACGGCGGTGTCGTCGATAAAGTCGTAGCCCGGAATGATGTTGTCGTTCAGGTCCGAGTGGCTGGTGATACCGGTATCGATCACCGCGACCACGACCTCGCTGCCATCGTGGGTGTCCCACGCCGCCTCCAGGTTGATGCCGCCGGTGCTTTCGAAATAGTGCCACTGTTCGCTGTAGCGACTGTCGCCGGGAACCGCCGTGTGCTGCATCAGCTGGTCTACTTCCACGGTTGCCACACCGGGCTGTCGGCGCAATACCGTGAGCAGGTTTTGCAGGGCGGCTTCCGGCAGGGCCTGTTGCAGGGACAGCAGCTGGAAGCGACCACCGGCAAGGTTGCGTGCGAAACGCAGGTCGGTGCCGGTAATGTGCGAAAGTGTCGCCAGCCTGGTTTGGCGCTCTGCCTGCGCCGGCTCATCACTAAACCTTACTATCAGGCGCTGCGGCAGTGATGAGGTGTCATTCAGCGGAATGCCGGCTGTCGGTTGAGCCGAGGCCGTGCTGCCGAGCAGATAGAGGAAAAATACGGACAAGATACGCGTTGCGTGGCGGCAATAGGTGTTCACTTCAGCTTCCTGCTGTGACCGGCTGAATCCGCAGCCTGGATGAATGTTGCACGGGTGTCGTCAGTCGATCTGACAAGTAGTCGCGGGCGCACAGTTCCATTGCGCTTAACAAAAAGCCTAGCAGGGGCGCGGAGTTTGCGGGTATGGGTGAAAAGTATGAAAGCGCGGCGGAGAAAAGGCTGGGGCTCAGAGGCCCTTTGCGCAATCTAGCCGCGGATAAACTGGGACTTGCGAATCCAGTGGTCGCCACGATAGCGGCGCGTGGGGGCGGAAGTGGTTTTGGCCCAGAAGTAGTCCCGATTGAACTGAAATTCCACTTCGTAACCCTCTGCCAGTGCCGCCAGTGGCATTGCCTGCCAGCTGGCCTGGCGGCGTTTACTGGTGGCCTCCAGCAGGTATTCGGTGTTATCCACAATCGCCACCACCCAGGCGTGACCCTGCCCCTGATGGGTGCCAAGGGCAACCCGCGCGTCGACGCCGAGGTTGATCAACCAGTCAGCGAGCAGAATGGCGTGGTCTTCACAGTCACCGCGTTTCTGATAATAGGCCTGGCGCGAGGTCTGCCAGATATCGGCGAGACCCGCATACTGCAGGTGGTCGTACTGATACTCCTTGCGCACCGCCAGCGTGTACAGGGGCACCCACAGGGACTTGGTTTCAAATGGCTGGAAGCCCACCAGATAACTGTTGGCAAAGTGGTGCAGCCGGTCGAGACCGCGGGCGGAGGCGGTGACAGACTCCAGACCTTGCCAGTTCCAAACCGAGATATAGCTGCTTTCGTGCTCTGAGCGCTTGGCGACGGCCTGCTGTACCATGGCTTCGGTCAGCGGCGAGCCGCTGCCGCTGATGACCACGCTACCGCGCTGGTTGTCCTTGACTTGGGAGGTGTCTGTCTCGCTGCGGATCTCTGCGAGCTGGCGTTGGCTCAGTACCTGTTCCTCCGCCAGTGACTTCCACTGACGCGCCAGTTCCGGCCCCATCAGCGCAACTCCCACCAGAATGAACATCAGCCACTGTCTCACGGGGTGCTCCTAGCCTTTCAGACCGAATGAGATAATCAGGGCAACAAAAATAAGGATGGTCGATGCAAAAATGGCCACGGCGATGTTGCCGTTTTTCAGCTCGCCCTCGATATCCACATGCTTGAGCAGTTTCTTGTCGATGACCAGCAGCGCCACCATGCCGATCAGCAGTGCCAGTAGTGTATAGAGCAGGTTCAGCCCCAGATTGAACAGGGTCGCGGTGAGGAATTCTGATTGCACTTGGTAGGTCCATCTCGTCAGGTAAGGCCGTCAATTAGATCACAGCTTCACCGGATTTTCCTCCGCTTGCTCCCTGCCCCATAGCTCTTTATGGTATTCCATCGAATGAAAGCCCTCGGGAATGAAAGGAAATAAAAAGGAATGCCAAAGCTGACCAAACTGACACGACTACTACTGATGCTACCCCTAGCTGGGCTGGTCCTCGGGCTTTCCGCCTGCGCCGATCGGGTGGAGGTTCCACCGGCCCATGTAGGGAAGATTCTTACCAAGAACGGGTACAAACCGAACACGGTGCCGCCGTCCAAATTCCGCCTGGATATGTGTCTCTACTACTGCGACAAGCTGGTCACACTGGCTATCGCGGATTTTGGCCACATGGAAAAATTCAAACTGTTTATGCCCAGGGACCAGCTCAATATGAGTTTTGATATCCGCATGACCGGCGCGGTGAATGAAAAATACATCGACAATATTTTTGACCGGATGCCGCCCCACAACGGCAATATTTCCGTAAACCAGGTGTACAACACCTATGCCCAGCCGGTGATCCGCGATGTGGTGCGCCGGGTAATTGCCAAATACTCCATCAATGAAATCGCCTCCAGCCGCGAGATGTTGAGCCAGGAACTGTTTACCGCAGTGGCCACCTCCCTCGATGGCACACCGATCAAGATCAAGCGCCTGGGCATTGCCGATGTACAGTTTCCCAAGGTTATTACCGAGGCGAAAGAGCGCGCAGCGGAGCGGCGCGAGCTGATCGAGCAGGAGAAGGCCCAGTTCGAGATCCAGAAAATCCAGATGGAGCGCGACTTGGAGCGGGAAAAAATGAACCGTGCCATCGCCCGTGAAAAAGCCATGGGTCAGAAAGAGGTCAACGATCTGCTGGCCAAGTCGGTAACGGATAAATACCTCTCCTACCGCACCCTGGAAGTGCTGGAAAGCATGGCGGAATCCAACAACAAGGTCTTTGTTCCGGTGGAGGCGTTGGGCACTATTGGCCTGCAGCAGGCGGTATTTTCCGAGCAGATGAAACAGGTAGCGCGCAAGCGCTGATTGTGGGAGTCATACGATGGAGTTCAATTCGCAGATCGCCAACTGGTTGATGAGCGCCCTCGGGGGTCTCGCCAGCTGGATCGTGATCGCCGCCTGTGTGTTGTTGGCGCTGAATATTTTTCTGCGTGTGCAGTTTCTGCGTCAGCGTGGCGAGGGCTTGCACTGGTTGCTGGACCGCTCGGTGGTGATTCGCCTGCTGTGTCTTCTGTTTTTTATCTGGGTACTGATCGGCTTTAACAGCAATGCGCCGAAACTGGTGCTGGCACCGGATTACAGCGATGAACAGCAGGCTACAGAAAGAGCTTTGCAGGAAAAGCGGGGAGGGATAGAAAATATTGCTCCGAAAACCGCGGATGCAGAGGAAACGAGTGAGCGTTTGGCGGATCTGAGAGACGAGCAGAAAGAGGATTCGAAACGCGAGAATTAATTTCTGACCTCTGCGGGGATTGAAGTCATTTCAATGGTTTTATTTTTTAAAATTCATTGGGAT
The DNA here is from genome assembly GCF_056312215.1 of Microbulbifer sp. ABF4_107. Lineage (NCBI taxonomy): Bacteria > Pseudomonadati > Pseudomonadota > Gammaproteobacteria > Cellvibrionales > Microbulbiferaceae > Microbulbifer > Microbulbifer sp. ABF4_107. The sequence continues at coordinate 4,152,787 of NZ_CM149983.1, forward strand.
GTCCAAATGCCGTGAGTAGACTACCGGGCACATTGGAGATGAGGAGATCATCATGCGTTACCTGTTACCTGTAGTTCTGTTTTGTTCAATCGCTGGTTTTGCCCAGGCCGACAGCACAATGACTCAGCTGCCGTCCGGTGCACAGGAAGTGCAGATCATGGGTAATACCTATTATAAAAGTGGCGACACCTTCTATCGTTTTAACGAGCAGGGTGGCTACTTTTATGAAACCAATCCGCCTCATGCAATGGATCGTCAGACCACTACGCACCAGTCTGTGGTAACCCAGCCTGGTCCGGGTGTGACTGCCGACCAGATTGAAGGTTGTCGTAACGTTGCGGCTGACAAGTCCAACGCGGTGCCCAATCGTGGCAGTTCGGTTTACATTAATGAGTACAACAGCTGCATCAATGATCTGCAGTAAGGCGTACTCCCGAAGCTGACAGGTGATACCTATCTTGTGACCTGACAGGTTCGTGAAATTAAAAGGCTTGCCGTATTTGCGGCAAGCCTTTTTTATGGCTCGCGCGGCAGGGCTAGACATCGTTCTCGTGTTTTAGCTGTACCTGCCAGTCACCCTCCATGTCCACGCTGACGAGCACCTGGATCGGACGACAGCACACGGTGCAATCCTCAATATAGTGTCGGCTGCCTGCGGAGGTATCGATCAGCATCAGGATGGTTTCACCGCAATAGGGGCACTGATCACTAAACTCTTCCACGCGCGCTTGCATTCCGTCCTCCGTACTCTCACTCGCTGTTTACCCAATATAGACCCGGAACCCGATCCACTGATTTTCGGTGCGGGTAGCCAGTGCGTGTTGGGGCCGACAGGAATTTTTTGCGTTCTTGTAAAAATGACAGCGGTGTCACCGCTGTATCCGCAGTGTGCGGTAATTCATTTACAAAACGGATTGATATACTCGCGCCTGTTCGAGCCGGCCCGGGGTAGCTGCAATAGCGCGACCCGGGGCGGTGACCGCCGGCGGCGCAAAAGCGTATAATCCGCGCCCGCTTTCCCCGCTCTAGCGGTGGGGGGAGTGAGTATTCAGGGCACCTCTTGAAATCGTAGCGAGCGGGTGCCTGGTGGTGGCCGCCGGAGCGGAGGCAGCGGAGTGTATAGCGATACATGAGCATGCCGAGCACCGCCGGACGCCGCCAGGCGCACGCGCAGTAGATTTGTAGTGGTGCCCTTCAGCAACCAGCAAAAGAGGATTGGTAATGGCGGTTAAATTGATGAAGGACCAGGATCTGGCGGGCAAGCGCGTTCTGATCCGCGAAGACCTGAATGTGCCGGTAAAGGACGGCGTAGTGACCTCCGATGCGCGTATTCGCGCGGCACTGCCCACCATCAAGGCCGCTGTAGATGCCGGGGCCAAGGTCCTGCTGATGTCCCACCTGGGCCGCCCTACCGAGGGTGAATTTGCGGAAGAGTTTTCCCTGGCGCCGGTGGCGGCACACCTGGGCAAACTGCTGGGCAAAGATGTGCCGGTCGTCAAAGACTGGCAGGGTGGCATTGAATTGGCAGACGGTGAAGTCGCACTGCTGGAAAACGTGCGCTTCAACAAGGGCGAGAAGAAAGACGACGAAACACTGGCCCAGCAGTACGCGGCCCTGTGCGACGTGTTTGTGATGGACGCCTTCGGCACCGCGCACCGCGCCCAGGCCTCCACCCACGGTGTGGCCAAGTTTGCCCCGATCGCCTGTGCCGGCCCGCTGTTGGCAGCAGAGCTGGATGCGCTGGAAAAAGCCCTGGCCAACCCGGCGCGCCCGATGGTGGCGATCGTCGGTGGCTCCAAGGTTTCCACAAAACTGACCGTGCTCGAGAGCCTGTCGGACAAGGTGGATCAGCTGATCGTCGGTGGTGGTATTGCCAACACCTTCCTCGCAGCCAGTGGCAAGCCTGTGGGTAAGTCCCTGTGTGAGCACGACCTGCTGGATACCGCCAAGGGGCTGATGGCGAAGTGCGATATTCCGGTGCCCACCGACGTGGTGACTGGCAAGGAATTCAGCGAATCCGCGGCGGCGGAAACCAAGCCCGCCGATGCGGTGACCGAAGATGACATGATTTTCGATATCGGTCCGGACTCCTCTGCGGCGCTGGCGGACATTCTCAAAAACGCCAAGACCATCATCTGGAATGGCCCGGTCGGTGTGTTTGAGTTCGATCAGTTTGGCGGCGGTACCGAGCGCCTGTCCAAGGCGATCGCCGGTAGCGACGCTTTCTCCATTGCCGGTGGTGGCGACACCCTGGCGGCGGTCGACAAGTACGGCATTGCCGAGCAAGTTTCCTATATTTCTACTGGGGGTGGTGCTTTCCTCGAATACGTGGAAGGCAAGGTACTGCCGGCAGTGGCGATGCTGGAGAGCCGTTCAGCGGAATGAATAGCCGTTCAGCGGAATGAATAGCCGCTCGGCGGAATAGATAACCGCGAGTAGCCGACCTCGCGTTAAGCGGGGTCAACGTGGGCGGCTGGTCACAGACCGCCCGACTCAAATTTACGCTCACGACAACCAATCGTCGTGGTCGAGACCCGAATTAAAAAGAGATGCGACCGGAGCCCCGCTTCAGGAATCGCACGACAAAGTGGGGATTTCACAGGAAACCCACGCACTCAATACCAGCTAAATTTCGACGAGAAAGGGTTTTTTCATGGCTTTAATCAGCTTGCGTCAAATGTTGGACCACGCTGCCGAATTTGGATACGGCATCCCTGCGTTCAACGTCAACAACCTGGAGCAGATGCGCGCCATCATGGAGGCGGCCGACGAGACCGACTCTCCGGTGATCGTGCAGGCCTCCGCCGGCGCGCGTAAATACGCAGGCGCTCCCTTCCTGCGCCACCTGATTTTGGCCGCTGTGGAAGAATTTCCACATATTCCGGTAGTGATGCATCAGGACCACGGCACCAGCCCGGCGGTGTGTCAGCGCTCTATCCAACTGGGTTTCAGTTCGGTGATGATGGACGGCTCTCTGATGGACGACGGCAAAACACCGGCGTCCTACGAGTACAACGTGGACGTGACCAGGCGCGCGGTGGAAATGGCCCACGCCTGTGGTGTTTCCGTGGAAGGTGAGCTGGGCTGCCTGGGCTCGCTGGAAACCGGCATGGCCGGTGAAGAGGACGGCGTTGGTGCGGAGGGCAAACTGTCCCACGACCAGCTGCTGACCGACCCGGAAGAAGCCGCAGACTTCGTCAAGAAAACCCAGGTGGATGCCCTGGCCATCGCCTGCGGTACCAGCCACGGTGCCTACAAGTTCACTCGCCCGCCCACCGGCGATATCCTGGCGATCGATCGCATCAAAGAAATCCACGCGCGTATCCCCGATACCCACCTTGTCATGCACGGTTCTTCCTCTGTGCCCCAGGAGTGGTTGAAGGTGATCAACGAGTTTGGCGGTGAGATTCCGGAAACCTACGGCGTGCCGGTGGAGCAGATCTGCGAAGGTATCAAGCACGGTGTGCGCAAGGTGAATATCGACACCGATCTGCGCCTCGCCAGTACCGGTGCGGTGCGTCGCTTCCTGGCCCAGAACCCGTCCGAATTCGATCCGCGCAAATTCCTCAAGGTCACTACCCAGGCCATGAAAGAAATCTGCGTGGCCCGTTACGAAGCGTTCAACGCGGCGGGTAACGGCAGCAAGATCAAGCCGGTCAGCCTGGAAACCATGTTCCAGCGTTACGAGAAAGGCGAGCTGGTACCGAAGATCAACTGAGATTGGTTCAGCCAAAAATAGCGGGCATTGCGCCCGCTTTTTTGTGCCTGTGTTTTATGTCAGGGAAACTGCACGAGACTATTTTGCTTTCGGCTGTGGTTCCGCCGCGGGGTTCAGGTAGTCCGAGAAAAAAATCAGATCGCTATGGCTGGCATCCACGGTAAACGTGGTCTCCGCACCGGGATAGTATCCACAGGACTCGCCCGCCTCGCACAAAATACCATTGCCGTTGTGATCCGAGCCGCTGACGAGGCGGAAATTGCCCGCCGGCACATCCACAAACTGAAATGGGTAAGCGCCATTTTCGGTATCCAGAGTAACCTGTTCCACAAGAGCGTAATTCCCAGAGCCATCTGCAACGAGTAGTTGCAGGTACTGTTGACCGGCACTGACAGAGCCGGCCACAGGTTCGGCGTGGTGGAGCTGTACTGGCAGTAAAAACTGACGGGCGCCGGAGAGCGGGAATATGACGGTGCCGGTGTGGTCGCCATAGGGCAGCGCAGTGCGGTCTACCCACACGGTGTATTGACCGAAGCCGCGTGCATCCACGGACTCTGCTGTGTCTACCCGAACAATCCACGGCTGGTCGCCGCCGGGAGCCCCGTCAATGGCATTGTCGCCACCACTGGTATCGGAAATCTCCACCGTCAGCCTGCGGTAGCTGCCGGCGAAATCCAGGTGGCCGGGTTCCGCGCGGACGCTCTGTTGCGGGGTCTGGTTGGCGGAGAGGGCGGCGGATTCCGCGTCAATCAAGCCGTAACCATACTCTTTGTCTTTACCGGCTTCGCCGATATCCCGAGTCAACTCTCCTTCCTTCAGCAGTGCATCCACATCGTCCGGCGAGAGTGCGGGGTTGAGCGATTTCATCAGTGCGAGGGCGCCGGCGACATGGGGTGCCGCCATCGAGGTGCCCTGCAGGTTGCCGTAACTGGCGGTGTTGGTTGCGGCTTCGGTGACATAGGTGCTGAAAATTCCATCTTCAGTATTGAGGCGCATGTCTCCCCCCGGGGCCGCGATATCGATCCAGTTGCCGAAGTTACTGTAATAGGCGAGAGCGTCCGCGGTATCGGTGGCGCTGACCGCAATCACACCGCGCAAGGCGGCGGGGTAGGAGGGTGTCTCTGCCCCATCATTCCCGGCCGCGGCCACCGCGATGACGCCGGCACTGCGCGCGGCGTCGATGGCATCCTGCATGATCTGCGAGTAGCCACTGCCGCCAAAGCTCATATTGATGATATCGGCGCTGCGGGTGGGCAGAGCGCCGGATGCATTGGCGAGCCCGGCGGCATACAGTACCGCTTGCGCGGCGTCGTAGCTGGTGCCGCCGCCGACCCCCAGAACCCGCAATGGCATGATCGCGGTGTCCCAGCCGCTGCCACTGACCCCTTCAGTATTATCGGTGTCCGCGGCGGCCGTGCCGGCGACATGGGTGCCGTGCCAGGAGCTGCGCGGATCGCTGGATAGGTCGCCCGGATCTTCCGGGTCGGGGTCCGGCCCGTCCCCATCCCTGGCCCGTTGCGGGTCGCTGATCAGGTCGTAACCGTCCCGTAGTTTGTTTGCGAGATCCGGGTGTGCACTGAAAATGCCGGTGTCGAGCACCGCAATCACGGTGTCGCTGTTGCTCTGGCTCAGGCTCCAGGCCGCGGGCAGCTGGATATTCCGGTAATGCCACTGGCGCAGGTACAGCGGGTCGTTTGGTGTGGCGCTACTTTGGTAAACGAAATTGGGCTCGACCTGTAAGGAATCGCTCTGTGCCAGCAGCGATTTGCGCGCGTACAGCAGCTGTAGCCGCTGCAGCAGTGGGCCGGTGAGATCGGGATGGACAGAAAGTGCCGCGCTCAGTGCATCGTCCAGCAGCGTTGGCGACAATACCTGCCGCTGCCAATCCTGCGCAGCGTCGCCGCCTCGCTGAACCAGCAGCTCACCGGCCACCATGGGGTCGGCAACGGATGGGCTGGCCTGAGTGTGAGACTGGTTTTGCCGATCCAGCCGCAGGGTGTAGTTGCTGTAACCGCGCGCGGCATTTACCCGCAGCAGAAAGTCGCCGCTTTGCGGAACCGTCAGCGACTCGAATTCGTCGATATCGGTACTGGATGCAATGGGCTCCCCTGAGTTCTCCGCGGTGTAGAGGAAAAGATCCAGATCATTCTGTAGTGGCAGCAGGGTCTGGTGGCGGTGAATCTGCAACAGAACTTGTGTGCCAGACACGGCGGAAAAGGTGTACCAGTCATCGCTATCGGTCTGGTCCCGAAAACGGCCGCTGGACTCGCCGGTGGCAGCGGCGGTAGCGAAGCCACCTATCAGGGCGGGCACTGTCACGGGCTGCGCATCGGCCGCCCGGTTATTCGCTGTCGCGCTGGCGTGTGCGTCATTGGTATCGGCGTCACTGCCGGAAAATGGTCGCGCCTGGACGCGGCCGCTCAGGTTAAAAAGCCCTGAATCACCACCGCTGGAAGTGCTGCCCGAGGAGCTTCCAGAGGAGCTTCCAGAGGAACTGCCCGAGGAGCTGGAAGAACTGCTGGCGTCCCCGCCAGACGACCCACCCGGTGTATTCCCGCCGCTACCGGATCCGCCTCCACCGCAGGCAGCGAGAAGGATTGTCACGGTAAACGCGGATATCAGTCGTGTAGTTGTCATATCTGGAGGATGTCGATTCGTCTTACCGGATGCTCCCAGAATCTTCCCGGAGTCTCAAGGTACCCCGTCGCAGGCTGGGGATGGCGGCGGCAGGGAAATACAGTACCATTGAGTCATGGATCTGTTGAAAGACTTCAGTGCCGTCGATACCAGCCCGGTCATCCACCGGCCGGATTACTCCGCCCTGCGCAGCCAGTTACCCACGCTGGATTTTTCCTGCGGCCAGCCCCTGCCGGAATCGGTAATTTCCTACCGCAATTTCTATCGCCTGAATTTTGCCGAAGCCAGCGGAACCGGTATTGGTACTTTTTCTTCCGCCGGATTCGAACTGGTGGCGCAGTACTGGCGAGTGGCCGACCCCAAGGGCACCCTGTTTATTTGCCACGGTTACTTCGACCATACGGGGATATACAGTTCCGCTATTCGCTTTGGTCTGGAGCGCGGTTTCAATGTGGTGTCTGTGGACTTTCCCGGGCACGGTCTTTCCAGCGGTGAGCCCGTGGCCATTGATACGTTTATGCAGTACCGGGAAGTTCTGGAAGCCCTGCTGAGCCGTGCTCGGGGCAAGATGCCGGGGCCCTGGCACGCCATGGGGCAGAGCACCGGCGGCGCTACCCTGCTGGCGTATCTGCAATTCAGTCAGTGGCAGCCGTTCGACAAGGTAATGCTGTTGGCGCCACTGGTGCGCCCGGCGAACTGGCATCTGCGCAAGTGGATGTTTTACCTGGGGCGCTTTTTGTTGCCGCACCCCAGCCGGGGGTTCAACATCAATACCCACGATGCAGAATTCGCCCGCCGTCAGGCCCACCGCGACCCGCTGCAGTCACCGGTCATGTCAATTCGCTGGCTGGGGGCAATGGTGGACTGGTTGTCGCTGTTTCCGAAGACCCGGCGCAATGCCAAGGCAGTACTGGTGGTGCAGGGCACCGACGATAAAACCGTCGATTGGCGCTACAACATGGGCGTGATTGGCGACCGTTTTCCCAACAGCAAGCGCGTCATCGTGCGCGGCGCACGCCACCAGATGATCAACGAAACTCAACCCTACCGACAGAAAATTCTCACCGCCCTCGACGAGTGGCTGGCCCAGTAAGCTGCGCGCTAGTGGTCCATGCGGAAAGTTGTGTAACTGTTCGCTTCGCCAAAGCGTCCAGCTCTGCGTTGAGAAAGCTTGAAATAGAACCACTATTCCTGCGCTTTCTCGCCTTGATCTGAACACTTTGGCTGTGCTCCTTAGTTACCGAACTTTCCGCATGGACCACTAGTTTCCCGCTCGCACTTCCATCTTACAAATTCGCCTTGCGCAGCTGCCGGCGCTTGCGCCGCTGCACCAGTGCGTCCGCGGAGTAAAATCCCAATGCTGCCCACACAAAAATAAAGGTCACCAGTTTTGCGTGATCAAAGGGTTCATCGAACAACAGCACCGCGAAGAAAAACATCAGCGTCGGTCCGAGATACTGCAGAAACCCCAGCGTGGACAGGTTGAGCCTGCGCGCGGCGATATTAAACAGCAGCAGCGGGGTCAGGGTTACCGGGCCGGCCAGCAGCAGTAAGCCGTTCAACTGCCAGGAATTGTTCAGCAGGTTGCTGGTAGGGCTGCTGGTCCAGAACAGGAAACCCAGCGCAAGTGGCAGCATAAACAGGGTCTCCACGGTGAGGCCGGTCAGGCTGTCTACCGGAGTTTGCTTGCGCACCAGACCGTAGAACCCGAAGGTGATCGCAACGCCCAGCGCTACCAGCGGCAGGCGGCCGAACTGCCAGAGTTCGTAGCCGATACCTACCGCCGCCAGCATTACTGCCAGCCACTGCAGTGGCCGCAGTTTTTCCCCGAGTACCAATACTCCCAGCAATACGCTGATCAATGGGTTGATGTAGTAGCCGAGGCTGGCATCCAGCAGGTGATTGTTGGTGACCGACCAGATAAATATCAGCCAGTTGGTGCTGATTAGTGCGGTGGAAATCAGCAGCGCCAGCATGGTTTTATGCGAGCGCAATACCGCGCCCATACCGTGCAGCTTTCCCAGTACCGCTAGCAGCACAATCGCCAGTAGCAGCGACCAGATGCTGCGGTGCGCGAGTATCTCCGGAGCTGAGAGATATTCCAGCAGCTTGAAATACAGCGGTGCAAACCCCCACAGGAGGTAGGCGCCGAGGCCGGCCAGCAAACCTGCGGCGGCTGAATCGGAACTCGCGTTGTTTGCAGTCTGGTTTTGCACTGGGGGATCTGCTCGCTGGGTCGACAGGGAAAGGCGACAGGAAAAAAGAAACCCGGACAGCGGGATAACGCTGGTCCGGGTTTCCGAAAGTGTAACAGACCTCCGTGAGGTCTGTCAGAAGCCTGAGGGTGCTGTTAGAAAAGTACGCGGCAGCGCAGGGTACCGGGGATGTTCTTCAGTTTTTCCAGCGCCAGGTCGGAGTATTCCGCATCCACATCGATCACCACGTAGCCCACAGATTCGTTGGTCTGCAGGAACTGCGCGGAGATGTTGATACCGTTGTCGGAGAACACCTGGTTGATCGCGCCGAGTACACCGGGCACGTTCTTGTGAATGTGCAGCAGGCGGTGTGCGCCGGCGTGGCCGGGCAGTGCAACCTCCGGGAAGTTCACGGAACTGGTGGTGGTGCCATTGTCGGAGTAGAGCGCCAGTTTGTCGGACACTTCCACGCCGATATTTTCCTGGGCTTCCACGGTGGAGCCGCCCACGTGCGGGGTCAGCAGGGCATTGTCGAGGCCGCGCAGGGGTGACTGGAATTCGTCGTCGTTACCGCGGGGCTCCACCGGGAATACGTCGATGGCGGTACCGGCCAGGTGGCCGCTCTTCAGCGCTTCCGCCAGCGGCTCGATTTCCACTACGGTGCCGCGGGAGGCATTCAGCAGGATCGCGCCCTTCTTCATCTTTGCGATCTGCTCGGCGCCGATCATCCACTTGGTGGAGGGCAACTCCGGAACGTGCAGGGAAACCACGTCGGACTGCGCCAGCAGTTCGTCCAGGCTGTTCACCTGGCTGGCGTTACCCAGTGGCAACTTGGTCACCACATCGAAGAAGATCACGCGCATACCGATGCCTTCGGCGAGCACGGAAGTCTGCGAGCCGATGGCGCCGTAGCCGACAATACCCAGGGTCTTGCCGCGGGCTTCATAGGAGCCCACCGCAGACTTCTGCCAGCCACCGCGGTGGCAGACCATGTTCTTCTCGGGAATCCCGCGCAGCAGCATAATGGCTTCGGCAATCACCAGTTCGGCTACGCTACGGGTGTTGGAATAGGGTGCGTTGAACACCGCAATACCCAGCTCGGTGGCTGCTTCCAGGTCCACCTGGTTGGTACCGATGCAGAAGCAGCCTACAGCGATCAGCTTGTTGGCGCTCTCCAGTACCTTGCGGGTCAGTTGGGTCCGGGAGCGGATCCCGACGAAGTGCGCGTCGGCAATCTTCTCGATCAGCTGGTCTTCCGGCAGTGCGGTCTTGATGTACTCGACGTTGGTGTAGCCGCGGGAACTCAGCAGGTCCACGGCGGATTGGTGCACGCCTTCCAGCAGCAGGATTCGGATTTTGTCTTTTTGAAGAGAAATCTGAGGTGCCATATCGAGTCTCTTGGCCGTGCGTAATGATGAGATTACGCGAAAGGTTGTCGAAATATAGTTGGAGACCGCCGGGAACCCGGCGAGGGCGGCATCATAACATAAGGGCTATATAAAGCTTTATACGCAATATCTATCCTAGGTATCGAATCTGGTTATGTATAAACACGAATTTACCTGCAAAACACCTGTGGAACTGCCGCTGGGCAAGATTGTATGCGTGGGGCGCAACTATGCGGCTCATGCGGAGGAGCTGAACAACCCGGTTCCGGAGGAGCCGCTGTTGTTTATCAAGCCGGCGACTTCGGCGGTGCCGATGGCGGAGCCGATCCACTTACCGCGGGGCCGGGGCAGTTGCCATTTCGAGGGGGAGCTGGCGCTGTTGATTGGCGAGCGTCTGACGGACGCGAACCCTGCTGATGTCCCCGCGGCGATTGCGGGTTTGGGGTTAGCCCTGGATCTGACCTTGCGTGAGCTGCAGTCGGACCTGAAGCAGCTGGGGCAGCCGTGGGAGAAGGCCAAGGGCTTTGACGGCGCCTGCCCCCTGTCGCCGTTTGTGAAGCTGGATTGGCTGCCGGACTGGGACAATCTCACCTACACCCTGTGGCTGAACGACGAGATCCGCCAGCGGGGTAAATCCAACCATATGCTGACGCCGATTCTGGATCTGGTGGCTTATATCAGTAGTTATTTCACGCTGTTGCCGGGGGATGTGGTTTTGACCGGTACACCTGCCGGGGTGGGAGAGTTGCAGATTGGGGATCGGGTGGTTATGGGGTTGGAGGAGGATTGGTTGCGGTGTGAGACCGCGGTGGTTTGACTGCCGGTTTCGGGGTATTGGTTCTGTGGCGCCCGAGCACTGGGTATTCGTTTTCGGAACCGAGCTAGGCGCCCCCCTGTGAATACATCCATGTACGCTGCGTCGGCGACGTCCCTGTCGCCGACGCTTTTGAAACCTATCACCCGGTACTCCAGCTTCTATTCCGACCAATTACTTCGTAGTGATGAAGGTTGGTGCGAAGGTTGTGATGCCGGATGGGGACTTGCGAGACCTTCTAAAACAGGGATGTTTTAGAAGAGCCCCCAGGGATGGGTTCACGGCGTGTCTCGCAAGTCCCCATCCGGCAGCACAACCGCCAAGGAGGTGTTAAAGGCGATAGCTTGCGGAGGTCATCGCTTTAGATACGAGGGTCATTAATCCCTTAACCGGGCTGGGGAACCGTGCCCCCCCAGCATCCAGTGCAGCGTGCTGATGCTTGGCCTCATCCACCAGCATCTGCTCCACCACTGCGCGGCTTTTCTCGTCTTGCGTGGGCAGCTCCTGCAGGTGGCTTTCCAGGTGTTTACACACCTGTTCTTCGGTAGCGGCAACAAAGCCCAGACTGACCTTGTCACTGATCTTGCCCGCCGCAGCGCCAATCCCAAAGGAAAGCCCGTACCAGAGCGGGTTGAGCACACTGGGGCGGCTGCCGAGTTCGTCCAGGCGCTGTTCGCACCAGGCCAGATGGTCGATCTCTTCGTCCGCGGCGTGTTCCATCTCCGCCCGTACCTGGGGCAATTTGGCGGTGAGTGCCTGGCCCTGGTACAGGGCCTGGGCGCAGACTTCGCCGCTGTGGTTGACCCGCATCAGGCCTGCCGCGTGGCGACGTTCACTGTCGGCGAGTTCTGCTTCATCCACAGACTTCGACGGCGACGGGCGCTCGTGACAGGGCGAGCCGGGGCTCAGGGTGCGCAGGGCGCGGTCCGCCTGCAACAGCAGGCGGTCGAGTCCGGTCAGTTGGCGATGGCTGCTCACTGATGTGTTCCTCGAAATGCTCGAAACAATACTTACGCTTTCTCGGCTTCTTCCCGCTCTACCGCGCGGTAACCGATGTCTTTGCGGTAAAAGGAGCCTTCCCAGTAGATCTTGCGCGCGCACTCGTAGGCGTTGGCCTGGGCTTCCGCCACGGTGTCGCCGAGGGCGGTTGCGCACAAAACGCGGCCGCCGCTGGTGACGACGCGCTCGCCGTCCAGTGCGGTGCCGGCCTGGAAGACCTTGGCGTTTTCGCTGTCTGCCTTGTCCAGGCCGGAGATGGGGTCGCCCTTGCGATAGCTGCCCGGGTAGCCGTGAGCGGCGAGTACCACGCCCAGGGCGGGGCGGGTGTCCCACTCGACGGTTACCTGATCGAGGCGTTTTTCCAGTGCTGCCATGCACAGCTCTACCAGATCGGATTTGAGGCGCATCATGATTGGCTGGGTTTCCGGGTCGCCGAAGCGGCAGTTGTATTCGATGACCTTGGGTGCGCCCTGTTCGTTGATCATCAGGCCGGCGTACAGGAAGCCGGTGTAGGGCATGCCTTCGCTGGCGAGGCCGCGCACGGTGGGCTCGATGACTTCTTTCATCACCCGGTCGTGGACTTCCGGGGTGACTACCGGTGCCGGGGAGTAGGCGCCCATGCCGCCGGTGTTGGGGCCGGTGTCGCCATCGCCGACGCGCTTGTGGTCCTGGCTGGTGGCCATGGGCAGGATGTTCTCGCCGTCGACCATGACGATAAAGCTGGCTTCTTCGCCGGTGAGGAATTCTTCGATGACGACACGGCAGCCGGCGTCGCCGAAGGCGTTGCCGCTGAGCATGTCGCGCACGGCCAGCTCGGCCTGTTCTACGGTTTCGGCGACGATGACGCCTTTACCGGCGGCGAGGCCGTCGGCTTTGACGACGATGGGGGCGCCCTGTTCACGCACGTAGGCAACGGCCGGTTCGACTTCGGTGAAGTTCTGGTAGGCGGCGGTGGGGATGGCGTGACGTTCGAGGAAGTCTTTGGTGAAGGCTTTGGAGCCTTCGAGCTGGGCGGCGGCTTTTTCCGGGCCGAAGATGTTGTGGCCGCGGCTGTTGAAGAAGTCGACGATGCCTTCGACCAGAGGTACTTCGGGGCCGACGATGGTGAGGTCGATGCCTTTTTCTTCGACGAGGTCGGACAGGGCGGAGAAGTTGTCGACGCCGATGTTGACGTTCTGGAGTTTGGGTTCGCGGGCGGTGCCGGCGTTGCCCGGTGCGACGAAGACGGTGTCTACGGCGGGGTTTTGGGCGGCCTTCCAGGCCAGTGCGTGTTCGCGGCCACCAGAGCCGATTACCAGGATGTTCATTCTTGAGTTTCCCCGTGCCTGTTATTTAGGTGGGCTAGTTTAGCATTGTGCGCTGGGTTGCCGGGTAGGGACTGGGAGTTGGGAGGTATTTAAGAGTGCTTCGTTGCCAGTCCTGTGGCGGTCCTGGAGCTGGTGCCCCTTTCCGAGACACGCCGTAAACCCATCCCTGGGGGCTCGGCTGCGGCCGTCCTGGCCGCAGACGGTCTCGGAAAGGGGCACCAGCCCCAGAACCTTCCCGTATAGCGCGGGAATATTACGTACCTATGTCGGTAAGCGTAGTTAGTCGTCAGAAGTCGCGGTTAGTGACGGAAGTGGCGCATACCGGTAAACACCATCGCCATACCGTGCTCGTCCGCTGCGGCGATGACTTCTTCGTCGCGCATGGAGCCACCGGGCTGGATCACGGCGCTGATGCCTACTTTGGCGGCGTTGTCGATGCCGTCGCGGAAGGGGAAGAAGGCGTCGGAGGCCATAACGGCGCCCTTCACTTCGAGGCCGGCGTGTTCGGCTTTGATGGCGGCGATGCGGGCGGAGTTGACGCGGCTCATCTGGCCGGCGCCGACGCCGATGGTGCGGCCGTCTTTGGCGTAGATGATGGCGTTGGATTTGACCATCTTGGCGACTTTCCAGGCGAACAGCAGTTCGTCCAGTTGTTCGTCAGAGGGCTGTACCTTGGTGACCACTTTGAGGTCTTCCCTGGCGACCATGCCGTTGTCTTTTTCCTGTACCAGTAAACCACCGGTGACGCGCTTGTAGTCGAAGGCGGTGGGGCGGGTGCTGTCCCATTCGCCGCATTCCAGCAGGCGTACGTTCTTTTTCGCAGACACGGCCTGGGCGGCTTCGGCGCTGACTTTGGGGGCGATGATGACTTCGGAGAACTGCTTGTCGACGATCAGCTGGGCGGTCTCGGCGTCCAGTTCGCGGTTGAAGGCGATGATGCCGCCGAAGGCGGATTCCGGGTCGGTGGCGAAGGCCAGTTCGTAGGCGGTCTTGATGTCCGCTGCTACGGCCACACCGCAGGGGTTGGCGTGTTTGACGATGACGCAGGCGGGTTCGTCGAACAGTTTGACGGTTTCCAGGGCGGCGTCGGTGTCGGCGACGTTGTTGAAGGAGAGTTCCTTGCCCTGCAGCTGGCTGGCGGTAGAGACGGACGCTTCTTCTGCGTCGGCTTCCACGTAGAAGGCCGCTTTCTGGTGGGGGTTCTCGCCGTAGCGCATGTCCTGGGCTTTTTCGAACTGGACGTTGAAGGTGTTGGGAAACTCGCGGGCTTCGTTTGACGTGTTACGCGCGCCGAAGTGGTTGGCGATCATGCCGTCATACTGGGCGGTGTGTTCGAAGGCCTGCACCATCAGGTCGTAGCGGGTTTCGTAGCCCAGCTGACCGCCGCCCGCTTTCATTTCCTCGATCACGGTGTCGTAGCTGTGGGCGTTGACCACGATGGCGACGTCTTTGTGATTCTTGGCCGCGGAGCGAACCATGGTAGGGCCGCCGATGTCGATGTTTTCGATGGCGGTGGGCAGGTCGCAGTTGGGATCGGCGACGGTGGCCTTGAACGGGTAGAGGTTGACCACGACCATGTCGATGGGCTTGATGCCGTGTTCATCCATTACCGCGTCGTCTTTGCCGCGACGGCCAAGGATGCCGCCGTGCACTTTCGGGTGCAGGGTTTTGACGCGGCCGTCCATCATTTCCGGGAAACCGGTGTAGTCGGAAACTTCCACCACCGGAATGCCGGCTTCGCCCAGCTGGCGGTAGGTACCACCGGTGGAGAGGATCTCCACGCCCATGGAGGAGAGTTCGCGGGCAAATTCCACAATGCCGGTTTTGTCGGAAACGCTGATCAGCGCGCGGCGAATGGCCACCTTGTCAGTCATAGCTGTTGGTCCGTCGTAGTTTCTGAAAAGGGTAATTGTTTACGAAGTCGCTAAGTCAGAATCGAAGCCAAAGTGCTGGGTACGGAATTTCGAAACCGTCGGTGCCAAGGATGGCACCGCCGGAGCTACATGGATGTATTTATGCGATTTCGAAATTCCGTACCCAGTGGTTTGGCGCCACTGCACCGGATCTGAAGTGCTGAGCGGGCAAATTGCATCATTAGCAAATAGCGAGGGGGGATGAGCCTGGCCCATCCCCCCTCGTCGAATTTTTACCGCTCCGGCCTGTGTCTGCCGGTAGCGGCTGGTCGCCTTACAGCAGACCGTAGCGCTTGAGCTTCTTGCGCAGGGTACCCCGGTTGAGGCCCAGCAGCTGTGCGGCGCGAGTCTGGTTGTGGCGGGTGTGCTTCATCACCACTTCCAGCATCGGCGCTTCAATCTCGGACAGCACCATATCGTACACATCGGTCACCATCTGACCGTCCAGGTGACGGAAGTAGTTTTCCATCGCCTGTTCAACCGCATCGCGCAAGGCCTGCGGTTGTTGTAGTTGAGTCTGGCCCCCAGTGGATACCACATCGCTGGTATCCGGAATCAGTGCTTCGTTAGTCATGCCGCTTTTGCCCCTCTAGTTATTCGGCGTTCAAACCACTCACGAACGCTGGCATGTTGTGCTTCTGCGCTTTCTAATTGGTTAAAGGTCTTGCGAAAGTCCTCGCTGTCCGCGAGTGTTTTCACGTACCAGCCCACGTGCTTGCGAGCGATACGTACCCCCATAACCTCACCGTAGAAACGGTGCAGTTCACTCAGGTGAGTGCTTAATATATCCCTGACTTCATCCAGTGAGGGCTCCGGCAGCTGCTCCCCTGTTGCCAGGAAGTGCGCAATCTCCCGAAAAATCCATGGACGTCCCTGAGCCGCGCGGCCAATCATGACCGCTTTGGCGCCGGTGTAGTCCAACACCATGCGGGCCTTTTCCGCGCCGGTAATATCGCCGTTGGCAAAGACAGGTATCTTTACCGCGGACACAATCTCGGCAATGGTATCGAATTCGGCCTGGCCATGGTAGCCACAGGCGCGGGTGCGTCCGTGAACTGCCAGGGCAGATATCCCGAGATCCTCGGCCATTTTGGCAACCGTCACCCCGTTGCGGCTATCCGGACACCAGCCAGTGCGAATTTTCAGCGTCACTGGTACTGAGACGGATGAAACCACCGCTTCCAGAATGTCGGCGACCAGTTTTTCGTCGCGCAGCAGGGCGGAGCCCGCCGCTTTTTTACACACCTTCTTTGCCGGGCAGCCCATATTGATATCGATGATCTGGGCGCCGCGTTCGACGTTTGCCCGGGCCGCATCGGCCATCATCTCGGGGTCGCCACCGGCAATCTGTACCGAAATGGGGCCCGCTTCACCGGCGTGATTGAGGCGCATCCGCGATTTGCGGCTGTTCCACAGGCTGGTGTCGGAGGTGACCATCTCGGAAACCACGAGACCGGCGCCGAGTTCTCGGCACAGTTTGCGGAAGGGGCGATCGGTAACGCCGGCCATTGGCGCCAGAATCACTGGCGCCTTTATTGTGTAAGGGCCTATGGCGAAGCTGCCTGGCTTTTCCGTGGGCAACTTGCCCTCCCGCGGGTCTGGTCTCATTCGGTGTCAAAGAGCGGCCTATGATAGCGGCTGCCCGCCGGCTGGAAAAGCGAAAAAGCGCGCAAATTGTTCGATGGCTGGTCGTTTAGGGCGAACTTTGTGCAAATTTTTGTCGGTTTTGCCGCCAGCACACCCGCTCGGTTCGCGGGCGCGGGATGGGGTTTCGGTGGAAGCCGGGCTTACTGCGGCGAAATACGCAGTTCGTAGTTCACGGCTTCCGCCCCGGGATCGACGATATCGAGTGCGATATGCACCGGGTTACCCGCGGGCATCAGGCGGCGCCCGGAGAGCTCACCACGCAAGTAGTCCTGAGGGCTGAAGCGACGGCTGGCCACCGGCGTGTTCTTCAGGTCAGTGAAGCGCAATTGCAGGGTGGGGAAAGGCTGGTCAAAGGGGGCCCGGTTCAGCAGCACCGCTTCCACCGCCAGGGCACCAGCGATTTGCGGGTGGCTGCGCACTACCAGGTTGGCGGTGTGGATGGCATTGATATCCACTTGTGGTGGCAGGGTACAGCCGACGATGGGGCATACCTGGGCATAGAGGTCGCGCCACGGGTCCCGTTTGCTGAGGGTGTCGAACTGGAAGTAGGCAGCCTGCGCGACGAGGCCGAGCAGCAGCACAACCGAACCCAGCGCCCACAGCCAAACCGGTACCCGATTGTGACGTTTGGGCTGCCAGGTGACCTCGATGGGGGCGGGACCGATGGCTGAGATCAGCTGGTCTTTGGGTAACAGGGGTGCGGCTTCAAGTTGCCCGGTGTCCAGGTGGCGCTGGTCCAGCTCCGCAGCATCGAGGTTGCCATCTGGCAGGGCGCTGAATGGTTCTTCCCCCGCGGGAGAGGTGTCAGGCTCTTCCGGGGCGAAAAAGTCGTGCTCCTCGGCCGGGGTGATGCTGTCTTTGGGGGGCTGGTGCTGGTCGGCGAAGAGGTCTTCTTCCGGTTGCAGTGCCGGCGGTTTGGAATCGATACCGCTGGATTCTTCACGGGCGATTTCTTCTGCCCACGGGTCTTCGGAGACGGCGCCGAGCTGGTCTATCTCGGATTCGATGTCTAGTTGCTCGCCGTGGTCGCTGACTTTTTCGCTATCGAGGTCCTGCCACTGCTGTTCACCGAAGGCGTCGTCGATCAGGGGGCTCTGGCGCTCTTCTTTCTTCTCTTCTGTTTTGGGCGGCTGGGCCTTCTGCTCGGCTTTTTTGGGCCGCGGCAGGTCTTCGTCGTCGTCGCCGTCGAGGTCAATATCATCGTGGATGAGGAAGTCGTCGTCTTCGAGCAGTTCTTCGATGGCTTTCTTGGTCGCCGGCTGCGGGTCCCCCTCGTTGAAGACGATATTCTCGTCGGCGCGGAATACCTGCAGGCAGGAACCACAGCGCACGGCGCCACGGGCGGCGCGCAGCTGTTGTTCGCTGACGTGAAATGAGGTGCTGCAGTGGGGGCAGCGGGTGACCAGTTGCGACATGGAATTCGACGGTTATTGCTTTAGCGGGGGAGTTTATCAGCCCCGTGCCCTCTGGCGTAGTGCTGTGGCCCGGGAGCTGCGTTGTTGCTTGGGTGGCGGCGCTGCTGCCGATGGTCCTTTGCGGGACACGCTACAAGCACCCGCAAGCGGGCCCGGCCGCCAATCAAGTTTGGCGTCGTTCGGCTGCGCGCGAAGCAGTGCTTCGCAAACGCTTGCCCCACCCATCTGCGCTCGGACACGGCCATCCATGGCCGCGTACGGTCCCGCAAAGGACCGTCGGCATCAGCGCCTTAGCGTTTGGCTTCGGTTTACTACCTAGCCCTTGTACCGCTCAGGCGCACCCATTCTTCTTTTTCGCCATTCTGATCAAAGTCGATCCACTGGCTGTAGGCGCTTTTTACCTTCTCAGCTTGGCTATTGAGAATGCCCGACAGGCAGATACGACCGCCGACCTTGGTGCGCTCTACCAGCTGCGGTGCCAGCTCGACCAGCGGGCCGGCGAGGATATTGGCGAGCATGATGTCGGCACTGGACTTCTCCGGTTTGGGGGCCTTTTCCGGCAGGTAAACCGGGAAACGCTCGGGATCCAGGCCGTTGCGCACCGCGTTGTCGCGGCTGGCGAGCAGCGCCTGGGGATCGATGTCGGTGCCCATGGCGGATTCGGCGCCGAGCAGCAGTGCGCCGATGCCGAGAATGCCGGAGCCGCAGCCGAAGTCGACCGCGGTTTTACCTTTTACCGGCTCGCCGGCCAGCCATTGCAGGCACAGGAAGGTGGTGGGATGGGTGCCGGTGCCGAAGGCTAGGCCAGGGTCGAGCATGATGTTGACGGCTTGCGGCGCTGGCGGTTCGCACCAGCTGGGGCAGATCCACAGGTTGTCGGCACACTGGATGGGTTTGTAGTGGCTCATCCACTCCCGTTCCCAATCTTTGTCTTCCAACTGTTCCCAGCGGGCGTTGGGGAGGAGTTCGCAAAGGTAGGAGGCTGCTTTGGCTTCGGTGACGCTGGTGTCTACTTCGGCGTCGAACAGGCCGGTGACGAGGGTTTCGTCCCAGAGAGGTGTTTCGCCGAGGCCGGGCTCGAGGATGGGTTGGTCGGCATTGTCTTGCAGGGTGACGGAGACTGCGCCGGCGAACAGCAGGGCATTTTCGATCTTCTCGGCCTGTTCGCGGTTGGTGTTCACTCTTAGTTGGAGCCAGGGCATTGGGTTCGTCCGGGTTTTGTGGTCTTTGGGTGCTCGGATAGTTCGTGGCGTCACCCCTGCCGGTAAGACTTTGCGGGACACGCCGTAAACCCATCCCTGGGGGCTCGGCTGCGGCCATCCGGGCCGCAGACGGTCCCGCAAAGTCTTACCGGCAGGGGCGACTTCCATTCGAAATTCGGTGCATTCTACAAGTGAACTGGGAAGCTAACAGGGTAGGGAGGGAATTGCTGAAGGGAAAGTGCCGGGGATCCATTTTCAAAAGCGTCGGCGACAGGACGTCGCCGCCGCAGCGCCCATGGATGGGTTCACAGCGGTTTTGAAAATGGATACCCGGTGCTTTTCCGCCACGGAGGCTAACCAAAACAGCTTACCTCCGGGGCGGGTAAAGAACCCGAGAGAATTATTCGAGCCCCAGTTTCTTCTCGAGGTAGTGGATGTTCACCCCACCCTTGGCAAATTCCGCATCGCGGACCAGTTCTTCCTGTAGAGGAATGTTGGTCTTGATGCCGGTGATGATCGTCTCGCTCAGCGCTACACGCATCCGCGCCAGGGCGGTTTCGCGGTCTTCGGCGTGGGTGATGATCTTGGCGATCATGGAATCGTAATTGGGTGGCACCGAATAACCGGAGTAAAGGTGTGAATCCACGCGTACACCCAGGCCGCCCGGCGCGTGGAAGTTTTCCACCTTGCCGGGGCTCGGGAAGAAGGTCTTCGGGTCTTCCGCATTGATACGGCACTCGAAAGAGTGGCCGGTGATCTTGATGTCTTCCTGTTTGAAAGACAGCTTCTCACCCGCACAAACACGGATCTGTTCCTTAATCAGGTCAACGCCGGTCACCATCTCGGACACCGGGTGCTCCACCTGAATACGGGTGTTCATCTCGATAAAGTAGAAACGCTCGTCTTCGTACAGGAACTCGAAGGTACCGGCACCGCGATAGCCGATATCGATACACGCCTGCACACAGGCGTCCTGCACGTCTTTGCGCACCTTGTCCGGGATGCCCGGCGCCGGGGCTTCTTCCAGCACCTTCTGGTGGCGGCGTTGCAGGGAGCAGTCGCGGTCGCCGAAGTTGACCGCATTGCCCTGGCCGTCGGACATCACCTGGATTTCCACGTGGCGCGGGTTCTGCAGGAATTTTTCCATGTACACGGTGCTGTCGCCAAAGGCGGCACCGGCTTCGGACTTGGTCACCGAGATAGCGTTGATCAGAGCGCCCTCACTGTGCACCACGCGCATACCGCGGCCACCACCGCCAGCGGCGGCCTTGATGATCACCGGCAGGCCGATACGACGGGCGATTTCCAGGCACTTCTCACCGTCGTCCGGCAGCGGGCCGTCGGAGCCCGGTACCGTGGGTACGCCGGCCTTTTTCATCGCGGCGATGGCGGAAACCTTGTCGCCCATCAGGCGAATGGTGTCCGCGTCCGGGCCAATAAAGGTGAAGCCGCTTTTCTGCACCTGCTCGGCGAAGTCCGCGTTCTCGGCCAGGAAACCGTAGCCCGGGTGCACGGCAACCGAGTCGGTGATTTCCATCGCCGCGATGATCGCAGGAATATTCAGGTAGCTCTGGGGAGACGGGTTGGGGCCGATGCATACGGCCTCGTCCGCCAGGCGCACGTGCTTCAGGTCGCGGTCGATCTGGGAGTGCACCGCCACGGTGGCAATGCCCATTTCCTTACAGGCGCGCAGCACCCGCAGGGCGATCTCGCCGCGGTTGGCAATCAGTATTTTCTCAAACATGCGTAAACGCCCCCGCTCAGGAAATGACGACGAGCGGCTGATCAAACTCTACCGGTTGACCGTCTTCCACCAGGATGGATTCGATGGTGCCAGCTTTGTCGGCTTCGATCTGGTTCATCATCTTCATGGCTTCGACGATGCAGATCACGTCGCCGACTTTTACCTGCTGGCCCACTTTTACAAACGGGTCGGCGCCCGGGCTGGAGGCGGCGTAGAAGGTACCCACCATCGGGGATTTCACCGGGTGGCCAGTCAGCGCCGGTACGGATTCTGCGGCGGGCTCTGCCGGTGCGGCGGCCGGTGCCGGAGCGGCGGGGGCCTGCGGCGCCATTGGGGCAGCCATCGGCATGGCCATCTGCGGCATCTGCATGGCGGCGGCGCCACTGGTGCCGCGGCTGATGCGCACGGACTCTTCGCCCTCTTTAATTTCCAGTTCGCCGATATCGGACTCTTCGAGCAGTTCGATCAGCTTCTTGATTTTGCGGATATCCATAACGTTCACTCTCGATTTTTTGATTGCTGGTTCCCCGGCGCGCAGCCGGGGAATGAAAAATCTGTATTGCCTTTGTACGGGGTAGTGCTTAGTTCAGCCGCTTGAGGGCCGCCTCAAGGGCCAAAGTGTAGCTATCTGCACCGAACCCGCAGATAACACCCTGCGCCAGATCGGATAAATACGAATGGTGGCGGAAAGCTTCACGGGCGTGGGGGTTGGACAGGTGCACTTCGATAAACGGGATCGATACGCCCGCCAGGGCATCGCGCAGGGCGATGCTGGTGTGGGTAAAGGCGGCGGGGTTGATGACGATAAAGTCCACCTTGTCGGCGAATGCCCGGTGGATGCGCTCTACCAGCTCGCCCTCGTGGTTGCTCTGCAGGCTGTCGAATTCACAGCCGGCGGCAGCGCACTGGGCGCGGGCGGCTTCGTCGATCTGGGCAAGTGTGGTGGAGCCGTAGATGGTCGGCTCGCGGGTGCCCAGCAGGTTCAGATTGGGGCCGTGTAGCAACAGCAGTTTCGCCATTCTGTGCCTCGCTCTATGCCTCGCCCGCAGATTTGGAGGGGCGCGCGAAATTGTGACTAAAATCCGGAAAAAGTCATGTAACTGCCCGGAAAACAACGTCAAACGGCAGATTTACCGAAATTGCGCCGGAGTTTGCCGCAAAAGTGACCCTCTGTCCATGCCTCAAATGTCAAAATAGAGAAGTTGCGCGCAGTTCGCCGAAATTCGCGCCCTAATTAGCGCAAAGTTTTAAGAGGGGTGGCTGCTTCACCTATTTGAATGGCTGGAATGACGGTGGTCTGGGCTGATTCTGTGGCAGTGGCGCTACAGGCGGTAAATGTGTGGCGCCGGCGGCATTGCTGCCCGCCGGCTTTCGGGAGGCTGTTGGCGTTGGTTTTACCGGCTTTCCACAACCGCTTGGTCGCTGACAGCGTTGCGCATGGCGGTCAGCAGTCCATCGCGGGTGAGTATCTGCGGCAGTATCTGGGGCTCACCGCCACCGGCGGGGAACAGCAGGTAGAGAGGCACGCTGGAGCGGCCGTAATGGGCCAGCAATTCGGTGATCTGCGGGTCCTGGTTGGTCCAGTCCCCTTTCAGCGCGGTGAAACCCATGTCGCCAACGGCGGCCTTGATGGCGTCGCTGGACAGCACCACTTTCTCGTTGGCCAGGCAGGTGATGCACCAGGCAGCGGTCATATTGATCAGTACCGGGCGGCCTTCGCTGCGCGCGCTTTCCAGCGCTTCCGGGGAGTAGGCTTGCCAGTAATCGCTTTTGCTCTGGGCCAGTTGACCGGGTGCGGTGCTCAGGTTGGGCAGTACCCAAACCGCGCCGGCGATTGCCGCAATGGCGACGCCGCTGCGCAGCCAGCGCTTACCGTTAAAGGTGGCCGCTGGCCACAGCCACAGGGCGAAGGCGATGGCCACGGCACCGGCGAGTACCAGTGCCACGCCATCGCTACCGGTCTGGCGCCCCAGAACCCACAGCAGCCAGACCGCGGTCAGGTACATGGGGAAGGCCAGCAGCTGCTTCAGGGTGTCCATCCAGGGGCCGGGGCGCGGCAGGCGCTGGGCAAGAGCGGGAATATAGGTGAGCAGCAGGAAGGGTGCGGCCATGCCGAAGCCCAGTGCCGCAAATACCGCCAGCGCGATGGGTGCCGGCTGGGTAACCGCAAAGCCGAGGGCGGAACCCATCAGCGGCGCGGTGCAGGGGCTGGCAACCACCGTGGCCAGTGCGCCGGTGGAGAAGGAGCCGCCGAGGCCCTTGCTCTCGCTACCGGCGCCAAGGCCCATCAGGTGGCCGCCAAATTCGGTCAGCCCGGACAGGCTGAGCCCCATGGCGAAGAACAGATACGCCAGCGCGGCGACCACAACCGGAGACTGCAACTGGAAGCCCCAGCCTACCGCTTCACCAGCGGTGCGCAGCGTAAGCATCAATGCCGCAATCAGCAGGAAGGTGGCCACCACGCCGGCGGTATAGGACCAGCCGTGCAGGTGCTGGCGGTCGCCGTTGTGGGTAATCGCCAGGGCTTTGATCGAGAGTACCGGGAACACGCAGGGCATCAGGTTCAGCAGCAGACCGCCGCCGAAGGCCAGTGCCATGGCCAGTAGCAGGCTGCCACCGCTACTGCCCGCCGTACTGGTGGCTTGCAGGGGCTTGGCGGTGTTTGTGGTTGCGCTGCCGCCGGAGCCAAATCCACCGCTGCCTTCAATGGCGGTCGCGGTTTTCTGTGTCAGGTCCAGTTCGAAGTTGCGTATCTGCGGCGGATAGCAGAGCCCCGCATCAGCGCAGCCCTGGTAGTGCACCTGTACCTGGGCTCTGCCTGTTCCACTAGCCAGTGCCAGGGGTACCTCCAGTTGCCAGCGATAGACTTCGGTTTCTTTTTCGAAGTAGTCATCCCAGATGACTTCACCGGCCTCAAGGGTAAGAGGCAGCTCGCGCTTGTTATCGCCGTCCACCAGGTACACCGAGAGCTTGTCCCTGTAGAGGTAGTATTCCGGTGCAATCTGGAACAATGCAGTGGCATTGCCGTCGGAGAGAAGGAAGTCCAGCTGGTATGCCTGGTCCACCGGCAGGAATTCATCCTGCCCGCTACTGAGAGCTGCGAACGGATTGTCGGACGCGCGGGCTGGGGTGGTCAGCACCAGGCCCAGCAGCAGCGCGGCGAGCATGGCCGCGGCTGCGGTGATCAGGCGGGCTCGCAGCCCCTGCCTGCCCGGGCTCAGGTGTTGGAAATAATCTCCGACGCTGTATGTCTTCGCAGTCATTGGCAATAAAATTCTTTATAGTCGAGCTGAATTGGACTGTTGTGGCCGGCCGGTGTTCCCTCGGGAACAGAGTGGCTTCGCTGGAGTGACTGGCGCCTCTTGCAGCGATAGGGGCCGAGCGCAGGCAGTATAGCGGTGGTCTTGGTACAAAAAAACAACAGTGGCTGCTGCGGCCACTGCCTGCGTGGAGGTGGTTATCAGAAAGTTGATATCGGTCGCAATTCGGAAGCGGGTTGGTAGGGCTCGGTACTTGGGTGCCGTGCGTCGTATGCCGGTGCCATCCAGATTGACGGTTTGCCTCGCCCTTGCATTGCTCGCGGGGTGCGCGACGCCACCGCCGGAACCGCCTCCGCCAGTGGTTGCGCCGCCGCCCCCGTCGGGACCCAGTCAGGAACAAATCCGCGCGCGCACCGTCCGCCATTTTCTCGGGCGCGCGGAAGAAGCGCAGCGGGAGGGTTTTATTACCATGCCGGCGGGTGCCAGCGCCTACGATTTTTACCTGCAGGTGCTGCAACTGGACCCGGGCAACACCCAGGCCGCGGCCGGTATCCAGACTCTGGTCATGCAACTTGTGGATCAGGCCCGGGATGCGTTGCGCCAGCGTTCGTTTGGACGGGTGAACAGCCTGCTGAACACCGCCGATGAGATCGCCCCGGGCAACCCGCTGTCTGCCGAAGTGCGCAAGCAGGCGCAGCGGGAGCAGCAGCGCGCCCGCGAGGACGTCACCCTGGATGGTCCGGGTGCGCAGACGGTTGCCCTGCCGCCTGCTGAGCTGTCGGCCCGCTCTGAAGCCATGGTGCAGATACTCACCGGTATCGCGCAGCGTATTCGGCAGCATCAGTTGCGGGTCATTATTGTTGCGCGGGATGACAGTGAGGGGCGCTGGATCTACGGGCAGTTGCGCCAGGCCGTGCCCGGTTACCGTGTGCGCGGTGATATAAAACTCGGCAATCCACCCCGATTACTGTTACAAAAGAGCCCGTGATCTTTGGATGCGAGGGAAGAAGCATAATGACAAGAATCCACTCCTTGATTGCCGTGTGCATGACGGTCTGTTTGGCTGTTGTGGCCCGGGCCGATACTCCGCTCGCAGCAGGCGCAAGCGCATCGACGGTCGATGCGCTCGGGTATGCCAGAGAAATGCCTCCCGGCGCACCGATGGGGGCGGCCTATCTGCATCTGCGTAATCGCGGTGACAGCGCGCGAACACTCGCGCATATTGCGTTGCCCGGCCACCCCGGAGCTCGGATTGAGCTGCACACCACTCAGCAGGTCAATGGTGTGAGCAAAATGCGGCCAGTGAAGGAAATTTCTGTCCCCGGCAACGGGACCCTTGAAATGCGCCCGGGTGCCACCCACCTGATGGTGCACGGCGTGCGTCTGAAGGCGGGTGACACGCTTGAGCTCCAGTTGATCTTTGTCGACGGTGGCAGCCAAAAACTGAAGCTGCCTGTGCTGGGGCTGAACGACTCTCTACCCGCGGGCATAAGCGGGGGTGAGGTGGAGGAGCACCACCACCATCATCATGGTCACGGGTAGATAAAATCGGGTTCCGCAAACGAGAAAAGTGAGCAGGTAACAGAAATTAGTCTCTCTTTCTGTTGTCATCAGTCCGCGAAGACCGATGTCTCTCGATCCCTATTGGATTCAACTTTATTGAATTCAACCTTTTTGGTTTCAACATCGAATAGTAGCGGCGCCGTGTGTGACCGCTCGCTAACAACAAACTGGAGAACGTTATGAAAACACTGGCCGCAATACTGGTGACAGGTTTTGCAGTCATGCTTGGTGCCTGCGCCCACAGTCCGGTACAGGTGGAGATCAAGCCGCAGGTTGCGGTCGCGCCGGACAATATCGGTAGCGGTTATACCCTTTCTGCGCGTGGCACCAACCAGTTGGGTGGAGAAGGGCTCGGCTCGCTGGGTGGGATCTACGCGGACTCTTCCAATGTCACGCTGGCCAACAATATTGAGCGGGCGATGTCCGATGCGCTGTATCAGGGCTTTGAGTCGTGGTCATTCCGCGGTGTCGAAGGTGCGGGCGATGTGCAGGTTGTGGCCAATCTGACCGAGCTTACCTATAGCAGCCCGAACAAGCTGTACACCACCAAGGTAGATTCCGGTGCTGCGATTCAGCTGCAGGTGACGGTCAAGGGTGCGACCTTTTTCGGTAACTACAGCACCAGTGGCAAGGATCGAAACCTGATTAAGCCCAGCCAGGAAGAGGTAGAGAGCACGATTAATCAGCTGCTCAGCGCGACCTTGCAGCGGGCGTTTGAAGATGAAAAGCTGAAAGCATTCCTGCGCCAGCACCTGTGATAAGCTGGCCGAGTCGTTTGCATGCACTGTGTAAACAGCAAGTGTGACCGTGAAGGCCCATTGAACTGGATGTCCCTTGACTGAATTCGACCCCAATAATGCCACTTACCATGGCCTGCTCGATAATGCGGCGCCGGATCCGCTGCCCGATGGGCAGTTGACTGCCGCGGCGGCGGAGCTTGCGCTGGGTGAAGTGGCGGACGGCGTTGTGATTACCGATCGCTACGGCCGTATCCGCTACAGTAATCCGCTGGCCGGAGAGCTGTGTGGAAACCTGATGGGGTTGCTACCCGGGCAACAGCTTTCCGAGAGTCTTTCGCTACAGGGCGAACAGGGCGAGCCACTGGATCTGGCGTTGAGCAGTGGTGAGGGCGAAGAGGTGCCCAGCCGTCGCGAATTCCGCGCGTTCATTCGCCGCGACGAGGACCACCGCGGGGCTGAGGGCGAGCTGGTAGAGCTCAGTATCCAGATCCATAGTGTCAAAGAGGGCGTCAATCTGGAGGGTTATGTGCTGGTATTGCGGCACACTTCCGAAGCCCGCCGCATTTCCTCCCGCCTCAGCTGGCACAGTAGCCACGACGCCCTGACCCGCCTCCCCAATCGGCAGACTTTTGAACACACGCTGCAGCAGCTGCTGACCAGTGACACCGGTCCCCGCCAGCACCATATTCTTTTGTATCTCGACGTTTACCAGTTCAAGGTGGTGAACGACACGCTGGGCTACAGCGCCGGCGATGCGCTATTGATTGCACTTGCCGGTATTCTCACCCGCTGTCTTGGCAAGGGTGACCTGCTGGGCCGGGTTGGCAGTGACGAGTTTGCCCTGCTATTGCGCGACTGCACGCTGGAAGAAGCCAAACGTATTGTCACCCGCCTGCGGGAGGCGGTGAACGAGTTTGTGTTCGAGTGGGAGAGCAGTGAGACCCGCCCGGCGTTGTCGATCGGGGCGGTAAGTGTGGATGCCCATGCACCGCCCGCCAGCCAATTGTTGGCATCGGCCAATGACGCCTGTAGCGCGGCGCGGGATCAGGGGCGCAACCGGGTAAAATTTTTCGGGGATTCCCGCAAGGCGCTGGAGAAGCGTCGCGAGAGTACCTGGCTTGCGGAGATCCACGCGGCGATTCGCGAGGACCGCTTGATGCTGTACCGCCAGCCAGTGGTGGCGCTGCAGGAAAAAAACCGGGTGCACCATTACGAGGTGCTGGTGCGCATGCGCGGGCGCGATGGTGACGTGATTTCTCCGGGGCTGTTTTTACCGGCGGCGGAGCGCTACGGCATCATTGATGATGTGGATCGCTGGGTGATCCGCAAGATCTTTCACTATATGGCGCTGGAGCAGAGCAGTGGTTCCGGTGGTTTCCACTATGCGATCAATATCTCCGGGATCAGTCTCGGGGATGAGTACTTTGCGGATTTTGTGCTGCGCGAGTTGACGGAGGCCGGTGTGGCCCCGTCCCGGGTGCAGTTTGAAATTACCGAGACGAGTGCGATCAATAACCTGGACCGGGCGCTGATGTTTATTCACAAGCTGCGCGCGGCGGGTTGCAGTTTTGCCCTGGATGATTTTGGTCGCGGTGCCTCTTCGCTGGCGTACTTGCGTCAGTTGCCGGTGGATTATCTGAAGATCGATGGGTCCTTTGTGCGCAATATGCTGGAGGATGAGATCGATAGTGCGATGGTGAGTACCGTGGATCATCTGGCGAAGCGGATGGGGATCAGTACCATTGCAGAGTTTGCGGAGACGCCGGAGCTTTTGGAGAAGCTGCGGATGATGGGGGTGGATTATGCGCAGGGGTTCGGGATTGCCGCTGCTGCCTGTTTGCCTGAGATTAGTGGGCCGCGGCCTTCTTCTGTAAATTGACTCCTTCTGGGCCTTGGGTGGTTTTGAATTTCCTTTGGTGGTGGCCAAGCGCCGGGTAAGGGTTTTCAGGACCGCTGTGAACCCATCCCTGGGCGCTGCGGCGCAAACATCCTGTTTGCGACGCTCCTGAAAACCCTTACCCGGCGCTCGGCCTTCTCATCGGCTGTATGACTTCGTTGCCGAGTAATCTTTATCGCTTTTACGCGTTTGCCGTCTGTTCCAGCAGCTCCTTGTGCTGCTCCGGGCGCAGTCTCGGTCCATACTGACTCACCACCTGTGCTGCCGCGCGGCAGGCTAGCTCACCGGCTTCGGCAAAATGCATTCCACGATTGATTCCGAACAGGAAGGCGCCTGCGAACATGTCGCCGGCGCCGTTGGTGTCGATGGCCTTTACCCTGGGGCTGGCGACGCGGGTTTCCTGTTCGCCGTCCCACATCAGTGCGCCGTCGGCGCCGAGGGTGATGGCGAAGGCTTTGCAGGAATTGCGCAGGGTCTGGGCGGCTTCTTCGAGGGAGTCGGTGTTGCAGTATTTGAGGGCTTCTTCGCGGTTGCAGAACAGCAGGTCGACGCCACCGCCGATCATTTCTTTGAGGCCGTCGTGGAACAGTTGCACCATCATGGGGTCGGATAGGCTCAGGGCGGTTTTTACGCCCCCGGCTTCGGCCTGTTCGCGCAGGGCGATGGCGGCGGCGCGGCCGGTGGGGGAGGAGACGAGGTAGCCTTCGATGTAAGCCCACTTGGATTGTGCCAGGGCCTCGCTGTCGAGCTCACTGACGGAGAGGTCGGCGCTGATGCCCAGGTAGGTGTTCATGCTGCGCTCGGCGTCGGGGGTGATGAGCACCAGGCATTTGCCGGTGGTGCCGCTGTCGGCGCTGTTTAATACCTGCGGGTAGGCGACGCCGGCGGCGGCGAGGTTGTCGCGGTAGAAGGTGCCGTTGTCGTCGCTGGCGACTTTGCAGGAATAGAAGGTGCTGAGACCGAAGTAGCTTGCGCCGATAATGGTGTTGGCGCCGGAGCCACCGCAGGCGTGGCTGGCGGTGACCAGGTGGTTTTTGAGATCGTCGACCAGCTGCTGCTGGCGGCTGTCATCCACCAAGGTCATTACGCCCTTGTCTACCCCGAGAGACTGCAGGTCACTATCGGTGACTTCGATTTCCGTATCGAGCAGGGCTGCGCCGATGCCGTAAAGTTCGTACTTGTGTGCGGGGTTTTGCATGGGGTAGAGCGTCCGTAATGCTTGCCTGAATGTTCTTGATTGGGCGCATTATGGCGGCCAGCCGGTGCAGTGCAAGTTTGCCGGCGCTCGTCGGCGCTGCAGGGTGGGGTGAAATGGCGACGGTTCGACGGTCGTTGGCGCGCCGTGACCCGCCGGGTTTGACTTGTGCGCGGCCGACCTTATAAATGCCCGCTATAACAGCTTGAGGCACGCCCGAAACAGGCGGATTTGCCCAGGCCCGATGTACTTGTTACTCCATTTCTTTTTCTGATCGTATTCCGGATTTCTATGCCAGCGAAACAACGCCGCTCCAATAGCAAACGTACCAATCGCAGTGAGGGACGCCTTGGCCGCTGGATCAAGCGGCTCAGTCTGCTCGCCCTGCTGGGTGTTCTGGTGCTTGCGGGGTACATGGTGTGGCTCGATATGCAGCTGCGCGAGCGCCTCGATAGTCGCCAGTATCAGTTGCCTGCGCGGGTGTTCGCCCGTCCGCTGGTACTGAAAGAGGGCATGGTGATGCGCCCGGACGAGCTGGAGGCGGAGTTTGCGGCGCTCAATTACAAGAAGGTGCCGTCGATTGATGAACCCGGCCAGTGGCAGCGGGACGGCATGGAGTACGTGGTGTGGCGGCGGGACTTTATCCATGCCGACAAGCGCGAGCAGGCCGCCAGGGTACGCTTTCGCCTGCGCAATGACGAGCTGAGTGGACTGCGTGACGAAAGCGGTGCGACGATCAAGGAATTCCGCCTGGATGCCGCTCCCATCGGCACACTGCTTGGTGGCGGCGATGACCGCACGCCGGTGCGGATCGAGGAAATTCCGCCGTTGTTGGGGGCAACCCTGATCGCGGTGGAAGACCAGGATTTTGCCCATCATTTTGGCGTCTCCCCCCGCGGTATTGCCCGCGCCATGGTGGCCAACTTCAAGGCCGGCGGTGTGGTGCAGGGCGGCTCTACGATCACCCAGCAGCTGGTAAAAAATATATTCTTCGACCACAAGCCCAGCCTGTGGCGGAAGTTTAACGAAGCGCTGATGGCGATCCTGATGGAGATCCATTACGACAAGGCCTATATCCTGCAGGAGTACATCAACGAGGTCTGGTTGGGGCAGCAGGGCAGTCGCGCCATTTACGGCTTTGGACTGGCCGCTGAATTCTATTTCCACAAACCCCTGAATCAATTGGAGCCCCATCAGATCGCACTGCTGGTGGGGCTGGCCAAGGGTGCGTCCTATTACAACCCCTGGCGGCACCCCAAGCGCGCGCTGGAGCGCCGCAACACCGTGCTGGATGTGATGCAGGAGCAGGGTTTGATCAGCGCCGAGGATCTCGCGCGGCTGAAGAAAAAGCCGCTGGAAGTGGCCACTGTCGGCGCGGCGGCCCAGAACCCTTATCCGGCGTTTACCGAGCGTCTGCTGGAAGAGCTGCGTCCCTATTACTCGGTGGAGGAGCTGCGCACCGCAGGCCTGCGGGTGTACACCACTCTGTCGCCCTCGGTTCAGCAGCTTGCGGAAGACGCCATCAGCGATGGCGCGACCAAGCTGGAGAAGGATCGCGGGATCAAGGCGGATTCCCTGCAGGGCGCCACGGTCATTCTGGAAAACCACAGCGGCAATGTGCTCGCCATGGTCGGCGACCGCCGGCCCCACTACCCGGGCTTTAACCGCGCCCTCGAGGCGCGCCGTCAAGTTGGATCAC
This sequence comes from Microbulbifer sp. ABF4_107, assembly GCF_056312215.1. Taxonomy (NCBI): domain Bacteria; kingdom Pseudomonadati; phylum Pseudomonadota; class Gammaproteobacteria; order Cellvibrionales; family Microbulbiferaceae; genus Microbulbifer; species Microbulbifer sp. ABF4_107. The sequence continues at coordinate 4,184,120 of NZ_CM149983.1, forward strand.
TGATCAAGCCGGCGGTGTATCTGACCGCCCTGGAGCGCGCTCACGAATACAACCTGGGTACCCTGATCGACGATGCGCCGCTTCGCGAGGTTGGTGATGATGGCCAGGTGTGGATGCCGGCCAACTTCAATAACCGCAGCCACGGTCAGGTGCCGCTGTATGTGGCACTGTCCCGTTCCTACAACCAGGCCACCGCGCGTCTGGGGTTGGACCTCGGGATTGAGAACGTGCGCCAGACGATCCGTCGCCTGGGGGTGCAGGCGAGCCTGCCGCGGGTGCCATCGCTGTTTCTGGGGGCGGTTGAATTGACACCCTATGAGGTGGCCGGGATGTACCAGACCATGGCCAACGGTGGTGAGCATGTGCAGCCGCGCACCTTGTTGGCGGTGTCCGATGCCGAGGGTGCGCAGGTACAGCGCTTTCGTCCCAAGACCAATCGCGGCGTGGACGAAGTCCCAATCTACCTGCTGCGCTACGGTCTGGAGCAGGTCATGCGTGAGGGGACCGGCAAAAGTGCCTACCGCCGCCTGCCCAACAGTGTGCCCTTTGCCGGCAAGACGGGAACGACGAACGACTATCGGGACAGCTGGTTTGCCGGCTTCAGTCCGGGCGTGACAGCGGTGGTATGGTTGGGCCGGGATGACAACGAGCGCACCAGTCTCACCGGCGCCACCGGTGCGCTGAATATCTGGACCGAGATCATGCGCCAGCTACCCCATCGTCACGGCCGCATCCAGGCGCCGCGCGGGGTGGAGTGGAAGCCCATCAATGAGAAAGGCGAGTATATGGACCCGCGCTACTGCCAGGGCGGGCGCGAGGTGCCGATTTCCGCGGAGAGTCGGCTGGTCACGGATCCGCGCTGCGAGCGCCGAGGATGGTTCCGCAACTGGTTTGATCGGGACGATGAAAATGTGGCGCCGCGAGAGGACATGACGCCCGGCTGGGGGATTGACCCGGAGCAGCAGCGCCGGGAGCGCCAGCAGAAAGAGCAGCAGGAGCGTGAGCGCCAGTTGCGCGAGCAGCTCGACCGCGAAGGGCAGCCGGTGCCCCAGCAGCCGCAGCAATACCCACCCCAGCAGCGCATTCCGCAGACGGAAGCGGAGCGCTTGCAGCGCCTGGAGGAGTCCGGCCGCCTGCAGGAGCAGCGCTATCTGGAGGAGGAGCGTCGCGCGCAGGAAGAGCGGCGTCAGCTCGAGCAGCGCCTGCAGGAACAGGAGCGCCGCCGCGGTGCGCCTGTGGAAGACGCCCAGCCCTGGCCGCCGCAGGAGGAGGACGATCAGTGGCCCTGATCCGGCCAATATGATCGCGTCACCCGGTCGATTACAGGATTTCGTACTGGCCTTATACGCAGACGATCGTTCATAATCTTTCGCCGGTAACGATTCCAAATCCGTCAGACGATGCAGTATCGATTCGACAATTTTATTCTGGATATGGCGCACCTTCGCCTGACCGCAGATGGTCAGAGCGTGGATGCGGATGCGCGCCAGTTGCAATTGTTGGCGTTGTTGATTGCTGCTTATCCCGAATGCTGTGCGCGGCAGTCCCTGCTGGAACAGCTGTGGCCAGATACCGTGGTATCCCAGTGGTCGCTGGGGCGGTTGGTTTCCGACACTCGTAAACGGTTTCGTGAGTTGGGTTACAGCGGTGAGTTGATCCAGACCCAACACGGGCGAGGCTACCGTTTGTCGCCCGAGGTCGCGGAGCAGTTACACCGGATTGAGCCCGTCGCAGAACCCGGTCCGGCACTTGCGTCAGCCCCGGAAAAGTTGGCGGAACTCGCGCCGCACTCTGAAGCGGACCCCATCCGTGAGCCGGCCGCTGCGCTGGAGTCCCCACCGCGGGGGCGCAGCGGAGTGCTTTCCGGAGCCCGTGACCGCAGTTTCTGGCGGCTTTTTTCCGCGGTCGCGGTGGTGGTGGTTGTCACCGCACTGGTGGTGTATCTGATCACCGCGCGCCGAATTCCCGACGATGGGGCGCCGCTGGTTATTGGCGAGGCACCGGACGTGCGCGGGCGAATCCTTTGGGTGGATGACAACCCGGACAACAACCTCAGTGAGCGCAGTCACTTCGAGTCAAAAAATATTGCGATTTACCTGGCGACCAATACCGAGGACGCCATGACCCTGCTGTCCATGTATCGCTACGACGCGGTGATCTCAGACATGGGCCGCGGCAGCGAGCCTCTCGCCGGGTTCAAATTGATGGAGCGCATCCGCAGCAAGCGCGACCATACCCCCTATTTTCTCTACACCATAATGCCGTCGGAAACCCAGCGACAGCTGGTTCATCAGCGCGGCGGAAATGGTGTGGCAGTGACCGCCGAAGAGCTGTATCAGATGGTGCTTCCCCTGTTTGAGGCGGATCCTGCTCCCGTCTCCAGCCCGCTGTGATTAGTCCCAAACAGCACGGGCTTGGTGATTTTTTGTCCGTTCGCAATCTCTCTGTTTTGCCCCTCCAATACCCTGAGACCCCCGTCATTTCTTGTGTTCACAAGTATTCACAAGCTTTCAAAGACCTCCGGCCAGCTCGCTGGCTACATTAGCCCCATTGACCCTCTGGAGCCACCCCACGCGGGTGAGGCTATTCGGCAAAGACCGGAAACCGGGGGAGCTCGAGAATTTAAAGCTGGTGTTTTGAGTCACGGCTTGATGGCCGGGTTTCAGTGCAATGGACGGGGGAGTCATGTTGGGGTCAGGACTTGGGGCGGTGCTGTTGAGGGCTGGGGAAGCATCCGGTGAAAAAAGTGCGGCTGGTGTTGCGCAGGCACCGGGCGCCGTCGATGTCGGGCCGGCACCAGTGCGGACACTGGAAACAGCGCAAAACGATGCTGTGGTTGCGCGGGAAGGTGCCCCGTTCAGCCGGCGGGAGCGCCAGGTGCTGGAGCAAGTTGCCAGTGGTGCCACCAGTGCCGAAATTGCCGAGCGGTTGCACATTTCTATTCATACGGTCAAAAACCACCGCAAGAGTATTCTGCGCAAAGCGGGCTGCCGCAACTCGGGCCAGCTGGTGTCCCGCTGCGCGGCACTGGGCCTGATCTGATACCGGGCAGTCTCAAGGGCAAAGTAGGTACCGCAGAGAGGTTCCGGGGACTTGGTATTAGATACCAGGATCGAGGGGCCGGTTGCCGCATCGTACGGCCTCGGCCCCTGACGCTTTTCTCCTAGGCCATCACCGCTGCAGCAGCTTCGCGGCCTCTTCTGCAAAATAGCTCAGTACCCCGTCTGCCCCGGCGCGCTTGAACGCGAGCAGGGACTCGAGAATCACCGCTTCGCGATTGAGCCAGCCATTTTCAAACGCCGCGCAATGCATGGCGTACTCACCGCTCACCTGGTAGGCAAAGGTGGGCACCTTCAGTTCGTCTTTCACCCGACGCACGATGTCGAGATAGGGCATGCCTGGCTTCACCATGATCATGTCTGCCCCTTCCGCCAGGTCCAGCGCGCATTCGTGCAGAGCCTCGTCGCCGTTGGCCGGGTCCATCTGGTAGCTGAACTTATTGGCGCCCTTCAGGTTGCCAGCAGAACCCACCGCATCGCGAAACGGCCCGTAATAGCTGGATGCATATTTTGCGGCGTAGGACATGATCTGGGTATTCACATGGCCATCGCGCTCCAGCGCGGTGCGCACGGCACCGATGCGCCCGTCCATCATGTCGGAAGGTGCCACCACATCGGCGCCCGCTTCCGCATGGGACAGCGCCTGCTGTACCAGCACTTCCACCGTGTCGTCATTGACGATATAGCCGGCGTCGTTCATCAGCCCGTCCTGGCCGTGACTGGTGAACGGGTCCAGGGCTACGTCGGTGATGACACCCAGTTCTGGAGCGGCATCTTTGAGCGCGCGCACCGCGCGCTGGGCCAGTCCGTCCTTGTCGTAGGCGGCGCGGGCGTCGTCGGATTTTGCCGAGGGGGCTACCACCGGGAACAGCGCCACCGCGGGAATACCCAGTTGCACCAGCGCTTTGGCCTTGGCGGTGAGTAGGTCCACGGTCAGTCGCTCCACCCCGGGCATGGAGGCCACTTGCTGGGTTTCACCGCGGCCCTCAATCACGAACAGCGGCAGTATCAGGTCGTCGGTGCTCAGGCGATTTTCCCGCACCAGGCGGCGGGAAAACTCGCTGGCGCGCAGGCGGCGCGGGCGGCTGTGGGGATAGGGGCCGCGATGGGAACTGAAACTCATGTTGTGGGCACTCCGAAAATTGGATGGGCAGGGCGCGACTTGGTGATTGCGCCTGCTCGACAGGCGCGCATGATAGCAAACACCAGAACACGGGTTTCACTGGCACGGGTTTCACTCACGTCGGTCTTTGAGGTGCTCCACCAGCACGCGCCCCGCGGCGGCAATATGCCGCTCAAGCAGCGCGCATGCCGGAGCGAAGTCTCTCTGCTGTAGCAAATCGAGCAGTTGATGATGCTCCCGCTGGCTGGTGGCCTGGTAATCGAGAGTGCGATTCTGATAGCCGATGTAACGTTCGCACTGGCGCTGTAGCTGTTCCACGGTGTTAAACAGCGCAACCCGAGCAGCGGCGCGGTATAGCGTGGTGTGGAATTGCCAGTTGCGCTGGCCCAGCGCGGCCGCGTCGAGTGCCGGGTTCCGATCCATGGCATCGAGGATGTCCCGCGCCCGCCCGAGTATCTCGCCGCTGAGGTTCGGTGCCGCGCGCTCCAGTAGCAGAGGTTCCAGGTGCATACGCATCAGGTACAGGTCTTCCGCTTCCTGTGGGTCCAGCACCGGCACGGCCACGCCCCGCTTGCCGTGTTCGCACAACCAGCCTTCCGCTTTTAATCGCGCCAGGGTGTCCCGCACCGGGATGCGGCTGACACCGTAGCGCTCCGCGATCTCCGTCTGTTTGAGTGGGGTTCCGGGGGCAAAATGCCCCCGTTGCAGGTCCTGTTTGAGTTGCTGGTAAAGGTCCATTACCGCCCCCGCTGCAACAGCCAGTGGCAAGTGAGGCCGCCCGCGAGCCCCCAAAACGCGGAACCGATTCCGAAAAAGCTGACTCCGGAAGCGGTAATCAGCAGGGTGATCAGCGCGGCCTCACGACTGTCGGCGTCCGCAGTGGCGCCGGCAAGACTTGTGCCGATCACTCCGATCAGTGCCAGTCCGGCGACACCGGCGATCATCGCATGGGGGAGTGCCGCAAACAGCATCACCACGCTTGCGCCAAAAAGTGCCGTCAGCAGGTAAAACACGCCTGCAGCGATGCCGGCAATATAGCGCCGTCCGGGATCGGGGTGTGCCTCTGGGCCGGTGCAGATGGCGGCGGAAATGGCCGCGAAATTAAACGCAAAGCCGCCGAATGGTGCCAGTACCAGCGCGGCCAGCCCGGTGCCTCCCACCACGGGTGACACGGGGACCCCGGAATAGCCGCTGGCGCGCAGGATGGCGACCCCCGGTAGATTCTGTGAGGTCATGGTGACGATAAACAGCGGCAGTCCCACACCCAGCAATACCGCCGGGTTAAACACCGGCACCACCCACTGCAGTTGGCCAAAGGACCAGCTCAGTTGCTCTGTGTGAATTTCCCCGAGTAGCCAGCTGGTGCCAAAGCCCACGGCCAACACCAGCGGGATGCAGTAGCGCGGTAGCCAGCGCCGTCCCAGCAGGTAAGTGAGCAGCATCGCGCCCACCAGTGCAGGGCTGGCCTGCAGGGAGGTGAAGATAGAGAGCCCAAACTGCAGCAGAATCCCCGCGAGCATAGCGCTGGCCAGGGGTAGTGGCACCCGCGCCGCAACCCGCTCGAAAGCGCCAGAAACTCCCAGAACCAATGTGAGCACGGCGCTGAACAGGAAGGCCCCAACCGCCTCGGGCAGGGAAACCCCGTGCAGGCTGGTTATCAGCAGTGCGGCCCCGGGGGTGGACCAGGCGGTAACCACCGGCGCGCGGTAATACCAGGAGAAGCCGATGCAGGTGAGGCCCATACCGAGGCCGAGGGCCCCGATCCACGAGACCATTTGTGCCTCGCTGGCGCCGGCAGCCTCAGCCGCCTGCAGCACGATGGCAACGGAGCTGGCAAAACCCACCAGCACGGCGGCAAAGCCCGCACTGATGGCGGACAGCGTGGCATCGGCTATGAGAGAGCGCTGCGCGACCTGCTCCATAAAATGTATACCTAATTGGAAATGTATACATTTTTGATCAGGTGAGGATCGGGCGCAACAGGGACTTGCGTGAAAAGCCGTTGCTGCTCCGCCACCGCTTGAGTCGGGTCGCGGAGCAGCAGTGTGGTCAGTCGAGGCGGGCAAACACGCGTCGCGCGGCGGCGATGGTGTTGTCGATATCTTCATCGCTGTGGGCGGCGGACATGAACCCGGCTTCGTAGGAGGCCGGTGCCAGGTATACGCCCTCTTCCAGCATGCCGTGGAAGAAGCGGTTGAAGCGCTCGGTGTCACAGGCCATGACCTGCTGGTAGTTGCTGACCTTATCCGCGTCGGTAAAGAAGAAGCCGAACATGCTGCCCACCTTGTTGGCGGTGAGCGGGATACCCGCCTCTTTGGCTGCGGCCAGTACGCCATCTACCAGGCGATCGGTCTTCGCGGTGAGTTCGTCGTAAAGGTTTTCTTTCTGGATCAACTGCAGGGTCTCGAGGCCCGCCACCATGGCCATGGGGTTCCCGGACAGTGTACCCGCCTGGTACACCGGACCCAGCGGCGCGATCTTTTCCATGATTTCACGCTTGCCACCGAAGGCGCCCACCGGCATACCGCCACCGATCACCTTGCCGAGGGTGGTGATGTCGGCTTCGATACCGTAGTGGCCCTGAGCGCCGGTCAGGCTGACGCGGAAGCCGGTCATCACCTCATCCAGAATCAGTACCGCACCGGACTGGTCGCAGACCTCGCGCAGGGTTTCCAGAAAGCCCGGCAGTGGTGGAATGCAGTTCATATTGCCCGCCACCGGCTCGACGATGATGCAGGCGATCTGGTCGCCGATCTCGGCGAAACACTTTTTCACACCTTCGATATCGTTGTAGGTGAGCGTGATTGTGTGGTCGGCGAGCGCTGCGGGGACACCGGGGGAAGAGGGTACGCCCATGGTGAGTGCGCCGGACCCGGCTTTGACTAGCAGCGAGTCCGAGTGGCCGTGGTAGCAGCCTTCGAATTTCACGATCTTGTCGCGCCCGGTGTGGCCGCGGGCCAGGCGGATGGCGCTCATGGTGGCCTCGGTACCGGAGTTGACGAAGCGCACCAGGTCCATATTCGGCCATACGCGGCACAGCTCTTCCGCCAGCTCGGTTTCCAGCTCGGTGGGGGCGCCGAAGCTCAAACCGGACTGTGCCTGCTCAACCACCGCGTCGATCACATCCGGGTGCGCGTGGCCGAGAACCATTGGGCCCCAGGACTGCACGTAATCGATGTAGCGCTTTTCGTCGGCGTCGTACAGGTAGGCGCCCTCGGCGCGTTCAATAAATACCGGAGTGCCACCCACTGCGCGGAAGGCGCGCACCGGCGAGTTGACACCGCCGGGGATGACTTTCTGGGCTTCGGCAAAGAGGGATTCGGATTTGCTCATAGAAATACGGACACCGGATTTGAAAGTGTGAAGGGAATTCGGGATCGGAAATTGCGCCGTATTATCGGCGGCGTCGCCATCGGTCGCAAACCGGATGGCGAATTATCCACTGGGCGGGGCCGGGAGGCTTTCGATCAGTCCTTGCAGGTCCAGAACAACCGGTTGGGGACCGGGCGCCCCATTCCCAGGCGGCGGCTGTCGGCGATGGCGCTCCAGGTGAACTGCTGGCTGCGATTGACCGCCTCCAACATGGTGAGGCCGTGGGCGATGTGGCAGGCGATGGCGGTGGTCAGTGTGCCACAGGCTCCGTAGGCTGCCGGAGGGAGTCGCTGCCAGCGGAATTCACGCACCAGGCCGCGCACGTCGTAGAGGCGGTTTTCCAGTTGTTGATCACAGGCGGGTACGCCGGTGAGCAACAGGTAGCGGCAGCCGGTTTCCAGTAGCTCCTGGGCCTGGGCATCGTGCACATCGGCCTCGCCGGCCATGGCGCGGGCTTCGCGTCGGTTGGGGGCTACCAGGGTGGCCAGCGGCAACAGCAGGTCACTCATGGCTTTCCACAGAGGGGGCGCCAGCAGGCTTTCTTTGTCGGCGAGGGTCGCATCGGGGTCGATGATCAGCGGGATATCCGGGTAGTCCCGCAGCACACTGTGCAGCGCGTGGACATTTTCTACCGAGCCCAGGTAACCGATTTTGATCGCGGCCACCGGCATATCTTCAAGTACCGCGCGGGCCTGCTCCACCAGCAGGCTGTCGTCCACCGGTGCCACTCCCGCCAATTCACTGGTATCGCCCACGGTGATTGCCGATACCACGGAGGCGCAGTGGCACCCCAGGCTTGCAGCGGTTTCCGTATCGGCGGCAATACCGGCACTACCACTGGGGTCGTGGTGAGTGACGGTGAGGACAATAGGCTGGCGTGTATCCATGGGCGTTTGGGAACTCCTCGCAGATTTCCTAATTCTAGCCGGGGCCGCTGTGGCCGGGTGGCCTGGCGCGCCCCTGTCGCGGTGGATTGGCCCCTGGGAGGCCGGTTTAGAATGGCTTCACCACCGCAAGAATCACAATGGCCAGCAGTGCCAGTACCGGGAGTTCATTGAAGATGCGGAAATAACGACCGCTCTTGGTCACGGTGCCCGCGGCAAACTTTTTCACATAGCTGCCACAGATATGGTGGTAGCCGATCAGCAGCACCACCAGCGTCAGCTTGGCGTGTAGCCAGCCGGCAGCCCTCATGTATTCGGGGTTGTAGGACTGATTGATGTAAATCAGCCAGATGCCAAACGCCAGGGTGGCAAGCATAGACGGAGTGGCAATACCCCGGTACAGGCGGCGCTCCATGATCTTGAATCGATCCCTGCTTACCGAATCGGTAGCGTCGATGTGATAGACGAACAGCCGCGGCAGGTAAAACAGTGCGGCAAACCAGCAGACCATTGAGATGATGTGAAAGGCTTTTACCCAAAGCATCGAAGCTCCTTTTCCGGAGGAATACCGGTTTAATCGATAGTGCAGTTCGTCGTTCGGCGTTCTCAGAGAGGTTTATTGCCGGTAATAATGTTCTATGTGTTGCGGCAGGATGATACCCGCCACATCGCTGTTCAGTACACCCGGGCTTCCCTGGTCGTAATCGCGCCCCACGTAAAGGGCACCCGCGCCGCGTTTCTCCAGTTCCTGCTGGGCCTCCAGCAGGGTGGCTCGCCAGCTTAGCGGTGCCAGCTGCAGACGCTCCCCGGGCAGGCGCAGCAGGTCAATTTTCTCTGCTTCGCTCTGCTCCGGTTCACCTTCTTCCCCTTCCTTTTTCGGCCGCTGCAGGAAGTTCGCCAGATCCGCCGTGCGCAAGGCCTGAGCGCCGTTTTCTCCATCCACCAGTAGCCATGCGGGCTGCTGGTGGATCAGCCGTTCTGCCTGGCTGCGCGCGAGAAGTTGCGGTGTGACGGTCACTGCCCGCTCCATGGCGCCAGCAACCCCCACGCGGCTGAGCATTTGCGCGCGCCATGAGGGGGTGCCGCTTTTCCCGAGGGCGCGCAGGGATTCCTGATATATGCCTTCGGTGGAAAACAGCTGGCGGCTCACCAGGCAGGCCACCACGATGGTCATCATGGCGGGAAACAAGACGTTGGGGTTGTAGGTAAGCTCGAGTATTGCCAGCAGCGCGGCGAGCGGCGCATTGAGAAGCGCTGCCATCATCGCCGCCATTCCCACCATGGCATAGAGCCCGGGGCTGGCGGTAGCAGCACCGAGCCAGAGGTTGGCCAGGTGGCCGGCGGCACCGCCAATGCAGGCGCCGAGAATCAGGCTGGGACCGATTACCCCGCCGGGGATGCCAAGGCCCGTGGCCAGCGCGGTGGCGGTGAGTTTCGCGAGGACGATGGCGGAGAGGGTGGCGATGCCCAGTTGCCCGAGCATGGCCATTTCCAGGGTGTCGTAGCCGGTACCCAGTATCTGTGGCACCCAGAGTGCGAGCACACCGGTGGCAGCGCCGGCTGCTGCAAATCGCCACAGTGGGTGGACGCGCAATTGCAGGGGTAACAGTCGGCGCTGGCTGACAATAAACAGGGCGGCGAGCGCACCAACCACCAGCGCGCAAAAGAACAGGATGGGCAGTTCCGCCAGGGACTGTAGCTGCGAGGCGGGTACACTGAACGCCGCCTGGTGACCGAAGGCAAGGCGGGTCGCCGCACTACCGCTGACTGCGGCGATCATCACCGGTAAAAAGCCCGCAACCGTGTATTCGAGCATCACCACTTCCATGGCGAAGATAACCCCTGCCAGCGGCGTGTTGAACGAGGCGGCGATCGCCGCGGCCACCCCGCAAGCGAGCAGGGTGCGCAGGGCGTTGTTTGGCAATCGCAAACGGTGTGCGACCCAGCTGCCGCTGGCGGCGCCCAGATGCACCGAAGGCCCCTCGCGACCAATGGACTGGCCGCTCAGCAGAGCGAGGGATCCGGCAAAAAACTGCAGCAGAGCATTCTTTACTGGCATCTTGCCCTGATGGTTGTGCAGCCGGTCGAGTACGTGCACTACCCCAACCGGGCGCCCGGAAGGCGCAACCCAGTGGAAAATGATCCCGAGCAGGATGGCGCCGCCGAATGGCAGCAGGAAGCGCCAAAGCGGTGGCAGGGATTCAAAATCTTCCAGGCGCGGCAGGTACAGGATCGCCGGGCCCTCACTCAGCTGTCTGAAGCCGATCACTACAAGCCCCGCGCAGATACCAATCACCAGTGCCAGGAGCACCAGTAGCGACAGTGCTTTTTGCGCGGAAAGATCGAGCTGCAGTCGGTCCAGCAGTCGCGGGCGACGGCTCTGGAGCGGAGGGGCGGATGGGCTGGTAGGAGGCTTCGACTGCGTTCGGCGCCGCACGGTTAATCCTTTAATCAGGGTGGCTTATGGTAGAGTGCACGGCTCAGTATACAGGGGGCATCAGCCGGCAACAGGCGGCCCCGGCAAGGATTGAAACCCGCAGGCAGGTTAAAGGAGCAGATTTGTGAGTGTCATCAAAGCGGCGATCGTAGGCGGAACAGGATATACCGGTGTAGAGCTGCTGCGCCTGCTGTCTGGCCACAATGGGGTGGAAGTGCGCGCGATCACTTCCCGAGCCGAGTCGGGCACTTCCGTGACGGAACTCTTTCCCAGCCTGCGCGGTCACTATGACCTGAAATTTACCGCCCCCGATGTGGACGAACTGGCGGCCTGTGACGTGGTGTTTTTTGCCACGCCGCATGGAGTGGCTCAGGCTCAGGTGCCAGAGCTGATTGCTCGCGGAGTGCGGGTGATCGATCTGTCGGCGGACTTTCGCCTGCAGGATATTCCCACTTGGGAAAAGTGGTACGGCCAGCAGCATGGTTGCCCCGAACTTGCCGCCGCGGCGGTGTATGGCCTGCCCGAGGTAAACCGCGCACAGATCGCTGGTGCTCAGTTAATCGCTTGCCCCGGTTGTTACCCCACTGCGATTCAGCTCGGGTTCCTGCCGCTGCTGGAGTCAGGGTTGGTGGAAACGACCGGTCTGGTTGCCAACGCGGCCAGTGGTGCCAGTGGTGCCGGTCGCCAGGGCAAAACCGATTTGCTGTTCGCCGAGAACAACGACAGCTTCCGGGCATACGCTGCCGGCGGTCACCGCCACCTGCCAGAAATCGAGCAGGGGCTTGGGCGCGCCGCAGGCGGCCCGGTCGAACTGACCTTTGTGCCACACCTGCTGCCCATGGTTCGCGGTATTCACGCCACGCTGTATGCGAAACTAAAGGACTCGTCAGCCGCCGCTTCCGCGCAGGCAGCCCTGCAGGCACAGTTTGAGCAGCGCTACGCCTCCGAGCCGTTTGTGGACGTGATGCCGGCAGGCAGCCACCCGCAGACCCGCAGCGTGAAGGGAACCAATGTGTGCCGCCTGTCGGTGATGCGGCCACAGGACCGCGATACTGTGGTTGTCTTGTCGGTCATCGATAATCTCGCCAAAGGGGCGTCGGCGCAGGCAATCCAGAACATGAATATCATGTTTGGTTTAAATGAGAACCAGGGGCTAGAGAGCCCGGCACTGCTGCCTTAGAATCAAAGGCAGAACGAAAACAAGAAATCAGACGACAACAAAACGACTCAAACTCATGGCGCGCAAAGTCAAAGGCAGCAAACAGTACCGCATGAAGGTGGTGCCTCACCGGCCCATCCACGGCGTTTTTTCCGCGCTGGGGGTGAGCCTGCTGGTGTTGTCCACCAGTGCCGGTGCCTTTTTCGCCGGTCAGTATCAGCTGAGCAAGAGTCTGGACGAGAAGACCCGGGCCCACGCGCGGATGCTCGACGAGGTGGATCGCCTGCGGGCGGACATCGAGACCTTGCGCGTGCGCGCCACTACAGCCGAACAGTCGGTTGCCATCGGCGAGCAGGCCAGTGAGTCGGTGCGCGCAGAACTGGTGTCGAAGGACAACCAGATTGCGGAGCTGCGCCAGGAAATTTCCTTTTACCGCGGCATTATGGCGCCGACCGAAGGTAGCGATGGCGTGTCGATTGGCCGTTTCAGTATTTCCGAGTCCGGCGATCGACGCTACCAGTACAAGTTGTTGGTGCAGCAATCTGCGGCCCGTCACCAGCTGGTGACTGGGGCAGTGCGATTCACCATTGTCGGACAGTCAGGGGGGAGGCCCGCCGCTACGCCCTGTCGGACCTGTCATCTCAGGTGGATAGTGAGTCTATTCCCCTGCGATTCAAGTATTTTCAGAATATTGAGGGAGAGTTGCAGTTGCCGGAAGGCTTTGTGCCGGAAGGCGTGGAACTGTCGCTCAAATCCAGTAAGCGCAAAGGTTTCAGTATTGATCAGCGCTATGGCTGGCTGGTACAGCAGAGCTGACTCGCTGATGGCGTGTGTGCGCCGGTGGAGGTTTTGGTGCGATAGGCCACACTTAACTCCATACAATTCATGAGGTTTCGGTTGAATTATGTTGAAAAAGAAAGAGAAAACTATGGCTAGCACTGGTGGCAACAGCACAACCCTGATCGCCCGTCACACCGAAGTGACCGGTGACCTGCATTTTCGCGGCAACCTGGTGGTTGAGGGCAAGGTGAAAGGAAATATCAGTGCCCACAGCGACACTGACGCACGACTGCAGGTTGTCGACGGTGGCACTATTGAGGGGGAAATTCGTGTCCCCAATGTGGTGGTCAACGGCAATGTGAAGGGCGATGTGCATGCCAGCGGTCACCTGGAGCTGGCCTCCAAGGCGATGGTTGAGGGCAATGTGCATTACAAGCTGATCGAAATGGTCAAAGGCGCCCAGGTGAACGGCTCCCTGGTATCCAATGTGGAAGTGGATACTGCCGATGAGACCCGTATGCTGGGCTACAACTCTGAAGAAGTAATTACCGACGCAGAGTGATCTTATCGGGCCAGTGGGTGAAGTCCGGTTGGTGAAGCCTGGTCAATGGGTCAATACTTGACCCGTTTGCTGGGTTTTATCCATAATGCGCCCCGTCAGCACCCGCAATTGGGTGGGGGCTGCAAACTGTGTTGAGAAAGTTCTATGTCCGAAGCTGTTTCCTTTTCACCCGAGCCGATCCAGGTGACCGAGCAGGCCGTTGCCAAGGTAAAGGGCTTGCTGGAAGAGGAAGGCAATCCTGAGCTGAAGTTGCGGGTATTCGTGACTGGTGGCGGTTGCTCCGGCTTCCAGTACGGGTTTACCTTTGATGAGCTGGTGGCGGAAGACGACGCGATCGTCGAAAAAGACGGGATTCAGGTCCTGGTAGATGCCATGAGCTACCCGTATCTGGTAGGTGCCAGCGTAGACTACGAAGAGGGACTGTCCGGTTCCCGCTTTGTGGTGCAGAACCCGAATGCATCCTCCACCTGTGGTTGCGGCTCGTCCTTCTCCATCTGAGGCGTTTCTGCCGCTTGATTCCCGTGCCGCTCAGGCCGGGAATATTCCTCCCAGAATGGTTTCCTTTGCTGCTCCGGTCACTGCGGGGCAGTTCCCGCTGAGGCCTTGCATGGTCTGGTGTGCCAGCCAGGCAAATCCAGCACCTTCTACCCAGTCCGCATCAATCCCGTAGTGATCGGTTGGCGATACCGTCCAGGTAGGCAGGCGTCGGCGCAACCGCTCCATCAGGTCGCTATTACGCGCTCCGCCACCGCACACCAGAAGCTCACCGCCGCGCGCAAATTCATGCACGCCGTTGGCAATGGTTGCCGCGGTAACCTCCGCGAGTGTGGCCTGCACGTCGGCCGGGGTCACTTCGAGCCCGGCACTGGCGCGCTCCAGCCAGCTGGGATTAAAGGCTTCCCGGCCGGTACTCTTGGGTGCCGGTGCGGCAAAGAAGGGGTCGTTCAGTAGCCGGTTGAGCAGCTCGGGGTGCGGGTTACCGCTGGCGGCCCAGGCGCCGTCGGCGTCGTACGCTTTGTCTTTGTGCAATTTTACCCAGTAATCCAGCAGTGCATTGCCCGGCCCGGTGTCGTATCCACGCACGCCACCCGAAGCGGCCAGCTCGGTGATATTGGCCATTCCGCCGATGTTCACGACCGCTCGATCGCGGTCGGTGCGAAATACGGCGTTGTGAAAGGCGGGCATCAGTGGTGCACCCTGCCCCCCCAGCGCCATATCCCGGCGGCGGAAATCCGCAACCGTGGTAATGCCTGTAATGGCTGCGATGGTGTTTGGGTCGCCAAGCTGGAGGGAGAAGGGAGTGGAAACTGCACCTGGCGGGCGGTGGCGGACCGTCTGGCCGTGACTGCCAATGGCCCGAACCGCCTCCGGTTTGATGTTGGCCTGTCGTAACACTTCCAGGGTAGCAGAGGCAAACTCTTCGCCCAGCTGCCGATCCAGCTGTCCTGCCCGATCCAGCTCGGAAGGTCCGGGAGCACACAGCGCGAGAATAGCTTCGCGCATTCCCGTGGATATCGGATGTCCTATTGCCGCACGAGTCTGGCAATGCAAGCCGTTTCCTGAATCAGAATCCGATTCGGTGAACTCCACCAGCACCGCGTCGATACAGTCGACACTGGTGCCGGACATCAGGCCAATATAAAGATCCGTCATTCAGTTTACGGAGTCCTTTTCGTCGTCGGCCTGCGCCAGGGCGGGCTGCTCAAAACGTTCAAGCTGAGCAATCAGCGGTTGGGTTTGTGCCAGGAATCGGTCCATCTCCGAGCTGGCTACCGCTTTGGCTTTGGGCAGCTTGCGCACAATAGTGGCCGGGTTGCGGTGGCGGCCGTCTACCAGAAATTCATAGTGCAGGTGCGGGCCAGTGGCGTAACCCGTTGAACCCACGGTACCGATTACCTGGCGTTGCTTGACCCGTTGACCACGCTTCACGTGGCGTTTGTTCAGGTGCAGGTAGCGGGTGATATAGCGCTCACCGTGCTGGATAAATACATAGTTACCGTTGGCTTTGCTGTAACCCGCCTTGATCACGCGACCGTCGCCGGCGGAGTACACAGGAGTGCCGCGGGGGGCTGCATAGTCGGTGCCGTTGTGTGGACGTCGGGTCTTGAATATGGGGTGCAGGCGGCGCGGGTTGAAATGGGAACTGATACGGCCGATATCCACTGGAGTTCGAATGAACGCCTTGCGCATGCTCTTGCCGTCGGGGGTGTAGTAATTGATGTCGCCATTGCTGTCGATATAGCGCACCGCACTGAAGGTTTTTCCCTGGTTGGTAAAGGTAACGGCCTGGATGGCGCCATTACCGATTTTCTCACCGTCGAGAAATTCTTCGTCAAAAATCACGCTGAACTTGTCGCCCTTGCGAATATCCAGTGCGAAGTCGATGTCTGAGCCGAAGATGTCGGCCATTTCCATGATGAGGTTATTGCTCAGGCCCGCTTTGCTGCCGTCAACAAACAGGGAGCTCTGGATCTCCGCCTGGCGAAATGCGGTATAGCGTTCTGGGTCGCGCTGGTGCAGCGCGTATTTGTACTCGTCGGAGCTGTCGCGACTGAATTCGACCTTGCTGAGACGGTCCCGGTGTAACTCGAGGGTCTGCAGGCTGCCGTCGCCATCGATCTGGAACGTGAGCTCTTCGCCCGGTACCAGCTTGGCCAGTTGCTTGGCTTCTTTGCCGCTGGCGAGCAGCTGGTACATCTCGGCACTGCTGATTCCGGCGCGCTGGAACAGATCGGAGAGGGTGTCACCATTGCGTACGGTCTCCTGAACCACGCGCAGCCCCTCCATTACGCTGGGGCTTTCCATTGGCACCGCCACGGAAGTTTCGGGTGCTGCCGGTGCTGGCTGCTCGGTGGTTTCCGGCAGGCTCAGGGTGACTGGCAGCGCGGTGCGCTTGGCTTCCACTTCCGGAGGGGAAACAAACAGCGCGAGCGCCAGTGCGAAACTCGCCGCTCCGGCTGCCAGAGCGTGGGTACGCGGGAAGTGCTTGCCCATAGCGCCCAGCAGGCGCGGGTTTTTGCGTCGATTTTGCATGGTTCTATATAGACGTAGCGCTGATTGTGATTGTTGTGTAGTTCTGGTTCTGGAGCCGATGGCGCGCAAGTTGCCGCCTAAAAAACGAACACCGGGGCGACTTTATAACAAAATTACCGCCTTGGTTCACGGGATAATTGACCTGTCTTTCCATGATTCGGTTCCTCGCTTCCGGGAGAAAGTCAGCCGTAAAGGTGCTTTTGCGTTGTGCATGCGTGGGATGGGTCGGGCACATCGTCGAGCCGGTCGTGACTGCCTGGATCCGCTTGTATTTGCTGCTGGATTCGGTACATTTGCAGCCCAATTTTTCGCCGCCGAAACCCACATCCGCGGCAATCAAATAGCTCAATCTGAATTTACCGCAAGGGGATACCATGGCCGGAGTGGATGCGACACTGCTGGACGATCTCACCCGCCGCGGGTTGGTCAATCAGGCCACCGGCGACGGAGAACTGGAACAGCACCTGGCAGAAGCAAGTCGCACACTGTATTGCGGCTTCGACCCCACGGCAGATTCCCTGCATATAGGCAGTCTAGTCCCGCTGCTGACACTCAAGAGGTTTCAGGCGGCAGGACATAGACCGATTGCTCTGGTTGGCGGCGCAACCGGCCTGATTGGCGACCCTTCCTTCAAGGCACAGGAGCGCTCGCTGAATACGCCGGACGTTGTTTCCAGCTGGGTGGAGAAGATCAAGGCGCAGGTCAGCGCGTTCGTAGATTTTGAGTCTGGCGACAATAGTGGCCTGGTAGCCAACAACCTCGATTGGACCCGGGACCTGAATGTCCTCGACTTCCTGCGGGACGTCGGCAAACACTTCTCCGTCAACAATATGGTGAACAAGGAGTCTGTAAAGCAGCGGATCCAGCGGGAAGGTGAGGGCATCTCGTTTACCGAGTTCGCGTACATCCTGCTGCAGTCCATGGACTTCTCCGAGCTCTACAAGCGACACGACTGTACCCTGCAAATTGGTGGATCCGATCAGTGGGGCAATATTACCGGTGGTGTGGATCTGACCCGTCGCCAGCATCGCGGCAAGGTGTTCGGTTTGACCCTTCCGTTGGTTACCAAAGCCGATGGCACCAAATTCGGCAAAACCGAAAGTGGCACCATCTGGCTGGACCCGAAGCGCACCTCTCCCTACGCCTTCTACCAGTTCTGGCTGAATACGGCGGATGCGGATGCGTACAAATTTCTCAAGTACTTCACCTTTATCAGTGTCGACGCCATCGATGCGCTTGAAAAGGCAGATGCCGAGCGTGCCGGTAAGCCGGAAGCCCAGAGCGTGCTGGCAACTGAAGTTACGCGTCTCGTGCATGGCGAAGAAGGGCTGGCCGCGGCAGAGCGAATCTCGCAGGCACTGTTCTCCGGTGGTATCGACGACCTGTCCCAGGGGGATCTCGAGCAGCTGCGCCTTGATGGTTTGCCCAGTTCAGAGCTCCCGGCGGCATTCGCAGACCAGAGCCTGATCCAGTTATTGGTGGATGCGGGATTGGCGCCGTCCGGTAAGCCGGTAAAGGATGCCCTCGGGCGAAATGCTGTGCTGGTGAATGGCGAGAGCGTTGGCTTGCAGAGTAACGGCGAGCCGGCGGGTGTCTTCACTGCTGCTCGCGCACTGCACGGCAAGTACTTCATTGTTCGACTGGGCAAAAAGAAGTACCACCTTTTCTACATGGCGGGCTGATTGAAATTTAGCGAAAAAGAGCGTGAAAAATCTTTTTTACAGTTTTGTCATAAAAGTGCTTGCGTGACCTCCGGCAGGCTCGTATAGTTCGCGCCCTCACCGCTGCAGGGGCAGCCCCGAAGCGCGGTGAGCTGGCAAGATAACTGATTGATTTTCAAAG
The DNA here is from genome assembly GCF_056312215.1 of Microbulbifer sp. ABF4_107. Classification (NCBI taxonomy): domain Bacteria; kingdom Pseudomonadati; phylum Pseudomonadota; class Gammaproteobacteria; order Cellvibrionales; family Microbulbiferaceae; genus Microbulbifer; species Microbulbifer sp. ABF4_107. The sequence goes on from NZ_CM149983.1 coordinate 4,202,371, forward strand.
AGTTTTCTCTAAATAAGAAAATCAAAAAGTACTTGCCAAGGTCGAAGAGGCCGCTATAATGCGCGCCACTTCAGCGGTCACCCAGGGCGGTGGTCGAGAGGCCAGAAAGCGTTGATTTATAACGGTTTCG
>NZ_CM149983.1:4205000-4208028 GCF_056312215.1 Microbulbifer sp. ABF4_107
CATCTAAGTACCCGGAGGAAAAGAAATCAACCGAGATTCCCTGAGTAGCGGCGAGCGAAAGGGGATTAGCCCTTAAGGTCTTTATGTCTTAGTGGAAGGATCTGGAAAGTTCCGCGATACAGGGTGATAGCCCCGTACACGAAAAGGCACATTGATTGAAATCGAGTAGGTCGGGACACGTGTTATCTTGACTGAACATGGGGGGACCATCCTCCAAGGCTAAATACTCCCAGCTGACCGATAGTGAACCAGTACCGTGAGGGAAAGGCGAAAAGAACCCCGGAGAGGGGAGTGAAATAGAACCTGAAACCGTATACGTACAAGCAGTAGGAGCCCTTCGGGGTGACTGCGTACCTTTTGTATAATGGGTCAGCGACTTATTGTCTGTAGCAAGGTTAACCGCATAGGGGAGCCGTAGAGAAATCGAGTCTTAATAGGGCGTTCAGTTGCAGGCAATAGACCCGAAACCCGGCGATCTATCCATGGGCAGGTTGAAGATTGAGTAACATCAATTGGAGGACCGAACTCACTAATGTTGAAAAATTAGGAGATGACCTGTGGATCGGAGTGAAAGGCTAATCAAGCCGGGAGATAGCTGGTTCTCCTCGAAAGCTATTTAGGTAGCGCCTCGCGTCTCACCCACGGGGGTAGAGCACTGTTTGGGCTAGGGGGTCATCCCGACTTACCAACCCCATGCAAACTCCGAATACCGTGGAGTGCAATCGCGGGAGACACACGGCGGGTGCTAACGTCCGTCGTGAAAAGGGAAACAACCCAGACCGCCAGCTAAGGTCCCAAATATCAGTTAAGTGGGAAACGATGTGGGAAGGCCCAGACAGCTAGGAGGTTGGCTTAGAAGCAGCCATCCTTTAAAGAAAGCGTAATAGCTCACTAGTCGAGTCGGCCCGCGCGGAAGATATACCGGGGCTCAAACTGATAACCGAAGCTGCGGATGCTCTTTGAGCATGGTAGAGGAGCGTTGTGTAAGCCGCTGAAGGTGAACTGTGAGGTTTGCTGGAGGTATCACAAGTGCGAATGCTGACATGAGTAACGACAAGGGGGGTGAAAAACCTCCCCGCCGGAAGACCAAGGGTTCCTGTCCAACGCTAATCGGGACAGGGTTAGTCGGCCCCTAAGGCGAGGGCGAAAGCCGTAGTCGATGGGAAACAGGTTAATATTCCTGTACTTGCAATTGCTGCGATGGAGTGACGGAGAAGGCTAGGCCAGCATGGCGATTGGTTGTCCATGTTTAAGGTTGTAGGCTGGGGACTTAGGCAAATCCGGGTCCCTAAGGCTGAGAATTGATGACGAAGCTTACCTCGGTAAGTGAAGTGGTTGATGCCCTGCTTCCAGGAAAAACTTCTAAGCTTCAGGCAATTGCGAACCGTACTCTAAACCGACACAGGTGGTCAGGTAGAGAATACCAAGGCGCTTGAGAGAACTCTGGTGAAGGAACTAGGCAAAATGGTACCGTAACTTCGGGAGAAGGTACGCCGGTTTTGGTGATGGGACTTGCTCCCTAAGCTGAGGCCGGTCGAAGTGACCAGGTGGCTGCGACTGTTTATTAAAAACATAGCACTCTGCAAACACGTAAGTGGACGTATAGGGTGTGACGCCTGCCCGGTGCCGGAAGGTTAATTGATGGGGTTAGCTTATGCGAAGCTCTTGATCGAAGCCCCGGTAAACGGCGGCCGTAACTATAACGGTCCTAAGGTAGCGAAATTCCTTGTCGGGTAAGTTCCGACCTGCACGAATGGCGTAACGATGGCCACGCTGTCTCCACCAGAGACTCAGTGAAATTGAAATCGCTGTTAAGATGCAGTGTACCCGCGGCTAGACGGAAAGACCCCGTGAACCTTTACTACAGCTTTGCACTGAACTTTGAGCCTATTTGTGTAGGATAGGTGGGAGGCTTTGAAACTGTGACGCCAGTTGCAGTGGAGCCATCCTTGAAATACCACCCTGGTATGTTTGAGGTTCTAACTCTGGTCCGTTATCCGGATCGAGGACAGTGTATGGTGGGTAGTTTGACTGGGGCGGTCTCCTCCCAAAGAGTAACGGAGGAGTACGAAGGTGCACTCAGCATGGTCGGAAATCATGCAATGAGCATAATGGTATAAGTGCGCTTGACTGCGAGTCAGACATGACGAGCAGGTACGAAAGTAGGTCATAGTGATCCGGTGGTTCTGTATGGAAGGGCCATCGCTCAACGGATAAAAGGTACTCCGGGGATAACAGGCTGATACCGCCCAAGAGTTCACATCGACGGCGGTGTTTGGCACCTCGATGTCGGCTCATCACATCCTGGGGCTGAAGCCGGTCCCAAGGGTATGGCTGTTCGCCATTTAAAGTGGTACGCGAGCTGGGTTTAGAACGTCGTGAGACAGTTCGGTCCCTATCTGCCGTGGGCGTTGGAGATTTGAGAAGAGTTGCTCCTAGTACGAGAGGACCGGAGTGAACGAACCTCTGGTGTTCGGGTTGTCACGCCAGTGGCATTGCCCGGTAGCTATGTTCGGACGGGATAACCGCTGAAAGCATCTAAGCGGGAAGCCTCCTTCAAGATGAGATCTCCCTGACTCCTTGAGAGTCCTGAAGGGCCGTGGAAGACTACCACGTTGATAGGCTGGGTGTGGAAGCGTTGTGAGGCGTTGAGCTAACCAGTACTAATTGCCCGTGCGGCTTGACCATACAACAGAGATGGTTACTAACGAACGGATTGTGTTCGATCGAGAGACGCGCAAAGCTCGAAACGTTTAAAGCGTAGAGAGTATCGACTTGCGGTGTATTACTACAGAATGTTTTACCGACTTATTTGGGGTTATCGCCGATTGGGAAGCTGATCGAGGCAAACAGCGATAACAGGCAGCGCAGGACTAGAAAAGTCCATAAGACCAAGCCAACCCAAGCCAGTTTGCCTGACGACAATAGAGTTGTGGAACCACCTGATCCCTTGCCGAACTCAGAAGTGAAACGCAACATCGCCGATGGTAGTGTGGGGATTCCCCATGTGAGAGTAGGTCATCGTCAG